>VISH01000002.1:2155000-3355000 GCA_007827375.1 Alteromonadaceae bacterium 2753L.S.0a.02
TTGAAACAGGCTCTTGGCAGCAAAGTTTGCTTTGAATAGCGTTAACCCAGCGAATATACTGGTCAGTCTCTGCGACCAGAGCGTTATGGAAGATCGCCGATTGCGGTTCTTGTGATGCCTTTCACACAAGTGTTTGTCTTATCACAAGCTAACTAGGGTGTAAGAGGAATCAGTTACAAATATTTTCCAAATATAAAAAATACGGAAGTCTTTAGATGGTACTAAAAGTGGAAATTGTGCAGTCGCCTCAAGGCGTTGTGATGCCTGAGGTCAACAAAACCATTTCTGAGCAGGGTGGCTCATTCGGCCGTGGTGAAAATAATACTTGGATTCTCGACGATCCAGAGCGCTTTTTATCGAGCCGTCACTGTGAATTCTCGTTCGAGAGTGGTCAGTATTTTGTGACAGACGTCAGTACCAACGGCACATTTATGAATGGCTCCCCAGAGCCTTTGGGGCGAGGGGCTCGTGCCGCTCTGCAGAATGGCGATACCATAGAAATTGGTGAATACAAATTCAGAATCAACCTTGAGACCGACTCGGGTGCCTTCGATAGTGTTTCGTTAGACCCATTTGCCAGCCCTGCATCACCCTTCGATGTCGATATGCCATCGGAGCCGGCGAACAGTCAAGACCCTCTGGCATTTGGGAATGACTTCGGCGCTATGTCTGACTCTCCGGTACCCGATCTGGGCAGCTCGGAAACAGACCCCCTCGCGGCACTCGACAAGGCCGCAGCAGATCCTTTTAGCAAGCCGGCTGACCCCTTCGACCCCCGTCTACAAAGTAATAACGTGGGTACTGAGTCGTTTCCCTATGGTCAAAATACCTATTCTGATGGTGGCGATCCGCTCGCCGGGGCGTTTGATGCCCCATCTGCGCCGGGAGGCTTAATTCCTGAAGATTGGGAAGACGACGATTTGCTGGGGCTGGGTTCTGAGCCTGTGCCGTCCGTGACGCCGACGCCGGTGCCGCCCACTCCGGCGTTGGAGCCTGCGAGAGCAGCGCCTAAACCGGCTCCGAGACCTCGACCGGCCGCTCCAGTAGAGTCTCGTCGAGATATCTCGCAACCCAATAGGGTTCTGCGCAAAGCCCCGCCAAAAGCGGCAGCGAACCCGGCTGTTAAGAAGCCCGCGCCCCGAAAGACGCCGGCGGCGTCAGAGCAAAGTCAGCAATCGGCTAAGGCACTCATCGCTGCAATGGGTTTGGATACCAATAAATTGTCGCCTCAAGAGCAAATCGAGATTGCCGCGACGGTTGGCGAGCTGATGCCTGTCGTTGTCGAAGGCATGATGCGAGTGCTGAGATCCCGGGCCAGTATTAAAAACGAATTTCGTATGAGTGTTACCACTATCCAGCCGGTGGAAAATAACCCGCTGAAATTTTCCGCAGACCGAGAGGAAGCCATGGAAAACATGTTTGTACGCAAAAGCAAAGCGTACAAAGCCCCAGTGGACGCCTTCTCAGAAGGGTTTGATGCGATTGCCGAACATCAGGTAGCCATAATTGCGGGTATTCGCGCGGCATTTTCCAAAATGGTCGAACATTTCAACCCAGAGATTTTGGAACAGCAGTTCGACAAACAAACCAAAGGCGTCGCTTTACCGGGTATGCAGAAAGCACGTTACTGGACGAACTATAACGAATACTTTCAGAGTTTTCTCGATAATATGGAGCAATCGTTCCAGAACTTATTCGGTGATGAATTCGTGCGAGCATACGAAGACCAACTATTCAAACTGATGGCCGCGCGTAATAACGATAATAAACTGTAACAGTCAGTTAAATTTCTTCAGACCAGGAGGTTCACATGTTAAGGCACCTCAAGAATGTGGGGGCGTTGTGCTTAATAGTTGTATTGGCGGCATGCTCGTCGATGAACAGCAAGGTGGGCGGGGTGCTCAACCTCGATACCGATTTAAAACTCGTCGTTACCGCAGATTCTGATATCAACCCCGACGAAAGCGGCAAACCCTCGCCTATTTTTGTGCGACTTTACGAGTTAAAGACCACAAAATTGATCGAAAAAAACGACTTTATTGCAATCTATGAACGCGATTCTGAAGTGCTGGGGAGCGATTTAATTGCGAAACAGGAACTAAAACGTCTCGCACCTGGTGACCAGAGGGAAGAGCGCTTTGTACTCAACCCCGAAACACAATACGTCGCGCTCTATGCGGAGTTTTTCGAATACAAAACCGCGAAATACAAAGTCGTATTCCCGGTAACAACCAACAACATCGTGCGTAACAAAATTAAAGTGAAATTGTCAGGTAACAGGATTTACCTCGATAAATAACAACGAGAGCATTTATGTCTTTAGAAAGCAAGGTTGTTTGGCAAGAGGGAATGTTTTTAAACCCACAGCATTTCCAGCAGCAGGAACGATATTTCGAGCGTTACATTAATGAACGCTGCGCCGCCAGCGGAGAGTACAACTGGGGTGTGCAGGAATTCGAAATCGACCAGCAGTTGCTCAAGCTCGGCAAAATATCAGTAACCAAAGCTAAAGGGGTGTTGCCCGACGGCACACCCTTTAGCGCACCCGATGTCGACGATGTGCCACCGGTGCTTGATGTGCCGGAAAACACCTTAAACAGTCGTGTATATCTCGCGATACCCTTACGTCGCCCAGGCGCGATTGAAGTGCAAACCGAAGACAGTTTGCAAGGCTTGGCGAGATATTTTTCACGTGAGCACGAAGTTCGCGACGTGACCAAAGAGGGTGGCGATGCGCACAAATTGAATTTGGGCAAATTGCGTTTGAAATTACTGCTCGAATCGGATGATCGCAGTGGTTACGCCTGTATTGGCGTGCTTAAAATTGCGGAAATTCGCGATGATCAGGAAATCTTTTTGGATGAACAACATATTGCGACCTGTCTGGATTGCCGTTGTTCAACAAAGCTCAACGGCTTTTTAAGTGAGGTCGTGGGCTTGTTGAATCAGCGAGCCCAAGCGATTGCCGGACGTCTCGCCGATACGGCGAGGGGCGGTACGGCTGAAGTTGCTGATTACATGATGTTGCAGTTTCTCAATCGAGTTGAACCGCTGATTAAGCACCTTGGTCAAATACAAGGCTTGCATCCACTCACCCTATATCGTGAAGTCATTCAGATAGCCGGGGAAATCAGTACCTTTACCAATCGTGAAAAACGCCCCGCAGAATTCCCGCCTTATCTTCATCACGAATTGCAATCTTCCTTTGTGCCGTTGATGGGCGCACTGCGAGCCAGTCTCTCGATGGTTTACGAACAAACGGCGGTGTCACTGGCACTGGTGGAAAAAAAGTACGGCATTCGGGTGTCCGAAATTTCAGATCGTACGCTCATTTCCACAGCGACCTACGTGTTGGCGGTACGTGCCGATGTGGCTGAGGAAGTGATACGCTCACGGTTGCCAGCGCAAATTAAAATCGGCCCCGTCGAACGAATTCGCCAGTTGGTTAACGCCGCTATGCCTGGGATTCAGATAAAACCCTTGCCTGTGGCGCCGCGCCAAATTCCGTTCCGTTCTGGTTACACCTATTTTGAATTGGAAAAGCAAACCCCCTTGTGGCGTGAGCTTGCAACGTCGGGTGGCTTTGCAGTACACATCGGGGGTGATTTTCCCGGCATTGAATTAGAATTTTGGGCAATTCGACAGTAATCGGGCCTACTTATGTCAAACAACGATAAAACAGTTTTTCGTCAACCCACACCGGGGGGCGGAGATCGCAGCGGTGGCGACAGAACCGTAATGCGACCTCGCCCTGGCGCCGCGCGCGGTGCACCGCGCCCTGGGGCACAAGCTCAGGTGCCACGTCACCAGCCGAACCGACCCGTGATGGACAATCAAATCGCCGATTTTACGCCAGGCAAAGGTTTGAATCCGTTGGTGAATCTCGCTGGCACTATGTTGGCTGTTTACGAAAAAACACGCCATTCGATGACACACGCGGACGCCGCTGGGCTGCATCGAAGCTTGTGCAATGAACTGCGGAATTTTGAAGCGAGTGCGCGTGAAACTGGTATGCGTCAGGAAATTGTTTTATCGGCACGTTACATTTTGTGTTCGATTCTTGATGAGGCCGTGCTCAACACACCCTGGGGCAGTGAGAGCGCCTGGGCCCAGCGAACTTTACTATCCGTGTTTCACAATGAAACCTCCGGCGGCGAGAAGTTTTTTCAGATTCTCGAACGTATGAAACAGTCTCCGGGCGAAAATATCGACATGCTCGAACTGTTTTACATTTGTTTGAGTATGGGTTTCGAAGGGAAATACCGTTTAATGTCGCGCGGGCGAGATGCGATCGAACAAATTCGCGACGATCTGTTCGCCACAATTCGGCGCTACCGAGGTGAGTACGAGCGCGAGCTTTCCACGCAGTGGCAAGGCTTGGGAAGAACCAAAAAAACCTTGGCTGAATATTTGCCAGTGTGGGTTGCCGTGGTTGTGGTTGCTGCAATTATGATATTTGGATTCTCGGGATTTCGGTACTGGTTGTATGAACGTGCCACGCCAGTTGTCGAACAATTGGACGCCATTACCGAGATACCTGAAAACGGCGCTAACAGCGACGCAGAAAACAACTAAGCCAGCTGACCGGATTGGGGTGGTCAACTCTATTATTTGCTGACAGACTTCTGTGATGTCATAGATTAAGGAAAATACCTTTGCGGTGACTCCGTAAATAACATTTATTACTATGAAAAAAATTAAAGCCATTTTTCTCAACCCTCATTTTATAACCGCGCTGGCGATGATAATTATCGCGCTATTGATTTGGTTTGCCGGGCCACACACCAAGTTTGGGGAAAACAATTCTGCGCCCCTGGCAAGTACCACGGCGCGCCTCATTTGTATATTGGTTTTGGTGGGTTTGTGGGGTTTAAACAATTTGCGGGTGCAATGGCTAGCTAAAAAGCAAAATAACAGCCTGGTTGAAGATATTGCGCAAAACCAAAAAGAGCAGCAGGCCGCGGGCTCATCGTCGCAGGTGCAGGAAGAGATTCAGCAACTTAATCAGCGCTTCACGCAGGCATTGGCCACACTGAAAAAATTAAAATTTGGTGGCAATGGTACCAAAGCCTTGTACGAGTTACCCTGGTACATAATCGTCGGGCCACCCGGCTCAGGAAAAACCACAGCGCTGATCAACTCCGGCTTGGAATTTCCCCTGGCAGATAAATTTGGTAAAGGCGCGCTCCAGGGCGTTGGTGGTACAAGAAACTGCGACTGGTGGTTTACCAATGAGGCAGTACTTATTGATACCGCAGGGCGCTACACAACGCAAGACAGCCACCGGGTGGTCGACAGTTCTGCCTGGGAAGGTTTTTTAAATCTGCTGAAACGCAATCGCCGCCGCCGCCCCATTAACGGTGCTGTAGTAGCTATTAGTTTGCAAGATTTGCTGATGCAAAGCGAAGACGAACGTGCCCAGCATGCCAAAACCATTCGCACCCGCTTAGACGAATTAATGCAAAAATTGCAAATACGTTTTCCCGTGTATCTGATGTTCACAAAAAGCGATCTGGTTTCAGGGTTTAGTGAATTTTTTGAAGATTTAAATCGCGAAGATCGCGATCAGGTTTGGGGGGTATCTCTACCCAACGCACCGAAAGCGAATCAAAGCCCGAACTTTGATTTTGTTTCTGAACAGCTCGAAACACTGCTTGGTCGCCTCTACGACCGGGTACTATGGCGCATGCATCAGGAACGCGATGCCAAAAGACGCGGCGCAATTTACGGGTTTCCACAGCAAATGGAAAATCTGCAACAAATCGTCGATGGCTTTGTACGACAAACTTTTTCACCCAATCGTTACCAATTTCAGCCGTATTTACGCGGCGTTTATTTCTCAAGTGGTACCCAGGACGGTACGCCCATCGATCGTTTGATGTCTTCAGTTTCGGCTAATTTTGGTTTTCCCCGAGATTCGGCACAGTCTGCCCATCAACAGGGTAAAAGCTTTTTTCTGGCGCGCCTTTTTAAAGAGGTTATTTTTCCCGAATCTGAATTGGTCGGTTCCAACGTTGGCTATGAGCGCTTTATTCGCTGGGCCCAACGCGCAACCTATGCGCTTCTGGCAATTGTTACGCTTGCTACCGGTTTGGTTTGGAGTGGCGCATTAACCCGTCAAAGTTTATCGATGGGCGAGGTAAAAGGTTACGTTGAAGAATTTGAAACCGAACAGAAAAAAGTAAAAGACTGGAACAAAGATGTTCGAGTCGTTCTTCCCCCGCTCAATGCGCTCGCTAAAGCAAGCATTGTTTATGATCAGGAAGAACACCCCTGGCTCTCTGGTATGGGATTGTACGACAGCCGGGTCGATCAAGGCGCGAATGATGCCTATCACGCCAAACTTAAGGAACTGTTGCTGCCACGCCTGATTGATGCCTTAGAGCGCACCCTAAAACAGGGTTACCAAGGCGGGGATCTGTACAACACCTTCCGTATTTACATGATGTTCAATAAAACCGAACACCGGGAAAACCAGTTGATTAAAGATTGGTTCCACACGCAATGGGATGCAGATTTGCAGGGTCAGGGAACCCGTCGGCAGGAACTTAAAGCCCATCTCGATAATCTTCTGGCTCTGCCATTAACGCCGCTGGAATTAAATCAGCGACTGGTGCGCGATACCCGTACCACGCTACTGCGTGTGCCCGTGTCGCAACGTATTTACGAACGTGTTAAAAATAACCCCGATTATGCCTACCAGGTGGATATCCTCAATCAGTTTGGTGAGTCTGTAAGGGAGAATTACAAAACGGAAGGGCGTAAGCTTCAGGTGCCGGCACTGTACACCATAGACGTGTATGAAAATCTCGATTTATCTGCTGAATCGAGTTTAATTTCTGACGTTGAAAACGAACGTTGGTTATTGGCGGATGATGATCAGGAGCGTGTCGATTTCGTTCAGGATGATCTGGATGAAATCAGTGAACAGGTAAAAGAAAACTATTTGGCCGACTATGCCAACGCCTGGAATCGCCTGTTTAAAAATTTGGATGTTAAAGAGTTTAATAGCATTAACCAGTTGAACGATGCTCTTATGGGCTTTGCCGACCCGGTTTATTCTCCATTGCGGGCAATTTTACAGGTGGGCAAAGAGCACACCCAACTGACGATGCCATTGGCGCAGGAACTCACTGCCGGTGAAGAGGGTGACCAGGGTAAAATGGCCAAAGCCAAGGCCTTCGCGGCATCGAAAATTGAAACCACGCGGGTGGACAAACAATTTGCCGACTTGCATGCCATGTTGCGGGAATCTCGCAGTGGTATGGCTCCTGTCGATGCAGCCATGCAAAAAGTACAGCAACTGCAGGAATTTATCGCTGAAATAGCCATGTCTCCCGATCCGACGAAAAAATCCTTCAGTGTGGCCAAGGCGCGCATTCAAGGTGGTGCAGGAAATGCGATTACCTCGTTGCGTGCCTATGCTGCGACTCAGCCGGAACCTGTAGAACGCTGGTTAACAAAATTGGCTGACGAAAGTTGGCGTGTAATTTTGGGGAATGCCAAACAGTATGTGAACGTGGAGTGGCGAGCTCAGGTTTACCAGCCCTATCGACAGGGATTGGCGGGTCGTTACCCACTTAATGCCAATACCAATGATGAAATGGCCATGTTCGATTTTTCGGCTTTCTTCAAACCTGGTGGCACACTCGAATTATTCGTTCAGGAATTTGTATCGCCGTTTGTCGATACCCGTAAAAACTGGAGCAACAAAGTGGTCGATAAATACAGTATCGGATTTTCCGAAACCACCTTGCGCCAAATCCGGAAAGGCCTGACCATTAAAAGCGTGCTGTTCCGCACCAGTGCTGAAGCGCCAGAGATAAAAATGGAATTACGTCCTTACAAGATGGATGAACGTCATGCACGTTTTACCCTGGAATTGGGCGATGAACGACTGGTGTATAACCACGGGCCAAAATTTTGGAAAGACGTAAGTTGGTCTGGTGCCAACGACAACAATCGAATAAGGGTTATTTTTCAAGGCTTGGATGACTCTACTCACGACCAATCGTACACCGGGCCATGGTCGTGGTTCCGCCTTATGGATGCCGCAGACATCAACAAAACCAATAGTGCCAATGTGTACAACATTACCTTTAGCGTGATCGATGCCAATGGCGATCGCAATAGTATTGTGTATCAGGGCAAGGCCAAAAGCGTGAATAATTCTATGGATCGCTCTTGGCTCACGTCATTCCGTTGTCCGGAGTCGATCTAGTGTCTGGGTTTACCACAGGCTTTTTTGGCAAACTGCCGACGCATGGTGATTTTATTACCCGTGAGTTACCCAGCCATTTTATTGATATCTGGGACAACTGGCTACAGTTGTTTGTAAGTAGCACTCAGGCGCAATTGGGCGATGATTGGTTGGATATTTATTTAACGAGCCCGATCTGGCGTTTTGTTTTCAGTGAGGGAGTCGTTGATGAACAACACTGGGCGGGAATCATGTTACCCAGTGTTGATCGGGTAGGGCGCTATTTTCCCTTTAGCATCATTACAGCCCTTCCGACTCAGCAAAACCCGGTTGCAATATTGTGTGAAGCCAACGATTGGTTTGAGCAGCTCGAAGATGCGGCTTTACAAGCACTCAATGGTGATTTGGAATTAGAAACTCTGCTTGAAACAATCAATGAAGTTCCCTTGGCGGAAAATACAAATTACCAAAAAAATGTGGATATCTACGGTGGCACACAGGCCGTGTCGCCGTTACTTATGCGCTTGGATTTTGAAGAGCAAACACTGCACAGCTTATTGCCAGGTATGATGGATGCCTTACTGAAAACCAGTTACGCAAGTTATAGCGCCTGGGCAACGCGCGGCTCGGAATATGTCGAGCCCTGCATGTTTGTCGCCCGGGGTTTACCGGTTACTAGTGGTGTGGCGGCGATGCTCGAAGGACAATGGCAGGAGTGGGGTTGGCCCGAGCCCTACAGCTTGAATGAAATACAAGCAGAGCAAGACGTAGTCGACGATGAGTGATACCGAATTTCGACCCATAGATTGGCAGAGCGCGAGTGCGACTGACGTGGGCACGGTGCGTGAAATCAATGAAGATGCAATTTTGATGCGTCCCGAAATCAGTTTATGGGCGGTGGCCGACGGTATGGGAGGCCACGAAGTGGGCGATATTGCCTCGCAAAAAGTTGTTGAAGCACTGTATGGCGTGGCAAACGAAACTTTGCTGAGCGTGTTTGTTGATCAAATCGACGACGCGCTTATCGATGCCAATCAAGCGATTATCGATTACTCTGAATCCACGCTTGAGGGCGCCCCTATGGGAAGCACGGTGGTATTGTTAGCCACTCGAGGGCGTGTTGGGGTGTGCTTGTGGGTCGGCGATTCGCGATTGTACCGATATCGTGGCGGCGAGCTCTCGCAATTATCGCGAGACCACAGCCAGGTCGAAGAGCTCATTCAAATGGGTATGCTTACCCCGGAGCAAGCGGTCGACCACCCCGATAGCCACGTAATCACTCGGGCAATCGGCGGCGAGCCTGAATTGTATGTCGATATCAATTTATTCAGTGTACAAATTGGCGATACATTTTTGTTGTGCAGCGACGGTTTATACAACGCTGTTGAAATTGATGATCTTGTCGAGTGTTTGGCAATGCGTGATGCACAGCAAGCCAGCGAAGAATTACTCGGCCGGGCGCTGCAAAACAACGCGAGAGATAACGTATCCCTGGTGGTATTAAAGGGCGAGGCGGGAAGCTGCTAGAGGTAAACCATGGATAACGAAAACGATAAAACTAAAATTGTGCCGCGAGGGCCGGCAAAAAAACCGCTCGAAGGGCCCAGTGATGCCACTCAGGTGAAGCGACCCGCAACGCAATCACCCGAGGCTGCCGACAGTACCCGTATCGCAAAAAATGTGCGCCAGCAAAAACACATCAATGCGGCACTGCAAAAGAAATCCACACCTCAGGCGCCGCCAGGTGATCGCACCCAAATGCGTCCGAAGCGCCCGCCCAGTGACGCTACCAAGGTGCGTCCCAAGAACCCTGCCGAAGCTCTCGATAAAACGCAAATACGGCCTAACAAACCGGCTGCTCCGAGCAGTGATAAAACGCAGTTTAACCCTGCTCGCCGACCGTCTCGCCCGTCAAACAGACCGCCACCGGAAGCGCCGCCAGTATCTGGGCGCGCGCTAGAGCCGGATGACAATACCTATACGCCGCAATCCAAATCATTACACACGCTTAAAAATCGCTTCATATTTGAAGAGATGTTGGGTGCTGGCGGCATGGGAATGGTTTACAAAGCCAAAGACTTGCTGAAAGTTGAAGCGCAAGACCGCGACCCTTTCGTGGCGATCAAAGTATTGGGGGAAGAGTTCAAGTCGCACCCTGAAGCCTTTATCGCGTTGCAACGTGAATCACGTAAAACGCAACGTATTGCACACCCAAACATTGTGAACGTGTTCGACTTCGATAAAGACGGCGACACAGTATTCATGACCATGGAGTTTCTCGACGGTAAACCCCTCGATAAACTTATCAGCCAATATAAAGCAACAGGCTTACCCGAGGATGAAGTTTGGCGCGTACTGGAAGGTATCTGCGCGGCACTCATTTATGCTCACGGTGAAAATATTATTCATTCCGATTTCAAACCCGGCAATATTTTTGTCACTAACAAGGGCGTGGCCAAAGTTTTTGATTTTGGAATCGCCCGCGCGGTAGCGGCTGCAGAAACTCACGAAGAAGACCCAGAAGATAAAACAGTGTTTGATGCCGGCAATCTTGGCGCTCTTACGCCGGCTTATGCCAGTAAAGAAATGCTTGAAGGGCAGGAGCCTGATGTACGAGACGACATTTATGCGCTGGGTTGCATCGCCTACGAAATGTTTACCGGGCGGCACCCGTTCGACCGTGTTCACGCCAATGAAGCTGCACGACTTGGTTTAAAAGCTGACCGTATTTCCGAACTTAGCAAGGCTCAGTGGAAAGCGCTGGAAAAGGCACTGGCATTCGATCGTGACAACCGGATTGAAAGTGTCGCTGAATTTTGGCGTCTGTTAACTCAGAAGCGACAATCCTATTTAAAAATGGGGGCCGTGGTCGGTCTGTTTTTGGTATTGTTTTCCTCGGTGGGCTATCTGTATTACCTCGAGCAAAATGCACCGACGATTTCTGAAGATGATGTGCGCAGTGAAATTGAGCTGAAACTCCGGGTTGAACAACACAGAAATAATATCGCCTCACTGTTAACGGCCAGTGAACTCACCGAGATGTGGGAAAATGAAATTTGGAGTGAGTTTGGCGATCTGCAAAAACTGGTGGGAGAGAAGGACGCCTGGTTACAGGAGAAAAAAGCCGCGATCTATGCGTTATATCTCACGGCTATTGGAAAAAACATCGATGCAGATGCCATGGACAACGCGCAGCGACTTATCGCAAATGCACCGCGTTATGCTGGTGATAAAAACGCCCTGACACAATTGCAGGAACGTTACGAAGCCGCACAAGCCGCTATTGCGAAGCGACTTGCCGAGGCCGAAGAGCAGCAACGCCTGGCGAAACAGCAGGCCGCACGTGTTGCACAACAGCGGGTGGTGGAAAAAGAAAAGCGTGATATTTTTGACCAGGCCATGCGCAATGTGGTTGAACAAACCTCGTGTCGCAGCGGCCTGAATATGCGGGATTTACAAATAGCGGTGACCAAATTGCGCGAGGTTGATGCGACACGCTACCGTCAGCATGAAGGCGATGTGGTGCGTGATCTCTCTGCGTGCATTTCTCGTATTGGCCGCTCTTTTCCAGAACGGGCGACGGAATACAAAAAGCAGGCGATTCGCTTATTCCCGCAAAATAAAGCCATTGCCAGTATTGCCATCATTCCCAAAGACCCCTGTGATTTATCGCTGGCGGGGTTGGGATCACGTGGTAAGCGCGCTATTTGTCGCGACCGCTTGGCCGGCGAAGAAAAAGGCCCGGCGTTGGTGGTGATTCCTGCGAAAGGCAGTGTAAAAGCCTTTGCTTTGGGAAAATATGAAATTTCTATTGAAGAATGGAATCAATATTGTGAGTCCAGTGGTGAATGTAAACCCCGCGCCACAAACAATAAAGAGTTACCCATTACCGGTATTTCCAATAGCGATGTTAAATCGTATTTGCGCTGGCTCAGCGACAAAGCCAAGCGCAAATACCGTTTGCCGACTCGGGCTGAATGGGAATATGCTGCGCGCGCTGAGCGAGGCAAGCTCGACTCCAATCGCAATTGTAAATTGAATTCCCGAGGTATACAGAAAGGCGATTCCCTGATAAAAACCGACGTCGGAGCTCAAAACCGCTGGGGCTTGGTCAATCACGTGGGCAATGTGCGTGAGTTGGTTGCCGATAAAGGCGGTAAAATAGTGGCAGTGGGCGGTTCATTCGAAACAGCAATGGAAGATTGTACCGTAAGTTTAACCGAAACATTTAGTGGCCCCGATGACATTACCGGTTTTCGTGTGCTGCGCGAAATTGTGGATCGTTAATACCATGAGCCAAAGTAACAGCTATTCAGAAATGATTCGTGAGCTATCACGTGCCTATTACAATCGCTCACTCGCGCTACAGGACTACCGTGAGCAGCGCAAACAAATATTGGACGCCGTCGATCACGAATACAATGGTATTCAAATTGATGGTTACGAGCCTCAGCCAAAAAATCCCGATTCCGATAACAGTATGACCACGGTATTTTATGGCCCCACAGACACTCAACCCAATTTTCGAAAATAACAGATAAGGTTAAATCACCAGAGGTTTACTTATGGACTTGATTAAATTTTTCCAATCCGGCGGGCCATTTATGTACGCTATTTTAGTGGTTATGGCATTGGGGCTGGCAATTGCAGTGGAAAGATTAATTTACCTGTTCGCGACGCAGGCTAAAACCAATAAAGTATGGAAAGGCATAACCCCAATGCTGAAAGCGAACGATCTCGATCGCGCGGTAACAGCTGTAAGCAATACTTCCACACCCTTAGCGCGTGTACTGGTGTACGGTTTTTCGCGGCGTAAATCCAATGCCAAGCGTGAGCTTATTGAATCCGCCATGGAAGAGGGCATTATGGAAGTGGTTCCAGAGTTGGAACAGCGCACCCATTACCTGGCAACTCTCGCAAATATTGCAACATTGCTCGGGCTGCTGGGAACCATTATTGGTCTTATTCAGGCCTTTACCGCCGTAGCCAATGCCGATCCGGCAGAAAAAGCCGATATGCTCTCGGCGAGTATTTCCGTTGCTATGAATACCACCGCATTTGGTTTAACAGCGGCCATTCCGTTAATTCTTATTCATTCCTACCTGGCCACCAAAACAACGCGTCTCGTCGACAACATCGAAATGGCAGCCGTTAAGTGCCTGAATTTAATGACCGACGAATAAAACCACCCAGGTTGTTGTAATGAAACGAATCCGTAAACAAAGGATGCAGGAAACCGTCGAGCTGAATATCACGGCGTTCCTGAATCTTATGGTTATTCTCGTACCGTTTTTGCTGATTACAGCTGTGTTTTCGCGCATGACCGTGCTGGAGTTAAACCTGCCGGCGCTCGAAGCTCAGCAAAAAGAAAACGAAGAAATCAAACTGCAACTCCAAGTACTTATTAACGAGGACAAACTCGTTGTGCAAGATGCCATTTTGGGGCCCTTAAAGGAAGTTGTGCGCGATGAACAGGGCGATTTCAAATGGAAAATATTGACCGATGTATTGTTGGAAATTAAAACGCGTTTTCCTCAGGAGCAAAACATCTCACTGCTTATGGATACCGGTGTTCGTTATAAAACAATGATCAACGTAATGGATCACGTTCGCTACGCTGAAGTGGTGCAAACTACTGCCGTGGAGTTGGTGGAGTTATTCCCCAACGTGTCGATTGGCGATGCGCCCGCACAAGTTAGTGAGCAAGCTGGTGAAGGGGAGGCTGGCGAATAATGCAAACCTCGAAACGAGCTCGGCGTATGGAACGGCATCACAAGCTGCAAAAAAAACCGATATTGAATTTGGTATCGTTAATGGATATTTTCACCATACTGGTTTTTTTTCTACTGGTTAATTCCTCCAATACACAACAACTTCCCAGCGCCAAAGATCTAACTTTGCCAACGTCTGTCGCCGATAAAGCCCCTCAGGAAACGGTGGTGATAGCTATTACCCGCCAAGACATTCTTGTACAAGGTCGCAAGGTTGCCA
Organism: Alteromonadaceae bacterium 2753L.S.0a.02; assembly: GCA_007827375.1. NCBI lineage: Bacteria > Pseudomonadati > Pseudomonadota > Gammaproteobacteria > Alteromonadales > Alteromonadaceae > Alteromonadaceae bacterium 2753L.S.0a.02. The sequence goes on from VISH01000002.1 coordinate 2,169,192, forward strand.
GTGTTGCAGAACTCGAAGACTCTGCGAGTGAAACCATTCCAGCTTTAAAAGAAGAGCTGGAGTACCAGTCTTCTCTGGGTTTTATTTCTCAGGAAAATCCTAAAGCTGGGCGGGCTGTTACCATTATGGGCGACGAAAATATTTCCTATGGGCTGGTGCGAAAAATATTGAAAACCTGTCAGCAGGCGAATTATCGCAAAATTGCTTTCGCTGCAAATCAAAAAGCAAAAAGCAAAAAGCAAATCGTAAAAGATTAAAATCGGATGACAAACTCGAATTACCGATCAATAACATTAGACTGGCAGCCAGCCGCCAAGCGGGGCGAGCGTTTGTTTGTGCTCGTTTTAGTGGTGGTATTTACGCTTACTTTTATTACCGCAGCGCTGATCTCTAGTGTTGATGTGCCACCAGCCGAACGTAAAAAACGCCCTGCTATCCCCGATCGGGTTGCGCAATTTATTGAGGAGCGTCCCAAACCGACGCCGCCACCGCCTCCACCTCCGCCACCACCACCTCCCAAACCGAAACCAACGGTAGCGCGACAAGTCGACAAGACCGATGAAAAACCGCTGACTGAAGTCGAGAAAAAAGCCCGGGAAAAAGCCTCTGAAAGTGGTCTATTGGCGCTTGGGCAGGAGCTGGCAGATTTAATTGATACCAGCGATGTCGACAGTTTGGTAAGCGGTACGCTAAAAGAGCCGCAGGGCACGGCGAAGGCAGCCGGTCACGGTACTGAATCTTTATTGGCCGGCGCTGAAACCGGAAGTGGCGGTGTGAATTCCGGCGATTACGTCGCAGCAGTCGGTGGTGCCACAATAGCCAGGCATGAGGTAGCGCTGGTTAAACAATCGTTATTTAAAGAAGACGCGGCGGGGAACATTGCCGCAGCCGGAGCATCTGATAGCAATCGTGAACGCACGGGTAATGTGCGTAGCGAAGAAGAAATCACCTTGGTATTTGACCAACACAAGGGCTCGCTGTATTCCATTTATAATCGTGAGCGACGTAAAAAACCCGGTTTGAAAGGGAAAATTGTGCTTGAACTTACGATTTCGCCCGAGGGTGATGTAACCGCAGCACGTATTGTTTCAAGTGAACTTAATGACCCAGCATTGGAAAGCCGCTTATTGGCGAGAATAAAAATGTTTAAGTTTGCTTCCAAGTCTGTTGAGCCGGTAACAGTCGTATTTCCGGTGGAATTTTTACCGTCTTAATTCATTGCATTACGGGATTTAAAATAAAAAAGGGGGGCGATTTAATCGCCCCCCTTTTTATCCTGCGTTAGCGCGCAATTAATTACAAACTAAACCGCCGCCGCCACTTTGGCTACTACATACGTTGGAGCCGATACAGCTGTGCGAGTTTTCCCAGCCCCAGGAATTATCGGTATTGTTACACACTGGGTAGCTGGTGCCATACCAGTTACAGGAGCAATTACCGCTGGATCCACCAGAAGAAGAGCTGGTTGAACCACCTCCGGAAGAGGAACTGGTGGTACTGCTGCCGCCACTGGAAGAACTGCTGCCACTGCTGGTGCAGTTGCCGCTGAAGCAATCGGTGGTGTCACCAAAGCCAATCACACCTGAGCAATGCATGGTTTCTGAGTAGGAACCACCGCCACATTCGCCATTTCCATAAGTGGCCGTGTTGTACTCCATATCTTCAGCCTGACGGGTTTCACCGTTCACCTGCACATAGTCCAGAATTACATCGCGACCACTGGCGTCGTTGGTAAATTCCACCTGAATATCTCCAGACGCAGACCCTGAATAGGTGTAGTTCTGCGCGGTGGTACTTAAAGTCCAGCTCTGAACGGTTGAACCGCCCACGTTCAGATTGATACGCTCGTCGCCATTTGTGCCGCGTGCGCGCACCACAATACTGCCACTTCCGCCAGAAGACGAACTGCTAGAACCGCCACCTGAGGAAGAGGTTGTTGAGCTACCGCCAGACGACGAAGTTGTGCTGGAACCGCCGGAAGACGATGTGGTTGAACCGCTGCTGCTGGAACCGCTGGGCGCCTGATTGTTGCAGCTGCCACTAAAGCAGTCTGAGGTATCACCGAAGCCGATTACACCAGAGCAATGCATGGTTTCAGAATTGGAGCCGCCGCCACATTCACCGTTACCGTAGGTGGCTGTGTTGTAGTCCATATCTTCAGCCTGGCGAGTTTCACCGTTTACGAATACCCAGTCGAGAATCACATCGCGATTGTCGCCGTCATTGGTGAACTCCACCTGTACATCGCCGGCCGCGTTGCCGCTGTAGGAGTAATTCTGAGCGGAGGTACTTAAGGTCCAGCTTTGTACGGTACTGCCGCCTATTTTTAGATTGATACGCTCATCGCCATTGGTACCTCGGGCGCGAACCACGATTGGTGTTTTGCTGGGTCCGCCAGAAGTGCTTGATGAGCTGCTACCAGAACTGCTACCACTGGTGCTGCTACCGCTGGTGCTACTGCCACTCGAGCTACCTTCACTAACAGTAATATTGGAACTACCGCTGCTTTGATAACCCTCGGTAGCCATAATCATGTAGTTGTGGCTGCCGAGATTTAAGCCAGCACTTGCCCAAGCATTGAAGTGGGCTCCCACGTTAATGGTACCGCTGTTGCGCTTGTTCTGACGCACGCTCCAAAATTGGTAGAAAGTTGCCGTGCCTTCAATAGACGGTTGGTTAACTCGCTGGGTACGAGCCAGGTTATAGGTACTGCCGTCGGAACTGAATGAACCGTAACTGGTTGCGCCGGAACTGGGGTTGTAGTTCACCCAATTTTCAACGATGTAGTACTCGATGAGCGGATTTTTAGTCCATCCGTACAGGGCCAGATAGCTGGTGCCGCTCGCGCTGTAACTTCCGGAGTAAGTGACCATTTTCGCGCCACCAGGGTTCCAACCTTTTCCGCCAACCCAGTTGTTGGTGCTCGTTCCCCACTTGGAACTGTAATTACCGCCAGAGCCCAGCGTCATACTCGCGTCGCCGGAATCTTTCCAAAAGGAGTAGTAATAGCCGTTTTGGGTGCCGGTTGAATTTGAACTTAAGGTTTGTGCGTTTGCCGCGGGCAAACTAAATGCTGCGGCTGTTGCCAATACTGCAATGGTGTGTTTGAGGCTTGAGCCTCTGGTTTTTATAGATCTCATTATTATTCTCCAGTGAAACCCTCGCTTCCAATACAGCGCAATAAGAGGAGGAGAAGGGCTGTTAGAAAGCTAAACCCGCTTGTTGCAAACGGGAAAAAGACCCAGGTATCGAACAACCTTGCTGTTATTTTTATAACTGCGCGACACCGAGTGATGCTTGTATACAGCGCCTGCAGCATATTGTCAAAGAAACTATAAGCATATTGTCAAGTATACTATATACTAAGGTCTAATATTTCTATAAAGAATAAAAAATAAGAATTATATGATTGTTTATTTTGAAGTAGTATTGTATGGCGTTGAACAAGACGAAATTTGATCAATTTGCACAGTGATGACGCGCGAAAGCGGGGTGGGTACAAAAGAGGTGCGTTGACTTTGTGGAGAAAATTACGTGTTTCTGGTGATCTGTTTGATGTATACGCGTTGAGGGGCGAATAAAAAAAGGGCGGAAAATCCGCCCTTCGTTCTTTAATTGGCTATCTAAGCACTAGTTACAAACTACGCCGCCGCCGCCAGTTTGGCTATTACAAGTGGAAGTGCCAATACAGCTCTGTGAGTTTTCCCAACCCCAACCGGTGGTTTGGTTGTTACAAACAGGGTAGAGGGTTCCCCACCAGTTACACTGACAGCCACTGCCGCCACCCGACGAGCTTGAGCTGCTGGAGCTGCTGCTGGAAGATGTGCTGGAACCGCTGCTGGAGCTGCCACCATTTGGTGCTACGGCACGGCCGGTGCTGGGGTCGATACGACCGGCACACAAACCACGTGAACGCAGGTTGGATGCAATCATCGAAATGGCGTCGATGGTGGTGGTGCGGTAGTCGTGGTCGTGCATCAAAATCACCTGACCGTTTTGCAGAGTGCCAGCCGCGTTAGCGATTTCCTGAGCACTTGCGTTATCCCAATCGCGGGAGTCGACATCCCAGGTAATGTAGCGCAAGCCCTGAGCTGAAGCGGCCTGACGAATTGCTGAAGTGTCGTTGCCGTAAGGTGGGCGGTACAAGGTTGGGGCTGGAGCGCCGGCACCTTGAATTGCTTGCGTGGTGCGGCTAATTTGATCAAGCACTTGAGAGTAGCTGTAACCGCTCATATCCGGGTGGTCCCAGCTGTGGTTTTGAATTTCGCCCACGGCCATCAGCTGCTGTGCAGCAGAGGAATTACCCTGGATATACTGACCTTGTACGAACCAGGTGACAGGGGTTAAACCGTTAGAAGTTAATTGGTTAATCAATTGCGTGGTGTAGCCGCCAGGGCCATCGTCAAAGGTAATTCCCACATAGCCGCTGCAGCTGCCGCCACCAGTACTCGAAGAGCTGCTGGAGCTGGAAGAACTGCTCGAACTGGAAGAACTGCTTGATGTAGAACTCGTGGTACTGGAGGTAGTGCTACCTGTTCCACCGCATGCGCCTAAGTTTGTCCAGGAAGCGTCGCTGCCAGGAACGGTATTGGTATACCAGTTGGCTTTGTACAGTGTGTTCTGATAAACCATTTGATCGCCAGCATTGGCGTGATTGTAGCTGCCGCCCGACCAATCTTTAGCTGTCCAGTTCGGGTATACGTTTACGCCGGAGCAGTTACCAGTGCCAGTGCCGCCACTGGTGCTGGATGAACTTGAGGAACTGCTTGAAGATGAAGAACTGGTTGAGCTTGTGGAGCTGCCAGAAGTACTGCCTTCGGCCAGAGTAACACTCGATTGACCGCTACTTTGGTAGCCTTCAGTCGCCATAATCTGGTAATTGTGGCTACCGAGGTTCAAGCCCGCTGCGGCCCAGGCGTCGAAGTGCGCGCCGATGTTAATGGTACCGCTGGAGCGTTTACTTTGACGTACCGACCAATACTGGTAGAACGTTGCGGTACCTTCAATAGAGGGTTGGTTAACACGCTGACTGCGACCGAGCTGATAGGTACTGCCATCAGTACTGAATGATCCATAATTAGTCGCGCCGGAACTGGGGTTGTAATTTACCCAGTTTTCAACAATGTAGTATTCGATAAGTGGGTTTTGGGTCCAACCATACAAGGCAAGGTAACTGGTACCGGTGGCGCTGTAGCTACCGGAATAGGTTACGGTTCGTCGTGCCCCTGGGTTCCAGCCTTTACCACCAACCCAGTTGTTGGTTGAGTTGCTCCACGATGAGCTGTAGCTACCACCAGAGCCCAAGGTCATGGATGCATCACCAGAATCTTTCCAGAAAGAATAGTAATAACCGTTTTGTGTACCTGTTGAGTTGGACGTTAACGTTTGTGCGTTTACAGAAGGCACACATAATGCCGCTGTAACTAACGCTGCCAACGTTGTATTGAGGCGTACGCCCCGTGTTAGGGATGAGTGCATTAGTTTTCTCCAGATTTAGCCTCGGTCAAATTATTATTGATTTGGAAGAGGCTGCTAGAAAGTAAACTCCATTTAAGAAAAATGGAGTCTGTATTATCGAGTTATCGAGTTGCTTGGTATTTATTATTGTTACAACAGGTTAATCTCGAAGTCGGCTTTATAAGCTTACCGCGCTGAAATTGTCAATTAGACTATTAGCTAAATGAGCGAACTGCTATACAATTTTTATCAAAATTTAGCGATGCATCAAAAATATAACGTGCGCATTATTTTTTGTTCGTGAAATTATTTTTAATAAAACAGGTGGAAAAGAAATTATTTTAATAAATGGTGTGAGCTGTATTGTTGAGTACTTGTATGCGAGAGAAATTGCTTGAGTTTTTTAAAACGGTTCAAAAAATAAAATTACTATTTATTAGGTTTTTAATCGATTTTTTAATCAATTGTTTAATTAAAGAATTTATTAACTTTTGTTTAAAACTAATTGAAAAAAAGGGCGGAAAATTCCGCCCTTTTTTATGATGTTGCTTTAAGTCTTTTTAATTACAAACAACACCGCCACCGCCGCCTTGGCTGTTACAAGTGTCATCGCCAATACAGCTTTGTGAGTTCTCCCAACCCCAGCCAGTGGATTGATTCACACAGGATGGGTACAGAGTTCCCCACCAGTTACATTGACAACTTCCGCTGGTGCCGCCAGAAGAGCTGGAGCTACTGGAAGAAGAGCTCGAACTGCTGCTGGATGAACTGGACGTTGTGCTGCTGGAGGTTGAGCTGCTGCTGGTGCAGCTACCGCTGAAGCAGTCAGAGGTGTCACCAAAGCCGATTACACCGGAGCAGTGCATGGTTTCAGAGTAAGAACCACCGCCGCACTCACCATTGCCGTAAGTCGCAGTGTTGTACTCCATATCTTCGGCTTGACGGGTTTCGCCGTTAACCTGCACGTAGTCGAGAATGACATCGAGACCAGAAGCATCGTTGGTGAACTCAACCTGGATATCACCAGTGGCACCGCCAGTGTAAGTGTAATCCTGCGCGCTGGTGGTGAGCGTCCAGGTAGCCACGGTAGAACCGCCAACATTCAGGTTAATGATTTCAGAACCTGCTGTACCGTAGGCACGAACAACAATGTTGCCGCTGCTGCCGCCAGAAGTACTTGAGCTGCTGGAAGAGGAGCTAGAGCTGCTTGATGAACTGGATGTTGTGCTACTGCTGGTGGTACTGCTGCTGCCATTGGGCGCAACTGCGCGACCGGTTGCTGGATCGATACGGCCGGCACACAAACCACGTGATTGCAGATTGGCGGCAATTGCAGGAATCGCATCAATAGTGGTGGTACGGTAGTCGTGATCGTGCATCAGAATGACCTGACCATCCTGAAGGTTTGCCGCAGCTGCTGCAATTTGAGCGGCGCTGGCGCCATCCCAGTCGGCAGAGTCGACGTCCCAAGTGATGTAAGTCATACCCAATTCAGATGCAACTTGCGTAATTGTAGAGCTGTATGCACCGTAAGGTGGGCGGAACAGAGTTGGTGTTGGAGCGCCGGCACCAGTGATTGCCTGAGTGGTTTGACTCAACTGAGCGTATACGCCGGAGTAGTCGTAGCTGGTCATATCAGGGTGATCCCAGCTGTGGTTCTGGATTTCACCTACGGCCATCAGCTGTTGCGCAGCTGAAGAATTACCCTGAATATACTGGCCTTGGACGAACCAGGTAACTGGTGTCAGATTATTCGAAACCAATTGATTAATCAGGGAAGTGGTGTAGTTGCCTGGGCCATCGTCGAAGGTAATACCCACGTAGCCACTACAGTTACTGCCGCCAGAACTTGAGCTGGTTGTGCTGCTGCTGGTTGTGCCGCTGCTGCTGGTTGTCGAGCTACTGCCGCTGCAACTTCCGCTAAAGCAGTCAGAGGTGTCACCAAAGCCGATTACACCGGAGCAATGCATGGTTTCTGAGTAGGAACCACCACCACATTCGCCGTTGCCGTAAGTTGCGGTGTTGTATTCCATATCTTCAGCCTGACGGGTTTCGCCGTTAACTTGGATGTAGTCAAGAATAACGTCCAAACCTGAGGCATCGTTTGTGAACTCAACCTGGATATCACCCGTGGCGCTGCCCGTGTAAGTATAATCCTGAGCGCTGGTGGAGAGTGTCCAGGTAGCAACGGTAGAGCCGCCCACATTCAGATTAATGATTTCAGAACCTGCGGTACCGTAAGCGCGAACAACAATGCCACCGGTACTGGAGCCGCCGGAGGAGCTGCTGGTCGTGCTTGAGCTGGTGGTGCTGGAACTGGTCGTGCTGCTGGAACCGCCTTCACTTACCGAAATGTCGGAGCTACCACTGCTCTGATAGCCTTCAGTCGCCATAATCATGTAGTTGTGGCTACCCAGGTTCAAACCTTGGCTAGCCCAGTAGTTGAAGTGGTTACCAATGGAAATGGTGCCGGAAATCTGGCCGAAGCCGACTTTGCTGTTGCGTACACTGAAGTATTGGTAGAAGGTTGCAGTACCTTCAATGGAGGGCTGATTCACACGTTGACAGCGACGTACGCTATAGGAATTGCCATCACTGCTGAGTGTGCCGTAGTCAGTGCCGCCACTACAGCTGGAAGGGTTGTAAGAACCGTAACCTTCAATAATGTAGTACTCGACCAGTGGGTTTTGAGTCCAGCCATACAAGGCCAGATACGAGTTCTGCGAGTTGTCTACGCCGTAATACCCTTCATAGGTGATGGTCTTGGCGCCGCCGGGGTTCCAGCCTTTACCACCCACCCAGTTATTGGTGCCGCTGTCCCACTGGGAGCCATAACGGCCACCATCGTAAAGTGTCATGGTGGCATTACCGGAATCTTTCCAGAAGGAGTAGTAATGACCGCCTTGTGTACCGGTCGAGTTCGATGAAAGTGTCGTTTGGGCGTTTGCCGAAGGCATGCCCAGTACTGCGGCCGAAGCCAATGCAGCAATGGTAACTCTTAGGGTTTTACCCTTAGTTGGTGCAAATCTCATTATTATTCTCCGTTATTAGCCTTCCATCCAATACCGCCTATAGAGGAGGGGCTGTGGAAGTTGAGCGCCTGCTAAAGGGGCGTGCAGGCAAAGCAAATCGAGCCGTAAGTCGGGGTATTTGTTATTTTTAACCCCCAAAAATAGGCAGCGATTGGCATATCAAACAACATTTGCATCATATTGTCTATTAGACTATATGGTTATAGTCGCAAAAACTATAATAATTTAGGTGACATATAACTAAATGTTAGTGTTTGTGTTCATGCATACTAGAAAACTTAATAAGAGAAATATTGCTCGATTTCCCAATTGTATGTTTTTGCTTCAAGTTTTCTATTTTGCCAAATATAATTGGCAAAATATGTATTTTTGGCGAATATAGTTGGCGGTTACATGTCTCAATATTATCTTTCTGAAGTAGCTTCACAAATGCTTAAAACCCTGGGGCAAAATATGGAAGCGGCAATTCAATCCAGAGAGTCGAAATCTGCGTTTGCCGATCGCATTGGTGTATCCCGGGAAACCATCCGTAAAATGTGCCAGGGCAAACCGGGGCTTGACTGGGGAATCTGGGTAGCCTCGCTCGATGCGCTGGGCTTGCTCAATCATCTCAGCGAGGTCGCTGCTCCCGAAAAGGACGCGCTGGGGCAATCCATTCGTCTCGGTCGCACAGTGCGGCAAGTCATTGATCTCGATAGCGACTTCTAAGGCGTCGCCATGCTGATTCGAGAAGCCTACGTATTTGTAAACCTGGAAGGTGTCGATGTGGTCGCTGGAAAAATCCAGCACCATCGCGAAGCTCAGGGCTTGGATCGTTTCTATTTTGTGTATGGGCAATCGTACCTCAAACGTGAAAACGCGTTCTCTATCGACCCCCGAGAATTACCGCTGGGAACGCGCACCTTGGTGTTCCAGCGTTTACCATTGGCAATTCAAGACAGCGGTCCCGACGAATTCGGCCGCATGCTTTATGCCCGCGCCCACGGGCAGGTGGTATCTCCCCTGGATTACCATATTGCCAATGGCCCTTTTGGCATTGGTGCACTGGCGCTGAGCGAAACTCAGCAACTTCAGCAGCGTTCCCTGTGGGTAAAATTCGATGCTCTGGAAGACATCGCCGAAGCGCTAACGCTGGTCGCCGCCAGCAAACCTCTGCCTCAAAAATTGGAGCAGTTGCTGCATCCGGGTTCCAGCCTGCCAGGTGCCCGCCCCAAGGCGCTGCTGATCGACGACAACGGCGAGCAATGGATAGCCAAGTTCGGACGCGACAACGATATTTTTGATATTCAGATTGCAGAGGCCGCAGCCATGTCTGCGGCGGCGGACTGCGGTATTCGTGTGGCTGAGCACCGCCTGGAATCGGTTCGGGGCCGCACGGTTTACCTTACAAAACGCTTCGATCGAGAAGCCCGTTTGAGAAAGCACTTTTTATCGGCCTACACCCTGATGGGGGCCGATCAAGTGCGAGTGGATACCTACTACAGCGATTTTTCGTATTCGCGACTTGCCGAGCTAACGCATCGAATATCCTGCGAGCCCACGGGAGATTGCCGGGAGTTATTCCTGCGTATGGCGTTTAATGCGCTCAGTGGCAACAAAGATGATCACCTTAAGAATCACGGGTTTTTAATGCTTGGGCAAACTCGTTATCGTTTATCGCCGGCCTACGATATTGTCCCGGGAGCCGCAGCGGGTGACCACGCCATAGGTTTGGGTGTGGCAGGGCCGCAAGCCAGTTCTCAAAATTGCCTGTCGAAATGCGCGGCATACAAACTCACTCTCGAGGAAGCTCAAGGGCAATTGGATTCGGTGCGCGCCCAGGTGGCTACCATCGTCCCACGTTGCCAGGCGCTGGGAATGCAAACCGGCGATTTGGATGTATTGCGTAACCGGCTTGAAGTAAACCGGGCAAGGTTTGAAAGCAGCTAAGCAATCTTGGGCTTGAGAATAAAACCGCAATAGTAAGATTTTATTGCCTTTGTCTCTCAGCCAATGCCCATTGGCAACTATACTGTTAGCGCCGCCTTTAAAACTGACGGTGTTTGAAAACCCCTGGCTTGTAAAGGGCTATTCATGGCCTGCTGAAATGGTGATCGCCGGGGCGAATAGAAACCAAACCAGTTTCAAGTTAGCGCGGGTGTTCATGTCCAAACTTAATCACACACCATCGAAAAATAATTTGGTCGAACTCGAAACCGTTGGCGCTCCGCTGAGCAATTGGAGCAAAGAGGAGAAAAAGCGCCTAAAACACGCCTTGCCTGAACTGCTGTGGCTCGAGCGTCTTATCAGCCAATACAGCCATCGATTGAGCGTCAAGCTCGAAGATCATATTCCCTGGCAGGGGATCAATCTGCCTTTCTATACGGTTTCACTGGGAAACAGTAACGACAAATCTCTGCCGGTATTTCTGCTCACGGGAGGCTTGCACGGTATTGAACGCATTGGAACCCAGGTGATCCTCGCCTGGCTCAACAGCGTTTTAGAGCGTATGGAATGGGATAGCTCACTAAGGAACAAACTCCAGCGGCTTCATATTGTTATGGTTCCCATAGTTAATCCCGTGGGAATGTTTTCCAACCGACGCGCCAATGGCAACGGGGTTGACCTTAACCGTAACGCGCCCGTTATTGCTGAGGGCTCTGTGCCGCTGCTCGGAGGTGGACACCGCATCAGTCGTTTTTTACCCTGGTATCGAGGCCGCTCAGGGGCAGAATTGGAAAAAGAAAATAAACTCCTTAGCAACGTGGTGCACCGTGAACTTTTCTCGCGCGCCGTGGCTCTCTCCTTAGATTTACACTCGGGGTTTGGTATGCACGATCGGGTTTGGTTTCCCTACGCCTACCGAAAAAAATTAATTGGCAGTATCGAAAATTACCTCGCTTTAAAATTATTGTGGGAGCGTTGTTACCCGCACCACAGCTATATTTTCGAACCCCAGTGTCTGCATTATTTATCGCATGGCGATATGTGGGATTATTTCTACTGGCAGGCAAAAAATGTCGACGGTCATACCTTTGTGCCATTAACTCTGGAGATGGGATCATGGGCATGGGTTAAAAAACGTCCCCACCAAATTTTTAATATTGCGGGCTTATTCAACCCGCAAAAAGCGCACAGACATGCGCGCGTGTTGCGTAGGCACCTCGCGTTTTTAGATTTTCTTATTTCTGCAAGCATAGAAAATCAGACCTGGCTGCCAGAGCCCGATCAAAAAAAAGTCTTGAAACAAGCCGCCAATGTTATGTGGAATTAATCTTATTTTGCTGCGTGGCCTTGGCCGGGAGGCGGGGCATTGGCTGGGCTTCGATGAATTATTGAAGACCGCGTGCCAAGCGCGTATGCCGCATGTGAAATTTCGCCTCAGCACACCCGACATCGCCGGATGCGGCAGCGCTTACACACAAACAACGCCATTTTCTCTACGCGCAATAACCGACAGCCTCTGTGATTCACTGCCTGCCAAGCAACAGGGTGAGTGGAATTTGCTGGTTGGCCTCTCGATGGGGGGGATGATTGCACTGGACATGGCACAACGTCACGGTCACCGAGTGGATGGCGTGGTGCTGATCAACAGCAGCAGTGCCACGCAAGCCGTGTGGTATCGCGTGAAACCCAAAGCCATGCTGCACGCAATTTACAGTTTGATGGTTCCCTGGCGTCTGCGCGAGAAAACCATGTTGAGACTGGTGAGCAACACTAACAACCCTGAAGTGGAAAATCATTGGCTGGAAATACAGCAACAGCGCCCAGTGGCACGGCGCAATTTGCTCGCGATGTTATTAGCAGCGAGCGGCTTCAGAATGCAGCAAAGCGTTCGCGCACGAGGCTTGGTAATAAGCAGTGATGGCGACCGCATGGTTTCACAGCGTTGTTCTACAGCCCTAGCTGAACAATTGCACTGGCCGTTAAAACGCCACGCAAATGCCGGGCACGATTTACCATTGGATGACCCTGAGTGGCTGGCAGGTACCATAGCCCGCTGGCTTGCGGAATCCTTTGCTAATGAACAGAACTTGCGGTGGCCCAATGGTTAAAACTGGGCTCAAAGTTAACATGCGCACGGTTGCAAGCGTCTGCTCAAGCTAAACTGTATATTCAGAAAGGCTTGCATTACACTCATAGAATATTACGCGCCAAAATCGAGGAAAAACATGCGACTCCTATTATTATCCCTGCTGCTCTTATGTGGCTTTGCATCTGCCGATGTAGAAATGCGAATTATAGATACCGGGCCAGGTCTCGCCACCATCACACGTTTCGACAATGGCGAAGTTATGGTTTTCGATACCGGGCACTGGTATTACGACGATCATGTTATGGCGGAAATCAATAAGTTTATGGGGGATGATGCGACGGAAGTTGCGTTGTTCGTGGCTTCTGTGACCGACGCCGATCATATCGGCGCCACCGATGATCTGTTCAACAATTATCATGTTAAAAAGGTGATACGCACTGGCTACGAGCGTGACTCCGCCATCTGGAGAGCTCATAACGCGGCGATAGAAGCCGCCGAGGGCGCGGGCTTAACCCATGATATCGACCTCTCCAAAGTTAACCTGGCGCATGGTACCAGCTACCTGTTCGGTGAAACCCGGGTTACCATTCTCTCGGGGTTTTACAACGCCCCATCTGTTTGGGGAATGGTCGGGTCTCAGTACCGCAATGCCAACAGCATTGTGGTTCGCATCGATTACAAAGGTAAGTCGATATTATTGGCCGGTGATGCCATGGGGCGTGAAGCGCTTACCGGTGGTGAAATGCCACCTGCCGATGCTCCAGCAGTGGCCACCGAACGTTATCTCATCGATAACTCTGGCGTGCGCCCCATCGCAGCTGACGTGTTGATTGCCCCTCATCACGGCAGCGACCAGGCCAGTTCCACGGAATTTATTAAAGCTGTTGCGCCGCGCTGGGTGGTTTTCTCCGCGGGCCACGCCAAAGGCTACCCCAAAAGCTCCACCGTTGAACGCTACAAGGCATTGGGAATCAGCGACGAATGTTTATTGCGCTTAGACTTGGGCGATCACGAAAAAGACAAGGGCGAATGGGATTATGGCCGTAAGCGCAATTACACCGATATTACCGGTGAAAACCCAGTACAAATAATCTTGCCCGCTTCCGGCGACCCCAAAGTGAGTTATGCGGGCAAAGATCCCGTAACCTGCCCAAGTGTAATAACCGCGCAGCGTAAAATGATCGGGCGCAAAAAAGTCAAGAAATCCAATGGCGGTATCTGTCATGAGCCTGCCAGCAGCTGGTACGAGGCAACAGAGAAGTTCACTAAATACGACAGTCTGGAAGATTGTCTGGCCAGTGGTGGGCGTTTGCCAGAGTAGTATTTTTGGTAAATTAACCGTTAAAAAAGCCGCCGGTTAATCAGGCGGCTTTTTTTTGCGTGTTTATTAATTCGGGCAACTCCAAACAAGGCCACCAAAGCCATATTGATTTTTACAAACATTACGGCCGATACAGCTAGAGTTATTTTCCCAGCCCCAATAATTCGATTGATTCACACATAACGGATATCGCCCGCTGAAATACCATTGGCATTGCTCTAAGCAGCTATTGCTGTTTTGTTCCCGCAAACCGAAACCGATAAAACCATTACAATCGAGCATTTCCGAATAATAGCCGCCACCACAATAATTTGAAAAAGCCCCGGTGTTTTGCCATTGCTCTTCCGCCTGGCGTATCTCACCATCAATGCTTATAAAATCGACCTGTACAGCGCGATCAGCCGAATCATTAGAAAATACAACGCGCACCTCGCCTCGTGCATCACTGCTTACCCAGTAATCACTCATTTCTGTCGATAAAGTCCAGCTGGCGACAGTAGTACCTCCAATGCTTAAGCTGACGAGCTCGTCGCCTTGTTCGCCCCGCATCCGAACGCCAATATTTTCAGTTGTTTCAGAAGGCGCTAAAGATACCGTAATATCAGATTGTCCGGCGCTGTTGTAAGTTTCTGTGGCCATGATCATGTAATTCAGCGTGCCCAGTTCAACGCCCGCTTCGGCCAGTGCGTTAAAGTGATTGGAAACAGTAATTTTACCTTCGACGAGACCGTATCCCTTTTTGGGGCTGCGCACTGCGAAAAACTGATCGGGAAGTGTGGGCTCAATGGGCAAGCTTGGACCGCTGCGCGGGCATCGCACTAAATTGTAGGTGGCGCCGTCGCTGCTATAGCTTGCCAATTCCGTTTTGCCAGTACAATCAGCTGGATTGTAAGAGCCGTAGCTTTCTGTGATGTAATATTCCACTTGCGGGTTGGTCGTCCAACCGTACAGGCTTAGATAGGCATTTTGAGTGCTGCTAATTCCGAAGTACCCGGAATAATTCACAATATAATCCATACTGCCTGGGTTCCAACCCATGCCGCCTACGGCATTATTGGTATTGTTGCTCCAAAGCAACTCATACCGGCCATTTTCGTAAATGATCATTGTTGCGTCGCCACTGTCTTTCCAGAACGAATAGAAGTAACCATCTTTGGTTCCTGTAGCGTTGTAGGGTATTTCCTGCGCTTGGATGTCGCTGGTAAAAAACAGCGCTAAGCACAGCAAACCATTAATAAGCCGAAATGCAAAATGTCTTGGAAAATAAATTAACGCATACCTCATAGCAACATCCTCCGTGCTGGTTGTACAGATAAAGTAAGCTGTGAATGCATTGCCGCAATCCCGTTGCTAGCGTGGTAAGCATAGAGGCGACAGATTTAAAGCTTGAGTGGCTGTGTTAGGGCCTGTTAACACTAATTTAATACGCACTGCTGGAGTCTGTATTTTCAGACTGAAAGGCATTTGGAGCGTAATTTAGCCAGCTAAATGAGCGAAAAATAACGCATCAGCCTGGAAATACAGGCCCAGCCCTTTAGGTTACAGCCAAAAACCCGCTCTCCGCGTTGTTTGTCGCTTATTTGGAGTCACCACCAAAACGCCTGGAGCGTTTTAGCGTGCCAACCCCGAAGGGGTGAGGCATAGGGATATGCCGAACAAACGACGCTCCGCACGTCGGGATGCCGCACCACTTGATAGCGAATTTTTGGCTGCAACAGAGCGCATTAAATTAGTGTTAACAGGCCCTAAGACTTTTATCGGTGTCATTAGAAAAATAGGCACTGAAAAAAATTATTATTCGTTATAGTTCTTACGACTATAAATCATTGAGCTCAACAAAAAAATAAAGTTGCGCGCCAATTAAAGCGTATTACTCACTACTTTCTAACTTGACTGGTGCCTACTAACAGCTATTCGTTTGCATCCAACATTCTAATATCAGATAACTGAATAAATAGCCTGGTCGGGCAGGGTGACGCAATTAAAATTAATTTATATCAGCGCCAATTTTTTAAAAAAAGGGCATTCATAATGCTATATCGACACCTCCTATTACATAAATAAAATTGAATTTGGGTATTGGAATTAAATATCGGTCTGCATCCTGCGTATTTTCTGGTTATCGTCATCTTCGTAAAAAATTCACATTGGTAGTGTGAGTTATTGGCTTTTTTGAATGTCTTTTAGCGGCTACTTTTTGATCACACTTTTCGGGCGTTTCATTTTACCAGGCCGAAGTGTTTACCTCTCAGTTAATGGAGCCGAGAATATGAATTCTAATAAGTTTTTACGATTAAAAAATGTGGCAATGGCAGGCGTACTAAGTGCTTCGTTTGTAGCAATAAGCGGCAATAGTTTTGCGCAAAAAGGTGATTTTGAAACCGTAAATTTTGAAGCGACACCTGTGAAACGGCTGGCAATAACACGGCAATTGTTGCCTGCCGTGAAAAATCTACGTGTATTTGAACTGGAAAAGCCCACAGAGACGGGTGCGAACGCGCTTACCATGATCGAGTTCGACCGGGAATCAAACCGTCAAATTTTGGAAAAGGGCAGTTTTGTTTCGATTATTGATGGCAAAGAAATTGAGTTTAATGATAACGGGAAATTAGCTGATATACGCGAGCGAGATGGCATATTTTCCGGCTTTGTCACTGTAGATTTTGAGCGCTTGGATAAGGATGAATCTCGTCTGCTTGAAAGACTGGCGAATAAAGATGATCTCACCATCAAATCCTTTAGTGGCCGAGTTGTTAAAAAAACCCGTAAAACCAGTTTTAACGAGCTGCAAGCTGACGTGGAACAATTGTTAGCGGAAGATAGCCTGCTAAACGCCCGTAAGTTACAGCTTGCCAATGGTTTAATCGCAACTAGTCGCCCAAATCTATCAGTGTTACTCGCTTCAATTCCTTTTACGGCCGATGAAGAGAAAGTGCTTGGTATACACACGCCCGCCGTGGTTGCTCATCCCGGTTTTACCTACGACCCCTGCGATACCGACGGCACCGGAAACGATTTTGATCCCGATGCACACTGGTCGTTTAAATCATTAATGGCAAAACTCAATCAGGGAACAGGTTTAAGCGATCAGGAATTTATACACGAGTGGTTAATGAACTGGCGCGTCAACGCAGTGGTAAACGGTTTTACCATTAATGCCAGGCCCAATATCACCGATTATTTTCCCGGCTGGGATGGCGTGAATGCGTCCACCTTAGATATCGACCATTTACCCTTTCGCTTACTGGCCATTATGAACCGCTTAGACCTGGCCAAAGTGAGTTATTTAAGTGCAACGCAAGGTGAAACCCGCTTTGTGTTTGGTTTGCTCAACCCCAATACCTGCGCTCCCGCCGGTGTATTCGATAAAATGACGGTAATATTCGAATACGGTGACACCGCCAATACCTGCACAACAATTAAAGATCGCGCGCAACAATGGCTGGATCTCGACAGCCTAACCCCCGGCACTGCACCGTATATGGCAGCTTTACAAGCCATAACGGATGATGTTACCGAGCCCCCCAATGCGCCCGACACACTTAATCAATTGCGCAGCAACGATTTTGCCTTCGATGGTATCGGTGCCTTTACTTTGCCGTGGCAATTGCGGGAATTCATAGTCGATAGCGGCTCTGGCTTATTAGTGCCCGATACCACCAAGCAAACGCCAGACGTAAGTTTTCGCACAGGCAACCCCACCACCGCCTTATTTATGAAGAATGAAGCCAATGATATTTTGTGTGAAACTCATGTAGTAACCAACACTTATAACGGCAGCAATTTTCTGGGTGCGAGTTTGGATTATTTAGGTTCGAGCTTCTGGAGTGCGCCGGTGAACCCCGCCGATTTACCGGGTGCCTACCCAAGCTGCTACCAGTCTTCGATTTCGGGCGTTGCCGTAGGCTTACCCCTGAGCGCTGAAATTCACAGCGAAGTCCGCCACAAAATGTCCGTTAACACTTGCGACGATTGCCATGCGCGGGAAACCAATACCGGCTTTACCCACGTAGACCCGGTAACACGTAATTTTTCAGGGTTTATGACCGGTATCACTGTTAACGATCCCCTGTTGGGCAGTGTGGTAAGCGGTGGCATCCAACGTGATTTCGATGACCTGCAAAGGCGTGGTCAAATCGTACAGGATTTTGCAACCAAGCAATGTTCCGGCGGTTTGATATTTAATTCCAGTATCATCAGCGCTTCGTTGCCTTCGATGTTTACGCACTGATGGTTTAAATAAAGCAGGGCGCTATTACCTCCGAGGCGTTATTACTTCAGTGGTTTCGCTTGCCGGTTTGATAGTGCCCTGCTAGCAAAAAAATTTATTCGCAGAGTCTTGCCACCACATTGCAATCATCGTCGCGGTAGTAGGTACAATTGCCTTCGGTAATGGTGGCAGCACAACTTTCATAGTTGTAGGTAGGATCACTGCTTTGGGGTGTCACCGTCGTAAAATTGTAAATCGCCCTCAAAACCATTAAGCCTGTAACAACCCATCGTAAACTCACTGTGAAATGTTTGCCTTTCCAAAGGCCGTACAGGCCCAATGGCCAGGTAAAAATCAGCAGCAGCGCAACGATGACAGCAACGCGGTTGCTTATGAACCAATCGTGTAACGCCAGCAGTTTTTGTTTGGGTTCCTTGCTCCATTGAATATTTGAATGCATTAGTCACCTCCACTGAAGGCATTGCGCTTTATTCGAACCTTTGGTACAAAATACCAAGGCATTACTGGGCTTAGGGTTTCGGAGTTACCAAGATCCTGCGGATTGGGGCGCCGTAAATCGGCTGCCGCAGCGGGCAGCCCAATTTTTGCAATGAAAATAGCAAGGTTTAAATAAGGCATTTTAATTAACCTGTTGCAGCACGAATCGACGCGTTACCGATCGGTCTGATACCAATCTTTTGGTGAGCGCGGTATCAAAGCTGGGTTCAAATACCGCTGAAACCTGCCAGTAGTAATCTCCCAGGTTTAAGCCGGTAAGGCGGGTGCTAAAACTGTTGCCGGTGCGCCCATCCACTTCTTTGCTTCCGGTGATTCGATTGGGGTTGGTGCCCCAGTAAACAATATACTTGGTGGTCTGCGGGTTCATTCGTGTCCAGCGCACAACATGGCTATTGCCCCTTGTGTTACGAGTGTTCACTGTTTCAAAAGCCGGGTTCACCAGGCGCGGTGGCTGAAATCGATCTGGGTAGCGGTTATCCGGTCGAAAATTCAATTCCACTTCTTTGTAATAATTGCCACTGCGAGTTTTTTTATGCAGCGATAATTCCTCTACGCGCAATATGCAGGTTCCTTCCTGGTTATTTTTTCGAGTCACCCAAAACGAACGTCGCATGCCACTTCTGGTAACAGGAAAATAACCTTCCGCCGTTTCTCGCGTTGTAAAACTGCCATTTTTGCTGCCCCAGCAACCGCGCGATATAGGGCTTATTAATAAATCCTGGGTTTGGCTGTGCACGTCCAAATCCACCCGTTGGTACTGCCCGGCGCGATTGTTACCGCTAATTCGAACAGGAGCTCTGGCAATATCAAACACAAACAAGTTGGTTCTGTCGGTACCGGCAGGCATGGTGACATTGATGGCGCGCAGGCCACCCTGTGTATTGTTACTGGCTTGCAATCGCACATGAAGTACGGTGGCTTCTTTTCGAGTAATGCGTGCGCTTATCCCTCTGCCAGAAACCCGCACCGCAGAGGCCAGGGGTGCACCCACCAGATTGAGTTTAATGGTTTTGGTTTCGCCTGCTGCAATTACCTGTTCACCGGGTGCCGCTTGTACGCAGCAACAAAACGCCAGCAATGCCAGGCTTGTGATAGCGATTAATTTATTCATCTTTGCGTCCTTTTTTAAATACTTTTTTAAATGCGATAGGGCTTAACCAGCCAGGAACCGTCTGCCTGCAAACAACTTTCTGCATAAACGTTTTTGTAGTTGGGTGCTTGATTATTTGCGGGGCTGATTCTTACTCTGTGGCAATCGCCGGTTTTTGGAGCTTGAGTCGCCCGTGTGGCTTTGGGGGCTCCCTGGCTACTGTTGTAACAGGTAAATTCGAAAGTAATATTTTTTTTGCGGTTTCCTAAATGCACTTCTTTGGTTTGTGTGTTACAGCCTTGTTTTTGAGGTTCTACGGTGATTTTGTACTTACCCACTAAATTGCTGGGTGGCAGGCGGCTGAAAATGGCGCCCCGCGTATTGCTGGTTTTGCTTTGTGGAATTCGCACCGAAACATTGTGTTTCGCAAAATAATTCGCGGCTTTTTGTGGCTCGCTGTACTCTACCGTCACCTTGGCTCGGTTGAGCGAGCGGCTTTGGTTATTACCGTAGGTTTCGCTGGTTTTAACCGTTAAGGTTGCCCAGGAAGAGGGTGAGGGGTTGTCCTGCGCAATACTGTGGCAGCTTGCAAAAAAGGCCAGGGCCAGGCTAATTCGGGTTAGAGTTTTTAATGGCTTCATGGTAGTTCTCCAAAAATAAAAGGTTTAAGTGATTACTGCGGGTTGTTGTCGGTAAGAGTCAGCTTTTGCCAGTCGCTGCGCGCCAGGCGTTTGCCGTTTTTATTGAATGCGCTAACGCGCCAGCGGGCGCTGCCTGCTTCCAGGGCTTTAGCCTGTATCCAGGGAGGTAACTGATAGCTTTCCAGCCCGCTTTTACGAATGGCGACGAAGGGCTCCTCGCCAGTTATGTGAAGTTCCAGCTTGTAAATAGCGGCGTAGTGAATATCCAACCAATTGAACAGCAGCAGATTGGAGCCGTTGACCTCACCCTGTTTAACGGGTAATAGGCGCAGCGTTTTTTCCAGACCGGCTTCGCGCCTGGCCTGGCTCACATCCTCGTCGCTGCCCACGTAATAGCGCAGCGTGGGCATTGTAAAACCGGCGGCACCACCACTGGCCACGGTGACCACACCTGTATTGGAATTGCCTTCTTTATCGAAAGTGGCTTCTATTCGAAACAAAACCTGGTAAGGGCCGATGAGTGTATTGGGCAGAATTTCGGGTTCCGGGCCGGGTATGCTGGCTTCGCCATTGGGGGGCAGAAAAATGTCGAAGCTTTGCAGAACCTGATAGCGTTTTTGCAGGCCCCGCTGGCTTAAAGGCAGGCTGGCTTCTGGAAGCAAGTCAAATTCTTCTGGCAACACATCGCCGGGTTTTACAATTTCCCAACGGCCTTTCAGGCGACCAGTGCCGTTGTATATGAGCGTTATGCCCGTGCTGGGGAGCGCTTCTTTTTGAGCGGCGAGATGCACGGCCACTTGGCCTTCTGCCCCATCAAAATAAGGTCGCGCTTCTGTGAGTGCAAAAGGTACACGCGCACCACCACCGGCCATACGACAGGTCACGGCGATGTATTGCGCAGCGCCGTTGCTTTCAAATTTACGAACATAGAAAAACGAAGACTTATTGCCATCGCGCGCACTTTGCATGGCGCGGCGCGCAACCGAAGGCGGAATGGTCATTATGTCGGTAAAGTTATTGGCTTCGGTGCGACCCTGGTCGAAGCGTACCGGTAAGCTGCCAAAAAAAGTGCCCGGTACGCAGGGGTTCTGGTTACTCACCGTATTGGCGGGTACGGTAATTTCTCCGCACCAAAAGGCTTCTTGTGTGGTTTGCCCGGTGGTGCCGCGAAAGGTTAAAAAAACTGTAGTGGCGCCCGTAGAGTTAATATTTACGCCGTTGGGATCAACCGAGTCTACGGCCCATACCGGGAGCGCAACACAGAGCAAAATAGTGGCTAAAACAAGTGTTTTCATGATGGCTCCTTAAAATTGAATGGAAAGGCCGGAAGTGATCGCCCAGTTTTCGGCGCGGGAGTCGAAATCGAAGGTGGTATCCAGAGAGTGATTGCGTTGCTCGGCGTAGCGCAGGTTCCACTGCCCGGAAATGCCGCCGAGCGTCCAGTTTTGGCTAAGCCCCAGGTGTACTGCGGTGCTTTGCGATTCACTCGAACCCAGGCTGGTGAAATCACGGTTCAAGCTGTACCCGGTGTCCAGACTCCAATCGCTGCCCATTTGCCAAACCACAGTCAGGCTGCCATTGCGGTTGTAGAATTCGGTTTGCTGTTCTTTATCGAGATTTTTGGCGCGGCCAATACTGAGATTCAGGCTGACACTGTCAAACAGATTGGCACTGCCATTGAGGGCATGATTGAGGCGGTCAAAATCCGCCTCTTCGCGACCTGGCTGGCGATTGTCTTGTTTAGACTGAGACCAGGCATAACCAAGGCTGAAGTTGCCAAGGCTCCAATCCAGCGATAGGTCCAACAGATCGTTCATTTGATCTGGCAGGTGGCTGTCGCCGTTAAAATCGGAATCGTCGCTGTTGGGTTTGTTCAGCGCATACTGGTGCATTTGCTGCAGGCGCACGTTGGCCTTGGGGAGCGCTGGGTGGCTTGTGGTGAATAGTTGTTTTAAATCCAGCTCCACACTGGCCTGATTGTCGCGGGTGCGGGTTTTTAGCAAGTTGGCGATGTTGTCTACGTTGTCTTCGCTGGTACCGTGTTGAAGCTGCCAATTGGCTGCATACAGTCGCCCACGGGCGCGAAACTGTTCACTGAGATTGTCGGCGGAAGGGAAGGCCGCAAGAGCGCGGTATTGGGCATCGGCCCGTTGTTTTTGCCAGCTCAGCGTGGCGCTAAAAGGGCGTTCTGGTGAGCTGTCTCGCAGCAGCTCGTAAGCCACCTGAAATTGCCACGCGGTGTCGCTGGTTTCGCGCACTTCCACGGGCGTCTCACCGAACTCATTACTCAGCAAGGCCTCGTCCAAAGGGTTACTGAAGCGGCTTTTTGCCCAGGCAGCTGTGGCGGTTAAGCGCTCGTCAAACCAGCCTGTGTCCAGCGTGATCCCCCAGCCGCTCTGTTTTTCCACGTCGGTTACCTGGCCGGCTCCAAAGTCGCTTTTGGATTCCGTCTGCCCGTTCACCCAGGTGTATTCGAGACGCAAACGCCCTGGCACAGAAGCCGGCAGTTCCACTCCAACGGAACCCGCAGAGATGCGGTGCTTGCTGTTGGCCACACCGAAAAAATTGTCCCAACCGGCCAGAGCGCTACCGCTTTGCTGGGTAAAACCGATGTCCAGCCAGGGCATAATTTTGTAACCGGCATTCACTCCCCGGTTCGATAATCCATTCAGCAGCAGTGGGTTGTTGCCATAGGTTATGTGGCCCAGGGCCAGCTTGAGTCGCCCCTTTTTGGCCGACACGATGTAATCACTTAAATCCACCTTGGGCGCTCGTTCGCCGTCTTCCCCATAACGTAAGGCGTTTTCCTGTTTGCTAACGCCCACCACGTTGGCGCCTGTTTCGAGGTTGAAATTGCCGCGTTCATGTTCGCTGGCGAATGCCAATTGCAGGTTGCCGTTGTGAAACTGCTCTTCTTCAGGCGGTGCTATGTCGCCAGTGGCATCGGCGTCCCATTGCGAGTCCACCGAAACACTGCCACTCACTGCTAAATTGGCTCGCTCGAAGCCTTTTGGGGTAAGCACGTTCATCGGTTCGCTGTGAATTTGCTGCCAGTTACCCTGAAGGCCGCTGTACACCACCAACTCAATTTCACCGCTGGGCAGTGGTACAAGTGTGCTGTTGTAACGAAAGCGGCCTTCGCCCATGGCACTCACCAATTCCGTTACGTCGGTGTTGTTGATGAAGAAATACAGCGGTGTGGCTGCATCGGCCTGGGGCACCTTAAATTCGAAGGGCTGGTTGTGCTCCAGCCAGGTTTGCGCCTGAGACTGAGCGCTGCACGCGAGCGCAACGGCCAGGGCCAGTGGTTTGGGTACGCCAATTTTCATGGGGGTGTCCTTCGTTGTGTTCGTGTTGTGGGTTAGTTTGCGGATGCCACTTTGAAAAGCTTGAAAGTACTCTGAAGTTTTCTGAAAGCTTTAAAAATCAACGGTTTAGAGCTGGTACCGTTTTTTCGGCTTGTTGTTTTTTGCAGCGGTCTCGGGCGACTTTCACTTCGAGGTGAAAGCCCGGAGGGCACTTTGGTGAGGTGCTTTTGCCGTTAACGCCGCGACACAAATCCTTGTTGCCTTTGGCGTCCACCTCCAGGCTTTCGCAGGGCAGGGGTGGTGTGAAGGTTTCAACCGCAGGGTGTACACACACCCAGCGGCTGCTTTGTTGTCGCAACTCATATCCGGCTGGGCAGCTAGCCTTGGAGCTGGCAGCGACTGTGTGTGAAAGAGCAATTAATAGAAGCGTTAGCAGCGTGTGAACTGCAAGGGGAAGAGGGACGTGCATGAAAAGTCACCGTATAAGAGTAGGAACGGTGACAGAGTGCGAATTGTATTATTGAGAAGCTTGAAAAAAGCCTGAAGTTTTCTGAAATCAGCGATTGGCGGACAGTAAAACCCGCAAGCCCACGCTTATTTCGCCGAGCCGTTGAAATAATCCATCGCAATCACTTGCTTGCGTGCCAGCGACTGCTCAAACAGATCCAGATATTTCTGGTGCGACTCGTTCCATTCAGCCTCGCCCAGCTTCTGTTTAACGGCCAGAGCCAGGTCCACGGCTTCTTGCAGGTTGCCCGTCAAGTGTTGATAGCTGGCGGGAATCATGGCGGCAGGGGGGCGGGGGTCGAACCACTCGTAGCGCTGTCGTTCTTCGATCAGCGCTGGCACTTTCTCGGGTTGATTGCTGTTGAGATAAATTTGCGACAACATTGCCGACGCGTGTGAGCGTGCAAAAGTGAAAGTGCTGCCCGCACCTTCGTAAGCCAGCAGCGCGTGCTGTTCCGCCACCTTCAACTCACCTTGTTTCAAGGCCAGTTCGGCCAGCTCGGTTTCGGTAAGCAGCATGCCTTCTTCGTCGCCCACTTCACGGTAGAGCTCAGCCACTTGTGTGAACAATTGCCGCGACTCTTCAAAGCGCCCCGCATTGCGTTTGAATTCCCCCATCCCCGCCATGGCGTAGGCCTGATACGCCGTGGCGTTAAATTGGCGAAACAGGGCTGCGGCTTCCTGGTACAAATCGATCACTTCCGGTGAGTTTTCGCTGCTGATGTGCAAAGCATTTCCAAGGTTAAATAAAGCCTGGGCTTCACGCAGGGGGTAGTGGTGCTCTTTGTAAACGCTTAGCGCCTGCCTGAGGTAGTCTTGGGCTTTGCCTGAATCGCCCAGCGCGGTCCAAGTGCTGCCGGTATTCATCAATAAATTACCCAGCATCTCGTAATCGCCCAGTTTCTTAGCCAGCGGTATCAACTCTAATGAAATGGCTTGCGAAGCCTGCAATTCGCCATCCACGTACGCCAGGTTGGAACGCAAATTACCTAAAAACAGCCGTAGTCGGTCGTTCAGAACCTGCTGTTCCAATTTATCCACCAGAGCCTTGCTTTGCTGCAATTCCCCTAAGGCATAAAGGGTGTGCGCCATATAGGCACTGGCCCAGTGAAAATTCTCTTTGCGTTCCAGGGCCAGTTTCAGATAGGCCTCTGCTGCGGGATAGTCGGTGTGGTACAGGGCGCTCACACCGAAGGCAAAATTCTGATTGGCGGTGGCGTCGTCACTGTAAAAGGGTTTCAGCTCCAGGCGTTGTTTACTGCTGGGCACCAGTTGCGAGAGTGCGTGCTCCGTGAGCATTTGCGCCGCTTGGAAAATATCTTCATTCACAAACCTGTAACTGGGGGAGCGTGTTTTGTCGCGGTACAGGCTGTATTCCAGCACCGGATTGCCGTCTTCCACCTGCAACTGCGCCACCAGCAGCACATCGCAACCGAGAGCGCCGCACACCTGTTGGAATTTCTCGGCGTTGTTCTGGCTGTGCTGAAAACCGATTTGTGCCAAACCGCTGATGACCGATTTCGGATCGATCAGCGTGAGGTCGCGGTAGGCCTGCAGTTGCCGGGCGAGCATGGTCATAACTCCGTATTCCACCCAGCTGTCCTGATCATCGCCGGTTCGCACGTGCACTGGTAATACCAGAACTTTTTGCCCATGCCCGGCAAACACCTCTGCCGGGTTGCGGGTGTGCCAGGGTTGCCACAGCAGCAGCGTGGCAAGTAACAGGCCCAGGCTGGCCACCGCAAAGTAACGCCAGTGCTTCTCAGAAACCGCAACGCTTTCGCTGGGAACCGTGTTTTCGCGGCAAATTGCAATGGCCGGATTGAAGCGGAACCCTTTACCACGCACGGTATGAATAAAATCGTTATCCGCATCGCAAGAGGCCAACAACTGCCGCGTATCTGAAACCAGACGCGACAGCGACGCCTCGCTCACAAACTGCCCCGGCCACAGCTGTTCCAGCAGCGTATCTTTATCTACCAGCTCACCCGGGTTTCGCAATAACAAAGCTAAAAAATCGAATACGCGATCGCTCACCTCCAATTTATTGCTCTGGTGAAAAAGCTGACGACGGCTTTCTTCCAACTGGAAGCTGGCGAAAACGAGCGTGTTTTGGTCGTTGTCTGCTGCAGGCAAGAGCGTCTCCCTGAAACTCTGGATGCGGTGGTTAAGGGTTAGGCACTAATCATAAAGGAAAATTTAAGCGACAGTACACTGTCTGTTGCGCGGATTGGGCGATTGGCGTGGCACAGCATATTAAAGTTTGAATTGGATTTGTTGCACAGACTGGGGGGAGTCATTGGGAGTGATCGATTCAATGCAATCCCACTCGCCAAGATCCTTTAGCGCCGAGCAAGCTTAACTCGAATTGTGATTGGCTGGAGGCTACAGGGGCTGTTTACCCAGACAGCCTCAAACTAACCCCCCAAACTAACCCCCCAAACTAACCCCCCAAACTAACCCCCAAACTAACCCCCCAAACTTCCTGCTAAACCGTTTAGCTGTTCTGCCCCGAAGCAAATCGGTCTATGATTGCACTGGTACTGCAGTGCCAAGGCGCGATGTTTGCCGGTGTTCGTGTGGCGCTTAATTAAAAGTCTACATTTTGAAATTATCTTTAAGGAGAAAAGCAAATGGCAAAGGTATTGATAATTGCAGGTGATTTTGTTGAAGATTACGAGTTAATGGTGCCGTTTCAGGCACTGCAAGCCATGGGACATGAGGTTTCTGCCGTATGCCCCGACAAGTCTGCCGGCGATAAGATTAAAACGGCAATCCACGATTTCGAGGGCGATCAAACCTATACCGAAAAGCCCGGCCACACATTTACCCTAAATGCGAGTTTTAACGACGTAACGGAAAGTCAATTTGATGCCTTGTTAGTGCCCGGCGGTCGTGCTCCGGAATACTTGCGTCTGAATCCCGCAGTTATTGACTTAGTGAGCGCATTCGCCGCCAGCGCCAAGCCGATTGCTGCCATTTGTCACGGTGCGCAGTTATTGGCGGCGGCCAAAGTAATAGACGGCAAGAAAGTTTCGGCCTATCCCGCCTGTGCACCCGAGGTAAAACTGGCGGGCGCAGAATACGCCGAAATAGAGGTGGACGAAGCGATCACCGATGGTAATTTAGTCACCGCGCCTGCCTGGCCTGCACACCCCGCCTGGTTAAGCCAGTTTAATCAACTGTTGTCCCAGTAAGTTTTGTGATGCTATGACACAAAATGAACTTGCCCGCGCATTGCAAGATGCTGCGGGGCATCACAATGTATTAACTTCACCAAGCCAAACCCGGTATTACCGCACTGGGTTTCGCTCGGGAGAGGGTGCGGCCCTTGCCGTTGTATTCCCCACCAGCTTGTTGATGCAATGGCAGGTGTTGCAGGTGTGTGTTAACGCAGGCGCCATCATCATTATGCAGGCGGCCAACACCGGTTTGACCGAAGGCTCCAGCCCCAGTGGATACGATTACGACCGCCCGGTGGTCATTATCAGTGGTAAAAAACTCAATAAACTGGTGTTGCTCAACGAAGGGCAGCAAGTGTTGGCGTTTCCGGGTACCACATTGTTTCAACTGGAAAATGCCTTAAAACCCTTAAAACGCGAGCCTCACTCAGTTATTGGTTCTTCGTGTATTGGCGCTTCCGTGGTGGGTGGTATTGCCAACAATTCGGGCGGCGCCTTAGTACAGCGCGGCCCGGCGTACACAGAATTATCCTTATATGCTCAAGTAACAGAACAAGGTGTTTTAACTCTGGTTAACCATCTTGGTATTGAATTGGGGGACTCGCCAGAAGAGATATTAAAAAACCTGGAAACCTTGCCGCTGCAAAAAACCGTTCCCGTTTCCGAAAAAATGGCATCCGATCGTGAGTATGTGCAACGGGTGCGAGACGTTAATGCGGAAACACCCGCACGTTTCAATGCCGACCCTCGGCGACTTTACGAATCCAGTGGTTGTGCAGGTAAAGTCGCGGTGTTTGCGGTACGTTTGGATACCTTCGACGCACCGCAAGCGGAACAGGTTTTTTACCTCGGTAGTAACGACCCCAATGTTTTTACCAATATTCGAAGGCATATTTTAAGTGAATTTGAGAACATGCCTGTGTTGGGTGAATATATTCACAAAACCGCTTTCGATGTGGCACGGGATTACGGCAAAGATATCTTTCTTGCTATTGAAAAACTGGGCACCGGTGCCATGCCTAAATTATTTGCGATAAAAGGCTACTTTACTTCACTGCTGAACAGTGTGCCCTTAATACCGAATGATATTCCCGATAAATTTTTACAACTCAGCAGCAAGCTTTTTCCCGAACATTTGCCCAATCGCATACTGGAATTTCACGAGAAATACGAACACCACCTCATTATCAAAATGGCCGGCAATGGTATTGCAGAATTGAAAGCCTACCTGGCGGGATTATTTGAGGGCACCTTGCACGAAGGTAAATCATTAGATGCTGCTTATTTTGCCTGCACCGAAAAAGAAGCCAGCGAGGCCATGTTGCATCGCTTTGCCGTCGCCGGTGCCGGTGTACGTTATTTGCAAATGAATCATAAAACGGTAGAAGATGTAGTCGCTTTGGATATTGCTCTAAAACGCAACGAAACCCAATGGTTCGAAACATTGCCCGAAGCCATAAGCGAAAAAATATTACCGCCACTGTATTACGGTCATTTTTTCTGCCACGTTTTTCATCAGGATTATCTGGTGAAAAAAGGCTACTCCGCCCACGATGTAAAAAAAGAATTGCTGGCGTATCAGGATACCCGCAGCGCGGCTTACCCGGCAGAGCACAATGTTGGGCACCTGTACCAGGCAAGTGAAGAAATGCAGGCATTTTATCGTCGCCTGGACCCAACCAATACCTTTAATTCGGGGCTTGGTAAAACCTCGAAGTTTAAGCGTTATGGGGGTTGTTGTTGAGCTTGGTGTAAGGCTCTGAGATTTTTACGGCATCCATGGTGCGGGATTTTGCGGGCGGGCTGCCCGCGCTCTGGGGTTTACTCCTTATCAAACAATTGATAGCGAAGATGTGCAGCTTCTTGTTTCATAGGGTTGGCACGAATTAAAGCGTTTAACAGGTCGTGGGATGCATCTTGATCATAGGGATAAATTTCGTAAGCAATGGTGAGCAGTGGGTAATAGGCTGCGGAAAAGTCGAGGCTTTTTCGTATTACGTCCAGCAGTGGATCTTTTGCGGAGGCGTAGAGTTTTTGAATATCTCGCGTTTTCTCTATTTTTGTGCCCGCTTCCAAAAAGGCGTTTCTCGCTTGCCAGTATGCCTGCAGGCGCTCTTTGGCAAGATAATCTTCTTCGGTGACATGTTCGATAAGAATGTCTTCGGGTGATGGTATTTTAAAATCGTCGATTAAATGCATAAGCCTACTGGCAGGCGGTTCCTGATGGGAATAGAGGAAATGGGGTGCCTGGTAAATAACAACTGGATGATTGTCGCTGTTAATGGCTGCGTCAGCGCTGTAGTTTTTTAAGGTTTCGCTACCGGCAAGAAAAGTTCCGAACAGGCTGTAAAAGCTGTCGTATTTCAAAGGGAGCACTTTTTTGCGTATTTCTGGGTTCTGCATTTTATCCCTGAACCATTTTTCCGGATATCGGCGTGGCGTTGTGCTGCCTATCAAGCCAATAATCGGGTTGGTGACACTGTAGTGAGCAAGGTAGGCCTGACCTTCGGGGAACGCTTCCATAAAGGTGCGAATGATCACTTTTAGGGTGCTTATATCCATCTGATACAAAGGCAGCCATTGGCAAAAAAGTCCGTTTTCATTAAGCACATTTTTAACCGCCTGAAAATGTTCAATGCTGTACAGTGCTCCAGCACCGTCGCGCGCGGGGTGGAAAAGATCTGCGATAACCACGTCGTACTTTTTATTGGTGGCTGTAATATAGCGTCTGGCATCGCCACTCAGTATTTTTAGATTTCCCGCGATGTCCAAATCACCGCTGGCTTTCTTAAAATAGTTTTTTGCCGCAATCACCTCCGGAATGAGTTCCACCGCTTCAGCTTTTAAACCCGGATAATCAGCCGCCCCCGAAAAGGTGATGCCTGTTCCCAGCCCAAGAAAAAGTGCGGTTTCGGGTTTTTTATGTAACATCAAGGGCAGTTGCGCCTGACGGAGATCGGAATAGGCCGATGAGGTACCGCCCATTTGAAAATGGTTGTTTACTTTGAGGTAGATATTTTCGTGGGAATCCTGAATCACCGAAACCGTTGCGGTGATGCCTTCTACATACGATAGGATTTTCTCATCGCTGTATGTTTTAATAAATCGATAGGGATTCTGGTCAAATAAAACAGCGCCCAGCAAGGCAAGAGGTATTATAATCGCGCCAGTCATTGGCTGTTTTAAGCGGGGAATAAGCAGTAAGTAACCAGCACCAAGTGCAAGTAAAACGATTTTTAAACCGAGCATTGGCAGCAGTACAATTCCCGTTAGGGGTGGTGCCAGAGTTCCCCCGAGAGTATTGAGGCTTAGTGCTTTTCCTACACCCCCTGAAGGTTTTTTGAGGTGGCGGGCCAAATGACTGAATGTGGCTCCCATTGTCAGAGTCGGCAAAAAGAAAATAATAAGGCTCAGTAGAGCCTCAGCAAGCATGGCTTGCTGGAAACCCTCTCCCAAAGTGCCGTGCAGCGTTGCAAAAATACCTTCCCCATAACGCAGAACATAGGTGGCGACCAGGCAGAGGGCGGAAGATGCGATCAGCAATGAAGTCAAAGCGCTGAAAAATTCAACTCGATGTGCAAGGCGCTGGTACAGCAGCGATCCAATCGCTGTGCCCGCGAGATAAACCGAAAGCAGCACTGCGAATGTGAAAACTGTGTTTTCAAGCATCTGGCTTAAGGCTCTTACCATCACCACTTCATAGGTAACACCCAGCAGGCCGGTGACGATCAGGGTAATTAAAATTCTATTATTGGAGACCGGTGCGTCTTCTTCAGATGCAGTTTGTGCAAGTGGTGCTTGTTGAGCTGACACATTTTGATTTATGTGCACAACGCCAATAGCGCATATAAAGTTAAGTAAAATAAGAATGAACGATGCGCTCGCGATCCCAAATAATGGGATAAACCAAAACGTCACAACAAGGGTTCCGGCCATCGCACCCAAGGTGTTAATGCCATAAAGGCCCGCAACAGAACATTCGGATTTCAGCTGCGTAAATAATCTGTCCATGGCGGCCAGTGTGCCGCCCATAGCCGCAGTTGCCGGTAATAAAATTAAAAATACTGAAATAAACACGCTCAGCCAGTGGTGCAAAAAGCTTGGCTCTGCGCCGATCAGGGAACCGATAAACGGATTGATATGCGGAAGGAGGAGGGTAAGCACTAAGGCCCATCCGCCAATGACCAACTCAAAGGCCATATACCACAGGCCGGGTGTTTGGCTGCGACTGACGCGCTTGTCGAATATCCATCCACCAAGGCAGATACCGCCAAAAAACGCGCAGACCACAGCAAGCATACTGGACATCTCGTGACCCAGGCTCACTGAAAACATTCTTGCCCAAAGGATTTCGTAGCCCAGCCCTGCTAAACCGGAAAGGAAAAAAATAAAATAGAGGTAAATAAATCGCATAGCCTAAGTCGATCGATAAATGTCGAGAAGTGAACGCACAACGAAACTATTGCCGTAAATGGAAAAGCGGGCGATTCTTCGCCCGCATATTAATTTACTGCCGACTAAAATTATTTGACTTCGATATAGATGGGGTTGCTGTAAAACCACAAATCCGCATAAGCTTCCGCAACTTCATCCAGCTTGCTGTTCGTGGAAATTACAACATCTTCGAAGAGCTGAGCTTCAAGATCCTCTGCCGCCATCAGCGAGTAGAGATTGTCGTTGGCTTCGGAGTCGGCCAATGGGTTACCCGCTGCATCGGTTTCAAAAGGAACGTTCGCAGGCATATTGGTACCACGCAGGCGGATGAAGGTAGATGCTTCCGCCTTGAAGTTAAACACAAAGGTCATCGTGCCCTGCTTATGACCGTGATGGTGTCCGTAATCGCGACGCTTAAAAGTTTTGAGCACTTTGGTATCCGTTTCATAATCAGTTGCAACAACATCATCTGCATTAGTACTTGCGACATTACCGGTAATAGTGCCTGCGATAAGATCTATGTGATCGAGTTCTGGCATATTCAATGGCTGCTCAATACCAAGCTGTGCAAGCGATGGATTTAACATGTCGAGTGGGCAAAAGTTTGTGCCTTCGGGGTCATGCACCTTGATTTTTATTTGGACCATTTCGCCAGCTTTGACTTTCAGGGTTTGACCCATCATCGCTACTTTATGCTTGCTCTTGGCTGTAAATTCCAACTCATCGATCAAATCGCCCTGAACGTTCCAGGTATTACCTGAGCGATTGCCTTTAAACACGGCTGCGATTTCATCATCAGCGCGGGTATTAATGAAGGTATAGTTTTTCTGGTATTCGCCGGGCCAAAAATCGGAGCCGCCGGTAGACCAGTGATTGTGGTAGTCCGAGCTGGCAAAGTTGAAGTATTTACGGCCTTCCGCGGCAAGGGCATCCCACAAACCGCCGATGGTAGCTACGTAAAAACCGGTGCCGCCATAGGTTCCTCCACCCAGTGAACTGCGACCAAAGCCGCGATCGCCAGAAGTCTGGTGACCGGGAGCGCCTTCAAAACCGATAGCGACATCTGGGCCGGCGTCCATCCAGTTACGGAAATCTTCGATGCTGTAGCTCCATGCGCGTTCCACGTGAGCAGGTACAA
Source organism: Alteromonadaceae bacterium 2753L.S.0a.02 (assembly GCA_007827375.1). Lineage (NCBI taxonomy): Bacteria > Pseudomonadati > Pseudomonadota > Gammaproteobacteria > Alteromonadales > Alteromonadaceae > Alteromonadaceae bacterium 2753L.S.0a.02. Next base: position 2,202,046 of record VISH01000002.1, read on the forward strand.
CCCAGGCTTCACCAAGGCCCTGATCTTTAAGTGCCTGCATCCATTTAACGCCAAGAATGGCGTCTTCTTTTGAGCTGTTGGTTTTGGCAAGTGTGCCAAAGCCTTGCAGTAAACCTTGTTCGCCGTCGCGACTGCTGTCTTTATCAGAACGATCAAAACGGTATTCGAATTCGCTGATGGCATCGGCGCTGCCATCAAACTGATGAATAGCGGTAGAGCAATGCTCGTGTCCTGGAACATTTTGCTCGAGGCCATTAATTACGGTTTTATTGGGGAGATCGACACGGGTGGCTTCGATATCTGGGTATACAAAGTCACGCAAACTCTGCCAGCGCCACATGAGTTGATGGCCACCGCTTTCTGCATAATCACCGAGAATGGGGTTATCAGGATAAACGGATAAGTCGTCCCAGTTGTCGCCGTTACCATCACGGTTGCGACCACCGCCGTGCTCAGAGTTGGCCCACCAGTCGAGACCGTAATTTGCATTTTCTTGCATCACCTGCATAAATGGATATGAACCGTCGGTGTACAAACTGTGCTGATGGAAATCACCTGCAAGATATTCTCCCGCAGGGCCGTGGCCATGATGTTCGTTATGGCCGCCGTGGCCGTTATGTCCTGCGATTGCTACAGGTGCACTGGCAAGCGCCGTTAAAGCCAAAATTTTTCGGTAATTGTTGTGGGTCATTACTATTCCCCTCCCTAAGGGCGTAAAGAAAATTAACCTTACAAAATGAAATATCTGCTATTTCCCTCAAAGCTAATATTTGACTCTCTGAAACAATCAGGTATGGGCGCGCGTATTTAAAAAAGCGATTCCCCAAGAGTTTGGAATCAGGTATTAACTGGCCCGCATTGTTATTTGGCTTTGTGAATCTATGTTTTCAAAAACATTGCGTTAAGGGTGTGTCGCCCGGCGGAAGGTCGTGTACTTGATTCGTGTCAAGTTGAAAGTTGGAAAAAAATTAATTAAAAGGGATGGGTATTTAAATATCATTTAAAGTTATTTTGTTTTTTTTAAAAAATATTTCATCGCGGGGTGCGACAATTTGCCGCACATCAGGCTGGTTTATTGCTGGTGTATATAAAACAAATAAATAGTCGTTGCTGTTTTGTGATTTAAATAATTATTTTATTGTGGAAATTAATTTTCGGGATAAGTTGTTCTGTAAGAATCATGCCGCATGTTTTCTGGTTGCGAATGGTTGTATTTGTTGTTTGAAAATAAACGGCAAGAAAATAGAAGGTTTTGTGGTTTTTCAAAAAAACAACGGAACTCAGTAGCTTAAAACAGTGATCGCAGTAATAGCAAAATATAGCGACGCATTGCCAAATGCCTTATTGCGCGATATTGCTTTTAGGCATTGTTCTGATTATTTATTGATTGCTGAAAAACCGATTAAAGTAAATCGCCCCTACCTTAATGTTACAATGGCCCTGCCGTGAGTAGAGTGAGTACCTAGGCTCCGATCATGCAAATAAAAGCTCCTTGCGAGCTGCTAAGGGCTTCTCTTTCGTTGCTTCGAGCTGGAATGAGCAAGCTAAAAACCCCTCTGTTGTTGTTTCGAGCTGGAATGAGCAAGCTAAAAGCTGCTGTTTTGTTGCTTCGAACTGGAACGAGCAAGCTAAAAGCTGCTGGTTTGTTGCTTCGAACTGGAACGAGCTAGCTAAAAGTTGCTGGTTTGTTGCTTCTAACTGGAACGAGCTAGCTAAAAGCTGCTGGTTTGTTGCTTCGAGCTGGAACGAGCTAGCTAAAAGCTGCTGTTTTGTTGTTTCGAACTGGAACGAGCTAGCTAAAAGCTGCTGTTTTGTTGTTTCGAGCTGGAACGAGCTAGCTAAAAGCTGCTGTTTTGTTGCTTCGAGCTGGAACGAGCTAGCTAAAAGCTGCTCTTTTGCTGCTTCGAGCTCGAGTGGCGAAGCTGAAAGGCGCTTAGAGGTACCTCAAAGCTCGCAACACACAGCTTTAAGCTGCTGGTGCGAAGCTCTAAATTGGGGGGAGGGCAGTCCGAAGCTTCAAACACGCGGCTTCGAGCGGCTAGCGCGAAGCTTTAAGGTGGGTGGGGCTTAGCTAAAAGCTCGTAACTCTCGGTTTCAAGCTACGTGGTCGATGCTCCAAACGGGGGGGAGGGTACCTAAAAGCTTCAAAAACGATGCTTAGAGCTACTGGCGCTTACTTCCAAGGTAGGTAGGGCGTAGCTCAGAGCTCCAAAACTGCAGCTTTAGGCAGGTGGGGGGGATGTGAAAGGTACCCCCTTTCTGCTAAAAGTATCAATTTGTCTGCATTTTGGTTGTTTCGTGCTATTTCAAGCAGAGCTGGCTAAAAAAGAAGAAGCGTCAGAAGAAAATAAAGCGGCTGCCAAGAGCGTTTAGCTAAAAACTGACTCGTATTGGGCGTAAGTCAAGGCCGTATATAGCGGTCTAGAGAGCGGTCAGTGAAGTTGCTGCCTTCCTGAATTTTAACCGTCTGCACCAAATCTTTAGCAAACGCGGAGGCTTTCCGGAGTATTGAGTTCGCCTCCGTTGGGTCTGCGTTTTGGTCGAGGTTTACTTTAAACGACAATAGCACCATATCGTGTGCCGATAGCGGGAAAAAATAATCCATGAAATTTTCAAAGGGTTTGCAGTAAAAGCATATACCCGCGCTGTGGCTGTAGGGCTGAATATCAAAATTGCGAGATTGCGCGAGCGTTTCGGCGGTTTCCTTATCGTTAAATACCACTTCTAAAAAATCAGAATTACTCGTTGGTAAAAAACCAAGTTGGCCCAGGTAGGTCATTTTACTGCGATACAAATCGCAGAGCCAAGGGCTCGCAAGCGAAAGCTCTCTAATATCGCCCACCCGCTTTCGCGTGGTTGGCTCCACGCACAGCGCAGTGAAAAACAGCTCTAATTTTCCGAGAGATTTATGCGCGCCCCCGGTAAGGTTCCATTCGCCGAAATAAGCCGTTATTTGCCGGAATATTTTATGGTCACCACCGGTGTACTGTTCAAGCGAACGTGTGTTAATGAAGGGGCGCAGGTCTTGTTTCCAGGCGTTTGGGTTTTTCTGTTTGAACGTTGAAAGCGGACATAGAAAGGTAAAGCGCGTATCCCAGAAGGTGATTTCAAATAATGGGGCATTTTCTAAGCTAATCCCTGGTTTATTAGGCGATAGCGCTCGAATTAGCCGTGCAAGACCCGTTGCGTGGGTCTTAGCTTGAGGTATGGCTAGGTGTTTAGGCTGTGCCATTACGGCTTATTTCTACATGAGACATGAATTCGTCGACGACACCGAAGGCGGCTTCTTTCATGTTTGTTTCGGGACTGTAGAAGTCTAGGCCGCGATAGGCTTCAAGAGTAAATTCAAAATACAACATGTGTTTCGGAGAAAGATGTGTGGCGAAACCGATCTCTGGTGGACGTCCATCAATCCCTGCACTAAATCGGAACCAGGTATTATCATTGATCGTGGTGACTGAAAAATCAGCTTGTTTAATAGGGTACTTGTAAGATCCTTCGCCCAATGACCCAAGAGAAGCTCCTTTGTTTTGAAAACCCCACGATTCGTGACAAATAAATAGTAATATATTTGTAAAACATGATTTATCGTAAAAATCTATCCCTTCTTTGTATTCGTCAGGGAAGTAAAAGATGCGGCCTGTGACACCAATACCACCACGTGATTTATTTCCTTTCCCAAAAAGTCTCCAGCCGCGTTCATAGAACTTATTTGCATAGTCACCCGTAGCCTGTCGTTCGTAATGTTTCTCATCATATATGTTAAAGCTTTCAGGGAAGACATTGATGGGGTACATTGCTGTGTGGTCGGGATTTTTAAACTTTAGTAAGCATTCTCCAAAATCCAGAGACACCGTGGGTGCATAACGAAAGTTTGGCCGTTTTAACTTTGAATCTGAACCAAAGATGTGCGCCTGATATATCATGCTGCTCTAAAAAATTCCAAATATATTAAAATTGTTGTATTGATATTACTCACTTCTTTCAATAGATATCGGGCTTTGCTCATGATTGAGAGATTTCTACATTAGAAATAAATTCATCCACTATGCTGAATGAGCACTCCTTCAAGTTGGTTTCTGGGCTATAAAAATCCAGGCTCTGAAAAGCTTCAAGTTTAAATTCAAAATAGAGTATGTGATTTTTCGTAAGTGGAGTTGCGTACCCAATGTTTGGTGGTTTTCCGCTTGCTCCGGCAGTGAAACTTGTCCATGCTGTTTGGTTAATGTGCGTAACAGTGAAATCATCGTGTTTTATTGGATATCGAAAGGCAGAGTATTCACTAGTGATTTCTTCTGGATTTCGGGTGCGAGATTTCCAAAAATCGTTGCACAAAAATAGTAAAAGATCGTGAAAGCATTCAATTTCTTTAAAATTGATCCTCTTTTGAAACTCCTCGGTAAAATAAAATATATTTCCGACGACACCAACGCCACCACGAGACTTTTTCGATTTTCCAAAGAGTTGCCAGCCGCGTTCGTAAAACACTTTGTAATAATCGCCTGTACCATTGGGGTCATAGTTTCCAAGATCATATAAATCAAAGCTTTCTGGGAAAACGTTTATAGGATACATGGCTGAGTGATCAGGGTTTTTAAATTTAAGTGAGCACTTGCCAAGACTTAATTCTACTGTTGGGGCATAACGAAAGTTCGGGCGTTTTAAGTTTAAATCTGAGCCCAAAAAAATATCAAGTAAGCCCATATTACCTCCTGAATAATTCTTTTAAAACAACCGCAAAAGTTTTTAACTGACCCCCAGCATATTTTTTTGCGTGCAAATTCATTTCGTCACGGTTTTTATATGGGTGCATATGTGGATTAATTCCAGGGTTTGTCGACTTGTTGGCGGCGATATTGCGCCATGTTTTTGCTGATTCCCAGGTGGCATAAGCCCCTGCCCCAATTCCCGCTAGAGTGAGCAATGTCGGAGCGGCGGGGGATAATAAAAACGCTCCAATTCCCGAGCCTAAACTTGCTGCTGCTTTGATATATCCTCCCATTCTCAGAGTGTTGTCAAAGCGTTGTTTGCCGAGCAGATCTGCTTGGTCCTCCATTCCGGGAAATTTCAATAGTTCAGATCTTAGCGCAAGGGGAGACCCGAGTTGTGCTCTCAGGCTTTTGATGTCATCGTCATGTATCTTCATAACATCGTCGTGAAGATTAATATTACTTTTGCGCACCTTAGGTAGTATGCTTGCTATATTTTTTGTTGGGGAAAGAAAAATTATAGTATGTTTGTTCAGGCTTCGTCCGCCAGTGAGGTTAAGTGCTTTGTCTAGTAAATACGCTCCGTCTCCATGTATCACCCATTGAACATCTTTATTTTTTTCTTGTGCGTCCAAAAAAGCTTTGCTGAGTTTTTGTGCGGCCAGTGACTGGCTGAAGCTCTTTTGCCGTGGTGTTCTCCACTCTGTACCTTTGTCATACAAAGACGGAGGGTTGAAGCAAAGGGTATAGCCTTCATTCTTAAGATCGCCCTTCCATTTTTTATGCCCGTATGCTTTGTCAAGCAGTGAGGGCATTATGCTCGTAGCAGCCTCGTCTATACTTTTACAAAGGCCGTTAATTGCCGCGTGATGGGTACTAATTGTTTTTGTTTTCTTATCAGATAGTCGCCAGAAACCGCGAGAAAATTCCGTATGGTATAAACCCGGCTGTCCATCGGAATATTTCGCGACTTCCAAATCGGTAATGTACACTCCAGGGCCATAGTTCGGATCGCCAGTACTTGGAAATATTTTATATTTAACGAATGCATTTCCGATGATGCTTTTATGCTCAAAGGCATTGTGTTTGTTACTAAACTCAGTCGCGCCGCCAGCCTTGGCTCTTAATTGCTTGAGCCGAGACAAAATAAGTGTAGTTTGGTTGGTCTGGGCATCTCCAAATCGATAGACAAATGTTTGGTCGATGTAAACTGCCCGACCGGAAGCGCCTGTGGTGTCTGTATCCAGAGGAATATAGTTTGCTGGGTCTCTTCCAAGTAGAAGGGCAAAAGGGGAAGAAGCAGATGTTAGTCCGTTATTTGAAGTACTCACTATCTCGTCCTTATTAAATTGAATTCGCATGCTTGGTACTCAGTGCGAGGCGAATATAACATACGGTTTTAGTTATTTGCGCGCGGAGTTACCAACTTGTGCATTCTTTATGATCTGCGGGTGTGATAGGGGTAAGTTTTATCCAGAATGCTCTCTGCTGCTAGTTTGTTACACCGGTACAGCGCGAGAAATGTTCGATTTATAGAAGGGGGTCTCACTTCGTCCATTATGAAATTACGCGTATAAAAGGGATGTTTGGGTTTTGAAAAGAAAATTTGCAGCCCGATAGGCGTGCCCCTTTCGCTGTGTCGTACGACCACTCTTCCGCCACATTGGCGTCAAAAACACGCCATTTTTTTCCAGCTCTGTAAAGTTTTGTAAATATCGTCAATTTTCTCCCTTGTGTTAGCCGTTGCTAACCGTGCGCGTCGCTTGGTGAATGCTATTCACCCACTATTTGATAAATGATAAACCGATCAAAAAAAGATCAATTTCGCGACAGGCGGCGCCCAAAATAGGGGCGTTCTGTGGTATAAATGCGGGCTTTCGTAATAACGGAATTCGTTTTATTACATTTAATTAATAAGTATGAAACAAGGAATGTGAGTCATGATGTCGATACGCTTACTCAGCGCACAAACGTTTTTTCAATTTGTTTTGGTTTTGCTGGTTACCGTTGGTGTAGCCGCATGTGGAGGAGGCGGTGGTAATTCTTCAGCAAAACCTACTGCAGTACCAACCTCAGAGCCGACTCCTACACCCGAACCTGATACCACACCTGCAGACTTTACCCTGAGTCTCCCCCAAACTACTTACGAACGTGGTGCGGTAGCAACTACTGAACAAGTCACCATCACCGATATCGATACCCTTACCGATATTTCCATTTCGAGCGGAGGTGAATATTCCATCGACAGTGGCAGCTTTACCAGCAGTGCCGGGCAAATAGCGAATAATCAAACCGTAGTCGCTCGTGCAACTGCGGGGGGTAATTTTGATGATGAAGTGGCGATTACGCTGACCGTGGGTACCCTTGCAAAATCCTTTACGGTGGTGACCGAAGCGCAAGACATAACGCCCGAAGCATTCAGCTTTACGGCGTTAAACAATGTTGGATTATCGAGCGAAGCAGTTTCCACAGCAGCCACCATTACTGGTATTAACGATGCCGCGCCAATCTCAATAAGCGGTGGAGAATATTCCATTGCGGGAGGCAGTTATACCAGCACCGCAGGTTCAGTAACCGACGGTCAGGCGGTAACGGTTCGGTTAACGTCTTCCAGTGCTTTTTCAACACAATCAACGGCCACTTTAAACGTCGGTGGTGTTGAGGCAAGTTTTTCGGTAACGACCCTGGCTCAGGATATTACGCCGGATGAATTTAGCTTTACCGCAGTAACGGATGCGGATTTTAATACCCAGTACACATCAGAAACGGTGACGATTTCGGGGATTAATGATGCGACTCCTATTAGTGTTGTTGGTGGTGAATATTCGATTAACACAGGTGCTTACACTTCTGACGCGGGAATGATTGCCAATGGCGATACTGTTAGTGTCCGCTTAACATCTGCAACCTCAGGTAGTACAGCAGCCGTTTCGACGCTTAACGTGGGTGGCGTAGAGGGTGGGTTTTCGGTAACAACGATTGAAGATTCTACGTTACCAGTTGTTCAACTCTATTTTCCAACACAACTGGGTATAACAGATAAAGCTACACTTCGTGTTCGCGGTGTTGCAACTGATGATATGAGTGGTGTGAGCTCAGTGAGCGTGAATGGTGTTGTTGCTGAAACTAGCGATGGTTTTGCTAATTGGCAAGCGACAATCGATTTAGCTCAAGGTGAAAATGATATTACGCTAATTGCGCAAGACGGTTCGGGCAATACCACTGCATCACAAGTGTTCGCCACTATTACGCGTAGTGATGATTTAAGTGCGGCTTTCAATGTGGAGGATGCAACCATGGATCGGTTTTACGGTTTGGAATATATACCCAGTAGAGAGAAGTTTTTTGTGGTCGAAGACCGCCGCAATTACTATTTTCTCGACCCGGAAACAGGTGCTTTTACTCTGGTTTCCGAGGCCACAGATCCTGTAAATCATGACATTGACGCAAATGGGAGATCGCTCACTTCTACGTATTACGATATCGAAGGAGAAGAGGGCGTGTTTGTGGGAGGAACTCGGGGTATTTATCATGTAAACCTTGATAATGGTGAGCGCACTATGCTGACTGATGCGAGCGTTGACGATGCAAGTTTGGCTTTTGACCAAATTTATAGGATGGGTTTGGTGCAAGGTGATACGCTCGCTGAATCCTATTTATTGGTATCAAATCGGCTAAGCAATAGTTTGGTGAAAGTTGATTTGGTAACAGGTCAAAAAGTGCTGTTTTCCGACAATCTCAATCTAAATTTTGGGGAGCCAATACAAGGATCTATAGATGGCTTAGAGATCTCCAATCAGCAAAGCATTGTATATTTGACAACTAGTTCATCTGTATATTCTGTTGATACCGTTAATGAAGGAAGAATTGAAATAGCCCAATCTAATTTGCCAGATATGGTCAATACCCCATTTGATGCAGTTGCGTTGTTAGGTGACGACAGTGAGTTATGTGGCACTTCGCTAGATACTGGTGTTGAATTTCTTTCGTGCGTGGGCCTAAGTGATGCCAGCGGCAATATAAGGCGAGCGCTTTCAGAAGCTGATGCTCCGCAATTGACTGATCAAAACGAAGCCACCCATTTGGCTGCACGTGACCTTCTATATACATGCTATACGGATGGTGTAGGCGTTACAGATATGGTAAGCGGGGAAACTTTAGTTTTGTTGAAAGTGGCGAATTAATTTTTAAAAATTAGTTCTGAATGAATGTTTAAGTAAGCTGGTAGTGGTAGCTGCTATGGATAAGAAAAAAAGACGACAACAAAAAAGTGGTACTCATGGGCTCGTTACAATTCCCAGCTTCAAACTTTCAGCTTTGGCGATCGCCATTCATTTTGTTTCATCGGCTGTACATGCTGGTCCTGAAGGTGGTCAAGTTACGGGTGGTAGAGGCAATATCGCCTCTACGGGCACGACCACTACTATAGAACAACTCTCGGATCGTATGGCCATTGATTGGCAAAGCTACGATGTTGGGGCCAATGAACGTGTTCACTATATTCAACCTGATTCCTCTTCTATTTCACTTAATCGAATTTTAAGTAACAGCGGTTCTCAAATTCATGGGCAAATCGATGCCAATGGACATGTGATTTTAATGAATCCGCACGGTGTGGTGTTTGGAGCGGGCGCAACCATCAATGTCGGTGGCTTATTGGCGTCCGGTTTAAATATTGAAGCCGATAGTTTTATGAATGGTGACTTTGCGTTTTCAGCTTTGGAAAATGCCGAGGGTAAAGTTATCAATTCCGGTTTAATTAATGCGACTACAGGGGGTTCGGTAACGCTGTTGGGTACGCAGGTTGAGAATAACGATTTAATGGTTGCAAATCTAGGTAGAGTAAATCTCGCAGCAGGTAAGCAAGCTGTTGTTACGATAATGAAGGTCTCATGGGGGTGAGGATTACCCAGGAAGTGCTTCAGGATGAAGTGGGAATGGATGCTGCTGTGATTAATTTCCGCGAGAAATTAGCGGAAAATGGGCAGAATTCACGGCCAGCATGAGAAAAGTTTTTTCTCTAAAGCAACGTGATTTTTCTTTGGGGGAAAATAACTGGATTGAAAAAGGCAACATAACAAGTGTTTTTTGTTTCGAGCAATTGGATTGGAGTTTGCCGAGTGGATACATCACCTTTTGTTTCTGGGTAACTTTCGCCAAACTGCATGTTTTAGACGAACGAGAGCAGGTAGCTTTTGCTCCATAATTTTACGATTCATAAAAAAAGGAAATAACAGATGGAATATGGCCCACTAGATATGCGTTACCTCTACAACAATGAAATATATGATAATCCTGCCAGCATCCCCCCAACCGCCGATGTTGTTTGCTTGTTTTCTCAGTCAGATGAAACCGTTGTATTTGCGACTACCATGAAAGGTGGGTGCTTAGAGGCTATCGAGTGTTTCGATACTCTGAGTGATAGCAGCGACAAAGCCTCTGAAATCGCCTTACTGGCTGAAAATATGGGTGTTCTACCGGAAAATGCAGAAGGCCTATCCATCTTAATACATCGTGACCCTAAGGATTTTAACCTAGGCTACGAATTACCAGATGATCAGGCACTGGTCGTTAAAGAGCGGTTTATCTATTGTGCGAGTGAAAGCGACCGACTGACCCCATTTCACGAGTGTGCAGACCGATATATCGCCGAGGTGTTGATTCTTGAACCAGAAGGGGTGATCGTAAAGCGTGGGTTTTTCGACGCCAATAAAAATTTATTAATTTTCGAGTACCCCTTCTATACACTGAACGAATATCAACAACTTAACGAATCCATTATATTTTTAGAGATAACCAGCAGGGGAGAGCAATGGGTTCGTCAGATGCATGCTGAAGGTGATGACCTGGAAAGTGAAGAATTGCTGCGGTATGTTCTGCCAGCCAACCAGGATAATTACCTGCAGCCGCTAGCGCATCATGTGGCCGTCGATCATGCGTTTGCCCTAGATGCTGAAGGGAATTCCATTGCGCTAGAAAATGCCCAAGAATATGAGCTTGTTCGTGTTGTGTATTGCAATGCCGAAGGGAAGCCGCTCAATTCCAGGCTATTTGAAAACAATTTACTCTCGGAGGCGGAGGTGTACGATGTGCCGGTGGAACATCATGATTTTGTGCTGCATGCCATGCTTCGCCAACTGCATAGTGAGTTTAGATTACTCGCACCAAACACTTCACCGAACGCCAGCCATTACCTGAGAATTATCGCTCCATTGAGCCAGCGCTCCACCGAGCAACTGCCACTTGAACCTGGGCAATCCAAGCAACACATCAGTGTCTATCATCTGAGGGGCAACCTGATTTCACACATGTGCATCATTTACGACGCTGAGGGTAATCCGATAGAAGAGCGGACCCTCACATCACCCTCTGATTTCACGGAAATTTTTCGATACCCTGTAGGCGAAACGGAAAAATAACGAGAGAGCCGGCACTTCTTACTGTGCTGGTTTAAAATGAATGTTGCTGTGACCCAATACCTGAGCTCGCTGCTAATATCAACATTCGAAAATCATTGGGTGCAAAAAGAGCATCTTTAACTTATGAATTGAGGATTTCCAACATAATTCACTCCACCCCAAAAGACTTAGTGATTTCCATTCCGAGCCAGGACAAACAACTTAGTTTTGCGCCTAATCTGCAGGAGTCGCGCCGAATAGAACGTAGCTTTCTGTATACCTATCCATAACTTCAGAATCCAAAAATTGTTGGGAATCAATACGACACTGAACCGTCATTTCAGCAGAAATCCCCGAGGTATGAGTTAACACCAAAGCTATTGCAAACTTACTCATCATCGTCGCAGTTGGGTACTTTAAATGTTTCACTTTCAAATCGCCCCTGAGAAAATGAGTCGCATAAAACGCAGCTGGTAATTTCGAGATCCGTTTTGATTTTGTACGGTTTAACCGGTGTGCTAATTATTGTTGTCTCTCTGGTGCTTGTATTACCAAGGGGTCTGACTGAGGTGTTATATCGAGTTCATTCGGCCTATTAGATTTTTTCTCTTTTTTCAGTGGCCACTTAAGTTCACCGAACGAGTCTGTTAGCGACATATCCGGGCAGGTAGTTTTTACTTTATCCCACTCCTCTTGTGTTTGCGGGCCGACTTCTAACTTAAAGGAGTTGATGATGGAGTCGCAGAGTTTGAACATGGGCTCTGCGCAGACCGTATTATTGTAAATCTCGGTTCCGCCAAAGCTGAAGGCGATATCGATAAACGCATGAGGGGTTATTGGGAAAAACATCAGTCGCACCAACAAAGGATTTTCTATCGACGAATTTCCAATTTGGTGGATATCGCATACGATAGCTTGGATGCTTTTGGATATAGCGAGCACTCGCCAATTCAACGGGCCTCGATAGTGAGGTTTGCGACCGTTTTTGTGGTATCCGTAGCGGTAATCAAGATTATTGGCAATAGCGGATTCAAAGATTCTTGGATGAAACAGGTTTTGGTCTGAAAAAGTGCCAGTATTTTGGGGGGTAACGAGAAATCCAGAGGCGCTTAAGCGAGCCTGGAATCCGTCGAACCAAGGCCCAACAAAGAGCCATTCAGCTGAATAGAAATGCTGATACAGCCACTCACTTGGCGGAGAGTCTGAACCTCCTAAATGTGCTCGCCTCCAATCTGCTCTGAGTACATTGTTTGGGCAGGGCGATAAATTGTTTACGGAGCGGCCATAGCCTGAAAATCCGAAAATGGGATTGGATCGCGGCGCTTTAAAATACAGCACACTATCACCAAGCATCCACCGACGTTTTTTGGCTTTCTGAAAATAAGGGCCGCGAACCTCAGTTGATTTCTGATTGTTTCGATTTGCGTAGGGAAAAAACTTCAGCCAGTCAAGCATGTTACACTAGCTCCGATTCTTTAAATATTTTCTAACACTACTAATACCAAAGTGCACCATACCAACAATTCCCGTAACTGCTCCTACTGACGCGATAACGGGACCAGCGGCTGTTCCTGCAAGCAGTAGACCGGCGCCTGTAGCAATGGCGCCAGTTGCACTAGTTGTCGCGCCAACCGTAGTCATTGAACCATCTAGCAGGTCGTTTTTATAGTCTTTCCAATTATAGGGATCTTTACTATCGCGTGCTCGTGCGACGTTGCTGATGATGCTGGTTACATTAGCCCTGAAATTACCACCAATTAGCTTTTTATCCGCCTTCATTCCCAGCTTGTTAGCGGCTAACAAGGTGATACTTGGGTCCGTGGTTGGTTTGTACATAGTGATGACATGGTTTTGCTCTAGAAACGAAATATTTTTATGGGTTAGAACTTCTAAAGCTTGGGTCAATACTACTGACCCGCTACCTTGGGATGTCCACTCCACACCCTTTAGATTATTGGATTTCTCGACAGCATCAGCCAGTAAACCTGCGTAAGCGTAGGCTTCCTTATGCACAATGGGGTTGTAGTTGCGCATACCGCCCAGTGAGCTACCAACAGGAGAGTAAAACAGGTCGAAATCACACTTCAATGCAGCCTGGCGACCAAACATTTTTTCAAGATTCTTAACTGCGCTTCTTGCTCCTTCTAGTGGATCGGTATATTTAGTATCTGCTATAACCACTTTCCTTTCGTCTTTAGGTGTAATTCTCCCGTTGCTCTTGTACTTAACATCTGGCCGTGCCGGATCTCCAGATATCTGATAAATGCCTGGTTTTTCAGAACTATTTTTTGCTAGTGATTTATAAGCATCACTCAAAACTAAGCCTGTCACTACCAAAGTATCGTTGGGTCGACGCTCCACTGTAGCCATAATTCCCGGTACCACCACGACCACTTTTTGGAAGGTATTGGCTTTAAATTCATTGGTATTTGGAATAAATACATTGCGCTTGCCATTTAAGCCGGTGGAGAGTGCTGCTAAATGTGCCATAGCGAGTTTGGGGTAGTAGAATTTCTTAGCTGCTTCAATGAGTAATTCATACTCTTTTTCGAGAGCAGGAACAAAGCTAACTTGTTTACCTTGGCCCGGGGTCGATATTAGAAGTGCTTTGTTTGACCGTGTAACCATCGATGGAGTCCTTTTCTTATTGATAAATTTACATTGGCGTGTTGCATGATGCGGTGCCGTGTCTTGGGTAAATTTTTCTCTAAGTCTAGAGGCCTGAAGCACAATGAGTAGCTCCTTCCCAAAACAATGCGGAATTATACCGTGTCTACTCATAATTGGCTTTATTCTTGTTGGTGTAAATGTGCAATGCTAGTCCAAATTGGAAGTAAACGATGCCCCGGATTGATCCGTGCGGCTGCGGGTATTGACTGCTCCTCGGTTCTTACCGAAACGCGAAAGGTCAAGGACAAAGACGGTAGCTGTGCCTTTTTAGCCATCTATGAAAATATGAACAACGTTGCTAAGCGGGAAGATATTGGCGATTTGCTCCACAAAGATCTTTGGGAAGAAACCCTGAATAGAGAAACCTGTCGGAAGTATTTTGAGGCGGTTGCAGCGATGGAGGGATTCGAGGAAGGGGGACCGAGTAACTATGATATTTAACAATAATATTTGCGGGAAACAACATATCAGCACATGGCCAAAAACTGTTTAAAAATAACGTGGCAATGTAAATAAAACGGCACCAACGAATATTTTCTAAGAATCGGCCTTACCATAAATCGCACTAATACACTTGCCTTTCGGTTTAGTGGAATCTTGCTCCTACGATCGTTTGAGTGGCGATTGCAGGTATTTTCAATGTAAATAGGGTTGAGCGCTTCAATAGGGTACAGAGTTGTGAAGTGCAATTTCCATCTCCAAATTGTGGGTTAGTGGTGTGGTGAAGCGGTGCCTGACGCGCGATGCAGTTTGGGTTCAAAAGTAGTTTTAGCGCCATCCTGGCGTCAAAAACACGCCATTTCTTTTCAGCTCTGTAAAGTTTTGTAAATATCGTCAATTTTCTCCCGTCAGTTAGCCGCTGCTAACCGTGCGCGTCGCTTGTTGAATGCTATTTACCCTCTATTTGATAAATGATAAACCGATCAAAAAAAGATCAATTTCGCGACAGGCGGCGCCCAAAATAGGGGCGTTCTGTGGTATAAATGCGGGCTTTCGTAATAACAGTTTTCGTTTTATTACATTTAACTAATAAGTATGAAACAAGGAAAGGTGGCCTAATGATATCTTCTTATCTGGTTGTATTTAAGCAAATGGCAGTAAAGCTTTTATTGGTGGGAGCAGTAATTGGCCTGGCCGCGTGCGGTGGTGATGATGGCGGTAATAAGCCGACGCCCACGCCGACTCCTACACCCGAACCTGATACCACACCCGCAGACTTTACCCTGAGTCTTCCGCAAGCTACCTACGAGCGCGGTGCGGTAGCATCTACTGAACAAGTCACCATCACCGATATCGATACCCTTACCGATATTTCCATTTCTAGCGGTGGTGAATATTCCATCGACAGTGGCAGCTTTACCAGCAGTGCCGGGCAAATAGCGAATAATCAAACCGTAGTCGCTCGTGCAACTGCGGGGGGTAATTTTGATGATGAAGTGGCGATTACGCTGACCGTGGGTACTGTTGAAAAATCCTTTACGGTGGTGACCGAAGCGCAAGACACCTTACCCGATAATTTTGCCCCGGCGGCCACACAAACCGGCGTGCTGCGCTCCAGCGATTTCACCTTCCCTGAATTTACGATTGCGGGCATCACTGGCGAGGTTTCGCTGGGCATCAGCGGTGGGGTATACGCATTAAACGGTGGAGACTTTGGTACGAGTGCTGCGACGGTCACTGCGGGCGATACCATTGCTGTGCGACTAACCGCCGCCAGCGACTTTTCAACCACGAGCAGCGCCACCCTTACCATTGGTACAGGCGAAGGCGTGTTTAGTATTGAGAGTGAAGCAGAAGATGTTAACCCCGATCCCTTCGAACTGGGTGATAACGCGACTGTTTCCACAGCCGGCCAAACAGCGGAAAGTCAGATTATTACCATTGCCGGTATTAATGCTGCGGCAAATATCAGCATTCTTAATGGCGAATACCGTATCGAAGGCGTGCAGGATTATGGCAACAGCTCATCGACAGTCGCGCCAGGTCAACAGGTGCAAGTACGCGTAACGGCGGGTTCGCAATTAAATATAACCGAAACCGCGACACTCACCATTGGTGATCAAAGCGATACCTTTGGCGTAAGCCTTGCCGACCAAACCGCACCAAGCGCTGAAGTGGTGTTCCCAACGGCGAATACCATGAGTAACGGTTCTTATGTCACGCTGCGCGGAAAAGCTTCTGACGACTTTGGCCCAGTGACTCAAATCCAAGTCACCGTTACCACCGATGCTGGCACCGTTGAAGTGGATAATGAAACGATTACAGCGGGTACTGGTGAAGATTTTCAAGATACCTGGTCCGTTCAGGTGGATTTGGCGAGTGAGAAATTAAATACCATTCAGGTGTTGGCGACGGATGCAGGAGGGAATGTTCAGGAAACACCAGTGACGCTCACGGTGCTTCAAAGTGCTAATGCGTTGAGTACGAATTTTCCGGAGGGGAATGATGTTTATACCGGCGGCCTTTCTGGGTATCGCGGAATTGAGTGGGATAGTATAAACAACCGCTTGTTTATTCCTCGTAGATCGCCTGAGCAAATTTTATCTATAGACATAAACACAGGTACTAGAAGTGTATTCGTTGATGAAGCCGCAGAGTTTAGTAATTTCACAATGTTAAAAATCTTGCCGAATACTGACTCCCTGTTAGTTGGCGACCAACACGCCCGTGCAATTTTCGAGTTCGATTTGAATGAACTAAGTTTTAAGATTCTGACAGATATGGATAATCTAAACTCTAACTCTGATATTAGTAGTCCATTTTCTATGGAGCTAGGTAGTAATGGCCAACTTTTTGTCGCAGATGCCGGAGCTCGCTTTTATTCAGTTGATATGGAAACAGGTAATCGAACGCTAATATCAAACTCTTCTCGTCCTTCAGGGGGTGTTAACCCCTTTACTAATCCAACAGGCTTGATCTTGGACGAAGCCAATGATCGGGCGCTTATATCAGACGCAACAACCCAACAGTTAATCTGGGTGAATCTTACTACCGGTGAGCGCACGGTATGGGTTGATAGTGATCAGCTTGAATTTCCGTTTGATATTAAATTGGATGAAAATAATAATCGGGTAATTCTCTCTGATTCGCAATTACCTTCCATTTTGTCAGTAGATTGGAGTACGGGTGTGGTCAGCGTGATCTCGTCGAATAGCATTCCTGCGGGCGACGCTAATAGCTTGCAGAATCCATATGGAATCGTCCTCAATGAGGCAAATAATATTGCCTTTATCGTGTCGGAAAGCCTTATAGATTCCGGTTATGCTGCAGTTTTACTTATCGATTTAAATTCAGGTGAACGGATTATCCTGACAAACTCGGTGGAGTAATTCCCGCTAACTGTAAAAAACTGAGTTATTGCGGTGAGCAAAAGAACTGCGATGAAAGTAAGAAAGTCGCCAAGGTGCGACTTTCTTAAGTATTAGATTAACCCGATTGCGATGCTGCTTTATTGGCTTCCCGTTGGAAAAATATTCGATTTAAAAACGTAATATAGCTGTTTGGATAAGGACGTTGTACTTCTAGGAATACACTATGACCCGCGCCATCACGAAACAAAAAAATAAGAGTTCAAGCTATCGTACTTTTAGGCAAGCACCCCTGCCGTTTTTTATTGGCCTTGTGTTGGCGGGAAATGCCATTGCCGGGCCAGAAGGCGAACAGGTGGTGGGTGGTGTGGGCAGTGTTTCACGTACTGGCAAAGAAACCGTCATCAATCAGGCCACCGATCGTTTGGCCATTAATTGGCGCAATTTCGATGTAAACAGTGATGAGCGGGTGCAGTTTATACAGCCCAGCAATTCGTCGGTGGCGCTCAACAACATTCTCAGTAATACCGCCTCACATATCAACGGGCGCATCGATGCCAATGGCCAACTGATTTTTGTAAACCCCCATGGCCTAATCTTCGGCCAGAATTCCGTGATTAATGCCGGGGGTATTTTAGCCAGCGGGCTTAGTATTGATGCCAATGATTTTATAAATGGCAACCTCACCTTCAGTGCACTGGAAAATACGGATGGGCTTGTGATCAATGCCGGTTTACTGAATGCCGCAACGGGTGGCAGCGTGAGCCTGTTGGGTAAAAGAGTGCAAAACGACGGTTTAATCAGTGCGAACCTGGGTTCTGTTACTTTTGCAGCCGGTCGCGAAGCGGTCGTCACTTTCGATAACGAAGGCCAGGTGGGTATTCGCATTACCGACGCTTTATTACAGGAAGATATCGGTGTCGACCCAGCCGTGGTGAACGCCGGCGAAATTCAGGCAGAGGGCGGTAAAGTATTACTCACTGCCAGTACCAGTCAGGATATTTTCTCGCAAGCTGTAAATAGTGGCGGCTTGGATTACAACCGTAGTGTTGTGGTTAATGACGATGGTTCCTTCACTATCGGTGAGGGTGCTGATGTACTGAATAGCGGTGTGGTGAATGTATCCGGCGAAACGGCGGGTGCCGTTGTTGTGCTGGGTGAAAATGTTGTGCACAGCGGCGAGATTCTTGCCGATAGTGTAAGCGGTGATACTGGTGGGTATGTCGAAATACATAGCCGGGATACCACATTATTAACGGAATCGAGTTTAGTCGATGCCAACGCTGAGCAGGGCAAAGGTGGCGATATTAAATTGCTAGGTGAACGGGTTGGTTTACTGGACGATACTCGCGTTAGTGCAAATGGTGGCGCTGAAGGTGGCCAAGTACTGGTAGGTGGTGATTACCGCGGCGGAAATTCGCTGGTGCGCAATGCTTCGGGTGTTTATTTCGATGTGGCTTCGCAAATTAAAACAGATGCACTGGGAGGTCAAGGTGAAGGCGGCCGGATTATATTGTGGGGTAATGATTCCCTTAAAGCCTATGGAGAACTGAGTGCTAGAGGGTTTGTTGAAGGTGGGTTTATTGAAACATCCGCTGGCGTCGTGGATTTAAATCTGGATGTAAATGTTTCTTCGGTGTCTGGGTGGAGCGGTACTTGGCTTATAGATCCCTATAATATAACGATCGAGGATAGTAGCACGACCAATGTCACAGAAACTCCAGACTACGTGATAGACGCTGTAACTTATGACAGCCGTTTTACCGCTCCGTCCAGTAATAATTCGATTCTGGATATTGATGATTTGCAAAGCGCGTTGTCAAATGGAGCCAATGTTATTGTTGAAACTTCTGGTGCAGGCGTTACCGAAGACGGGGATATTATTCAAAATGTTGAGCTGGACTACAACGGCAGAGGGCATGCATCTCTCACCTATAGGGCGCATGATGATATTTTTATCAACTACAACATTAAAGATACTAATGCAGATTTCGGAAATGATTCACTCAACCTAACGCTCCAGGCCGACTATGACGCAAATGGCGCTGGTGGCGTTAATGTGGCAACTGGTGTATCGGTCGAAACGCAGGGTGGTAATTTTACTGCGTCAGGCGCAAGCTTTAGTTCAGAAGGTACGATCAATGTTTCAAGTGTAAGTGGTGGCGGTGATATCGTAATAAATGTTGCCAATGGCGCGAGTATCGGCCAAGTTACTATCGGTGATAGTTCTGACACTTTACACGCTTCCAACTCTTCTGTATTTAATGTTACGGCCACCAATATTAGCTTGTCTAATAATCTCGTGTACGGCGTAGGGGGTAGTACAGCACAAGATCACACCGTTAACTTGAATTTTAACGCGTCCGGTAATATCACCTTTAGCAATGTCTATGCAGACAATAGTACCGGCAACGATATTCTGAATATCGATTTAATTGCGGGTACTGATTCAGGAACCATCCTTATTACTAGTACCAGTACGAACACGCTCTGGCTAACGGGCGGCAATTTCACTGCTAATGGTCACGATTTTACAATTACAGGGACTGGAGGTGGTAGCGCCGGAATCGGAACTGAAGGCGGGGCGTTTAGTGTCGGTGGCGTTACTCCAATTACCGGTACTTTTGATTCAAGCGGTGGTGTTTTTCATACAACCTTAAACTCCAACCAGGCAGGAAATATTACTATCCGAGCTAACGAGGATATCCAGCTTGGTGTAATGCAGAGAGACGGCTGGAGCTCTACCTCAACTGAAAACTTCGATCTTTATATTAGCGCCGGCGACGACCTCACCATCGAACAGAGTCTAGACTTGGATCGCCTCTCAGGTTCTGGCTCGGCCATAAACACCTTCACCTTCCTTGCCGGCAATTTAAACCCCACCGATGCTTTCGATGCTGATAATACCAACGTCGATGGTATTCATATTAAAGCGGCGGTCACTGCAACGAACGATGTTGCACAACTTATCTTCGGATCACCTGGTGGTGATGCCAATTTATCAAATTTTAAAAATACCCAGACCATTGATTCCAATGGTGGTGATATTACCATTTCAGTGGACGGTGATATTGCGCTGGACACGCAAATTTCTACGGGTGGTGGAAATTTTGTTATTGGGGATACAAGCAATAGCGTTTACGCAAACAATGTCAGTAATTCGGTTCAGTTTAATACCGAAGGTGGAAATTTTGAAATCTACGCATCCGGTGACGTTGAGGTGGGTGCAGATATTCTTACCAATGGGGGGGCTTTTATTGTAGGTGGTGCCAGCAATGCGTCTCGTCCTGCGTTGTTTAACAATTATGGCGATGTTTCCGGCGATGGTAGTGATGGGGGTCTTATTGATACCAGTGGCGGCGCAATAACGATTAATACCGTTGTCGATGGCACAGCTAACGGGGATATCTTTTTAGGCGAAATTGATAATAGTTACGATACGAGTACGGGTTTATCCGGTGATATTAGCATCACATCAGGTAACGATATTGTTCTGATGCATGCCTATGATTTCGATAAAACGGGTAATTCCGCGCCTTCAGGTCAGGACGATAACCCAACCTTTATAACGCTAACTCTCAGCGCCGATAATAATATAACACTCAGTGAGCTGATATCTGATACGAACAACGGGGATAGAGATACGTTAAATTTGCAGTTGAATGCGGGGCTTCAATCGGGCTCCGCTGGTGTGGTCAACGTTGATAATCATATTTATACCGGCGGTGGAAATTTAACGGTTTCAGGTGTTAATTTTGATAGTGAGGGTTTTTGGCTTCACACGGGTTTATCGAATAGCTCCGGTGGCGGCACTACCACGACGGGCGGCGATATTAATTTGAATATGAGTGGCACCATTGCGCTAGGTAGCTTGCGAACCGAGGGCGGGTTTGGTGGTGGTGAATTAAATTTAACATCCAACGGTAATATCACTCAGGCAAGTGGCGCAACCATCGAAGTTAACGGTACAACGTCGATCAATTCTGGTGTTTCAGGCGATGTTACCTTTGACAATACTGGTAATCAGTTCGATAAAGCCGTAACAATTATTAATGCCCAGGATGTTTGGATTAATAACGAAAGTGTTGAGATTGGCTCGGTATATTTTACTAACGCTCGAGATTTAACGCTCGTCGATAACGAAGCAATTGTTATCGGCGGAACGGGAACATCGCCCACCATTACTGGCGACTTTTCTGTTACGTCAACCGGTATTACCGGCGATGGTGCTTTTACGGTTGTTGGGGCAGCTAACTTCTCGTCTGCGGGTGGGGAAATTATCTTAAACGATAATTCCGATTACCAAGACGTGGTCACAGTTGCTGATGCAACCAGGCTCCAGCTGCGCGATACTGCCGGCGATTTGTTATTGGGTGCAATCACTATTAACGGTAGCGGGTTATCCAATAACATTACAGCAACATCGGGTTCTATTACTCAAAGCAGTGGCAATTTCACGATTTCCGGTAACAGTAGTGCAACAGGCAGTCTTACTTTATCGGGTAATGCCATTGATATTAATAACATTACCAGCACCGGTGCCAGTGACCAGAATGGTGGGAGTATTACCTTAACGGCAAGCGCAGGCGATATTTCAACCGGTAGTCTTACAAGTAATGGCGGTTCTGCATCGGGCGGCGAATCGGGGAACAATGCCGGAGCGATTACCGTTAATGCATCGGGTGCTATTTCCTTGGGCGCGGTGCAGGCGAAAGGCTCCGACGGCAACGATAATAGTAATAATGGCACCGCTCAATACGATGGTGGTAACGGCGCAAATATTTCGATTACCTCATCTGGCAGCGGAACAATTACTCTCGCTGGCGTGAGTTCCGATGGTGGTGACGGTAACGCACAGGATACCAATGATGCTGACGATGCCAGTGGCGGTGACGCAGGCATAATTTCGGTTGCTACGGCGGGCGATGTGTTCGTTGCTGGCGATATTACCGCACGTGGTGGCCACCTGTGGGATGCCAGCGCCGATACCAACATTAGTAACGGGCAAGCACGCTCAATTACCATCACTGGCGATTTGTTTCTTACAGCGTCTACTCTAATCGATGCAACCGTAAATAACACACCCTCAGGCTATCCTGCTGGGCACTACGAAGGTCCCTCTATCCCCGGAACTGTAACCATAAATGGCAGCATAGATGGTACTACAGCGACAACGGAAAATTTAACCGTTCGTGGTGGTGCGATAACACTCACGGGTAATCTGGGTGAGACGGTTTCATTGGGCGACGTAATTATTGAATCCAATGATTATTTAACCCCTGCCTCTCTTTTAGTTACTGGCGATGTCGACGCAGATGGTTTCTCCATTACCTCAAAATCGTTTGAGGTGACTGCCAACAGCTTTATTTCTGATGCAATTAACACCGCAGGCAGTAGCGGCAATGCCGGTGGTGATATCACAATTAACGTGGCAGCTAGTGCCAGTACTGGTGATTTAAGTACTGCAGGTGGCAGTGGTTCTAATGGTTACACCGGTGGCGCCATTGCTATTGCCGCACAGAGTATAAATATTGGCTCCGTAAATTCTACGGGCGGGGCTGGCGATTTGGCTACGGGTGCAGGCGGTACCGCAGGTACAGTTGCACTTGCGGCAAGCGATAACGGCGGCGCACCTAGTGTGATTGTTAACGGCGACATCAACACCGAAGGCGGTGCAGGTGCAACTGCTGGCGCCGCAACGACGGCTGTTTTATCGTTGAGTGGTTCGGGTACTACTACAGGAAGCGTTACACTTAATCACAGCGCTTTTTTAACTTCGAGCATCACGGTTAACGGTAATAGCCAAAGTGGCGCGACTGATACTTTAAACGGCTTGGCGGTGGATTCATTTTGGGTGTCCACAGCGAATGGTGCCGGGCGTATTGATAATGCTGCAAGCAGCCCAACAACGTCAATTACATTTAACAATATTGAAGTGCTCCAGGGGGGCAGTGCAGTTGACGAATTTACACTCGCGCATAATTTTAAGAGTGTTTCCGGTGGCGGCAATGCCGATATTTTCACTGTTAGCGCGGCAATCACCAGCCGGCTCTTGGGTGAGGGCGGCGATGATGTATTTCATCTTAACGGTGGCGTCAATGATGGCTTGGGTGCTACGCAGTGGGATGTCGACGGTGGTACTGGTAAAGATACTTTTAACGTTGCCGCTGCAATTAGTACCACCACTATCGACGGTAGTGGTGGTGATGAAGATACCATAACTCTTATCGATGAAAATGGAAGCTTCGCTTGGGTGTTAACTTCCGCAAGCGCCGGTTCACTTAACAATATAAGTTTTACAAATATCGAACAAATTAATGGCGCCGATACCGCTACCGGTAGTGATAGTTTTGAGTTTCTCTTTCAGGGAAATTACGGCGGCGCCAGTGGGGGCATTGATGGCCGCGGCGGTGATGATTCACTAAAAGTTACTATTGCCGATATTTACGAAATCGCATTGGGCGATAGTTTTCGGGGGATGGAGAACGTCGAGGCTTTTGAAGGCGGCGGCGCGGGTTTTACCTTACAGCTAAGCAGCAATAGCGGTTTGGCAAACACTACAACACACTGGGATATCGACGGAACCAACAGCGGGACGATTACCAACGATAATGGCACACCGGGGGATAACACAGATGATGTGTCGCTGACTTTTCTTAACTTTGCGGCACTTCAGGGAAACGAAGCTAATGATAATTTTGAGGTGTCTACCGGTTCCATCGAAAATGTTTCAGGTGTTCGATCTGATGGGGTTCTTGGCGCGTTAGAAAGTAACGCGTTAACTCTTTCATCGGGTACAAATACTTGGCTGTTAAACGGTGCGAATCAGGGCTCTGCAAGCGGTAGTCATACGACATCCTTCAGCAATATACAAAATCTGAACGGTGCAGGCAGCGATACGCTCACGGCTCGCAACCAAAACAACACCTGGACGCTAGACACAGATTACACACTGGCTGCGACGGGAAGTAGCCCGAGTGATACCGTCACCTTTTCAGGTATGGCGATTCTGAACGGGAATAATCAAGCCGACAATTTTGTGATAAACGCCAGTGTTGCCATGATGCTAAACGGCGGCGCTGGCGACGACACCTTTGATTTGAGTTCTGGCGGCACCCTTGCAGGTGGTGGAGAAATTATTGGTGGTAGTGAGGGTGTCAGCGGCGACCGATTAATCGCAAGAACCACAGCCAACACTTGGTCGTTGGATGACACTACCAGTAATAGTGTTGCGGTTACCAGCGGCAGCACCTATGTTGATTCTTTCAGTGGTATTGAAATTCTGGAAGGTAGCGATAGCGCAGCGGACCTGTTCGATTTCGCAACATTTACGGCTTATCAAATAGTAGCTGGCAGTAGTTCAGGCGATATTTCCGATTATGCCGATGTTGCTGGCGCTATTTCTGTAACCGTCGGATCAGCCACAATTTCCGGTATCGACCGCTTTGTGGGCAATCAGGATGGTATTGGTTCTGCGGGGACCAATAACAGCACCCTGACCTACAGCAGTACGAGTGGCAGCTCGGTTGCCTGGGATATTTTCGATTTTGATCTTGGTGATGTTGATGCAGATGGCATTAACGATGGCTCGGTTGCTGGCATTGAATTTATTAACTTTAATAATTTAACGGGTGGCGATGGTAACGACAGTTTCACGATTGATCAGTCTACAGGGGTCGCAGGTTTAAGCGGTATTCTCAGCGGTGGTGCTAACAGCGGTACTCTGGGTGACCAGGTTTTTGCTCCAGACGTGGATATTACCTGGAACGTAGCACCGCAAACCGGTAACGCCTCTTTGGCTTACGACAACGGCAGAGCGGCAAACCCGACGCGCAGCACCACCAGCTTCATTGGAATTGAAACGCTAAATTCCGGAGCGGGTAATGATGACTTTAGCGTTGGGCAAGCGACAACAATTACCTTAAATGCCGGCGACGGTCTGGACACCATAACACTTCCAGATGAAGATCTCTCAATAACCTTGGGCGATGCCGTTGGTGGTTTAGCGCTAAACGGTTTCGAAACGCTTACCGCGTTCATTAATCGCAATAATCAGCTCACCGTAAACAGCACCAGCTCTGAAATCGTGCTTTGGGATATTGATGACCCCAATTCCGGTTCCGTTAAAGTAGGCTCAGCCGACGCCGTAAATTTTAATAATTTCCAGGTTCTGGTGGGTGGTGACGGTGACGACACCTTTAATTTTAGCGACGACGGCAGTGTGGTGCGTGCCGGAGCCGCGAATGGTGCGGTTGACGGTGCCGGTGGCGTTAACGTCCTTACCGGTCGAGCTGAGAATACCACCTGGACAATAAACGCTGCTGGTGCGGGTTATTTAACGGCTACGGCGAGTAGCGCAGTTTATGTCGAGCAATTCTCCAATATTGAAACCCTTCAGGGCCAATCCACCACCGATGTGTTTACGGTAACCAACAGCGGCAGTTTTAGCGGCACCATAGAAGGCAGTGGCGGCGGTGACACGCTCGCTGTCGCATCCGTTACCGGAGAGCGTAACGAGTGGCGTTTATTAGACAGCACCACACTCGATCGTGTGCAAAGACTCAACGCTTCCAGCAGTGCGTCGTCTTCTATCGAATTTTCTGGTATTACCAATCTCACCGGTGGTAGCGGTGTCGATGATTTTATTTTTCTCGGCGAAGGTCCGTATGGCGGTACTGTCAACGCCGGGAATGGCGGCTCTAATATCGACAGTGTGGATCTCTCGAATTTAACCGTTGCACTAAATGTATCACTATCTTCAACGGGCGTTTACGGTGTACAGAATGTCGAGCGCGTTGTTGGTAACGGTGCTAATAGTACGCTTAACGGTTTAACAACGGGGACCAACAATTGGCGTATCTCCAGTACCGATGGCACTGGCAATGCGATTAACAACGCAAATGGTCAGAATGATGGCGTACTGTCGAACGGCAGTACCAGTGTGCAGTTTGTTGATTTTGCCACTTTGAACGGTGGTGCCAGTGCCATTGATAATTTTACGCTTACGACCAGCGGTAGTGTTTCTGGCAACATGGTGGGAGGTACAGCAACAGCAGGCACAGTCGTAGATACCGTCACCACCGAAAGTAATAACCGCACCTTCACCTTGTCGGCCTCTGGTGCAGGCAACGTAAATGGCAATGATTTTATCGGTATCGAAAACTTAAGTGCGACCGGTACGGGCGACACAGTCGTTGGTATTAATCAAGATAATAACTGGCGTATAACGGGTATAGATGCAGGTCGGGTAAGTGAAGTATCCGATGCTAACACCTTCAGTTTTACAGGCATGGAAAACCTTTCCGGTAATCAGGGCAATGACGCATTTGTGCTGGTTGACAATACCACTGGCGACGATGGCCAGGTGACCGGCACAATCCGGGGTACCGCACAAACCTTAACAGACAGTGGTACCGATACCCTTACGCTTGAGAGTGGCAGTGGTCAGGTGCTTACCTGGGTGCTTTCGGTCAATGGTGGCGAAACACGAGCCAGTGTCACTAACCGAATCGGTGAGGCTCGCTCGTTTGAAGAGTTGATTGGTGGCGACGGCACCGATATTTTTGAACTTGGAAACGCGCTGGTTTCCATTGCGCTTGATGGCGGTAATTCAAGTAATGATTTAATCCGCATTACGCACGGTAGCGCGACGGAATGGTTTTTAAGTAATGCTGGTGGTACGCCTGATTCTGTGAGCGTTTCGGGTCAAGGTTCGGTCGAGTTTCAAAATATAGAGATTGCGGAAGGCAGTAATTCAGCAGCAGATATTTTTAACGTTTATGGCGATGCTTCGAGCCTTAGCGAGTTAAAAGGGCGCGGCGGTGATGATCGTTTGGTGTTGGATACCACTGCGACCGGCGATATTAATTTGCTCTTTGTTGCGGGCAGCGGAATTGATGAACTGCGAGCCGGTGCGCGAGATAATACTTGGCGAGTCTCTGGTTCTGGTAACACCGCGAATACTTTAAATTATGTTTCTGCAAGCGCACGAGGTGTGGTATTTGATGCAAGCCTGGAAACGCTCACCGGTGGCACAGGCAACGATGATTTTTATATCGGTACCACCGGAGCTTTGAATGTTACTGTCGCCGGTGGTGACGGTGCGGGTAGTGATACGCTCTACGGTGCTAATCGCGCAAACACCTGGGTCATTGGTGGCGCTTCCTTTACGGCGAATACCTTAAACGCACAAGATGCGGCAAATCTCGGTGTTGTTTTTTCAGGTATTGAAAATTATGTGGGCGAAAGCAATCAAGATTTGTTCAGTCTTTTAAGCGGTTCTGTGGGCGGGGAAATTGTGGGTGGCGGTGGCACCAGTGATTCACTCACGATTAATCGCAACACCGGTGGCACAACCAATTGGCTCATTTCAGACGCTAACGAAGGCACAGTGGATGGCATTGCCAACGGTTTTAGAGAAATCGAAAACCTTGCAGGGGGCGATGGCGTTGATGCGTTTGCAATTTCTGCCTCGGGCTCGCTCAGTGGTATGCTCGCTGGCGCTGGTGGTTTGGACACACTCAACCTTGAAGCATTTGTTGATGGCGTGGCCGTAGAAATTACCGATACTGTCAATACAGCCAATGACAAAGCCGGCTTGGTTAATCTGCATGTTAATACCATAGAGACGCTAACCGCGGCGGCAGATGCAGATGTAAGTGATGCAACCGACACCGAAGCCAACAATTGGCTCACCAACAGCCTCTCTGGCAATTTTAATTGGACGATAAGCGATACCAACGATGGGCAAATAGCCAGCACGACAGGCGCTATATCACCCATTAACTTTGTGAATTTTGGAAATTTAGAAGCGGGAACAGGCGACGATAGCTTTGCGTTTACCGGTAGCGGTGCAATTACCGGGAACTTCGATGGCGGTACCACAGGTTCTGATACCGCTGATTTTAGTCAGTTAAATGGCGATATTGTTATTGCACTTAATGATCCTGATGCGGCTATTCAGTTTTCTGAAATCGAACGGCTTGTGGGTAATAACGATGGTAGCGATGCAGGTAACAGTAATACCACAACACTTTCGGTTGCTACTGGAACCACAACCTGGAATGTGACTGGTTTAAACAGTGGCCGAGTTGATACCGTTGGGGTCGATATCGACTTTGTTGATTTTAATATTTTAGAAGGCGGGTCGGGTTTAGATACGTTTAATCTCAGCACCGCGGCATCTTGGATTTCGGGGGCTATTATCGGTGGTGATGGCACGGTTACGGCAACAGATCCTGCCGATATCGTTAATGCTCAAAACCTCAGCTCTAATTTTGTTGCGCAAGTGGATGGCACAAGTTTCGGAAATCTTAACATTTTCGGGATTGAAACCATTCAAGCAAACGGCACTGGAAAAACCTTACAAGCCGCTAATACGGGAAGCCACGATTGGGAAATTACACAAACCAATGGCGGTTTGTTAAATGGTGTATTGAGTTTTGAAGGCTTCGACACCTTAGTGGGTAATGGTGAAGCAGACAACTTCAGTCTTTCCGAAGGTGTTTCAATGGCGTCCGTCCAGGGGGGCGGGGGCATGGACCGGCTTAGCGTCGCATCTGCCGCTGAAACAAACGTAAATTCATCGAATTATACGACTTGGACGATCAGTGGCACTAATTCAGGTGATGTTTCAGGTAGGGTTAACGCTTTCACCAGTATCGAACATTTAACCGGTGGTGAAGGGCAAGATGCCTTTGTTTTCAGTAGTGCCAGCGCATCCCTAACGGGACTCATTAACGGCGGTGAATCCTCGCAGGCAACAGACGTTAATATCGATACCTTGGATGTGAGTATTTTCAATGATGGTGTTATTGATGGCACCGCAGATGGTGTGGTTGTTGAGCTGGGCGATGAGCTGGCGCTAGGCACGATTGTTGAAGACACCGGTACATTGGCCAATGTTAATGCTTACAATATTGAATCGATTACAGCATCCACTGGGAATGAAAATTCCAACTGGTTAGCGCTCAATCATGATCGCAATGTGGTATTGCGAATGACCGCTGTTAATGACGGCTATATTCAGGATGGCGACGATATCGCTAGTCTTGTTCCCAACACCCGTGT
This sequence comes from Alteromonadaceae bacterium 2753L.S.0a.02, assembly GCA_007827375.1. Taxonomy (NCBI): domain Bacteria; kingdom Pseudomonadati; phylum Pseudomonadota; class Gammaproteobacteria; order Alteromonadales; family Alteromonadaceae; species Alteromonadaceae bacterium 2753L.S.0a.02. The sequence goes on from VISH01000002.1 coordinate 2,231,200, forward strand.
GGATTTCTACAACTTTGGCAGCCTACAGGGTGGCGGTGGCGATATGGATGATAATATCGTCGAGGGAAATCCCACGGGAGAGGTACGCGAAGGTACCGGTCGACGATCTCGGAATTTCTCAGGCGTCGATGGCTTGGTGGTTGTCGATATCAGTCCAAATCTTGTCAGCGTGACGGGTAACAATAATACGCTTTTAAGAGTGGCTGCCTCGGACTCACTAAATCCCGATGGCGATTTTAATGGCGAGAATACCTGGCAGATAAGCGGCCAAAATGAGGGTACATTTAATGCCGATTATCTAACGTATGTGCTCGAATTCTCCAATGTCAATATGCTGCAAGGGGGAACGGGTAACGATAATTTTAATTTTGTTTACGATAGCGCTGCGGGTACCAATGGATCACTGGTTGATGGTTTCGTAAATGGCAGTGGTGGTTCCAATACCATTACTGTAAGTACCACCAGTGATGTTTTAACCTTTGGGGTCAATAGCGTGCAAACGACTCCAACGGTTCCTGATTTTAGCTACCCGGATGTACTTACCCAACCGGTGTATCTTATGAATAATCGCGCGGATGTGATCGATATTGCGAATGTCTTGAGCGTAACCGATAACAATGCTGGCGCAGCGACAACCCGCTTAATGAGCTCCGATGCGGGCACCGCCGTTTGGACACTCGATAGTGTTAATGGTTACCGCCTGGTTGATAATTCCACGTCACTCTCTTTTTCAGGTGTTGATGGTGTTGTTGGCGGAGCTGCCAACGATACCTTTAATGTGGTTCAACTCGGCAGTATGAGCGAGATTATTGATGGGGGCGACGGCCTGGATATTTTAAATATTTCCAGCCTTAGCGGACCGCAACACCTTTCTCTTGATGCCAGCGATCAAGGCACCGCTGATTTTATCCTCGCAAATTTGGAAACCCTTCAGGCCAGCTTTGATGATACAGGTCACCGCCTCAGTGCAGACAATCTCGACAACACCTGGAATATTACCAGTGCCAATGGGGGATCGATAAGTTATGACAACGGTGCCGGTGGCACGCAAACATTGAATTTCAATAATGTTGCGCACCTTGAAGGTGGCGACGCCCAGGATATTTTCCAGATCAGTCAGAGCGGTAATCTTACTGGAACGATTAACGGGGGTAGTGAAGGTGCCACTCCCGATCAAGTACAAGTACTTAGTACGTCCACACAAACCTTTGTTTTTCAGCAAACCACCTTAGACTCGCAAAATCATGCAGTGAATATTGCCGACGATCAAATTGACGTATTCGGCATTGAGCAACTGCATGCGAATAATACGGCGAGCCACACTTTGTTGGGTGCCGATAGTGCAAACAACACCTGGGATATTACAGCCACTCAAAATACCTTAAGCAATGCGAATGGTTCATTAGTGTTTTCAGGTATCGCAAATTTAACGGGTGGTAGCCAACAGGATATTTTCACCTTCGACGGTAATACCGTGACAGGCCTCGTTGATGGTGGCGCAAACGACAATGCCACCATTGATACCGTCACACTGCGTAATATGGCCAGCGTGGGTGTTTCCGCCGTACATTTGGGAGCGCAGGTCAACATAGGAGAAGTGAATCTGGCCAATGTCGAGCAGGTGACTTCACAAACCACTGCCGATAACCTCACTCTGATAGGCGATAACACCAGTAATACCTGGACAATACAAGGGTCCAATGCGGGAACAGTTAACGCGGTAAGCTTTTCAGGCTTTGCAAATCTGCAAGGTGGAACGGGTAACGACACCTTTATTTTAGCGAGACAAACCAATGCCAGCGAAGATGATCGTATCACCGGTTTGATTGATGGGGGAGTTAACCCCACGACGGGCAATGCGACTGACCGTGTGGATTTATTGGGTGTGCAAGACGCGGTTACCGTATCACTCGACCCGAGCTACAGCGCTTATCTGGTCCTTGCCAACATTGAACAACTTGACGCAAGCGCCAACAACAATACCTTGGTCGGTGGCAATAATACGACACAAACCTGGACGATTTCAGGGCAGGACGAAGGCACATTAGGTAGTTTAAGTTTCGGTGGCTTCGCCAATTTGTTGGGTCGCGATCAAATTGATATTTTTAACTTTACGCAAAATGGTACGGTGAGCGGATTGGTGGATGGTGGCAGTCAGCCAGTCAATGCGCGTGACCGCGTTGATATGAGTGAGCTCAGTGTTGCTAACGTTGTTATCGGTGATACCAATTCGGGTTTCGAAAATATTGAGGAGTACTACGGTAATAACAGTTCGAGCACGATTACCGCAGCCAATGTCCGCAATGTGTGGTCAATTACCGGAGAAAATTCCGGTGAAATTCAAGACCAAAATGGCAACGATATCGCATTCGCAGGCTTCACCACCCTCGTCGGTGGTAACGTCGTCGATGAATTCACGTTGAATGGTGGCAGTATCAGTGGAGAAATTCGCGCCGGTAGTGGGCAAGATCGCCTAAATGTCGACTTGGGCAATGGCTTGAACGGCGGTGTTACCTTTATTGGTGGTGGCGATGGAGACACTGTCTTTATCGATGGTGGCGATGTTAATAATCGTTTTGCCGCGAGTTACACTCCGGCATCTGCAAGCGATAATGAAACCTTCTCCTACAATATCGAACAGGCGGAGCAAACGTTTAGTTACGATATTGAATTGGCAGACACCGAAACCGTGAATAATCGCGTTTATACCTCGGTATTAACTGTGAATGATATCGAAAACAGTGGCGATACAATGATTCTTGCCAACAACCGTGTTGAATACGAGGGCGTTCGCACCATCAATATAGCCAATAACGAAGGCTACAATGTCGTCGCGGAACAGAACGATACCGTGTTAATCGATGGTAATCTCATGTTGGATAACACCTTTAGCGTAACGAACGCTTCGCTGGCGGGGACTGACCTAAACGCCATGATTACCGCAACGGGAATTCGATTAAACTCAACCGGTGAAATAGGTAGCTCGAATGCGCGTTTTGCCATTGATGCCGATACTCTATCGTTAACTGGTGTGCGTGGCGACGTGTTCCTGTCGCAAGACGGTAATCTTACCCTTGCGGCACTATCCAACCCCGGCGGTACCATTGATATTGAAGCGACTGGCAATATTGCAAGCAGTGGTAATTTTACCTCCAGTAATGCGGTACGTTTACTGAGTGACGGAAATATTACGCTGAATAACAACCACGCCTTAGCCGGCGAACTAACCTTGCTCGCTGCTGATGGCGATGTACATCTAACGAATGGCACTACAGTGCTTGGCGATGTACGTGCGCAAAACTTTGCTCTGAATACCACAGGTAGCGTTGACGATCAGGGCAGTGTGCAAGTGGTTAACCAAACCACGATTACAGGCGCGAGCACCAGCATCGTAACGCTAGACAACGAAGACAACCAGTTTGAACTGCTTGATATTGTTAATGCGGGTACTCTGATCTTGCACGATAGCAGTGATAACGGGGTGGTGGTGAGTGGCTCTGTTGCGAATGCATTTTCGATCACTTCACCCAATGGTATCACCAGTAATGCGATTACTGCGGATGATGTGTCATTGCTCAGTGCGAATAATAGCGTATTGATCCAAAACGCCATAACCGCAGGTAATTCCGTTGTAGTGCAAGCCGAAGGTGTTGACGTCAACTCGGCTGTTAATGTTACTGCCAGCACGGCTGAACAAGCGATCCAAATGGATTCGGGTAGCGCTTCGCTGAATATTCGCGGTGCATTGCTGGCGAATGAAAACCTCGCAGGTAATATTGCATTACAGGGTAATGCAATCACTCAGTTCCTCGGTGCGAATATTGCCGGTGCTGATATTTTAATGAACAGTGCATCGGGTATTACTTTGGGTGCTGATGTGGCGGCGAGCCAGGATCTCAGCGCCACGGCGGCCAGTACCATTGTCATGGATGGTGGCAGCAATTTTGCGCACGCCCAGGCACAAAATCTGACATTCAACGCTGGATCTGGCATTGTTGCCGAACAATTAAGCGCAACGAATATGAGCCTCACGGCCCAAAATGGCGACATCGTGCAGCAAGCAGAATGGAATGCCGATGATATTACAATAACCGCCAATAGCGGCACCTTCGAAAATCGAGCTAACACCCGAACGACTTTTGGAAGTGGTGGTTTCGAGGTGAACGCGAGTCGTGTCGAATTGTCTGGCGATATTCAATCGGCTAATGGTGCTCTGCTTGCCAGCGCGGCCAATGCAATGGTCATTGAAGGCAATATTTCAACCGCAGGTCTGGCGTTGACGGCGGGTGGTCAGCTGGGGATGACACCGGGAGCACACATCAACTCCAGTATGGATGCCTCCTTGAACGCGGGCTCTGAATTACAAATCAGCAGTATTCAAGCGGCTCAAGGCACGGTGTCGCTCACCGCCGGTGGTGCAATTACCGATAATAACGCTGAAGCAAACAACATTACTGCGGATGCGCTCGTGGCGCGTACTGGGACTGGCTTTGGTGGAATTTCCGATGCCGACACTATTGATACTTCCGTGGCGAATATGGATGTGCTCAACGCCTCTGGGAATATCGGTGTAACGAATGATCGTGATGTAGAGGTTACCGCGTTAATCAGTAATGGCGATATACGTATGGTAAATACCCAGGGCAATGTCACCATGGCCAATGCCAATGAAGGTGAATACGATCGCACAGCAAGCGATGCTCGTTTGGCCGGAGGAGTTATTAATGCGAACTATGATTACGGCAATGTCACTTTGGTTATCCAGGATGGGTATTTAACGGCAACACCTGGCCCGTACTTCCGGCGTCCTGAATTGGTGGGCGATATTGTTGACGTGACCACCAGCGATGGTTTCGGAGTGAATCGCCAGCTTGTGGTATACGCACAAACGGAACTTATTGTGAGTGGCCCTGGTATTCGACCCATCTGGGCCTTTGGTGAAGCACCCATAAGAGGTTTAACCACAGACTCCGATTTGATTGATCCCTCCATTGTGGGCAGCGTTAGTGAACTGCTGATTGAAGTGGAAGATGTGGAATATATCGACCCGGCCGTATTCACTAACGTACGTAACTTTGCGTTTGGAGATATGCCAATCCGCATGCCTCGTGATCAGCTGTACGATGATGAGCTTTCCGACGAGGAAGATGAATCCGAACGTTTCTAAGGAATGGATTCAGCGCAGTTTATGCGCTGAATCTGTGAGTATTTTACGGAACACCAAAAATAAAAAATCGAAAACCCAATGATGTTTAAAAAATTCCCTTCACTGTGTACGAGTGCGTTGTTGCTTGTGGGGTGCGCTTTCACTCCTCTAGCTTGGTCCCAAGGTTTTCTTGAAATGCCGGATACCACACAGGTACCGGATTATGAACGAGAAACCCTTTTACAGGATCTTGATATTCCCGCGGTGCGTGATCGTGACCCTGATCCAGAGGCAGGGCCGCGGCTAAATGTTAAAGAGTTTCGCCTGCAGGGTATTGTTGAATATCCCAAGCTGGGTATCACTCGCGCCGATATCGTGAAACGTATTGAAGACATTCGATTCGATATTATGGATGAAGGTGAATACACCGATTCGGGATTTACCTTAGACGAACTGGGCGAGCTTTCCAAACTGTTTGTTGAAATGGAAAAAACAACCCAGGATCGTCACGTAGGCCCGGTTGAAGTACAACAATTTGTGTTTTTAATTCGAGAACAACTCCGCAAGCGCGGTGTCACCTTGGGCATGATAGAAACCGTGGCTGATACGATTACCCAGTATTATCGCGAACGGGGTTTTATATTGGCAAAAGCCTATATTCCCAAACAGGAAGTGCGCGATGGCGTGGTGACCTTAACCCTGTTACTGGGAGAGCTGGGTGAGGTGGAAGTGGATGGCGCCAGACGAGTCTCGCCAGGCTTGGTGGGGCGAACTTTCAAACGCGACATGTACAAGCCGGTTACGGCTAAAAAGATTGATGAAGCTCTGACCTTAATTAATGATATCCCCGGTTTGCGCGCTCAGGGTTTTTTCTCGCCAGGCACGCAGGTGGGCGACACCAAAATGACCGTGAAGGTTAATGAAGAAAATTGGACGACAGTTAATTTGCGACTGGATAATCACGGCTCCAAAAGTACATCCAAAAACCGCGCCTATGCCGATGTGTATGTGCACAATCCCTTGGGAATTGGTGACGAACTTTATTTCGGTTTGCTAAAAACCTACAGCCCCGATCAAAGCACCTACGGAGCATTTCGTTACAATACCTTTGTTTTAAATCCACGATGGCGCGCCAGTTTGGGTTATTCCAACAACGATTTTGTCTCGCGCAATTTGCGACAAGTTGGCGAAAGTTATTTCACCGGTGAATCACAGGTTGCCGATATTGGCACCACCTATATTTTTCGCCGCAGCCGTGTGAGCAACTATTCCATGGAATTAAAATACATGGATATCGACACGGAATTGGATACCAATACCAATATTACCCAAGAGGATGTTAGCAAGATTTCGTTGGGCTTCAATTTCGATCTGCTGAATGAAAAGCGTCGCCATCTCTATTTGGGAAATTTTACGGTTCACAAGGCCGATCTCTATGAAAAGGGCGGCTTTGATGGAGAAACCTCCGGAGAAAATGTATTTGTATCCTTTGATTTTTCAATGCTCAATTTTTTCCGGTTTCCATTTACACACTATGAAACGCGATTTTTATGGAAAGCGAGTGGTCAATATGCCGGTAAAAGCCTTTCAAACCTTAACCAGATTAATCTCACCGGGCCGACGCGTTCGCGTGTATTTAGTGTAAACGGTTTCCAGGCCGATGACGGTTTATACCTGGGGATGGACTGGATGTTGCCCCTGCCCAAATTCGGTGGCGCTAGCCTGTTCGGTGAAAGCTTAAATAGGGTGTTTCAGCCCTTTGTATTTATCGACACTTCTTATGGTGTGATTCAACCCGTTGCGGAAGGGGACGGTGAAATTACAGGAAATCTTGCCGATGCAGGTGTGGGTTTGAAAATGAGTCATTCAAGATTTAGCGGGAGTCTTACCTATGGTGCGGTTCTGGAAGACAAGATTAAGGATTTGCAGGAAAAAACACCGACTAGCCTTTTAACATTCGAGTTGCAGTTTAGTTTTTAGTTTTTGGGATAAAAGTTTAACTATTGACTGGCAAACCACTTCTCCAGCTTTTCCCTCACCTCCGACCCCGCACTCAAGTGTATAAAAGTGCGGCGCTCCAAAATATCATCAGCGCAAGTGGCCCATTCCAATTTAACCAGGTAGTCCACTTCGCATTCATAAAGCAGGTTGCCAAAATGCTCTCCCAGGTCTTGCTCGGTTTTACTTTCACCGAGAATCACATACGCTAGGCTGCCGTAGTTGCGTGCCAGGCGATGGACCAGTTTTGGCGGCAATTGATTAAATTCACTGCACAGTTTTTCGATAAAGGCGGGCATGCTTTCGGCATTTATATCGCCGCCAGGCAGTTTATCTTTGCAGAACTGTGGGTTAGCTTTGCTGTTGGTAAAGTCGTAGAGCACGTCCATTGCCTGGCGCGCTATTTTTTCGGCAATGGCGGGGTCGGCGCCGAAAATATTGAGCAGCACGGCAGCGTTGCCGGGATTATTAATATCGAGTAAAGGCGCTGTGAGCGGCGCATCATTCTTGCCGCAGGGGTCTTGAATAAGCGCTATATTGCCGCGGCGTTTGTAGAGAATATCTTCGGGTGTTAAGGGACGGGCAAACTCCACCAGCTCAGGGCTGTTGTTCCATGCTGCTATAAATTCGTCTTGCAGATTAATGCATTCTGCGTAGCCCTCTTGGTCGCATTTTACCGGCCCAAACGAAAGAATTTCGTCGGTAGCGTGATACACATAAAAATGCATATTTTCGCCGTAAACTTTAATGATTTTTCGCTTGGCTGGGTCATGAATCAGCGGGTTTTTAAAGAAAAATTGCGTGCGAAATTCTTCTGTGGCTTTTGCGCGCGTCTCAACCTTCAGTAGTTTTTCCAATACGTCGTTGGCGAGCCAGCCACTGCAATTGATCACCAATTTACTGCGAACGTTGAATTCGTTACCTTTCTCAAGGGCATTGCTAATACGCAACAGCCAGTGGTCTTGAAAACGTTCTGCGTTTGTCACTCGGTGGTAGGTGCGAATATCGGCACCGTATTTCTGTGCGTGCAATGCGAGGCATACCACAAGCCGCGCCGGTTTTAAGCGGGCGGCAATGTTGAAGCCCCGGTGACGTTGCTGCAATTGTGATGACAAAGCGCGGTTGCGCAGGGCTTTAAAGAGTTTTGCAGTGAGATTGGTGTTGCCGCCGTTGGCGGCTTCACCGTTGAGTTGTTCAACGGGCAACAGGTCGATGAGGTGGGGTGCGCTACCGTGGAGTAGTTGCAACTCTTCCAGCAGGCTGTTGAGCTGAAAATAATCCAGTGCCGAGAGTCGCTGCAGGTTTTCAGCGGCGAGACACACTGGCGGGGCAGAAGCGCCGGAGGCAAGGTCTCTGCCATGAACCAGCAGAGTTCTAAGGCCTCTACTGGCCGCTTCAGCAGCCACAGCAACACCGTTGATGCCACCGCCTATGATGGTTATGTCGTATTCGCTGGCAAAGCCGCTGGATTGCACGGTACTCATGGATACACCCAAAAAGCTATATAACCGAATGGTAGCGTACTATGCTGCTGAGTTCTATTGCCCTAAATCGATCGGGATATCGTCGTTATTCCGGGGTGCCACCTACGGTAGAACCCCAGATAACAGGCGTTAGGGTACTGTATCTCCGAAGATCTCGGCCATTTTCTCAGCCAGTGCTTGGAATTCATTCTCCACCAAGTGCTCGATTTCGTCGTACTTGGCATTGAGATCCCGGGCACTTTCGATATCGCCATCGCGCTCTACAGATCGCAGGAAGCTTTCGAAGCCTCTACCGACGTGGAAGTAGCCTCCCTTGGCAAGCTCGTAGCGTGCTACCAGCTCGCCGCAGTCACGGCATTGTACGAACACCTTCTGCGCCTGATCGCGCACAAGAATATTACGCAAACTTCGTGAACGGCAGTTTTGGCATTTTTGAATTTTAATTTCCATTGCGTCTCCTATTTTTTCCTATTGTTATACACCCAGCATGGAAATGACAAATCGCCAATACGTGGGCCCAAGGAGTACAACACAAATGTACCCAACAATTGTGATCAGACCACCGGTGATCATCATGTCGCGGCTGCTGATTGCACGAGAGCTGAATGCAATGGCGTTTGGTGGCGTACTTACTGGCAGCGCCATCGCCATAGAACACATTAACGCCAATGCTACCACTAATGCCAGCAGGTAATCGTGCTCGAACGGCAGATTCATAACCAGTGGTATCACCAAACCGGCGGTCGCGGTGTTACTCATCACTGTCGACATGCCCCCAGCGACCGCGGCTGTAATAACCAGCAGAATCCAGGGAGAGCCGGAAAGTGGAAGCGATTGAATCAATACTTCGCCGAGTCCTGTCACATTCAAGGCGACCCCCAAAGCCAGACCACCGGCAACCATATAGAGCACATCCCAGGGAAGGTCTCTAAAATCTTTGGTAGATAGCAGCCCAAACCAGAAACAAACGATTACCGGGAACAGCCCCACTGTACCAGTCGCAAGCCCAAGTTTACTGGCAAAGAACCAACCGAGTGCGGTGATTACAAACACGCCGAGTGCCGCCCAATGCTTGCTGCCAAATTTTGCTGTGTGGCGTTCTGGTACATCCAGTTTCAAATCACCGGCAGGGAACAGGCGTAACAGCATCTGCCACAACAAGAAAAGGAACACGATGAGGAAGGGAAGGGTAAGCGCCATCCATTTTGCGAAACTGATTTCAAAACCGTGTTTGGTGAGATAACTGAGTGCAATAGCGTTTGGCGGTGTTCCGATGGGCGTACCAATACCGCCGAGGTTACAGGCAAACGGAATACACAGCACCAGTGCTTTGCGAAATTTGTTGTCTTCCGGGATCTTTTTAATCAGCGGGAACACCATGGTAAGCATCATCGCAGTGGTCGCTGTATTGCTTATCCACATGGAAAGAAACGAGCAGGCGAGAATAATACCCAACAAGGTCAGTGACGGTACGCCCTTGGTGCGTTTTAAAATGGTTTGTGCGAAACGAATATCCAGCTCATATTTTTGCATAAGGCTGGAGAGCACAAAACCGCCCAAAAACAGCAGAATAATGTTGGAAAAAAACGGACTAAAGAAAACATTACTTTTAACATCAACGCCTTGCGCATTCAGGACTGGCAGAAGCCAGACTATTTCAAGACCGAGTATTAAAAAGCTGACAATGAAGAGCGAGACCCACTCACTCACCCAAAGAACAGCGGCCACAATGAGAATGGCTGCGGTAATTTCTTGAGCATGGGTTAAGTTGGTACCGGGGATTCCGAACAATTCGGTAAAAACAATGGCTAAAAACAAAAGAACCGTTGCTGCCAAACTGCGCATATTGGCGTTTGCCATACTTTCTCCTTGATTTAGAGCAGAGGGAACAAGGACACAACTTGAAGGTTGAACCACCAAACTCTGAACAATTCAAAGCCACTTCTTTACAAGTAATACATTGCTGAATGCATTATGCTTTCCCTCGGAACGCAATAGCACTACTGGATGTATGGTTGAATCTTGCGCAGATCGAACAATGCGCAGAAGTTACTTGGAGTTATTCAGAGCTTTCGAGGTAATTGTAACCCTCGATAGCGCAAGTGTGTTTACATTTATGGGTCAGGTTGACTTAAGTCAGCTTATTCGAGGCTGTGCGCGGTACTGCTTAGGCTTTGGTTGACCAATTGCCCGTCAGTCTTGTTGTACAGCTTGTACCAACACCCAAGGTGCCAGTACCAGTGCCCACACCTGTGCGTTTTCGCTGGCAAAGCTTAGAGCCTGTTGGTCGGAAACCGGGTTCACCTGCTGATTGTTCATCCATTGTTGCAGCTGTGCAGTATCGTCGGCGTGTAGGGTTTTAGCTACTTCGATGAGATCTAACGATGGTGCCACGTAAATGGCTTTTCCCGCCGCGAAATAGCGCTCCAACTCGCACCAGTCAATTTTTGCTGTTTCCAGGTTGAGTTTGTTTGTTAAGTTGTGATCACTCATTTATAAATTACGTAGGGTGGTTAGCGGCGGCTGTAATGTCACTTTTCGTGTTGAGATCCAGCCAATTATACCAATCAACAAGCTACCGCCCAGTGGGCCGGCCATCCACACAAGCAGGCTTCCTTCAAAGGGTAATTCGAACAGTTCAGTCTGCAAATAATAAAGCGCGAGCTGAGCGCCCATCGCAGCAAGTAGCCCTGCCATAAAACCCAGAGCACCAAATTCAATAATTAGTACTTTGTTAACCAAACGGCGTGGTGCTCCCAGGGTGCGTAAAATTGCACTTTCTTGAAAGCGCACATCAAGCGTGGCCTGAATACTGGTAATGAGCACCAATAAACCTGCCGCTAGAACTAATACCAGGATGAATTCAACGGCCAGAGATACCTTGCTCATAATGCTGCGTACCTGATCGATCATCTGGTCGAGTTCTACGATAGACGCTGTTGGAAATTGGCGGCTGAGCGAATTTAAAAACTGTTTTTGATCCGCGGGTAGATATAAGCTGGTTAACCAATTGGTGGCAGTGTTGTTCAGTAAAGGTTGACTAAAAATCATAAAAAAATTGGGGTTCATGCTATCCCACTGCACACTGCGAATAGTGCCCAACCTCGCTGTAACGGTTTGACCGGCAATACTAAAAGTGAGCGAATCACCCACTTTAAGACCAATACCTTCTGCATATTCCTGTTCAGACGAAACGGTTAGGTCAACTGGCGAATGCTCGCCATGCCAGCTTCCCTCCACAATTTTATTATCATCACCCAAAGTGCTGGCCCAGGTTAAATTCAACTCCCGCTCATAATTCATATGAGATTTTGTTGTTTCAATGCGAGGTTTAACCGATTCGCCGTTTACCTCAATTATTCGGCCGCGCAGCATTGGGTAGAAAGGTTTGTGGTCGATGTTGTGTTCTTGTAACAAATTTTCTATTTGAGGTTTTTCATCATTAAAGATGTTAAAAATAAAATGGTTGGGCGCATCTTTCGGTAATTGATTTTGCCACTGTTTAATAAGCCCGGTGCGCATTTCAGTAAGAATAAGCAGCAACATGATTAGAGTGGCAAAAATCATGATCTGCACGGCATTGAAGCCCTGATGCCGTTGCAAATTAGCGAATCCCAGGCGCCAATGGGTGCCCCAATTGGCTGCAAAGTGTTTGCCCAGGCGCAGCATTGACCATGCCAGAACACTGCCCCCAATAACAACGACCGTACAAGCAATGGCAATGGTAAGTGTCATGCTTAAGCTGGCACTGTAACCAAATATTAACAGTAATATTGCACTTAAACCGATGGCTGCCGCTAATTTAGGATTAAACAGTGCGCCACTATCTGATTCGCGCAAGACGCGTGCGGGCGCGATGTTTTTTAACGCTAACAATGGCGGTGCCGCGAACGCCAGTAGCGCGATAATGCCGGCAAACGCACCGCCGAAATAAGCGCCAAGAGATGCGCTGGCCAGTGCGTCTGGTAATAAATTTGCGAGCAGTTTTAATATCAGCAAATGCAACAGCCAACCACTGATTGCACCGGTGATCACCGTGCCCAGCCCAATTATGCTGAGTACAATCAGGTAGCGCCACAAAATGTTAGCGGGGGTTTGCCCGAATGTTTTTAACAGCGCAACAGTGTTGGATTGTCTTGCGGCATAGCGGCGCGCAGCCATAGCGATTGCAACGCCGCTTAATAACACGCTTAAACTACCGGCTAACAGTAAAAATTTCTCGGCACGGGCGAGTGCGTCGCCAATATTTTGATTGCTCTGCTCAACGCCCACCCAGCGGGTGTGGGGGCTATCTTCTGCGTTTGAGAGTTTTTTTATGACCTCAAGGCCATCCGTTTCACCGACAAGCAGCAATGCATAGTTAACTCGACTTCCGGTTTGCACAGCTCCGGTTTTAGGGATATCCGCTATGTTGATCAACGCACGCGGTGCGACGCCAAAAAACGTTTGCGGGCTATCAGGTTCTTTAATAAGTGCTTGCGTGACAGTTAGAGTCGCGTCGCCAATGCTTATTGTGTCTCCAATGGCGATTTGTAGGGCCCCGAATAATCGCGATGCCAACCACACCTCACCTTCTGCCGGCCCGTGAGTCGTGAACTTTCCGATACCAAAAGCGGTGTCGGACAGTGTGACTGCGCCTTTCAAAGGATAGTTTTGCGTAACCCCTTTAACAGCAACCAACTGCATTCCGCTTTCTGAAAATGCCATAGCACGAAAGGTGTTTATTTCAGCCGAAATCAGCTTGTGCTGTTGTGCTTGTTGTTTTAATTCTTTAGGAATAGGTAAAGTGCTTCTGACTTGCGCATCCGCTGCAAGGAATTCTGTGGCTTCATCCAGAATGGAATTTTGAATGCGATTTGTAAATAAATTGATACTGGTAACGGTGGCGGTTGCGAGAATTAACGAGAACACCAGTATACTGAGCTCGCCGCCGCGCAAGTCTCGTGCAAGAAAGGTGAATACTGATTTCAATGGGCGACACTCCCGGAAGCCTGCACCGCTTCCAACTCGCCGGCGGTCATTTTAAATTGTTTATTGCAGCGATCGGCCAGGGTTTTATCGTGGGTCACAAGCACCAATGTCGTTTCCGTTTCCTGATTCAGTTCGAACAACAGATCCGCAATATTTTTGCCGGTTTCTGCATCCAGGTTTCCGGTCGGTTCATCCGCGAAAAGAATCGGAGCCTCCGAGGCGAATGCTCTTGCCAAGGCTACCCGCTGCTGTTCGCCACCCGACAGTTGCCGCGGATAATGACGTTCCCGTTCGGCAAGACCGACTTTTTCAAGATAATTTTTTGCTTGTTGGAGCGGAGCAGGGTGGTTGTTTACCTCGAGCGGTAACATCACATTTTCGAGTGCGGTTAAGCTGCCGAGTAATTGGAAATTCTGGAACACAAATGCCACCAGTCGTGCGCGCACTTTTGCCCTGGCCTCCTCGTCGAGTCGTGTAATATCGGTTTCATCCAATAAAACTTTTCCGCTGGAGGGGAGATCCAAGCCCGCAAGCATACCGAGTAGTGTCGATTTTCCTGACCCTGACGAGCCTACAATGGCGACACTGTCGCCGCGCTTGATTTCAAGGTTGATCCCTTTCAGGATATCGAGCGAACCATCAAACACCGGTACCCGCTGGCGGAGGTCTTGAGTTTTTATCATGCAAAAAACCTATTTAATATTTTTAAAAGTCGTGCTGGGTTGCGTTCTCGTTTTGCGCCTGGCCAGCCCAACAAGTGCTGCCGAAGCTCCCGTTATATTGGTGGTGGGAGATAGCCTAAGCGCCGCCTATAATCTCGCCGAAGAGCAGGGCTGGGTGCACCTTCTGGAGCAGAGATTGAGCACTCAAGCGTCGTTCAAGCACTACAAGGTCGTTAACGCTTCGGTGGGCGGTGCAACGTCATCTGCAGCTCTTCAGCGCCTTCCTGCGCTACTGAAGTTGCATGAACCACAAGTAACGCTGTTAGAAATGGGAGCCAATGACGGCTTACAGGGCAAGCCGGTGCCCTACATCACGCAAAATCTCTCAAAACTCATTGAGCTTTGCCGCGCCAGCAAATCCAAAGTGGTATTGATCGGTATACGCCTACCACCTAATTACGGCCGCCGCTATACAGACCCCTTCTTCGACCAATACGCACAACTGGCAGACAAGTATCAGTTGCCGTTAGTGCCATTTCTTCTGGAAGGTATTGCCGGCGATAACACACTTATGCAAGCGGATAGACTCCACCCAACAGCAAAAGCGCAAGCGCAAATCCTCGAAAACGTGTGGCCGATTCTACAGTCTGTTCTGTGAGTGATGGGTAACCCTGGTAAAATCAAAAAATCTTAAAAATCAGGCAATTGGACTTGCCACGTTTCGAATCCTATGTATAATTCCCAGCCTTCCGGTGGGCTGGCTGAGTGGTCGAAAGCGGCGGTCTTGAAAACCGTTGAGTGTAACAGCTCCCGGGGTTCGAATCCCTGGCCCACCGCCACCTACAAAAAAGGCTCACCCAAAAAGGGTGAGCCTTTTTTGTAGGTGGCGGTGGGCCATGATGTGATTAGAACTCCGTCACCGCTCCTGCGCATCCATGCGCCCGCGGTATTAGCACTTCCTTGTGCGTCGTTCGACAAATCGGCAGGACAGCCGATTTGGACGACCGAAGGTCGCCCGAAGGGCGAGGGGGCCGCTCTTTGGCATCCATGCCATCGCGGCATTAGTGAATCCATTCACGTCACTGCCCCAAGTCTATCCCTGGCTCCGATTTAATTCCAAGCGACGAAGCATAAACAAAGGCTCACCCAAAAGGGTGAGCCTTTTTTGTAGGTGGCGGTGGGCCATGATGTGATTGGAACTCCTTCACCGCTCCTGCGCATCCATGCGCCCGCGGTATTAGCACTTCCTTGTGCGTCGTTCGACAAATCGGCAGGACAGCCGATTTGGACGACCGTAGGTGCCGCCATGAATGGCGGTAGCAGAGCATTGCAGGAGCAAATGCCGATAGCCCCGAAGGGCGATGGGGCCGCTCTTTGGCATCCATGCCATCGCGGCATTAGTGAATCCATTCAGGTCACTGCCCCGAGTCTATCCCTGGCTCCGATTTAATTCCCAAGGATAAAGCACGAACAAAGGCTCAACTAACAGGGTGGGCCGCTACTAACCTAGCATCGAGTAACCCGTCCCACGCACCATTCACAAAAGCATTCTCGACAAGCATAAAAGTAAGCACGAAAAACAAAAAAGGCCCACCAATCAGGTGAGCCTTTTGATCGCGTTTTTAATTGAGCTACGATTCAGCCGCAGAATCTTCCTGTTCAACAACGGTCTGCGCTGTGCGCACGCGACGTGGATCGTTTTGCGGCCGCTGCAAGTCTCGTGGTTGGCGAGAGATATTGGCGGGCTCTGAGGTATCCAGGGGGCGTCCCATGCGTATGTCTGAATCAACGTTGGTAATCAACACATTCCCAACGGGTTTGGGCATATAACGTGGGTCGTTGGATGCTCTTGCAAATTCGCGGGTCTCCGTTTCTACCTCGGGCTCTGCAGCTAATTCTTCTGCAGGCTTTGAGGGCTCGATCGGTGCACTTTCGGATTCAGTTTCTACGCTTTCCACGACTTCGGTAACGATCTCATCTGCTTGTTCCGCAACGGCAGTTTCTTGAGAAGCTGCCTCAGCTTCAGGTTCGCTATTTGAGAGCTGAACGGCCTCGAGTTCTTGCTGTTCATCCTCGACAATCAATTCTTGCTGAACTGGAACAGAAGGCGTGGGAGACGTCTCACTCATTGCGTCCGCTGCCTCAATCTCCTCGGTTTGTGGTGGTTCTTGCTGAGCTTGAGTAAGTTCGACGCTAGTGCCAACAGATTCAGATTCTTCCAGTTTTGCTTCGGTAATAACTGTCTCGAGCTCGGAAAGTGCGTCATCCAAGCTGTTTTCGGTTTTCACGGGTGTATCAGAGCGTTCTGATAAGGCAGTTCGCTCAGAGGATTCTGCTGATTCCGCAACATTTCTGGCTGTCTCTACAGCGACATTATCTGTTTCACGAGTGTCTTCATCTTGAGACTGCGCGCCATTATCCTCTGCCGCTGTATCCGGTTTGCGCTCTGATCGGCGACCACGATTGCGACGGCGGCGACGACCACCATCGCGCTGGTTGTTGTCTTCTTCTGAAGTGTCGTTTGCAGCTCCCCCGACGCCCGCGTTGATATCCAGCGCATCTTCCGATTCGTTGAGCCCTGCTTCTACTTCAGGCAGCGGTCCGCGTTGGCGCTCTTGCGGACGACCCCGGCGGTTAGAGGGCCGTTTTGCGGGTTTATCTGAGCCTGCTGCGAGCTGGTTGTCCGCAGAATTCTCGCTCGTTTTAGCATTTAGTTGCTCAGCTGTTTGATCGGAACGATTGTCGTCTTTTCTGCGACTGCGACGACGCCTTTCGTTGCGATTCTGATTTTGGTCACGCTTGCCGTTGCTATCCCGTTGTTGTTTGTTGCTTCGTGATTCGGTTTGGGAATCGTCGCGTTCACGTTTATTGCGGTTCTTTTTGTTGTGTGTGCCGGTATTGGTATGGCGTTTTTTCTGGTGGCCGCGCCCTTTGCCTTTCTTGCTTTTTTTGTTTTTATCGTCGTCGCTGAACAGTTCTCCAAGCGCTTTGATAAGACGCGCAATCAAGCCCGGTTTTTTCGGCGGTTCTGGTGCGGGTTGCGCTGGTGCTACTTGCTGCACCAGAGGTTTTGGGAGTGCAACCGGTTCCGCGTTGACATTACTGTCGTCATCGGGTTCTTCACCGTTGGCGAATTCGATTTTGTAACTGACTTCCGAGGTGTTTTCATCGTCGCGCAAGCGAGTAACATCAAAATGCGGAGTCACCATCTCGGTATTTGGAAGAATGGTTACGCGGGTATCGTGGCGTTGTTCAATGCCGGATATAGACTTACGCTTCTCATTCAGCAGGTAGGTCGCAACAGTTACGGGCACTACGGCGCGAATTTCGGCGCTGCGTTCCTTTTGGGCTTCCTCTTCAACTAAGCGCAAAATCGATAATGCGATTGATTTGGTGCCGCGAATGGTGCCCTGACCACTACAGCGTGGGCACACCTTAGAGGTTGTTTCTCCCAGGGAAGGACGCAGCCGCTGGCGCGACATTTCCAGTAATCCAAATCGTGAGATGCGGCCCACCTGAACCCGGGCGCGATCCATTTTAAGGGCGTCGCGAATACGGTTTTCAACGGCGCGTTGGTTACGAACAGGCTGCATATCGATAAAGTCGATAACCACCAGACCACCCATGTCGCGCAGGCGTAATTGACGCGCAATTTCATCAGCGGCTTCCAGATTGGTTTGCAGCGCTGTTTCTTCGATATCGCCACCTTTCGTGGCTCGCGAAGAATTGATGTCGATACTGATGAGCGCTTCGGTCACGTCGATCACAATTGAACCGCCTGATGGCAGTTTCACTTCGCGTTCAAAGGCGGTTTCTATTTGGCCTTCAATTTGAAAACGATTGAACAGCGGAACCGCTTCTTCGTAAAGCTTCACCTTGCTGCGATAGTTCGGCATCACCTGTTGCACGAAGTTTGCTGCAAGGTCATAGGATTCGCGGTTGTCGACAATCACTTCGCCAATATCGGGGCGAAGGTAGTCGCGGATCGCGCGAATAATGACGTTACTTTCCTGAAACAGGAACGTAGGAGCTACGGCTTTGTCAGCGGCATTTTTAATGTTGCCCCACAGTGTGGTGAGATAGTTCATATCCCATTGCAGCTCTTCAGCAGAGCGGCCAACCCCTGCAGTACGCACAATGATGCCCATGCCGTTGGGTATTTCGATTTGGCTGAGAGCGTCTTTTAACTCGGAGCGGTCGTCGCCGTCGATACGGCGGGAAATTCCTCCTGCTCGCGGATTATTTGGCATCAGAACCAAATAGCGCCCGGCGAGGCTGATAAAGGTGGTGAGCGCTGCACCTTTGTTGCCGCGTTCTTCTTTATCAACTTGAACGATGACTTCCATACCTTCTTTAACCACATCTTTGATACGGATACGGCCTTCGATTTCGTTAGGCTGCTTGAGAAAGTATTCGCGGGAAATTTCTTTGAGAGGGAGGAAGCCGTTACGGCCTTTGTCGTACTCGACGAAAGCGGCTTCAAGTGAGGGTTCTATACGGGTGATTTTGCCTTTGTAGATGTTGGCTTTGCGTTGTTCTTTAAGCCGGTTTTCTATGTCGAGGTCATAAAGCCATTGACCGTCAACAAGAGCCACTCGCAACTCTTCAGGTTGCGTGGCGTTAATGAGCATTCTTTTCATTGATGTTTCTCAGTAGCGTGCGAAAGCACCACTTTTCGCCGAGAAACAATGGCAGATATGAACAACCGGATGAGTAACTATTTTAACTTAACTTATATTTTTTGCTTAATAAACAATATGTTACAAGCAAAAACTGTTGTAAAGTCTACATAATATAACGTTTGCAGGGGCAAGCGCCCAGGCAAAAGAACCGTCTTTTTGTAATAGTGGCAATAAGGTAACCCACACGCCAAACAGGCTTGTTTGTGTGAGAAAAATAACCTGACGTGAATTCCATTATTGCCTTTGTCATCCTATAGCACGCTTTCTTGAGTGCCATTGAGTTTATCAAACTGGATGCAGCTCTTGTTCGAAGAGAATCTACCCGGGCATCATGAGCCTGGAAAACCACTCGGTTTGCTCGCCTGAGAATCAGCTTCTCATAAAGATCGCAGAATGTGTGTTGACTGCGCGCGGAGTACCAAATGGTGTTTTTCGTTGAAACTTGTGTGTTTATCGAGTCAAGGGATCAACGAACGTGTATTCTCGATCGAGCGGCTGCCGACCATTATTTCTTTAGCAAAGTGCAGTGTGTATGCACAAATTGTTGCAATTTTAGCCCGAGCTAACATTGAGCTCGGGTACCAAATCTATTTTCAGCTTGGTACCGTTCTCTCGTGAGTTGTAGCTTGGTTTAGCTCAAACGGGTAAGAGTTTTACCGGTACCAATTCAATTGGAGAGTGTTTGCGGTTACGCGTGTGGGTAACTTTTGTTGCAAATGCAACGCAATACACTCAACCTGGAGGACTATAGCACCCTTATTAGTACCGTGCAATTTCGGGGGTTCATGGTTGGTAGCCACTAACATTGGGTATTATCCCGCCAAGAGTCTCTGGCGACTTGTCGAATGCCTGTTATGATGGCGCCCCTTGCGTAGCATCTGCCACCAGTATTTATGTCTGAAAAAGTACAATACTTAACCATTACCGAAGATAACGCCGGTCAAAGGCTGGATAACTATTTAATATCTCGTTTAAAAGGTGCACCTAAGTCTTTGATATATCGTATTATTCGAAAAGGTGAGGTGCGCGTAAACAAGGGTCGGGCAAAACCTGAACGCAAACTGGACCTTGGTGATGTGGTGAGGGTGCCTCCCGTAAAACTCTCTGAAACTGGTGCGCCCAAAGCCGCAGGAAAACCGCTGTTAGACTTGCTGGAAGAATCCATTTTGTATCACAGCCGCGAATTCTTGGTGGTTAACAAACCTGCGGGGTTAGCGGTACATGGTGGCAGCGGTGTGAGTCTTGGCCTGATTGAAGCACTTCGGCAACTGATGCCAGATGAAACGGCTCTTGAATTGGTACATCGGTTAGATCGGGAAACCTCAGGTTGCATTATGGTGGCACGTAAGCGATCTATGCTGCGTTATTTGCAGGATCTTCTGCGGGGCGAAAAGCAGTTGCAGAAACACTATGTGGCCCTGGTGCATGGGCGATGGCCGAATCGCGCCCATAAAGTGGAAGCTCCCCTATTAAAGTCTGAGGCTAATGGCGGGGAGCGCATCGTCCGTGTTCGCCCAGAGGGAAAACCCTCCAAAACAGAATTTACCGTGCTGCGACGTTTTAATGAGGCGACCTTGCTCGAAGCACGACCAATTACCGGTCGTACCCACCAAATTAGGGTTCACGCACAGCACAAGGGTCATCCACTGGTTGGGGACGACAAATACGGCGACGACGATCTTAATGGCCAAATGAAGGCGCTGGGTTTTCGACGTCTTTTTCTACATGCCGCTTTTTTGGGGGTGCCGCTGCCGAATGGCGAGCAGTTAGAGGTTTCGGCACCTTTGCCCGATGACCTCGCCAACCCCCTGCAACAACTCACAGAGACAGAGAGGTAACGTGCTTTACATATTTGATTGGGATGGCACTATCAGTAATTCGGCGGCAAAGATTGTTGCCTGCATGCGCAGCGCCACTCAACAGGTGGGCTTACCCGATTTATGCGATGACACCATAAAAAATATTATTGGCCTCGGTCTTCCCGAGGCCATTCGAACACTCTACCCCAATATTTCTGATGCCGATCTTCTAACTGTGCGCGATGGCTATTCAGCTTTTTTCGTGGATGCCGATGTGCAACCCTCTCCATTTTTCGACGGTGCAATGAGTACCATGGAGACTCTCGCCGCTGCTGGCCATACCCTTGCGGTTGCCACCGGCAAGAGCCGCCGCGGGCTTGATCGTGTATTACGCAAATTGCAACTCGATCGGTTTTTTCATGGTAGCCGTTGCGCCGACGAAACCGCATCAAAACCGCACCCGCAGATGTTGCTGGAGTTGCTGAATGAATTTCAAATGCCAGTGTCTCAAGCCGTGATGATTGGTGATACCGAATACGATATGGCAATGGCTCGGGAGATAGGAATGCAACGTATCGCTGTGAGTTTTGGGGCGCACCATATTGACCGTTTAAAAGTGTACGACCCGGTATTATGTGTCGATCATTTTAGTGAAATATTAAGATGGAGCGCTTGATGTCTGCATTCGAGTTACGCCTTGCAAACTACGGTAAGCCCGAAGATGCCAAAGCGCTGGCGGGTTTGCTGCACAGTTATTCCAGTGACGAAATGGGCGGGGCAGAACCGCTGCCCATGGAGCATTGCAATCGCGCCGCGCACCGCTTGCAACAGTTTGGTAGCGCATTTACCGTATTGGCTTTTGATCGTGATTCCGACCCTGCATCACCAGTTGGCATGGCTACCTGTCTGCTGTCGTTTTCAACATTCCTGTTAAAACCTATTGTAAACATCCACGATTTTTTTGTTGCCGAAGCCGCTCGTGGTTCGGGTGTCGCCATGCTGTTGCTGGAAGAAGTGGAGCGGCAGGCCAAACAGAGGGGGTGTTGTAAAATTACCCTGGAAGTACTCAGCAATAACGAGCGCGCGAAACGCCTTTACGCTCGTTTTGGATTTAATGGCTACGAGTTAACCCAGGGAGCAGGTATTGCGCAGTTCTGGCAAAAATATATTTGTGATTAATATGCGTTAAGCGCCTCGAATCTCTGCTTCCAGCTGTTCTTTAGCTTCCGATTCGGCGAGCCATTCCATTTCAATATCTTCCAATTTACTTTTTAAGCTCGCCTGATCCTTTAACAGTTTTTCAAGTTCCGGATTGTTTTCTTGGTAGAGCGCGGGGTTGCTTAGGGTCGTTTCCAGTTCTGCTAGCTTGCTGCTAACTTTGGCAAGCTCTTTTTCAAGTGAGTTAATGCGCTTATTGTGCGGTGCCAGCTTGGCACGGATCGCGGCTTCCTGCTGACGTTGCTCTTTTTTATCGACTTTCTTTGGCGCTTCTTGGGTGGCAGGCGTTGGGGAGGCGTCGTTAGTTAATAGCCAGGTATGATAATCCTCAAGTGTTCCGGAAAACGAAGTTACTCTGCCTTGGTCAACCAGATAAAATTCATCGACCGTCGAACGCAGTAAGTGACGGTCGTGAGACACAATCACAATAGCGCCTTCAAAGGCCTGAAGGGCCATGGTGAGGGCGTGCCTTACATCTAGATCGAGGTGGTTGGTGGGCTCGTCCAGCAGCAACAAATTGGGTTTTTGCCAAGCGAGAATCGCGAGTGCGAGGCGAGCTTTTTCACCGCCAGAAAAATGATGTATGGATTCGAAGGCACGATCTCCCTGGAAGCCAAAACTGCCTAGAAAATTGCGGATATCCTGTTCGCGTGCCTCCGGGCTCAGGCGTTGCAAATGCAGGGCACAAGAGGCGTTTAAGTCGAGTTGCTCGACTTGGTGTTGTGCGAAATATCCGATACGCAGGTGCTGACCCAGTGTGACATTGCCGGAAACCGTTGCCAGTTCGCCCGCCAGTGTTTTAATGAGCGAACTTTTGCCGGCACCGTTATGCCCTAGCAGCCCAATACGATGTGAAGACAAAATTGCGAGCTCTACGTTCTCGACAACAGCTTTGTTGCCATACCCCACGGCAACATTGTCTAAAGACAGCAGAGTTTGTGGCAACCTTCCCGGCTCTGGAAAACGGAAGGTAAACGGTGAGTCGACATGGGCCGGAGCAATTTTTTCCATGCGCTCCAATTCTTTAAGGCGGCTTTGTGCCTGGCGCGCTTTGGTGGCTTTAGCTCGAAATCGCCGCACAAAATTTTCGATTTCACCAATTCTCTGTTGTTGTTTTTCGTATTCGAGCGCTTGTTGCGCGAGTCTTTCTGCGCGTTGATTTTCGAACGCGCTGTAATTTCCTGTGTAGCTGTTCAGTTTTAAATTTTCGATGTGGATGATGCCTTCCACCAAATTATCGAGAAATTCCCGATCGTGGGAAATTATCAGAAGTGTGCCGCGATAATTTTTCAGCCATTGTTCCAGCCATAGGGTCGCGTCCAAGTCGAGGTGGTTGGTGGGCTCGTCGAGCAACAATAAATCTGAGCGGCACATTAATGCCCGCGCAAGATTTAAGCGAATTCGCCAACCGCCGGAGAAGCTGTTGGTGGATTTGCTGCTGTCTGAATCACTAAATCCGAGCCCGCGTAACAGCCTTTCGGCGCGTGAGTTTATGGTGTAGCCATCAATGTTTTCCATTTCCTGGTAAAGCTGCGCCAGGTTTTCACCCTCATCATTGCCACTGTTTATTTTATTTTCCAGCACGCGATAGGGCGTATCACCATCAACAACGTAATCGAGTGCAGAGCGCGCGTCTGCGTCGGTTTCTTGCGCCATATGGGCCAACTGCCAGCCACTGGGAATGTGGCACGAACCGCTATCTTCCTGCACTTCGCCCAGTAACAATTTAAACAGCGTGGACTTGCCGCTGCCATTTGCGCCTACGATTCCCCAGGTTTGCCCTGGAAAAACCGTAAGAGAACTGCTTTCAATAAGGGATTTATGGCCCCGCTGGAGACTGATAGATTGAAGTTGAATCATGGAGTAATTTATAAAATGGAATAATTAAAGTGAGAGAGCAGGTTACAAAGTGCAATAAGCGGTAAACCGACCAACGCGCTGGGGTCGTCGCTGCTGATAGATTCAAACAAACAAATGCCCAGCCCTTCGCACTTGAAGCTGCCGGCGCAATCGAGCGGTTGTTCCTTCTTTATATAGGTTCTAACCTGTTGCTCCGATATTTGCCGAAACCGAACTTTTGTGCGAGTACATTGTGTAGCAAACTTGTGCGATACCGTATCTAAAACGCATAAACCTGAATGGAATATCACCGTGCTGCCGCTGCATAACAAAAGTTGCGCTACTGCGCGTTCTTCACTGCCGGGTTTTCCCAGTACTTGTCCTTTACAGGAGGCGGTTTGGTCGCTTCCTATGATTAAGGCTGGCTCATGTTGATTGCCAGCAACCGCTTCTGCTTTGGCCTTTGAAAGCCGCAGCGCCATGGCTTCAGGAAGTTCTGCCGGCAGGCGCGATTCGTCGATGTCAGCGGTGTCACAGCTAAACTCCAGACCCAATTGCGCCAACTGTGCTTTGCGGTAGCGTGAAGCGGATGCCAGCACTATTTGAGCCGGTCGGGTATCAATCTGGTCACTCACGGCTGAAAATCCCTCAAAATTCAACGTTTTCTTTGACATGGTATAGGCAATTCCCTATTATCGCGCGCTTATGTCAGAGGGTGCCCCTTCACAACCGCTTCCGCAGCTGTTAGACCCTAGGAAATTTGCCCAGCATGATGTCAAATTGGCGGGCATTGTACCCGAGGACGCGCTGCCTCGCTTGTTGAATCACAAGTTGGAACACGGTTGTTCCGACACTCCGCGTAACGCTCGTGCGACATTGCAGTTTTTCGTCGACGAGCAAGGTCGCCGATGTGTGTCTGGGGAGGTGTTAGCTCGCGTGCTGATGGAGTGTCAGCGTTGTTTGGAAGCCCTCGAAATAGAAATTAGCACCCAGGTTAGTCTGGCTGTGGTGTGGAAAGAAGAAGACTCGCGCCAATTGCCAGCAAACCTGGAGCCTTGGATAGTTTCCGAGGAGCAGGGCGATTTGTACGCTATTCTGGAAGAGGAATTATTGTTGGCGATGCCAGCGGTGGCCTACCATGATTTCCAGTGTATTGATGCATCGCTGCTGTCATCGGGGCAAGGTACGCAAGAGCCTGCAGGCGAGCAAACCACGCAAAACCCTTTCGGGGTGCTTGCGGCGCTTAAGCAGGAATTGCAGAAAGACGATTAACTTAACAGGTAATACACAGCGCCACCTATGCGATTTGAGCTACAGGTGAGTGTCTGCAGGAGTAAATTATGGCTGTTCAGCAGAACAAAAAAACCCGTTCCAAGCGTGGTATGCGTCGTTCGCACGATGCCTTAACTGGTGCTACTTTGGCTACCGACTCTACAACAGGTGAAAAACATCGCCGTCATCACGTGACTGCCGACGGTTTTTATCGCGGTCGCAAAGTGATTGAAGTTGCTGACGACGAGTAAGCTTGTCACAACCGATTCACTTATCAATTGATGCGATGGGCGGGGACCAAGGTCCCCGCCTTGTCGTTGAAGCCTCGCTTGCCTTTCTCAAGCGCCACTCAAATACGCATCTTACGCTGTTTGGCGATTTGCCTGTAATGAAACCCTACCTGTCGGTACACGACAGTCAAACTTCCCACCGTATTACTCTCGAGCATGCTCCCGATACAGTAGCACCTGATGAACGTGCCGGTTCCGCGTTGCGTCACAAGCAAAATTCCTCGATGTGGAAAAGTGTCGAGTGGGTAGCTTCAGGACATGCCGATGCCTGCGTGAGTGGCGGCAATACCGGTGCGTTAATGGCGATTGGGCGCAAACTCATTACAACATTTCCGGGGGTTAGTCGACCTGCCATCTGCAAATCCATACCCACGGCACGCGGTGCCAGTTTTCTCTTGGATTTAGGGGCAAACCTGAGTTGCACTCCCGAGCAATTGGAGCAGTTTGCATTAATGGGAGCAGCGTTGGCACGCGTTTACGGTCGTGAAAATCCAACTGTTGCATTGCTAAATGTCGGAACCGAACTTAGTAAAGGCAGTGATGCGATTCAATCTGCGGCTTCGCTTCTACAAAACAACCCGGCTATAAATTTTGCAGGATTTGTGGAAGGTCACGGTCTGTATCGCGGCAATGTTGATGTGGTCGTTTGTGATGGAATGGTCGGCAATGTTGCGCTAAAAGTCAGTGAAGGCGTTGCCAGTTTTATTTTTGAAAGTTTACAAAAAAAATTTCGCGAAAATTATATTAATCGTTTGGTTGGCGCTATTGCAAAGCCCGTAATAAAAAGCTGGTTAAAAGAGTATAACCCCTCCAATTTTAATGGAGCTGCTATGCTTGGTTTAAAGCACACTCTTGTGAAAAGTCATGGAGGAACAGATCGATTTGGTTTCGAACAGGCATTGCTAACCGCTGTGGAACAGGTTTCTGCAAATATTCCACAACGCATCGCACAGAGTCTTGCGGCTAACAAAAACACATAATAATTAGCGCGTTAAATAATTTAAAGGTAAGAGTTTTAGGTAATAAGAATTATGAGTTATTCCGATTTGGCTTTTGTTTTCCCTGGCCAGGGTTCACAGAAGGTTGGCATGCTGGCTGATTTGGCGGAAAACCACCCGATTGTGAAACAAACATTTTTAGAAGCGTCAGAAGTACTGGGGTACGATTTATGGCAACTGGTTCAAAATGGCCCCCAGGAAGATCTGAATATGACCGAGGTAACCCAGCCGGCTCTGCTGGCTTCGAGTGTTGCCACTTGGCGGGTGTGGCAAGCGCTGCAGGGGCCAAAGCCTGCGATGATGGCCGGGCATAGTCTCGGGGAGTGGTCTGCGTTGGTGTGTGCCGGCGTTGTTGCTTTCGGTGATGCCATTAAATTAGTGCGCCTGCGTGGTAAATATATGCAGGAAGCTGTACCAGCAGGCGTTGGTGCAATGGCCGCAATTATCGGTCTCGAAGATGAACAAGTTGAAACCGCATGCAGTGCTGCCAGTAATGCGCAAGACATAGTCGCTCCGGTAAATTACAATTCGCCCGGCCAATTAGTGATTGCTGGGCATTCCGCTGCAGTAGATGCTGCGATGCTGATGTGTAAAGAAGCTGGCGCAAAACGGGCCTTGCCCTTGGCCGTGAGTGCGCCGTTTCACACTCAGTTGATGACACCTGCTGCGCAACGCCTTGCAGATGAAATTAAGAATACCGTGTTTAAACAGCCTGAAGTGCCCGTAGTGCACAATGTCAGTGCTGAAAGTTTGGATGACCCCGCTGCAATTCAAGAGATTATTATTACCCAAATTTATTCTGCGGTGCGCTGGGTGGCTTGTGTCAGAACGTTAACGACAGCGGGCATTACCGCCACTGTAGAATGCGGCCCTGGCAAAGTATTGTCTGGTTTAAACAAGCGTATAGACCGCTCCATTAACACTTTAAACACCGATGGCGAGACGGCTCTGCAAAACAGTTTGTCTGCGC
This sequence comes from Alteromonadaceae bacterium 2753L.S.0a.02, assembly GCA_007827375.1. Taxonomy (NCBI): domain Bacteria; kingdom Pseudomonadati; phylum Pseudomonadota; class Gammaproteobacteria; order Alteromonadales; family Alteromonadaceae; species Alteromonadaceae bacterium 2753L.S.0a.02. Next base: position 2,258,529 of record VISH01000002.1, read on the forward strand.
TGCGTGAATCAGGAGAATAATTACGATGTCATTTGATGGAAAAGTAGCCATTGTAACTGGAGCGAGCCGTGGCATTGGTGCTGCAATAGCCGATTGCATCGGTGAAGCTGGTGCTGTTGTTATAGGTACCGCAACCAGCGATGGCGGTGCTCAGGCAATAAGTGAACGTTTCGAATCCAAGGGCGTGAGAGGCGCGGGCATGCAGTTGAATGTAACAGATGCAGACTCGGTCGCGACTCTAATGGCTGCGGTTAATGACCAGTTTGGTGCGCCGCAGATTTTGGTTAACAATGCGGGAATCACCAAAGATAACTTGCTCATGCGCATGGGTGACGACGAGTGGTTTGATGTAATCAATACCAACCTCAGTGCCGTTTATCGACTTAGCAAAGCCTGTTTGCGCGGTATGATGAAAGCCCGCTGGGGTCGTATAGTGAATATCAGTTCCGTGGTAGGGCAAATGGGCAATGGCGGCCAGACTAACTATGCCGCGACCAAAGCCGGTGTCATGGGCTTCGCACGCTCGCTTGCAAAAGAGGTGGGTTCGCGCAATATCACTGTAAATTCGGTAGCGCCGGGTTTTATCGATACAGACATGACCAAGGTGCTTAGTGAGGACCAAAAGGCGACGATGCTAGGCGCTATTCCGCTCGCGCGCCTCGGTCAGCCGGAAGAAATTGCGACCGTTGTAAGGTTTCTGTGCAGCGATGATGCCAGCTATATTACAGGTGAAACACTGCATGTAAATGGCGGTATGTATATGTGTTAAGTCTTTGATTTCAAATAATAATAACCGGTAAATTGAAGAAAATTGTATTCAAAGGTTACATCGTGGGTATTTCGCGTTAAAATGCGCGCACGTGTAAGCCGGATCATCGAATTTTTGCCGATTTGTGGCGCAAGGTTACGGCTTAAGAATTGTTAAACAAACGGCTTCACTAAGAATATCACTAGGAGTTTATTACGATTATGAGCAGCAGCATTGAAGAACGCGTAAAGAAAATTGTTGCAGAGCAACTCGGCGTTAAAGAAGAAGAAGTAAAAAACGAAGCGTCCTTCGTTGAAGATCTTGGGGCAGATTCTCTGGATACCGTTGAATTGGTAATGGCTCTTGAAGAAGAGTTTGAAACAGAGATTCCTGACGAAGAAGCCGAAAAAATCACTACCGTTCAGTTGGCCATCGATTACATCAACGAGAACCTGGCTTAATCCCAATTCGTCGATAAGCTGTTTTTATCAAAAGCCGTATCTATGTTGAATAGTGCGGCTTTTGTTGTTTTTATGTGCGTTTGAAATTCGCAGAAAGCCAAAGCAAGCTATTCTGCTAAAACAATAAGTGTTCTTTGTGGAGTTAATACGTGAGTCGAAAGAGAGTTGTTGTTACCGGTTTGGGCATGGTCAGCGCAGTTGGACACACCGTTCAGGAAACCTGGGAAGCCATTTTGGCCGGTAAAAGTGGTGTTGCACCGATTACCTCTTTTGATGTTTCAGGGTTCTCAACGCAAATTAGCGCATCCGTAAAAGATCTCGATATTTCTCCTTACCTGGATACCAAAGAAGCCAGGAAATTAGACCTTTTCATTCAATACGGTATGGCTGCCGGTATTCAGGCCATGGCTGACAGTGGTATTGAAGTGACCGATGAAAACGCCAGTCGTTTTGGGTGTGTAATTGGCTCGGGTATTGGCGGCCTGGGCTCCATCGAAGATACTGCAATTACCATCCGAGATCGTGGTCCAAGGCGTGTTTCACCATTTTTTGTGCCGGGTTCGATCATCAATATGATCTCCGGAAACCTGTCGATACGATACGGTTTGAAAGGTATCAATCTCGCAGTGAGTACTGCTTGCACTACGGGAACCCACTGTATTGGTCTTGCGGCCCGGGAAATCATGTATGGCAGTGCCGACATGATGCTTGCCGGTGGCGCAGAAATGGCCACTACGCGGGTTGGCATCGGGGGTTTTGGCGCTGCACGTGCGTTATCAAAACGCAATGACAGCCCTGAGCAGGCAAGTCGCCCTTGGGATAAAGACCGTGATGGATTTGTTCTGGGGGATGGCGCTGGAATTTTGGTTCTCGAAGAGTATGAGCACGCCAAGGCGCGCAATGCGAAAATTTATGCTGAGCTCACTGGAGTGGGTACGAGTGGCGATGCCTACCACATTACTTCGCCAAGTGGCGAGGGCGCTGAATTATCGATGCGAAATGCGCTGCACGATGCAGGAATTTCTGCCGCAACTGTCGATTACATCAATGCGCACGGTACTTCCACTCAGGCAGGCGATGACGCTGAGTGTCAGGCGGTAAAAGATGTGTTTGGTGATCATGCCTATAAGCTTGCGGTGAGCTCTACCAAATCGATGATAGGGCATTTACTGGGAGCTGCTGGCGCTGTGGAGGCCATTTTCACGGTGTTGAGTATTCGTGATCAAATCGCCCCACCCACTATTAATCTCGATAATCCCAGTGATGGATGCGATTTAAATTTCGTTCCGCACACCGCACAGCCCATGACCATTAACACCGCCATTAGCAACTCGTTTGGTTTTGGCGGTACAAACGGTACCTTACTGTTTCAAAAGTTATAACGACTCATGAGTCAACCTGATAAGACCTTCACGCTGATAAATGGCAAAAGGGGGTCTGATACAAATGCTGGTATTCCATGGCGTAATCGTGGTTTTCAATTTGGAGATGGTGTGTTTGAGACCATGCGGGTTGCGCAAGGCAAAATTCCCTTGCTCGCTCTCCATCTTGAAAGACTATGGATTGGCTGTGATAGATTGGGGCTGGCGCTCCACCCCGATTTTCCCCACTGGCTGGAAGCATTTCAAGTGAATCTCGCCGAGACTGATTCAGGCGTAGCCCGTATATATATCTTCAGAACCGATGCTGGTCCCGGTAATTATATTCAGGGGCATACTGATTCGCATTGTGCGCTACACTTTGAATCCACACCCGATATTTCTGCAAATACGTGGCTGCAAGACTCCGTTGAATTGCGTTCGGCAAGTACGCGCTTAACACGCAACAAAAACCTCGCAGGCATTAAGCATTTAAGCCGCATAGAATACTGTCTCGCGTTGAAAGATTTTATCCGTACGGAGAATACCTGCGAAGCTTTGTTGTTCGATACCGAAGGTTGCGTGATAGAAACTCCACACCACAATATTTTTGCAGTACGGGGGAGTTCACTGATTACGCCATCGTTAGAGAACGTGGGGGTAAAAGGCGTAATGCGAACACTCATTTCACAATTGATACAGCAGCTTCCTGAGCTCAGTTGGGTCGAAACAAAATTATTTTATGACGATTTATTGGCGTGTACGGAAGTATTTTTAACAAATGCACTTAAGGGAGTAGTGCCGGTATCTAAATGTAATGACCAGTGCTGGCCAGAAGCGAGTTCGGTCGCCTTTAAGATTGCACATCTCATAGCTGAATTTACGAAGGATCGTTAATGACTGTTAATCCGATACGTGTTGTTCTGGCACTCTGTATTTGGACTGTTTTAATGTTTGCAGCTACCGCATTTTATCTCTGGCAGTGGCTCAACACGCCGCAGCAGGTAACTTTGAAAGACCCGGTATTTGTTATTGAAAGTGGTGCATCACTCAGCACAGTTGCGACAGAGTTAGCACAACAGGATATGCTGCGCTGGCCCAAAGTTTGGGTCTTCTATGGACGCTTGATGAATTTATCAAAAATACGCATTGGCGAATATCAATTATCCGAAAAAGAATCTCCAATTGGTTTGTTAACGCGATTTCAAACTGGGGAGCAAATTCATTATCACATTACGCTTGTTGAAGGTCGCACCATGCGAGATTTTCTCGCGACGCTACACAGCCACAATAAACTGGGTAATACTCTCGATGGAAAAAGTTATCCGGAAATAGTATCTGCATTAGGCTTGGCCATTGAAAACCCTGAGGGTTATTTTTTCCCCGACACCTACCAATTTGTAAAGGGCGATACCGACCGCGATATTTTATTGCGGGCCCATTTGCGCATGAACAAAATTCTGCATCAGGAGTGGCAAAATCGCGCTGATAATTTACCGTATAGTAAGCCTTATGAAGCACTGATAATGGCGTCGATTGTCGAGAAAGAAACTGGCGTGGCGTACGAGCGCAAAGAAATTGCTGGAGTATTTGTCAGGCGCTTGCAAAAACACATGCGCTTACAAACCGACCCCACAGTAATCTATGGTTTGGGGGAAGACTACAGTGGCAACCTCACCCGTGCAGATTTAAAACGCCCCACAGCGTATAACACCTATACAATTAATGGTTTGCCCCCAACGCCTATCGCTATGCCGGGGAAGGAAGCCATTAAAGCGGCATTGCATCCTGCCTCTGGCAAAGCTTTATATTTTGTTGCCAAAGGTGATGGATCTCACTATTTCTCCGCAACCTTGGAAGAGCATGAAAAAGCTGTTCGCCAATATCAATTGCGACGTCGCAGCGATTATCGATCTTCACCGGCAACAGGAAACTCAGAACAAGCAGGCAACGAGGTAAACAGTGACGCAAGTCGGTAAATTTATAACAGTTGAAGGCACTGAAGGCGTCGGAAAATCAACGAATATAGACTTTGTTCGCAAGTTACTCGAACTGCGCGGAATTGAAGTTGTCGTTACCCGCGAACCTGGTGGAACTCCTCTGGCGGAACAGTTGCGGGATCTGTTACTGGCGAAGCGCGATGAACCCTTCAATGCAACTGCGGAACTGCTTGTCGTGTTTGCGGCCAGAGCGCAGCACCTAAATCATGTGATTATTCCCGCTCTGGATGCTGGCAAATGGGTATTATGTGATCGTTTTACCGATGCTACATTTGCATATCAGGGAGCAGGGCGTGGGCTAAACTCACAAACTATTGCAACCTTGGAAACTCTGGTTCAGTCGGGTCGACAGCCGGATCTCACTTTGCTGTTGGATATCGACGTTAAGATTGGTTTACAGCGAGCCAGTGAACGCGCTGAACTCGATCGCTTCGAATCAGAGCAAATCGAATTTTTTGAAAGGGTTCGAGCGGGTTATCGGGCGCGCGTGGTGGAGCAGCCATCGCGCTTTGCAGTGGTTAATGCAGGTCGCGATCTGGCCGCTGTACAACACGATATCTCGACAGCATTCGACAGTTTTTTTAAAAATCTGGAGCACAGTGCAAACTGATCGTGTTATGCCTGGTTGGATGCTCAAAACGTAGCTCAGTAGCATGCAATAGCATGCGTGAATGTTTAGTCTGAGGTTTAATGAGGCTGCAAGGAGACGTGTTATGGATGGTTGTACTGTAAAACGGATCTCCAATAATCGCGTGACCAATTTGCTGCAGATGTACCCGTAATTGATGGGAGCGACCCGTGTGAGGCTCCAGGGTCAGCCGCGTATTGTTTGCATTGAGGTTACGCTCAACCACCTTAAAACGCGTTTGAGCCGGTTTGCCGTAAATAAAATCTGCCTTTTGCTTTGGGCGATTGACCCAATCACACAGCAAGGGGATCGCTATGTCGCCGCTGCTGGCCTCCACAAGCCCGCTCACCACAGCGGTGTATTGCTTATAGATCTTACGCTGCTCGAAGAGCTTCCCCAAAAATCGCAAACTTTGGTGATTTTGGGGAAATATAATCAGGCCGGAAGTGGCCATATCCAGACGATGCACAACACGCGAATTGGGAAATTCGCATTTAACCAGGTCGAGCGCATTGATAGGCGAGCTCAAGCCTGGCACCGTGAGCAGCCCTGGCGGTTTATTAATCACAATGAGTGAATCGTCTTGATACACAATTTTAATTTGATCCATAGCGGCATTTTAGCGGGATGTACGAACAAATGAATCCTACCAGCGTCACCATGCCACCCTATCCATGGCAGATGGATTACTGGGCATCGTTTCTCAGCCAATTACAGCGGGGCAAATTACCCCACGCGATACTGATTGCAGGCATTCCCGGAATTGGTATAGAAGCCCTGGGCAGAGCGATTGCAGACTATCTGTTATGCGCTAGCCCCTTGGAAATGACAAGTTGTGGTCGCTGTAAGGCGTGTCAGCTGATTGCAAGCAATAACCATCCTGATCTTTTCATTCTTGCGCCAGAAGAAAAAAGCAACGTCATTAAAGTGGATCAGGTGCGAGTTCTTACAGAATTTGTCGCTAAAACCTCTCAGCAGGGTGGTCGTAAACTGATTGTTATTAATCCTGCTGAGGCGATGAATATCAGTGCCGCCAATGCGCTTCTAAAGTGCCTGGAAGAACCGGCTGGTGACACGACGTTTGTACTGGTCAGCACCGCCAATAATCGCTTAATGCCAACAATTCGCAGTCGTTGTGCCACTCATGTGCTGGGTGTGCCTAAGCAGCAAGAAGCGGTTGCTTGGCTGAAACAAATGGAGGTCGGCGAGCCAGAAGCCTTGTTGGAAGAGGCGCTGGGAGCACCGTTAAAGGCCCACGAGTGGTGGCGAAGTAAGCTCATTCAAGACCGCAACGAGATGTGCGGCCTCTTGGCTGGGGTATTGTCTGGTCAAAAAACAGCAAGCGCTGTTGCGGCACAATGGGCGAGTCGCTATGGTGCGCTTGAGGTATCACAATTATTTGTATTTTGGTTGGAAAGGTTGCTTCGTGCGCGGGTTACTGAACCCAGGTCCATCATTATGGAGCACTGGCAGGACCTCGTAGACGTTAACTCTGCGGTGAGCGACCAAATGCTGTTTCGCTTGTTGGAGGGTATCAGCCAGCGCAGATCTCAGCTGCTGGGCAATCCGAACCTGAATGCAGGGATGGTTGTCGAGGAATTATTGCTCGACTGGATGGCAGTGGTTAAAGGTGCTTTGAAGCGCAAAATTGGTGGGATAGCGCCATAATCTTATAAAGCCACAGCAAAGCTGGGTTATAATAGGTAGCGTTGAGTTAGAAATGAGCAATCTGGAGATACCGTATCGATGAAAGGGTTAGGCGGCTCGGCCCGCAACGGCATTCTTTCACTTACTATCCGTGACAAAGCTGTGCTTTACGCAGCCTATATGCCTTTCGTGAAAAATGGCGGTTTGTTCATTCCAACCAATAAAACCTACAGCTTGGGCGATGAAGTCTTTATGCTGCTTAGCCTGATGGACGAACCCGAGAAAATTCCCGTCGCGGGCAAAGTAGTGTGGATCACTCCTAAAGGCGCTCAGGGCAATCGGGCCGCCGGCATTGGGGTTCAATTCAGCGGCGAAGACGATGTCGCTTCGAAAAAAATTGAAACCTATCTCGCGGGCTCACTTGAATCTGATCGTCCCACCCATACTATGTAAGAGTTTTACCTATTTAATGTACGCAGCGAGTGTTGTTGTGTCGCTGTGCTAAACGTCGAGTTGTTCCTTATTGCACGCATGCTTGTAGATTCCCACTGCCACTTAGACCGGTTGGATTTATCCAAATATGACGACAGTTTGCCCGATGCGATCGAGGCAGCACGCCAGCAAGGTGTGCATGAAATGTTGTGCGTGTGCATCAGCGGTGACAATAAAAACGCTGTATTGGCTATTGCCGATGCCCACGAAGGTATCTACGCATCGGTTGGCGTGCACCCATCTGATGTGGGTGAGTCTGTCGTAAGCGTCGCCACCCTTTGCGATTGGGCTGCCGCTAACAAGGTGATCGCGTTGGGGGAAACCGGCCTTGATTATCACTACAGTGAGCACAGCGCTGAGCAGCAGAAACGAAGCTTTGCGAATCATTTGATCGCAGGTGCTGAATTAGGGTTGCCAGTTATCGTGCACACTCGCGATGCGCAGCAAGACACACTGGAGATCATGCAAAAACACGCCAACAGAGAGCATGCCGGGGTGATGCATTGTTTCACTGAAAGCTGGGAAATGGCCCAAACCGCGTTGGATCTGAATTTTTATATTTCGATTTCCGGCATTGTTACATTTCGCAATGCCGATGCTCTTCGCGATGTTGTAAAACGGGTTCCTCTTGATCGATTACTTATCGAAACGGATTCGCCCTATTTAGCGCCTGTGCCATTTCGTGGCAAACCCAATGAGCCGAAATACGTGAAAGCCGTGGCCGAGTATATTGCCGAGCTTCGTGGCGTAAGTTTCGAATCTCTGGCGACACAAACTTCGCAAAATTTCGCAAAACTGTTTCCTGCAAAACAAAAATGGGCAATCGCCAGCTAAGGATTTTGACATGCGCCAACAACTAATCACCATGCTGGAACTGCAGGAAGCGATGAACAGTAAAGTTAACCCGAGTTGGCGCACTCAACAATTTGAATGGTACCGCGCAATTTGGGTTGAGTGCGCTGAACTTATGGACCACTACGGTTGGAAGTGGTGGAAAAAACAGACACCCGATGTGGATCAGGTCGAGCTTGAACTCATTGATATCTGGCATTTTGGGCTCAGCATTTACTTGTTGGAGGGTACTGCCGATTCTGCGAGTTATGAAAAAATCGCCGCGGCAATAGAGCAGCAAATTACTTCAAGCGGAAGCGCAACTGATTTAGATTTTCGACGCGACCTGGAGACTTTTACAGAAACCACCTTGCGTACTCAGAGTTTTTGTATTCCCGAATTTTGGCGTTTGCTTGCCGGAGTCGATTTGAGTTTTGAAAATTTGTTCTCCCGTTATGTCGGCAAAAACGTACTTAATATATTCAGGCAAGACCACGGATACCAGCAGGGTACTTACGTAAAATTATGGCAGGGTAGGGAAGACAACGAACATCTGGTCGAAGCTCTGGCTGAGCTAGACGTCAGTCAGCCAAATTTCAGCAGTGCTCTGTATCAGAATTTGGAAGCGAGGTATCCAAAACAGGGCGAGTCGGCTTAAGTAGGGCAGGTTCGAACGCTCACGAATAGTCTGCGCAACTGTTGTTAGCCGATGGTGCAGCTGTAAAACTTGATTTGTTAACGAATTGCAAACCGAACCTTTTTAAATTTTAACCATTAACATCTTTAACACGGAGATAAATTGTGAAAGCACCCGTTAGAGTCGCCGTTACAGGCGCAGCAGGCCAAATTAGTTACTCACTTCTGTTCCGCATAGCGACGGGCGAAATGCTGGGCGCAGATCAGCCTGTAATTCTGCAAATGTTGGAAATTACTCCTGCAATGGAAGCTCTCAAGGGCGTTGCCATGGAATTGGACGACTGCGCCTTCCCCCTGGTGCAAGAAATGATTTGTACCGACGATCCCAATGTGGCCTTCAAGGACGCTGATTATGCCTTGTTGGTTGGTGCGCGTCCGCGTGGACCTGGAATGGAGCGCAACGATTTGCTCGAAGCGAATGCCGCGATATTCTCTGTTCAGGGGAAAGCCATTAACGATCACGCATCCCGAGATATCAAAGTGTTGGTGGTAGGTAACCCGGCTAACACCAACGCACTTATTGCACAACGAAACGCTCCCGACATTAATCCCCGTCAGTTCACTGCAATGATGCGTCTGGATCACAACCGTGCGTTGAATCAACTGGGTAGCAAGCTCGGTGCATCCATTAATGATATTCACAAGATGACTGTTTGGGGCAATCACTCTTCCACCCAGTATCCTGACCTTTTCCATACTTTGGTGAACGGCGAGCCGGCTATCGATAAAGTGGATCGTGAATGGTATGTGGGAGATTATATTCCAACAGTACAGCAGCGCGGTGCAGCGATTATTAAAGCACGTGGTGCGTCCAGTGCTGCGTCTGCAGCCAACGCCGCCATTTTCCATATGCGCGATTGGGTGATGGGAAGTCCTGCAAACGACTGGGTGAGTATGGGCGTGTACAGTGACGGTAGTTATGGGGTGGAAGAAGGTCTGATCTACTCTTTCCCCTGTGTGTGCAAAAACGGTGACTGGGAAATTGTTCAGGGCCTTGCTATTGATGAGTTTTCACAAGAGCGTATGACGGCAACCGAAGATGAACTCAAGGCAGAGCGGGATGCCGTAAAATCGCTACTTCCAGCCTAACTCAGGTGTTTTTTAAAAAAGCGCGGATTATCCGCGCTTTTTTTTGCTTTGCATAAACGCAAGTCTGGCTCGCAGAGTATCTTTCTGCGGAGCGCTTGCGTATAAAGACGCATAGGACAGCGTCGCATCGAAATAACGCGGTCAAAATCTTTATTTAAGAGGAGTAAAACACATGAGTTTTCCCAAAATTGGCAATAAGGCTCCTGCCTTTTCTCTGAAAAACCAATCTGGCGAGACAGTGAAACTGTCGGCATTTGTAGGTGAAAAAAACGTGGTCGTGTACTTTTATCCCAAAGCTATGACCCCGGGGTGCACGACGCAGGCGTGCGGAATCCGAGACACCGTGAAAGAATTTCAAGCAGTAGAGACCGTAGTGCTTGCCATCAGCCCCGATCCATTCGAACGTTTAAAAAGATTCGATGACAAACACGGCTTGGGGTTTACGCTCTTGTCCGATGAAGACCACGCAGTTGCCGAAAAATACGGTGTGTGGGGTTTAAAGAAATTCATGGGGCGTGAATTTATGGGGATATTGCGTACAACCTTTATTATTGGCAAAGACGGCAAACTTAAACACATCATGGACAAAGTCAAAACCAAAACCCATGATCAAGATGTGTTGGAAATCATTCGCGCGGGCTTATAGTCAACTTTACTTTATGGCTAAATGATCGAATTTGCCTGGGTTGGTTCTCGATTTTTCCCGAAATTTCGTATTTGATTCATGCTTTTTTAGTTTTATTTAAGCGCCCGTTCGTTGCAGCGGGTGTCGTAAATTCTGTCTTCATATTCGTTGTTGTAGTAAAAAAATATGCCAGTTTCATACAGTTTTAGGTGCTAGAAACGAAAAAAAGAACAAAATATGAGTTCAAACTGAGATTTAAACGTTTGTTTGAATGTGTTTTTGGCCAGCTATAAAGTCGCCTAACCCCGCTTTATGCCTTAGGTTTTTGGTGTTTTTATAGTTAACATGTAAAATTGGAGGCGCTGAAATTAATGTCACGGGAAACAACACACTGGCGCCGATGAGACTGGTACTTCTGCCGCCAAACTAATAGTTTATGCCTATAAAATTGCACATTTGTCGCAATTAGGTTAATAACAATTAATTATAAAGCTGAAGACATTCGGCAGAAGGTGAGAGCATTGAAACTTTTTGCGAACGATAGTTTCCATCAAAGCGCGCCCGAAGTATCTCTATCCCCTGAAGATTATTCACTCGCAGACCCTTTATCTACGGTAACTTATTTGTATCGCGTGCTTGCGCATGCATCAAGTTTAGAGTCTGCCAACCTCGCAATTAGATTGTTGCTTGATGTGGGTTTACAAAAGTTAGGTGCCGATGTTGCCGTGCTTAGCAGACCTTTATCAACACAAGTTTACGATGTTGTTGCGTGTTCAGGAGATGATGAAAAGTTTTTTGTCGGGCAGCACTTATCGCTAAACGGTACATTATGTGAAGAAGTAATAACAAAAAATGCGACTTGTTCATACGGAATTTTGCAGGATAAAGATGTGCATTCATTGTCTATGGCGTATAATAATACACCAGTGGGTGCGTTCTTAGGCACTGTTGTTCATTCCAGACACGCAGGCGACTCGGTAATGTGTTTCATCACCGGCGAAGCCAGAGAGCCTGGATACAGTGATGAGGACGTGGCTTTTATCGAGCTATTGGCAGAAGGAGTGGCCTGTATGACTGACCAGCAACTAGCACAAGCTCAACGTAAACTTACCGACCAGGCGATGTTCGCGCTTGGTTCCGTTAAAACACTTGATGAATACCTTGAACAGGCGCGGCTTCCTGAAGTGTTTGGTGTTCCTGCAAGGGTTGTCGAGGTTCTTCAACGCCGTATTGGGCACGCCCCATTAAGTATCGGCCATATTGCTGAAGAGCTGAATCTATCGAAACGTACTTTACAGCGTCGCTTGCAACAGCAAGATGTGAGCTTTGCAGATTTACGCGATCAGGTACGCTTTCACTACTCAATCGACTATTTAATTAAACAGCATTTGAGTATTGACAGCATATCGGCGTCGTTGGACTTCTCTGATAGAACCAGCTTCACCAATGCCTTTAAACGTTGGACCGGCCTTTCTCCAAGTACCTTCAGAAAGCTGTTCCGCGACTACGTATAGTTCTTCAAGGGCTGTTATTGCACTCGCACTAACGGCCCTTTTTAGTTCCAAAACTGCTTGTTCTAATCAAGTAGCCTGCCTTGTTGTGATTCTTGACTTCAGCCCTTGACTCTTTTTGTGGCTCTTGTATCGTTGTGCGCCTTCATTTTGGGAAGACATCTGGGCCCGTAACATCAGTTACGGCAATAAAAACTTAAAGAGGTTACATTACACATGGGATTCTTCATTTCTGAAGCCATGGCGCAAACCGATGCCGCTACCCCGCAGAATGCAGGGTTTATAAATTTTGTTTTGCTGGGCGGTTTGTTTCTATTCATGTATTTCGTGATAATTCGCCCACAGCGCAAACGCCAGAAAGAGCATAAATCACTGGTTGATGGACTTGGGAAAGGCGATGAAGTGGTAATGACCAGTGGAATGCTGGGTAAAGTCACCGAGGTAGACGAAAATTACATTACGCTTAATGTGGCTAATAATGTAGACCTTAAATTCCAAAAGGTCGCAGTGCATGCCGTGCTGCCAAAAGGCACTATAAAGTCCATTTAAAGTGTTCGGGAGATGCGCAACGCCTCTCCCAACGAATATCCCGCTTTACCCCTTAGCCAATTCAGGGTATTTTGACGTAATGCAGTCGTTACCCCTTCCCCCCAAAGTAAAACTTGCCAACTTGCCTACACCACTGCGACCGTTAGACCGGTTGACTCAGCAGTTAGGTGGGCCTCGTATTTGGATCAAGCAGGACGAGCTTACCGAGCTTGCGTTATCAGGCAATAAGGTTCGCAAATTGGAATTTGTTATTGCCGATGCGCTACAGCAGGGCTGCGATACACTCATTACCTGTGGTGGCGTGCAATCCAATCATTGTCGCGCAACAGCGATTGCAGCAGCTCGTATGGGGTTACGTGCGCATTTGGTATTACGTGGCCCCATGGAAGGTGTGCAAGACGGCAATTTGTTGCTCGATAATTTGGCCGGCGCCGAAATTTCGGTTTACGACGGGCATTATTTTGTCGCAAATCTGGAAGCGATATTTGAGCACTGGAAAACCAAATATCTTGAACAGGGTAACCAGCCTTATGTGATCCCCATGGGGGCGAGCAACGGTGTGGGTGTTTGGGGCTACCTTTCTGCAACGGAAGAAATACTGCAACAAGCTTCGGCATTTGGATTTACGCCGGATGCATTGGTGTGTGCCACCGGCTCCGGTGGAACTCAGGCCGGATTGACCTTGGGTTGCCATTTATTAAATCCGACAATCGAAGTGCACGGCATTGCGGTATGCGATTCTGCGGCTTATTTCAATGCAAAGACAAAAACAGACGTAAGTGAGTGGGCACAGCGTTACTCGAACTTGTTTGATCAGTTGCCTTCACCAGAAGATTTAACAGCTGAATTATCCGTGTCGTCAATTGATCGATACATTGGGCCAGGTTACGCTCAGGGCTATCCCGAACTGTTTGAAACAATTTCAAGCCTTGCATCGTTAGAGGGCGTATTCCTCGACCCGGTGTACACAGGGAAAGCGTTCTATGGCTTAATTCAGGAAATTAAACAGGGTCGCTTCGCCAATGCTGAGAATATTGTGTTCGTGCATACCGGCGGTATTTTTGGGTTATATCCCTACCGAAATATCTTTGAGAATCGCGCAATCAAATATTAGGGTGATCACCACAAAAAGTGGTGGTAAAGCTTGGGGGCTTTGCTATGTCGGATTTTCTAAATAGTGTTTCTGGTGTTGTTTGGGGGCCGCTGATGTTGGCCTTGATCCTCGGTGTCGGCGCTTTACTTACCCTTCGCACCAAATTTATCTCGCTGCGAAAAATTCCCTACGCCTTCGCCCAGTTGGTACAAGGCCGACGAGCGGTGGGACAGGGCTCAATTGCACCTTTCAACGCGCTAATGCTTTCCCTTTCAGCAACTATAGGCACAGGCAACATTGTGGGCGTTGCGACCGCTATCGGCTTGGGCGGCCCTGGAGCATTGTTTTGGATGTGGTGCAGCGCTTTGCTCGGCATGGCTACCAAATATGGCGAAGCGGTATGCGCTGTGAATTTTCGGGAAAAGAGTGAAACCGGGGAATTTGTCGGTGGCCCGATGTATTACATAAAAAATGGCCTCGGACCGAAATGGATGCCACTGGCAATTGCTTTTGCCGTATTCGGTGCGATCGCCGGTTTCGGCATTGGCAACACCGTTCAGGCAAACTCCGTTGCGGATGCGTTACAAAATTCGTTTGGCATGCCCCGCATGGCAACTGCCGTGGTGCTGGCCATTCTGGTGGCGCTTGTACTTCTGGGTGGTGTGAGGAGAATCGCTGAGGTCGCCAAGCATCTGGTGCCTTTTATGGCAATCACCTATTTAGCAGCCGGATTATTAGTCATTTTTTTGAATCTTTCTGCGTTGCCCGAAGCCGTAAGTCTTGTGCTATCTAGCGCTTTTACGCCCACGGCGGCTCAGGGTGGATTCGCAGGTGCGGCTATAGCTCTGGCGATTCAGATGGGGGTTGCACGCGGCGTATTTTCCAACGAGGCCGGCCTCGGCAGTGCACCCATGGCTCATGCCGCCGCAGCGACAGATAACCCGGTACGTCAGGGGACTGTGGCCATGCTGGGCACCTTTATCGATACCATTATTATTTGTTCCATCACGGGCCTGGCGATCGTCGTAACCGGCGTGTGGTCGGGTGATGCCAAAGGCGCCGCCATGAGCCAGGCTGCGTTCAGCTCCTCGCTTCCCTTCGGCGATAAAATTGTTTCTTTGTCATTGGTGATATTCGCGTTTACCACGATTCTGGGGTGGAGTTACTACGGCGAACGCTGTGTCGAGTTTTTGTTGGGAAAGGGCTCAATCAAACCATTTAGATTGCTTTGGGTAGTTGCCATTTTTGCAGGTGTTTTTGGTAGCTTAAAAATGGTGTGGATCATCGCGGACATTATGAACGGCCTCATGGCGATACCCAATTTAATTGCATTAATCATGTTATCGGGTTTAATCGCTAAGTTGACTCGCGACTACTATAAATCAGAATAACAAGCAGTTTTTAACAACGCTCTGTGGATACCAACAAGGTGCAAAAACTCGTTATCGCAATCTCCTCGCGTGCATTGTTCGATTTGGCTGAGAGTCATCAGGTGTTCGAGAATGAGGGGCTGGAAGCCTACTCCAAATATCAAATCGAACACGAAGATGACGTGCTTCCCCCAGGTGAAGCCTTTGCCATGGTACAGAAGTTTTTACGTATCAATGACCAACTCGAGGGAGAGCCTCGCGTTGAGGTGATTCTGTTATCTCGCAACAGCGCAGATACCGGTCTGCGTGTGTTTAATTCGATCAACCACTACGGCTTGGAAATTACACGTGCAGCATTCACCGGCGGCTCAAGTCCATTCCCCTACATTCAGCCATTTAGTGCTCACCTTTTTTTAAGTACCGATGCCGATGACGTGCGCAACGCCTTAGACCACGGTGTGGCAGCCGCAACTCTAATGACTTCCTCGAAACAGCACAGTGACAATTCACAGCTGCGCTTCGCCTTCGATGGTGATGCGGTGATCTTTTCCGATGAGGCTGAACAGGTTTATAAAACGCAGGGCTTGGAAGCCTTTGCCAAAAGCGAACAGCAATCCGCAAAAACCCCATTGAGCGGCGGGCCTTTTAAATTGTTTCTGGCGGCTTTGCACGGCCTGCAAAAAGAATTTGGTGAGAAGCAATGCCCGATTCGCACCGCTCTGGTGACTGCGCGTTCCGCGCCGGCTCATGAGCGAGTTATTCGTACCTTGAGGGCCTGGAATATTCGCATTGATGAATCGTTATTTCTGGGGGGCTTGAGTAAGGGCGCCTTTTTAAAAGCTTACGGCGCAGATGTTTTTTTTGATGATCAACAAAGCCATTGCCAGTCGGCACGGGATCACGTTGCAACCGGTCATGTGCCACATGGAATTGCCAATCAACCCAGCCTAGTGGCCGCTGGAGAACAAGGCAAATTTAACCCCGATAACCAATAAAATGCAGGCCAGCACGGGCTGCAAAATACTGTTGGGAATACGTGCGGCAAGTCTTGCTCCCAGGTGAACGGCTGGTACTGAGCCTACAAGCAGCCCAAAAAGCAATTTGAAATCAATATTGCCATTCCACAAATGACCGAGCCCGGCGATGAGCGTAAGAGGGACTGCGTGCGAGATGTCGGTACCCACCACCTGAAGCGCCGGTAAACGCGGATACAGCAACAATAATAACGCCGCGCAAAAAGCACCGGCACCCACTGAAGAGAGGGTCACAAATATCCCAAGTAGCACACCTGCGGCAAAAGTGACCAGGGTTGAGTGGCGGTGAAACCATGTGTTTTCGGCACTGCCGCCGCCTTTCTGAATGCGATTTTTAAAGAACACCACAAACGATGTGAGAATTAACATCACCCCGAGGCTGTGGGTGAGAAACGGTCCGTAGTCGAGATCTGTAGGCACCGCATATTTAAAAATAATGGTTGTTAGCAACGATGCCGGAATGCTCCCGGCCGCCAGTGTAACCACGAGTTTCCAGCGTACTGTCCCCTGGCGGTGATGGGCATGCATAGCACCGGTTTTAGTGACCGCGGCGTACAGTAAATCGGTACCAATAGCGATCTTCTGGGGAACCCCAGAGAGGATCAGAATGGGAGTCATGAGCGAGCCGCCGCCCACACCGGTTAAGCCCACAGCCAGACCCACGCCAGCGCCGGCGAATACGTAGAAAATTAAATCCATATTAATGCGGAAATTTGTGAATCTGACTGCTAAATTACAAATACGGGTGGCAAATATAGCTATTTATAACTATTCTTCAAAAGAATATTTCATTCTATTTTTATAATTATTAGGGTTCTCAATCACCAAACGTTCTAAAGGTGGCTATATTTTGAACTATGGGTATTCACTGACTGCCGCCATCTGGAGGGCACAATGAAACTGCAGCAGTTGCGCTATATATGGGAAGTTGCACATCACGAACTTAATGTGTCGGCAACCGCCCAAAGTCTATACACGTCTCAGCCTGGCATCAGCAAGCAAATTCGTTTGCTCGAAGATGAACTCGGTGTTGAGATATTCTCCCGCAGCGGTAAGCACCTTACGCGAATCACTCCGGCAGGCGAGGCAATATTACGCACCGCTGGTGAGATACTGCGCAAAGTCGAAAGCATAAAACAGGTGGCTCAGGAGTTTAGCAATGAGCGCAAGGGTAGCCTGTCGATCGCCACGACGCACACTCAGGCACGTTATGCTTTGCCGAAGGTGATTGGCGGTTTCATCGAGAAATACCCGGATGTATCCCTACACATGCATCAAGGCACACCGATGCAGATTTCTGAAATGGCGGCCGATGGCTCGGTGGATTTTGCGATTGCCACAGAAGCGTTGGAGCTGTTCAGTGACTTAATTATGCTGCCGTGCTATCGCTGGAACCGCTGTATTCTGGTGCCCAGAAATCATCCCCTTTGTCAGGTGTCGCAGTTAACCCTGGAGGATGTGGCCAAACACCCAATTGTTACCTACGTATTCGGATTTACCGGGCGTTCCAAGTTGGATGAAGCTTTTATGGAGCGAGGTCTGGCACCGAAGGTGGTGTTCACCGCCGCAGATGCCGATGTGATCAAAACGTATGTGCGTCTGGGTTTAGGTATCGGTATTGTGGCCCGAATGGCGTACGATGAAGAAGCGGACAGTGATCTGGTTGCTTTGGATGCAAAACATCTGTTCCGTTCCAGTACCACAAAGATTGGTTTTCGTCGCGGTACTTTCTTGCGGGGCTTTATGTACGAGTTTATCGAGGAGTTTGCGCCGCATCTCACCAAAGATTTGGTCAGCGAAGCGTTTAATCGCCATTCCAAGGTGGAGCTCGACGAGCTGTTTAAACACGTCGAGTTGCCGGAACACTAAACCTCATTTAACTTCATTAAAAAGCCGGGCGATTGCCCGGCTTTTTTGTTGAATGTATTGATCGCGTGTCTACAGAAAATCCAAATCGTCGTTGTTTTCCATAATTTCCTTAAGCTCTTCGCGCTCACTGGTTTTTTGATCGAGTACTTCTTTCACAAATTTCATATACACGGTGTAAACCTGCGGCTCTGCACCGTCTTGCTCAACAATAAAAAAGGGCGCGCGGTCAACGTCCAGTTTTTTGGCGAGTACCATGCCTTCGCTGCTTGGGTCGCGCTCATCGGCAACGAGCACCGCATCAATTTGCGCCATTTGCCCGGAGCTTTCGAGTTTATCGATTACATCGGCACACTTTTTACACGGTGTGCCATCGGCGAGAATTTTCTTAACAAGCGTAATTTTCATAAGGTATTCCGTGTTACTCACAGCGACCGTAAATCTTTAATATAAAATCGGGGTTGCTGTCGAAAAAACAAGTTAACGATGCAGACCGCATTCCTTTTTTGTTTCCTCTTCCCACCACCAGCGGCCTTCGCGTTCGTGTTGGCCTGGGCCGGTTGGGCGTGTGCAGGGTTCACAGCCAATCGATATATAACCCTGATCATGCAATAAATTGTAGGGTACGTCATTATTGCGAATGTAATCCCAAACCTGCTTGGAAGTCCAATTCACCACCGGGTTGTATTTGGTGAGAGTTTCACCCTGGCGAGCAAACACGCGGTCATTCTGGATAACGGGAATGCTGGCCCGCGTGCCCGGGCTTTGATCTTTACGCTGCCCGGTAACCCAGGCATCCAGCGTGAGAAGCTTTTTACGGAGCGGCCCCACTTTACGAATAGCGCAGCATTCTTTGTGGGTGTCTTCATAAAAACTAAACATCCCCTTTTCGTTAACCAGGGCCTGCACTGCTTCGGCATCGGGGAAGAGAATTTGGAGGTCGATGTCGTAGTGTTTTTTCACGCGATCGATAAACTGATAGGTGGCCGGGTGGAGGCGGCCGGTATCGAGGCAGAATACCTGAATTCCGGGTTTGAGGCGCACCGCCATATCGACCAGCGCAACATCTTCAGCACCACTAAAGGATATTGCGATATTTTCATGTTGCTGTATCGCATGCGCGAGAATGTCTTGAGGCTCTGCGTTCTGTAGCTGTTTATCCAGGTCTACTAAATCAATGGAATCGTTCATAATTTCGTCAATGAAGGCTTTCAAACGTTTTAGGGCGGGCAAGAATACCAGAGCGTTATTAGGTTTAAAAATACTGACACGCGCTAAGCTTATAACAGGTGATAATGGTGCCATTATTTGCCTTGCATCGGTTAACAGGGTAGATTTGCGCCT
This sequence comes from Alteromonadaceae bacterium 2753L.S.0a.02, assembly GCA_007827375.1. NCBI lineage: Bacteria > Pseudomonadati > Pseudomonadota > Gammaproteobacteria > Alteromonadales > Alteromonadaceae > Alteromonadaceae bacterium 2753L.S.0a.02. The sequence continues at coordinate 2,277,871 of VISH01000002.1, forward strand.
CGCTCAACTGAACAAACAAATTCTAATTACCTCATATTAAGGAGTTCACTGTGGAACTGGCGTGTCTTGACCTTGAAGGCGTACTAATCCCCGAAATCTGGATCGCTTTTTCGGAGAAAACCGGCATTGAAGCCCTCAAGGCGACAACCCGCGATATTCCGGATTACGACGAACTAATGACCATGCGGCTGGGTGAACTGGATAAAGCCGGTCTGGGACTGAACGAAATTCAGGAAGTTATTGCAACCCTGAGCCCGCTGCCGGGCGCGGCTGAATTCCTCAACTGGTTGCGCGAGCGTTTTCAGGTGGTAATTTTGTCGGATACCTTTTATGAGTTTGCTGGCCCGCTGATGGCGCAGTTGGGCTATCCAACTCTGTTATGCCACAAGCTGACCGTTGACGATTCCGGCAAAGTGGTTGACTACAATCTGCGCCAGGCGAACCCCAAGCGCCAGGCGATCTGCGCTTTTAAAACCATGTATTACCGCACAATCGCTGCTGGAGATTCTTACAACGATACCACGATGTTGTCTGAGGCCGATGCCGGCATTTTGTTCAGCGCACCGCAGAACGTGATCGATGAGTTCCCTCAGTTCCCAGCAGTGCATACCTACGAAGATCTGAAGCAGGCCTTCGTTAACGCCAGCATACGTAAGCTCGAGGTTTAAATGGCCTTCGTTCCCCTGGAGAAACTGAGTCGCTTGCACGATGGCTATCAGAAGGCTGTTACTGTTGGACGTCACAACCTATTGCTTCTCCAGGTGGACGGAAACACTTATCTCATAGAAAACCGCTGCCCCCATATGGATGTGCCCCTTAGCCAGGGTGTACAGGTTCCCGGTGGTTTAATACGTTGTCGCGCCCACGGGATAGAATTTAACCTGGAAACCGGCAAAGCACTAGGACCCTTGGCTAACCAGCTGGATAGCCTGAAAAAATTTACCTTGGTGTACGACGGTGATCAGGTAGGTATTGAAATGTGATTAGAACGTCAGGCGTCCGACGTCACAAAACAATTTGAGCGAGATTTGGGTCTTGTGCGCTGCCGTAATCCCAGAGTCTGTCGAAGGTATCCAGTTCATGCTGACTTTCGGCGGGGGCGATATAGTTGGCGAAGCCCTGATAAGTAGTCTCGTCGTTAAATAAAACCAGTTGCCTACTATCCGCCGTGAAAAAGGCGTGTTTGGGGGCTTCTGCATCCTCGTTGAGTACACGAATTTCAATGCTGGAGCTCAGTCGTTGGCAAAGTCGTACCAGAGGGTGACTACCGCTCTGTAGACCTCGGCTGTCTGCTATCAGGATTTTTACCGTTGAGTTGATTTCGTTTCGCGCGAAGGAAGATATTGCGTCCACCAGTAGTTCCTGAGCCCACACGGTCGGTTCCAATTCATTGCAATAAATAGCAATTTTGCGGCTCGCACAGCGTGCCATTTGTGCCATGTGAAAAACGAACCCGGCCGCATTGTTGAGGCGGTAGACATTATCATTATAAATTTTTTCAAGCGTTTCACGGCTGAGAGCCAAACGCATCATCTTGTGCGATATTCCAGCTTCGTAGAATACGTCACCATCGGTTTCAAACCCCATTTTTTGGTAAAAGGGAATGGCGTGTTCTTGGGCGTGCAAAAAGATATCGTCTCGTAATTCCTGCAAAGCTGCTCGCATAACTTCCGCTAGTAACCGTGCACCGTAACCACTTTTACGAGCGTCTCTCACAATGGCCATGCGCCCAATTTGACCATTGAGTTGTAAGCGTGCATAGCCGATTGCTCGGTCACCGGCAGTCAGTAAAAAGTGTCGCGTCGCTGGTAGAGCGTCTTGATCATCGAGTTCTTCTTCTTCGGGAACCTGTTGCTCTTGAATAAATACCGCTTCACGTATTCCCATAATGCGTTGGTGTTCAAGAGCCCATTGCACCTCGGTCACGAAAATATTTGGTATCTCTTCACTCATTAGCTGTGACCATTAACCCTTCGTCAGCCAGATGTTTTAAAACATATTGGTCTTTTTTATCTAAATCGCGCCATTCTATGGCTTCGTAGTTACTTAACATGATTGCGAGTTTACGACTGCAATGCCATTTGTGCCCGTTGATAAACAGCAGACAAATATCGGTGGCTTCAAAAAAAGCGCAGCGCGCGAAAGGCGATAAAGCACAGGCTTGGGTTTCCAGAGCAAGCGCGGAAATCTGCTGATCCGGCTCTTCAAAATGCTGTGCGCCACCCGGGTTGAGTTGCGTCATGTATTGGCCAAACCAAGTTGCCAACGCGGTTTTATTGTCGGTATAGCGACTGATTATGGCATGGAGCTTGTTAATACTCGCCAGAGATATTTCGCCGGCCAGGCGTTGCACTTGCAAATCGGCGTCGCTGTAACGCATATCGCCGTTGGTTATGGCTGCCATTTCTTCAGAGAAATCCAACAATATTTCGGCATAGCTGGGTGCACGGAAACCAATAGAGTAGGTGATACACTCACCTTCGGCCTGTCCCCAATGGGCGACATTTGGCGGGATGTACAGTAAATCTCCGGGTTCGACGACCCAATCGTGTTCGGTTTCAAAATCGCGCAAAATGCGCATATCCACTCCGGGTACCAGTGGACTTTCGTGGCTGCAGCTTTGCCCTATGCGCCAACGGCGCTTGCCTTCGGCCTGCAATAAAAATACATCGTAGTAATCGAAGTGCGGGCCTACGCCGCCCTGATCGGTTGCGTAGCTCACCATGATGTCGTCGAGCCGCCAACTGGGGATGAACCGAAACGCATCCAATAGGGCGTTTATTTCCGGATCGAGCAAATCAGCATGTTGTACCAGCAGCGACCAGTGGCTTGCGGGCAAATCGGCGAAACTTTCCTCGGGTATCGGGCCATGGTGTACCGACCATTCGTTATTGCTCGGGTTTTCCACCACGAGGCGGGATACCACATCGTCATCAACGGCGTAGCCGGCCAATTCGTCGGCAGTCACAGGTGACTTGAAGTTGGGTAGCGCATTGCGAACTAACAGGGGCTTTTTCTGCCAGTAATCTCGTACGAAGGTTTCTACTGGCATATCGCCGATATGGCTAAGGCGGCGAAAGGGGTGGGAAGGTTGCATATTGCCTCCTCCTGGTGAGTGAGGGGAGCGAGGGCTCCCCGGTATCAGGCATCTTTGATCGCTTTGGCCTGGGCGATAGCATTACCAATATAGCTCGCTGGAGTGAGTGCCTTCAAATCGGCTTTGGCCTGTAGTGGAATATCGAGGCGATCGACAAAGCTTTGCATGGCGGCCTCGTTGATGGCTTGACCACGGGTGAGCTCTTTGAGTTTTTCATAAGCGCCCTCAATGGCATAGCGACGCATGACTGTTTGAATGGGTTCGGCCAAAACTTCCCAACTGCTATCCAAGTCGGCAGCCAATGCTTGTTCGTTGATTTGTAATTTGCTGATTCCTTTAAGCGTTGAGCTGTAGGCAATCAAGCTATAACCAAAACCGACGCCCATGTTACGCAGCACGGTAGAATCGGTGAGGTCGCGCTGCCAGCGGGAGATCGGGAGCTTCGCGGCGAGATGGCCAAAAACCGCGTTGGCAATACCTAAATTGCCCTCAGAATTTTCAAAATCTATAGGGTTCACTTTGTGAGGCATGGTCGAAGAACCCACTTCACCCGCAATGGCTTTTTGCTTGAAGTATCCCAAGGAGATGTAACCCCACACATCGCGATCAAAATCCAACAAAATGGTGTTGAAGCGCGAAATGGCATCGAACAGCTCTGCCATGTAATCGTGGGGTTCGATTTGTGTGGTGTAAGCGTTCCAAGCTAAACCCAGGCTCTCCACAAAGGTTTTGGCATTGCTTTGCCAATCGATTTGAGGGTACGCCGAGAGGTGCGCATTGTAGTTGCCCACGGCCCCGTTAATTTTTCCCAGCAGTGGTACCGCTGCAATTTGAGCGCGCTGGCGTTTCATACGGAAGGCCACATTGGCGAGCTCCTTTCCAACAGTGGTTGGTGATGCTGTTTGCCCGTGGGTACGTGACAGCATGGGAACAGCAGCATATTCTTCCGCCAGTGTGCTAATGCTGGCGATTATTTCGTCCAGTATAGGGAGTAGCACAGTATCTCTACCGCCTTTGAGCATTAGAGCGTGGGAGAGGTTGTTGATATCTTCAGAGGTGCATGCGAAATGCACAAATTCACTCACAGCTTCTAATTCGTCATTACCTTTAAATTTGTCTTTGATGAAATATTCAACGGCTTTGACATCGTGATTGGTGGTGCGCTCAATATCCTTAATTACCTGGGCGTCGGAGACGCTGAAATTATTTACCAGATCGTTTAGTAAGCTTTGTGCTGTCTCACTTAGATTTTGTATTTCAGGAATTTCCGGGTGTTCCGCCAAACGCTGCAACCAACGCACTTCCACTTCCACGCGACAGCGAATCAAACCATACTCGCTAAACATTTCGCGAAGCGCATCGGTTTTAGAGGCATAACGGCCGTCGATAGGGGAAACCGCGGTGAGTGCTGAAAGGTCCATAAAACTATCTCTTCTATATGTCTGGTAAAAGGTGTGGTAACAAATTAATTAAGCTGATTTAGCAGCTCTTCGGTGGCTGCCAGCATTTTGGAGCGATAAAACAACATGTGCCAGCGCGTGCCACCTGCCTGTCGCCAAAGCATGGCAGCGCGAATAGCTGCAAATAACAGGGTACGGATCTGCGCTGCAACGCGTTCTTGCTGCAGGTAGTTGAACTCGCCCGTTACTTGTATTCGATAAGGAAACTTACTCAGAGTATCTGTGTAAATATCTGCAATATTGGTAACCACATTGTCGTGGGTAAAACCGAAATGATCTACCTGTTGGCTTACCTTTTCCAATCGGTTGGAAATAATGTAGAGCATATCTTTACGGCGGGCGAGGCGCTTCTGCAGTACCACGGCACCTAGAATATAGCGAAGAGTGTCGCTGTGTTCTGGGTCGCGATGATCGTTGAGAATATCTTTGAGGTGCAAAAGACCGTCGCGAAGCCCACTGAGACCACCAAAAACATCTGCCGCAGATTCTGGGTTGGTATTGATCAGGCTTTTTACCGCTGTTTCGAATTGATCAGTTTTTAGATACCCGGTTTTTGCGAGTTCTTCTACCTGTCGGGCGCACTGCACCATGCCAGCCAGTGAAATGGCAATGTTTTGCCAGGATTTCTGCAATGCTTACTCCTTGACTCACTCTGAGAATGGGTGGTCGATTACGCCGCCACCCAGGCAGACATCACCCTCATATAACACAATACTTTGACCCGGCGTGATGGCGCGCTGCGGTTCGTCGAACACCACCGTTATGGTGTCGCCATCCACGTTTTGCAAGGTGCAGGCTTGGTCGGGCTGACGATACCGGGTTTTCGCCATACAGCGGTGCCCTTCGGGTAGGGCGTCTTTATTAATCCAGTGCATGCCGTTGGCGATGAGAGCCTGCTCAAAGAGCAGCGGATGCTCTCCGCCCTGAACCACCACTAGGGTGTTAGTTTCGAGCTGTTTTCGGGCGACATACCAAGCCTCTTCAGGAGCGCCGGCGACGCCGCCAATACCCAAGCCCTGGCGTTGGCCAATGGTGTAGTACATCAGCCCCTGGTGTTGCCCGAGAACGCTGCCATCGGGGGTAACAATATCGCCTGGCTGAGCGGGCAAGTAAGTTTGCAAAAAATCCTTAAAGCGACGTTCACCAATGAAGCAAATGCCGGTGCTGTCTTTTTTATTGTGGGTGACAAGGTCGTGCTGTTCAGCGAGGGCCCGCACTTTGGGCTTCTCCAGCTCCCCCACCGGAAATAAAGTTTTCGCAAAGGCATCTTCGCTCACTGCATGCAAAAAGTAACTTTGATCTTTGTTATTATCGAGGCCCTTGCACAATTGAGTTTGTACATTTGATACACGAGTGCGCGCATAGTGACCGGTCGCGATATAGTCGGCGCCGAGTGATTCCGCGTAGTCGAGGAAAACTTTAAATTTGATTTCCCGGTTACAAAGAATATCCGGGTTGGGTGTTCTGCCGGCTTGATACTCGGCTAAGAAATGTTCGAAGACATTGTCCCAATATTCGCTGGCAAAGTTAGCGGTATGCAGATGTATACCAAGCTTTTGACAGACATTGGCAGCATCGAGTAGGTCCGTCATTGCGGTGCAATACTCGGTACCGTCGTCTTCGTTCCAGTTTTTCATAAACAAGCCTTCCACCTGGAAACCTTGTTCGAGCAGCAAGAGTGCTGCGACTGAAGAATCTACTCCGCCAGACATGCCAACAATGATTTTACTGTTTGTGGGGGGCGTGACGGGCGCAGACTGAGATGAGGCCATAATTAAGTGATGCAACGAAAAGTGCGCAATTGTAATACACACCGCTGGTACAAATCATCCGTAACTCTGGGTTTGATTGGTGTTCTCATGCTGGTTTGGCACAGTGCCTCGGGGGAGGAGCTGATTGATGAGTCTGGCATTGAAAAATTCTGGGCTAGCATGCCGCAGCACCGATTTTTTACCACACAAGATGGTGTACGCATTGCCTACCGCAGTTTTATTCACCCTAAGCCGAAAGCTCTGGTGGTCATCGTTTCCGGGCGTACGGAAACTTTTCTGAAATATCAAGAGTTGATTTTCGACTTGTACCAGCGCGGTTATTCCGTGTATCAGCACGACCACCGTGGGCAGGGGCTTTCTGGGCGCTTGTTGGATGACCCACTCAAGGGGCATGTTGAGAATTTTGGAGATTACGTTACTGATTTGCACCAGTTCATGAATCAAGTGGTACAGCCAACAGGCGCAGGCCCGTATTTACTGTTGTCGCATTCTCTAGGCGGTGCCGTGGCTATTCGCTATATGGCGCAGTACCCCAAAGATTTCGCCGCTGCTGTGTTAGGTTCACCAATGCTTGCGCCAAACACCGGTCCCGCGGGTACCTGCTTACTGGCCTCGCTAATTGGCAAGGCGTGCGGTGATTGTTCTACACCTTCCAGTAAACCTGAGACTTTCGAAGAACGTTTTGCGCAAAACCGACTGACGCATTCCAAACAACGGTTTCGCGTAAAAGAAGACATATTCCATGAAACGCCCGCGGCAGCGATTGCGGCGCCTACTTTCGGATGGGTGGAGCAGGCCTGCGCTATTCGGCGTGACTTGCTCGATGATGCGGCGAAGCTGGATACACCAATTATGCTGCTGCAGGCGGGAGCTGATACTGTGGTATTGAATGAGCCGCAGGATGAATTCTGTCGTCGATTAAACCGAATGGGAAAACCTGCCTGCCAGGGCGGAAAACCTCACGTTATCCCTAATGCTTTCCACGAATTGTATTTTGAAGCGGATGAATATCGTACTCCAGCATTACAAGCCACTTATGACTTCTTCGAGCGCTATGGCCGCGTTCCCCGGTAAGGCGGTTATCGCTAGGGCTTGTATTTGCGAACCGTGTGAATCACATAATCGCTTTCAAAATAAACGGTGAATGCCTCGTATTCCCAGAAGTAAATGGGCGGTTCGCCAGTGGGGCCGTTTTTGCTGACGGGGGTACCAAACCCGGCTTCCACATCGGCTTTACTCATGCCCTTGCGGGGAATCGGCAGGTTCCATTTTTCCGCGCCAGTGGATTCGTTATAGTTGCTACCCTGCGGCATGGCAAGCGTATCGGCGAGCCCGCTGCCACTGAGTGTGGAAGCCACGATAACAGCGGTGAGAAGGCTGGCTGTACGGGGGAATAGGGCAGTTTTCATGGGTGTATCCTCTTCGAATCCTATGGTCAGCGCGCGGGTTTATTCTGAGTAACCTGTGCTTTTAGTATTTGGCGTGACAATTCTTGCCGATCCTTGTCTGCAAGTCTGTGAAATCGTGCTGCAACCTGGTATTGATCGTCGCGCGGCTCGCAGCGAATGACTTTTGCGAAGACTACCACGGGAGCATAGTTGGGTAAAAATATCATTCTAAGCGCAAGGTAGTTTCCCTTGTAGATAGCGCGTTCTGCGATAAAGGCTATGCCATCTTCGCTGACGTTAATGCGTGTTTTAGGTTTGTCTCTAGCCATCCCGGTTTGTGCAAATAGGGTGTGGCGGGCAATCAGGTCGATTTTACTGCTTAGCGTTTGCAGGTAGTCACCCAGGAGTCGGTTTTTTTCGGTAAGAAGACGTAACGTTTGGGCGTTGTCGCGGTCCAATCGCCGTAATTCATTGATCAACCCAAGTGAAACAGCATCATCAAACTCCACTTCGGGGCTGTCGTTCTCGGCAGTGTATGCTTCCACCAGTTTATAGTCGAAGATGACATCCTGGCTGATGCGAAAAAAATCACGCTTTTCGCGTTCTGGTTTTTTTTTCAGATCTTGCGGTTTTTCGCTCATTTTTTAAACGTATTTGTGCAGGTACCCTTGTAAAGAATAGTAGCACTTGTGACTTGTTGCGTTCTTCTGTTTAATCGCGCCATGATAACGAACCTGCAAAATTCCTTACCCCTCTACATTGGCTTGCGGTACACCCGGGCGAAACAGCGTAACGGCTTTATTTCCTTCGTGAGCCTGTTCGCGCTTATCGGTATGGCATTGGGCGTGTTTGCATTAATCGTGGTACTTTCCGTGATGAATGGCTTCGATCATGAATTGAAGCAGCGCATTTTACGCGTGGTTCCTCATGGTTTCCTCTCGACGAAAGCCCCTTTATTAGATTGGCAACCGCTGGCCCAGAAAATTCAAAACACGCCTGGCTTGCTGGCGAGCGCCCCCTACATTGAAGGTCAGGGATTGCTAAGTTACGCCGGCACCGTTAAGCCCATTCAAATACAGGGTATAGACCCTGAGTACGAGCGAAATATTTCTGTAGTTAGCAACTATATGACACTCGGTACGCTAGAAAATCTCCAAGCGGGCGAATATGGGATTGTAATGGGGCGCCTGGTAGCCCGTTATATGGGGCTCACGACGGGTGATAAAGTTTCGCTGACATTACCGCAAGTGTCCGTGACGCCCGCGGGTATATTCCCTCGTTCCAAGCGTTTCACGCTGGTAGGGGTATTTGAAGTTGGCGCGCCAGTCGATCAATTCTTAACACTTATTCATATTGATGATGCAAAAAAATTATTTCGAAAAGGAGAAGCCATTGACGGCCTGCATTTGAAGTTTGATGACATATATCGAGCACCCGTTGCCGTGCAGGCCATGGCAAAAACGCTGGGTGATAATTATGTCGCTAAAGACTGGAGCCAAACTCAGGGCAGCTTGTTTCAAGCGGTAAAGATGGAAAAAACAGTTGTTGGCATGATGCTTGGCATTATTATCGCGGTGGCTGCGTTTAATATTGTTACCAGCCTGGTAATGATGGTCGCAGAAAAACGGAGCGATATTGCGGTGTTACGAACTCTGGGGATGACGCGTTGGCATATTATAAAAATATTTATAGTGCAGGGGCTGAGTCTTGGTTTGGGCGGAATTTTAATTGGTGCTGTTCTGGGCGTTGCCACTGCTGTTTACTTGCCGAATGTCATGCAAATTATTGAACAAGTTACAGGCTTTCAAGTGTTTGATCCCGATGTGTATTTTGTCGCTTATCTGCCCTCTAACTGGCAACCCATAGATACTTTGCTGGTGTGCTCTCTAGCGAGCTGTATTGCTTTTCTAGCCACTGTTTACCCTGCTTATCGCGCCTCTAAAATCGAACCCGCCGAAGCACTACGATACGACATGTAACTATGAATAAATGTGTTCTTACCTGTAAAGGTGTTGTTAAAAATTACAATCAGGGCCCGCAACTGGTTAAAGTGCTAAGCGGCATAGATTTTAGTGTTCATGAGAGAGAGCACATTGCAATTGTGGGTGCATCGGGTAGCGGTAAGAGCACACTGCTTAACGTGCTTGGTGGATTGGATAAGCCTGATGACGGGGAAGTGGAAATCTTAGGTCAGGCCTTTTCCCGTTGCAGTGACAATGAGCGCGGCCGTATACGCAATCAATCGTTAGGGTTTGTTTACCAGTTTCACCATCTTTTACCTGAATTTACGGCATTGGAAAACGTGGCGATGCCCTTGCTAATTAGTGGCGAACACAAAAAAAACGCCAATCGCACAGCGGCGCAAATACTTGAGCAAGTGGGATTAAATGAACGTGTAGCTCATAAACCTTCAGAACTTTCTGGCGGCGAGCGGCAAAGGGTTGCGATTGCGCGCGCATTGGCAAACCAACCTCAATGCGTGTTAATGGATGAACCCACGGGAAATCTGGATACAGCCAACGCAGCAGCAATTCAACAGCTTATGAAGAAACTTAGCCATGAATTAGCGACGAGTTTTATTGTAGTAACGCATGACGTGGGTTTTGCAAATACCATGGATGTGAAATACGAACTAAAAGAGGGTGTACTCGTTTCGGCTTAGCCAACGCACACGGATTTACCATGCAATTACCGATGTTTATAGGTTTACGATACGCAGGAGCGCGACGGCGCAGCCAGTTGGTGTCATTTCTATCGGCGATTTCGGTTACCGGATTAATTGTGGGGGTGGCACTGCTGCTTGCGGTGCTTTCCATTATGAACGGCTTCGACAGAGAACTGCGCGAACGCATTCTCGGCCTGGTGCCACAGGCCGCTGTGTTTGAGCGCGGTGGTATGACTAATTGGCAAGCTGTTGTAGACACCCTATTGACCGATGAGCGTGTTGCTGCCGCAGCGCCGTTTGTTCAGGTAGACGGGCTGGCAAGCCATGGAACTGCAACCGCACCGGTACTTCTTTATGGTATCGAACCAGAAGTCGAACGTTCTGTTTCGAAAATTACCGATTACATCTCAGAAGCTTCTTTAAAAAAATTACAAGCGAATAGCAGCTATGTGTTGCTGGGTAAAGAAGTAGCAAAAAAATTACACCTTAATGCAGGTGATAAATTTATGGTTGTGGTGCCCGATGCAACAGGTTCCACCAAAGCGCCGCATATAGAATATTTTGAATTGCTCGAGGTAATTCATTCTCGTACGGAACTGGATAACAGCCTCGCACTGACTTCATTGCAGCAGGCTGCGCGCCTCGCCGGCAGGGGCGACGCGGTGACGGGCGTACGACTCAAACTTAAAGACATATTCGAAGCACCGGAAGTGGTGTACGAAAATTTAATTAAACTCGGCGTTGGCTTTTACGGCACCAATTGGAAACGCACTCATTACAACCTGTACCACGCCATTCATATGTCTAAGAATCTAGTGGGTTTGTTGATGTCTCTAATTGTGGCCATTGCCGCTTTCAATATCATATCAACATTGATTATGGTGGTAGTTGATAAGCAGGGCGACATTGCCATACTACGCACTTTGGGCGCATCCACACGCACTATAATGTTGATATTTATAGTTCAGGGCTCGTTTATTGGGCTTGTAGGCACCATTATTGGTATCGCTGTCGGTTGTGGGCTCGCGCTTGTGGCGCAGGATATACTGCAACTTCTACAATTTTTATTTGCCGTTGAATTTTTAAAATCTGACGTTTATCCGCTCACCTATTTACCAACGGAAATTAAAATCGCTGATATTTCACAGGTAGGCCTAACTGCATTAGCCCTTAGTTTTTTGGCAACCCTGTATCCTGCTTATCGTGCCTCTAAAGTTCAGCCGGCGGATGCATTGCGCTACGAATAAATGCTAAACCGCCAGTGCCACGATATAATTCATTTCGGGTTCTTTTATTTCATTTTGAAGTTTAGAGTTGAACGACTCGTAAGCGTCAAATTCGTCTGACAAACTTACATCCAAAGGACTTTTTACACCGCGCTCGTGTATGCCCACTACATGCGTATAAATTTGTGTGGTAGAAAGCTCTTTGTGGCCGAGCAACTCCTGAATGTTGCGAATGTCTGCTCCTGCTCTTAAAAGATTGGTGGCAAAACTATGCCGAAAGGTGTGGCAACTGGCTTTCTTGAATATTCCTGCAGCCTTTAAGGCTTCTTTTACTTTTCGTTGTACTTGCTGTTCACCCAAATGATGGCGACGGATTACACCAGAGCGCGGATCGACGGCTCGACCGGGGGACGGAAAAACATATTGCCACGCAGGCTCTTTGGGGGCATTCGGATATTTTTTAGCAAGTGCGTTGGGTAGATAAACTTCGCCGTAACCTTCTTCCATATCGCGCCTGTGAAGCGCAATCACCAGAGCAATTTGTGCTTTCAGTTTGGGAATAAGGGTGTGGGGCAAGAGGGTACGACGAGATTTCATGCCCTTACTTTCCCTTACAAACAAACAGCAGGCTTCGAAATCGACATCTTGTACGCGTAGCCGCACGGCTTCCATAACTCGCAAACCACTACCGTACATTAATGAAGCAATTACGCGATAAATACCGTCGAGCTGGGAGAGCACTGACATTGCTTCCCGGTGGCTGAAAACCGTGGGCAAAATGCGAGGGCGTGTGCTGGGAGTAAAAGCTAAATCGCCAACATCTTGGTGTAGAAATTGTTGAAATAAAAATACAAGTGAATTTAAGGCAGTTTTCTGCGTGTTTACCGAACAGTTCCTATGCACTGCGAGATGGCTGAGATATTCATCAATGTGTTGGGCGTTTAGAGTGCTTGGGTGCTGCTTGTTATGGAAACGAATAAAATCCACAACCCAGCCACAATAGGTCTTTTCAGTACGATACGCCAACTGTTTGGCACGCATACACTCCCTAAGCTGGTCCATAAACCGGGTGGGTTTAGTTGGCAGCAATGGGCGAATATCATCCATGTGATCATCTCAAAATACTGTTTATAAAAACAGTATCATCTACTTAAGTTGTGCGCAAGAATAAATAGCCTTTATATTAGAACCGCGCTTTGTAGGTGTATTAATAAAAATTTGTTTTGTATCAGTAGGTTAGGTGAATTTGACCATTATTGTATATACGCCCTTAGGGCAATATGTACTACAAGTGTTTTGTTAAATATAAGATGTAAATTATTGAAATTTATAGAGTTAATGGTTGTCTAGCTTTGTTGATGGCCGAAATATCTGCCCTTGGGGCGGTTTTTAAGAAATATGCGTCTTTAGGACGCAGATTCAAATGTTAGTGCTCAATATAGATAAAGAGGTATCATAAAAATTAAAATCAAGCTATTTATATTCCTGTGTTTTTTTTCTTCGCAGGTCTTCTCCGCAAATGATGGTGTAATTACATCTATTGCGTTTGCGGGCGAAAACATGTCGAGTCACCCCGATGTTGTTCAAATTCAAATCGAAGGAGGTTATGAATCTGGTGATTGCAGTAAGGTCCATGCAGCCATCCGTAAAGGCGACGAGCACTTAATTTCTGCGGCCTTATCTTCGTATGCAATGGGTAAGCCTATAAAAGTTTGGCTAAATGAGAGTGACTCATATTTCCCGTCACAAAAAAGATGTGTAATAACTATGATTACGCTTTCGTAAGCTGGCACTAACAAAAAGTTCAACCTGACCTCCGCTGCGTCGTTTGTTTTTGTGGCTTTACGCTCACGCTACCACAAAAACAAACAACTCCGCTGCGGCAGGTTAACTTGGCGTTATACCGCGTCGAGTGGGTTTTTTAGCGAGTGCAGCGTGAAAATTAGTAAAGGGTCTTAGCGCACATTTTGGGGTTATCGGTTCGCAAGGTTTTAGGTTTTGTTGGCTCTAGCGCGTAGCAAGGTTAGTGGTACTCACTATTTAGTTTATCTCAGGGTATGTGCCACCATTGCTAGAAATTCGTAATTCATAATGGTGCCAAGAAACCTTTGGAAAGTATTGTGGCTTCGTTCTTCATGGGTTCCCAAAGTGCGGAGTAGAATTTAAATTAGGTGGCTCCGTTCGGTGCGCTTTCGCGCAAGGACTTAGGTGGTGTCGCTTTATAACCAATTGGTCAACTTGACACAGCCTGCTACGCGCCTTTTTGGGGTGGCTGCGCCACTTTACCCCAAAAAGCCACTCCACAGGCCGTGCAAGTTACCTCAGCGTTATACAACCCATGGAATTTGTCGCTAAACGTGGTTCTGAGGAAAATTATCGCGGAATTTAAGGAAATTGGTTCCACTATTTGGCAATGAAACCGCCGCCTTCGGCCGCGAATGTCAGGGTTAAGTGGCTTCGTTCCTGGTGGGTTAAAACGGTAAAACAAAATTGCTCATAGCTGTTCGCAAAATTAAGCTTCCTGCTAATAGTAATATTGTTTTACCTAGCTGTAGCGCAAGTTCGTAGCTAGTAGCCTTCGTTCATTGTGCTAAAGAAATAAGCTGTGCGGTAAGGTTTAGGTTTATCGCACAATTGCAGTAATATCAGGTTGGTTTTAGTGCAGTGGTAAGAGCAAAGTGGGTTGTCTAACCAGTTGCTCCACACTCGCCCCAACAAGTTGGGGCTGGACCTCCGCTGCTGCGCAGCTCCGGCCTGTGAGCAAAGCGTTAGGTGAAACATGATTGAGCACAACTGGTCGGAAAAAGAGTGTCTGGATTGCTTGAGTCATGAGGCCATTGGCGTGGAATTATCAAGAAATGTCGCGCGAAAATTACGTAGTGGTAAGAGTATATATAACCAACACCGAGATTATTGTGGTCATGGTTTAACGTATAAAGAAGGGAAATATTGTTTTATCGTAGTGCATGATGGATGGTTAGGATATAGCGAAGTAATAGCATCCTTCGATAGTGAAGAAAGCTTTGTATCATTTTTATCACGACAGTCTGATTTCACTTTATCAGGTGCGTCAATGCAGGAACCCGTTTTTTATACAGAAGATAGGTTTTTATTAAATAATCAAAGGCTAACTAAAAAGGCTCTGGGCAGTGGGGCTGTGTTTCGCACCTAACCAAGGTAGCCACCAGACCCGCACTGCGACGCTTGGTTTTGTGCATTCGCTCTGCTCATTCTTGCACAAATCCAAGTGCCGCAGTGCGGGCTGGTGCTACTGGCGTTATGCAGCTGAAGCGAGAAATCATTGAATACAGAATTGAAAGTACTCAAGAATATTTTGTAACTTAAGAACAACAATAGTTGGTTTTCCTTGAGAGTAAAGTACGCTGGTCTTTTGATGTTTGTTTTTGGGGCAGGTTTGATAATCGTTGACAACTTACATATTTTTATTTTGCCAAATTATATACTTTACATCGCAGGAATATTCTTCGTCGTCGGAATAGTTCAAGTTCGGCATTGCATTGCACTTGGATATTTAGTGCAGCATATATGTAAAGATAGTGTCGAAAACCGCATAAAAGAGATCGAGGAATAGTCAGTTGCATAACCAAGCTATCAAGTGGACCCACACTGCTACGCTCCGTTTTGGGGTTGGCTGCGCCAACATTACCCCAAAACTGCACTCCCGCACTGCGGGCAACTTATAGCAGCGTTAGGCATAAAATCATATGATCGAGTCTTATCAAAAAGCTATTCGAACCTGGTCGTTACTTAAGAGAAAGGGGTGGTTAATACCCTCGCTTAATGTTGATCCAAGCGAGATCATTCATAATGATAGGCTACACGACCTGATATTTTCTGAATATGAAAAACGTATACAGCAAGAAAATGAAATCGCAGAGCTAGAGAGAAAGCTGGAGCTTGCTAGGGTCGCTGAAGAATCCAAGTACAATGATATTGAAAAGCGCTTATTGAATTTATTGGGTAGTATCGCGGGCTACAACGATAAAGGATGGCAGTGGTCTAATCATGACGCAGAGAAAAGACGAAGTGCGCAAGACGAGTTTGGCGCAGAGCTACAGAAATTACTGAACGAGTTCGGTGAAAGAAAATTAACAAAAAAGGCTCTTGAGTTGTTTAACTCTGACGCAGTAGTTAAAGATTGTAATGGTGAATACAAACATTCAGCTAAAGAGCTGCTAAGTAAGGGTTGTTTCTATGCGTAAGAAAATGCCTAACAAACCGTTCAACAGCGACGCCCAACCTCCGCTTCGTTTCGCGCATGGCTATCGCCATTTTGTGCGCTCCACTACACTCACGGTCGGGCGCGCGTTAACGGGGCGTTATACAACCCATGGAATTTGTCGCTAAACGTGGTTTTATGGAAAATTATCACTGCATTTAAAGAAAGTGGTTCCGCTATTTAGGAACGAAACCGCCGCCTTCGGCCGCGAATGTTAGTGTTAAGTAGCTTCGTTCCTGGTGGGGTAAAACGGTAAAACAAAATTGCTCAAAGTTAATCGTAACATGGAGCTTATTGCCGGTAGCAATATTGTTTTACCTCGTCGCGGTGCAAGTTCGTGGCTGGTCAGCTTCGTCCTTTGTGCTAAAGAAATAAGCCGTGCGGTAAGCTTCGGGTTTGTCGCACAATTACAGTAAAGTCAGGTTGGTTTTAGTGCAGTGCTAAGAGCAAAGTGGGTTGTCTAACCAGTTGCTCCACACTCGCCCCAACAAGTTGGGGCTGGACCTCCGCTGCTGCGCAGCTCCGGCCTGTGAGCAAAGCGTTATGTGATATAGGGGGATAAACTATGAGAAAAATAGTAGCGATTGTGTTGACTTTGTTAAGCTGGAGTGTGTTTTCTTCCGGAAATGAAAGTTTTCACGTGAGTTTTATTGGATGTAGACCCACCGGTATTTGCTTTATCGGTGTAACTCCATCGGCTACACAAAGTAGTTGTAGTAACGGAGCCCAACTTCGTTTCAATATTTCAGATCCAGGAGGAGACGCGATTTATTCTGCAGCAATGGTTGCATTTACCACCGGCAAGCAAATTCGAGCAGAAGTTACTGATACTTGCTTAGATTCATTTCCATCAGTTGGCATGTTAAATGTAAATAATTTCACTGAACTAGATCAATGAATTCGGCAAACATAACAAACCCAGCCAGTCGGACCTCCGTTCCGGTGTTTGCTTTTGTGCTGGCCGCTACGCTTGCACAAAAACAAACACCTCCACTACGGCCGCTGCTGCGGGGCGTTATACCGCGTCGAGTAGGTTTTTTATCAAGTGTAGCGCGAGATGTGGAAATAGATTTTAACGAGCATTTTGGGTATATCGGTTCGCTTAGTGAGGAGGTTTATTTGGTTTTGGCGTGTCGAAAAGGTGGTGGTACTCAATATCGAGTTTTTCGCAAGGTATGTGCCACCGTTGCCTGGGTTTCGTCGTGTATAAAAGTGCCAAGAAACCTTTTGAAAAGTAATGTGGCTTTGTTCAGAGTCCGTTCACAACGAACATTGCCGATTTTAACTTTGGTAGCTTTGTTTGGTTTGGTATTTCACTGTGGTTTTGGCTGTGTTGCTTTATAACCAGTCGGTCAACTTGACACAGCCTGCTACGCGCCTTTTTGGGGTGGCTACGCCACTTTACCCCAAAAAACCACTCCACAAGCCGTGCAAGTTACCTCAGCGTTATACCGCGTCGAGTGGGTTTTTTAGCGAGTGCAGCGTGAAAATTAGTAAAGGGTCTTAGCGCACATTTTGGGGTTATCGGTTCGCAAGGTTTTAGGTTTTGTTGGCTCTAGCGCGTAGCAAGGTTAGTGGTACTCACTATTTAGTTTATCTCAGGGTATGTGCCACCATTGCTAGAAATTCGTAATCCATAAAAGTGCCAAGAAACCTTTGGAAAGTATAGTGGCTTCGTTCTTCATGGGTTCCCAAAGTGCGGAGTAGAATTTGAATTAGGTGGCTCTGTTCGGCGCGCTTTTGCGCAGGGAGTTAGGTAGTGTCGCTTTATAACCAATCGGTCAACTTGACACAGCCTGCTACGTGCCTTTTTGGGGTGGCTGCGCCACTGTACCCCAAAAGCCACTCCACAGGCCGTGCAAGTTACCTCGGCGTTATGCAATCATTAAACATAAAGGGAATCTAAAATGAGTATCACCATATTGAAAGATGTACTTATTGATAAAGGAATGATAGAAAATTACTTTGAAGGAGAGGTTCCTTCAAATTTGTGGAGAGCTTTAAAACGCAGTAGTGGAAAAGGAGTTTTTGAGTTTGTAGAAGAGCCATTTATACTATCAAATGGAAGACCGAGACCAGCCGATATAACTATTGAAAAACGCAATGGAGAAAAGTGGGTTTTTGTCAAAGAGCGACCACGCGGTGTAAGTACATTTGATAAGCCCGGAGTTCCATCCGGAAATGGATGGGATTATTACAAAATACCAAAGGGCACCGAACTTCCGGAAGGTTTGGCGATAGTTAAAGATAGCTACAACAATAAATTTGAAGCCACACATTATACTATTGCGCCCGCTTACGATATGCCTTTGAGCCAGTTTAAGTCGAAACTTTCGACGCTGGCAACGAAACTTATGAAGGAAGCTATGTAATGAAAGTTCCAACAGCTTGGGCTCCTTTAGTCCTGTCATCAGTAAGAGACGCTATCCTTTATCAGGAAAGCTTGCTTCGAAGTGAAACAATAAGAAATCGAGAAGACTACGAAGAACATATAGTCCAGCTTAGTGAGTTACTGGAAGTGCTAAAGGAGGAATACAGGTCTATCGAAAAGGAAGCGGGCATTCCACTAGAAAAATTATTGTAAATGCATAACCAAGCCAGCCAGCGGACCTCCGTTCCGGCCTTTGAATTTTGTGATTCCGCTACGCTAGCACAAAATTCAAATGCCTACACTGCGGCCCCTGCTGCGCGGCGTTAGAGTCTTATCAACAGGGATACTACAATGCCAGACATTGCAACGATTGGCGCAGCATTAAGCAGCCTGAAAACAGCAACAGAAATAGCCAAGTTTTTACGTGAAAGTGACTTATCGCTTGAGCAGGCAGAATTAAAGTTAAAGCTTGCTGAGCTCCTGGGGTCGCTAGCAGACGCAAAGATTGAGTTGGTAGAAGTACAGGAAACCTTAGCTAAAAAAGATAAACAAATTGCTGAGTTAGAAGATGCTTTCCAGAATAAGGACGCACTTGTTCGTCATTATGACGCTTATTACGCTACGGATGATAATGGCCAGCCCGCTGGTGTACCTTTCTGCTTAAGATGCTGGGAAAATGAGCACAAGAAAAGACAGCTAGTTCGTGATTCGAAAAATTTTCGTATTCGGGTTTGTACATCATGTGGCCATCAGTATGAGGGGCGGTTGGCTGGAGTTATTCAGCCACCAAAAGATGAACAACCAGGATAGATCTGGAATTCATGAACTCGACAGTCATACAAGCAATACAGCAAAGAAAGCTACTTGAACTCCGATATCACGGATATTCGAGAATCGTAGAACCTCACGCTTATGGTAGAGATAAGGACGGTGACGAGATCCTGCGCTGTTATCAGATATCAGGTGGAAGTGAAAGTGGCGAGCGTATCGGATGGAAACTACTCAAAATCAGAGAGGTTTTTTCTTTGCATATAATGGGTAACGAATTCACAGTGCACCCGAAATACAAGCGAAATGACAAGGCAATGGTTTATATCTTTGAGCAAATATAAATCATGTTCTAACCAGGCCTTCCAGCGGATGCAGTCGCTGACGCGCCTGCTCCGCTGAAGGCAACGTTAGTGCTCAATATAGATAAAGAGGTATCATGAAAATTAAAATCAAGCTATTTATATTCCTGTGTTTTTTTTCTTCGCAGGTCTTCTCCGCAAATGATGGTGTAATTACATCTATTGCGTTTGCGGGCGAAAACATGTCGAGTCACCCCGATGTTGTTCAAATTCAAATCGAAGGAGGTTATGAATCTGGTGATTGCAGTAAGGTCCATGCAGCCATCCGTAAAGGCGACGAGCACTTAATTTCTGCGGCCTTATCTGCGTATGCAATGGGTAAGCCTATAAAAGTTTGGCTAAATGAGAGTGACTCATATTTCCCGTCACAAAAAAGATGTGTAATAACTATGATTACGCTTTCGTAAGCTGGCACTAACAAAAAGTTCAACCTGACCTCCGCTGCGTCGTTTGTTTTTGTGGCTTTACGCTCACGCTACCACAAAAACAAACAACTCCGCTGCGGCAGGTTAACTTGGCGTTATACAACCCATGGAATTGGTCACTAAACGCGGTTCTTTGGGAAATTATCGTGGAATTTAAAGAAAGTGGTTCCACTATTTAGGAACGAAAACGCCGCCTTCGGCCGCGAATTTCAGGGCTAATAGCTTCGTTCCTGGTGGGTTAATACGGTAAAACAAAATTGCTCATAGCTGCTCGCCAATTTTAGTTTCTTGCCAATAGCAATATTGTTTTACCTTACATTAGTGCGTGTTCGATACCAGTCGGCTTTGTTCCTCGGACTAAAGCTAAAAGCCAAGCGGTAATCTAAAGGTTTACCGCTTATTTAAAGGAAATTCAGGTTGGGTGTGGTGCAGTGGTAAGAGCAAAGTGGGTTGTCTAACCAGTTGCTCCACACTCGCCCCAACAAGTTGGGGCTGGACCTCCGTTGCTACGCAACTCCGGCCTGTGAGCAAAGCGTTAGAAGCCCAAGGTAATCGAGCTATTATGGACGTTAAAGTTAGTTCACCTAAGAAGATTGATGCCCATCTCAGGGAGATTATTACCTATCTCGAACTGGATGAAAGCAAAGCCAATTGGATGAAGGTAAATAAATTAAATTCCTTTGTTCCTGAAGCTACGTTTTGCCATCTTAATGTCATGGTAAAAATGGGATACGAGAAAGGTCTTCCCCAATTTGGTTGGATGTTGGCTCAAGATAAAAGTATGAACTTTTCTGAAGCTCAGTTTCACTGTGTTTGGAAGTCGCCCGAAGGGGAGCTTCAAGATATAACACCAAGAGTAGATGGCGAAAAACGCGTGCTTTTTATACCTGACGACAAAAGAGCGATTGGTTTATGTTATTACGAAAATAGGCCAGCTATATATACATTTGATAATGTTCGGTTATTGGGAAAACAGTATATAACCGAGCTGCGTAGAATAAAAATAGTTCCAGAAACAGACATGTTTGAAAAATATGGTATCGAATTCTTCTGGAAAGCTTCTAACAAATAAAGCCAGCAGGACGCCGCAAGCGGCGCCGCTGCTTTAGGCGTTATACCGCGTCGAGTAGGTTTTAATCGTGTGTAGCGCGGAATTGTAGATATAAGTTTTAGCGAGCCTTTTGGGTTTATCGGTTCGCGAAGTTTGTAGGTTTTTTTGGCTCGAGCGCCTAGCAAGGTCAGTGGTACACACTATTGAGTTTATTTCAGGGTATGTGCCACCATTGCTAGAAATTCGTAACCGATAAAAGTGCCAAGAAACCTTTGGAATGTATTGTGGCTTCGTTCTTCATGGGTTCCCAAAGTGCGGAGTAGAATTTAAATTAGGCGGCTCCGTTCGGTGCGCTTTCGCGCAGGGAGTTAGGTGGTGTCGCTTTATAACCAGTCGGTCAACTTGACACAGCCTGCTACGCGCCTTTTTGGAGTGGCTGCGCCACTTTACCCCAAAAAGCCACTCCACAGGCCGTGCAAGTTACCTCAGCGTTATGCAAATTAGGTAAGACAATGAAGAATGGATTTAATTATTTATTATTAATATTGTTAGTAAGCCCGAATTCTTATGGCACCGCTGTTGATACAACAAAAATAACTCAAGTGTTATTAGGCCCAGCTTTCGACAAAAAAGTATTTCTAGTTCTGGAAACTAGGCCTGCAGTACGAGCAGAATGTAATACCAATGGTACATATACATATGTATTTGATGGTACAACCGAAGTCGGAAAAAACCTCTTGAGTGTTTCATTGGCTGCATATGCGTCGAAAGCAAATGTTAAAATTGGGGGCTACGACACATGCAATATGTACGGTGACGTTGAAGACCTCAGATATATTAATATTAAGTAAATGCATAACCAAGCCAGCCAGCGGACCTCCGTTCCGGCCTTTGAGTTTTGTGCTTGCGCTATGCTAGCACAAAATCAAAGGCCTACACTGCGGCCCCTGCTGCGCGGCGTTATGTTCACACATGGAAATTGTATTTATATTAATTGTCGTATCTCAGGAGATATATGCATTTATTGCAAGCAGAGACCTTGCTAGAGAACTGCGTACATACAGCCCAGAAATATATAGTAGTTTAGGTAAGCCTGAAATATCTTATTGGTCAAGAAAAATATCGATAAGATTGCTCATATATGTTTTTAGTGATGCAGTGAATAGTAATAATCCCAGGGTTCGAAGTCATAGTGTTTACCTACGATGGGTATGGTTGTTTCGTCTCTTGGAGATAATTGCTTTTTTAGTGTATTTAAAATTTAATGCAAAAACATAACCAAGCCAGTCAGCAGGACCTCCGTTGCGGTGCGGCGTTATGCAAAAGAGGAGTAATAGTGAAATACTTAATTAGTTTGATAATATTGTTTTCATCGGTAGAAGCAATTGCTGAAAATACACCATATAAAACAATTGATAGAGTTCAATTTAATGCCGATTCCGGAGCATATTTTGCGTACAGCTCAACAGGATGGGAAGTCTGTAATAATACAAAGTATGTTCAGTTAAGAGGAAGTTCTACAAATATAAATATGTTTACTAGTCAAGTCCTTGCAGCTCACATGGCTCAAAAGACAGTCCAATTTAGTGGCGAGTGCACGAATGCAAATGGTTACTTCGATTCAACATATATTAAAATCAATAAATAATGCATAACCAAGCCAGCCAGCGGACCTCCGTTCCGGCCTTTGAATTTTGTGCTTACGCTATGCTAGCACAAAATTCAAAGGCCTACACTGCGGCCCCTGCTGCGCGGCGTTATACCGCGTCGAGTTGGTTTTAATCGAGTGTAACGCGAAATTGTAGATATAAGTTTTAGCGAGCATTTTGGGTTTATCTGTTCGCGAAGTTTGTAGGTTTTTTTTGGCTCGAGCACCTAGCAAGCTCAGTGGTACTCACTATTTAGTTTATCTCAGGGTATGTGCCACCATTGCTAGAAATTCGTAATCCATAAAAGTGCCAAGAAACCTTTGGAAAGTATTGTGGTTTCGTTCTTCATGGGTGCCCAAAGTGCGGAGTAGAATTTAAATTAGGTGGCTCCGTTCGGTGCGCTGTCGCGCAGGGAGTTAGGTGGTGTCGCTTTATAACCAGTCGGTCAACTTGACACAGCCTGCTACGTGCCTTTTTGGGGTGGCTTCGCCACTTTACCCCAAAAAGCCACTCCACAGGCCGTGCAAGTTACCTCAGCGTTATGCAATAAATGAAGTTGGGAGAAATAAATTGAAGCACATTGTGATACTCACCATTGCATTATTTTTTTCGGTGAATACCTATTCAGGAGAATTCAATAATTGTGGTGTTGAAGAAATAAGGTTGGGCGAAAATGATCGAAACGCGCATGTGAAATTAACATGCAATGTGGCAACTGAAGCACAGTGCGCTACAGCTAAAAGGTTCGTTGCATTTGATCGGAGTACAGAATCTGGTAATCAAAAATTGTCAATATTTTTAACTGCATTCGCTGCGGGCTCTAAAGTTACGGGAAATACATTGGAAACATGTCCAGATTTCCAAGGTAATGTTGTCGAACTAAATTGGTTGGTAATTAGTCATACAGATATATAGAGTCAATATATTAATTATATTGGGCATGCAAAACAATGCATAACCAAGCCAGCCAGCGGACCTCCGTTCCAGCCTTTGAATTTTGTGCTTTAGCTACGCTAGCACAAAATTCAACGGCCTACACTGCGGCCCCTGCTGCGCGGCGTTATACCGCGTCGACTAGGTTTTTTATCAAGTGTAGCGCGGAATGTGGAAATAGGTTTTAACGAGCATTTTGGGTATATCGGTTCGCTTAGAGTGGAGGTTTATTTGGCTGTGGCGTGTCGAAAAGGTGGTGGTACTCAATATTGAGTTCATCGCAGGGTATGTGCCACCGTTGCCTGGGTTTCGTCGTGTATAAAAGTGCCAAGAAACCTTTTGAAAAGTAATGTGGCTTTGTTCAGAGTCCGTTCACAACGAACATTGCCGATTTTAACTTTGGTAGCTTTGTTTGGTTTGGTATTTCACTGTGGTTTTGGCTGTGTTGCTTTATAACCAGTCGGTCAACTTGACACAGCCTGCTACGCGCCTTTTTGGGGTGGCTACGCCACTTTACCCCAAAAAACCACTCCACAAGCCGTGCAAGTTACCTCAGCGTTATACCGCGTCGAGTGGGTTTTTTAGCGAGTGCAGCGTGAAAATTAGTAAAGGGTCTTAGCGCACATTTTGGGGTTATCGGTTCGCAAGGTTTTAGGTTTTGTTGGCTCTAGCGCGTAGCAAGGTTAGTGGTACTCACTATTTAGTTTATCTCAGGGTATGTGCCACCATTGCTAGAAATTCGTAATCCATAAAAGTGCCAAGAAACCTTTGGAAAGTATAGTGGCTTCGTTCTTCATGGGTTCCCAAAGTGCGGAGTAGAATTTGAATTAGGTGGCTCTGTTCGGCGCGCTTTTGCGCAGGGAGTTAGGTAGTGTCGCTTTATAACCAATCGGTCAACTTGACACAGCCTGCTACGTGCCTTTTTGGGGTGGCTGCGCCACTGTACCCCAAAAGCCACTCCACAGGCCGTGCAAGTTACCTCAGCGTTATACCGCGTCGAGTAGGTTTTTTATCAAGTGTAGCGCGAAATGTGGAAATAGATTTTAACGAGCATTTTGGGTATATCGGTTCGCTTAGTGAGGAGGTTTATTTGGTTTTGGCGTGTCGAAAAGGTGGTGGTACTCAATATTGAGTTTTTCGCAAGGTATGTGCCACCGTTGCCTGGGTTTCGTCGTGTATAAAAGTGCCAAGAAACCTTTGGAAAGTATTGTGGCTTCGTTCTTCATGGGTTCCCAAAGTGCGGAGTAGAATTTAAATTAGGTGGCTCCGTTCGGTGCGCTTTCGCGCAGGGAGTTAGGTAGTGTCGCTTTATAACCAATCGGTCAACTTGACACAGCCTGCTACGCGCCTTTTTGGGGTGGCTGCGCCACTTTACCCCAAAAAGCCACTCCGCAAGCCGTGCAAGTTACCTCAGCGTTATACAACCCATGGAATTGGTCGCTAAACGCGGTTCTTTGGGAAATTATCGCGGAATTTAAAGAAAGTGGTTCCGCTATTTAGGAACGCAACCGCCGCCTTCGGCCGCGAATGTTAGTGTTAAGTAGCTTCGTTCCTGGAGGGGTAAAACGGTAAAACAAAATTGCTCTAAGTTAATTGTAACTTGGGGCTTATTGCCGGTAGCAATATTGTTTTACCTCGTCGCGGTGTAAGTTCGTGGCTGGTCAGCTTCGTTCTTTGTGCTAAAGAAATAAGTTGTGCGGTAAGCTTCGGGTTTATCGCACAGTCACAGTAAAGTCAGGTTGGTTTTAGTGCGGTGGTAAGAGCAAAGTGGGTTGTCTAACCAGTTGCTCCACACTCGCCCCAACAAGTTGGGGCTGGACCTCCGTTGCTACGCAACTCCGGCCTGTGAGCAAAGCGTTAAGAGCTATCCATGTATCAAAATTTTTTGCTTATGCCAACAGTTTTGAAATTTATGACAGTGCACGCTATGGCTTGCTCTTTTTTCTTGTTGGTTGCAGTTATTCCTGGTGTACCTTTTACTGTAAACGGTGAGGTACTCAGTTATAAAGAAGCGTGGGAGAGTGGCTACAGTGTTAATCTCTTGGTTATTGGAGTGGTAATGCCTATTTTAGCGGTGCAACTGCTTGCGCGCCGGAAATATTGCAGACAGCTGTACACCGCTGCTAGTGCATGTGTCCTAATCTTGCCTTACCTATATTGGCAGCAATACGCGCTGGCCATGCTTGGCTTGGCATGTACATTGGTAATTACGCTCTATTTGTTTAAAAATGGTCGGGTCCTGGCTTATTTTGGCTCCTGACTTCAAGTTTGAAGTGCAACAGATGTAATTAAATTCCATAAAAAATATCCTCTGGAGTTTTATAGTCATGTCGTTTTCGTGGACGCTGGTTCAGTTGATCAGCAATTCTGTCACACTGCTGCTGAGTCAGTGAAGCCATTGAGCATCCACGGGGGAGATACTGTCGAATGAGGCCGTTGAGATTTTCGTTCGAACCGCGCTCCCAAGAGTGGTAAGGATTCGCAAAATAGAAGTCAACATCGTGGACGGCTTCTATAGCCTTGTATTGGTTGAATTCGGTTCCGTTATCGGCGGTGATGGTTTTGAATGACTCGGGGTTTCTGTTAATTAGCATCGAAACTCGCTTGTTCAGGCTGTCAGTGGTGCGGTCTTTAAGTTTACCTATCATGACAAACCCTGATTTACGTTCGTTGATAGTAACGATACAGTCTTTTGAGGCACGGCTTACAACGGTATCGATTTCCCAATGCCCTTTGTATCGCCGTGTTTCGACGGCCTTTGGGCGTTCCGAGATGTGACGTTTACCGGCGAGCCTACCGCGGCTATCGCTGGAGTTATGGCGCTTGCGGCGCTTTTTGATGGATTGACGAAGGTACTTGTACATATCACCTCCATAGAATTTATCGTTCCAGATATATCGATAAATCGTTTCGTAGGAGGGGGCGCGAAGACCTTGACGACGAAGGTAGCCTGATACCTGTTCAGGGCTCCATTTTTGCTTCAAGTATTGGCAGATTATGGCGAAGTCAGCGGAGGTGAACTGGGCATTGCGCCTGGAACGGCTACGTCGCGCACGTGTTCGTCTCTGAGCCTTAGACGGGCGATAAGCCCCATCGATATGATGGCAGCTATTACGCTTGAATTCGCGATAGATGGTGCTGCGGTGGCGACCTAGTTGTGCAGCGATTTTAGCGTAGGGTAGCCCTTGCCAACGCAAGTAAGACATGAGTACTCTTTCATCTTGGGTAAGCTGTACATACTTGTTCATCGTTGATCTCTCTTTGGTCGGAAAGAAAAACGACTAGTATTGCAGCTTACCCTCCCTATTTGGGTGGTTGTCGCACTTAGTTTATGAATTCGGCGCTCTTAACAAAGTCAGCCAACAGGACCTCCGTTCCGGGGCTTGTATTTGTACTGGGCGCTACGCTAGTACAAATACAAGCCCCTGCACTACGGCCGTTGCTGCACGGCGTTAAGGCTCAGTAATGATCGAACAACTATTTAAGCTGAAAGACGATAGAAACGTGATTTCGATTCGTCGAGATAAAATCGATGATCGTAGAATTCAAGCATTTCTGCTGGATTACTCGGAAGAGTTGATTCTGATTAAATACGTTTATGACTTTATCCTAGATGGACTAATGGTTCTAAGGTCTTCCGACATATCTGAAATTAAAACGGATAAAACAGATTTGCTACAAACACAAATTCTAAAAGAAGAAGGCACTTACTCAGACGTAGATTTTCATACCAAATGTGATTTGAGTAGCTGGAGCTCAGCTATCTCATCGTTAGCACCTTTAAATCGCTTCATCACTGTAGAAGACGAAAACCCTGATTATCCACTGTTCTATCTTGGGGAAGTCCGTGAAATAGGAGCAGAGAGTGTATCGATTCTTGGTTTCAGCGGTGCGGCCAATTGGGATGATGAGGCCTCCGAGATATACTACGAAGACATTAGTTCTGTTCAAACAGGCAACAATTATGCAAATGTATATGAGAAGTATTTCGAGAGAAATGCCTTAACAAAGCCATCAATTTGACCGCCTTACGCTGCGCTTCAGGCGGCAAATTATGGCGGCGTTATATTCACGGGAATAAAATGATCATTTTCTACACGGCCATTACAATTATTTTATTGTCTGGCTCAGTCCTTGCTGCAGAATATGAGCAAGTAGATTGGGAAAGCTTAAAGATCTATTCGCATCAAGATTGGTCAATGTGGGCGCCAATAGTGAAGAAAGCTCCTAAATATCCTAAAAAGGCAAAGCGAAAAGAAATTGAAGGTTGTGTGAACGTATATTTTGATATTCGGTCGGATGGAACTATAGGAGTTGCGAAGGTATTTAAATCTATTCCTGAAGGTATATTTGATGAGATCTCATTGGAATCACTTGCTGAATTCAAATATGTTGCCTCAGAACATAATTCAAAAAAAGAACCGATCCTTACCCACAATATTTTTACTTTTACCTTAGAGGGAAGTAAATCTACCAGAGAAGGTTGGATAAAAAAATGTACACAAATATAACAATTGTAGCCACCTGACCCACACTGCTACGCTTGGTTTTGAGCAAGCGCTTCGCTCATTCTTGCACAAAGCCAAGCTACGCAGCGTGGGCAGGTGCTACACGCGTTATACCGCGTCGAGTAGGTTTTTTATCAAGTGTAGCGCGGAATGTGGAAATAGGTTTTAACGAGCATTTTGGGTATATCGGTTCGCTTAGAGTGGAGGTTTATTTGGCTGTGGCGTATCGAAAAGGTGGTGGTCCTCAATATTGAGTTCATCGCAGGGTATGTGCCAGCGTTGCTTGGGTGTCGTCATACATAAAAGTGCCAAGAAACCTTTTGGAAAGTAATGTGGCGTTGTTCAGAGTCCGCTCTTAAAGAACGTTGCCGAATTTAAGTTTGGCAGCTTTGTTTGGTTTGGTATTTTATTGGAGTTTGGGTAGTGTTGCTTTATAACCAGTCGGTCAACTTGACACAGCCTGCTACGTGCCTTTTTGGGGTGGCTGTGCCACTTTACCCCAAAAAGCCACTCCACAGGCCGTGCAAGTTACCTCAGCGTTAGCTGTCAGAAGGTGCTATGAAAAAAGTAACGGAATATTTCGAGAAATACAGAGAGGCATCAAGGCACCTTCGAAACATTTATTATGTTCCTAAAGATGATGATGTGTGGGATATATTGGATGATTTTGAGGAGGTTAGCGTATTACTCTTTAAACATTTAGTATGTGCGCCATTGAATATTGGTTATGAGAAATACGATTGGTTTAATGAGTCAATTTCATGCTTCAAACTACAGGCGCAAGGTTCGCGATTGCCAATAATGATCAATCGAATACCAAATGTGAATCACGGGCACTGGGATCACGAGATACATACCGTTGATCCAGATGATTTAACCCTCGATTTTATCTGTTACTTTGATTGGAATCCTCAAGGCGTTATCGATAATCGCTACATTATGTGCAAAATAAGTGACGCTAAGGTTTCAAAAAATGTCATTGGGCACATTGGTCTGGTTGAGTCGCACTATGTCGAAATTCATCATGCAGGCCACAGCTAACAAACCGCTGCACGCCGACACATACTGCTACGCTCGTTTTTGTGTGTCGCTGCGCGCCACTTTACACAAAAACGCTCTCCGCAGTATGTGCGGGTGAGCTGGGCGTTGAAACTGTAGAAAAACTCCAAAAATAAGGCCAATTTGATAAAATTGACGCATGTGATCTGGAGACCGTCATGCCCAATTTCAAACCGGACAATTACAACCAGGATTTTCTTATAGCGCTCAACTTTCTAGAGCAAATAGAAGCGGATCCCTTCGCCATGGCGATACACCTCTTAGTGGACCGCATGGATATGTCACGGTATTTCCAGTCTTACAAGAACGACAACGGTGGCCGACCGGCCTACAGTCCGGCGTTATTACTTAAAATTATCTTATACAGTTACACCAAGGGCATACGTACCAGTCGGGATATTGAATGGCACTGTAAGCACAACATAATCATTCGATCCTTGGCGTGTGATCGTGCTCCCCATTACACCACCATCGCCCACTTTATCAGCAGTCACCCTGAAGGCGTAAAAGACGTATTTGAACACATCTTATTATGTTGTGAGGAAGAAGGGCTTCTGGGGCACGAGCTGATCGCCATTGACGGCTGTAAAATTTCATCGAACGCGGCCAAAGAGCATAGTGGAACCCTAAAAGAACTCGAAGCTAAGCGTGAAAAAATAGCCGCCTATATTGATCGGTGCATAACCGAACACCAATCACTCGATGGTCGGCGCGTGTGCGAAAAAGAACGTAAAAACGAACTCGAAAAGCGCATGGATAGACTCTTAAAACATCATGATAAGATCGATCACTTTCTAAAGAACAACGGCCCAAGGAAGGGCAAAGGCCAGCGCAACCAAGAAGTCAAAAGTAATATCACCGATAACGAGTCCTGCAAGCTTTATGGCCCGAAGGGCACGCAGCAAGGCTATAATGGCGTGGCCGCTGTCGATCAACAAAACCAGGTCATCGTAGACGCCGAGTCCTTTGGCGAAGGCAACGAAAACCACACCTTACAGCCAGTATTAGAAACCCTTAGAGAACGCTACCACCGACTGGGGATATCTGAAAATCTCTACGAAGACGGCACCGTGATAACCGCTGATACGGGGTTTTACAGTGAGGCAAACAATGCGTATCTAAAAAGGAACAAGATAGACGCTTATACCCCCGATCCGGAATTTCGCCAGCGAGATGAGCGATTCGATGGGCAGCATGCCAAGTATGGCAGCAAAAACCGGGTCAAGGTCAAGAAGCACCCCACGCGTTACCCAGCCAGCGCCTTCAAATTCGACGCCAAACAGAAAACCTGCGTTTGTCCGGCGGGAAAAGAACTGCTGCTCTACCGTGAATTACACATGGAGGTGGGTAAATACCGCTTTGGGTTTGAAGGAAGGTTAACCGATTGTCGGCATTGCGCGTTAAAAAATAACTGTTTGCGAAACCCCGCCTCCCCGAATACACGTAAGGGTAAAGGGAGACAGGTTACATTTATTCATCGAACAGCGGCTTGTCCCACAGAATGGATGAAGGCACGGGTTGATAGCAAGGAAGGAAAGCGTCGCTATGGGCAACGGATGGCGACGGTAGAACCTGTCTTCGGTAATATTACGGTACGTAAGGGCTTGGATTATTTTACCTTACGGGGAAAAACGAAGGTGGATATACAATGGAAACTGTATTGTACGGTACATAATGTCGAAAAATTAGTGAGATATGGCAATATCGTGTAAGAAACAGCTGGTTTTCCGTAGATAAGAATAAAATACCGCTGTATACGAGAATCATGCTTAAAATTGTTTGGCAGGATCGTTAAAAATTAATTTTAATACGAACGGAGAGACTGTTTTTCTGGGTTTTGTTTTTCTACAGTCTCGTTATGCAATCATTAAACATAAAGGGAATCTAAAATGAGTATCACCATATTGAAAGATGTACTTATTGATAAAGGAATGATAGAAAATTACTTTGAAGGAGAGGTTCCTTCAAATTTGTGGAGAGCTTTAAAACGCAGTAGTGGAAAAGGAGTTTTTGAGTTTGTAGAAGAGCCATTTATACTATCAAATGGAAGACCGAGACCAGCCGATATAACTATTGAAAAACGCAATGGAGAAAAGTGGGTTTTTGTCAAAGAGCGACCACGCGGTGTAAGTACATTTGATAAGCCCGGAGTTCCATCCGGAAATGGATGGGATTATTACAAAATACCAAAGGGCACCGAACTTCCGGAAGGTTTGGCGATAGTTAAAGATAGCTACAACAATAAATTTGAAGCCACACATTATACTATTGCGCCCGCTTACGATATGCCTTTGAGCCAGTTTAAGTCGAAACTTTCGACGCTGGCAACGAAACTTATGAAGGAAGCTATGTAATGAAAGTTCCAACAGCTTGGGCTCCTTTAGTCCTGTCATCAGTAAGAGACGCTATCCTTTATCAGGAAAGCTTGCTTCGAAGTGAAACAATAAGAAATCGAGAAGACTACGAAGAACATATAGTCCAGCTTAGTGAGTTACTGGAAGTGCTAAAGGAGGAATACAGGTCTATCGAAAAGGAAGCGGGCATTCCACTAGAAAAATTATTGTAAATGCATAACCAGGCCAGCCAGCGGACCTCCGTTCCGGCCTTTGAATTTTGTGCTTTCGCTACGCTAGCACAAAATTCAAATGCCTACACTACGGCCCCTGCTGCGCGGCGTTATACAACCCATGGAATTTGTCGCTAAACGTGGCTCAATGGGAAATTGACGCGAAATTAAAAAGGTGGTTCCACCATCTAGGAACGAAACCGCCGCCTTCGGCCGCGATTGCCCGGTTTGAGTAGCTTCGTTCATGGTGGGTTAAAACTGTAAAACAAAATTGCTCATAGCAGCTCGCAAATTTGAGCTTCTTGCTAATAGCAATATTGTTTTACCTTACGTTATCGCGTGTTCGATGCCGGTCGACTTCGTTCCTCGCGCTAAAGCTTAAAGCCAAGTGGTAAGCCCACGGTTTACCGCTTATTTAAAGTTAATTCAGGTTGGGTGTGGTTTTGTGGTAGTGGCGAAAATGGGTTGTCTAACCAGTTGCTCCACAATCGCCCCAACAAGTTGGGGCTGGACCTCCGTTGCTACGCAACTCCGGCCTGTGAGCAAAGCGTTATGCATGAAGGGTTGAGAAAAAAGGTAGTTAATGTACGAAGTCTTTGAACCATTTATTCCGTTTGCAGTGGGTTTTATTTTTTTCACTGCTGCAATTAAGGTTTTCTTTGCATACCTAAATTGGAAAATGGGTGAGCCCTTTGAGGCGTATAACAAAAATACAGGAATGTTAATTTGTCCTAATATTGGAGGAGTCTCCGGAAGAATAATTGGTATCCATTTTGTGGAGGGGGATTTCGTTAAGAAGGATCAGGCAATATTCACCATTGAATCTAGCTTAGCGGTTATGGAGATTCCTGCTCCGATTTCAGGAAGGGTTAAAAAGTTGCATGTTAAACTGGACCAAAAAATTACAGAAAAGGAAGAGCTTGTTGAAATTATCTGTAGTAGCTAGATCCGTGAACTATCAAATAATTCGCACTGAATTTGGTATAGTGCATAACCAAGCCAGCCAGCGGACCTCCGTTCCGGCCTTTGAATTTTGTGCTTACGCTACGCTAGCACAAAATTCAAAGGCCTACACTGCGGCCCCTGCTGCGCGGCGTTATACCGCGTCGAGTAGGTTTTTTATCAAGTGTAGCGCGGAATGTGGAAATAGGTTTTAACGAGCATTTTGGGTATATCGGTTCGCTTAGAGTGGAGGTTTATTTGGCTGTGGCGTATCGAAAAGGTGGTGGTCCTCAATATTGAGTTCATCGCAGGGTATGTGCCAGCGTTGCTTGGGTGTCGTCATACATAAAAGTGCCAAGAAACCTTTTGGAAAGTAATGTGGCGTTGTTCAGAGTCCGCTCTTAAAGAACGTTGCCGAATTTAAGTTTGGCAGCTTTGTTTGGTTTGGTATTTTATTGGAGTTTGGGTAGTGTTGCTTTATAACCAGTCGGTCAACTTGACACAGTCTGCTACGCGCCTTTTTGGGGTGGCTACGCCACTTTACCCCAAAAAGCCACTCCACAGGCCGTGCAAGTTACCTCAGCGTTATGCATCTGGAGAGTTAGGTGGATTCTATTGGAAAGAGAACGATAATCGCAGCATTCCTAGCTGGAGCTGCTAGTTTAATTCTGCCGATATGCGGCGCGTTATCTGTGATATTAGATGATCCCGTTTATCGTCCAGATGGATCGATAGCTGATGGAGCGGAGAGAGGCGCAGGGGTATTCCTATACTACTTTATTTGGCCGATGCTATTAATTTCAATATTCTACTTTTTAATGCTGGCAGCATATTCAGTTAAAGATAAGGTATTAATTGTTAAGCGGCTTACTGTTGGCGCTTTGGCAACATGTTTTTGTCTTTCGGTCATAATATCAGCCTTTTTTAATAGTAACGGTCTACTCTTCCAAGTAAAAACATTTCTAATAGCTTTAACTGCATTAGTTGTCGGTATAGCGCCCGGGTCGCTCACTTTATGGCTAGGTCATAGACATGCATAACAAAGCAAACCAGCAAGGGCCGCTGCACGGCCGGGACCTCCATTCCGCAGGCGCTTTTTTTTGGTTGTTTACCACAAAAATCACCTGCTCCATTGCGGCCCCTGTTTGCGGCGTTGAGACTGTAGAAAAACTCAATCGTGTGCCGTTGCGAAAATATTTTTGCACGGAGAGTGCGATGGGAAGCCTTTTGTATGGCCGAAAATGGTTAGTATTCACGTAGGAGCGCGATTTTGCGCATGATTTTTACACAAGATGAACTGGCAAGAGCTTTTCTACAGTCTCGTTAGGGCACCCAAATTATGAAATACGCTTTTATCCTATTGCTCATAGTTTCCCAAGTTGTATTTCCGGAAGAAATTGTAGTGCCTGGGATTAGGGAGAAAATAAGTAATGGTGAAATTGAGTTTTCCTGTTCTGAAGGAAAGCCCGTGCCTGAAAGCGAGCGTGAGCCGTCACCAGCAATTCCCAAGGGGAATTACAGTAAAGCTGAATCGAAAAAAATAGTAGAACTAATAAACGCTCAACCAAAGAAGATAAAGGAATGTACAAGTACCTATACCGATGATTACGTTGAGGCGATGTATCAGTACTGCGAAAAGTATAATCTTGCAGCCTGTATTGGAGGCGGTTGCGCTCACACTTCAGGGTATTCGGTACACACGGCTGTTTTAGTCGAAGCTCTATTGGCATGCGGTGTACAGCCCTAACAATACGCTCCATTTGACGCAGCGGTCTACGCTCCTTTTTGTGCATTCGCTACGCTCATTGTTGCACAAAAATCCACTACAACCGCTGCGCAAATGAGCATGGCGTTATGTGTACTGAATCAACACATGTTTTCGCTTATTTTCAAAGCCCTAAATAAGGCTTTCGTTACAGATGAAAAGGATGCTATGGAAGAAGAATCTCCAGAGGTAATAATTACGGAGCAGTCTGTGATTAGAGTGCCAAACATTGGTTCTCAATCAGCAGAAATAATCGAGATACACGCAAAGAAGGGAGATATTATAAAAACTGATCAAGTGCTCATTGTGTTGGAGAGCGAAAAGTGTGTATTGGAAATTCCAAGCCCATATTTATGTAAAATAGAAGAAGTATTGGTTCATATCGGTAATATTGTTAGCGAAAACGATGCGCTTATTCAAGTCTCACCGCACTCATAACAATCTCAGCCAGTCGGACTTCCGTACCGGCGCTTGTTTTAGCGGTGGCCGCTACGCTACCGCAAAAACAAACGCCTCCACTCCAGCTGCTGCTGCAGGGCGTTATGCACCGAGATAAACAGCTTAATGAGTAATTCAAATTGGAAAAATTATGAAGAAGTAGCATGTTTTCTATTGAATAGATATAGGGAATACTTCGGAATTACGCAGTTCCAACCAAAGGGAAATCTTGTTGGTATCGAGTCAGGAACAATATGGGAGCTAGATGCAATTGGTGTAAACATAGACGGCGAACCCATGTGTTTGGTGGAATGTAGGTGTGTTAAAAATCCGCAGAAACAAAAGGATTTAGCCGCAATAGCATATCAAATCAAGGATTGCGGTGCAGATTCCGGTATTCTGGTCACTTCTGTTGAGCCACAACTTGGAGCTAAAAAGGTCGCTAGTTCAGCGGGGATTCAGACCGTAATTCTATCAAGCAACTCAACAAAGCAGGAATTTATAATGAAGTTTAGAAGCATAATGTCGGTGGGTTTATTAGACTCATTAAAAATATCAGCTTCCTTTGGCGGAAACTTCCAATTGAAAAAAGGTTAAAAAAGCA
This sequence comes from Alteromonadaceae bacterium 2753L.S.0a.02, assembly GCA_007827375.1. NCBI lineage: Bacteria > Pseudomonadati > Pseudomonadota > Gammaproteobacteria > Alteromonadales > Alteromonadaceae > Alteromonadaceae bacterium 2753L.S.0a.02. The sequence continues at coordinate 2,313,160 of VISH01000002.1, forward strand.
TAACCATTGTAGCCACTAGACACAAATTGCAACGCGCCTTTTGGTGTTCACTTTGCTCACAATACACCAAAAGACACGTCACAATTTGTGCAAGTGCTACTGGCGTTATCCGCAAGCGAAGAAACGGCGATGAAAAAAATAATTGGATTGCTTCCAGGAGTTGCATTTTTCATATATTTTCTCCTAGATCTAGAAGAGATAAAAGCTTCTTCAATATTTGGATTGTTGGCAATCTCGGTTGCTGTAGGTAGTGTTGGATATTTTTATTTTAACTCTCCTCAGGGGGTAAAAGTGTCGGAAACAGCTTTTGGTATTGCAGGCAGGTATCGAAATCCGGTGCACGGCACTATCATCCCATTAAAAACAGCAGCATATATTCTGCTTGCTATTATCGGCAATTGTATTTTAGGGTTAATTCTATATGTCTTTGGGTATTAGGGCGCATAACCAACTCAGCCAGTCGGACCTCCGTTCCGGCGCTTCTTTTCGTGGTGGCCGCTACTGCAGGGCGTTACACGTCATTATGAAACGAACCATATTGCAACATTCATCATTTTTAGCTCTCTTTGCTTTGGAGGAGATATGCAAGCTGGCAAGGAAGAATCGCAACAACTTATGGATGCAGTGCTGCCACTAGCTGAGCAATTACTTACCGAACATGGCGAGTTTTTTCCATACGGCGGGGCTCTGACTCATGAAGGTAAAATCGTTAGTGTAGCCGCCTATGATGGCGATGAGCACCCGCCATCATCTGAAGTCATACCCATGTTACAAAAGGCGTTTATTTCGGCCGCAGATTCCAAAGAATATAAAGCTACGGCTCTAGTCTATGACGTCCGGGTTCCTCTACCGGAATCTAATGAAAAATCCGATGCAATAGCCATAAATCTAGACCATGAATCTGGCTACTCTGTCATAGTATTTCTTCCTTACAAATTAACAGGTGGCGAGCTAGTATTTGGTAATATTTTTGCTCAGGCGGGTAGTAATGGTGTATTTAAATAGACAGCAACGTGTAACAAGGCCAGGCACAATCGCCCCTTCGGGGCTGGACCTCCGCACTGCGTGCTCCGGCCTGTGCTGGCGGCGTTATACAACCCATGGAATTTGTCGCTAAACGTGGTTTTATGGAAAATTATCACTGAATTTAAAGAAAGTGGTTCCGCTATTTAGGAACGAAACCGCCGCCTTCGGCCGCGAATGTTAGTGTTAAGTAGCTTCGTTCCTGGTGGGGTAAAACGGTAAAACAAAATTGCTCAAAGTTAATTGTAACTTGGGGCTTATTGCCGGTAGCAATATTGTTTTACCTCGTCGCGGTGCAAGTTCGTGGCTGGTCAGCTTCGTTCTTTGTGCTAAAGAAATAAGTTGTGCGGTAAGCTTCGGGTTTATCGCACAGTTACAGTAAAGTCAGGTTGGTTTTAGTGCAGCGGTCAGAGCAAAGTGGGTTGTCTAACCAGTTGCTCCACACTCGCCCCAACAAGTTGGGGCTGGACCTCCGTTGCTACGCAACTCCGGCCTGTGAGCAAAGCGTTATATTACCCATGATTGAAGTATGAATAACTCTAAAGGTTACATTGCTGAGCTAAACGGATACCTTCACTCTCTGCGGCGCTTTCGAGGGGCAGGATATTTTTATTCCGCCCAATCATATGATGCTAAGACAAGTATAGATCAGTTTGTAATCGAAACGATAGCAGAATGGGGTGAAAACGAAGAGTTTCAATATCTAGGAAAAACTGAGATCAAATTTGAAGCTTTGGAAGAACGCCTTAGTAATATAATTTTTGGTGGTGCACTTAATCTTCAAAATGTGGAGAGCAATGAATCCAAAGAAAGCATAAGGAAGTTGGTCCTTGAGGATATCAATGAATATTATGGTCTAGCATCAACCAGTCTAGATTCAGAGGGTGTGTTCCACCCTTTAATATCAGGTCCCGTATATCAATTAAATATTGAAAACAAGAACTATTCAAACCTTTTCTTTTATCTTGTTAAAATTGGAAACTATTATGTGCTTACTAGTTTTACACATAGAAAGCATCAAATATAGATATAACAATTTGCACCACTTGACGCAGTGGTCTCCGCGGCTTGCTGTGCATTCGCTTCGCTCATTATTGCACAGCAAGCCACTCCAACCACTACGCAAGTGTGCAAGGCGTTAGGCACACATGAAGAGAATTCTCACAATTGTTCTTTTGTCTATATTTCCTATCACTGTATTGGGTGGTGAAGTGCTTTGGAACAGCGATAAAACGGCATTAGCTTTTTGTGAGTCAAAAGAGAAGACAACCTGCTTTATTATCGCCAATAATATTCCAACGAATGTTAGTCATATTGAAACCGCTAACCTAGGAAAGTTGGGATTGGCGGGCAAAAATCAATATGAAAAAATTGAAACATTTCCATCCGAGTGGGTGGCTGAGAAACAAAACGGTAATTTGATATCGTTTACAACAAGAGCATGGGTAAATGGCCAGCGCTATACTGTCAGCGGGCCGGTATTTGTTAGAAATGACGGTGTTTGTGTCCATCAGTAGCTTGCCTAACAAAGCAATCTTGCCTCGTTCGCTGCGCTCTCTGGACCTCCGTTTCGGCGCTTCGCGCCTACACTACGGCCGCAAATTGCGGCGTTATGCAAATTTGAGGAGAAATGATGAAGTTGAAGAAAATATATTTTTTTATTGCACTAGCGTGGGCGAGTAATGCCCAATCTGGAGCAGGAGGTGGAACGGTAGAAATCGAGCATGTTGGAAAATGGGAAGATAAAGATTTAGTGTTTTTTTATACAAACACTCACACTAGTGAGCCAGAATGTAATAGCTATCGGAAACGGTGGGTTCTTGAATTAACTTCAGATATTGGTAAAGCACAGTACAGTTTATTATTAGCCTCTCAAATGGCTGGTAAAGAAGTTCGGTTAAGCGGAACAGGAAATTGCAATTTATTTGAAAATTCAGAATCCGTAAGTTGGGTAGCCTTTCCCGTTAATTACAATAATCATCCAGAATAATTTGTTAGCTAGCGAATGCAATACAATGAAACATGTAGAGCATAACCAAGCCAGCCAGCGGACCTCCGTTCCGGCCTTTGAATTTTGTGCTTTAGCTACGCTAGCACAAAACTCAAAGGCCTACACTGCGGCCCCTGCTGCGCGGCGTTATACCGCGTCAGGTTCGTTTTTATCGTATCAATCGCGGTTTTTAAGTAAGAGGGCTAGCGGATTTTTGGGTTTATCGGTTCGTTATGTTCGTAGTTATTTTTTGCTTTGGCGTGTCTCGCAGTAAGGGGTGCTCCATACGGAATTGGTCACAGGGTATGTGCCATCATTGCAGGTCTTTCGCAATTCAGGGGAGTTCCAAGATTCCTTTAAAAGGTGCTTCGCTTCGTTCAAAATGAGGCGGAGAGAGTCGAGAGGCAAAATATTAGTAGGTGCGCTGTCGCGCAGGGGATTCAAAATGGTGCTTTATAACAATCCCAGCCAGGGGACCTCCGTTCCGGCCTTTGAATTTTGTGCTTTAGCTACGCTAGCACAAAAATCAAAGGCCTACACTGCGGCCCCTGCTGCGCGGCGTTATACCGCGTCGAGTGGGTTTTTTAGCGGGTGCAGCGTGAAAATTAGTAAAGGGTCTTAGCGCACATTTTGGGGTTATCGGTTCGCAAGGTTTTAGGTTTTGTTGGCTCTAGCGCGTAGCAAGGTTAGTGGTACTCACTATTTAGTTTATCTTAGGGTATGTGCCACCATTGCTAGAAATTCGTAATCCATAAAAGTGCCAAGAAACCTTTGGAAAGTATTGTGGCTTCGTTCTTCATGGGTTCCCAAAGTGCGGAGTAGAATTTAAATTAGGTGGCTCCGTTCAGTGCGCTTTCGCGCAAGGAGTTAGGTGGTGTCGCTTTATAACCAGTCGGTCAACTTGACACAGCCTGCTACGTGCTTTTTTGGGGTGGCTGCGCCACTTTACCCCAAAAAACCACTCCACAAGCCGTGCAAGTTACCTCAGCGTTATGTTTCACCGTGAAATAAGATATGTATGACATCGAGAGATTGTTGCCGATAGCATTTATTTCTTTATTCGGCATTGGTGGTATTTTGATAGTGCTTAGGCTTGCGATAGAAAAGAGGATCAAGGAGCAGCACCCAGATGAATGGAGAAGGCTGGGAGAGCCGAAAATGTTTTCGGGTGAACCGGAAGTAAATACGCGTTTCGTTTCTTATTTAAATAAAAAAGAATTTAAAAATCTAAACGACGGTAAGCTGGAGCAAATCAATAGATTGTCCGGTATTATTTCGTGGGCAGCAATACCCCTCCTTTTTGCCGTTATAATACTATCTCTAATTAGCTGGGGTGTTATCTAGTTTGGTAGTAAATAAACATAACCATCTCAGCCAGCGGACTTACGTTCCGGAGCTCGTTTTTGCGGTAAAACGCTACGCTACCACAAAAACAAGCTCCTGCACTCCAGCCGCTGCTGCAGGGCGTTATGCGTAATTGGAAGTGATGAAGACAAAACGAATAATTTTAGGAGTTGTATTGATTATTATGGGACAAGTGGTGTTCTACGGAACTTTTATGGCTTTTCACGAATCATGGTTTCCGTATTACTACGAACACTTAGTTCCCTATTGGTTTTTAAGTTTTGCGATTCTGATTCTATTGTTACCCTATATTCTTAGTTTTATTAAAACAAATTCGAATGGTCGTGTTGGTCTTTATAAGGCTGTCTTAGGAACCAACGTTATTGTTGTTTTAGTATGCGTAGGTGCCTGTTTGTATATGCTTGCCAATGGCTTAGTTTTTATCAGTCCAGGGGTCTATCAGATTGTACCTGAAGGTGGCTAGACTTGAAGCTCGATGAAATTAGTAGAGTGCATAACCAAGCCAGCCAGCGGACCTCCGTTCCGGCCTTTGAATATTGTGCTTACGCTACGCTAGCACAATATTCAAAGGCCTACACTGCGGCCCCTGCTGCGCGGCGTTATACCGCGTCGAGTAGTTTTTTTATCAAGTGTAACGTGGAATGTGGGAATAGATTTTAACGAGCATTTTGGGTTCATCGGTTCGCTTAGAGTGGAGGCTTACTTGGCTTTGGCGTGTCGAATAGTTGGTGGTGCTCAATATTGAGCTCATCGCAGTGTATGTGCCATCGTTGCTCGGGTGTCGTCATACATAACAGTGCCAAGAAACCTTTTGTAAAGTAATGTAGCTTTGTTCAGAGTCCGTTCTCAAAGAACATTGCCGAATTTAATTTTGGTAGCTTTGTTTGGTTTGGTATTTCATTGTGGTTTTGGCTGTGTTGCTTTATAACCAGTCGGTCAACTTGACACAGCCTGCTACGCGCCTTTTTGGGGTGGCTGCGCCACTTTACCCCAAAAAGCCGCTCCGCAAGCCGTGCAAGTTACCTCAGCGTTATAAAGCGTCGGAACCGTTAACTTTGAGGCGTTATGTTTTGGGTAAACGCTGTCGAAGGGTTTGGGATTTGGTGGCTTAAATTAGAGTTTTACTTTCTGCAAGTTGTAGGGTTTTTAATGTGGTTCTGGCTCTCGGAGAGCGAGTCAGCTTCTAATTGGTACCGGTCGTTCTATTCGCATTCGTTCGGGTTTTGTACATAATTGGCAATTTTGCGCGGTGTTCTCATCGCATATTTAAAGAGAGTAGTTGTATTTAAAATGTCGCAAGGTCGTTTGGTCCCAATAATTTGGGCTTGTCGCGTAAGCTTTTATAACCAAGTCAGTCAGCAGGACCTGCGTTTCGGAGCTTGTTTTTTGTGGCTAAACGCTACGCTGCCACAAAAAATAAGCTCCTCCACTGCGGCCGCTGCTGCACGGCGTTAGAGATACAAGCGAATGATCAAAGTATTTACCGGAATACTTATTGGGTTAATATTTGGGTTGGGCTTCACTCGGTTCTACTATGAATCTGTTATAAGCGGCCAGTTTCATTCAAGAAACGGGCAACAAATGCTCGATTCGCACACCTTATTATTAAGTAGAGATTCCAATAACATCCAGATAGATGATCTAGTATTGTATGACTTTTGTTTGAATCATAAGAAGATGAAAACGCTTATACATCCAGATGTAGAGTGGAACCAAAATCGGCCAAATTTCATAGCAAAAAAAGTAGCAGTAAAAAAGGCCGAGTGGTATTTAAGTTTCATACCCAAAGACAACAAATACTTAGCGCAGTGTGAAAATGTTGCGCATCTCTAACAATCAGCACCAGGTTCAGCCGCGTTGCGGCTTGGACCTCCGTTGCGGCGCTTCGCGCCTCCACTACGGCCCCTGTGCTGGGCGTTGAAACTGTAGAAAAACTCCAAAAATAAGGCCAATTTGATAAAATTGACGCATGTGATCTGGAGACCGTCATGCCCAATTTCAAACCGGACAATTACAACCAGGATTTTCTTATAGCGCTCAACTTTCTAGAGCAAATAGAAGCGGATCCCTTCGCCATGGCGATACACCTCTTAGTGGACCGCATGGATATGTCACGGTATTTCCAGTCTTACAAGAACGACAACGGTGGCCGACCGGCCTACAGTCCGGCGTTATTACTTAAAATTATCTTATACAGTTACACCAAGGGCATACGTACCAGTCGGGATATTGAATGGCACTGTAAGCACAACATAATCATTCGATCCTTGGCGTGTGATCGTGCTCCCCATTACACCACCATCGCCCACTTTATCAGCAGTCACCCTGAAGGCGTAAAAGACGTATTTGAACACATCTTATTATGTTGTGAGGAAGAAGGGCTTCTGGGGCACGAGCTGATCGCCATTGACGGCTGTAAAATTTCATCGAACGCGGCCAAAGAGCATAGTGGAACCCTAAAAGAACTCGAAGCTAAGCGTGAAAAAATAGCCGCCTATATTGATCGGTGCATAACCGAACACCAATCACTCGATGGTCGGCGCGTGTGCGAAAAAGAACGTAAAAACGAACTCGAAAAGCGCATGGATAGACTCTTAAAACATCATGATAAGATCGATCACTTTCTAAAGAACAACGGCCCAAGGAAGGGCAAAGGCCAGCGCAACCAAGAAGTCAAAAGTAATATCACCGATAACGAGTCCTGCAAGCTTTATGGCCCGAAGGGCACGCAGCAAGGCTATAATGGCGTGGCCGCTGTCGATCAACAAAACCAGGTCATCGTAGACGCCGAGTCCTTTGGCGAAGGCAACGAAAACCACACCTTACAGCCAGTATTAGAAACCCTTAGAGAACGCTACCACCGACTGGGGATATCTGAAAATCTCTACGAAGACGGCACCGTGATAACCGCTGATACGGGGTTTTACAGTGAGGCAAACAATGCGTATCTAAAAAGGAACAAGATAGACGCTTATACCCCCGATCCGGAATTTCGCCAGCGAGATGAGCGATTCGATGGGCAGCATGCCAAGTATGGCAGCAAAAACCGGGTCAAGGTCAAGAAGCACCCCACGCGTTACCCAGCCAGCGCCTTCAAATTCGACGCCAAACAGAAAACCTGCGTTTGTCCGGCGGGAAAAGAACTGCTGCTCTACCGTGAATTACACATGGAGGTGGGTAAATACCGCTTTGGGTTTGAAGGAAGGTTAACCGATTGTCGGCATTGCGCGTTAAAAAATAACTGTTTGCGAAACCCCGCCTCCCCGAATACACGTAAGGGTAAAGGGAGACAGGTTACATTTATTCATCGAACAGCGGCTTGTCCCACAGAATGGATGAAGGCACGGGTTGATAGCAAGGAAGGAAAGCGTCGCTATGGGCAACGGATGGCGACGGTAGAACCTGTCTTCGGTAATATTACGGTACGTAAGGGCTTGGATTATTTTACCTTACGGGGAAAAACGAAGGTGGATATACAATGGAAACTGTATTGTACGGTACATAATGTCGAAAAATTAGTGAGATATGGCAATATCGTGTAAGAAACAGCTGGTTTTCCGTAGATAAGAATAAAATACCGCTGTATACGAGAATCATGCTTAAAATTGTTTGGCAGGATCGTTAAAAATTAATTTTAATACGTAAGCGCCAAACCAACCACACCCTGCAAGCTTGGCGCTAGACGCGATACGCTTAAGCCTCCTTTTACACCTGGAGGCTTTCATGTCCAAACGTGGCACTTACAACTGGCCGCAACTCTTTACTGAATTCGAACAATCAGGCCTGTCTCAAGTTGAATTTTGCAAGCAGCACAATATTAACCCCAAGTATTTCAGTCTGAAACGCTCCCGGCGAGAGGCGCAAGATACAAAGGCTTTTACAAAAGTTGTTGTGACTCGAGCACCTGTTTCGCATCAAGGGCTGATTCTGGAGGTGGGCAACTGTAAAATTCACTGCCCAGAGACCATGCCTATTCCCTCGTTTGTTTCGCTGGTTCAATCACTGGCATGATCCAGTGGCCGTTGTCCGTTCCTATTTACTTACACCGTGACCCAGTAGACTTCCGTAAGGCCATCAATGGCCTAGCCGTAATAGTCAGCGAAGAAATGGAGCTGGATATATATAGCACTGCTTTGTTCGTATTCTGCAATAAATACCGCAGTCAGCTCAAAGTACTCTACTGGGATAGCACCGGCTTTGTCCTTTGGCAGAAACGTTTGGAAAAAGATAAGTTCAAATGGCCCCGGAAAGATCCGTTTACGACTGTAACCATAAGCTATGAGCAATGGTGCTGGCTATTACGTGGCTTTGACTTTTCCAAGTTTAGGCCGCATAAGCAATTAAAGTTTACCGAGGTGGTTTAATCATTTTGTATAATAGCTGCTATGAACGATACGGCGGCTTTACAACAAGAAGTAATTTTATTGCGTGAACAGCTTGCCAGCCGCGACGAACAGATCACCGTTCTCAACGAAAAAATCAAATACCTGCTTAACAAACGCTTCGCGCCTTCCAGCGAAAAATCATCTCCTGATCAAATGGGCTTGTTTAACGAAGCCGAAGAGGCATTGGTTGATGAAGCTGAGCACACAGAGCCAGAAACAACTACCGTAAAAAGCCATACTCGTAGCCGAAAGCCTCGTATCAGCATCCCTGACAGCCTTCCAAGGGAAGATATCATTCACGATCTTCCCGAATCTGAGAAAGTCTGCCCACATGACGGCTCTGCGCTCAAAAACATTGGCAGCGAAGATCATGAACAGCTGGAGATTATTCCCGCCAAGATCCAGGTGATACGCCATAAGCGCCTGAAATACGCCTGCCCCTGCTGCGATAACCACATCGTCACCGCCCGAAAACCAAAGCAAGCGATTGAAAAGAGTATCGCCAGTGCCAGCTTGCTTGCCTACATAGCCACTCAAAAATACGCCGATGCTTTACCGCTCTATCGTCAACGTGAGATGTTCAAACGTATCGGTATTGAACTGGATCGAACCAACATGGCCAACTGGATGGTGAAGTGCGGTGAATTGGTACAACCGCTGATAAACCTGCTGGCCGATCACTTACACAGCCAACCTTGCCTACATGTGGATGAAACCACTCTGCAAGTCTTGGATGAGCCCGGCAAAACGGCTCAGAGTAAAAGCTATATGTGGGTAATAACGAATACCGGTCATGAACCAGCCTGCGTGTTCCACTATGCCGATACACGCAGCCAGCAAGTACCGCTGAACCTACTTAGCCCCGAAAACAATGCAATAATGGTCGATGGCTACGAAGGTTATCAAAAAGCCTGTACAGATTATGAAATAACACGCTTAGGGTGTTGGGCGCACGCCAGAAGGAAATTTAAGGACGCTCAAGCCCTGCAAAAGAGAGGGAAAACCGGTAAAGCTGACCAAGCTCTAGCCTACATCCAAAAACTCTACTCCATAGAAAAGAAAACTAAAGACGACCCGCCGGATAAGCGTTACGAAGCAAGGCAAAATCAAGCCAAGCCCATAGTCGAAAAACTCAAAACCTGGGCAGAAAAGAGCTTACAAACCGTAGCGCCGAAAACCAAAATCGGTGAAGCCTTGGTGTACCTGCATAATCAGTGGGAGCGTTTAACCTGCTATCTGGAAGATGGGAATTACCCTATAGACAACAACGCCGCCGAGCGCGCCATACGCCCATTCACCATTGGCCGTAAAAACTGGATGTTTAGCAAAAGCCAGGCTGGCGCCAAGGCGAGTGCCAACTTGTACAGCCTTATTGAAACCGCGAAGGCCAATAACCTAAATGCTTACGACTATCTGCAACTAATTTTTAAAGAGCTGCCCAACGTGCGGAGTGCCGAGCAGGTTGAAGCGTTGCTACCTTGGAATGCTGAATTGCGCTAGGGGGTAGTTCGACTTGCGCTTACTTTAATACGAACGGAGAGACTGTTTTTCTGGGTTTTGTTTTTCTACAGTCTCGTTATGAGTAATCATCGTGATTAAGAAAGTAATTATTTTTCTAGTGTTGGCGCTTTCAGTTTTTAAAGCGGCTGCATGTGAGAGCACAAAGCCAGAGAGAAGCGAATATATCGTCGATGTTAATAGGTACTCCCATCCAGGAGAGTCCTGTACTAGTTATACTGTTCTATTTAGTAAGAGAACACCAAAAACTCCGAATAACTTTTTAACCGGAGTCCGAATCGGTCTGGTGTCGGAGTCAGATAAAGAGCTATTCTCTTCAAATCTTGTTCTTATAGAAGAAGCCGAAGATCAGTTTGTAGCGTCGTTTTGCATAAATGAGCTTTTGGTTAAGGCGTCCTATATTGAGTTAATAATATCTCTACCTCAATCGTTAGAGTTGGGAGAGAGAGGTACCATTAAAGTGGGCGGTTTTGCTTGTATGGAGCGAGAAACTATATTTATAAAAAACCTGCATTCATATAGTGAGTAGTAAGGGTTAGGTATGCAGTGGGAAACTCATAACCAAGCCAGCCAGCGGACCTCCGTTCCGGCGTTTCTTTTTGCGGTGGCCGCTACGCTACCGCAAAAACAATCGCCTGCACTTCGGCCGCTGCTGCAGGGCGTTATGCGGACGAGTAATTGAAATGAAATTGGTAGTTTTTATATTCGTTGCGGTTTCCTGTTCATCTTACGCTAAGGATTTATGTGTCGATTTAAAAGCTATCAGGACTATTCCTTTAAAAAATGAAAAAGTCGATGACACACCATACTACGAAATTTTAAGGTCAGGTAACGACGCCTTACCATGCCTAATAGAGAATGTTACTAATATCGAGAGAACGCCTGATCCTAGAAAAGCTCCAAAGGTGGATAACTTTGTTATAGGTGATCTCGCCTATTTTATGATTGTCAGAATTACAGGTATGGAATTTACTATGCCATTTCCGAAAGAGGTTAAACTTGAGTATGAAGAGCTTGGTGTTTATGCATACTTCAAGTATGTACAAGATACTAACAACAGAAAACAGCTCTATGAAAGATTAAAAAAACTAAAAGGGAGCATAACCATGCGTGCCAGCTGACATTTTGGTCGGTGCTCCGTTTTGTGTATGGCTTCGCCATCTTACACAAAACTCCACCCCAACCAAAATGCAACTGCACTTGGCGTTATGCTTAAAGGGAACGATGAAGGAAGATCCGATACAAGGCTTTGACTCTATCGATATCGTCACTGAAAAATTGGATGGCACAGTAGATCTCGTTATAGTGGTCTCTTCTTATCTTGATTCCAGTGATTACAATGCGGATCTTCTTCGGCGAAAAGTACAATTGTATGTCGATGAGATTCTTACCGATGAATGGCAGCAGAAATACGGAGTGGGGAATAGTACTATTTTAATTAAAAGTGTAGTGATGCCCCACCAAGAAATTATTAATCTAATAGGCGCTATTAAAAAGTATCTAACCGAATTCAATATTGGTCTTTATCTTGAGCAAGCATAACCAAGCCAGCCAGCGGACCTCCGTTCCGGCCTTTGAATTTTGTGCTTACGCTATGCTAGCACAAAATTCAAAGGCCTACACTGCGGCCCCTGCTGAGCGGCGTTAGTTGCAGTCTAGTCGTCAACCAATTGGAGAAAAATATGGGTCTTCATGTACACAATTTAGGGAATCTACCCAATACGGTTGATGGTAGAGATTATTTTATTTACGTTTTAGATTATGGGTGGAAGGAGCCATTAACAGATACTTTAATTGCAAATTTCACAAATATGGCAAGGAAAGCATCTGAATCAAGATCTATGGTCATCGCTGGTATAGAGCCAATTCATTTTGCGAATGAGGTGTTTTCTTGGCATTCTATAAACGGCGAAGATGGGGAGTCTGTATTGCCAGCAATTATGATTTCAACGCTAACCCCAGCCTACTTTCGCGAAAATAATCACGAAACGCGAAGAGCGGGTGAAATCGATGATAAATTGCTCCTAATACCTTTGAAGTCGGTATGTGAAACAACAGACGATGTAATTAAACTAATCAACTCTATATTCAACGACATTAAGCAAAAAAAAGAGTTAACTGGTTTTACGGTGGCGAAAAACTTCAAGAAAGGTAGTGGCCGGAGATTTGCAGATGCAATTATTTTGGAACCTAATTTTAGTGGTATTGGAATCAACCTTAAAAAGCTATTCAACTGGGGCAACTAACAAAGCTGTCATAGGGACTTTTTTTGCTTCGCTCCGTTTTGGGGTGGCTACGTCACTTTACCCCAAAACTCCACTACACAAAAAATGCCCCATACAGCGGCGTTCAGGCTGTAGAAAAATAGCCAAAACCTGCGTATTTATAGTGTGGTTACGGTAAAATGAGGTAGCTTATCCGCACATCGGTGTGCCTATGTCTAATTATCTCGATGACAACCTAAATCAATCGGTATTTCTCGACGTCAATTTTCTAGACGTCCTCGGTGAGAACACCTTCGAATTTTGTCTTTATACACTGGTCACTCATACCCTGAGCTTGGAACAGTTTGATAGGTGTTATAGAAACACATCAGTCGGTCGCAAGGCCTATCCCCCAGCGCTTCTTTTGCGTGTGATTTTTTATGCTTACTACCGGGGTATGACGTCTAGCCGTTCGATAGAACGGGCCTGTAAAACCGATTTAACGTTTATGGCTCTTGCTAGTGGACGAGCTCCCCACTTTACGACCATTGCTGATTTCGTGAGTAGTCACGATGAAGCCATGAAATCACTCTTTCACAAAGTACTGATGATTTGCTGTAAAAGTGGCTTGGTTGGGAAGGAACACTTCGCGATTGATGGCTGTAAGCTACCGTCGGATGCCTCCAAACAATGGAGTGGTAAGCATGCGGATCTAAAGCGGAAATCACAAAAACTTAGAAAATCAGCACAAGAGATTATTGATCGACACTTGTCTAACGACGGCGGTAGTGGTGATGATAAAGCAAAGCATACTCAGACCGTAGACACACTGTTGGCGAACGCAGACAAGATAGACGAATTTCTTACCCATAACGAAAAGCGGCTGGGCTCTGGTAAGCACAAGCGAGAGGTTCAAAGTAATATTACCGACAATGAAAGCTGCAAAATGGATACGAGCGGCGGGACAATCCAAGGCTACAACTGCCAAACGGTATCAGATGAGCTTTATCAAATCGTTATTGCCAACGAGTGTTTTGGCGTTGGCCAAGATCAATCACTGTTACAACCGATGGTAGAAGCTATCAAAAATAGTTTAGGTGAGGAGGTCTTCGACGATGGCGTCTTGTTGACGGCCGACACAGGATACTCCAGCGAAGCCAACATGAAATATTTATTTGATCAAAATATCAATGCCGTAGTGCCAGATACATTGTACCGGCAGCGAGACCCTAGAATTGCTAATTCCGAAAACGTCAAAAAGCATAAAGACCATCGTCAAAAGACACGAAAAGACCAACGTAAAACATACGCAAAAATACCCGCAAGCGACTTTAGCTTTAACAAAGAATCACTGATATGTGTTTGCCCAAACGGTCATGAGATGATGTACCACGGAGATCATTTCGAAATCAACGGTAGACGATATCATCGATTCAAGTCGTACTTAAAAAATTGTCGCGCTTGCTCGATTCAAAGTAAGTGCATGAAAAAGCCACTAAAAGAACATGGTCGCCAAGTTTCTTTTCGAGTGGATGGCGAAGATAATCACAATTATCTCGACCTAATGAAGCAAAAGATCGACAGTGAACAAGGTCGAGCTGATTACGCAAGACGCATGTGGACCATAGAGCCGGTTTTCGGAAACATTACTAGCAACAAGGGCATTAATAAACTGACATTACGTGGCAAGGCCAAGGTCACCTGCCAGTGGATGATGTGTTGTATTATGCATAACATCGAAAAGTTATGGCGATATGGGGATATAAGTATAATGGGGGCGTAAAGTTATGTTCCCCAAGATAGCGATGATTATGGAGCGAGTAAGCTATTTCACTTTCAAATTGAAAGAATAGCTTGAATACAGATAAAACCGAGGAAAAATGGGAATAGCTTAATGACTTCCAAGAAAATTAGATGGGAGATAAATATTTTTACCGTTAAACCAAATTTTCTACAGCTTGGTTAGGCTAAGAAAGAAATGAACGAATATTTCCTTAAAGTAGTGTCAACTGAGGAATCGCTGCATCATACGATAGATTTTGAAATTTATAAGAATGAAACATTATTTTGGCGGGTTCGCAAGTTTTATGGAAGAATAATATATAAGATCGTAGATGAATCGGAGAGCATGATTGTGATTAGGAAGCGATGGTTGCTCTATCCCTATCTTGATGTAATAAAGAATGACGAAAAAATATATAGCTTTATTAATGGTACATGCAAAATTAAGGGCATAAAGTTGCAAAAAGATAGAAGAGATTTCATTCGCGAGGGTCAAAGAATAATCTGTAGTATCGATATACAGAGTAGAGGTTGGAATACTGACGAGAGAATCTTGCTAAGATGGAAACACGACGAAGAAGAAATAGAAGAAATTATTGCAATATATGCGTTGCTGCCATCAAATGCCTAACAATTTGCTCCTGTTGACGCCCAAACTTCCGTGGCTTTTGTGCGTTACACTTCGCTGCACTATAACACAAAAGCCACTCCAGTTTGGTCGCAACAGAGCAAGGCGTTATTATTGTCTCATTCGCACCAGAAAGCGAAGATGGGAGACTATCAGAAATGATGCGGCATTTTTTGATATTTTCAGGAATTGTAGATTTCGTCTGGTTCTTTATTGAGGTAGTTACCATGCTTTCTAACAAAAAACGTCGAGCGTTACACGATTATATAGCAGGTACGGTAGTAATAAACCTGCGGCGCGTATGAGCCAAAAGTTAAGACCGAAATAGGGCAGATGTAAAAACGAATTTTTAAAAAAGAGTTTAACGGTGAGTCTACAAGACAGCGAAGCTATTGCTGCGTTGCCACAAAAAACACAACAGCTACAGGGACAGCTCTAAAAGAGAAACAGCAAGAACAACAGCAAACACTGTCTATCTCTCCCGACAGCCTTCCTGCAACCAGATCTAACCCGCCCAATCGCCAATTCACACTTAATTAATAAGGCTGCAAGTCATTCTATAAAAAGTGATCGCTCCCCAATAGCTCAGCCATAGGTCACCAATCAGCTGGCTGGTCTTCCTTTTTATGCGTCACCCACCCCAATTACGTTTTCACTGCGCCCCAATCACTCGGCGACAGTGAACCAATCAACAGCTTGTACATTCTATCGGCAAATGAGCACCCGCCAATAGCAGCGGGACCAGGCACCAATCACCTTGATGGTCAATCCATCACCAATTAGGGTAGCTCAATCAGTGGGTGACCGGATCCAATCATCAGTTTCGCGCCATCTGTAGCGGTATTTGCGCACCGGAATTGATTGTGGGCAGCGTCGAGAACCGTTTTAAGGCGGGTTCTAGTAAAGCGCAGAAGGAAAGGGGGTTCCCACGCAGAACGCGTGGGAAGGGAGGGAAATTCTATACACTCAGTGAGCTTTCTGAGGGCTCCCCGGCTGCTACAGACCGACTGCGTTTGTTCTGGTTGCGCAGAAAAGCACTGCTGTAACCTTTAAGCCGCGCTTCATGATTAAAGAACACGTATTTACCGCAAGCGCGTACCTCATCGACGATTTCCTTGAGATAGGTAAACGCCTGGTCGCGCAAGGTTCGCCCATCGTTGCCCTCTAATTTATCGCCATTGGCGAGCGCCAGCAGTACAGACATGGTGTCGGCAACGCTGTTGGCCTCTTGCAACAAACTGGTGTCGAAATGAATCGCTTCCAGCAAGGGCTTTTGTTGCTTGCCTAACACTGCCAGGGTGGCGAGATCCTGAATCATATCTGCATGAGAATCGCCTTCTGCCACGGCAGATACCCGTTGTAGTAAATCGTTCTTGTTACGAAACGCATAACGCATCGCGCGCAATAAACTATCGCGCAGCGCATAAGCGCCCGGACTTTTTTCCGCCCATTCCGCTGTTGCTTCTTTACGTGCCTGATACTCGGCCTGCCAGCGCGCTTCAGCGATACGTAATAGATCCACACGCAACGACAGTTGCTCAATATAGTCTTCGGTTAAACCCGCGCCTTGCAATGCCGCGAGATCTTTTTTGGCCCAGTGATACAGGTTTTCTGCCTCCTGGGCATAAATGCCGATGGGTATCGAGCTGCTTTTTATGGCGTTGTGGGGAATGGCTTGAAGGGTGGCGAGATGGGTTTCGAAGTCGTCATTCGACATGGTTAAACTCCTTGTTGTCGTTTTTAAATTGCGGGCAGATAAACACCTGACCCCGCCCGCGCTTAGAGTCCCTTTGCGGACGGCAAGCATAATAAACGGCTGACAATTACACGCAACTCTAATGTGGTTTTGCACGAAGGAAATTTTTCAAATAGTTGAGGACCTGTGCAGATGAACAAGTGAAATGTTTTCTGTGGGCAGGGCGTTTACTGGTAAACCCCTATTGCCTGATAAGCATTCTAAAAAACATACAAAAACTAGAGCACAGGCACTCTAGAGAGAAAAATACTGCGAAAAGCAAGTTATGGTTAGCCATCGTGGGCTGTGCAGTTGAGTGCAGCGGCTTAATCGTCACCTTCGTTGCTATTACGAATAGGTTAAAGATAAACCCTCAAGTTTCCCAAATCGAAGGCGAGTGAAACTTCTGAGATATTCAGAACAATTAGTTTTTTAGGTGTGAGTGCCTTTTAGGCCGCGCGGTAGCGTTGCCCGAGTTTTTTGCGGAAGTGCTGATGCTAGATTCTTTAAAATTGAGTGACGTTAAGTAAACATGTTTCGTAGTCAATTTCGAGGCGCTGTAAGATGGGTGGTGGTTGGTGTGGAATTGCGTATTTCTTATCGTATCAAACACAGCGGCCAGTAACGTCGACTCGCTGGAGGTAATCCTCAAAAGCAAATAAAATTCCGTCTTGTTGATGGCGTCTAGGCTTCAGTGCCTGGGCCAATCGACGACGTGGCGTTTCGCAAGAAGCTGTACAGCTCACTGGAGGAGCCACAAAAAGATATGGACGATTGGAATGGCTATTACTGGCGGCCTCGAGACTGTAGAAAAAATCCAATGTATGTCGAAATAGAGATATTTTCACCCGGGAGAGCGAGATGGTAAGCATTTTATTTAGATTTTACGCGTGATTTGTGAATCAGCTGAGCAGACAAGAGTTTTTCAACAGTCTCTCGTTATATCGATGCTAAATTCTGAACCACCACATGTGCGTTGGTGCCGCCTAGCCCGAACGAGCTAATTCCCGCTACAAATGGTTTTTCGTCGGCTAACTGCAACGTTTCTTGACTGATCCTAAAAGCCGAATTTTTAAAATCTATGTGCTCATTTGGTTTTGTGTAGTTATGTAACTTGGGCATTTGACCATTTTTTATAATCAACAAACATTTAATTAAACCTGCGACTCCGGCGGCTGCATCCAGATGTCCAATGGTGGCTTTTAGAGCTCCCAGTTCAACGAAATGCTGTTTTTTGGTATGTTTTTGAAAAAATTGATTCAAAGCGGATAATTCAAGCGGGTCGCCAACAGGGGTGCCGGTTCCATGAGCTTCCAGATAATTGAGTTGTTCGGGAGAAATTCCAGCTCGATGGTAAGCCTCATTAAGTACTTTCAACTGGCCTGTTACACCTGGGGCCGTAAAACCCGCTCTTGCCGCTCCATCGTTACTTATAGAAGACCCAGTAATTACTCCCAAAATATTGTCGTTATCCGCTAGGGCATCCTGTAATCTTTTAAGCATAACCACGCCACAGCCTTCACCGAATACAGTACCATTTGCCGCGGCATCGAAAGGCCTGCAATAGCCATCGGGAGAAAATATCTCTCCCTCTTGATACAGATAACCGGGTAGAAATGCATATTGGATCGACACGCCGCCGGCTAAGGCGATATCGCATTGATAAGTTTTAAGTGCCAAGGCCGCCTGATGAACAGCCACCAGGGAGGTTGAACATGCAGTTTGCACCTGTATTACAGGGCCTTTTAGGTTTAAATATCGAGCGAGAGTCGGGGCTAGTAAGTTCGCATCGTGTTTAAGGAGATTTGGAAAACCGTGGATGGTTTTGTGCAGTGATTGTAGACATTTTAATGCGTAATTATCGAACCCTTGGCCCCCCCAAAAACCTATTGATCCGTTGAAATTATTTTGCGTGTACCCGGTACGATCACATAATTCCACTGCGCAACCCAGGAGTAAACGCGTTTGCTGTGGCATTGTTAAAGCTTGTTCCGCACTACAATTTAAATCGTCTACATGAAATCCCGTAGCATCAATTAAACGTGGGCAGCGTTTTACAAATGACTGAGAACGAAATATTTCTTCAGGAAAACACCTTTCTGTGTAATATTTATCATTATATAGAGTGAAGCTATCATTCTCTTTTAATAGATTTTTCCAGAGTTCGTCTACTGAATTAGCGGACGGAAAACGTCCGTTCATACCGATGACGGCAATTTTATTCGCTGTGCTCATGGCGTATTCTTGTTCATTCGGTATCCCTGAAGACGTTGGTAGGGAGGTGCCAATTTAAAAAGGTATGAGTTCGTTAAGTGGGTATCTTGTGTTGCAGTATTTGATGCCAGGAACTTGCTTATCATGGCGATGGACGGGTATTGGAATAGCTCGGCTAAAGTAATGGGTATACCAGCTTGATGCATTAATATGGCAGCTTGTGCGAGCAGTAAAGAGTTGCCGCCAAGATCAAAAAAAGTATGTTCCATATTATTGACGGGTGTTTCCAGCACGTGTTCCCAAATGGTTTTGACACGTGACTGAATATCGAGTTCAGAATCGGAGTGCAACGACGCATCGCTTGCTAATTTACCGGGCCAGGAGTGAAATTCTTGGTTGATATTTTCAGGAGTGTTTAGCCTGCAGGCTATCGCCCCCAGTGCTGGTGGCCACATTGCGGTGCTGCGTGATGAAATAGCAATTGGTGTCGCCGTGCCTACAACGGATTTCTGGGTTGGATCTGGTATATCAAACTTTCGAAGCTTATTACTAGGAATGGAGATGCTGTCATTTTCAAGAGTAGTCGCTTGAGTTGCCGCGGCCAGTTGTTCTAAAAAAGATTTCGCAGGTTGATTGCGTTCACCGGTGTTAAATAGAAAGGTTACATCGTCTATTTTGTGGTTTGAAGACCAAGCTCCAATGTATTTTGCCAGTTCGTACTCGACCGTTCTACCAAGCGCTCGACAGCTTAGCATAAAGTTATTTACATATAATTGCTTGTTATCGTGTTCGCATAGTGCCGACCCCACAAGCCCATAGTCGCCGAATCTATCTCTTACGTTAACTTTTAGTATTAAATGCTTAGTTGATGAAATTAAGTTGCTAAATGTAACGGTATCCAGTCTTTGTAAGGTTGTATTAAATTGGTTGGTTCTATAGCTGAGTTGCGATAATCTCTCGATATCTGATGGGGATGCCTCGGCGATCGTAATTTCGAGTTCAAGTGAACGAATAAAATCTTGCCAGGATGTGGTTTTGTGTTTTAATTCCTTGCGCTTGCTTTCACTTCTGTAGTGGCTGGCACGTTTGGTATCGGCTTCGGTTATCGCGCGCGTGTCTAGAGCCCAAAAATTTTCGAGATATTGTAATCTATCTTGCCAAGCTTCTGGAAAATCTACGATGCATATGGAAGGTTGGCCATTGCTTACTTCAAGTCGCTCAGTGTGGCTATCATCCAAAAAAGCCATAGCTTGCACGGAAATGTTCATATCTGCAGCAATAGCTTCAATGTTGGAGGATTTTGGTAGCCAGTTTATACGATTAAAAGAAAAATGCTCAGGTTTTAGTATCATATCGCTTGAGCGCTTTTCGAATACCTCCCAAACGTCTGCTTCATTATTTTTACTGCAAAGGCACAGCATAATTCCCGCTTTGTAGCGTTCTAATAAAAAATTTTGGAATGCTTTTTGATGTTGTTCAATTGTAAGGTTGGCAACTCCATCTTCTCCAACAATGCCATCCCACAGTGTGCCATCACAATCGATAATTAATGCTTTAAGTGGCGCGTTGCTGTGCGTATAAGTGTACCTCCCAAGCGCGACACCGAGACAATCATAATAAGCCTGTGTATAGGGAATACCGCCAATAATGTTATCCGAAGGTATGAATTTAGTCCTTGGGTCATACCAGTGCTTGAAGCTGGTCTGTGGGAGAAGGATTAATCCGCTTATTTCCGTTAACTTGTCTTCAAGTACAGCTTCAGTCTCGGATATGGAGAAATGTGGATAAAACTCATTAGACTCACATACGTGAACGATAAGTGGTACGCCTAGATCGGACGTGTGATTTTCCAATAGCTCAACCAGGTCCGAAATCAACGTGTTTACTTGTTCTTGATGGTATTCGGGAACGATTAAATCGCTTAAACGAATAAGTGCAATATTGACGCCGTGCTTATTTTGTCGGAACTCGCTGTTTGGGTTTATAAAAGACTGGAATAACTGGTTGTAAGGCGTAAATGAAATTCGCGATTTCATTGATATCATTGCCAGCGCCTTTTCCAGAGGGCTTGCAATCGGTTCTGCCGTGAAAGTGGCCGTTATAACAATGTTAAATAGTTCTGGAACCGTTAAAGGGTCAAGTCGCTTTTCAGGATTTTCCAGATATTCTTCAAGTAGGAATTGGTAGTCATCTGCCCATTGCGTGGCGTTTGTTTGACTAAAAAGAGCGGTATCGAATTTGAGTAAACCAAGTACATCGTTCGATTTTTCGATAATCTCCAAGGTGCAATCAAATTGTCCCTGTTGCTGTTTAATCGGGAAGGGCGTTGCAGGTAGGTTTAGAAAAGACCTCGCTTCGTTATTGGGCCAGGGATAAATCCAGTTCACCGCATTCCCAAGTACCTTGTCTGTAAGGTGGTTAAACATCACTTGAAACAGGGGTGTACGCGACGAGTCGAGCTTGCTTTTTGAAATGCCACAAATTTTTGTAAATGCCAGGCTTCGATGGCTAACGGTGTCTGTTATAGCTTCATTGCATTGTTGTGCGTGCTTGTTGAGTGTTAAGCCAGCCGCTAATCGGCATCGTACAGGGACAGGGTTCACATAGTAGCCGACGATATCTTTATCTTCTATTCCTCTTTGGCCAATGGTCGGTACGCCTATCACTATATCGCTACGTTTTGATTTCTCGCTAACAAGTCGATGAAAAACACTAAAATAAATTGCGGTTTCACTTGTGCGTACTTGCGCGGCTAAAGTCTTAACGCGCTCTTTGGTGCTTTTTGGTAGATTGAAAAAAACAGTGTCGCCCTGGTTGTTTCTGTTCTTTGGGCGAATATTTAGTTCACTAAATTCTACAGCGGTGTCGTATTTGTTCAGGTGTGATTGCCAAAATTCTACTAAATTGTGGTGCTCCTCTCTCTCTTCATCAGATATTTGTTCCAGTATATAGTCGGTGTAATCTCTGCTCCTGACTGAATTTTCCTGTTGCGCTAGTGCTACCTTGCTCAGCTTGTGGTCTTTGTAAAGGGTGTCGAGAGTATCTACGATTTTTTTTAGGGACCAGCCGTCTGCAACAATGTGATGTAACTTTAAAATAAGGATGCAGGTATCAGGTGAAACATCGTAGATTCTGGTTTGAAAGATTGGCCCTGTAGCGAGGTCTATCGTCTCGTCGTAGTAATTTTGAATTATAGCCGTTTGCTGCGCTTCCGAAATGTGCGAAATATCAGTACGCGTTAGCAGAGCCTGTCTTTGTTCTGGAATTATCTGGTAGGGAACCGGGGAAGTGTTGCTTTCGAATAATGAAAATCTCGCAGACAGTTGAGGTTGCTCGTTCTGCAGTGTATTGAGTGCAGTTTGTAAACGAATTTCATCGAGTTCACCGTTTAGCTTTACAGCAAGCGCTAAATTGTAGGCGCTACTTTTGGGGTGTTGCAGCTGCGCGAAAAACAAAGACTGCTGGTTATGGGATAGCGGGCTCAGTTGAACAAAATCATTATGGAGAGCGAGCAGTTGGAGTAATTCCTGCTTATTCTGCTGAATGAGTTCTTTAGTATCGTTCGTCATGGACTTTTTGGGGGAACGATAACGCAGTTTACCCTGATCATATGCCAGTAAAATACGATGCTTCGCTAAAACATTAAACAACTCATTACTCATTAGAGTTCCCCTTCGTCCCACTCAGTAGTATCTGGGGATTTAGGAGTTGAATTTGCGCTCTGCTCAGTTTTTTGTAACGAATCTCGCTCAATTGTATTCAATATTATTTGAATCGGCGTGTCTCCGAGTAATTGCTGCAAGGGCACTTCGGTACCCGTTAAGAGTTTGATACTGTCCTGCAATGAGATTGCAGTCATTGAATCTACTCCAAAGGCACTCAAGGAGTCTGTTTCTTTAAGATCTTCAAGTTTTAGATGATGTTTTATGAATTTAAATACTTTGCCTGTGGCGCTTTCATTCTCATCAAAATGTTCAGACAGCGATTGTTTGTATGTATCTTCGGTACTTGTTTTACTGGCGCTGATTTCTCGCCAGTCGCTAGGTTTTTCTCCGACGGCTATCCATAATTGACGGGAAATGCTGTGCCCTGGTGTTTGTAACATCTTCAGCCAATTGCGCGTGAGAGGTTCGAGAACAGCATTGTCTAGGTAGCCACTGGCAACCAATTGTGCCGGTATCCCCGAGCCTTCTGATTTCAAAAACGGCTGGTCGCCAATCAAACCGTTGTGAGCGAGTTCGACCGTCACGGTTGCCAGGGATAGGCCCGCGTTAATAAGGTGCTGCGGTACCTCTCTGCCAATGCAAGGGTTGCCGCCGTCATTGCGCCTTGCCTCGCAGTAAGCTGCGTAGAGTGGCGTTAGTTCAGGGACTTCTGGGTATGTTCTCAGGTGGTACTCAAAGTCGTTCGATATAACGATTAGCTTGCCATGGGGTCGCAGGTGTTTGACAAGATTGGTGATCGCCTTGTGTGGGTCGGGAAGATGCTCAAGCACGAGTCGCATAATGATGAAATCAAAACTGGCATTTTCGTCACAGAAAGATTCTGCAGAACCTTCGCGAACGTTCACATCGAGCATTAAATCCGACAGCTTTTGATTGGCAACCTTAACCAGCATGCTGTCTATCTCAACACCTTCGCAATGGGAATTGGGAAAGCGTGTTTTGATATGTTCCAGTAAGCGACCTGGCCCGCAACCGCAGTCTAACAGGCGCATGGTATTGCTTAGCCCAATTTTTTCGAGTAGGTCACCTTCACTTGGCCAGAATAGGTCGACCTGGGCATTCAGCCTCTCGATCTCCACGTTTGCATTTGCGGCGAATGAAGAAACGTCGTAGGCACTGGTACTTTTCACCATTAACATCCTTAAATTTGATAAGTGTTCGATACTGCATAAGCCGATTGTTGGTAGAAAGTGTTGCATTACGCTAAAAATGCCATACCACGTTTATTATGGATCAATCTATCGACTGGTTAAATTGTCTAGCATTATCACGAATGGTGGTATGAACATAAAACAAATATCTGCTATTTAATCGATTTATGGGATTGCTTTTTGCAGGATAGACGCCGGTTGTAAAGAACGGCAAAAAATCTAATTAAAAATTATTAAGTAGCTTATGGCAGACGAATTGGATAGCGCGATCGCGGTAGTTTCGATGGGTGTTAGAGTCCCTGGCGCCTCAACCATTGAAGAATTATGGCAATTATTCTTTGAAAGCGAATGTGCCCAAAAAAACATAAGCTGTATGAATGGCGAGAGTATTCGACACGAAAAAAATTGGGTGAAGTGTCGAGGAATTTTGCAGAACGTAGCGGATTTTGATAGCAATTTATTTGGTATTACGCCGAAAGAAGCCGCTTTAATTGATCCACAGCAAAGAATATTTTTAGAACTGGCTTGGGGCGCATTGTATGGCGCAGGGTTGTTAGCCGAAAGTCAAAAAAGTCATACAGGGTTATGGGTAGCTGCCGCTTCAAGCGACTACTTGGTTAACAATTTAATGCAGCGGCAAGATTTGTTAGGCGAAGGTGTGTTCCTGCAGTCGGTGATCGGTAATGGCTCAGATTACCTTGCAGCAAGGGTTGCACATAAGGCGTCTTTAACTGGCCCTGTTGTAACGCTTGCCGGCGATGAGAGTGGCTCGGCTGTCGCCGTTGCTCTAGCGTATTCAGCGCTGTTGCAAGGAGAGTGTGATATTGCTCTCGCTGGTGGTATTTCTATTGCCACACCACAGGAAGATTCCTGTTTTCACCAACAGCCGCCAGCGTCCGACTGGCATCTTCGCCATCACCCCTACGACGGCAACGCGCAAGGCTCCACTCTCGGTCATGGTGGCGGCGTAATCGTATTAAAACGTTTGCAAGATGCGATTGCCGGTGGTGATCACATTCACGCAGTCATTCGAAGTGCTGCAATTGCCAATGCGGGATCAAAAGCTACTCCCGACCCTGAAGCTGGTGCGTTGGCTGTCAATATGGCCATTGCCATGGCCGATATTACACCCGGCTGGGTTGATTATATTGAAGGCAGTGGAACGGCTTTTCCTGGCCAGGACGACAAGGAACTAGAAACTCTTGGGCACTGCTACAAGGAACGTAATACGCCATTAATCATAGGTTCTCACTCGGCAAACACGGGGTATTTAACGGTTGCTTCCGGTGTATTGGGTGTAATTAAAAATGCGCTCATATTACAGCATCGTTTAACACCCGCCATGCCTGGGCATGTGACAAACTCAGCGGCTGTATCTAAATACGGTTTCGAAATTAATACAGAGTCTGTGCCATGGCGTGCCAGCGGCAGGCGTCGTGTTGTGGCGCTTAATAGTTTCGGTGCTAGCGGTAATCATGTGCACCTCATTATGGAAGAGGCGCCTCCCTTCGTTGCAAGCCGCGACGAACGCAATGCCTATTTATGGCGGTTTAGCGCGGCAAGTAAGCATTCTGTGTGTGAGCAAGTCAAAAACATGGCTCAGTACCTGAAAGCTCAAACTCATCACACTGCAGGCGATATTGAATACAGCCTTGAACAGTCGAATTTATCTCAAAGGTACCGCGTGGCAGTCGCGTGCGAAAATGTTGCGAACGGAACAGAAATACTCGAGACGGTGTCGCTGGCAAATGTAATTGATGCCGAACCTGCCAAGGGATCTAGTAGTAACGTTGGTGTGGTGTTCCTATTCCCTGGCCAGGGTTCACAATTGCCCGGCATGGCACAGCGGCTCTACGACACTCAACCTGTTTTTGCTGACATCATAGATACCTGTGCAGAAACCTTATTACCGCTTTTACAAAAAGATATTCGCAGTCTCGTTTTTGAAGAAGCGAAAGCGAATCCCGATATTCTCAACGAAACGTCCGTAACACAGCCGGTGCTTTTTGCATTTGAAACTGCGTTGGCGAGTTTATGGCTGCATTGGGGGGTTAAACCAGCAGCTATGATGGGCCATAGTCTGGGTGAGTATGTCGCCGCATGTCTCGCAGGATTGTTTGACCTTAAAACGGGCTGCATGTTGGTATTTCACCGTGGTCGACTTATGCAGGCTCAGCCACGCGGTGCGATGCTAGCCGTTCGCGACAGCGCGGAGGTAGTCGCGCCTTATATTGCCGAAACGCAGGTTGTTGTCGCGGGTTACAATGCGCCTGAAATAACTGTGGTCGCCGGTGATTATGATGCGATCGATAATCTCCAGCAGGCGCTTGATGCTCACGAGATAAAGTACAAGCGACTGGCGACTTCACACGCTTTTCATTCACCTTTGATGGCAGGTGCTCTACCGGAATTTAAATCAATTTTGAGTGGGGTGAGTTTTAGGAAACCTCAAGACAAATGGATATCCTGTGTTACAGGGAATTGGGTTGACGAAGCGGAGGTCACAACCGCGGATTATTGGTTACAACAATTGGCGAGTCCGGTTCGATTTGCAGAGGGTGTAACAACTGTTTGTAACGAGCTGGGCGCTTGTTTTTTAGAAGTGGGACCGGGTAGGGCGCTGAGTAGCCTTGTGGCGCAGCAAGTTGAGCGGCCAAATGCTGATCTTCCCCTGATAACATCGCTCGCATACGAGCCCGACAGTGATTTGCTTGCCCTATCAAATGCTCTTGGGCAATTGTGGAGTGCTGGACTTAGTAATACATCGTCCATCTGGAAGGACCTCCCTCCCGGTAAAAAAATACCCCTGCCAGGATACGCCTTTGATCGCAGCGCCTGTTGGGTATCGCCGACGGTTGACAATGAGAAAAGTACTGCAACTGTAGTTCCGCCCGCACAATTGGCAACAGAACAAAATGTTGCTGAACAATTGGGAACCATACTTTGTGATGTGTCTGGTTTTACACGCGAAACCCTTGCATGGGAAAAGGGTTTCCTTGAACAGGGCTTTGATTCACTGCTGTTAACTCAAGTTGCGAATCGCACGGCTAGAACGTTTAAATTGACCTGCAAAATGCGAGATTTGCTTGAGCGGTTAAATTCTCCTTATGCGCTCGAACGTTATATTGAAAAAGCACGCACTCAAGTTGAGAACCGTTTACAGAATTCACAACCAGCTTTCTCTCCTTTACCTAAAACATCCCAGATAGAATGGCAAAATTTAACGGCCGCGCAACGCGAAATTGCCGCTGTCGTTCAAATGGGGGATTCTGGTAGTGCGGCTTACAACCAGTGTTTGGTATTAGATCTGAAGGGGGATATCAAATTATCGATTTTAAGTGAAGCGATTCTGGTTCTTTTTAACCGGCATGATGCTTTAAGAACTCGGTTTAACAAATCTTATGATCAACAAAAATATGTGCAAGCGAGTCAGTTAACGATTAATGATATCGACCTGTCGGGCAGAAGTTCCGCTGAAGCACGGGCAACAGCATCTCACTTGGCTGAAGAGCAAGTATCTTTGCCGTTTGACTTGATTAAAGGTCCTTTGGTAAGAGCGACCCTGATTCAAATGCCTGAAAACTCGCTGAAGTTGATTCTGGCATCACACCATATTGTTTATGACGGTTGGTCATCTCGGCTGTTTTTCCAGGAGTTGGCGCACATATATAGCCATCGCTGTAAAAATGCTGAAATTGAATTATCGCCGTCTGTAAGTTTTGCGGAGCATGTCGCGTTTGAACAAGAGCTTCAAGTGTCGGACACTTGGGAAGATAGCGTCGAGTATTGGAAAGCCCAGTTTACCACTTTGCCCGAACCCCTAGGATTGCCAACCGATCGTCCTCGCCCTCCGTTAAAGACTTATCACAGTGCGCGCGTTGATTTTGTGGTAAATATTTCCAGTAAACATCTAGCTCGGGCGGCTGCTAAAAACGGCGCAACTCCTGTGGCATTTTTATTGACTGCGTTCCAATTATTGCTTTCGCGAATCAGTCGGCAGCAGGATATCGTTGTAGGGCTTCCTATCTCAGTGCGGGATCCAGATGTTGCAAATTTTCAAATGGGACATGCAACCAATCTGCTTCCAATGCGCCTGAATTTCGATAATGAAAATAGTTTCAGTGATTTATTAGAACGCAACAGACTCGCACTGCTTGACGCTCAAGATCATAAAATGCTGACATTTGGAAGTTTGCTTTCACATCTTCAGCTAGATTGGAGCCCGGACAGAACACCGTTAGTTACAACCATGTTCAATCTTGATCGTGGCAGACAATGCCCCACATTTGAAGGTTGTGAAGCTAAGCTTAGTATGCCTGAGCGTAAATTTGCTAACTTCGAACTTGAATTACAGGTCGTGGATTTGAACGATCGCTTTCAATTGGAGGCAACCTACAACAGCGATCTTTTTAACGCTGCCAGTGTAGCTGAATGGCTAGAAAGTTTTGATGTGATGTTGCATCACCTAATAACAAATAGTGATGCTAAAATTTGTGAAATACCCATTGTTAGCGAGCGCCAGAAATTAAAATTAAATCGGTGGAATGCAACTGAATTTGATTATCCCGCAAGTACGCGGCTTGAAGTCTTAATAAGCGAGCAATGTTTAAAAACTCCCAACAAGATTGCAATAAGTTGTCTGGGTGAATCCCTGAGCTATCAGCAGCTTTTGGATCGCGCTCGGATAATTAACGGGCAGCTGTTAGCGCGCGGCGTGCACCAGGGCGATTTTATCGGGGTTTGCTTGCAACGGTCTCCCGACATGCTTGCAACCATTATTGCAATTTTGCAATGCGGCGCCGCATTTGTTCCTCTAGACCCTTCCTTTCCTACCGAGCGTTTGGCTTATATTGTTGAAAATTCTGAATTGGTGCTAGTTGTTTCGAATCAAGATTTAGCAGCAAGACATGGGTGCGATCGCGACAAAACCTTTAATCTGGAAGATATTGGCCGGAACGAACAAAATCCAAGCCCATTGCAAATCACTCCGGATTCAGATTGTCGTATGAGTATCGCTTATGTGCTTTACACTTCGGGCTCTACGGGTAAACCAAAGGGTGTTTGCATTTCGCATCAGGCGATTGTGAATTTTTTGTTTAGTATGGCGTTTGAACCCGGGTTGCATGCCGACGACAGTTTGCTGGCGGTAACTACCTTATCTTTCGATATTTCGATGCTTGAACTTTTGTTGCCTCTGCTACGAGGTGCCCGCATTGTTTTAGCCACAAGCGAAGAGAGTAAGGATGCGCATCAGCTGGCCAAAATCCTGGAACGGGAATCGGTGACCGTGATGCAGGCTACACCGGCTACCTGGAGAATGTTGGTAGACTCCGGTTGGCAGGGTAAACAAACATTAAAAGTGTTGTGTGGCGGCGAAGCCTTACCACTTGCGCTGGCCAGCCAGCTTTTGGAACGCTGTCGCGAGCTGTGGAATATGTACGGCCCCACAGAAACGACAGTTTGGTCAACCTGTAAACGTGTTTTGCGTGATACGCCGTTAACACTAGGTGCACCCATAAAAAACACCACGGTGTGGGTGTTGGATGATCAGAAGCAATTGTGTCCGCCAGGTGTGTTGGGCGAAATTTATATTGGCGGTGATGGTGTGGCTTTGGGTTACCATCGCAGGCCAGAGCTTACCCAAGAGCGCTTTGTTGTCGACCCGTATTCTTTAGGTGATGATGCGCGGCTCTACAACACGGGCGATGTTGGGAGATGGTTGCCTGACGGGGAATTGGAGTATTTTGGTCGCAACGATTTTCAGGTAAAAATTCGTGGTTTCCGGATTGAGCTGGGGGAGATAGAAAAGGTTTTACAAAAACATGCCAGTGTACACGACGCGGTGGTACATACTCATCCCGCGCCCAGTGGCGAAGCCCAGCTCATTGCCTATGTGATTCCGGAGCATGGCCAGTCGCTTGATCTTGGCGTTTTAGAGACGTATATGCACAAGCAGCTTACCAGCTATATGGTGCCCAGGTTCTATGTAACGATGGAACATTTTCCATTAACCCCAAATGCGAAGGTCGATCGTAAAGCGCTTCCCCCTCCCAAATATCCTGAGCTTACTCATGGCACCACGTACGCCCGCCCCAAAAACGATATAGAAGTTAAAATCAGCGAATTGTTTGCAAATCGGCTCGGCCTTAAAAACGTCGACCCCAACGAAGATTTTTTCCGGCTTGGTGGAAATTCCATTCTTGCTGTGGCGTTGGTTAATGACCTGAATAATTCCTTCGATCTCAGCTTGCCGGTAGGACAAATATTCCAACATCCGACGATAGCGGGTTTAAGCACAGTGGTGGAGCAGGGAGGCGGTGTTTTAAAAAGTATGGTGGTGGCGCTTACTCAATACCACAATAAGCCCACAATTTATTTTGTTTGCGGTATTGCGCTTTATCACACGCTTGCCGTCAATCTGGGTGAAGAATATTCCTGTTATGGGGTTTTCGTACCGGAAGAAGAAGCCTTCCTCCAAGGCGATTCGCAGAGTGTCACTATTGAGGACCTGGCCAAATTATACATACGCGCAATACGGGAACATCAGCCGGAAGGCCGAATTGCGCTTGCGGGTGTCTCTTTTGGTGGTTTATTGGCGTTTGAGATGGCACGCCAGTTGGGTACCGATGTAAGTGCGCTAACGATTTTGGATTGTATATTACCGAAAAGTTATCAAAGAGACTGGTGGCTCACGCTAAAACGCAATTTGAATCGAAAAACCTTGCAACGTATATTGGGTTCGTCTGCAAATACTAAAGTCCATACTAACACCGCACGATCAGCACGTAACAATCGCAATTTACAGTTATGGAACGCATTGCGCGGTAAGGGAACTCTGGAATACCTGAATAGTCTGCCAACCTGTACAATCCCCACATTACTGATAAAAGCGGAGATCAGGCCCGGGCTGGAACACTTTAAGTTTTTATCCGACTTGGGTTGGAAAAAGTATGCGGTGAGCGACTTGCGTGTGGATAGTGTTGCTGGGGATCACTTGGGAATTCTGGAGTCTAAAATCACAGCGAAAAAAATCATCGAATTTTTGATAACGGTATAATCAAGTTCTATCAACCGGTTTCTGGAGATCAGGGATGTTAACCTTAAACAGCCTTAAAATAGCTTTGCTTTTGGTTGCGTTCCTAATAGCAATGTTTTGGTTGCTTGGTTTTCATGCTCTTAAAAAATACGGAGATTCCATTTATGCGAACATGCGTGCAATTGGCCCACGCCCCGTGCCCGATCAGGACTATCAGTTTTTAGAGAACAATCCGCGTTGGCATAAAGACGTATTCGAGGTGGAACCCGGGATTCAGTTGCATGGTGTGGTTAGAGAACCTGAAAACCCATCGCCGACTTCGCCGTGGTTGCTGCTATACCATGCTAATGGTCGGGTTGAGTTCTCGTCATTTCCGCAGTTTGTGTCTGATCTACTCGATGAAGGCTGGGGATTTGCGGTTTGGACTTATCGAGGTTACGGTCCTTCCGATGGCATAAGCACTAAAACCAGTCTGCGTCAGGATTCTGTACGTATGGCGGAGCGGCTCCAGCAGCAATGGCATGTCGATGCGGCACAGGTCCGAATTTATGGCTTTTCACTGGGTACTGCACCGGCGACTTATGCAGCAATGGCGCTTTCTGAACGAGGCTCACCCGCAGCAGGTGTTGTCCTGGTGGCAACGGGTTACAGGCCACCATTTCCGAGTTCTCTGGTTTACAATCCTTTAACAGAAGTTTCAATACGCGATAAAATCACATCACCAATACTCATGATACATGGTCGCAATGACCGTTCCCATTTGCTTGAAAATGCCGTTGCTGATTTTACAGCCTTAAAAAAAGCCGATGCTGATTTGCTGCTTGTAAGGGCTGGTCATAACCCAATTGGTTTAGATCAGGTGAAAGACCGGGTACGTAAATTTTTAGAATCACCTTCCTCGAGAATGTAATTGCACATCTATTATTACTGAATGTCTTTATTGAATTGCTGCCTCGGTTTTTTCACCATTCACTGTTCGCATGAGACCAAGTGGATTCGCGTTTTGAAGCGCCGTCGGTAAAAGCACATCGGGAACATTTTGGTAACATACGGGGCGCACAAAGCGTTTAATTGCCGCGGTGCCGACTGAGGTAAATCTTGCATCGCTCGATGCGGGAAAGGGCCCGCCGTGAACAGTAGCCGAGCAAACTTCCACACCTGTAGGGAAGCCATTAATTACTAACCTCCCGACCTTTTGTAACAAGCTCTCAATAATGTCTTGATGTTGCTGCAGTTCCTGATCGCTACCGTGTATTGTGCCGGTAAGTTGGCCGTTGAGTGTTTCTAAGACGCGCTTAATCTGTGCAATGGAATCACAGCGCACCAGTAGAGATGCCGGACCAAATACTTCTTCAAGCAGTTCGCTGTCGTTAATGAAATCTACGGCATTCACGCTGAATAGAGCGGCCGCTCCGTAATAGCCAGAGGTTTCGTCGATGTCCTTGCCTTTCGCAACACATTGGATATCTGGGTGGTTTTGAAGTCGTTTCAGCCCCGACGCATAGTTCGCGCATATGTTGGCATTAAGCATGATTCCCGCCGGTGTTGCTTCTAAGGCATTGGCGCAGCTCGTGATAAAGCGATTGAGATTTGCATCTTCAAGCGCAACTATCAAACCAGGGTTTACACAAAATTGCCCGGTACCTAAAGTGAGTGACGCCGTAAACCCTTGTGCAATTTCTTCAGCGCAATTTTGCAGTGCCTGCGGTAGTAAAATGACAGGGTTGATGCTGCCCATTTCCGCAAAAACAGGAATGGGCTCTGCACGCGCTGCAGCTAAACGTGAGATGGCCATACCGCCTTTTGCGGAACCGGTAAATCCAATGGCTTTTATTCCGGGGGCTTCGATGAGGGTGCGGCCGGCAAGGTCATCATCACCCAGGATGAAACTAAATACTCCAGGCGGCATACCGGTGTTTTCTGCCGCTATCGCCAGTGCCTGAGCCACCAGTTCTCCGGTGCCTGGGTGCGATGCATGGCCTTTAACAATGACCGGGCAACCTGCTGCAAGTGCCGATGCGGTGTCGCCGCCGGCGCTGGAATAAGCCAGCGGGAAATTGCTGACAGCGAACACCGCAACCACCCCCAGGGGATGATTAATCGAGCGTAAATCGGGGCGAGGTGAGGGGCTACGCTCGGGTTGCGCGCTGTCGATGCGTGGCTCGAGATATTCGCCTTTAATGATGTACTCGGCGAACATGTTAAGTTGTGCAATGGTGCGAGCCCGTTCGGTTTCGCAGCGGCTGAGCGGATAGCCGCTTTCACGCTGCATAGTGTCCAGGAGTTCATCACCCAAGGCTGCAATTTGTTCGGCACATTCTGTTAAGAATCGCGCTCGTTCTTCGAGGCTGGTGTTCCGAAAGCGCTGAAATGAATTGGTCGCGAATTGTGCAGCGCAGGCTACCTGTGCTTCGCTGGCTTTGGTGTGTTTGGTGGTTAATGCATTACCGGAAGAGGGCTCGTTTGCCTGGAAGTTACCGGCTTCCCCGGGCTGCCAGCTTCCGCTGATAAGCAGATTTCCTGTGATTGGCATTGGGTTCGCTCCCCGCGCTACACAACATATTATTTTCTGGTTGGCTGATAGGCTGCGCCATGGTAACCAAAAAGTAATCACGGGTATACCCGCCGTAACAAGTGAGCTTTTTATGAAGGTAGATTCTGTCTATTTTTAATTCGGCACTCTTCGATAAAAGGGTGTTTCTTAGGGATTTACAAACAGCTAACCTTATTGCGTCCTGCGCGCTTGGATTCATACATGGCTTTATCGGCACGATTAAACAAACTGTCGGCGTCGTCGCTATCTTCCAAATGAGCCACGCCAATACTGATGGTTCCACAGTAATCTGTTTCATTAAATCGTACGGGCGACATAGCAACTTGCACGCGGATTCTTTCGGCAGTCAGTGCCGCATGTTGTAAGCTGGTGTTGTTTAGCAGCACTACGAATTCTTCACCGCCAAAGCGGAATACCTGATCGGTTTCTCTCAGACTGTGCTCCATGCCTGTCGCGAGGTGTTTTAGGAATTTATCGCCGCATTGATGTCCGTAACTGTCGTTAACCGCTTTGAAGTGGTCAATGTCTATTACCAACAGCGATAAATCCAATTTGTGCCGTTGTGCTAATTTTACTTCACGAGAATAAGCGGCTTGCCAAGCGGCTTTATTTCCGATGCCGGTTAGCGGATCACGCAGGGAATTGTGGAGCGCCTGTTGGTAGAGCAGAGCATTTTTCAATGGGTAATAAAGTACGCCTAGTAACATTTCCAATGCGGCCAACTCCACTTCCACAAATTTTTTCGCACGACTGAAAATGATTTTTCCCAGGTGTTGATCATTCGCTGCTATGGAATAACTGGCGGTGTGTACCCGCATTTGGCCGAGCTGATAGCTGGTTGCGTTGTTTGGTGTTTGGTAAGTCATGCCGGAAAGAGTGACTGCTTCTTGGATATTGCTAAAAAACATTTCCAGAGTGGTACGCAGATCGAGTGAGCACTGTAAATTGTGCGCCAACTTAAATTGCATATCTCGTATTTTATTTTCAACAGGAAATCCATTAACGCGTTGTTCATGCGCGGTTTTCGCTGGGGTGCTTGCGGTGTCGCTCGACTGCTGACTGTTCGCCAATGTGACCATAACTGTGTCCTGGTTTAATACCTCTAAAACTCGCAGGTGACAAAAATTACAATGCCTCTACTGCCTATTAGCGACTTTCATGCCAAGCATAAAGTTAAAAAAAATAACAATAAAATCAATGGTATAAAGGTGGTCTGTGAGGCTGATCTCAAAATCAGCCAAAAAATTGGCAGAGTGTCGGCGAAAAATTTCGGGTGGGTGGCAGCAAATTGCCGCTTTTGACGGTTGCATCGTTAGTTATTTTTATTAGCGATAAAAATCGCACGTAGCGGAGCAGGGTGGCCTTCAGCAGTTTTGTTGGAATCGTTGGGATCGAGGAAATTTGACAGCGATTGGAAACGCATCCAGTCAGTCGCACGTTGCTCTTGCACCGTAGTTTTGGATACATCGACGCAGCGTATATTATCGAACCCACATTTTGCCAACCAACTTTGTAAAGTTGCCACGGAAGGTAAAAACCACACATTGTTCATCATGGCGTAGCGGCCTTCAGGAACTAAGACCTCCCCCAAACTACCCTCGATTACCAGCGTTTCCAAAACCAGCTCACCGCCTGGGCGCAGAGTGGCTTTAAGCTCCAGAAGGTGATCCATTGGAGACCGGCGGTGGTAGAGCACACCCATCGAAAAGGTTGTATCGAAAGCTTCGAGCTTGGCAGGCAGGGCTTCAATACCAATTGGTAAGACATCAACGGCGATATCCCCCAGGAAGTGCTTCAGCATATAAAACTGCACTACGAATCGCGGTGATGGATCGATACCGACAACGCGGCCGGCTCCGGCTTCCGCCATGCGCCAGCAGTGGTAGCCGTTACCACAACCCACATCCAATACCCAGCGCTGCGAAAGATCGCTGATATGGGGCGCAAGCCGTTGCCATTTCCAATCTGAGCGCCACTCGGTATCGATAGCGGTTCCAAAGATCTCATAAGGGCCCTTGCGCCAGGGGATGAGCTGTTTAAGCGCCTCGGTGATTTGCGCGTGTTCTGGGTTGCTAACAGCATGCCTTGAGCCAATGCGCACGGTATCCGAGAGGTCGTAGTCGTGGGTGCTGACTGCGGGCAAGGTACGCAACGCAGCGTACCAAGCCGGTAAGTCGCCGTACCTCTGTGTCGAGAGCCCGCTGGCAATATTGGCCGGCAGCGCTTCAGCCCAGGCAGAGAGCTGTGGAGATTTTGCTTTCAGTGCCTGCAGTAAAGTGGAAAAATCGATTGGGCTATGCACAGGGCTTAAAGGCAAGTAATGACGAAAAATTAAAGCACTGAAACCATAATTCAGTGCCGGTAAACCCGGCATTTGCCAAGCGCTGAGTGTGCACGTTGAGGGATTCCGGGATCAGCACGTTTTCCAATGCGGTGCGTTTGCGGGCTATTTCGAGGTCGCTATAACCATTGGTTTTTTTGAAATAGTGATGCAGCTCAGTCATAAGCTGATCATGGTGTTGATCGTTAAAGGTAAGTTTTTCTGAAAGGATCAATACGCCGCCCGGTCGCATACCGTTATAAATACTCTGTATCAGTTCGGCACGCTCTGCTGGAGCAATAAACTGCAGGGTGAAATTCATTACGACCACCGACGCATTGTGCACCTCTGTGTGC
This sequence comes from Alteromonadaceae bacterium 2753L.S.0a.02, assembly GCA_007827375.1. Lineage (NCBI taxonomy): Bacteria > Pseudomonadati > Pseudomonadota > Gammaproteobacteria > Alteromonadales > Alteromonadaceae > Alteromonadaceae bacterium 2753L.S.0a.02. The sequence continues at coordinate 2,349,146 of VISH01000002.1, forward strand.
TGAACATCTTCACAACGAAGATCCACCGGTACCTGGCCGGAATCCGCCGCAATTATCAATTTGCAGCGTTCGATCATTTCATGCGAGTTGTCGACACCAACAATTTTTACGTCGGCGGCGGCGATACGATGCCGCATCGCAAGGCTGGCGGCACCCAGGGAACAACCCAGGTCGTAGCAGGTTGAACCACTTTGCGCATAACGCTCTGCAAGTTGCCCCACCATGTGGATGATGGTCATATACCCGGGTACAGAACGCTGAATCATATCCGGAAAGACATCCACCACTTTTTGGTCGAACACAAACTCGCCGAAGGGAGCATCGGCGCTAAAGAGTGTGTCTGTTTTGTCTGTCATGGCGGTGCTTGGGAACATAAAGGGGGCGCCATTTTACCTGTCATCGCCGCTAAACGGTAGTTATAACGCCTGCTTCTGTATCAACTACACTTAGGAGTGATTTCTTGATTAAGGGTTGAGGGATGAGTTAGCTCGTGAGTGGAATCAACTATTCAAAACTGTCGATTCTAATCGTTGATGATTTCAGCAGCTTTCGGAATACCGTAAACGGGATGCTGACCGGTTTGGGCGTTGAGCGCATTGAAATGGCAGCGTCGGCAGATGAGGCCATTGGCTGGTGTAGGAACCATTTCTTCGATCTGGTTTTGTGCGACTACAACCTGGGTACCGGGCGTACTGGCCAACATGTGTTGGAAGAACTGCGCTATCGCAAACTTATCACCCGGCAAACCTTGTTTTTAATTGTGTCGGCGGAATCCAGTCGCACCATTGTTATGTGCGCCTACGATTGTGAGCCCGATGACTTTTTAATGAAGCCGATTAATGCGCGTATGTTGCAGCAACGCATGGATCGCCTGTTGCGACAGCGTCAAATTCTGACACCGGTATATAAGGCGCTTGACGAGCAAAATTACTCCAAAGCCATGGAGCTGTTGATCGATCTCTCGCTGGCGGAAGATCGCCATTCCGCAATAGCACAGAAACTGCTCGGAAGTTTGTTTGTAAATCAGGGTGAATTTGATAAAGCAGAAAAACTGTACACCCGCGCGTTGGAGGTGCGGCAGCTGGACTGGGCGCGATTGGGTCTGGCGCGGGTCAAGCAGGCACGAGGTGAACTCGAATTGGCCGGAAACTGGCTCGAAAAGATTGTGGATGATAATCCGTTGTTTTTGCCAGCTTACGACGTGCTCGCCGAAAATTGGAACAAGCAAGGCGAGAGCTATAACGTGCAATTTACGGTGCAGCGTGCTGTTGATATTTCTCCCATGTCGATACTGCGTCAAAAACACCTGGCAAGTGTGGCGCGCGACAATAATGATTTGATTACTGCATTGGATGCTCAGCGTCGTTCGGTGAAATTAGGGCGGTTGTCCTGTCATGGTCGCGCAGACGATCATTTTAATTTTGCACGGCTGGCTTCTCTCGCGGTTGAGCGACAAATCGATGTGGACCCTAACATTTCCAACGAAGCATTAGCCGTGTTGGATAGTGCCAAAGAAAATTACAGTTTGAGCGAAGCACAGCAAGCACAATGCAATCTGTTAGCCGGACGAATACATGCTTTGGAAAAACGGCCCGACATAGCCGAGCAGTTCTTCGAAGCAGCACAAGAATTTATGGTAAATGTGCCGCTGGATATAGATGTTGAAATCGATCGTGTAACGGCCTTGTTGGCGATGAATAAAAAACAACAGGCCGAGGAGCTTTTGGAAGAATTGAAAGTGACTTTCGCCAACGATCAACACGCACTGGAGAAACTCGACAGATTCCTAAGTGAGCCTGCCAGCGACAGCAACAGGGAGTTTGTGGCTGCCATCAACCACGAAGGCATTGAACTGTACAATCAGGGCGCCTTTGATGATGCTCTCGCCTGCTTCGAGCGGGCGCGTAAGCTGTTTCCAAAGCATGTGGGTATTCAACTCAACATCGTGCAGGCCTTAATCGGTAAATTAAAGTCGGGCAGCAGTGACAATATTGTGATTAATGAATGCCGTAACTCACTGCAACTGGTTTCGACCCTTATCGACGAAGAACACCCGCAGTTTGATCGGTTTTCGCGTTTAAAAACCATGGCCAATTCGGCCATGTTGTAACCACCGGAGTTAGTTATGTCTGAAGCAAATACTATTGATTTTTCGTTGGTTCTCGCATCAAGCGTACACGACATGAAAAACTCTGTGGGTATGTTGCTGGCATCTTTGGAGTCTGTGATTGAAGACACCCCGCCAACCAATGAAATCCAGGCGCGTCGGTTTTCAACTCTGCATTATGAGGCGTCGCGAATCAACAGCGAACTTATTCAGCTGCTCACAATCTACCGCATGCAAAATGAGTTTCTGCCCGTGCATGTTGATGAGCACTACGTTATCGATATTCTTGAAGACCAGATTGCCCGTAATCACATGTTGATGGAAACCAAAGGAGTAAGTGTTGCGTTAGATTGTGATCATGATTTGAATTGGTATTTCGATCACGATCTGTTGGGCAGTGTTGTACACAATATATTGGTTAACTGCGTACGTTATACCAATACAGCAATACGAATCAGTGCTTCAGTTGATAACGATCTGCTGTGTATTTCTATTGCCGACGATGGTCCGGGTTATCCGCCGGAAATGTTGTGCCGCCCAGCAGGAGCGGTTGAAGACGCTGAAGTGAGTAAAGGCGGTACCCACCTCGGATTGTATTTTGCCGAAAAAATAGCGGGGTTTCACCGTCAGCATAATCGCACGGGTTACATCGATCTGTACAACGGTGAGCCCCTGGGGGGCGGGGTATTTAAAGTTTATATTCCTTAAATACCCCGTTGCGTTTTGACAATTGATTAAAGTTCAATAACTTCAAGTGTTAAGTTGTTTGCTTTTTCTTTATTGGCGAAATCGGTAATGACAGCGGTGTTAGCATTTTCCGGCACCAGGTAAACCGCCGCAACGCGTTTTAAATCGTCAACCGTGGTTGCCAATATGCGTTCTCGTAAGCGCTGCCGAAATACCAGGTCGCGACCGTGTAATTGTGAGTGGAATAAACGCTTGGCTCGGCCCGCTGGAGACTCCGATTTATCGATGGAGCTAACGGTTCCCAAAATGGCTTCTTCGAGTGGCTGATAGCCATGGTCTCGGCTTTGTAGCCATTCGAGGGCGTTATCGAAATCCTGCAGCGTTTCTGCCATGCGAGGATCGCGATACGAATAAAAACGGAACGCGCCGCTATTACTGTCTTGTGATGCTCCACCGCCATAAGCACCACCTTGTTCACGTATGGCTTTATGTAAAAAGCCATTTCTGAGGAAACCGCCCAACACAATGAGCGCCGCCGCATCGGGGTGATTCGCTGATACGGTGGGGTAGGCTTTGGCGCAAAAGTTAACTTGGGAATTAGTCAGCCAAGCCTGTGTGATCTTCGCCTGATGATGCGCCAAGCTAAATGTCTCAGCCGTATGCGTTGTTCCTGCAGCGAAGCTTTGCGCTAATGTGTTTTCAAACTCGTCGAGTTGGGCGTGTTCCCCGATCACAAGCATCTGGTGCTCAGTTGCAATACAAGCCGCGTGAATGTCGGCAAGTTGCTCTGCAAATTGTTTGAGTGCAGTGTCTTCATTGATGCTTTTATCGAGTCGTTTAATCGCCTGAATTCCTGCGAGACCGCTCAAGCGATGGCTCATATTCGACATGCCGCAAATTCCACTTGAAGCCGCTAACATGGCCAAACCATGGCCATTACCGGTCACGCTTTGCTCGCGATGGGCGCGTATTTGGGCGATGAGTTCTTTAAGGCGCACTTGTTCGCTAAACCGTGCATAGCGAACGGTAGTGTGCATGAGATCGGTGAGGGCACTTTGATTGCGGTTTAGCGCTTTACCGGAATAGGTGATGTAGCCAGTTACATCGTGCACATTATCGATATGGCCTCGAACAGAACTGAATACATTAAGTCCGCCGCAAACGCTGGCCTGCCATTTTTGCATCTGAAGGTAGTCTTTGTCGCCAGCGCCCAACTCAGTTATACAGCTGGTGTACAAGGGCAAAATTTGCTGCTGGGCAGGGGACAGCGCGGGGAGTTGATGCACCACTTGTTGATACACCAAGCCGTTGGTGCCAGTGGCATACCGGGTAATCGTTTTGCCATTAACCGTGTTAATTTCACAGGCTTGATCTTCTTCGGCCTTGGGAACGTCATCAAGCGTCACTTTTGGCAAAATACTCGCGTCGTCTTGCTGATCCTGACGCGCTTTTAAGTCTTGCGCCTGTTGAATGATTTGATTTTTTTGGTCGTCATTGAGCTCAGCCTTTATGCTGGCTAAACGGGCGAGTTCGGCGTTTTCTTTGTGTTTTTGTATTTCGCCGTTGGGGCGCAGCGAAAGCGTTATCCGGTGAGGATTGTTTAACAATAATTCCTTAGTAAGCTTGGTAACAAAATCCGGGGCTTTAATATCCGCCCGCAATTGTTCCAGAGAAGCGTCTAAATTGAGCAATTGCACAGGGTCGCCGCGGTGTGTTGCCGCGGTTAACGCAGTAAGAATTAATTGCAGCCCGTAGGGATAACTGTCACCACCAATTTCGCGCTGATGCAGTTCAAGTTGATGCAAGGCGGATTCAATATCTTCCAATGGTATCCCCTCGTTAGAAACTTTTTCGAGGGTTTTCAGTATCAGACCTTCAACATCTGCCGTGCCATCTTCATCGCAGCCTTCCAAACCGCAAATAAACGTGAGTTCGCGTTGCGAGTCATCCAGGCCACACAGCGGCGAAGGGCCATTGCCGTATTCAGAGGATTCTAGGGCGTGCATCAGAGGTGTTGCACTGTTATCCAATAAAATACTCGAAAGTAACTGAGCGCGGAGGGTATCGCTTAGGTTGGTGCTTTTACCAAGCAGCCAGGCCATGACCACGTGGGTTTTTCGGGTCGAATCCGAGTCGTTGTAAGGGTAACTTTCCTGCACACGTATTGGGGCGTAATAACGCTTTTCGTTCTCTACGCTCACTTTGTAATCGAGACGTTTAAAGTGCTCGAGTACCTGACCCTGAAAGCGCGTTTGGTGTTGTTCTGCGGGAATGTCGCCAAAGGTCATGAAAATGGCGTTGCTGGGGTGATAATGAGTGCGATAGAAGGCTACCAGTTGTTCGTAACTCAGATCTGGAATGGATTCCGGATCTCCGCCGCTGTTGTAGTGATACGTGGAGGTAGGGAATAAGTGTTTGGTGAGAGTTTGCCACAATTGCGAAGGTACAGAACTCATGGCGCCTTTCATTTCATTGTATACTACCCCCTTGTACGTAAGTGGGGATTCGGCGTTGCCGGGCTCAGCGAACTCCAGGCGGTGGCCTTCTTGGGCGAAATCCAACGGATCAAGTCGCGAGAAAAATACCGCATCCAGGTAAACGTCCAACAAATTACTGAAATCTTTACGGTTTAGACTGGCAAAAGGGTAAGCGGTCCAATCGGAACTGGTGAAGGCGTTCATAAAGGTATTCAGTGAGCGCCGTGTCATCATGAAGAAGGGGTCACGAACCGGGTATTTTTTGCTGCCGCAAAGCGCCGTATGTTCCAGGATATGGGCGACACCCGTGGAATCTTTGGGCACCGTGCGCAACGCCACCAGAAACACGTTTTCTTCGGAGTCAGCGGCTAGATGAATATGTTGGGCACCCGTTTCAATGTGCTCAAACTCCTGCACTTCGATATTGAGCGAAGCGATCGGCTTTTGACGAATAAGTTTGAATGCCGGGTGATGTAGTGCTACTTTCTGCGTCATGAACACCTCTAAGAGCGACAGTTTTATAGAGTTTATTGACCAACCCCCTGTTAAGGCTGTTAGAATCGCCTACGGGATTGTGAAATAGTTCACATTTTGGGCTAACACCGACAACAGTGTACCCCGCTTGGGGTCGACAAGTCATAACAACAGGTACTGCTTCCAGCACCTTTAATGAATAAAGATCTGATTCTCAACGAGTTTAGTCGTGTTTCCCAAGCAATGGGCTGGGACTCACGTCATTCCCCGAAAAACCTCGCCAACGCCGTCTCAATAGAGGCCGCCAAGCTGCTGGAAAATTTCCAGTGGTTGTCTGATATCGATTCAGAATTGTTACGTGAAGACGGGGATATTAACAAAGTCGCGGCAGATATCGCCGATATTTTTATTTATCTCGTGGTTATGTGCCACAAACTCGATCTCGACCCCTGGGTTATCGTCAAAGACAAACTGCTTGTTAATCGTACCAAGTTCATTGAGCAGATAGTTGCGCGTGAAATATCTCAACAGATGGATAACTTCCGATCCGACGCGCCAACGCAAGGCACCCATCCGCAGCCCGCGTCGCAACAAACGCGCTACAACACACCATCGCCGGTCTCCGAAGTAGCCAGTAAATTCAGTGCATCCAGTAACGAATCAATCGATTGGGTTGCGGTTGCCAAAAAAATAGCCAATAGTCGCGCAGAGCTTAAAGAACAATCAAACCGCTTGCGTGCCGACAAGTCCAAAGACGATACCCATTCATAATATTCGTAGCCATTGAGCCTCACGTGCAAGACCGCAATTTCGACGATCTCGCTGCAAGATTTCAGCGCAATGTGTACGGCACCTTAAAGGGCCAACTGCGTCTTCGGGTATTGCAGCGCGATTTTGCCGAAATTATTCCCGGCTTACTGGAAGGCCGCACTCCGTGGCGAATTCTCGACGCAGGCGCTGGTCAGGCGCAATTCTCATTGCAACTGGCACAGGCGGGACATCAGGTGGTACTCGCCGATATTTCGACCAAAATGCTGCAAATCGCAGCGCAGCAACTGCAAGTTTGCTCTGCGCAAGTACAGCAAAACGTGCAGGTCATAAACGCTGCGATTCAGTCTTTGCCAGGCGAGCTTGCTGATAAAAGGCTTCCCACACAGCATGATTTGGTGATTTGCCATGCAGTGCTGGAATGGCTCGGCGAGCCTGGACAACTCTACAAGCAATTAAAACCACTGTGTAAGCCAGGTGCTTACCTGTCGTTAATTTTCTACAACATCAACGGACTGGCTTTTAAAAATCTGTTGCGTGGCAACTTCAATAAATTTGATATCGATACTTTTAAAGCCTTTCGCGGCAGCTTGACGCCAACACACCCACAAGATCCTGAACATGTGCAGCAATGCCTTGAGAGCGAGGGCTTCGAAGTATTGTGCCGCAGCGGTATTCGGGTGTTTTACGATTACATACTCGACCCTGAAATCAGGAATAGTGCGCCTGATGCGCTGACAGAAAAAGAACTGCAATATTCACGTCGCGCCCCGTTTTGGCAAATGGCCCGCTATATTCACTTTCTTGCTAGGTTTAACACGTGATCAAGCTCGCAGGTTTCGAGTTATCAGACGACGAAATTGTTTTTACCGCAATGCGTTCTCAGGGTGCAGGCGGTCAAAACGTGAATAAAGTGTCGTCTGCGGTGCTGTTGCGCTGGAATATCCAGCAAACTTCATTGCCAGAGCCTATTAAGGCGCGCTTGATGGCGAATGAAGCTTCACGCATAAACGCTGAGGGCTACTTGCTCATAAAGGCACAGCGATTTCGAACTCAGGAGCGCAACAAGAACGATGCACTGGAGCGCTTAGCCGATATGGTTGAGCGAGCTGCCTTACCCATTAAAAAACGCATTGCCACCAAACCCAGTCGCGCTGCCAAAAGACGTCGAGTGGATGCAAAAGCGCGTCGTGGTCAGCTGAAACAAACCCGGAAGCCTATCGACTTCTGATTGTTCTGCACCACAAGGCTAGCTGCCTAGTTTGGTCTATACTTCAAAAATAAGCCCATCACAACCTAGAACGCGCTTCGCGTATGAACCCCAAAAGTTTTAATATTGTACGCATTGTGGCAGTTTTTTTTACGCTGACACTGATTGTGGGTGAACGCTATCTACCAGAAAAACAATTTCAGGCCATTCCTGGCGATAAGTTGTTGTTTGAGTTGTTTTCGGATATTGATTACGGTGGTAAAAGCACCGTGGAATGGATTAACGAGAAAAACAACGAGTGGCGTTGCCATGTGATTAGAAGTGATGTGTATGCGGGGTGCGGGGCTTCGATGGTATTTTCCTACAGGCCCTACGAAGTGTTCGATCTCTCGAAGTATTCAGCTGTTGAAATCTCGCTGAGTTACCAGGGGCCTGCCGATAAAATACGTATTTACATACGCAATCATGACCCGCGCTATTCAACATTGTTTAATATTGAGGCAACCAAATTTCAGTCGGTTACTTTAAGAGTCGCTGATATTACCCCGCAAGCTTCCATTTTGCTCAGCGAGTTCTCGGTTGCGGATTGGTGGAAAGATCAATTCAATATTCCTCGTAAATTGTCTCATCCGGATTTCAGTCAAGTTGTTTCTATCGGGGTGGATCTGGCATCCCCGATTTCCTATGGCGACCACACCTACAGTGTTAAATCACTAAAATTTACGGGTGATTGGGTTAAACCCGTGCAACTATATCTGGCAATAATTCTCGGCTGGATGGGTGTGATTGCCTGGGAGGCCGGTACGCGCTTATTGTATCTCTACAGAAGAACGAAGCGAGATTCTAAAAAATTACTGGAGTTGCGCGCCGAATCTTTGAAGTATAAAGAATTATCAAAAACCGATGCATTGACCGGTATTATTAATCGGGTGGGATTGGTTGAAATGCTGTCACCGCTTGTAAAACAGGAAGCGGGTTTTGAAGGTTATGCGGTTATGGTGGTGGATATCGATCATTTTAAGCGTATTAATGATATGCGGGGCCACGATGTGGGCGATCGCATTCTCAAAGCTTTTGCTCGGCGCGTTTCAGAATCGATTCGCAGCGACGATATATTCGCGCGCTGGGGTGGCGAAGAGTTCGTTATTGTTACTCATAACGATGATCGGGAGGCGGTGCGTGCGTTTGCAGAAAAAATACGCTCAGCGGTTCATGTGTATGTGTTTGAACCCGACAAGCCACTTAAACTCTCTGTGAGTTTGGGTGTGGCATTTACCCAAAGTAACGAGCTGTTTGAAGATTGTTTCAAACGCGCAGATGAATGCTTATACCGGGCAAAAAATCTGGGCCGCAATTGCGTTGTCATCGAAGATGAATGAAGGCTAAATAACGCTATAACTCTCGCACTAAAAGTCTCTCACTTGATGGCGTTACCCACCTCAAGCTTATAAAACCAGTCCAAAAAGCGTTTAACGTTGTCTCCGGTAAAAATGCGACCATGCTGGGGACACATTTTATCAATTCTGAGTTTGCTTACACGCTCGACCCAATCGTTTTTTGCAGCATTGGATGGCATCCAGCGCTGATGAAACATCGTCATATGTCGGGTGTGTGCTTCGAAGTCTTTTACTTCGAGGGGCATACCCGGCGGCTCCAGTGAAGCGCCAACGTCGCCACTCATTAAAATTTTCGCACGCGGGTCGTAAACATGAAAATTGCCCGACGCATGCAAGTAATGCGCGGGTAAAAACTGCAGATCTACGGCATCTATTGTCAGTGTGTTGCCCTCATCGGGTAGGGCATCGTAAGTTATGGAATTCATACCAAAATGCCGGATAAACCCCTCCCAAAGCCAGGGGGCGTGCAGCGTTGCATTATCCAGTGCGCGGTCCCAAAGGCCGAGTGATGAAATAATATCGGGGTCTTGATGAGAAGCAAAGAGGTGAGTTATTTGGTTGACTGGCACTTGCTTAACAACGTTGGCAAGCATTGCCGAAAACAATTCGATACCGCCTGGGTCCATAAGTAAGGCATTGTTTTTGGTACGCACCATGTATTGATTGGTATCGATTATTTTGTCGGGTTTTTCCGGGTCGCGCCCAAACATAAACCACTGATGAGTTTCTGAGGTAAATATTTCTCTGGTTAGCATCCCTGGTCTCCGCTAATGCGTTAAATTATGAATATCCCCAAACAGGCGTTGCGATGCCTTTACATGCATTTGTATTTTTTCAGCAGATTGGGCCACATTGTTGGCAATTACATTTAAGGAATCTTCAAATTCCTTTCCAGAAGCTGAAGCTTCGACCCGCGACATAGCCGCCAATACCGTGGCAGTGCGCAGTTCGCGAGCGAGCTCGTCGAGATCGCTGGTGAGTTTATAAATTTGTTTGTTGTAGTCGCGCTCAAGGGCATCGTAGGCGGCGTGAGTATTTTTAAGTACTCGGTCCAGGGAATTTTTGTGAGCTGCCTGAGCTGCTTTTGATTTTGCCGATTCCAAGCGACTTACAGCGTCGTTCATGCGTGCGGTCTCGGAGGCCAGGCGACTCATGGTAATCGCGCGAACGTTAATTTCTCCCGATGCGCTTACAGTTTTGTTGGCGAGTTCATCAATAAAATCGGTTAACGCGCGAAACCCAGCTGCACCGTGACCGGCACGTAGAGCCAGTGCCCTGGCGTTGCTGGCGGTCAGTGAGATTTCTTTGGCTACCAGCATCGCTTTATGGAGTTCCGCGGCGACCACCGCAGCGATAACAAAATAACCGGTTTGTTTGTTTTGTCGTGCCAACATAGTGTCTTGTTACATTATGAGAGATGTATGCTGGCTAAACCAAAATCCGGTGCTGATATATTGAATACGGGTGTAAAGCAAATGCTTGCCAGCTATATCCTAAAGGTATAGCACAAGCCGATTCTAGGGAACCTCCGAAAAATGGTCTATTTTCTTCGTGGCGGCATCAGTTCCGTCCTAAGCCCCTTGTTTACTCCAGTAAACTCTGGGCTTGTGGGCGGTACTTCCTAACCACAAGAAAAATATTCGCATTTTGCAGAGGCTCCCAAGAAGTACGAAAAAGCGGCGCTGGACCTACCAGTGCAAGGCGCGCATTTGGGAACGTTTCTTGTGTTGGTGAGCGGCCATCCGCGACAGGATATCCGTGAGCGTGCGCACGGCGGCATCGATATAGCGGCCTTTATTGAGCATGACGCACTCGGCGCGCTCCGCCATGGCGGCATCGGTGAGCTCCGGCCGAGACGCCAAGCCACGTTTCGCAAGGCTCTCCAAAACCTGGGTTGCCCAAATAACTGGCACGTGCGCAGCCTCACAAAGCCACAAAAGCTCTTCCTGAATTTCGGCCATGCGTTCGCCGCCGAGCTCCACGGCTAAATCACCTCTGGCGATCATGACACCCACCGGCTGCCGTCCCATGATGCCAAAAAGAATCTCTGGGAATTTTTTAACGGCCCTGCGCGTTTCAATTTTGGCGATAATCGGCAGGGTGCCGGCGTCGCGCAGGCGTAACTCTTCCTGGAGTCGGTTCATGTCGTCAAGCGATTGCACAAAGGAGTAGCCGACCAGATCGGCATGATCTGCAATGAAATCCAAATCGCTGAGGTCTTTCTCGGTGAGTGGTGACAAATCCAATTGGGTATCGGGAAAATTAATTCCCTTATCCGATTTGATTTTTGATCCATTAGGGCCGGTATGGGTGATATGAACGACAGCAGCAGATTTGCTAACCCATTCGACTTTACCGCCGGCCTTACCGTCGTCAATCCACACCGAGTCACCCACGGCGAGATATTCAAATACCGGTGGACAGGTGCAGGCTACTGCACCGCGAATGTCGCTGCCTACCTGCTGAGCTGAATCTTTCAATGCTTCGCCTGGCTCGCCGGCGGAGATTAGAAGGCGGTCGTTAAGATAAAGTTTCAAAAACTCGGCGGGTTTTTCGCTGTTTTTGTAAATTGCGCCGGTGCGAATTTTGGGCCCCGCGAGATCCATGTAAATCTTGCAGTGCTTGCCAGTGCTGTTTTCGGCATTGCGCAGGTTTTCGATCATGCGCTTCCAGGCTTTTTCATTGTCGTGCGCACAATTGATTCGAGCGCAATCCATACCTGAATTGAGCAGTTGTTTGATCAGACCATAATCATCGGCTGCCTCGGAGGGAAGGGTTACCATGACCCGAACATTTCGACCTTCGGGTGCGTTCCCAAAGATGGCCTGGGTGTTGTTTTCCAGCTCTTCAATACCGCGATAGTAATCGACGCCCGGTACGTCGGCGGGTGTATCGGGTGTAGGGCGGTCGAGGGTGAGCGACAAGAGGTCGATAACTTTGTTGAGGGTATCAAGAATATGAGCTTCTGAGTGGCCCAGTGATGACAGTCCATAGCTGGCGAGTTGCGCCTGCAGGTTGCGCAAATCATGTCTTCTCAGTGCAAGGTAGAGCGCCAGATTCCATGCACTGGCAGTAAACTTACCGTGTTCGAAATATTCTGCGTAATTGGCAAGTCGGTTTTTTGCACCTTCGACCATATCGGTTCTCAAACTCAATAAACGTTGCAGTAAGGCATCGAGATCATCTTGGGGGAGGGTACTGGGTGAAGCAGGTTGTTTCGTTGACATGTGTATTGGCACCACGGTGAAGACGTTAAGTTCAGTCTCGTGCGAGCGGGCACGCTTCGCAGAGCGCAAGAGAGATGTATCAGAGTCGCATGACACTAATTTGAAATCAGAAATTTGAAATCAGTGCTAACGCAGCGATAGGTGCAACAATGCAGTAGCGCAGGCGTATATCAGCCCGAGCATCGCGGTGGTTGCCAACAGACGGTTAAGGTTTTTACCTTGTAATCGCCGCGCATCCCGGCAGCAGGCTATTGCGTGAGGCATGCACACCAAGAGCGGAACAAACATTTGCAATACGCTGAGTGACGGGGACGCGAAGCCGAATGCGACCATGTGTGCCAGCGCGGCCAACAGCACCAGTGTTAAGTAGAGTAAGCGACTGCCGGAATCTCCCAACAATACCGCAAGGGTTATTTTTCCTGCGGCTCTATCGGATTTGATATCGCGTAAATTGTTTACCAGCATGATAGCGGCCAACAAAAAACCCAGCGAGGTGGCCAACCAAAAACTCAACAAACTGAGTTGCTGGGTGTGGACATAGTAGCTCCCCATTACCGCAACCCAGCCAAAAAAGACGAGTACAGTTAGCTCTCCTAACGCGTGGGACGCAAGTGGGAAGGGTCCACCACTGTATGCCAGTGTTGCCAACACACAAAACCCACCGGCCACAAGGAGTGGCCAACCCGTGTGCAGTACCAACACAATGCCGCAAGCGACCGCGAGGCATACAAACAAAACCACACCGCGTGCAACTGAACCAGGTGTTGCGAAATTCGCTTGGGTGACCCGAACTGGGCCGAGACGGTCTTCACCATCGACCCCCGATTTCGCATCGAAATAGTCGTTGGCCAGATTTACAGCAATTTGTAGGAACAAGGCGACACCCAGAGCGCACAACCCGACTAACCAGTTAAAATCTGCAGGTTCTACCAACGCTGTGCCCAAAATAACCGGGCTTAAGGAAGCCGGTAGCGTTCGCGGCCGGATGGCGAGCATGAAAACAGAAAAAGGAGAAGGCGAAGAACTGAGCGCAGTAGACGACATAATGTGCTTACAACAAGTTAGACGTTAAAAATACGAGTTTTAACGCCTGGGTGCATTAATCCGTGTCAAGCAACGGCGTATCATTGGGCCGCTATTGTAGCAGGTCCCTCTTAGAGTGAGCGTCGTTTCTAAAAGATGAGTGAAAAGTGAATTGATACGTCAAACCGACCTTGCCAATTTTTCATGGCCCAACTCAATTGCGGCTGCAAAAACGCTGCAACTTCAGCTGCGTGATGCAGTGATAATAAATGATCCAAGTTGCATGCCCGAGTTTAAAACGGTTGCTGGGGTGGATGTGGCCTTTCGTGAAAACGGGGCCGTCACTTTCGCTGCGGTCGTCGTTATGGGATTTCCCGAGTGCGAGATTCTCGAACAGGTTACCGCGCAAGTACCGACGAATTTTCCTTATGTTCCCGGGTACTTGTCGTTTAGAGAGCTTCCCGCGATTCTCGAGGCCTGGCGCAAGCTGAGTTTGCAGCCGGATTTTATGATGTGCGACGGGCAGGGCATCGCGCATCCGCGCAAGTTTGGTTTGGCATGCCATCTGGGTGTGTTGCTCGATATACCGAGTGTAGGCGTTGCAAAAAATCGTTTGGTTGGAGAAGCCCTCGAGCCAGGTATTGCCAAAGGCCAAAAACAGCCACTCGACTATAATGGAGAGCAAGTTGGCTGGGTATTACGGTCTCGAAAAGGTGTTAAGCCGTTGTTTGTGTCACCTGGCCATAAAATGGCGATGGCGACCAGTGTTAACCTGGTGGAAAGTTGTTGTCTAAAATACCGTTTACCCGAACCCACTCGTATCGCCGATAAGCTCAGCAAAACAAGAACTTAATCGCTGTTTTTAAACCCACCGACAGCTAGAATGTTTCGGTTCTACAATGACAAGAGTTTCGCTTCATGCCGCAAATCTTGAAATCAGTTGTATTTTGCACACTGTTGGCAACAGGCCTGCCTGCCTATGCCCAGTCCGCAGAAGAGACAATACCTAAAAATCCTTTCATTAGACTTCAAGTCATTGATGTATATGCCGACGTGCACGCGGGTCCAGGTCGTGGTTATCCGGTGTTTTATGCGGTCGAAGAAGGGGAGACCATCATATTACTCGCCAAGCGTCCTGGCTGGTATGAAATACGACTTCAAAACGGCCGCACGGGGTGGGTGACCTCGGCGCAGATATCGCGCACCATTCAAACCACCGGCGAACCAGCCGATTTACCAGAAGTCAGTTTCGGCGATTATCTTAAAAACTCTTTCCGCGTGGGTTTAACCACTGGCATTTTTACCAAAGGCGAGCTCAAAGATGCTGATCACTGGAGTGCGACCTTTGGATATCGCTTCATCAGTTGGGCAGGTATTGAGGCCGAATACGGCAAGCTTTATGGGGAAGATATTCGCGGCGATTTTTACGGTTTGAATCTCACCCTCGAACCCTTTTCACGCTGGAGGGTGTCACCTTATTTACTCGTTGGTGCGGGCGAAATGGATGTGGATTCTCAACCCAAGCTTATTCCCCTGGAGATTCAAAAATCCGATTTTGTTAATTACGGTATCGGAGCCAATTACTATCTGGGGCGTAATTTTCTTATCAAGGGCGAATACCGTTCGCTGACCGTTTCAACTGACAACAAAGACGCGGAAGTAGCTACATGGAAACTCGGTTTCAACACCTTCTTTTAGGCGGAATATTGACGGTCGCGCTAGGTTCAAGCAGTGCCGGCGTTGCAGCATCTGGCATGGACAGAGAGTTTATCGACGCTGGTGTTTTTGCAGGCCTCATTAATATCCAGGATTTTGGAAGCGAATGGGCGCTGGGCGCCAATCTTACCTTTAAAGCGACAGAAGATTTTTTTCTGCAGTTTAATTTTTTACAGGCGGAGGCGGGCTTATCATCTTTCGAAAAAAGTCAGGGGCGCTTGTTCAGTGGGTCTGATCGCAACTTTCAACATTATGATTTGTTAGTGGGCTACAACCTTTTCCAGTCGGAATTCATTGCACTCGGTGCGCCGAACTTGTCGTCGCTGTACGTTGTTGGTGGCGTGGGCGATACAGGCTTCGGTGGCGAACAAAGTTTCACCTATACTCTGGGAACTGGCTACCAGGTTGCGTTTGCGCGGAACTATATAGTGCGTTTGGACTACCGCGATTATGTCTACACAACCAATCTTATTACCGAAGACAAAACCGTTCACAACGGCTTGATTTCGCTCGGTTTCAGCTATCTCTTTTAGAGTTTAGAGCTTCAGGTCTCGCGTGGCTGATTTACGTGAGATCAGGTTTAGTATCAGGGAAATTCGCGCTTAAAAAAGCGCGTTGATACCAACTGTGAGTTCAGTGTTGTTGGTGAATTTGCTATCGCCAATAAAGTCACGATTAAACGCGTGATCTTTGAAGTCGAGGTTCATGGTCATCCAATCTGTCACCACAATTCGATAACTTGCACCGATGCCAAGGCCGGTAGAGCTGTTTGCAGCGAAATCCACCTGTTCAAGCCCTGCGATGACATATATTGCACTGTCCATTTTGGTTTTACGACCGAAAAAAGATCGGCCATCCAGCAACTTGTAGCCTGCGTTAACAGCTACATACGTGAAGTCATAGTCTTCGTCTGCCAGAAAGTTAAAGCCCGTATTTTCCTCAAAACTCGCCGGTGAAACCCGCGAGCTACCATACTGCAATTGCGCGAGAAATTTTTGGTTTATGTGGTAGCTAAAAGATAAGCCTTTGACCGGATTGGTATTGAAATCTTCAACATTCATGACGCCATAAAAAGCGCCCAATTCAAATTTTTCAGTGTCGATGCGCGCGGTTTTAACGGGTTCGACTTTTTTGTTCGGCTCAATTAATTGTTCGTCGTCTTTTTCTTCTTTGCCAATATCGCCAATTGTGCCGCCACCTTGAGCAAAACTCACGTTAGCCAGCAGGCAAAAGACACTCAGCATCGCGAAGGAGCTTGCGGCGCTGGTTTTTATTCTGGAGGGTTTTTCAACCAGGTGTTTTAAATCCGGGTGTGTAAAACCGAGTTGTTCTGTCGCAGCGTTGATTGCACCTGTAATGTTTGAAAAGTCGGGCATATTGTGAACTCAGTCGGGGTTGCACTTGTTTGAATAATTATGGCGTGTTCAGAGCCGGAAAATAATAAATAAACTCTTCGCACCGGTGATGTTAGCTGGTTCTCAGTTTAGTTAAGCAAACTGATTGGAATATAGGAATGATTTATGAATTCTAGTATGTTTGGACTACATACTTTGTTGTGTATATCTAAACAATAATTGGTTGTTTTTCAGTATTTTGTCTAATCTGTCACAGAAACTACCTTAACTGAAAAACCTATCGAGGTGGCGCGTATGTCATCTCGAAAACTAACTTAAGCGTGGGTAACGGGCAAATGGCAAACCGGCTGTCAGCGAATTTCCAGCAATTTGTACTCTTTTTTGGGGGGCTTGCTCTGGCCGTGGCTGTGCAATGTGCCGAGCAGCCGGAAACAACTGCGCCTGCCGCAGAAGCTCCGACCGGCGACAATCGTGCCTGGGTACAAAATGTCGATAGTTCCGAGTTCAAAGAGGCTGATCAAAATACGCAAACTGATGAGCTGAAAGATCTGCGGGTCATCGCGAACAGCATCCAGTCCCTAAAAAGCGAAGTGATTACCCTGAACAAAGACTTGCAACGCATGGAAGAGAAACTTCTGTTTCCTTCAAACACTCGTTACAGCGTGTTTGTGTCGCTCACAACCGGCCAGTTTTTCAAGCTCGAAAGCATCAAGCTCAAGATTGACGGCAAGTTAGTGGCTACCCATGTGTATTCCGATAAGCAGCGGGTAGCGCTCCAGCGCGGTGGCATCCACAAGCTTTACGTCACCAACATGAACGAGGGTATTCATAACGTTACCGCCTTTTTCTCGGGGCTGGGGCAGGATGGCCGTCCCTACAAGCGCGCTGCTAACCTTGAATTCGAAAAAAGTATCGGCAGTGAATTTCTTGAACTGGCAATCATTGATGACGGCAGTATTCAAGAGCCTAAATTCACCCTGAAACGCTGGTGATCCGTATGCCAGGGGCGCTATTCACTGTGTACCGTACCAAGCGCATCTTGGTACTTGGTTTGGCGCTTTTGTTGGGAGGTGCAGGGTTCAGTTCGCTCTCGCTTGCCGCAGAGTCCCACATTCGGCAAAAAAGTGAACTTGAGTATGGTCCGGTGCTCTACGAGTATCATCAGCACGAATATTTTGATGCCCTGGTGCAAAATGCCTACGTCAAGGATATAAACAACCCGATATCGCAACGGGTATCTTCCGAAATACTTCGCGGCGCGATGTTGCTGAGTTATGGCATGCCGAATGCCGCGGAACCTTTGTTTCAATCGCTGCTGAAGCAAACTCAAGACACAGAAACTCGGAACCGTGCCTGGTATCACCTGGCACGCTTGTACTACAACAAATCCGATCGCAGTGGCGCCCTGCGCGCTATCTCCCAGATTAAGGGCAAAATCCCCAAAGATTTACACGTTGAGTATCACTACTTGGCGTCACTCTTAAAAAGTGATGGTAAACACCTGGAAGAGGTTAATGAGGCAATCAATTCTCTATCAGAGGAAATGCCGCATTATTCTTACCTTTTGTTTAACTTGGCCGTTACCCAGTTACGTGCTGGCAATGTGCTTACCGCCGTTGAAAAGCTGGAGTCTATCGCCGCCTATACCGGCCCAAACCGTGAACTGCAGGCCCTTTCTGACCGTGCCAAACACGGTCTTGCGCAGTTAGCGACACAAGCCGGAGATTTGCCAACGGCCTGGCGGTATCTCACCGGTATTCGCACCAGTGGTCTCTATTCGAATCGCGCCTTGCTCTCCTATGCCTGGACGGCGATCAATATGAAACTTTACGCTGAAGCGATACCGGCACTTCAGCTGTTGGATCAACGTTCTATCGCTATTCCAGAGGTTCAAGAGGCCAAAGTATTGTTGGCGCATCTGTACGAGCAAGAGGGTTCGCCGAGAAAAGCCTTAAAAAGTAATGTGTTAGCCGAAAAGGCCTTTAAAGAAGGCTTGGCAACCTTAAAGCAGGCGAGGGAAATCATTGCGCGTCAGGATGTGCCGCGAGAATTTATTGAAAACCTTGAAGTTATTATGGACGAGAGCGACTGGTACCGAACCACCGCTTCGGTCGATTACAAAAAGCTAACGCCATTTTTAATCGACCTGATGGCGAGCAACGCGTTCAACGAAACCCTTAAAGACTTGGCTGCTCTCTACACGCTCGAAGATAACCTGCAGTATTGGTTGTCGCAAACCAGTGAGCATTTATTGATATTAAAGAATGTAAAGGGCGCCGATTTAACCGCTGAGCTGGACAAACTGCTCGAGCGCAGCAAAGCTTTAGACGATCAGCTCAACGACCAAAAAGCGGAGATTCGCTTAAAAACGCTTACCTTACCAGAAGAGGCGACCGAACGTTTTCAGGTGCTCCTGGAAAACACAGAACACGATTTGTACCTGCTTGAAGATAAAATCCGGCAACTGGGTCGCATCGAAGGGCCCTACGTGCAACCTGCTGAATATCAGCCGCTGGTCGCCACAAATCACCAGCGTATTAAAACCGAATTAAAGCAAACCCAGCGTTATATTCGTATGTTGGAACCGGTAATGCGTAAACTGGTTAACCAAGAGCTGAACAAACATGAAGAACGTATGAATTATTACTGGGCCCAGTCTCGCTTGGCAAAAGCCCGATTATTTGACTCGACTTTGCTGGAACTGGAAAACGTGCGTTCCGAAAAACAAAGTGAACAATAGTGTTACAAGGTAATTGCATGAAAAAACGTGTGTTCCTGTGTTCGATGGCGGTGAGTTTACTGGCAGGTTGTGGTGCCAGCAATCAAACCAAAACTCTCGGCGAACTCAAATATAAACCGCAGCAGGAAGAACCTGTGACGGTTAAACAAATGGATCATAAGCAGGTGCGTGAAGAGTATCAGGAGCTTATCGACCTGTTTGAAGATAAACAGTTAAAGGAACAAATTGAGCGGCGAATTGCAGACGTGTACATGATGGAAGGGGTACAGCGTCAAAATCAGGATACCACCCAATCTAAAAGTTATTATCTTGATGCCATTAAATCCTACAAGGAAATACTCGAAAAATATCCGAATTCTCCTGACAACGCTGAAGTTCTCTATCAGCTCGCCAAAGCTTACGACATTGAGGGTGATTTACCAGAAGCTCTGCGTATGCTCGAGCAGCTCACAAGCCGCCACCCCTACTATCCCAATCTGGCTGAAGCCAATTTCCGAATGGGGGATATTTATTTTGGTTACCAGCGCTATGCGGCAGCGGAAAAGGCGTACCGTGCGGTTACCGAAGCGGGTAATGTCAAATTTATTGTAAACGCCTACTACATGTTAGGTTGGACACAGTATAAACAGGCCCAGTATCGGCAGAGTTTAAAGTCATACACCTTTGTGATGAACGATATTCTCAAGGAGACTCAAGACACCAGTACATTGAGTAAAGCGCAACAATCCATGCTTTCAGACACCTTGCATTCGGTGAGTTTAGGCATCGATAAAATTGGCGGGGCTCCCAGTATTAAAACTGTCGAATTTCTGGCTGCTCAGCCCTATATCTGGATGGTTTACGAAAATTTGGGTGATTATTATCTCGAAAAAGAGCTGTACCAGGATTCCGCAGACACCTACAAAGCTTTTGTAACCGAATTTCCACGTAGTGAGCAAGCCCCTAATCTTCATAAAAAGCTGGTTGAGACCTACGTAACCGGAGGTTTCCCCAGTAGCGCCCTGGACGAAAAAGCGGCATATGTTGCCGCCTACGGCATTCACTCCGACTTTCCTGGTATCGCCAATGGTTTAAGAGAAGACGTAAAGCCGGTGGTTAAGCAGTATCTGGAAGAGTTGGCTCAGCACAACCACGCCACTGGTCAAGATCTCATTGAAAGCATTAGCGACCCGAAAAATGCCAAACTCTCTGAGAAAAAACGCGGCAATATGCAAAGCAAGGCATTCGAACATTTGCGAACCGCCGCTGTTTTTTATCAGGAGTTCATCGATACCTTTCCCAGCGATAAAACTGTCGACTCGATGCGTTTCTTAAAAGCCGAGGTATTATTTCAGGCCGAAAAATATGAAGATGCCGTAGCAGATTATGAGTTAGTGGCGTACAAACCGGTTGGCAGTTCTGCGAAAGATAAGGCCGCCGACGCTGGCTACGCCGCAATTATTTGTTACGAAAAAATTATTGATTTAAAACCCGAGGGTTCCGAAGCCGGACGTACTTGGCAGGCCCAGGCTGTGGAAAGCATGTTGCGCTTCGCCGAAAAGTTTGACAGTGATAAACGCAGCCCGGCGGTTCTCACAAGCGCTGCAGAATATATGTTTGGTCTCAACCAATATCAGCGTGCGGTCGATATTACCAGTGCCTTAATTGCTAATAACCAAAAGCTCGATCTCGAATTGAAAAAAACCGCCTACGGCATAATGGCGCATTCCTATTTTAAGTTGGAAGATTATGCCAACGCTGAACAAAGCTACATGGCACAACGTGCCCTTATCGATGCCAAGAGCGAAGAATTTAAAGCCGTTAATGAGCGTCTGGCGAGTGCAATGTACAAGCGCGCGGAGCAGTTGGCAGATGGCCAGAGTATTGCTGAGGCCGCCGATTATTTTCTCAAGATAAAAAACACCACGCCCGATGCGTCAATCCGGGCTACCGCACAATACGATGCGGTGGCTTTGCTATTAACCATGGAGGCTTGGGACCGTGCGATTCCGGAACTCAAGGAATTAATGGCCCACTATTCCGATCACAAACTGGCAGTGGAGTTTCCACGACAACTGGCCTTCGCTTACGAAAAAAGTGAGCAGTGGGCCCTGGCCGCAGAGGCGTATCTGGCCTTAAGTACTAGCGACCCGGAAGAAGAAGTTAAGCGGGAAGCGCTGTTTTTATCCGCAACAATGTATGAGAAAAACAAGAACCATGCCACAGCAGCGGAACTGTTTAAGCGCTACGCTTACAACTACGAGCAACCGTTTGATACGCGCATGGAAGCCCGTTACCACATGGCGATAAATTACGAAGCAATGGGTGACGAAGGGAAAAAACTTTATTGGTTGCGACGTATTATTGACGGAGATCGCAAGGCTGGCGAGCAACGTTCGGAAAGAAGTCGGTGGCTTGGCGCTTGGGCGAATATGGAATACGGCAATTATTTTGCTGAAGAGTTTAAGCGCACCCGGTTACGATTACCATTGGTGCAGAGTTTGCCCAAGAAAAACGACAAGCTTCAAAGCGCGTTGCAGCGTTACCAACAGGCTGCAGATTACGGTTTCTTAGAGTTTGTGACCGAATCGAGCTATAAAATTGGTAGTTTGTACCAAATTTTTACCTCAGAACTGCGAGAGTCTCCCATTCCGTCTGGTTTGTCCGAAAATGATAAGGCAACTTATCGTGAGATCATCGAACAGCAGGCCTTACCTTTTGAAGATCTAGCCAAGGAAGTGCATTCTGCTAACGTGAGCAGGGCATGGAGCGGTGACTACAACGAATGGATTGAAAAAAGTTTTACTGAGATGCGGGTTTTGAATCCGCAACGGTTTGATAAAAAAGAGTTAATAGTGAGTTATGGCGATGAAATACGATAGCCGAACAACCAGCCACCCTACTGCGAGCGTCGTGGTGCGAGCCTGTGTGCTGCTGCTGGCTGTATTTCCACTGTTAATGTCGGGTTGCTCGGGTACCGCGAAAAAAGATGATCAAGTGGCGGCACCAGTCGTGTTAAAAGTGTTGGCAACAGACGCATTTATCCCCGTCGAGTCGTTCGATAAAGATGGCGCAAAAATCCCCTACGAGCCTGCAGTTAATCCCTATGCCATCCAGAAGGGCCGTATTCAAAAAGAATTTGTAAGTACTTATATTGAAGCGCGTCGCGCGTTTAAAAGTAATAATCACGAGCAGGCTGATAAACTGTTGCACACGTTAACAGAATCGGCGCCTGAATTATCTGGACCGTGGGTGATGTTAGGCGACATCTCTCTTGCGGCAGAAAAATATGAAACTGCTTTGCAGCGGTTTCAAAAAGCCATCGAGATCAATCCCGAAAATGTTAACGCATATTTGCGTTTGGCCCAGGTGCAACGCTTGCTCGGCAAGTTTATTGAAGCTCAAAATACCTACGCTGCGGTGTTGGCTGTGTGGAAGGACTTTCCGGAGGCACACCTAAACCTTGCAGTACTGTACGATGTGTACATGAATGAGCCGCTTAAGGCTCAGCAACATATGGAGGCTTACCAGTTTCTCGCAGGTAAGCGCAATGAGCAGGTAAGCCAATGGCTGGCAGAAATTCGCAGCCGAACCGGTGTTCCCTACAGTATTAAAGCGGGAGCGCCCGGCGGATCGGAAGGTGAATCACCAGTATCATTGGCGGGGGGTTAAGTGAAAGCATTAATGTTAGCTGTATTGCTCATGCCGTTGGTCGCAGTTGCCGATGATCAATCCAAAGCGTCGCAAGGTAAGCGCGAGGCAGTGAAGCAAGAAAGCAAAAAAGTAAGCGACGAAGAAAGTAACGCATACTATAAGCTCGAATCTACCTTTGTGGGAGATAAAGAGCAGCCAGCGGTGAGTTACTTCATTCCCTGGAAGGGGACTTCAACGCCCGATAAGTTGCAGTGGAATCTCGATGTAAAATATGACAGCACACTCGATCTGGTGGATCGCGAAGTCGTGTTGCGGTCGATGAATATATACGACGAGATGGGGCTGGAAAACGCGGGCGACACAGAGTAATCAAGAGAGATAATGTCATGAGTGATGTATATAGTATTATCGTAAAGTTCTTCCAGGAAGGTGGTTTCTTTTTAATTCCCATAGCCATTGTGTTTTTTATTGGCTTGGCAATTGCCATCGAACGCTGGATGTACCTTACCTACGAGCGGCGACGCAATATCAAGGCCTTTGAAGATTTTATTCCTTTGCTGCGCACCACTGAAATGGAAAAAATGCAAATGTACACTCGCGAGACTACTGCGCCGGTGGTTCGCATTATTGGTTGTGGCCTCGATATGATGAAGGTTTCGAAGCAACGTGCCGATGTGGAAAATGCAATGAATGAGGGTATGCTGGAAACCATGCCTAAATTGGAATCTCGCACCGGTTACCTTGCGGTACTCGCCAACGTAGCCACTCTGCTGGGTCTGTTGGGCACCATCATAGGTTTGATTGGAGCGTTTACTGCGGTTGCCAATGCAGACCCTGCCGAAAAATCAACGCTGCTGTCATCTTCCATTTCAGTAGCGATGAATACCACAGCTTTTGGTTTGATTGCTGCAATCCCGCTGCTAGTGCTTAATGCCATATTGCAGAATAAAACTAAAAAAATTGTGACCAGTATTGAGATGTCCGCTGTTAAGTTCCTCAATATTATGACGCTACATCGTTTTATTGAAGCGGGTATGCCACGCCCAGATGTCACTGTGAGCCCATTTGCTCAAGGCGCTGCCGCTGCACAGGCCGCTGCAGCCCAAGCAGCCGCACAGCAAGCTGCAGCACCGCAAGCGCCTCAGCAACATTCCGAAGCTGTTGCACACCAAGGTGAAAGTGTGCCGGTCAATAATCACGAAAGTCAGATTAATCCCACACAGGTCATTACTGAAAACAGCTCCGTGTTAAACAACGGTTTAGCGAGTGCATAATATTTTTGTGAGTAAGCACGATGAATTTTAAGTTTTCTTATAAGGGAACTGATGATGCTGAGCTGGATGTAACTTCTTTCATGAACCTCATGATTGTGTTGGTACCTGTGCTTCTATTAAGCATGACCTTTACGCAAATCACGGTTTTGGATGTAAAACTACCAGATCTCACAGGCGGGGCGTACAACAGCGAAGAATCCCAATCACAGCTGGAAGTCGAAGTTACTCAACAGGGGTTTAAAGTGATTTACCCCACTGATGTTGTGATTAAAGAGATTCCAGTCGTTACCCAAACCCTGGAAAACGGCGAGGAAGTGCAGGTGTACGATTACCTCATGCTCTCGCAAGTGTTACAAGGGGTAAAACGCCAGTTGCCCGAAAAGCGCGATGCTGTTGTCAAGGCAATTCCGGGGCTACCTTATCAAAACCTCATCAGTACCATGCAAACCATGAAATCCTACAAAACAACCGTAGTCGCCAGCGTTGTTGATGTGGAGCTTTTCCCAGAATTATCGTTGGGGGATGCAAAATGATTGGTTCCACTGTTTTTTACCAGAGAGAACAAAACGGCCCACAGGCAAAATTGAGCTTGATTGCGTTGATGGATATTTTCACCATTCTGGTGTTTTTCCTATTGCTCAATTCGGGTGACAGTCAAAACATTGAACAAGCTAAGTTTGTAAAATTGCCCGATTCCAGTTCCGGAAAAGCGCCGCACGCAGACTTGGTTGTAAAAATTGGAGAAGATCAACTTTGGCTCGGTGAAGAACCGATAACCGACCTGGCGCCAATTATTAAAGCGCCCGATGAGTTTATCGAGCCCTTGATTGCGCGCTTGGTGGAGCATAAGGAAAAGCTGGGCACCATGAGTGGTTATGAAAAGGAGCACGGTCTCAGTCTAATGATTATGGGGCACCGCGATACCTCCTACGAGTTGATAAAAAGTGTGATGCAGACTTGCCGTAAAGAGGGATTTCGGAATATTTCTCTTGCCGTCAATCGCATTGCTTCTGATGTACAGAACGCGCCGGTTATTGAATCGGCGATTATTGAGTCTGAGGGCTGAGCCATGATTACCGCCGTACAGCCTCTCGCGCTCGACCTCCAACTGCCTTGGTCTGATGATCCCAAGCAGGAAGAGAAATTTCAGCGCTTACTGAAACGAATCCTCATACCCTTATTGGTACTCGTTATAACGATACCTTGGTTACCGGTATTCGAACTCTCTTATGTGGCCGACGAGGAGCCACAAGTGGTTACAACGGTTATGCTAGAACCGATTGCTACGCCACCGCCACCACCGCCGCCGATTCCCGAGCAGCCCAGTAAAGCTGCGCGAATGAAACCCGTTGCTGATGATAAGCCGGATCAGCCGAGGCCAAGCCCGAAAATGGCCCAAGCAAAAGAGCTGAAAATCAAACAAGACAGCGAAAACGCACTCGAACGGTCTCAGGGGCTTAACGAACTCTCCAATCAGCTTACCGCGTTACGCGGTAAACTTGATCTCTCGCGATTGCAAACGCGTAACGTGAGCAGCAGTACTCAGGGCAACGTGAAGCAGAATTCGCGGGAGTTCCTGGGAAAGGACGGTGCAATTAAGCGCAGCGACGGCATTGAGGTTGACGATAAGATGCTGGCAAGTGGTTCTGCAGGCTTGGCGCAATATACGTCCACCCAGGTCGATGGCCTAGGCTTGGGGGATGCACCGGTAAGTACGCTTGCATCTCATAGCTCGTTCAAAAAAGGCCAGCGGGACATGGAAAGTATTCGCCGTACGCTGGAGCGCACCAAAAGCAGTGTCTACTCGATGTATCAACAAGCGCTACTGGATAACCCCGATCTCGCCGGTAAATTTACCTTTAAGCTGGTGATTGAGCCTGATGGATCGATATCCAACTTGCGCCTGTTAGCCAGCGAGCTGGGGGTTGCTGAATTGGAGCGTCAGATACTTGCCAAGATTCAATTGGTGAACTTCGGCGCGAAAGAAGTTTCGCCCACCATTGTTGAATATAAATTCGTCTTCCTGCCCAGTTAGTTGCAATTTTTGCTAGTAACTGTTAACCCCTGCCTCCCAGTATTCTGGGAGGTTTCTCATTCTTTGAAATGATATACGCGCCAGAATTTTGACCAGAAAAAAGCCCAAACTGGATCACATTTTTGGTGATATGCCTGCCACAGTTTGAGTAAAAATAAGCCAAAAGTGCGTCTTGCCTCTCGTTATTGAGACTGATTACCGGCAAAATTCGCGTCCCGGTGCCACTATAACTATGCCAATGGCCCGAAATGGTTTTTACCGTGTAATTTGCTGTCGTTACCCGAATCGGAATCAATAAAAACAAAGGGAGAGGTACTAAAGGGGAATGACAATATTGGGGGTAACCGCTAGAGGTTAACGCAAATTGCTCCTAAAGCAACGTGTGGAGTAAACATTATGTTACAGCGAATCAGATCGCAGTTGAGTTGTATCGCTCTGGTTTCCAACCTGGTTATCCTAGCTTCGTGCTCGGGTGAGGGCGGCGAACCCGCGACTAATTCGAACGCTGAAAAACAAACCGCGATTGTTTCTGACACGCAGTTTGTTTTTATTGAGCGCAATAGTCAAAAGAGCATATCCAGTGCTTCCGAGAAGCTCAATAACAGCCTCGTAAACGATGCTTCCAGTCCACTGGATGTGGTGGCTCCCTATGAGTTTAATCCTGGGGCCAAGCTCATTTTACGTTCCAGCCTGGACATCAATGGCCAGAATAGCGACCTCTTGGTCAGCTATTTCGGTTCCAGTGATTATGATGTTAAAAACCTCAATACGTCTTTCGATGGTAAAACCATCTTGTTCGCAGCGCATGGTCCCTTAGATCATCCCAGTGACAACACCTGGAATATCTACGAGTACAGCTTTGCGACTGGTGAATTGCGTCGCGTTATTGCAGACGACACTTTGGCCAATGCGGGGCAAGATACAAACCCTGCGTATGCTGAAGATGGCACGATTGTTTTTTCAACAGACCGCGCTGCCGGCAATCCAAATCATCCAGTAGATAACTACCTCGATGCAGAACAGGAAGCAGATGACTGCTACAAAGTAAGTGCCAACGAGAAGCCTTCCTTGCTGCACTCCATGACTGCAGCCGGCGAAAACATCTTGCAGCTTACCTATGGCAATCACCACGACACCCAGCCCGCCAGCCTTAAAGACGGGCGTGTTGCGTTCATGCGTTGGACCCGCAGCTACGAATTGTTACCTCAGTGCGAAAATCAAGATCGCAGTGTGCAAGGTAAAGTCAGTCTGGAAAGCTTTTTCAGCAGTGACTACCCCGCTGGCAGTAAAGCTCCGACGGCTTGGGAAAATGAAGAATTGTGTTCATACACTCAGGAAACGCCTTTCGGTCCAGTATTGGCTACCAACCATTATAGTATTTTGCGCATCAATGCCGATGGCAGCGAATTGCAACAACTTTACAACACCGTTTCTACCACGGCGTCAGATGAAGCCCTGCTGCACTTGCAGGAATTGGTTCAGGTGGAGAATGGCAAGCTCGTCGCCTTATTAAAGCACCGTTACAACGCATTTCTTGGCGGTAACGTTATGGAATTTCAGAGCCCTCAGGAGAAGGGCAGCAACGTTGTTTTTGCCAATATGGCAATGAAACCTGTTATTAACGACAACGTGAGTTTGTTCCCCAACCAGGCATCAATTCCAGGTTGGTTTTCAGCGGTGGCGCCCTATCGAGATGGCTCATCACGCCTGTTAGTCAGCTGGGCTCAGTGTACCGTGGTAGACAACGGAGTGAGCAGCTTCTGTGATCAGAATGCCGCTGCAGATAAAATTCAGAATTCATACGGTATTTGGGTGTTCGATCCCACCTCTGATAGCCGTTTGCCGGTCGTGAAATCGAAAGCGGGGGTAGAATACTCTGAACTGGCACTGGCTCAGCCACACGTAGGCGCAGATTTCCCTTATGACCCTTATCTGGCGGAATATGTCGATGACGTAGACGATTCACGTATTGTTTGTGATGACCCCAGTGTTGTAGTCACACCAGCTCCCAGTATGGAGCCAAGTGCAACGCCTCAGCCAACCGCGACACCTGCGCCCTCTGCTGAGCCAACACCTGGTTCAACTGTTGAACCGACCATGCCACCCGGACCGGCCACAACAGAGCCTACAACTGAGCCATCTGTCACTCCTACACCGATCGTAACACCGACGATGGAAGTGACTCCCACCCCAGTTGTTACTCCCTCAACGGAAGTTACCCCTGCGCCGACAGTTACCCCGAGCGCAGAAGTAACACCCACTCCGGAAGTTATTCCGAGTTCTGAAGTGACACCTACTCCGGACGTCACCCCCAGTTCTGAAGTAACCCCGACTCCGGAAGTTATTCCAAGTTCCGAAGTAACTCCGACTCCGGAAGTTACTCCGACTTCAGAAGTTACTCCCACTCCGGAAGTAACTCCGACTTCAGAAGTTACTCCAACTCCGGAAGTTACTCCGAGTCCTGAGGTGACTGCGACTCCAACTCCGGAGGTAACCCCAACTTCAGAAGTAACTCCCACTCCGGAAGTTACTCCAACACCTGAAGTCACCGCTACACCGGAACCCACCGTGGAACCGGTAAATAACGCCCCTGTGGCAGACGCTGGCGCCGATCAGTCCCTTGAAACCGGCGATCTCGCAAGCCTGACTGGTGCCGGAAGTACCGATATTGATGGCGATGAGCTAACGTTCGCTTGGGCCTTCGTAGAGATGCCTGTAGGTAGTAGCGCAACCCTGGACGATGCCACCAGTGTGACTCCGAGTTTTACGGCCGATGTTGCTGGTGTCTATGTGTTGTCGTTGGTGGTTGATGACTCCATGGTATCCAGTGAACCTGACACGGTTAGCATCAATGTAGCCATGGCAAATACCGCTCCCGTCGCTGATGCTGGCGACGATCAGGCCGTCGAGGCAGGCGCCGTGGTAACACTAGATGGTAGCGGCAGTAGCGACGCGGATAACGATGCACTGACCTACAACTGGACTGTGGTGTCATCTCCTGAAGGCGCATCACTAAGCGATGTTGCAGTCGTTGATCCTTCTGTACAGATCCCTGTTGCCGGTGTGTATGTCTTCCAATTGGTGGTTAGCGATGGCCTGGCAAGCAGTGAACCTGACCAGGTTGTGGTTACCACGATCAACGCTAAGCCTGTGGCCAATGCCGGCAGTGATGTTGCTGTGGAAGCTGACTATCTCGTTGAACTGGATGGTTCGAACAGTTACGACCCAGAAAACGCACCTATAAGTTACAGCTGGAGTTTGCTCAGTCAACCTGAAGGCAGTTATGTCAGCCTTAGTGGAGCAACAACTGCGTCACCAAGCTTCACACCAGCGGTGCCAGGCAACTATGTCGCTCAATTGGTGGTGAACGATGGTGAACTTAACAGTGATCCCGACACCGTGATGATAGAAGTTACCGAACCGGCTACTTGTGATATGTCTGGAATTGACTCACGCAGCTTCCCCGTAGTAATTCGTGACTTCAAGAGTTCCCATGCCGACTTCGAATATCGCATCGCAAATGACCGCGGTATTGTTGAAGAGATGCTGGGTGCGGATGATAAGCCAGTGTATGCACACGGCTATGAGGGCACAGCCACTACTAATGGGCCCGATAACTTTAATCAGTGGTATAACGATGTCGAAGGTGTGAACCTGCGTATCCCAATGTCATTGGAGATAACACGTACGCCCAACACCAGTACCTGGACCTACACCAACAAGTCGTTCTTCCCTATCGACGATATGGGTTGGGGTTATACGCCAAAAATGTCGCATAACTACCACTTCACCCTCGAATCACATCTGTCCTTCGACTATGTGGGTGGTGAGGAATTTACCTTCCGTGGTGATGACGACTTGTGGTTGTACATTAACGGTAAGTTAGTCATCGATATCGGCGGTGTGCATGAAGTTCAGGAACAAACCATTCGGCTTGATGAACTGGCTGCAGATCTTGGTATAGAAGTGGGCAACCGTTACAGCTTCGACCTCTTCTTTGCCGAGCGTCATACGGTGAAATCCAACTTCATGTTCCAGACCAGTATGGTGCTCAGTTGTGATGACGTGGACACGAATCATTCCGGTCACGGCGACGAAACCAACCCGGGGCAGGGTGCAGGTACAGATAACACCTCGAACACTGGTGTTGATAACCCCAATAAATCTGGGAATTAATACCTTTTAAATTTAGCGTTCTCTAAACTTTTAAAGGCGATGTCACACGACATCGCCTTTTTTGTTTTGGGGGGCAGTTCAGATTGCCGATGAGAACGAAAATATCTAAATCATCCTGCCAAGCTCTATCTA
This sequence comes from Alteromonadaceae bacterium 2753L.S.0a.02, assembly GCA_007827375.1. Lineage (NCBI taxonomy): Bacteria > Pseudomonadati > Pseudomonadota > Gammaproteobacteria > Alteromonadales > Alteromonadaceae > Alteromonadaceae bacterium 2753L.S.0a.02. The sequence continues at coordinate 2,379,577 of VISH01000002.1, forward strand.
TACTTACTGAGTGACTACTCCCAACCTCCCTATGTAACCCTATGAGCGCGAGTCGAAAAACTCAGCAGATACAGCTCTCGCAGTTAATGCCGGGCATGTTCGTCGTAAAGCTCGATATTCCCTGGATTGAGAGCCCCTTCCTGAAGCACAGCCGCTTAATTACAAGTATCGATGACATCAACAAGCTTCGCAAAGCGGGTGTTCGACAGGTGATTATCGACACTGAAAAAGGCGATGTGCCCACAGCTTCTCAAAACAAAACGCCCACACCCGGAAAAGTGCTGACAGAAAATAAGGAAATATCGCCAAACAAACTCAAACAAGCCGACAATGCATCAGCGAGTGGATTAGCCAAAGAACTGGACGTAGCTGTGAAATTACGCTCCGAAATAAAAAATACCGTGCGTACGATTAACGATAAACTGGAGCGTAACCTACCGATAAACAGCGATGCACTCTTGCCTTTGATAGACGATACCCTTTTGAGTTTGCAGCGCAACGATCAAGCTTTACTGAACCTGGTTCACCTAACTCATAAGTCCCAAAAATTAATCGACCATGCGTTTGGCACCTTTTGTTTGGCGCTAAACCTTGCAGTAACTGTAAATTTCGATACGGAAGAAAGACAGGCACTGGGCATTGCTGCACTTCTCCACGAAACGGGATGGCTACAGTTACCCCTCCATCTTATGGGAAAAAGAACGGAGTACACCAAAAGTGAGCGGGCCCTAGTGCAATCACATATCGAGATGGGCTTGCGGCTACTAAAAGAATCTGAAATACCCAGCCTAAGCCGGCGAATCATAGAAGAACATCATGAGTTGTGTGATGGCAGCGGTTACCCTAAGGGCCGCGATGCACAGAATACCCATCGTGCTTCAAAATTATTCTGCGTCGTAGATACCTATGATGAATGGGTGCATCAATTGCTCGATAAACCCGGCAGTTTGCCCACCAATGCTCTGAGAGCGCTGTATAAATTGGCGGAGCAGGGGCGATATGACATTGAATTCGTTGCTGGCCTCATAAATATTCTTGGCGTTTATCCGATAAGCAGTGCTGTGTTGCTAAGTACAGGGGAAAAAGCCGTTGTGGAGGAAGTACATCGCGAAGCGCATCTCAGCCCGGTGGTTAGAATCGAATACGACGTTAATGGCCGTCCGCTTAAAAATGCACTGCGCGTGGATTTAAGAGGGCCAGAGGCCGAAGGGCGCATTATAAAAATGGTGCTTGATCCTAGCGATCCGGCTGAAGATCCTCTAAAACGGCTTCATTTGGAAGTTTCTGAGTAGCTTATGCCGTTGTCTATGCTTTCCAGCGAAGCGCAAAATTGGCTAACACACTGGCCAGACGGCATTATCTTGCTAGACGAATTTAAACACATTTGTGGAGTTTCACCGCGGGCACTGGACATTCTGAGTTGGCGTGAAGCCGAATTGCTTAATCACTCAATGCACGACATTCTGTGCATAAAGGCGCGTCAGTTTGAGCATGAAGCCAATCTTTGCCCGATTTGCCTGGAGGCTCAAAAAGGCGTTATTAATAGTGGTTATTGGTTATCGGGGCAGGGTGAATATCTTAGTGTCGACTACCGAACTGTAGAACTGCCGGATTCTGCAGGGAGTCGATACGTGGTAAATTTTTATCGCAATGATTCACTTCCACACAGCTATGCTGAATTGGAAAAATTTGCGGAATATGTTGATAAAAACCCCGCCGCAATCGCCGAATTCGATTGTGATGGCCAAATGCTGTTCTGTAACCCTTCTATGCAGCAATTGATGGTTGAGCACGGTTTCGATGATCGTGGTATCGCACGCATTTTCCCTGAAAATATTGCTGATATCTGTGCGACACCAACAAATCTCACCGAAGCTGCAGCTCCCGTAGAAGTGGAATTAGAGAACTGTTGGCTCAACTGGTATTTTTGTAACATCGATTGTCACAGCGGTAAAACAGTCATTGGGTATTTGTTTGATGTGACTGCGCAAAAAGTTGCACAACTGCAGGCAAGTTTGGCTCGTGCGGAAGCGCGGCGTGATTTTTATGCCAAGATGATTCACGAACTTCGCACCCCTCTGAATGCCATAGTGGGTTACTCCGATTTACTGCTGTGCCGCTCTGCCGATGGTCTGGGAGAACGCGATCAACGCGCGCTGCGCGGTATAAAAGTAGGCGGCATGCAGTTGAATGAATTAATTTCGGATACGCTCGATATTTCAAAAATTGAAGCGGGAAAAATGACCGCTGAAATCGAAACTTTTTTTGTATCAGCCGTTGTTGATGATATCAATGAGCAGATGCAATATCTTGCCGATGTTAAAAAGCTGAGTTACGAAGTGCTATGCCCAAAAGATTTGCAGGTCACCTCAGACCGCCGCAAGGTTCGTCAGATTCTGATCAATTTAATATCCAATGCGATTAAATATACCAAGCAAGGAAGTGTGCACACTGAAATTTCCGGGCCATTGCAGCAAGAATTGCGCGGTGAGCAGACTTCACTTTTTTCAATAAGCGTGCAGGATACCGGTGTCGGTATTCCGGAGGATCAACTGGAGGAACTGTTTGTTGAATACCGCCAGGTGCGCGAACAGCAAAATCGCGGTATCCAGGGAACGGGCTTGGGCTTGTCGCTGGTGCAAGAGCTCATTGAAATTCTGAACGGTGATATTCGCGTACAGAGTAGCTATGGGGAAGGGAGCTGTTTTACCGTCAGACTCCCCGTGTCACTTGAACACTTTTAATCCAGCAACACTTATTTAATTAACCATCAAAACCCATTTAAGTGCTTAGTAGGTATGGCACTAAAAAAATAACGTCAGATTTGACAGACACGTTTGTTAAGAACGGTCGTATTGGCATAAATAAGCGGTATCAACAGGAACTTGTAAGTCGAAACTTTGATTGGCGGCAACTTCAAAAGTTTGCCCAGCAATGAAAGTCTGCCACGTTTCACTACCCGGCAATTTTACCTCCAGCTCTCCGCTAACCACGGTCATTACTTCGCGACAATCGGTTGCAAAAGTATATTCGCCCTTGGCCATAACGCCGACAGTGGCGGGTAAACCCTTGGGCTCGAAGGAAATCGATTTTACCTTACCTTCGAAATATTCGTTCACGTTTAGCATAATTTTTCTCCTGAATGGGGCGGCGATTATACCGGTTTCAATCCGCTTCAGCGAGATCCATAAATTGCAATTCGTAGGCGAAGGCAATGATGTGGGCGACCGCGATGTACAAGTCTTGGGGTATGCTGTCGCCAAGTTCCAGTTGGCTGAGTAATTCAACCAGTGGGCCATTGTCACAAAGAGGCACTCCTGCCTCTTCAGCGATACGCAGAATTTCTTCGGCTTCGTGGCCAACACCTTTAGCGGTTACTGTGGGAGCGCTGGAGCCATCATAGAAAAGTGCAATGGCTTTGGTGTTTTTTTTATTCATGTTTTTATATCAATCAATTGCTGTTGAATCTTGGTTTCTTGCTTGGGCGGAGCACCTTTTTCCAGCACGATTTCATCGATGTTGAGTCCGCTCGCTGCAAATTTATCCGAAAGCCGCTGTAGCCTGCGTTTGGTTTTTTGCTGCAGGGTTTCCGATTCGGTCCAAAGGCGCGTGTGTATTTTTTCGTCGACGTAGGATATTTCACTCGCGAGTTTGCCATCTTCAGGCAATTCCAATTCCATAAACAATCGCCACAAACGATTGCTTTTTTTGTGGCTTTTTTTTTTAGAGGATTTTTGTTCTTCCTCTTGCACTGAATATTTTTCTTGGATGAATAATGATATGGGTATCACGTTGTCTTGAATACGTAATAAAAACTCCACGTGTGTGCTTGTGGGGGAGCCTGGCTCTTGTCGACTGTTCGCCAGTTGTTGCAGTTGGTTGGCGCTGATGCGCGCCAAACCCAGTGCTGCTGCCGCACGTATCAGTTGGTGTATCTGGTCTTTTAGTGGCGTTAGATTTTGTTGCTTACGGGGCTGTGCAACCAATTTTTGGAGTTGTGCCAGAATCGAATCACTTTGACGCAAGGTCGATGCGGCGCGGTGCAAGACCTCACTTAAGGTTTTGCCCCGTAGTTCAGATGGTGTGATTGCTTCAGTGTGAGTTTTGGGTTCATTGAGAATGGCAGATGCACGTTCAAACGCTTCGAGCAGACGCTGTTTGGTGTCATCTGTAATAGGTAACTCATTGCTTACAGTGGCTTGGATTGGTTTCGAGTTTGTGTTGGAAAGAAGTTCATTTTGCGACAGTCTTGCTTCGAGAAAATGACCGCTCTGGGCAATACGTGAGGCAAGGTACTGTGGCGTAATTGCTGCTGGTGTTAATAATTTCGGTCCAGTTAGCACGCTAAACACCGTATTCTCCCTGATTGGAATAAGTGTATTCTTCAGCGAAGCGGGCAGCGCGGTGAACAGCCTTTCCAACTGGTTCAGTGTGATTTGGGGGTTTTTAAGTGGTTCACTGAAAGCGACATAGTCCCGCAAACCTTGTTGTAATGCGCTTTCAGAGGTAGGGGTAAACCGAGAGGGCGGACTCAAGCCAGACGGACCATGTGCAAGCGCGGTAAGGGGTAACTTGGAAACAGTTAACTGACCAGTCTCATTTGTGGTCACTGCGATCTGTGCCTTAGGTCGCAGCAATAAGGGTGTAACCACCAGTACGCGTAGCAGTTGTTCGAGTTTGGTGTTTGCGCTTGCTTGCTGTTGTTGCTGTGCGTTTTCATCTCGCAATATCAAACTAACCAGCTGTAAACGCTGAGTATCATTGAAGGGGCTGGTAAGCTTTTCGGCGATGTGATGCTCTGTGGCCAGTTTTGCCAGTTGATTCAATAGCGGCTGGCGGGCGCTTTCAGCGAGGGCGATAACGCTTTCCACTGTAGCACTAAGTGATAGGTTGCGCGGCAAGCCTGGCGCGTCTAGTTGCACGTTTGCCTGCTCAGCAGCACGGCCACTGAGGTTTGTGAAAAGCGTTGAAAGGGGAGGCAGTTCCATATTTTTCTAAAAAATACCCACGTTCTTCCTTATAATAGCGTCTGCAACTGAGTTCACCGGGTTAATCACTGTTGTCAGCATTTAAAAATAATCAAAAAATAACGCTTGAGCTGCATAAATTGACGTGTGAACGAGATGATCGAATTTTGTTCAGCGAATTGTCGGCTGAATTTAAGGCAGGTGATATTGTCCAGATTGCCGGTCCTAATGGCGCGGGCAAGACAACTCTATTGAAACTGGTTATTGGCCTCCTACCGGTCACATTCGGGGAGATTATCTGGTCATGTACTGGTGCCGATGCCAATAATGCAACACTTCACGAGAGTGTGATGTATCTCGGTCATCAACCCGCTGTGAACCTCTCACTAACCGCACTGGAAAATTTAAAGTGGTATTTTGGTCTTAATGGTCGTAAATCTTTAAATAATCGCGCACAACAGCCCAAACAGGAAGACTACCTGGAAGCCCTGAACACCGTGGGTTTATCGGGCTACGAACACGTGTTATGCAGCCAGATGTCTGCCGGGCAACACCGTCGAGTCGCGCTCGCCAGGCTTTACCTGAGTGACGCGCCGCTTTGGATTCTTGATGAGCCTTTTACCGCAATCGACAAGTCCGGTGTTCAGGCCTTGGAAAATCGCATTGAGAGGCATGCAGACACCGGCGGAGTGGTGCTCCTAACCACGCATCAACCCCTGTTGCATATCGAAAATTTCAGGGTATTGGATATCAGTGTGTTTATTCCAAAAGGGCTGACGAGCGAATGATAGTACTGCCCGATCTTGCCACCTTATTCACGGCCAGTTTGAAGCGTGAGTTGTTGCTGGCGTTTCGAAATCGCGGCGATATTGCGAACCCCGCGATATTTTTTCTGTCTGTATTAGTATTTGTGCCTTTGGGTATTTCGCCGGAGGCCAAAACCCTTGCGGCTATCGCACCGGGTATGATCTGGATTTTGGCGCTGTTAGCGACACTGTTATCGTTGGATCGCTTGTTTAAAGGCGATTACGATGATGGTTCTCTAGAGCAGATGGCGGTGAGTGGACAGTCGTTGTACTGGTTGGTGATGGTTAAAACGCTCGTGCATTGGCTGATTACAGGGCTACCTCTAACACTTTTGGCGCCAGTACTGGGAATTATGATGTCACTTCCTGTCGCGGGGTACGTGCCATTGATATTCAGCCTGTTGCTGGGCACCGCATCGTTGAGTTTAATTGGCTCGATAGGCGCCGCTCTAACGGTGGCTTTGCGGCGTGGCGGGCTGCTATTATCGCTGATCATTATGCCGCTCTATGTGCCCGTGCTGATCTTTGGTAGTGGCGCGGTGCGCAACGCGATAGATGGTTTCGCTTATCAAGGGCAAATGGCGGTATTGGGTGCCTATCTGGCTGGAGCACTATTGTTATCCCCGTTGGCGGCGTCCGGTGCATTGCGCGTGGGGTTGCACCATTAGCCAACGCAAAGTTTAATTGAGAAGAGGAGAGTTGCTTGAATTGGCAATGGTTTCATCGATTGGGGTCGCCGCGCTGGTTTTATGAAAAAACCGGCCCCTGGGTGCCCTGGTTAGCGATACTCGCAGTTGTGTTGTTGCTGGTCGGCTGTGCCTGGGGCTTGGGTTTCGCACCACCCCATGCTAAACAGGGCAACAGTTATCGCATTATATACATTCACGTACCCACCTCTTTTCTGGCACTTGCTGGCTACTATGTGATGGCAATAAGCGGCGCTGTCGGTCTTATATGGCGTATGAAATTGTCGTTTATGGTGATGAAAGCCGCCGCGCCCCTTGGAGCTGTACTCACTTTTTTATCGTTACTCACCGGGGCTGTATGGGGTAAGCCTACCTGGGGAACTTGGTGGGAGTGGGATGCGCGTATCACTTCCATGCTGGTCCTGTTTTTTTTGTATCTTGGTGCCATTGCTTTACAGGAAGCTTACGAAAACCAGGATAGCGCCGATAAAACCAGCGCCATTCTGGCACTGGTGGGTATGGTGAACGTACCTATAATTTATAAATCGGTAGACTGGTGGTATACGCTGCATCAACCCGCAACGCTTAAGCTGATGGAAAAGTCGTCCATTCACCCCAGTATGGCTTATCCGCTTATCTGGATGATCATTGCGTTTTACGTAACCTATGCCTGGCTGTTAATAAGCCGCACACGCATGGAGATTTTACGTCGCGAAAGAAAAACCCGATGGGTACAAGATTTAATTACCGCCAGTTAAATTAACATTCAACGTAATGCAGCTATTACTATGGATCTAAGCTTTCAATTTTCATCGCTAGGCGATTTTTTCACCATGAGTGGCCACGGCTCCTATGTGTGGGCGTGTTATATCATCACGGTAGCCGGTATTGCCTATTTAGCCGCAGGCCCCATGCTGGCAAGGCGCAAATTCATCGCGCAGCAAAAAGCGCTTCAAAAACGCCAATCTTACTGAGGCATTTATGCACCCAAAAAGAAAGCAACGTTTAATTCTGGTTCTGTTCGTAGTGGCCGTTAGCACGGTAGGGATAGGGCTCACGCTGTTTGCACTCAACGAAAATATTAATTTGTTTTATCCGCCCACTGCCATCGTAAAAGGTGAAGCGCCTCAAGGAAAAACGATTCGAGCGGGTGGTTGCGTTGTACCTGGCACTGTTATAAGAGCTAAAGACAGTTTGGAAATCAGCTTTGATGTCACCGACGGCGTTTCCAAAATGGCCGTGGTCTACGATGGCATACTGCCCGACCTCTTTGAAGAGGGCGAAGCTGTTGTTTTAACGGGTGAGCTCAATCATGGCGGCACTTTTGCCGCTACAAAAGTATTGGCGAAACACGATGAAAGTTACACGCCACCTGAGGTCGCGGATACGGTACAACCAGTGGATGGCGCCGAGCACATGAAAACCTGTAAGGGGATTCAATATGATTCCTGAGTTTGGTCAGGTCGCTCTAATAATCGCACTATTATTGGCACTGTGTTTGGCAGTGGTTCCCCTGGTGGGCAGCTTTACCGGTCGCTTGGTGTGGATGTCTTCGGCGCGTTCGTTAAGCGCGGGTTTATTTGTCTTTATCAGCATTGCTTTTGCGATTTTGGCGTGGGTGTTTTATAGCGACGATTTTTCGGTGGCTTATGTCGCCAATAATTCAAATTCAGTATTACCCGTGCAATATAAATTTAGCGCTCTATGGGGCGGTCACGAAGGCTCGTTATTATTATGGGTGTTTATTTTGTCTGGGTGGACCCTGGCGGTTAGCGTTTTTTCCAGTAACCTCCCAATAGATGTCTTGGCGCGAGTGCTATCCGTAATGGGGATGATTGCTGTCGGTTTCCTGTTGTTTACGATTACAACCTCGAATCCGTTCGACCGAATTTTACCCAACATTCCTGGTGATGGCTCAGACCTAAATCCGTTACTACAAGACCCGGGCCTAATATTCCATCCGCCGATGTTGTATATGGGCTATGTGGGTTTTTCAGTGGTGTTTGCATTTTCTATTGCAGCACTCATTTCCGGGCGCATGGATGCCGCTTGGGCGCGCTGGTCGCGGCCCTGGACAAACTCTGCGTGGGCTTTTTTAACTCTGGGAATTGCACTGGGTAGTTGGTGGGCCTACTACGAATTGGGGTGGGGCGGCTGGTGGTTTTGGGATCCGGTGGAAAACGCTTCTTTCATGCCCTGGCTGGTGGGCACCGCGTTGATTCATTCGCTGGCCATGACGGAAAAACGCGGCGTATTTAAAAACTGGACGCTACTCCTTGCGATATTCACTTTTTCGCTCAGCCTGTTAGGTACCTTCCTGGTTCGTTCCGGGGTAATTACTTCGGTACATGCGTTTGCATCTGATCCAACGCGTGGCGTATTTATTCTCACATTTTTAGGCATTGTTGTTGGCGGTTCATTAACGTTATTTGCTTTCCGCGCGCAAGAAGTGAAGAGCGTTTCCGGGTTTGGATTTTTATCGCGAGAAGCGTTTCTGCTTGCGAATACGATATTGTTTTTTATTTCCGCATTATTTGTGCTGCTTGGCACGGTGTATCCAATTGTGGCCGATGCATTGGAGTTGGGGAAAATTTCTGTCGGCGAACCCTGGTTCAATTTTTTCTTTGTGAAAATCATGGCCGTGGTGGCATTGCTGTTGGGTGTGGGGATGATGCTCAACTGGAAAAAGACCGACTTCCAAAAAATTAGAAACTGGCAACTGGTTCCGTTAGGGCTTAGCTTATGGATTGGAAGTTTTGTTCCCGGCGTGATAGAAGGCGATTATTCGATAGGTGCCGCGATTACAATTACACTAGGTTGTTGGGTGATTCTAAGCACCCTGTCTGATGTGCGTCGCAAAGTTCGTAATGAAGATCGGTTAACCCTCGGTTTGCGCAAGTTGTCGTTAAGTTACTATGGTATGGCGATAGCGCACATCGGATTTGCAGTGAGTCTTATGGGGGCGAGCCTGAATACAATTTACAGTGATCAGCGCGATGTAAGAATTCCCATCGGGGATTCCGTATTTGCCGCCGGTTACGAATACGAATTACTCGATGTCACCCGGGTTCGCGGACCCAACTATTTTGCCGATGTGGGTGACGTAATTGTTCGTAAAAATGGTCATGAAGTTGTGCGTTTGCGCCCTCAAAAAAGAAGCTATTTTTCAGGTGGAAATATAATGACCGAAGCCGATATCGACGCAGGCTTCTTCCGCGATATCTATGTAGCGTTGGGTGAGCAGCTCGATAATTCTGATTGGGCGGTGCGCATTCACTTTAAGCCCGTGGTTCGTTGGATCTGGCTCGGCGCCATTTTTATGGCGTTTGGGGGGGCTCTGGCGATTGCCGATAAACGCTACAAAGTACGTAAGAAAGCGAAAGTCGCTAAAGAGACTGCCACTGTTGAGCCTCCGCTAAAGGATTCGGTACCCGAGGCGAGCCAATAATGCAGCGACTAAAACTTTTTCTTCCTCTCCTGATTTTTGTGGTGCTGGCGGGTTTTTTATGGCGTGGTCTATCGCTTGATCCCTCGCATTTGCCCTCGGCACTTATCGATAAACCTGTTCCCAGTTTTACGTTGGATCAATTGACCAATGGCGACGAAAAGTCGGCACAAATTACGGAAAAAGACTTGCTGGGAGAACCCTATCTCCTGAATATTTGGGCCACTTGGTGTCCGACTTGTCGTATCGAACATCCCTTTTTTAACAAGCTTGCACAGCAGGGTGTACGCATCGTCGGGCTCAACTATAAGGATGAAGACCAAGCAGCTAGAGAGTGGTTAGAACATTTTGGCAATCCTTATCAAGTGATTATCGCAGACAGGCATGGCACTCTGGGCTTGGATCTCGGTGTTTATGGTGCTCCGGAAACTTTTTTGGTCGATAAAAACGGCGTGATTCGCTATAAGCACGTTGGTGTTGTAGACGAGCGCGTTTGGCGTTCTAAAATAGCACCACTGTACAATCAACCTTAAACCTCAAAGTTTTTTCTATGAATCATCAGGCACGCTTAGCTCCTGAATACGCTCGCGTGAATAAAATTTTGCTGTCATTGCCCTGCGAGGGCAGTGACTGGCAGCCGATATTAAAAGACGTTTTAGCCTGCTATCGTGCAATAGCATCAGCCATTTTAAGTGCCGATGAAAGCGTGCAACTTATTGTATTGGCGAAAGATAAATCGCTCGCCACTTCTTGGACTGGTGGTTTATTGTTAACTCAGCAGCAAGAAGCCCGCATGCTCGTTGTCACCGACATTGATTATAACGACACCTGGGTACGCGATTATGGGCCACTCACTTTTAAACACGAAGCGGGCGTCGCTTATCGTAGTTTTACCTTTAACGGTTGGGGAAATAAATATCCGGCCCACTTGGATAATCAAGTTGCTACCGCACTTCAGCATACGCTCAACTGCGTTATTAACAAATACGACTTGGTATTGGAAGGCGGTGCTTTGGAAATTAATGGTGACGGTGTGCTTCTGGTAAATCGCGATTGTATTGTTGATATAAACCGTAATCGCGCACTTAATGACGCCATGATGGAACAACAGCTTTTTGAGTTGCTGGGTGCGCAAAGTATCGAATGGTTAAGCCACGTGTCTTTAACCGGAGACGATACTGATGGCCACGTCGATACGATTGCGCGCTTTGTTCGCGACGACACTGTCGTTGCCTGCGGAATCGATGCCTCGCATCCCGATGCAGACAGCTTGCAATCGTTAAATAAACAACTGCAAAAAATTTGTAATAAACGTGGTTGGCGTCTACTTAGCCTGCCGATGCCAAAAGTATATAGCGCGTTAGATCGGCGTTTACTCCCGGCTACGTATGCAAATTTTTTATTGTGTAATGGCAAGTTGTTGTTACCGGTGTACGATGTTCCAGAAGACGAGGTAGCACTAAATTTTTTGCAAAACGAATTACCAGAATATCAACTTGTGCCGGTAAACTGCACAGCCCTGGTTGAGCAACATGGCAGCCTGCATTGTGCAACCATGCAATTAGGCTAATCTAAGTAGGGTAATTGAAATGCCAAAAAACGTGATTGTCGCCGTGGTGCAACAGGCCATTGCAAGTAACGATAAACAGCAGAACCTTGAGCTTAGTTGTGAATACATTCGCGATGCCGCTAATCAAGGCGCAGCGCTTGTTGTTTTGCAGGAGCTTCACGCCACCCAATATTTTTGCCAAAGTGAAGACACCGAAAATTTCGATTTGGCTGAAGATCTTAATGGCCCCACAGCGCAAACTCTGGCCGCCGTCGCTGCAGAACTGGATATCGTTCTGGTCATTTCCGGCTTTGAACGTCGTGCCGCTGGTTTGTATCACAACACGGCTCAGGTATTTGATGGCAGCAACGGCCGCGTAGGCACCTATCGAAAAATGCACATTCCCGATGATCCGGGGTTTTATGAAAAATTTTATTTCACCCCGGGCGATGGCAACAGCGATTCTTTAAACGGTTTTACACCCATTGAAACCCGGGTTGGAAAACTGGGTTTGTTGGTTTGTTGGGATCAGTGGTACCCGGAGGCGGCACGATTGATGGCCCTAGCTGGTGCCGACATGCTGATTTATCCCACTGCGATTGGCTGGGACCCGAATGACGACGACGACGAACAGGCGCGTCAGCGAGATGCCTGGATAACGATTCAACGCTCCCATGCAATTGCCAATGGGCTCCCCGTGCTGGTTGCGAATCGCACCGGGTACGAGGCGTCTCCGTTGAATGATCAAGAAGGTATCGAATTTTGGGGGAGCAGTTTTGTGGTCGGCCCGCAAGGTGAATTTTTGTTGAAACCCGACGTCGAAGCGCAGGGTGCGTTATGCGCGCAAATCAGTTTGTCGCGATCGGAAAATGTTCGCCGCATATGGCCATTTATGCGGGATCGACGTATTGATGCCTATGGAAATTTAACGCGACGTTGGTTGGCGGATTCCTAAATTTCCGCATTTGCACACCTCAGCAACGGCTTTAAATACCGATAATAAAGAAAGATAGCGCACATAAAATGGTGCGGTGCAGCATAGGTGTGTTATTATTAAGCAATCATTCGATTTCGGAGGGTCTGCCATGCTATACCACGCCTATGAAATCAATCATGCTGCCATGGCCCCCTGGCGAGAGGCCGTAGGTGCCAGTAAGCGTATTCTGGAATCTCCCTGCAATCCCGCGTCTTATACGTGGCTCGGTAAAACCATGGTTGCCGCCTGCGATTTGTTCGAATCTGTCACTCGTCGCTACGGCAAGCCATCTTGGGAGCTCTACAAAACCGAAGTGAATAATTGCGAAGTTCAGGTACACAAGCGTGTTATATGGCAGAAGCCATTTTGCCGTTTGTTGCATTTTCAGCGCGATTCGCAGCAAATGCGTAAAGCCTACGGAGGTAAAAATTGGGCCGATCCACGAGTATTGCTGGTCTCGCCGTTATCCGGCCACTATGCGACCTTGTTGCGGCGTACCGTCGATGCATTTTTACCCGACCACGAAGTGTTTGTTACCGATTGGACCGATGCCCGTGAAGTACCGGTAACCAAGGGTAAGTTCGATTTTAACGACTACATCGATTACGTTATCGAAATTTTCGAATTGCTTGGTCCAAACTGTCATGTTATCGGAATTTGTCAGCCGGGCCCGCCAGTATTGGCTGCAGTTGCAAGTATGTCTGCCGATAAAAACGAATTTTTACCCGCTTCAATGACCTTTATGGGGTCACCGATAGACACCAGACAATCTCCAACACTACCCAACAAAGTTGCGCTCGAGCGCAGTTACGATTGGTTCCGGGACAACATGATTTACAGTGTGCCCTGGCCCAATAAGGGGTTTATGCGGCGCGTGTATCCCGGTTTTCTGCAACTCAGTGGGTTTATCACCATGAATCAGGAACGCCACATGATGGCGCATCGAAAATATTTTGAACATTTGGTGGAGGGTGATTGCGACAGCGTACAAAAACATCGTGAGTTTTATGATGAGTATCTGGCGGTGTTGGACTTAACTGAAGAATTTTATTTGCAGACCATAAAAATAGTCTTTCAAGAACATCGCCTTGCCAAGGGTACCTTAGAGCATCGCGGTCAATTGGTTGACCCAGGAGCGATTACCGATGTCGCGCTTATGACTGTTGAAGGTGAAAAAGACGATATATCCGGAATTGGGCAAACTCAAGCAGCACATACCCTGTGCAAAAATATTCCCGATGAGAAACAACTTGACTATGTTCAACCTGGAGTGGGTCATTATGGCGTGTTCAGCGGTAGTCGATTCCGCACTGAAATCCAACCGCGTATCAGCCAGTTTATTCGGGGCAACTTTGACGTAAAACTTGAAACGAGCTTTAAGTCAGAAAATCCCTTGCTGTTTTTTGCGGCCGAAGAGGCATAGCGGGTATTTGCAGTCCTTATTTCAGGGTAGGGTGAGTGCAGGTGAGAATACGCGATGCTTGGTTTTGACCAGTTTCGGGTCGCTTAAACTGTAGTCAGAGGGCACATTGGAGTTCTTCAGTTGGAATAACACAGTATCTTTGCTTTCCAGTGCTTTTAGTTGTTCTTTAAAGTTATCTCTAAATAATTTTTCCATCGCCCCGTTTTTTTGTAGCTTTGCCAAGCCAATTTCAAGGCGTGCAACCAGCTGCGGATTATTTTTACTCACCTGGAAAACCACAGGAAACGGGTAAAATAAAATCACTTTCGGTACGATCGCCAGCTTGCCGTAACGATCACCAATTTCTAATAGCATTTTGTCGGTTTCTGCAACGCTGAGCGGTATGTAGTCAAAGCGTTTTCGACTCAGCATAAAAAACAATTTCTCGAAATTGTTGCTTTCTACCAATGGCAGGCTGTTCTCTGTGTAAACCGAGTTATCCGCCCAGTCCTTGACCTGGCCAGCGCTGAGCTGTTGCAAATCGGAAAATGACTTTAAATATTTAAACCGTGGCAGATCTTCTTTCCTGACAATTAATCTTCGGTAACCGAGCAAGCCATGCATTACCGGCGTTGCAATAATCTGTAACCCCTGGTCACTCTCGAGATTTTTTGTTGGTAAGGGATTGGTAAAGAAATTTACCTGATCTCCAGCGGCGACGACACGACGACCCCGTTCAAAGCTAACATCCATATAAGTAACTTCCATAACGAAAGGGCCATATTCTCCTGCGGTGCTTTCCAGTGCTGCGCGAGCCAGTTGAGACTCGTAGTTTGCCCGAACACTACTTAAGCCCGTCGCCCAGAATTGAGCGAGCAAAGTGTCCTGTTGTGCGGCGTATGCCGGAGAAACTACGCCTATAAAAAGGCTGGCGAGGCTTACAGTTAAATGTGAAAAGCTGCCCATAAGCTTTTGATATGTATAGGAGTTATGGTAATTGTGACAATGAGAATTAGCGGCTGCGCCTCTTTTTCGTGCATGTTGGCACGATATTAGGGTTGGGTCAAATAACGACTTTTGATACGGAACATTGAGTGTGGGAGAGGGGATATTTTGTATTGATCGGGGAGTGAAGCTGTCTCAAAGCGGGCTTTTTAATTGGTGGCCCGGAAGGGAGTGCATCCACACCATCTTTTGGGCACATCGCTTAGGAATTACTCTTCAATTCCTTCTACATTGATCAAAAACCGCCAGTCTAGGTGGTAAACCTGCAAGCTCCAGCGATATAACAAACATAAAAAAACCCTGCTCAATTGAGCAGGGTTTTTTTATGTTTGGCGACCCGGAAGGGACTTGAACCCTCGACCTCCGGCGTGACAGGCCGGCATTCTAACCAACTGAACTACCGGGCCGCATTGTCTTCTCTTGCAGTACAAAAGAATTTGGTGGGTGGTACAGGGGTCGAACCTGTGACCTACGGCTTGTAAGGCCGTCGCTCTCCCAACTGAGCTAACCACCCGTCGAAGGAGCGGCTATTGTAATGATTCTCTTTAGTCGGTCAATACCTTTTTTGACAAATTTATGTTGTATCAATGGCGATTCATATGCCGTTTTGATCCGTGACTTCTTCTATCATCAGTCTTGCTGGCTTTGTCACCAATATGTCCAATTCCTGAAATATTGAGTACATCGCAGATTTTCGTGAACGCAAGGAGCAGGTTTTGTCCAAGTGTGTGGAAGCGCTGTTATAATCCTGCCTCCAAACTTTCCTCCGGAGACATTCAGCAGTGAAGTCTGCTCAAAGAAATAAATTACTGTTCGCCGTTGTTCTATACATATGCACTCTTTTAATAACAACTTCCAGTTTTGCGACTATTGGTGCTTACGAGTTTGAAACCGAGCAGGAGCGGAGTCGATTTCAGTTGTTGGTTCAGGAGTTACGCTGCCCTAAATGTCAAAACCAAAACTTGCTCGACTCAAACTCAGAAATTGCTGTTGATCTGCGCGATCAGGTGGCGCGCATGGTCCGAGAGGGTATGAACGATGAACAGATCAAGGAATATATGGTCAATCGTTACGGTGATTTTGTGCTTTACCGGCCACCAATGCAGTCCAATACCCTGGTACTGTGGTGGGCACCATTGATTATGTCGTTAATCGGTGGATGTGTATTTTTAATTATTCTCTTGCGTCGCCGTAAACTCGCTATACCAGACCTAGAGCAAACCATCGATCAAACCGCTGCAATAGCGGGTGAAGAAGATAAAAATCCATAGTTGATAACAGTACCGTTTTTTATGCGACCAGCATTCGTGGCGGTTCAGGGTAGATTCTTTAGGGGAATTTAGTGGAAATTGCATTTTGGCAGGGTTTCTTAGTGTTGAGCCTGTTGGCGGCAGTGTTTATTTTATGGCCAACCATCTTTGTGCGTCGCGAAAAGAAAAAAGAGCTTATAGAGGATGCGCGAGGCGACGTTAATAAGGATGTTTATCGTGATCATGTTAAAGACCTCGAAGAAATTCACAAACGCGGGGAAATTGAAGAGGGTGAGTTAAACGCTTTAAAGCAGGATCTTGAACGCACCTTGGTCGCCGAAAGTACAGCTGGCGCAGTGGATTCCGATCGCCCCATAATTTCAAGTTTTCGCAGCCGTTTGCCGGTGATTGCTCTGGTGATCGCAGTTCCTTTATTCGCACTTGGTATCTACAGCGCGGTTGGTGCGAAATCCGATTGGGAGATTTATCAACTTGCAATCAAGCGCGCCCACTCGGGCAGTATCGAAGACAGCAACCGGCTTGGCGAGCAGCTTATCCACCGACTTCAGAATCGCCTGGAAGCGCATCCCCACAACAGCCAAAACTGGTATTTATTAGCCACTGTGGCCTCCGAACTGGGAGATTACGATGAAGCCGTGCGTGCCTACCGCCGTGTGCTCGGCCTTGAACCTAACGCGCCCCAGGTGATGGCAGAACTCGCTCAAGCCCTGTTTCTGCGTGCTGGCAACACAATTACTCCGGAAGTCAGTCGCAATACCCAAATGGCCTTGCAGATGAACCCCAACATGCCCACGGCTCTGGGCCTAGCAGGTGTTGAGGCGTTTCAATCCGGTGCTTATCAACAGGCCATTGACCACTGGAGCCTGGCGGTCAAACAGCTTGATCCGAATTCTGCTGCGTCACAGGCTTTGGCGTCGGGTATAGCCCGCGCGCAATTGGCGCTCGATAAATCGGGCGGCGGCAAAAAGAAATCCAAGAAATCGCAACAGTCGGACGCTTCTGGACCATCGCTTGCGGTTTCTGTGAGTTTCGACAAAACGGTTGTGACATCTTCCCCCGAGGACCAGGTGTTTATATATGCTCGAGCCTGGCAAGGGCCGAAAATGCCATTGGCTATTAAAAAAATTACCGTTGCGGACTTACCTATTCAGGTGACGTTGGACAAAAGTATGGCGATGGCGCCGGGTATGGATTTGGGCAGTTTTCCCCAGGTTGAAGTCGTAGCCCGCATCAGCGGGTCGGGGAGCGCAATACCACAATCGGGAGATTGGCAGGCAAGCGCAGGGCCTATCATTGTGGCAGAGCAGAAGAAAGCGATTGCTCTCAAAATAGCCGAACAGATTCCCTAGCGATAGCTACCATAAAAGTCATCGTGTGGGAGTAAAACCGCCACCAAACACAAGGATGTAAGACGTTTCAAGCAGAGTTATCAGCCAATAAAAGATGGTACTAATTTCTGTAATACCACTAATGCTTCCACACTATTAAATGTGTAGAATCGGCGGTTTTCTTTTTTGAGCTGGAACGTCACGCAAGTCATTACGAGTTTCCGAATATATGCGACTTAAATGTATCAAGTTGGCAGGGTTTAAATCATTTGTAGACCCAACAACCGTCACCTTTCCCAGCAACCTTTGCGCAGTAGTGGGGCCCAATGGTTGTGGAAAGTCCAATATTATCGACGCAGTTCGTTGGGTAATGGGGGAATCTTCTGCAAAAAATCTGCGTGGCGAAGCCATGACCGATGTTATTTTCAATGGCTCCGGAAGTCGCAAACCGGTAGGGCAAGCCTCAATCGAACTGGTGTTTGACAACAGCGATGGCACCATACGTGGTGAGTTCGCCGGATACAACGAAATTTCCGTAAAACGTAAAGTTACCCGGGAAAGCCAGAATTTCTACTATCTCAATGGCAATAAATGTCGCCGTCGCGATATTACCGACATCTTTCTTGGGACCGGTCTTGGGCCGCGCAGTTACGCGATTATTGAACAGGGCATGATTTCCCGTTTGATTGAAGCCAAGCCTGAAGAGTTGCGTGTATATGTTGAAGAAGCGGCGGGAATTTCCAAATACAAAGAACGCCGCCGCGACACCGAAAATCGCATGCGTCGCACGCACGAAAACTTGGAGCGGCTTACCGATATTCGCGAAGAACTCGATCGCCAGCTATCGCGCTTGCAGCGGCAATCTCAAGCGGCTGAGAAATACAGCGAATATAAAGAAGAAGAGCGCCAGCTCAAAGCACGTGTGCAGGCTATTAAATATCAGAATTTGCACCTGAAATCGGATGAAAAACACAAAGATATCAAAGAGTTGGAGCTTAAAGTTGAAGCTCAGGTAACCGAGCAGGTGCGTGTAGATTCGAGTATTGAAAAACACCGTACTGAATATTCTGAGAAGAGTGATGCGTTTAACGAGGTGCAGGGGCGCTTCTACTCGATAGGTTCGGATATTACCCGCGTTGAGCAGGCTATTCAGCATGCAGACGAACGCGAACGTCAGCTCAAAATCGATATTGAACAAAATAAGCGAGATTGTGAAGAAGCCGAAGAACACCTTGCTTCAGATCTCGCCAAAGCAGAAGGTTGGGAAGCTGAACTGCTGGAAATTCTGCCAGAACTGGAATCTCACAAGGGCAGCGAAGAAGAGTCTGCTTCGATTTTGGCGGAAGCTGAAGAAGCTATGCAGGAGTGGCAGCTGGAGTGGGATCAGTTCAATCAGCGTGCTGCCGAGCCTCGCCAACAGGCAGAGGTGCAGCAGTCACGTATCAAGTATCTTGAACAGGTACAAACGCGGCTTTTGGAGCGTATTGAGCGACTCGAAAAAGAACGTGACAGTTTGATCGTAGGCGATTCCCACGAAGAAATTGAATTGCTTGGCGAAGAATTGGCAAGCCTTGAGCTCACCGTTGAGGATAAAAAGCTCGAACTCGATGGCGTCGCGGAATCGCTGCTTGAATTGCGTGAATCCCAACATTCGCTCACCGAACAGCGCGATCAATTGCGCAGTGAGCTTCAGGCAGCTCGAGGACGCCACGCATCGCTCGAAACTCTTCAGCAGGCGGCATTGAAAGACGATGCCCGCGACACTCAAACCTGGCTTGAAAATAACAACTTACAAGCATCGCCGCGTCTGGCCGAAACCCTTGAGGTTGAAGCAGGTTGGGAGACAGCAGTGGAAACCGTGCTTGGCCAGTCACTTCAGGCGGTGTGTGCCGAAACCGCGTTGGAAACGCTCTGCGATGCGATGTCAAGTTTCACTCAGGGTGAAATTACCATCATAGAGACAAACGCGGCTACGCCTGCTGGCAGTGGCGATTTACTGGCAAAAGTGACCTCAACGATCAATATCAATGGCTTGCTTGCCGGTGTGTTCGTCGCCGAAGACCTGACGGGGGCCATGGTGAAGCGGGGCCAGTTGAAGGCTGGTGAATCGGTAATTACTCGCGATGGAATCTGGCTGGGTTGCAACTGGATGCGTATCGCGAAAGGTAGCGACAGCTCCGCAGGCGTTATCGCGCGGCAACAACAATTGGAGCAGTTAAGTACAACACTCAGCGAGCTTGAAACCCGTTCTGCAACTATCAGTGAGCAGCTCGAAAGTACCCGGGAAAAGCTCGCACAGGCAGAATCGCGCAGTGAGACGCTGCGTAAAGAAACCGATCAGCTCAATCGTAAGCACACTGAACTTAAAACTAATTTGGCAAGTAAACGCGCTAAGGTTGAACAAGTGCTTGAGGGGCGCGAACGTGCAGAGCGGGATATCAAAGACGCCCGTACTCAAATGGATGCCGAGAGCGGCAATCTTGTGGAAGCTCGCACGCTGTTGCAAGAAGCGATCAGCGCAATGGAACAGGATACCGCGCAACGTGAACAACTGCTGCACCGTCGCGACGATACTCGCGCCAAGCTCGATCAAGCGCGTCAGAAAGCGCGCCATGATAAGGACCGCGCCCACGAACTTGCCATGCGCCATCAATCGCTAAAAACCCAGGTAGAGGCAACACGCCAGGGAATTCAGCGCCTTCAGGATCAGATGGCACGCATGGTAGAACGCAAGGAAACCTTGCAACAGGCGCTGCAAGAAAATCGCGAACCTATTGAAGAGCAAAAACTCGAGCTCGAAGCCTATCTGGAAAAGCGGGTTTCCGTGGAACAGGAACTGTCTGAATCCCGAAAAACAGTCGAACAGGTCGAAACAGCACTGCGAGATGCAGAGAAGCAACGGCACCAGTTTGAAAATACCATAACCCAACTTCGTACGGCACTGGAGTCTGCACGTCTCGAAGCGCAAACGCTCGAGGTACAGCAGCAGGGCCTGAAGCAGCAATTGCAGGAAATGGAATTTGATCTCGACACCCTGTTGAACAATCTGGTGGAAGGAGACAGTCTGGCAGACCTCGAGGAAGAACTCACTAAGGTGGGCAATCGCATTTCTCGGCTCGGGCCCATCAATTTGGCGGCCATTGACGAATACAAAACTGAGTCTGAGCGCAAAACTTATCTTGATGCACAAAACGAAGATCTTCAGGAAGCACTGGAAACCCTCGAGAATGCCATCAAAAAGATAGATCGGGAAACACGCACCCGCTTCAAGGAAACTTTTGATCAAATCAACAGCGGCCTACAGGAACTGTTCCCTAAAGTCTTCGGTGGTGGTCATGCCTACCTGGAACTAACTGGCGAAGATTTGCTTGATACTGGTATCGCAATTATGGCTCGCCCACCGGGTAAGAAAAACAGCACAATTCACTTGCTTTCGGGCGGTGAAAAGGCGCTGACGGCAATCGCTTTGGTGTTTTCCATATTCAGGCTGAATCCTGCGCCATTTTGTATGCTTGATGAGGTTGATGCACCCCTGGATGATGCCAATGTCGGTCGTTATGCTCGCATGGTTGAAGAAATGTCGGATCAGGTGCAGTTTATCTACATAACGCACAATAAAATTGCGATGGAAATGGCTCATCAGCTTATGGGTGTTACCATGCACGAACCCGGTGTATCGCGCATGGTAACCGTGGATGTCGAAGAAGCGGCCGAGTTGGCTGCGATATAATCCCAAGCGGAAATAAACGGGGGAAGTAAATCGTAATGCGGGACTGGTTAACCGTCATTATTATTCTGTTAATCGCAGGTATTCTGTTAGATGCCTTCCGAAGAATGCGTCAGGCACGCCGCGAAAACATTCGGCTGAGCAAAAATGCCGAAATCGCCGACAAGGAAGACGTACGGGTGAGTTCCAGTGAGTTTCCCAGTGGCGGCGCACGCGTGGTGGGTTATCGCGATGAATCAGATGCACACTCACTCACTGAGAATCTCAAGAAAAAGCATCAAGCCAAAAAGGTAACCATTGGCGCACCAAACAGGATTCCAGAGCAGGTTACCCTAAATCTCGATGAGCATGTCCCCATGCTCATGGATTCGGTGGATGAGCCCGACGAAGCTGAGCGGGAGACCCCGGAACCGGCATTGGGTAACCTTGAAGGGCTCGATGACACCGTCCCTGACCCAATCGATAACGCCCCACGCGAGGAGCGTAAACCCGTACCGAAACCAGCGCCAAAACCCCGTAAGCCGGAAAAAAACAAGCGCGGTTCCAAAGCGTGTGAGCAAGACGAATCTGCTGCACAAAAAGAGCCTGATGAAGTCTTAATTATTAATGTGATGGCTCCAAAAGGAACACGTTTTAACGGGGAGGATTTACTGAAAGCGCTCATGGGGGCCGGCATGAAACTGGGCGCCATGGATATATTTCATCGCCATTTGAATGACGACGGCGATGGCCCCATTTTGTTCAGTCTGGCCAATATGGTGGTGCCGGGTACATTCAATCTCTCGGCCATGAAAAACTTTGAAACGCCGGGCGTGAGCCTGTTCCTCAGTTTGCCATTGGGCATTATCGATGACGATGGCAATATTCCCGATGGCTTGAGCATTCGTGCTTTTGAAGACATGGCGCGCACAGCCAGGTCGCTGGCCGAACAACTGGGTGGAGAACTTAAAGACGAAAACCGCAGCATTATGACCCAACAAACCATTGAACACGCGAAACAACGGGTTGTTGAATACGAACGCAAACAGCGCCTTGCGAGAGCCTGATAGCTCATACCTGAAATACTAAACCCCGGTTAAGAGACCTATGGCAGAACTTTCGGCACCCTCCGCAGATGCTCGCCACCGCTGCAAACAATTACACCAACTGTTAAACCATCACAACCGGCAATATTATCTGCTGGATCAGCCTGAAATTCCCGATTCAGAGTACGACCGTCTGTTTCGGGAACTCAAAGCATTGGAAGCTGAATTTCCGGAATTACAGACACCGGATTCACCCACGCAACGTGTTGGCGCTGTGCCACTCACGACGTTCAGCAGCGTTACCCACGAACTGCCCATGTTGTCGCTCGATAACGCATTTAGCGAAGAAGATATGCGTGCTTTCGAAAAGCGCATTCACGACCGACTGGGTAGCGAGCAAGTGCTGCATTATGCCTGCGAGCCCAAGTTTGATGGCATTGCCGTGAGTTTGTTGTATCGCGACGGTAAACTGGTGCGCGGGGCGACCCGTGGCGACGGCACCACCGGTGAAGATATTACCCAAAACGTGCGTACCATTGGTTCAGTACCTCTACAACTGGAGGGTGATGATTTTCCCTCGGTATTGGAGGTGCGCGGCGAAGTTGTCATGCCGAGAGCAGGCTTTGAAAAGCTCAATCAGACTGCCAGAGAACAGGGCGAAAAACTGTTTGTTAACCCACGCAACGCTGCGGCGGGTGCATTGCGACAACTGGACTCAGCAATCACTGCGAAGCGGCCATTGGTGTTCTTCGCTTATAGTGTTGGTTATGTAGAGGGGCAATTGCCTGAAACGCACAGCGATACGCTCCAGATGTTGGACGTGTGCGGATTTGTGGTGAGCGACGAACGTAAAGTAGTGATCGGAGTGGATGAATGCATCAAGTACTATGAGGCCCTGGGCGGCAAGCGACAGCAACTTGGCTACGATATTGATGGCATTGTTTTTAAAGTGAATGATCTCGCGCTGCAGCAACAACTGGGTTTCGTTTCGCGGGCTCCGCGTTGGGCCATTGCTCATAAATTCCCTGCGCAGGAGGAGGTAACGATTCTTAAGGATGTGGAATTTCAGGTCGGCCGGACCGGCGCCATTACGCCGGTTGCACGACTCGAACCAGTATTTGTCGGGGGTGTTACGGTATCTAATGCAACGCTACACAACCGCGATGAAATTACCCGCCTTGGCATAAAAATAGGCGACAAGGTCGTGGTGCGTCGCGCTGGCGATGTTATTCCGCAAATTGTGTCTGTGGTAATCAGCGAGCGACCAAAGAAAACCCTGGAGATTAAATTTCCTGAACACTGCCCGGTATGCAGCTCACTGGTGGAAATTATTGAGGGTGAGGCCGTTGCGCGTTGCAGTGGCGGTTTAGTTTGCGAAGCGCAACGTAAAGAGGCCATTAAGCATTATGTGAGTCGTCAGGCGATGGATATAGAAGGCTTGGGAGACAAACTTGTTGCGCAATTGGTGGACCTCAACCATGTGCAACAAATATCTGATATCTATTCGCTCGCAAAAGAAACACTCGCAAATATGGAGCGAATGGGAGAAAAATCTGCCCAGAATGTTGTTGATGCCATCGAGAAGAGTAAATCCACCACATTGCCGCGATTCCTCTTCGCCTTGGGCATCCGGGAAGTGGGCCAGGCTACCGCGCGGAATTTAGCGCAGTATTTCGGAACGCTTGAATCCATTATGCAGGCCGATGAAGAGGCTTTGCTCGAAGTAACTGATGTCGGCCCTGTTGTGGCGCATTTTATTTACGACTTTTTTAGGCAATCCGGAAATATTGAACAGGTTAAGCAATTACGGGCTGCGGGTGTAATATGGTCTGAAAAGCAGCGGGACCCAGGCGACACTCTGCCATTAGCGGGAAAAACCTATGTGATCAGCGGTACACTGGAGAGCATGTCGCGCGATCAGGCGAAAGAAAAACTTCAGGCGATGGGAGCGAAAGTTACTGGAAGTGTTTCAGCAAAAACTGATGCGTTAATCGCCGGCCCCGGGGCAGGCTCAAAACTTGCCAAAGCAGAAAAGCTCGGTGTCGACGTTGTTGATGAAGCGGCATTTCTTTCACTGATTGGAGCCGACTAGATCGTGTCCCAGGCACTGCTTAAGTATGTTTATCTGCTGTTTGCCATTGCTGGGCTGGTCTCTTGCGCCAGCTCGCCACCCAAGCATGTCGAGAATGTTTGTCATATTTTTGATGAAAAAAGTGGTTGGTATAAAGATGCAAAAAAATCGTCTAAAAAATGGGGTGTGCCCATTGCTACGAATATGGCAATGATGTACCAGGAAAGTCGCTTCGAAGCCAAGGCTAAACCACCGCGTAAAAAATATTTAGGGTTTATTCCAGGTCCCAGAAAAAGCAGCGCTTACGGTTATTCGCAAGCGAAACGAGAAACCTGGGATTGGTATAAAAAAGAGGCAGGGCATTGGGGTGCCGATCGTGATGACTTTGATGACGCTATCGATTTTGTTGCCTGGTACAACCATATAAGCGTTAAAAAATTAAAAATTTCACCCAATGATACCTACCATCTGTATCTTGCATACCACGAGGGGCATGGTGGCTATAGTCGCAGGACGTATAAGTCGAAGGGTTGGCTCAAATCGGTTGCTAAAAAAGTCAGTCAACGAGCCAATTCTTACCAGGCGCAATTGAATAAGTGTGAAGACCGGCTCGACTCCTGGTGGCCCTTCTAAGCACGCAAATCTACTGAGGTTTGTATGGAACAGGAATCCATAGTTTACGGATGCATCAAAGACATGGCCAACGCGCGCGCCGATTCCCAGCGCCGCGCTACCAACCGCAGAGCCATGTTGGCTTTGCCGAAGTCTGAAGAATGGCCTTATTTGTGTCAGGAAATGTTTTCGATTCCGCAACTCGAAGTTCATGCGGAAGCGTATTTAACGGATGTCATGCATTTTGGCGCTTCCTACAAAGCCATTGAATACGAATGGAACAGCTGGATTGAGAAGTTTGAGGTACTGCTCAACCAAATGTACTGGGTATCGGCAGTTGTACATTTAGAAACAGAACTTTATGGAACCCACACGTTCACATGGGAAAGCCACAGTAACGGCCATACGCCGGGCACTGGGATTCAGCAGGTGCGTTGTGAGTGGACCCAGGAAAACAGCTTCTACCGATAAACCAGTATGAAAGTAAAAATACGCGTATCGAAACGCTTTAATTTAATGGTTACCCTCACAGCCTGTGGTGCTGCATTGGCTATGATGGTGGTGCGCTTTCGCTATCCAGTAGAAAAACTACTGGAATCTTTCTGGATTGTGCTACTTTTACTCGTTGCATTGTTGGCAGGCGCAGCTTTGGTGGGGGCCTTGCTCTACTGGTTAACCAATCGCGACAGTACAGTGGAGCTCCCGCCTAAGGAAATCCAGGGTCACAATAAAAATGAATGAATCTCTCATTCCCATGAGTTACGTACAAAGACTCCTGGCACAAGCGGCGCAGGCCGGCTGTGATACGTCCGAGATTCTTCGAGAAGCCAAGCTCACACAGCAACAACTCGAGACGCAAAGCGATGTGAGTGCAAGACGCTATGCCATGCTCTATCAGTTGGTGATGCGCGCCAGCGAAGATGAATGGTTTGGTATGTTTATGGGGGGCAAGGTGCCGCTTGGCTCGTTTCGCATGATGTGTTTGACTTTACTGAGCTGTAACACGCTCAAGCAGGCAATCATTCGAACCGGAGAATTTGCCGAGATTTGCCGAGGGATGCGCATTAAATTTTTGTTAAACGAACAGCAGGGTATTACAACTCTAAGAATGGCGCCGGTTAGAAATTGTTCGCTAACCGAGTTTGACGATCTTATTAACCGGGCTGATCCTGGTCATATCTTGAACTCTATCATCGCCTGGCATAAATTTGCGGAATGGTTAACAGGTAAAGAAATACGACTCGCCAGTATTTACTTGTCGCATGCACGTTCGCAGGCAGGCGAACCTCTGGCATTTGTACAAGAGCAGAATCTGCTTTACCAATGCCCCTATAATGGCTTTGCGGTCGAGCGGGATGTGCTTGAATATCCTTTAGTTCAAGACCACGACTCGCTCATGGCTTTTCTACTTACAGCACCGTACCATCTGGTGACCCAAGACCCATTGAAACTTGGCCTGGCAGAACGGGTTAGGAACATTCTTAAACGCGAAATCAGTCGCAATATGCCTTCCGCTGAAAAACTTGCTGAGCAATTGAATATGTCGGTCACCACTTTACGTCGGCAGTTGGGAAAGGAGGGTACATCGTATCAAAAGCTCAAAGATGAGTGTCGCATGGAGGCTGCGATTCATTACTTGGCGTACCAAGAACTTTCGAATTCAGATATCGCCGAAAAACTGGGGTTTGATGAACCCAGTGCTTTTTTTCGGTCATTTAAAAAATGGACTGGTCAAACACCCGGAGAATATCGGGCCAGACACTTACTCTAAAATTCACAGGGGGCAGGTTTTGGACAGGCGTCAGTTAAAATTATATTGCGTTCATATTTTGGTGTTGTTTGCCATCAGCGGTTGTGTGACTCAACCGGTTCCAGAAGAAAGCGGGCTTACCGCCACACAAATGCACACTCCACAAACGGCAATAGTCACGGTCGGGAATTTGAAAGGGGTGCTAGACAGCGACACGACCATAAGCTGGTTTGACAAGGATTTAATCGACCTTTCAGATAGCAAATTATTAAGCGCGGACGAAGCAAACGAAGTTCATCTTTTTCTAAAAAGGCGAATTCAAGAGGAATTTGTTAAAAAAGGTGTGAAGTTCAGTACGGAGGCGGGTAGTACGCGTTTTCAAATCTTGGTTGCTGGCGCAGGTACAACCACTTCTACGGAACACTTACACAGCCTTTTTAAAATTTACCCGGGCCTGGGCACCGGCGAATTAACGAGAGGTGCTGTTATGGTGGGTGTTTTAGACACAGCACGCAACTACGCGATTTGGCGAGGTGTGGTCGAGGGTACTCTCAGCGATGATCTTAGCTTCGATGAACGTGTTTCACGTTTGGATGCAGTGATCACCCGGCTGATGTCGAAAGTTGAGATTTAATCCATATTTAGGAATCTGTGATGAATAAATTATTATACACAAGCTTACTGGTAGGTTTTTGTTTGCTGACTGCCTGCTCAAATAACGATACCTCAATCGATTATCGTACCGATTACGATTTTTCAAAATTGAAAACTTTTCACATGCTACCCGTTGATGATTCGGTATATCAAAACCCCAAAGTTTCCGAGATTGAGGTTGCTCGCATTGGTAAACTTATGAAGCAGGAACTTGCAAAGCGGTACACCGAATCTACCGAAGACAATGCCGATTTTATGGTGCGTTACTTTTTGGTGTTGGAAGATCGCATGAAAGTTGAAAATTATAACGCCTCTTTTGGAATGTACCGCGGCGGCTATGGGTATCATTACGGTATTCAATCTCCGCAAATTAAAAATACTTATTATCAACAGGGAAGCGTAATTGTCGATATTCTCGAGCCTGAGAGTCACGACGTTATTTGGCGTGGTTCAACTGAAGGTCGTGTCAAAGATCAGTTATCGCCGGAACAGCGGGACGAACGTGTTTCTGGTTATCTTATGCGGCTTTTCGATAAGTTTCCTCCACGATAATTTATTACGAATAAAACACAGGAATTATTGCCAGATAATAACGACTTACGGTTGTGTTTTTGGTGTTGCGATGTGCGGCTTAGCCGTGGCCTTTCAGGCCGTTAGTAAGCCGCCAACAACGGGCGCTGTATTTGTTGAAACTGACTATCGCGCTTGTCGCGCCTGTACCGTGTAAGAACTAAACTTCCGAAATTGCCATATGAAATGGCGCTTTTGGTAATTGCCTGGCAATTGGAGTGCGGCGATATTCTAAAAAGCGTAGTAGATCACTTGTTTGCTGCGAGCCGATAGCAGCGGTAGGCTACACTTTTAAGTGGCATAACGATTTAAAGGAAGCACCATGGCGGATTACAAAGCTCCTCTCAGAGACATTCATTTTGTGTTGTTCGAGATGCTGGGATTTGAACAGCACTACGCAGCACTCCCCGGTGGCGAAGAAGCCAATCCTGAATTAATCAGCGCGATATTGGAAGAAGGCGCGAAATTTTGTGAAAACGTGTTGGCGCCTTTGAACGCCATTGGTGACGAGAAGGGTTGCGAATGGCGTGACGGCGAGGTGACCACGCCGGACGGCTTCAAAGCGGCTTACGAGCAGTTTGTCGAGGGTGGCTGGCCATCAATGAGTCACCCGGTTGAATATGGTGGGCAAGGATTACCGGAGTCCGTAGGGACTATCATTAGTGAGCTTACCGGGTCGGCAAATTGGTCGTGGTCGATGTACCCCGGCCTTTCACACGGGGCAATGAATACGCTCGATCAGCATGGTACTGAAGAACAAAAGCAAATCTACCTTACCAAACTCGTCGAAGGTAGTTGGACAGGCACGATGTGCCTTACCGAATCCCATTGCGGTACCGATCTGGGGCTGTTAAAAACCCGCGCAGAACCGCAGCCTGATGGTAGCTATAAAATAACGGGCTCGAAAATCTTTATTTCAGCCGGGGAACACGACCTCGCCGAAAACATCGTGCACATAGTTTTAGCACGCCTGCCAGATGCCCCTGAAGGAACCAAGGGTATTTCACTGTTTATTGTTCCCAAGTACCTACCCAACGATACCGGCGAAGTGGGTGAACGCAACGCAGTGAGTTGCGGTTCCATTGAACATAAGATGGGAATCCATGGTAATGCCACCTGTGTGCTGAATTTCGATGAAGCCTCCGGCTTTCTCATTGGACCGCCCAATCGCGGTTTAAACTGCATGTTCACCTTTATGAATACCGCGCGCCTGGGAACGGCGCTACAGGGCTTGGCCCACGCTGAAGTGGGATATCAGATGTCTCTGGCATATGCCAAGGAGCGTTTGCAGATGCGCTCGCTCAGCGGTGCCAAAAACCCAGATGGCCCGGCAGATCCAATACTTGTTCACCCCGACGTACGGCGCATGCTGCTGACTCAAAAGGCTTTCTCTGAAGGCGGCCGGATGCTCATTTATTACTGCGCGCAATTAGTGGACATAGAAAAGTACAGTGCTGACAACGACGCCAAAGCGGAAGCTGGCGATTTGCTCGCTCTGCTTACACCCATCGCTAAGGCCTTTCTCACAGAAACAGGCTTTGAGTCGGCAAATTTAGGGATGCAATGCTTTGGCGGACACGGTTACATTCGCGAATGGGGTGCCGAGCAAAATGTACGTGATAGCCGAATATCCATGCTATATGAGGGTACTACAGGGATTCAGGCACTTGATTTACTGGGTCGCAAAGTATTGATGACTCAGGGTGAGGTGCTGAAACGATTTACCAAAGTGGTTCACAAGTTTTGCAAGGCCCACGAACAAAATGAAACAATGGCAGAATTTATTGTGCCCTTGGCGAAATTAAACAATGAATGGGGCGAATTGACCATGCATGTCGGTCTGGCAGCAATGGAAAACCCCGAAGAGGTCGGCGCGGCGTCTGTCGATTACGTGATGTACTCGGGTTACGTCGTATTTGGTTATCTTTGGGCAAGAAGTGCGGAAGCTGCATTGCAGCATGCAGAAAGCGAGAGCGACTTTTACAGCGCTAAGTTAAAAACCGCACGTTTTTATTACCAGCGCATATTGCCTAGAACCCAATCCCTGGCTAGCACCATTAAATCGGGCGCAGCTAATTTAATGACATTTTCCGAAAGCGAATTTTAAGCGAGTTTTAAATATTCAAACACCCGTTTAAAAGCGGGTGTTTTTTTATGCCTGTTAAATGCAAATTCAGAACTTAGCTTCACGCTTTATGAAGATAATGGCTTGCAGCGTTGTACGAATTAGCAAATACTTTAGCACTTAAATACGGATAGATATCGGCGGATAAATAAACAAAAGGGTGCAAGTTTTGGTTACTCGCTTTCAACATATCAATGCTCTACTGGATCACGCATTTACCAATTACGCAGCTAGCCCTGCTTATACTAGTTTTGGTCACACCTTGACCTATGGCGAAATTGATGAGCTCAGCTTGCGCGCGGCAAGATATTTTCGTAACAAATTGGGCTTACAGCCAGGCGATCGCATCGCAATTCAACTTCCTAACTTATTGCAGTACCCAATTCTCCTTTATGGGGCCTTTCGTGCGGGCTTGATTGTTGTCAACACCAACCCGCTTTACACTCCTCGGGAGATAAAGCACCAGCTAAACGATAGCGGTTCAAAAGTATTGGTGGTGTTGTCGAACATTGCCCATAAAGCTGCGGAAATTATTGCGGAAACTGGCGTTGAGCACGTGATAGTCACAGATATTGGAGACTGTCAAAAGCCGTTAAAACGCGCTCTTATGAATTTCGTTGTTAAGCACGTTAAAAAAATGGTGCCACCTTACAAATTTAACAATTTAATCGCTTTTAACGACGTGATCGCAGATCATGGCGAAGCCTTCCCTAAATATGAACCCGACCCGGAATCCATTATTATTTTGCAATATACCGGGGGCACTACAGGGGTTGCCAAAGGTGCAATGCTTACGCATAAAAATATGGCCGATAACGTCTGGCAAATGATTACCCATTTACCGGCGGCGTTCGACGAGCAGCAAGAGATATTTGTTTGCTGTTTACCGCTTTATCACATCTATGCTTTGAACTTGCATGCCTTGTGTGCCGTGGCCTTGGGTGAACTTAACGTTTTAATTACTAATCCGCGCGATCTGGCATCTATGGTAAAAGCGCTCAAACCGTATAAGTTTACGGTGTTTGTTGGCGTAAATACCTTGTATACCGCGCTGTGCCGGTATGCACCATTTAAAACTTTGAATTTCTCTGAGTTGGCGGTGTCATCTGCCGGTGGAATGGCGCTTACCGAAGCTGCCGCAGCCAGTTGGGAAAAACTCACGGGCTGTGAAGTGTGTGAGGGCTATGGTTTAACCGAGACTTCCCCCGTGGTTACGGGTAACAAGCCTGGTAAAATACGGCCCGGTTCCGTGGGTATTCCGCTTCCCGAAACGGAACTCAAACTTATCGACGATGAAGGCAATACTGTTACAGGCAGGGCGGGAGAGCTGTGCGTGCGTGGCCCACAGGTGATGAAGGGTTATTGGAATCGTGACGATGAAACCGAAAAAGTTCTCGATAAAGATGGCTGGTTACGTACCGGAGATATTGCAGAATTTCAGGAAGGCGGTTTCGTAAAAATTGTCGACCGTAAAAAAGATATGATTCTTGTATCCGGATTCAACGTGTACCCCAATGAAATCGAAGATATGGTGACCCAAATGCCGGAAATTATCGAAGCGGCAGCTATCGGTGTGCCCAATGAAAAATGTGGCGAAGTGGTAAAATTGTTTGTTGTGGCGGGTGAAGATTCCTTATCGGAAGATAAAATCCTGGAATTTTGCCGTAAGAATCTTACCGCGTACAAGGTTCCAAAACACATCGAATTTCGGGAAGCGCTGCCTAAATCTAACGTTGGCAAAATATTACGTAAAGATTTAAGAAACGAAAATGCAGCCTCGTAAAAACAAATAAAAATTACTTGGGGGTAGTATGTTCGACCAAAATATCGCAGCGCTTATATTTATTGCTGTTGCGGTTGTACTCGTCATTAAGGGCTGGAAAAGCGTTCCTCAGGGAGAACAGTGGACCGTCGAGCGCTGGGGTCGTTTTATTCGGGTACTGCGGCCGGGTTTTAACCTGATTTTTCCTTTTGTAGATGCCATTGGCAAAAAACAGGTGATCATGGAGCAGGTATTGGATGTTGATCCTCAAGAGGTGATCAGCGCAGATAATGCCATGGTTACCACCGATGCGGTATGTTTTTATCAGGTCATCGATCCTATCAAGGCATCATACGAGGTGAATAATCTCGAGCGTGCCATGAAGAATCTGGTGATGACTAATATCCGTGCAGTGCTAGGCTCGATGGAGCTCGATGCGATGTTATCCAACCGGGACACGATCAATACAGCTTTGCTTACTAAAGTGGATGAAGCCACCAACCCCTGGGGTATCAAAGTTACGCGTATTGAGATTAAAGATATAACGCCTCCCCGAGATTTGGTCGATGCGATGGCAAACCAGATGAAAGCCGAACGCGAAAAACGCGCACAAATACTGCGTGCCGAAGGTGAGCGTGAGTCTGCTATTAAAGTTGCCGAAGGTGAAAAACGTGCACAAATTTTAAATGCAGAAGGCAAACGTGAAGCTGCGTTTCTTGAGGCTGAAGCAAGAGAGCGGGAAGCCAAAGCAGAGGCTACTGCAACGAATTTAGTGAGTGAGGCCATTTCGCAGGGTAACCCTCAAGCGATAAATTATTTCGTAGCACAGAAATATGTAGAGGCACTCGGTCAAATTGCGGGGGCTCCTAACAGTAAAGTTGTACTTATGCCGCTTGAAGCCAGCGATGTAATCGGTTCTATTGGCGGTATAAAAGAGCTTGTTGATGCTGTTAAAAGTAAACCCGTGTAAGTAGGTAATAGCTGTATGACATTTCTTCATCTCACCGGCCCCTGGTTCTGGATTGCGGTAGGTCTGTTGCTTCTAGGCCTGGAGTTGTTGGGTGCGGGTGGTTTCCTGCTGGCTACCGGTGTTGCAGCGCTCATAGTTGCAGCTATCACATTTTATGCGGTTCTCAGCTGGCCTGTGCAATTATTGTTGTTTGGTATTTGTACCATTGTTTCTACATTTATTTATTGGAAATACTTAAAACCCAACAATACTCACTCAGAAGACCCCTTGCTGAATAATCGTATGGCTCGTCTGGTCGGTGAGCGCACCGAACTCATCAGCGATGTGTCTGCTGGTAGTGCTAAGGTTCAAATTCACGATGCCTTATGGACGGTACGATGTGACGAGATGCTCAGCAAAGGGACAACCGTGGAAATTACCGGATATCAAGGGTCTACACTTACTGTTAAAGCTATCTAAAAGTCGCTTACCGCGCACTTGAGTAGAGGTTTAACCCGTATGTCGACCAATGCCCTTATACTCTCTGGTGGTGGAGCACGTGCTGCTTATCAGGTGGGGGTATTGCGGGCGTTGGCGGAGATTCTCCCAAAACTTCATAACCCTTTTCCCATTATTTGTGGTACTTCAGCCGGCGCTATAAATGCTGCCGCTCTGGCAGCACACCCCGGTGAATTCAAACAGGCTGCGGAAGACCTTGCAGAAAGTTGGGTAAATCTAGAAATAGATAACGTGTTCCGCAGCGGCTGGTGGGCATTATCTGCTGGTGGAGCCAAGATTTTTGCCTCTTTGTTTAATGAAGGTGTCGGCCGTAAAAAGCCCTTGGCCTTGCTGGACAACGCACCGTTACGCGATTATTTGTCGGCAACTATACCTTTTGAGAATATTGCGCGACGTATCGATGCCGGAGATCTCGAGGCGTTGTGTATTACTGCGCTGGGTTATCAATCGGGTGAATCAGTGAGTTTTTTCCAGGGGAATCCTGTTCTAAGAGGTTGGCGTCGCTTCCGCAGAGTCGGTACACCTGCAACTATAACGGTTGAACATTTGATGGCATCTTCGGCAATTCCGACGGTGTTTCCCACTGTGCCGTTAAGTCAGGAATATTTCGGTGATGGGGCAATGCGTCAAATGGCGCCCATCAGTTCCGCGTTGCATTTGGGGGCAGACCGGGTGTTTATTATTGGTGTTAGTAGCAACCGTAACCCGGCCCATTGGGGTAATCGTAAAAAAATGCGCCCTAAACATTCGCCGTCGCTGGCTCAGATCGTCGGGCAGATGTTTAACAGCGCTTTTATTGATGCGCTGGAAGGGGATATTGAACACCTTGAACGTGTTAATTATTTGCTGGATTTGTTAGATGACAAGCGCTGTGAAAAAACGGAGCATCTCAGACCCGTGGATACCCTTATTATTTCTCCCACTAAAGAACTCGATAAAATCGCCGGCCGTAAAATTCGTAAACTTCCCAAGAGCCTGCGTTTTTTTATGCGTGCTATAGGGGCAACCGCGCGCGGTGGTGGTTCTGCTGCTGCGAGCTATCTGCTATTCTGCCACGAGTATGTTCACGAGCTGATGGAACTTGGTTATCAAGATGCGATGTGGGAACGTACAGCTATCGAAGATTTTTTTGAAAAGGGTGATAAGAAAGATACCTTCGGCTAGCGCCAACC
Source organism: Alteromonadaceae bacterium 2753L.S.0a.02 (assembly GCA_007827375.1). Classification (NCBI taxonomy): domain Bacteria; kingdom Pseudomonadati; phylum Pseudomonadota; class Gammaproteobacteria; order Alteromonadales; family Alteromonadaceae; species Alteromonadaceae bacterium 2753L.S.0a.02. The sequence goes on from VISH01000002.1 coordinate 2,413,948, forward strand.
TAAATTTTAAAGCTGATTTACGTGAAAAGCGTATATTTGAAACTCTCCCCAGTTGTTGTGCTTTTTTTGTCCTCCATTATTTGGGGGCTCACTTGGCTACCGCTTAAATTTATACATAGTAAAGGCATTGATGGCTTGCCACTGCTACTGGTAAGTCATGCTGCGTTGGGTGTGTTGATGTTGTTCGCCCAGCCAAGCTTGAGAGAATTCAAAAAAAATCTCAGGCCACTGCTGGGAATAGCGCTGGCTGGTGGAGGCGCAATAATCTGCTTTACCTACGCGCTCATGTACGGCGATGTGATTCGCGTAATGGTGCTGTTTTACCTGCTTCCTGTTTGGGGTGTGCTCGGTGGCTGGTTGCTACTTGGCGAGCCTGCGGATGCGTTGCGTTGGATCGGCGTGGTGATGGCGCTACTCGGTGCCTATCTGATTCTTGGCGGTTCGCAAATATTGATTGAGCCTCCCAGTTTTATCGATTTGTTGGCGCTACTCTCAGGGATGGCTTTTGCCATTAACAATTTGTTATTTCGGGCCGTAGAGCGCGTGGGTCTGGTCATTAAGTTATCCGCAATGTTTTGGGGCTGCGCCTTGCTGGCTGCAACTTTGCTAATTGCTGGAGTCCAGAGCATACCGATCACTCTGGGCTATGAGCCTTGGCTTTGGGTATTGCTCTACAGTGTTACCGCAATGCTGCTTGCCAATCTTGGGTCACAGTGGAGTGTAACCCAGATGGAATCCGGGAAATCGTCAGTTATTCTAATTATGGAACTGGTAGCAGCGGTGGTGTCAGCGTTGCTAATCGCGGGAGAACGTCTGGAACCTTTGGAATGGCTGGGTTGTTTTTTAATCGTCGCCGCAGCCTTGCTGGAAGCGCGTCGACCTATTGGTGCATAGCGGGCGGCGTGCGTAATATCTCACAATCAATGCAGACCAGGATGGCAGACGACAGCTGTGTGTCATGATACGCTGTGCAAAATTGGAGAAATACCAAACATTCCGGGGCGCAATGTTATGAACATGGACGGTCGTGTTGTACTTATCAATGAAGACATCAATTTAGCAGCTATCGATCTTGGGTTGGGGCAGGCCTTAGTGGTGCGATTTCCCCTTGAAGTTATGTTCGATGTAGGCGATCTGCTGCAACAATTGACTACCGGTTATCAGGAGGTGCGCTGCGTAAATGTGTCCAAAGCGCAGGAGATAACGCTTCAGACTCTAAGCGGTGCAATGCCGATGAGTGTCGCCATTTTGGTGGTGGGATGTGGCCAGATGCACCGCTTGGAGGATGTAGCCTAGCTTCCCGCTAGCTTCTCGTTTGCCGCGCCTTTGGTAATGATGTGCGAGTAAAGCCCGGCCAGTTTGGTGAGCAGGGAATGGTACTCCGGGTGACGTTCGTAAATCGGCCTGGCGCGCTCAATGTCACTTAGCACTTCAGAGAGAAATTCAATATCAAAATCATTGAGTGGTTCGCCGCTATCAACTTTGTCGCGTAGTTGTAAGGCGTGGGGGAGTCGTTGTTTATTAAGTCTTTCGAGCAGAACGGTTAATAGGCCGTCATCTTTGGGTTGAACACCTGGAGCGCTTGTCATGGTACTTCCTCAAACGTAGCTGATTGTATAAATGTAGCTAATGCCAGCGAATGACTGTTGATTTGTATCATTTTTCTTCGAAAATAAAAAACCCCGAATACATTCGGGGTTTTTCTACAATTACCAAACGGTCGTGATTTAGACGCGAACTTCCTCGATTTCCACCGCTGCTATACGTTTTCCATCTTCAGCGCCCTTTACGAAATCTTCGAGCTGATCGAAATTCATATAACGGTATATGTCGGCAGACATGGAATCAATTTTCGAGGCGTAATCGAGATATTCCTGAGGCGTCGGAAGCTTGCCAAGAATGCCGCCCACGGCTGCAAGTTCTGCAGATGTCAGGTACACGTTAGCACCGGCTCCGAGGCGATTGGGGAAGTTTCGCGTGCTGGTAGAAAGCACAGTTGCGCCATCGGCTACACGTGCCTGATTACCCATACATAGAGAACACCCCGGCATTTCCATACGTGCGCCTTTCGCGCCAAAAATATTGTAGTAACCTTCTTCCATGAGCGTGTGCTGATCCATTTTTGTGGGTGGCGACATCCAGAAGCGGGTCGCCAATGATCCCTTGGTTTGCTCGAACAGCTTTCCTGCAGCCCGGAAGTGGCCGATGTTTGTCATGCAGGAGCCAATAAAAACTTCGTCGACTTTATCGCCAGCGACTTGCGACAACAAACGTGCGTCGTCCGGGTCGTTAGGGGCACAGACAATAGGTTCTTTAACATCGGCGAGATCAATCTCGATAACCGCAGCGTATTCCGCATCGGTGTCGGCTTCCATAAGACTTGGCTTCTCGAGCCAATCTTCCATTTTACTGGCGCGACGCTCCAGGGTACGCTTGTCGCCGTAACCCTGGCTGATCATCCAACGCAACAAAACGATGTTGGAGCGCAGGTACTCTGCAACAGATTCTTCTGGCAACTTGATGGTACAACCGCCGGCTGAACGCTCTGCCGAGGCATCGGAGAGTTCAAAGGCCTGCTCAACAGTCAGCTTGTTAAGGCCTTCAATCTCCAGGATGCGACCGGAGAAAATATTCTTTTTGCCTTTTTTCTCTACAGTAAGCAGACCTTGCTGAATTGCGTAGTAGGGTATGGCGTGCACCAGGTCACGCAAGGTGATTCCCGGTTGCATTTCGCCTTTAAAACGTACCAGCACCGATTCAGGCATATCCAGTGGCATTACACCTGTTGCCGCAGCAAACGCAACGAGGCCAGAGCCGGCGGGGAATGAAATACCAATGGGGAAACGGGTGTGCGAATCACCGCCAGTGCCCACAGTATCAGGCAACAGCATGCGGTTTAACCAGCTGTGGATGATGCCGTCGCCAGGGCGCAATGAGACACCACCGCGATTCATTATAAAGTCGGGCAGGGTATGCTGGGTTTCAATGTCAACGGGCTTGGGGTACGCCGCTGTGTGACAAAACGACTGCATGGTGAGGTCTGCGGAGAAGCCAAGGCATGCGAGATCCTTGAGCTCATCGCGGGTCATGGGGCCAGTGGTGTCTTGTGAGCCAACCGTCGTCATGCGGGGTTCGCAGTAGCTACCGGGGCGAACACCCTGGCCTTCGGGTAAACCACAGGCGCGTCCGACCATTTTCTGCGCCAGGGTAAAGCCCTTACCGCTGTCGGCTGGCGCCGCAGGTTGACGGAACAGATCGGTGGCTGGAAGCCCCAGGGATTCGCGGGCCTTGGTGGTTAAACCGCGCCCAATAATCAGGTTAATACGGCCTCCGGCCTGAACTTCATCAAGCAGTACGTCCGACTTTAACGCAAATTCAGAAATTACCTCACCGGCCTCATTGAGAATCTTTCCGTCGTAGGGTCGGATTTCAATAATGTCGCCCATGTTGAGCTCATCTACAGGCGCTTCAAATACCAGTGCACCGGCGTCTTCCATGGTGTTGTAGAAGATCGGCGCAACTTTGCCACCGATGCATATACCACCGCCACGCTTGTTGGGTACTCCGGGCATATCATCACCGAAATACCACAGTACCGAGTTAGTGGCAGATTTTCGTGAGGAGCCAGTACCGACAACATCGCCGACGAAGGCAACAGGCAGGCCTTTTGACTTAACTGCATCCACTTGTGCCATCGGACCTTTAACGCCAGGTTCTTCAGGTTCCAGGCCTTCGCGTGCCATTTTGTACATGGCTAGGGCGTGCAGGGGGATATCAGGGCGTGACCAGGCATCCTGAGCGGGAGACAAGTCATCGGTATTGGTTTCTCCGGTAACCTTGAAAATAGCGGCCTTGATGGATTCCTGCACTTTATCGCGCTTGGTAAACCATTCGGCCTCGGCCCAGCTCTGCAAGACGGCTTGTGCATTGGCGTTGCCGGCTTTGACTTTTTCTTCCACGTCGTGGAAAGCGTCGAACATCAGTAGCGTGTGTTTCAGCTGTTCCGCGACCAAGCCAGCAAGCTCGTTGTCATCCAACAGGCCAACCATGGTTTCTATGTTATAACCGCCGTGCATGTTGCCTAACAACTCAACTGCCTGCGATTTGGAAATGAGGCTGCAACTATCGCTACCAGTAGCGATGGCAGAGAGGAAACCCGCTTTTACATAAGCCGCTTCGTCAACACCTGGGGGTACGCGTGAACTGAGTAGTTCCAATAAAAACGCTTCTTCGCCGGCAGGTGGGTTTTTTAGTAATTGAACCAGCTCTGAAACTTGTTCTGCATTTAAAGGCTTGGGGGGGATTCCAAGGGCTTCACGCTCTGCAACGTGTTGTCGGTAGGCTTCAAGCACAATAATCGTCCTCTTATTTAGAATGGGGTACTCAGCAAGGTAGGATCTCTATCTCACGAGGCTATCGATACGCTATCGATGGAGTCTCCGGTGCAACCGGGCTGCGGATTTTAACGCAAATCGAGTGCCATTAGGTAGGTTCGGGCATTATACGGAACATTTACATTAAAGGCCTCGATAACCGTTATTTGCTGCGTCAATAGTTTTGTTTACGGCCTAATCGTGGTTGCCTCTGGTAAATATCAGTGCATTTGGTCTATATTGCCGCAGCCAAATCCAAGACGCTCGAGCAGAAGAATTTATGAAACTTCCTACTAAATTATTGTCGGTTACGCTAGCAGCTAGTTTAATTTTAAGTGGCAGAGCCAACGCGGAAAATGACCACATTCGTAGTTTGTATAAGGTTCCTTTTGCCAAAACTGCGCCGATTTTGAATGGCGTCGCCGATGAAAAAGTTTGGGACACAGCGCCATGGAGGTCAATCGATCAAGTATTAATTGGTGAAAATCTCAAGCCCAGCGATTTTTCAGGGCGCTTCAAACTGGTGTGGACTGAACAACGTCTCTATTTAATGGCCGAAATTGTCGATGATGTTATGTCTGACGTGTACGCCGATCCGCTAGAACATTACTGGGACGATGAAGCACTCGAACTCTTCGTGGATGAAGACGACTCCGGTGGCGATCACCAATACAATCACAGCGCCTTTGCGTATCACATCGCGTTGGACAAACAGGTCGTCGACAGTGGGCCTGATAAAAAGCCACACCTCTACAACGAACACACACCGTCTGCTTGGCGGCGCACCCCCAATTACACTGTGTGGGAAGTCGAAATCGCAGTCTATGATGATTCTTTTAAAGATGGCGACAGTACTGCCAAGCCGGTTTCATTGATCGCCGGCAAAACCATGGGTTTTATGGTGGCTTATTGCGATAACGACGGAGGCCCCACAAGAGAACACTTTATTGGCAGCGAACCCATTATTCCGGTGAATGGAGATAAAAACCGCGGCTGGATAGACGCCAGTGTGTTTGGGCAAATCATTTTGGTTAAATAAATTGGTGTTGTAAATAAAGTGGTTAGGTCTAAAAATCCTGTAAAAACGCCGTGTATTGGTGTGTGTTCTACAGGCATTGGCGACAGTGTTTGCCGCGGTTGCAAGCGTTTTTGCCATGAAATTATTGACTGGAATAGCTATGGCATTGAGCAACAGGATGCAGTATTAAAACGATTACAGCTGCTGCTGGGGCAAGTCGTGCGCGATAAATTTATCGTGCTAAATGAAGTGAGGCTAAAAGCGCAATTACAGCACCAGCAAATCCGATATAACTCACAACTTGATAGTTATTGCTGGATATTCGATTTATTAAACGCAGGCGCCAGTCAAATTCAGGATTTTGCCGAATTTGGTATTGCGGTAAACTCGCAATGGACACACAAAACCCCTCTGGAACTGAGGGAATTAATCGATGCTGATTTCTATGCGCTCTCTTGCGCGCACTACCAACGTTATTTTTTAATGTAACTACTATGTCCCTGCAAGCCATAAACGATTTTCTATTGTGCGAAACGCCCGATGCCTGGTTAAAACAGGCATTGCAGAATCCACAAATGTTGCTGCTCGACCACGCTAACTGTGAAAAAAAGGCCGCTAGCACGGCCTTAAATCTGATGTATCGCTATGTCGATGACTTTGAGTTGCTCAACAAAATGTCGCGCTTGGCGCGCGAGGAGTTGCGCCATTTCGAACAGGTCATTGCAATCATGGAAGCACGTGAGATTCCCTATACGCAGGAAACTGCAGCGCGTTACGCGGCTGAATTACGTAAACCCATTCGCACGCACGAACCGGGCAGGCTCATCGATACTTTGATTGTCGGCGCAATTATTGAGGCACGTTCTTGTGAACGTTTCGCCAAACTGGCTCCATTTCTCGATGAAGAATTAAAAAAGTTTTATCTTTCATTGCTCAAATCTGAATCTCGACATTTTGAAGACTATCTTGAGCTCGCTAAAAAAGCGGCAGGTGGTTCAGATATCAGTGAACGAGTAGCTTTGTTTCTAGAGCGCGATCAACAGCTGATAGAGGGGGCTGACGCTGAGTTTCGCTTCCACTCCGGTGTGCCTGTTTACTGAGTTTTATCGCGAGTTTACCGAGTTTTATCGCGAGCTGCTCAGCATTAATATGCACTTGTAAGTTGCTAAACTATAAAAATCGCCAAATCCCTTCCTAATGCGAGGCTACTTTTGCTAAACATTCTTAGTTTAATCTTTGGCCGCTCTAGCTTCATCTAATAAGCCAAGCCTTACACCCTTGCCATTGTGGCGTCTCTGCCATTAACAGCTACACTTTTTGTAGATCAAAGCACTGAGTCGGTGCGTGCTCAAGCTTCCAGAGGAGGAATAGTGCGCCATACTTGGCGTGACTTCCTTTTGCAGTTTTGGATACCCCTATGGACACATCGCACGGCGTACACCCACCGCGAATTACTGATCGACGGCGTTTATTAAAAGCAACGTTTGGTGGGGTCTCCACGCTAGCGGCTGTTAATTTTCCATTCGTTTGGGCAAAGAAACCCACCACAATTCGGGTATTGGGAACGCACGTCACACTGCAGGAAGAGATTCGTCAGCAAGCGATGGCGGATTTAGGAATTAAAATTGAGTTTGAACCGAAAGGCAGTGCTGCGGTATTGCAAAAAGCATCTCTCTCTCCAGAGTCCTTCGATCTCTATGAGCAGTGGTCTAACTCCATCAATATTCTCTGGCAATCTGGCGCAATTCAAGCAATTGATAAAGAGCGCATTAGCCGCTGGAACGAAATCAATGCACTGACCAAAACTGGTAAGCTTACTCCCGAAGCAAAAATAGGAGCAGGCGATGCACCCTACAAATTATTACACGTACAAAAAGATGGCACCCTTTCTGAAAAAAGCAGCAATCAAATAAGTTTTCTTCCCTATGTTCACAACGTGGATTCGTTTGGTTATGACACACGAGCCGTTTCCCCTGGGGAACCTTATAAAACTGAAAGCTGGAGTTGGCTGTTGAGTGAAAAATACCGCGGTAAAGTTGGCATTGTGAACGCGCCGACCATTGGTATTTTTGATGTTGCACTGGCGGCACAAGCTTTGGGTTTAATGAGCTTTGAAGACATAGGCGCGATGACCCGCAAAGAAATCGACACGCTCTTTGACATATTGAGCGTGTATAAAAAACGCGGTCATTTCAATGGGTTTTGGACATCAGTGCCGGAGTCGGTAGAGTTCATGAGGCAAGGCAGGGTAGTCATTGAAAGTATGTTTTCACCAGGTGTTTCAGCGCTGAATGGTTTGAATATCCCGGTAATCTATGCCGCACCCCGAGAAGGATATCGCGGCTGGCATGGGGTTATGTGCCTTTCATCGGCGACTGAGGGACATGTGAAAGATGCCTCCTATGATTATATGAACTGGTGGTTGTCTGGTTGGCCCGGGGCATTTATCGCGCGTCAGGGATATTATATCTCAAATGCTGAAAATTCCCGTGAACTGCTATCGGAAGACGAATGGAATTACTGGTATTTGGGGAAAGAAACTAAAACTGCATTAAAAGGTACCGACGGTAATGTTTCGGTTAAGGCCGGGGAAATTCGTACTGGAGGCTCATATGAACGGCGCTTTAGCAATGTCGCTGTGTGGAATACGGTGATGCCCACCTATGATTACAGCCTGCAAAAATGGTATGAATTCATTAGTATTTAGCCACATAATCGAATATGGTTAAGTTTACCTACAATTCCATTAAATTTCAGATTCTGATCGCCTTTTCATTGTTAACACTGCCGGTGGTTGCGCTCGCGTATTTTTTTTCGTTGTCGCAACAGATTTTTGATAAATCATTGGATGAATTTATTGAGCTTCAGGACATGTCATACACCACTGGTGAGGTAGAGCGAAACGTTATAGATTTACAGCGTAACGTGCTCATTTTCAAAGAAACCAGCAGCAGTAGCGCTGCCGATAAAGTCACCCATTATTTTCAGGCAATCGCAAAAAATCTGGATCGGTTGGCCACTTCAGATAATATTAAAGACCAGGCCAAAATCATCTCTTTAATGCGTGAACATCTTGAGCAGTACCACGATAATTTCGATACTGTGATGAAACTGCGTATCCAGCGTACAGAGTTGCTAAGTCTGCACAACGAATTTGAAGAAAACTTATTGAGTAGCTTGCTCAATAGCTCCACTGAAAATGTCGAAGATATTCGTAAATCATTGATGACTGCACACGCTGCTTCGCTGACGTATCTATCATTATACGATCAAGAATATATCGATTCTTTTAAAAGGCAGATGGCCAGCGCCAAACAAACGATTGCTGAGCTGCCTGAGCAAAATGCTACCACAGATGAATACTCTTCACTGGCAATTGATTATGAGAAAAGTTTTTTCAAAATTGTGGCAACCACTCGACATTATGTTTACCTCATCAATGTGGTGATGGCCGGTTCTGCGAATGAAATCATTCATTATGGGCAAGAATTACACAGCCACTTCGTAACAAAAGCCAATGCCTCGCGCCACGAAGTAAGCCAAAACATGGATTATCAGCGAATATGGATAACGGTGGTTTCGCTGCTCGGTGTCACTGTTGCTGGAATTGCCGCCGTGATGTTTTATTTGCGAATCACTCAGCCTATCGAAAACATCACCAATGTGTTCGAAAAACTTGCTGCCGGTGAGGAAGTGAATGATATTTCCGAAGCCCATCGCGCCGATGAAATCGGTAAGCTGGCATCTGCGGCCAACGTGTTTCGAGATCGCAACGCCCAAACAAGTCGTTTACTGGCTGAGTCGGAAGTGATGGTAAAAGAACAGAAAGCTCTGAATTTAGAACTGCGAGCGCAAAAAAAACGTGCAGAAAAAGCGCTCTCAATTAAATCCGAATTTCTTGCAAACATGTCGCATGAATTACGCACGCCACTGAATTCTATTATCGGTTTTACAGTGCGTTTGTTAAAGCGACCAGACGTTGACCCTCAAAAGCAGAGAAAATCACTAAATGCGATTGAGCGAAACGGTCGGCATTTACTGGCGATGATCAACGATATTCTAGACCTGAGTAAGATCGAAGCCAACAAACTGGAGCTTAACATTACCTCACTGGATTTAAATCATGTGTGTCAGGAATGCGTTGCTATGTTGGGTTCCGACGCCGAAGAGAAGGGCTTGAAGGTTATATTCACCGTCGCTAAAGTACCAAGCGTGCAAACCGATTACACGCGTCTGAAACAAATATTGGTTAATCTCTTTTCCAACGCAATTAAATACACCAATGAAGGTAGTATTCGCTTTGAACTGGAGCAGGATTTCACTGATAAATTCGTAAGTATCCGAATTAGCGATACAGGTATTGGCATTTCGTCAGAAGACCAAAAACGGCTGTTTCACCGCTTTGAACAGTTCGACGATAGCACCCGCTTTCAAATTGGCAAGGGCACTGGGTTGGGCTTGGCAATTGTTGCTAACGTTGGCAAACTTCTGGGTGTGCACACAAGCGTTGTAAGTGATTTGGGGCAGGGCAGTACTTTTACTGTGAAGGTGCCTATACATTTCAGCTAGCTTCTAAGTGGTTTGTTGGATATACATCAAAATCAAGACAGGAAGCCCCTAGCGCATTGCACTATAATCAATGGCTTCGGGGTAAATAATGAGTTGAAGAGTCTGATGCCAAGCTTGGCAAGTGAATGCTCATATAAAAATAAGGAAACTCGATGCTATCACGCGCTACCATTCTTAAGATTACAGCCGTCTGTCTGTTCGCTGGTGTATTTACCACGCTAAGTTGGGCGCTCGTCGACACCACTATTCATGCGACCGGCGATCACGAGTTCTGTACCAGTTGCCATTCACACGCTCCCATCGGGAGTTCTTATCGTGAATCTATCCACGGTGGCAATAATCCTACCGGGTGGCGAGCCACGTGTAGCCAATGCCATATTCCACAGGACAATTCCCTTCACTATCTCTGGGTGAAAGGTGTTCATGGTGTTGTTGACCCTACCATGGAAATTCTAAAAGACACCCACGATATAGATTGGCACGCTAACAGAGAAAGGCGTGAGCACTATGTTTACGATTCCGGTTGTTTAAGCTGTCACAAATATTTAGCAACCGCGACGCAGGCCAACCGAAAATCATTCCGGCCGCATCGAAAATATTTTAACGATGAGAAAAGCGGGCTTACCTGTGTTGGCTGTCATGAGCACGTAGGTCATTCAAATCTGGGAACGCATTTGCAAGCAATGGGCTGGGAGAAAAACAATGAAAATTAAGTTAACCGCGCTTTTCGCCATATCGCTGTGGGCTGTGATCTGGTCTGTGGGTGTATCAGCGAAAGGAGTCGCGGCTGATGTGAAAACACTAAAAATGACGCGCGATATTTCTTCCATCGGGCAGGACTGTATTAGCTGTCACCAGCAGGAAAGTCCGGGGCAGGTTGCCGATTGGAAAATGAGTCGTCATGCGCACGCCGGCGTGTCCTGTATCGATTGCCATGCCGTGACTAAAGACTCGCCCATGGCAACCCAACATGAGACTTTAGTGGGCACCGATATTTATATCACTGCACTGGTTTCCCCTGCCGTGTGCGGGCGATGCCATATTGATGCGAAAAAACAATTTGACAGCAGTGGTCACTTCCGCGCTTACCATCAAATTATTCCGAAAGACAACCTGCACGCGTTAACTAATGTGCATGAAGGTCGAAGCCATCCCGAGCTTCAGGGGGCGCCTAAAGAAACTGGATGTATGCAGTGTCACGGTACCAAAATTGAACTGGACGAAAACAAAAAGCCGACCAAGGAAACCTGGCCGAACAACGGCATGGGGAATATTTATCCTGATGGCTCCACCGGTAACTGCACCGCGTGTCATAGCCGCCATAAATTTGATATCGCCGAAGCTCGCAAGCCCAACGCTTGTGCATCTTGCCACCTCGGTCCAGACCACCCCAATATCGAAATTTTCAACAACTCCAAACACGGGCATATATTTAACACCAATTCTGATGATTGGCGCTGGGACACCGCGCCCGATGCCTGGGAGCCAGGCGATTACCGCGCGCCCACCTGTGCCACCTGTCATATGAGCGGTATTGGCGAGCTCAATGTTACTCATAATGTGAGCGAGCGCCTCTACTGGAACCTGTGGGCGAAAGAGTCAAAAGTGCGTGGTTCAACTGACGTGCTGAGTCCTCTCTTGGGTGATGGCCCGGCAGGGCGTGAGAAGATGAAATCGGTGTGTAAAAATTGCCACAGCCCATCTCACACCAATGGCTTCTTCGCTCAGGGCGACAAAGCAGTTAAGCTCTACAACGAAGCCTACTACAAGCCAGCCACTGAAATGCTGAATACGCTTAAAGAAAAGAAACTTCTCAAAGATAATCCCTGGACTGATACATTCCAAATCAAGTACTACTACTTGTGGCATCACGAAGGTCGTCGTGCGCGTCAGGGAGCTATGATGGGGGCAGCCGATTATGCACACTGGCACGGTTTCTTCGAGCTGCAGCAAGATCTTTATGAGCTGGAAATGATCTACAAAAAACGCATCGAAACGGGAAAAATAGAAGAGTAGTTAGTCCGTTCGACGTATCTGGTTGCAGTAAAAGGGGTGACGAGTTCACCCCTTTATTGTTGAGTTGTTCACCTGGAAGAAAGATACGATTACAAAGGCGTGTGGCCTTTAGATGGTGAAACTCTGCAAGCTAATGTCGCCATCATCTGCCACGGCAAACCAAGCTTTATCTCCCCAATCTCCTAAAACAATACGCCTTGCTCCGAGCTCGTGATGCACATTGGGTCTGTGTGTGTGGCCGTGGATTAATGTTTTTACCGTGTGCTTTTCGAGAACCTTCGCTAACTCGCCCGCGTTTACATCCATGATATCTTCGGCTTTCATGGCATTCATCGACTGGCTTTGTTCGCGAAGTTGTGCTGCCATCGCACGGCGCTGCTCAAGTGGCAAAGCAAGAATTTGTTGCTGCCATTGCGGGTCGCGTACCTGCTTGCGAAACTGCATGTAGGCTTGATCGTCGATGCACAAACTATCGCCATGCATCAATAACACAGGTTGTCCGGCCAGGGTCACCACAGTTTCTTCATCGAGTAAGGTAACGCCTGTAGATTGCGCAAATTCCTGCCCCACGAGGAAATCACGATTGCCGTGTTGAAAGTAGATGTCTAAACCTGAACCATTGTAGCCGCGCAGCTTCTCCATAATGTTGCGATAGAACGGATGATCTTCATCGTCGCCAATCCAGGCATCAAAAAAATCGCCCAGAATGTACAACGCAGTGGCTTTTTCAGTGCGTGTTTCGACAAAATGGAAAAACGCACTGGCCAGATCTTCGCGGCTGGGTTGCAGGTGTAGGTCAGAAATGAAATAACACGGCATTGATCAGGATACAGTCACAGACTCAATGAGAATGGCTTCAACGGGTACATCGGAATGACCGCCGCGATTGCCCGTTTTTACGCCCTTTATTTTATTGACAACCTCCATGCCCTCGGTAACCTTACCGAACACGCAGTAACCCCAACCCTGGGTGTCTTTGCTGCGAAAGTTTAAGAAGTCATTGTCTTTGACGTTGATGAAAAATTGTGCAGACGCGCTGTGCGGGTCCATGGTGCGTGCCATAGCAATCGTGCCGCTATCATTTTTTAAGCCATTGTCGGCTTCATTTTCAATGGCGGCTCGCGTAGATTTCTGGCTCATGTCTTCACCGAATCCACCGCCCTGAATCATAAAACCATCGATCACACGATGGAAAATTGTACCGTTGTAATGGCCGTCTTCGGCATACTGCTTGAAATTGGCAGCCGTTTTTGGCGCCTTTTCAAAGTCCAGTTCTAGGGTGATGTCACCAAAAGTCGTGTGTAATGTAATCATTTCGATTTCCTTTGTGCATATTCGCGACGTTTTACTGAAAATATTGCCTGCGCCCTCCAAGGGAAGGCGGCTATAATACGCCCTTTGGCCGTTTAGCGGAACTTTCGCGGCCTTGAAACAGTAATAATCAGCATGTGGTGAGAATATCAATATGGCTGAAGAAAAGCCTTTAAACTTCCTCGAACAACTCATAAAAAAAGATCTTGAAGACGGAGTTCACACGAGTGTACGCACGCGTTTCCCGCCAGAACCCAACGGTTATTTACACATCGGGCATGCAAAATCGATCTGCCTGAATTTCGGATTGGCGCAAACCTTTAATGGTGAATGCAATCTCCGCTTCGACGATACCAACCCCGCAAAAGAAGAAACTGAGTACGTCAATTCCATTATGGAAGACGTGCGTTGGTTGGGGTTCTCCTGGAGCGGTGAAGTGCGCTACGCCTCCAGTTATTTCGACACGCTCTACGAGTGGGCGCAGTACCTGGTTAAGCAAGGTAAAGCCTATGTGTGTGATCTAAGTGCCGACGAAGCACGTCAATACCGGGGGACACTTACCGAGCCGGGAAAAGTCTCACCGTATCGGGAAAGAGCTATTGAAGAAAACCTCGATTTGCTGGAGCGCATGAAAAATGGCGAATTTGAAGATGGCTCCAAAACCTTGCGAGCCAAAATTGATATGGCCAGCGGCAATATCAATATGCGTGACCCCATGCTGTATCGCATTCGCAAGCAAAGCCACCATCAAACCGGTGATAAGTGGTGTATCTATCCCACTTACGATTTCGCGCACGGGCAGGAAGACGCCATCGAAGGTATCACTCACTCTATTTGTACCCTGGAATTTGCCGACCATCGCCCGCTTTATGAGTGGTTTATCGAAAACCTTCCTGTACCTGCAAAGCCGCGACAATACGAATTTGGTCGCCTCAATTTAAGTTTTACGGTGATGTCTAAACGCAAGCTAAAGCAACTCGTTGATGAACACCATGTCGATGGCTGGGATGATCCTCGCATGCCGACGATCGCTGGGTTTCGGAGACGCGGCTACACCCCTGCATCGCTGCGCAAATTTTGTGACATGATAGGCGTAACCAAAAGTGATGGTGTCGTTGAGGTCGCGATGTTGGAACACGCCATTCGAGACGACCTCGATAAGAACGCCCCTCGGGCGATGTGCGTGTTGCGTCCTCTGAAGGTGGTGCTCAGCAATTACGATGCGGCAAAATTTGAAACACTCACTGCACCCGGACACCCCAACCGCGATGATCTCCCAGAGCGTGCACTGCCTTTTGGACGTGAAATTTATATCGACGCCGATGATTTTCGGGAAGAAGCCAATAAAAAATATAAGCGTTTGGTACTTGGTAAGCGCGTCAGGTTGCGTAATGCCTATGTTATTGAGGCCGATGAAGCCATAAAAAATGACCGTGGCGAGATCATTGAAGTGCGCGCCCGCGTACTGGAAAACACTTTGGGTAATAATCCAGAAGACGGTGTTAAGCCCAAAGGTGTCATCCAGTGGGTCGCCGTACATCGGTGTGCCAGCTTTCAGGTTAATCTCTACGATCGCCTGTTCAACGAGCCAGCACCAGATGCCAGTGGCAAGGATTTTCTGGAATCCATCAACCCGGAAAGTCTTGTTGTGTTAGAGGGCTGCGTGGGTGAAATCGGTCTTGAAAACGCAACGCCTGGGCAGGGGTATCAGTTCGAACGCGAAGGTTATTTTTGCCGAGACAGTAAATCAGCTGAACTGGTTTTCAATCGCACAATCGGCCTTCGTGACACAGGCGCAAAACAAGTGGTTGAGTAATGCCTCCTTTTTTTAAAGTTCTGTAAGGTAGAAGAGTTAATATGTTAACAATCTATAATACTGCTAGCCGCCAAAAAGAAGAGTTTGTGCCCGTTAATTCGGAATCCATAAAAATGTATGTATGCGGGCCAACGGTTTACAACCTGGTGCACATTGGCAACGCTAGGCCGGTGGTGGTATTCGATACTCTGTTTCGCTTGTTGCGCTTACTCTATAAAGAGGTGATTTATGCGCGCAATATTACTGATATTGACGACAAAATCATGAAAGCTGCGGCAGAGAATAAAGAGCCTATCAGTCAGCTGGCTGCACGTTATGCGGCGGAGTATGAGCAGGATATGGCGCAACTTAACGCGCTTGAGCCCAGTATCGTTCCCTACGCTACCGAACACCTCGACCAAATGATTGCCATGACGCAATCACTAGTAACGAAAGGCCACGCCTATGAAGCTGAAGGGCACGTTTTATTCGACGTAAAATCCATGCCCGATTATGGCCAACTCTCCAACAGGGCGCTCGAAGATATGCTAGAAGGTGCCAGGGTAGAAGTGGCTCCTTATAAGAAATACGCCGGAGATTTTGTGCTCTGGAAACCCAGTGCCGAACAGGAACCCGGTTGGGATAGCCCATGGGGTAGGGGGCGCCCAGGCTGGCACCTAGAGTGTTCGGCAATGATAGAAAAACACTTGGGTAATACTATCGATATTCACGGCGGCGGCCGCGATTTAATTTTCCCCCACCACGAAAACGAACGTGCCCAAAGTCAATGTTCCCACAACGGCGAGCAATACGTTAAATATTGGATGCACAATGGCTACCTGAATATCGATGGCGAAAAAATGTCGAAATCGTTGGGTAATTTTAAAACGGTACGTGAACTTTTGCAGAGTTACCCAGGTGAAGTTATTCGATTTGCGCTTCTCTCGGCGCAGTATCGTTCCGAATTGGATTTTTCAAAGGAATTGTTGGAGCAATCGAAAGCCAGTCTCGATTCGCTCTACGGCGCCTTACGTAAAGTTTCGGAAATTCACGATCCCGGTCAACAGGCATTGCTTGAACACGATGGATTCAAAGCGCTGCTCGATGATCTAAACACACCGTTGGCGATCAGCGAATTGCATCAGCTGGCCCGCATCGTAAACAAATCTGAACCCGGCAGTGACGAAGCCGCCAGCGCAGCGGGCATGATGCTGGCTATCGCAGATGTCTTGGGTGTGCTCCAGGGTGATGTTGATACGTGGTTTCAAGGAGAAGCTGAAGACACCAGTTGGATTGATGACCTTATCGCGCAGCGCCAGCAGGCAAAACTTGATAAACAATATGCGCGTGCTGATGAAATACGCGAAGAATTAAAAGCCAAAGGCATTGTACTTGAAGACTCGCGTGAAGGTACCACATGGCGCAAGGCATAAAACTTGGCTTTTTGGCGCTGGCTGTGTTTGCGGTAAGTTGTAGCGACAATAGACCGGAACCTCTCTGCAAGACCGATCGTGAACGCAAAACCGAAGAATGGTGTGAGGCCATGATGCTGAAAGCCAATAACGAATGGCTAGAAGATGAATTTAAAGCTTTTTCCTGTGATTGCTTGTAGTTTTGTGATTGATGGTAGTTGTTAGATTACTTGTGCTTGTAAGTTGTCATCAACAAAGAGGTTGTTAAGCTATGCAGGCTGATGCACTAAATCTGCGGTTTCAGAAAATCAAATCCAATAAGTTTTTTGAAATATTCGTTATAAGCATCATTGTATTTTCAGCAATCGTTGTAGGTGCAAAAACCTACGATATTCCACCGGTCATTCAGCAGGTAGTCACCATAATCGACTGGCTTATAACCGTCGTTTTTATCGTTGAAATCACCATTCGATTTTTAGCCGAGGAAAATAAAAATCGCTTTTTTCGCAGTGCTTGGAATATCTTTGATACCACTATTGTATTGGTTAGTGTAATACCTATCGAAAACAGTGAAATGGCGGTGATTGGCAGGTTGGTGCGAATCTTCAGAGTGCTTCGTATGGTATCGATAGTGCCGGAGTTGAGGGTTTTGATCGTCAGCTTGTTAAAGGCGCTTCCACAGTTGGGTTATGTAATGCTGTTGATGTTTATCATTTACTATATTTACGCGGCTATTGGCAGCACCTTCTTTGAAGAGATTAATCCCAAGTTATGGGGTGATGTAGCCATTTCAATGTTAACCTTGTTTCGCGTGATGACCTTTGAAGATTGGACTGACGTCATGTACGAAACGATGGAAGTTTACGCTCTGAGCTGGATTTACTTTCTGTCCTTTATTTTTTTTACAGCGTTTGCTTTTCTTAATATGGTGATTGGTATTGTTGTAAACGTGATGGAGAAAGAGCACCAAACATTGGTCGAAAGCGAGCTGTCCAAAGAAGCCAACGAACTCTCCAGCATACGCGCAGAGATCGCCGAGCTAAAAACATTATTGTTAGAGCAAAGGCAAATATCATCAAGCGCTCAATAACAAAACAAACCTTTGAGGATGTTACTTTGAGCCTGGCGACTTTACTGGAATCTCGGTATCGTGCAGGTGTCTTCGAATCGCGGGAGTATGAGTTGCTCGTCTGGTTGACTGATACATTCGATGTGCTTTGGTCGACAGACGCCTTATTGGCCTTATTCCAAAAACACTTCTTGATTCGTCACGGCCTCTATCAGGCGGAACGTTACTTTGCTGAACGAGGTATTGTGGAGGAACTTTCTCCTGTGGGGGTCAAGCTACGTGGGAAGCAAGCGGACTCGGAGATAAGCACAGCAATCCAGCCTGCAAGCGCCGATTTGCAATTGAGAGAGTTTTACGGGAATCTTGATAACTTCTTCAAAGCCGATCGCGACGCAGTTGCCCACTGGATTGACAGTTTTTGGAAGCAATTTGCGCTGTATGAAGGTGCGCCACAGGCGTTTGCTGATCTTGGTTTAAGCTCGGATGCCAGTTGGCCGGAAGTACAACGACAGTATCGTTCGCTGGTTAATCAACATCATCCCGACAAGGGCGGTGATGGCGGCCGTTTTACGAAGGTGCGTGATGCCTACGAAACTCTAAGACAACGCTATAATAAAAAGCACTGAAGCCTCACATAAAATAACGGATATAGGCTGTTGGTCTATTCTATAAGGACATGCAAAAAGAACAACAACCAGCTGCAAACGCAATGACGCAACAGCAAAGACCACTAAATGATGCTGCGGTTTGTGACGGCGAGACCTTCAAGTATCGTCTTTCAGCCCGTTTAATCACAGGCTTGCTTTTACTGATTACCTTGATTCTGATGTTAAGTTTTTCGGTAATTTGGTTTAAAGGAAGACCACTACTACGCAACATCGGCGAACAATCGCAGACCTTACTTGGGCAAAATGTGGCTCTGGCACTGGAGCAACAATTGTCTCTGGTGGCAGGCATATCCCGTTCCCTGGCAGAAATCGGCTTGCATCTTCCAAAAGATGAGGAGCTTGTTAGGAAAATGGTTCCCCCAGTGCTCAATCAACTGGGCAGCGACTCATTAATTGCAGGGGGAGGCATTTGGCCTGAGCCGCATGCATACCAGCAGGGCCTTATACGTCGAAGTTTTTTCTGGGGTCGCAATGCATCGGGCGCTTTGGAATATTTTGATAATTACAACGACCCGAAAGGTCCGGGTTATCACAATGAAGAGTGGTATGTTCCAGCGCGCCTGCTAAAACCAGGGCAGGTGTATTGGTCAAGATCGTACACCGACCCGTATTCATTACAGCCGATGGTCACCTGCACAGCTCCAATGTTTCAAAATGGGGTGTTTATCGGAGTTGCAACTGTCGATTTAAAGTTAGATCGCGTCAGTTTGGTGCTGGACCGTTTGGTAAACACGCTGGATGCTTACGCTTTTGTCGTCGATCGTAATAATAAGTTTATTGCATACCCCTACCCAGAAAGGGTCATCACTAATCGCGATATTAACGGCTTGGTCACCCCAGACTACATCTATGCCGACGAGTTGGCTAACCTGCAACCATCCTTTGCGCTGGTAGCGGAGCATCTCGCGGCAATAGAAAGAAAGTTGTTTGGCCGATTTTCTGAACGCACCACAGACTACATGCTCAATGTAGATTTGCTTTCCAACGCCAGCTATCAGATAGACCCAAACGAAGCGCGTCGCATCGCTGCGCATTTATGGAGTCGTTCGCAACAACACGAATTTTATCCCGAAGAAGTGGGGCGCTTTGAAACAGGCAACGATAGCCTGTTGTTTGATAAGGCGTCAGTGATTGTTTATCGCTTGCCAGAAACCAACTGGAAAGTTATCACGGTCTTTCGCCGCTCAACCTATTTGGCGATCACCGATCACATCGCTTTGCAGTTGGTGGTATTTATTTCATTGGCAACCCTGGTGTTTGGTCTCGTGGCCTATTTACTGTTGCGAGTGCAGGTGTTGCAACCGATCCGCACGATGGTGGCTCAATTGGCGGATTCGGTTAATGCCAAGTCGCGCGATAGTCTGATGTTGAACTACCCTCATAAAGACGAATTGGGTATGTTGGCCTATTGGTTTAATCAGCGTTCTAATCAGTTGGAAGATGCACTGAATCGCGCTGAGAAAGCCAATCAGGCAAAAACCGCTTTCCTTGCCAAGATGTCGCACGAATTCCGTACCCCGTTAAATTCAATTATTGGTTTTAGCCGTCGATTGCAAGACAAGCTTAAAAATCAACTTGACGATTTTCAGTACGAAGCCATTTGTCGAATCTACCGTAATGGCCATCATTTGTTGGAATTAATTAGTGATATTTTGGATATGGCGGCTATTGAAGGAGGTAATGCGAAACTGCGTTTAGCTCAACACAGCGTCAATGAATTGCTCACTGAAGCTATTGCTGAATGCAATATACTACTCGATAACTCAGAAATCCGATTGGTTAAAAAAGCCTTGGCAACCGATGTTAATGTGGAGTGTGACAAGAATAAAATTATTCAGGTTTTAGTTAACCTACTATCCAATGCAATAAAAGCCACGCGACGTGGAACGGTGCAAATTGAAATAAAGCAGCCGGAAAATGACAGTGATCACATTTACTTCGAAGTATCCGACACCGGTGTTGGAATTTCCGATTTCGACAAGAAAAAACTCTTCAAGAAATTTACTCAGCTGGATAGCCGCCAGACTGTTGAGCGGGGAACCGGCTTAGGGTTGTTTCTGGTGCGCGAATTTGTGGCACTTCACAAAGGTAATGTGACTTTGAACAGTGAGTTGGGTGTGGGTACAACTGTTGTGGTAACCCTACCTGTGTCTGTCACAGAGGATATAGATACACACTCTGCCGGTTAACCGTAAGCCGCAGCGTATTTCTCTAATGACTTAATACTGGCGATACAGGTGCCTAAATAAACACCACCAAATAGGTTCAGGTGATTAAGCTGGTGGTATAGGTTGTATAGCGTTTGACGTTGCTGAAAGCCCTCAGGCAGAGGCCAAGTTTTCTGATAAGCGCGATAGAAGGCTTCGCTGAATCCCCCGAACAAATGGCTTAGCGCTATATCTACTTCGCGGTCCCCAAAGTAGGCAGCAGGGTCATAAATGATAGGCGTGCCCGTGAGATCATAGCCTTTGTTGCCACCCCAAAGGTCGCCATGGACCACACAGGGCGGCGGGAAATGTTGCTTTAACAGGGTTTCGGTGGCTGTGATAGCGGAATTCTCAAGGGCCCTGATTTGGGAATAGCCGTTTTCCGATGCAAGTTTTATCTGGTACCCGAGACGGTTTTGTAACCAAAATTCACACCAGGATTGCAGTGTGGTATTACATTGCCGACTTAGGCCAATATAGTTGTCGACACTAAACCCGAAGGGCGTCTGTGTTGGTGGTTGAAACGGTGCTGTTCTACCGAGGGAAGACGCCAAATGCAACTCTGCAAGTTGATTGCCCAGCAAAGCATCATTTGCTGATCCGTTGAGCGGTATGTATTCCAAAACGAGGTAGGGTGTGCTTCCACAGATCCCCAAACACACCACGTGTGGCACACGCAGTTTTTGATAAAAACCCAGGCATTCCAAACCCGCCTGTTCGGCGGTAAATGCGTCCGCACTGCCATTTCGACTGATTTTCACAAAATATCGGCCAGCCTCAGTCGCAACAGCGTATGCATCATTGATATCGCCTCCGGATACCGGCTGGATGTCTTGCAAGCTGCAAGTTCGCTGTAACCTGATGCTCAGCGTTTTTCTGATATCATCCCAAACTTCGCTATTCATGGTACGTATTCCAGGCGCAAAAAAGTGGCGTCGAGCTGCTTTGTACAGTGATTGTATAGTGCGCACTTCTTTCATCAAGGTTATTACATGCTAGGTAAGATAATCGCCGGTTTAATCGGCTTTTTTACGCTCGGTCCAGTCGGGGCGGTCATTGGTGTATTTGTTGGTCATTTTTTTGATCGTGGTCGTGCGCAGCTAAATAACAGGTTTAATCCGGAGCAACGGGCCGTTATTGAAAATGCATTTTTTCACGCGATTTTCCCGCTGCTGGGCTGTCTTGCAAAAGCAGACGGACGCGTATCTGAGGAAGAAATAGCCGGAACCGAGCAATTGATGACCAAAATGGGGTTAAGCAGCGAAGCCAGACGCAAGGCAATAGATCTTTTTAAACACGGTGTAAATGGCGAGGAAAACGTTACCCAAATATTAGCCGCGTTTAACGAAGCCTGCGGGCGCTACGGCGATCTCAAGCAAATGATGCTGGTATACCTGATATCGCTTGCCTATGCGGATAATCACCTCCACGAAAAAGAAGAGGAACTGCTTGGAGAAATCGCGCAAGTATTGGGGTACTCACGATTTGCGTTTAACCACCTGCTGGGCATGGTAAAAGCGCAAAATCATTTCTATCGTAACCAGCAAGGGCAACATCGCTACCAAAGTGAGCAACGCTCAACAGAAGACGAGCTGCAACTGGCATACCAGGCTCTGGGAGTCAATAGCGACGCGAGTGACACTGAAATTAAACGTGCTTATCGAAAATTGATGAGTGAATATCACCCCGACAAACTTTCCGGAAAGGGTGTTCCGGAGGACGTTTTAAAAGTGGCAACCGAGCGTGCTCAGGAAATTCAAACAGCCTATGACCTTGTTAAAAAAAGTCGTAAATGAACCAAGCATCGCTCAAGGGAGTATTGGGCTTGATTCTGTGGCTTTTCGTGGCCGGCGACGGCCAGGCATGGAGCGCTCGAGGTCATGCCGCTATTTCGCTGTCGGTGTATCGTCAGCTGCCCGAGAACGCGGCTTCTCGCTATTTGGAGTATGCCGAGAAAGTTAAATCAATTTCTCATGTAAGGCTCGTAAACTCTTATAAATTCTGTAAAAAAAATATCGCGGTATGCGATTTGGCCGTGTGGCCTGATAGAATCCGCGAGCTCCCCTTAGAGCGACTTTTTAAATCTTTAAAGGTTCGTGTACCGGAGCAACTAGTTGCTTATCGCAACAGTTCAACAGCGCCTTGGCACTACGAAAACGCCTATTACTCACCTGCAGAACAAACTTTTATCAGCCATTGTAAGTTCGCTGAAAAGGGCGATTTAAGTGATGTTATTCCGCGTCTGCAGGCAGTTCTTGAGAGCGATGCCAGTGAATCTCAGCAAGCTCTGGTACTCGCGTTTTGGGTACATCTTGTGTCTGACGCGCACCAACCGCTCCATACACTTACAAAAATCGATCGAGCTTGTCACCACGATTTCGGTGGCAATAAATCCTGTGTAGCGCCTGAGGTGGGGCGTTGCAAACTTAATTTACACCAGCTTTGGGATTCTGGCGGCGATATTTTCTTTTCCGAACTGCGACCTCTGGAGGTTCATGACGCAAGTGTTGCTGTTGGCATTCAATCCATTCGGCAAGAAATAAAAACCATGGCGCCAGCGGTTTATTTAAAGCACGGCCATTACAACAGCCCATCGTACCGTGAATACGTGCAACTCACCTCTAATAAACAGGCGCGCTTGGCGGCGACACGCATTGCGCAATATCTTGCTAGATTGTGGAGCTCTTAACATGCAAAGTTTTGTGATAATAACAGGGTGTTCCTCCGGAATTGGCCGCTGCGCTGCGTTAACGCTTAATCAGCGGGGGTATCGTGTTATCGCGACCGTGCGCAATGAGGACGATCGTCTCGCGTTATTGGCAGCGGGGATTGAACATGTTGTACTGTTGGATCTCGCCAGCTCGACATCGATTACTCATGCGGTTGAAGAGTGTTTGAATATTAGTAATGGTAAGCTCTTCGCGCTATTTAACAATGCCGCCTACGGCCAACCCGGTGCGGTTGAAGATTTGTCGAGAGATGCATTGCGGCAACAATTCGAAGTCAACCTTTTTGGTACACACGAACTAACCATACAATTATTACCAACTCTGCTGCAGCAAGCTGATGCACGCATTGTGCAAAACAGCTCTGTGCTGGGCTTGGTAGCCATGCCAATGCGCGGTGCTTACAACGCCTCCAAATTTGCACTGGAAGGGCTCACTGACACGCTGCGCCTGGAGCTTGCCGGTACATCGGTAAAAATAAGTTTAATTGAGCCTGGCCCGATATTATCGCGCTTTAGGGTTAACGCATTGCAGGCGTTTGAACAGCATATTGATATTGCCGCTAGCCGCCACAGCGCAAGTTACCATGCCTCTTTGGCTCGCCTAAAAAAAGAAGGCCCGGCAGCACCCTTTACACTTGGTCCGGAAGCTGTGGTGCATAAACTCATCAAAGCGTTGGAATCTGCGGCCCCCAAGCATCGTTATTACGTGACTATACCCACCTATGTAATGGCCTATTTAAAAATTATCTTACCTGGGAAAATTCTGGATAAAATTTTGAGGAAATTTTAGTGATACAGGAACGATCTGACCGCTGTCTTTTATTTGTGAAAAGACAGGGAAGGTAGTTGCGTAACATCGCAATACCACGCAACTTATCAACAGCTCGCAGCACCCGCCAACACTTCTAAAAAGAGTCACTGAGTTCTGCAAGCTGCTGTTGTAAAGATTTTCAGTGAGTCGCGAAGGGTGGCGACACTATAAACAGAACTTATGCCGGTTCGACGTTCTCGGCTTGTGGGCCTTTCTGGCCTTGTCCTTCAGTAAAAGTTACGGCTTGACCTTCCTTCAAGGTTTTAAAACCGCTACCCATAATATTACTGAAATGGACAAACAGATCAGCGCCTCCTTCACGGCTGATAAAACCGTAACCCTTGCTTTCGTTGAACCATTTAACTGTTCCGTTAAGTTTGTCTGACATTGTCTTGCTTTAACCTTTCGTAAGTGCTGCAGTAATACGCCGAAAACACTGCTGCTAAACCAATCGCCTGCGAGCGTTAGTAGTAGTGTTTTTCGTCATGCTGGTGGGTAATTTGATAATACCGTGGCTTGGTAGCGTCATTGCTTGCCATTCGTAACTAAAGAACTCGCCGCGATGGCTGAAAGGACAATCCCCTGGGCAATGCCCGAAATGAGCGATACCAATACATGGCTCTCTATTTCCCAAGGCCGATTCTAGGCCGCTTCTATGACGAAAACAATACAAATTTAAAATCAGAGCTATTGGCTTAATTTGTTAGTCAGCGGTATATGGAGTCTTAGGCAGATAATCCGCGAGATCAGTAATTGCAGACTGAAATATTTTATTCACATCAGGCTTTAATCCCACTTCCATACGTCGTGACAACATTGTGATTGGAAACAAACAATGGGGCGTATCTTTAATACAAACTGCCTGGGTTGCACCCAGCTCATCTTCATAAATAAACCATTGAAATTGTTTGATTTCTTTAACAAAAACATCACCCAATACCACACCCAGGGCCTGTAATTGAAGCGTATCTTTCGGTGCAATTAACTCTTCATTTACAACACGCTGAAGTAGGGCGAGGTCGTCTTTGTTATCGTGTAAACGTTGCCCGAAGTGAGTGGCGACAAGTTCATTTACTGACGTTCGCTGCCGTTCGAGGAAATTCTCGTTTAGCCAGTTCAATGGTCGAATCTCTGGGCCACCTTTGTGCTGGGCCAATACTTTGCTGGCTACGTCATCTTTACTTTGTGCGTGACACACGCCGGCGAGGGTTATCAGAATAAGGCTTAGGTAACTTTTCATGAGTGTTTCTTAGTAATTTTGAATGCCAAATTATAAACCAAAGGGGCGGCCATAAACGTTAAGATGACATGCGGCTTGTGAAAGTAGTGTTAGAATCCGTGTGTTATAAATTGTCGGGGTAGCTACAATGCGCAATGCGAGCCATTTCGTTGCTGTTACATTAGGTGCAGTTGCCTGTATTTTGACCTGGATGCTGTTTAATGCTCGCCAAGAAGTCGCAAACACGCAACGTGCCCTGGAGCGGATGTCGGACCATGCAACGCAATTGGAACAGCGAATCGTGGCGCTTGAGGAAGAAAAGCAGGCGCTACAATCCCAAACAATTGACGGCTTGATAGACCGCGGTAGCGACTCTGTAGTCGAAAGTTGGTCGGAAATGGCCGATCATTTCGCCCGCGAGATGGAGCGTTTGGGACGCGTTCTGGAAGAACAACTCGATAAAAACGACTCACAAGAGCCCGATAAAAATTCCAAAAACCCCATATAGCACCCATGGTTTTGCAGTTAATTGACAATCAAAACGATTTTGCGATTGTTTATAAACCTCCCAACATCAGTACACATCAGCAGGGCGATTCTGTCTCGCCAGCACTCACGAGTTTGCTTCGCGATCAATTTCCGCAGCAGGTGTATTTTCCGGTACACCGGCTCGATCGAGTTACCTCAGGGCTGCTAATTCTTGCCAAAAACGAAACGGCAAATAGCGTGCTCTCACAGTTATTTAGTAGTCGCCAGATTGAAAAGATTTATCTCGCCTTGTCGTGCCGTAAGCCTTCCAAGAAGCAGGGATTGATCGAGGGGGATATGGTCAAAGCACGCAACGGATGCTGGAAACTAAGCCGCAGCCGCCATGCTCCTGCAAAAACCCAGTTTTTCAGCGTCGGTGGTTTGGGCGGTAAACGACTTTTTGTCTTGAAACCGTTCACTGGTAAAACTCATCAGCTGCGGGTTGCGTTAAAGTCTTTGGGTTCGCCGATACTCGGCGATGAACGATATGGTGGTGAAAGCGCTGACAGATGCTATTTACACGCATACGGGCTGAAGTTTGCTTATCAGGGCCAAGAGTACTGTTACGAAGTTGCGCCTAAAGAGGGCGAGAGCTTCGCCAACGAAGCGTTCAGTATAACGCTTGAGCAATTAGGTGCACCTTTCGACTTGACCTGGCCCGCTGTTCGTGCAGATTAACTTAGCGATGAGTTGGCGAATTATTAGTCTATTAGCGCTGTTGCTAGCTTTGTTTCTAGGTTTGGGATATGCAGTCTGGCATCACTCAACCAGCACCGGAGCAGATAGCTCCGAAACAAAAGAGCGTAGTCTGAGTTTGCGGGATTGCGGTGAAATTGATACCGATGACAAAAAAAACTTGCGCGTACAGTGCTACTGGTTGAAAACTGAACGCGATGGCCAGTTCGAGTTACCCATCGCTGTAATTTCCCGACAAAGCTCCGACACGGCCCTCCTACACATAGCCGGTGGCCCTGGTGATGGCGATCAAACCTCTGCGGAGAATATCCAGGAGTGGCTCAATTGGTATCAAAAATCGAGCCTTTCAGCGGATCTCGTGCTGTACAGCCCCCGCGGCACACCCGGTGCGAGCGGCAGTTTTGTTTGTGAGGCCTATGAAGCCTTCTCGTGGCAAATACTCACCCAAAACCTCACCCATGAAGCGGAACTGAGAGCGGGGCAAGCAATTGTTTCAGACTGCCTGGAGGAATTTGCACAAAGCTTGGCTAGCGTTCCCGGCGTCTCTTCCGAATCACCGCTAGCCAGCTTTGGAACAACTCAGCAAGCTGATGACGCTCGTCGCATATTGCAAGAACTCGGATACCAACATTGGCATTTGTGGGGCGTTTCGTACGGTACTCGCGTGGCTATGGTCGCGGCCAATCAGGTGAAAATTGCGGGTGATACGCGCTTGAATTCCCTCGTGCTGGATTCACCCTATCCGCCAGGCAAAGGCTCTCTGGCCGATTGGCCAGGTTTATTGGAAAACGCTTTTCAATTACATGAAAAAAAACGCTCAGGTTTCAGGCAACAATGGCAAGGGCTCGTGAAACGTTTGCAGCACCTTGATCAACCATTAATTTTCAACCTCGATAATTGGCATTACAATCTCGACCCTTGTCCGTACAAAATAAGCCCTTGTATTCAGCACGAAAAACAAATTCCCTTTCTATTAAATGCAGATCGACTGCTGAGTGTTGCCTATTACGTTCTGTATGACGAGAGTTTGTTGGAAAGTTTTTATATTGGATTACAGACGCTGGGAGAGGCCTTGGAGGTTAAAAGTAGTGTTGCCAATAATTTTGAACTAGAGCTGGTATTGGAATCTTTTTTGGCATCAGCCTTTGCGCCAAGTTTTTCGCCGTGGGTTTTCTTTGCGACTGAGTGCGCAGACAATGGGGTTGCCAAGAAAACAGAAATAGAACAGGCAAGCACTGAGTACCCCGTATGGCAAAAACAACTGAAAGCCGAATATCAATACGATGTATGTCGTGATAAGCGGTTTTTTAGCGGGCAACCGGCACTGGCAGCCACGCAGCAGCTTCCAAATATACCAGTGCTTATTTTTGTCGGTGAATACGACCCTGTAACGCCGGTAAGTTGGGCCAAGAGATTAGCGGCAGACAATTCACAAACGCGGCTAATTATCGCCAATGGTGTGGGGCACAGTGTTTTATTTTCTGATTATTGTGAAGCCAATGTGCTGGGCCTGTGGTTTAAAAACCTTCTAGCGCCACTTTGCATTCAAGAAGGCACGTGACTGTGGCTGTTATATTCACCAAAACAGTAAAAAGTACGCATTATGAGGTGCGCACTGCTGGTAGCAGTATTCGTCTGTACACAAATGGTGTGTTTCACAGTCAATGGAATCGCAATTGCCCGCTTGGTGGAAACCTTTGGGACCTATTAATTCTGCCACTGTTTTTTCTCGAACGACCCGAAAGCCTCAGCGCTCCGGGGTCTGTATTTAATGAGCTATGCTTCGATGTGGCGGTTTTGGGCGTTGGTGGCGGTGCGGTCATCAATCAGCTTATTGCACTTGCGCCCAATTGTTCGGTGGTGGGTATCGACCTCGATAAAACTCACTTGCAATTGGCCAAACGATTCTTTGGCCTCGCTTCGAGTAAGTGTGTGGTTTTAAAGCAGGGGAATGCGCTAGACTGGGTTAATCAAGCTGTGCGCAAGCGTGAGCGCTACCGCCTGGTCGTCGAAGATTTGTTTTGTGAAAGCGAAACAATGCCCGGTGAGCCGGTACGCGCAGTGGCCTGTGGCGCTGAATGGCTTTCCTGCCTTTTCGATATAACACAGGATGATGGTTTGCTCGTTATAAATTTCGAATCTGAGCAGCAGCTTCGTAGCGCCCGTAAAATTGCATTTGATCATCTGTGGGCAAGGGAAGTTTATTGTTTGCAAAAACCGGGCTATTACAACGCGATTGGGGTGTTCTGCAAAACACCGATTGCGAGTGGTGTAAACAAGCAAAAATTGTTGTCTCAGTTAAATCTGTTGCGCTTATTCAATGCAACTAACAAAGCGAAGGTATCAAACTTTACAATTAAGCGGGTTAAGCCGTAAGTATTCGCTATTCGTCAAAAGGAACTGTTATGAAACTGATTTTATCATTTTTATTAATATTCACCACACTTATGGGGTCGTTTACTATGGCTGAAACAAAAACAGAAAAAACATCGCCAATATGGATTGACGTTCGCAGTCCCGAAGAATATAGCGGTGGGCATTACAGTGAAGCGGTCAATATTCCACACACTGAAATTAAAAAACACATCGCTGAATTAACAACAGATAAAGACGCCGATATTCGCGTGTATTGTCGCAGTGGTCATCGCTCTGGCATTGCAAAGAAAGATCTGGAAGCGATGGGCTATACCCATGTTATTAACGAAGGTGGTTATTCTGATGTGCTGAAAAAAATGAAATGACGGAATACTCTTAACTTGTCAATATTTAGTGTCAAGCTAAGAGTAATGCTGCAATCGCAATACTTTGAAGCTGCGATTGTTTACTAAGATTTGCAAGGAAGCAAATTCCTGCTTCGCGTATTTCTCGATTGGAATAAAGGCATTTACCACAAGCAACGCAGTTCCCCGTGGAGCAGTAAGTCGTGCAGTGGCCTTCACAAACTTCTCCGTAAGCGACGCTTGCACTTCAAATCCCTGATGAAAAGGTGGATTGCAAATTACCAGATCAGCGGGCTCAGTAAAACAATCCCCTGCATCTCCGGGGCATACCTTATACTGGGTGACACCGTTTCCCTGTAGTGTTGCAATTGTTGCGGAGATGGCCGCGGCGTTATTGTCGGTCGCGTAAATCTTTTGAAAATCCGCAGCTTCGAGTGCCACTGTGAGATAACCATAGCCGCATCCGAGATCGATTGCCGATTGCTTTTGTGTTAGCTGAGGTGAAACCTCTTCTAAAAAACATTCGCGCAGTAATTTACTTCCCTGGTCTATTTTGTTCCAGCCATAGACCCCGGGTTTGCTGATATATTGCCCCAAATCGTCTTCTGCGATCGTTTGAAAATCACTGTAGTTTTTATCATCCAAATGCGCCGAAACCTCCTGGTTTTTATGTAATACGGCGCAATAGCAATTACCGAATTTTTTTAATTTTCCTGTAAAACCCAAGTGTGCGCAGGCTTTCTGCACATAACCCTTTATGCCTTCGTCCTTATTGCCTGCAAGTACGAGTTGACCATTTGCATTTAAGTGGCTGGCAGCCATATTTAAAACGCGATTGGTAACTGGTCGTTCTTTGGAGACCCGATAGAGTAAAACTTGCGGTGCATTGGAGCCAAATACATCGAAATCAAAATCGCAAAAGTGACAGGCTTCAATCCTATCCTGCAACTGCCGGGTAACATCGTAGCGATTACTCAGCACGCAGTCGTTTGGGCTTAATTGAAGCGCCGCTTGCCAGGCAATACTAAAATTTTCATCGAGAATCCAGCAACGTCTTGCGGGAACTTGTTGGTTACGCGCCAGGTTTGCCTGCTGATCTATCAGGGCGTAGATTTCCATTGTTTCTCAATTAAACCCGTGTATTTCACTGTCGCTCAGCATTCGGGCCGAGCCTTCCTCAAGCGATTTGTCGAGGTTGATCGCGCCAATAGCTAAGCGGTGCAGCGCGATTACCTTATTTCCAGTGGCTGCGAACATGCGTTTTACCTGATGGTACATTCCCTCGTAAATAGTGATTTCAGCCGAAGTTGGCGATAAGCGTTGGATATTTGCTGGGCGAGTTTTGCGCGATTCATTGCGAAGCAATATTCCGGCTTCGAGCGTTGCTAGGTCGGTATCACTGATTGGCTCGGCACATTCAACCCTGTAACGTTTACCGCAGACACTGTTGGGGGAGCTTACGCGATGATTCCAATGACCGTCCGTAGTAAGCAACACCAAGCCGGTTGTGTCGATATCCAAACGGCCGACGATCTGTAAATCAGAGACGAGATTGGGAGCCATGAGCTGTTGTGACGTTACAAGGTCGATTACGGTTGGGTGTTCGCTATCCTGATTGGCACAAACATACCCAAGCGGCTTGTTGAGCATTAGGTAAACTGCCGACTGGGCCTGTAATACGCTGCCATCCAGCGTTACCTGGTCGGTTTCTGTGAGTTTAGTGGCGGGTGAAGAGGGTGTAGTTCCGTTCACCGCGAGGCGTCGCGCTTTTATTAAAGTACGTACTTGAGAGCGGCTAAACGACGAATTGTTGGCCACAAATTTGTCTAGCCGCATCGCATCAAGCCAATTTTTTCTCGCCAGAATCAACAGTTTGGTAAATCAGTGTGTTGATCGTCATTGGACCAACCCCGCCGGGTACTGGTGTAAGCGCACTGGCTTTCTCTTGCAGCGGAGCCAACTCGATATCGCCAACGCCACCGGGATGATAGCCGGCGTCGACCACTACGGCACCGTCTTTAATCCATTCAGCCTTTATAAATTCGGGTTTGCCCACGGCACCGACCACAATATCTGCTGCTGCGATATGGGCCTGCAGGTTCTGGGTGCGCGAATGGCAGATGGTAACCGTGGCGTTCGCATTGAGCAGCATGAGCGCCATGGGCTTGCCGAGAATGGGGCTACGACCCACAACAACCGCATGTTTACCCGCCAAGGGAATGTCATAGGCTTCCAACAAACGCATGATACCTTTTGGTGTGGCGCATCCATAGGCAGCTTCGCCCATTGCCATGCGGCCAAAACCAAGGCAGGTAACACCGTCGACATCTTTGCTCAAATCGATGGCATCAAAACACGCGCGTTCGTCAATTTGAGACGGCACCGGGTGTTGTAGCAAAATGCCATGAACATCAGGGTTATTGTTAAGTTCAGTGATTTTCGCGAGCAGTTGTTCTGTCGTGGTATCTTCAGGCATTTCCACTTTGAGTGAGCCCATGCCAATGCGAGTGCAGGCATTGCCCTTCATACGCACGTAGGTGGCTGATGCCGGGTCTCCCCCTACCAAAATGGTAGCCAATATTGGGGTGCGCCCGGTTTTGTCTTTCAGGGCCGCTACACGGGCACTTAGCTCCGCTTCGGTTTTCTGAGCGAGGGCTTTGCCATCTAAAATAAGTGCAGACATAAACGGAGTCCTATAAAGCAAAATTGAGGCCGCGCATTTTCCCACAGGTGGGCTGTGAGTCCAAATAGGGAATGGTCAAAAAAAGGCTGTAAAACCATAAACTTGGGCGTTGACTGCGCTGAGGCGCATCTGTATTATGCACGCCTCTCGAAACATGGCTCTTCAAGCCTTCAGTTGTCGGAGTGTAGCGCAGCCTGGTAGCGCGTCTGCTTTGGGAGCAGAATGTCGGGGGTTCGAATCCCTCCACTCCGACCAATCGAGCCTGCTGCATGCATGGTTTAGATAATATCGCTATTCAAGCTGCTTTCGCTTACACTTCCAGTATTGCGTCGCGGCAAGCGGGGTGTCAGCCAACGTGTATAGCGCCCGTAGCTCAGTCGGATAGAGCATCCGCCTTCTAAGCGGACGGTCGCAGGTTCGAATCCTGCCGGGCGCGCCATGCTTCTTCCTCTATGGTGACTGTAGCTCAGTTGGTAGAGCCCTGGATTGTGATTCCAGTCGTCGTGGGTTCAAGTCCCATCAGTCACCCCATTTTGTTTTCTTACGTCCTCTTCTTAAGAACCTCTTGGATTAGTCTAAGCTCTCATTGTCTTTTTAGGGTTTTCCAGCTCTGTCTCTGCCTTCCGTTTTTTTGTTGATGCTTCGGCGATTTTCGTTGTTTTAGTTGGGTCGACATAAGAAGTATTTCCCCAGTAGTAGTTAATATCATTGAGTCTGCAGCGCACTTTGTTATAGCTAACAGAAGTAATATTGTTGTTGGCAGGGTCAAATATTTCTACAGTTTATGCATCTACATCAACGCCTACAATTACAATCCAATGGCCCCGGCTAATTGAGCCGTCTATTTTAAGGAAATCTATGGCGGGTGGTTTTATTGTGGTTAGAAGTGAGAATAAGGGGCATTTTTCATCCTTAAGGAATTCATAAATTTCTGTCAGACTCGGAACATGGGCACAGTAGTTTAATTTTCGTATCCAAGAGTGTGTAACAAATCAGAAGCGGAGCCCATTATTTTTGTTTTCCCCACGAAATCACCGCCGGCAGCGCTGGTAACTGCGTCGTCGCTAAGATAATTCGCGGAGCCTAAAACGTGCTTGCCACGGGACACAAAATAATTATGAATCATGCGGCTGCAAGCCGATCAAGAATTTTCTTACATTTGTTGGGCCGTTTTAAAATTCTATAGCGTGTATTTTTTGCCATGGGTAATCCTTGAGTGCCAATCAGTTTTGAGGAAGGACGCATTTCTGCTATTAGGATTGTGCCAAAGCGCTTGAGTTTTGATAAGTCGGGGGTTGGGAAATTAGTGATTTTGACATCCTTTGCCGCAAAAAGTCGTTTAAGACATATGCTTTAAAAATTTGGGGTTAATGGTAAATCAAGTGCTATAAGTATTTTCTTCTAAGCCTTTTTAAAAGACCGATAAACTACCGGTGGTTTAATTAAATTGTGAATATTATTTTTTCTTTCTGGGTGGTGCGCAGGAGGCGCGTTCTACCAATTGGTGAGGCAATATTTCAATATTTTTTCTGGCTTTCTTGCCTGCGATAAGATTCAACAAACGTTTCATGCTGCGCTCTCCAATTCTTTTTGTCGGTTGCTCTATTGTGGTTAACGGCGGGTCGGAAATTTCACTATAACTCATATTGTCTAAACCGATAATTGAGATGTCGTTGGGAATTTTTAAACCAGCATTTTTTAATTCATACATCGCTCCCAGTGCCATTTCATCGTTGGAACAAAATATAGCGGTCGGTCGTTGCGGCAATGCTAACAATTGCTGCGCTGCCTGCCTGCCACCTGTGGCGGACATGCGTGCGCTGATATTCCATTCGGCCTTTTCCAGTAATTTGTGTTCGCGTAAGGCGGTACTAAAACCTTCTGCTCGATCTCGAAGGCCGGTTTGTACGATTTTCGTACCGTAGGTAAGCCCAATATAGCCGTTAAAAAAGCCAATTTTTTTGTGCCCCAGCGATATAAGATAGTTAACAGCATCTTGTGCTGCACGTTTGTTGTCGATGCAAACACTCGGAAATACAGAAAGCTCAGGCGAAATACTTTCCAGCCCCAATACTATGGGAGGGTGCGTTGCGCGCTGGGAAAGATTGGGTTCGCTAAAAGGCGATAGGGTGGAGAGCAGAATAATACCGTCTGTTTGCTTGCTCATTACCATGCGGTTAAAGTCATCGTATTCAACCGAGTGATAGGCGGTTTCCATCACTAAGATGTGATAGCCCGCTGCGCTAGCGACTTTTCGCACGCCATCAACAATTGGCCCGTAGAATGGAATGCCAATGGAGGGTAGCACAACCATGATTTGTTGCGTTTTCCCGGTTCTAAAATTGCGAGCCAGTGAATTGGTTTCGTAACCGGTTTGTTTAATGGCGTCTGCAACACGTTTTGCGGTTGGCGCTCTAACACTCGCTGGTGAATTCACAAATCGAGAGACTGTGGCGATCGAAACCCCAGCCAATTCGGCCACATCTTTAATGGATGTCATTTAAACGTTTCCGCAATGTTTTTGTGTGTTTATGAAAGTAAGCTATTTTGCATTGGCATTCAAATAGATATTTAAACTTTATCTTATATGTAAGATAGCGCTTCATTGAAATATGTAAACATTTACATATGATAAAAAAAGCTATATGTAAACGTTTACAAAATGTGTGTTTATCGTTATTGTGCCCCCACAAAACAGGGTGACCTGCTTGTCAGGGATAACAACTGATACCCGAATATTTTGAACCAAGCGAGCTCTTGGTTCTTCTTGCCTACCTAATCCTACAGATGTTTTGAAGTACCCGGCGATACGCGTGTGGAAGCTTTGATTGCTTCATGCAGCTATATACATTTTCTTATAGCGGGAAGTGTTTGTGGGGTACTGCTACACATCAATCTCAACATCGCTGTTCGATGTTGACTGCGCCAGATTCGACGGCTTCGAATTCAAGAGAAAATGTAGAGCGTATGAACTCAGTTCTGCACATTGTGCAAACGTGGTACCGCTCGGCATTTTTCTGGGATTCTCTTAAAAATATGAAGGGGGATACATTAGCGGGAAGCTTTAAGTTCGCCATTAGAATCGGCTGTTAGTGTCCGCTGGTTTCATAGGGATTTCGCTAAATTAACGCGCACATCGCGATATGTGATGCGGTTTCACTCGCGCCGAATTCTTGTGTTTTAAAACACTTATTAACCGAGTTTTGTAGAGTGAGCAAGTCGACTATTTCGATTTGCCGGTTTTTATAGATGACTCTAATCGTAATCAAAGGATATGTATTATGAAGTATAAATTTAAAAGTTATAAACCCATTTTTGGCGCTATTACATTATTGTATTTTCTAGTTGTTCAAAGTGCAGCGTTTGGGGAAATTAATCCAAACCCAACCTTTAGTAGTGGAAACTACCGCATGGTGTTCACCGAAAAAGCGATTCAACCGGTTTACGAGAGCGCACTTCCGGTAACGCCGCAAATGGTGGATGCAAAAATTTCAGAAATCTATCAACAGCTCTTTTATTCGAGCGATGGGGCCAACCAACGTATTGTGTTCGATGCAGTGGGTAGCCCAGCGGGACTTAAATTTGTGAAGGATATTGGCAGTAATGATATTCGCTCTGAAGGTATGTCTTACGGGATGATGATAGCTGTGATGATGGATGATAAAGCTATGTTCGACAGCTTGTGGGGCTTTGCCAGAGCCTACATGTTCCCACCAACAGGAAATTGGTATTCATGGAGCCTTCAGGATCAAGCGGGTTATCCAGTCAGTGAAGAGGCGGGTGCCAGTTTCAAGTATGGGGAAGGCCCGGCTCCGGATGCAGAGGAGTTCTTCGCGATGGCTCTGTTTTTCGCGGATCACCGCTGGGGAAGTTCCAGTGGTACAGCTATCGACAATTACCAATATTGGGCAAATAACACCCTGGATATTCTGCGCAGCAGTAACTTGTGGAACGGCACAATGGTGAAGTTTACACCGTCTGGAAATTTTACTGACCCGTCTTATCATGTGCCCGCGTTCTATGAACTTTTTCAACGGTGGGCCAGCAGTAATAACAGTTTCTGGCAAACTGCGGCGAGTACCAGTAGGGGGTTTTTACAAAACGCGGCGGACGCTACTACTGGCTTGTTCCCAGAATATGCAAACCAGGATGGTTCACCACATGCTGAAAGCTACAATGAATTGTCTCCCCATTCGGCATTCGATTCGTTTCGCGTTATCCAGAATATGGCTGTTGATCACTACTGGATGAGCAAAAACACCAATATGCGCAACTTGGTTAGAGGCGTTATGGCGTTTTACAACAACTTAAATGACCCAGATGTATTGCCCAATGATTTCGATTTTCGCTATGGCGCCGTCTACGGTCTGGGGCAGGGGCTCAGTGGCACAGGGTTTTATAGAACTACCTCGCCCAACCCAAATTCTTTTCCGGTAAATGCCAACCCCTGGCCCAATCGTGCTACAGCGCCAGTGCCGGGATTAGCGGCAATGAACGCGGTCGGTGCGCTGGCAACCGATGAAGAATATGTTAAATATTTCGTGCGTTATCTTTGGTTGCAGGATACACCAACAGGTACAGGAAGGTATTACGATGGGCTGCTCCACCTGTTCGGTTTTTTACACCTGGCAGGTTACTATCGCATCTATACAGAAAATGAAGGCAGCACTTTAGAGCTAAGTATTGATACCGGCCGATTAACCGATGCTGGATTACCGTTAATTTACTGGCGTGACCCCACTTACTTTACTGCGGCTGGATGCCCCGAAGGCCAGACTGTCACGAGTTATACCTACACCATGAACTTTCTAACTGACGGTTATCCTGACATTGGCCCCGTTGATTTAACTCCGCTGACAAATGGCCGTTGGCTTGCCTCTATAGAGCCGGTACATCCGTCCCACGATGATTTTGATATCGCAGTCACGCGAAACTGCTCATTGAGCGGTCCGAGAACTGAACATATCACCGGTTTTGTGGACCCTAGTGGTTTTGTAAAAGATACCTTCGGAAATGCGATTTCTGGCGCGAAAGTGGTGTTGTGGCAAACCAATACCGCAGATGAAAACAGCGCGCTTATTCAATTGCCGCCGGATAGCACCCAGATGGCGCCCTACAATCGCAGCAATCCAGACTACACCAGTACAACTGGAAACTTCGGTTGGGATGTGGCTCCACAACATTGGTATAAAGTTGTTGCTTCCTACCCCGGCTGCGTGAATCCCGATGACCATGATGTGTTTGAAGTGGAAACGCCGCTGATGTTTGTCGGCCCTGAGATTACCGATCTGGATATGCGGCTCTACTGCCCGTACCAAGGTAAATTAAATGTTGAGGTTGTACCTACTATGGACTGGGGAGATGGCTATTGCGCGAATGTTACCCTCACCAATACCAACAGTTGGACACTTGACTGGTTAACGTCACTGCAAGTGGAGGGTAAGGTTTATGTTTTCTGGAATGCTGAGTATCACCAGTCCGGCGATACTGTAACTATTCAGGGTATTGAATGGAATAATGAACTGCAGCCAGGGGAAACGTCATCGAGTATTGCTTTTTGCGCAGACCGAACCCCCAGCTACAACATTACCGTGCGGGCACGAGGCACCAGCGGTACGGAAAGGGTGAGACTTACCGTTGGCGGGCAGACTGTTTCCGAATGGACACTTTCGACATCCTTCCAAGACTATCCCTTTAGCACAGATTTAAGTGGTGGTATTAACGTTCAATATGTGAATGACTATGGTTACTATCGCGATGTGGTTGTGGACTACGTGGATATTGAGAGCGTAAGACATCAAGCCGAAGACCAAACCCAATACAGTGGCTCAGCATCTGGAACTGGGGATTGTGCAACAGGCTATAATGATGGTTGGATTCACTGTGATGGCTATATTGGTTTTAGTGCTTACCAATAAACAATAGCAAGTCAGTAACCTTTGTAACGCGCCATTTTTTGGCGCGTTTTTTTGAGAAAGGTTTTTTGTGTGGGTACTCTTGTTAAATAATTCTTGAATATTTTGGCTTGTTATCGGCAGAAATCTTATTTCGGGTACTTGTACTGAGGTAGACGTCGAATGCCATACAAATACGGCGAATTAACAACCTGCCAGTATCGTTAACACGAATAGAATTCGAACCGAGTTCGACTAAACCATCTTCTGCAAGGCTTTTAAGGGACGCGAGTTCTTTATCAAAATATGATAGGAAATTAATACCGTATTGCGTTTCAATGGATTCGAAATTTAATTCGAAGTGACATATCAGTTCTTTGATAACAGCTTGTCGAATTTTGTCGTCGTCGCTTAAGGTAATACCTCGCCACAGTGGCAGTTGGTTGCTTTCCAGCGGTGCATAGTAGCTTTCTATTGTCTTATGGTTCTGAAAAAAAGTATCGCCAAAAGCGGATATGGACGAAACCCCAAAAGAAAACATATCGCAGTTACCATAGGTGGCATAGCCCTGGAAATTACGATGGAGTTTCTTTTGCAGCTGAGCCTTTGCCAACTCATCGTCTGGTAAAGCGAAGTGATCCATGCCCACGTAAACGTAACCGGCATTAAGTAGCGTTTCGATACTCTGACGCAAAATTTCCAGCTTTTCTTGGGGTTCTGGCAGTAGTGATGCATCGATTTGTTTTTGTGTTTTGAAAAGTTGGGGCATGTGCGCATAATTGAAAACCGAAAGCCGGTCTGGACGAAACTCCAATATTCGTTGCAGCGTTTCTGCAAAAGATGCTGTATTTTGTAACGGTAGTCCATAGATGAGATCGAGGCTCACCGATTTAAAATGTAATGCGCGCGCTGCTTTTACCAGTGCTTCGACTTCTTCTTTGCTGTTAAAACGATTTACCGCTTTTTGTACCTCGCCATTAAAATCCTGAACGCCCATACTGAGCCGGTTGAAACCCAACTGACGAATTTTTGCAAGTCTTTGGGGAGTAACGCCCTTTGGGTGAATTTCGATGGAATACTCGCCGCTATCGTCTTGTTTGAGGTTAAACGCCTGCTTCGTGTGGTTCATCAAGTCGAGCATTTGTTCGTCAGACAGGTAAGTCGGGGTGCCACCGCCCCAGTGCAATTGATGAACGGGACGTGAAGACTCTATGTAAGCGCACTGTAGGTCGATTTCTTTCTTAACCGCTTCTACATAGGGAATTGCAAGCTTGTGATTGGCGGTAATAATTTTATTGCAGGCGCAGTAGTAGCAAACGGTATCGCAGAAGGGTATATGAAAATAGAGGGAGAGTGGTGCTGCGCTTTCATTGCTGCGTTGCACTGCAGATAGCCACGCCTGCTGCCCGTAGCTATCATCGAATTGGGGGGCTGTAGGATAGGAGGTATATCGCGGCCCCGCGAGATCGTGTTTGCGAATCAGCTCATCGTTCCACAGTCTGTTATTCGAGGCATTATTCATAGATGACCATTTCTTGTTCAATATGTAAAAGGCTGGGCATTATAGTTTGCCGCTCACATGCACTCTAGAGGCATATCAAGTCTTTTAGGCATTACCAGTTTCGTTATAATGCCCATCAAAATGCGTCGGTGCCAGGATCCCACCCTCCTAGCCGCGTTAATTCCTGGGCTGATGTTGCTCACGCCCCTTATTACTACTAAATTTAGCAGGTGAGTAAATTATTTTATGTCTCAGTCCGAGCAGGAAACAGAAGTATCTATGTTTGAAGGAATGCGTCGCCTGGTATCCGGTGTTTGTATTGTTACTGCAAGAGACGCCCGTGGTGAGCGGTATGCGATGACGGCTACCTCAGTAACCTCGGTTTCCGGCGAACCCCCCTCATTACTGGTGTGTGTGAATGAGAAAGCACGTATTCACCAAGCTATATCGGAAACAGATTACTTCTGCATTAGTGTACTTGCACCGAAGCACAAGCAAATTTCGGTTAATTGCGCGACACCGGAATCAGCGGCGAGTCGCTTTGAGCATGGACATTGGGCGAAACATGAGGTTTCAGGCGTTTATTATCTCTCCGACGCTCAAGCCGTGTTTTTTTGCCGCAAGGCCCAAGCTATCGGTTACGGCACTCATAGCATCTTCATCGGTAACGTAGAGGCTACCCATGTTGCAGAGGGCGAATCTACAGTGTTGGCCTATATGAACGGTGGCTACATCACACTCCCTTAGCTCTGCTGGCTAATTGTAAACACCTAGTGCCTCGAGGCTCACCGTAGTGCCGCCCGCCATACGCGGAAGTTTGATGCGAAACCGGGTACCGTCTCCCGGCTTACTTTCGGCTTCGATAATTCCCTGATGATGTTCCTTAATGATGAAATAGCTCACACTCAAACCGAGCCCGGTGCCTTTGCCCACATCTTTTGTGGTGTAGAAGGGTTCGAATATGTGGGTGAGTACCTCCTCTGTCATGCCAGGGCCATTGTCCGAGACTTCAATAATCACGTCTGAGTCGGATTGATCCAGAGAAATTGTGATTTCTGGGTTGAGCGGCGGACCATAGTCTTTCGATTTGAGCGCCTGTGCAGCGTTGCGAAGCAGGTTGAGTAGAACTTGTTGAATTTCACTGGCGGAGCAACTGATCGGCCCTACATTTGGATTGATCTGCTCAATCACTGCGGGAAATTCGACGCCGTCGGGTGTTTCCAGTTCAAAATTTTTATGTGCAAGGTCGAGGGAGTGACTGATTAACTCTTGCAGATTTGTAAACTGGTGATTGCGTTCCCCACGTGAGAACTCAAGAAGGTTTTTCACTATTTTAGCGGCTCGATCGCCGGCGTTTCGTATGTTTTCAATAAAATCGGGTATTTCACGTTCGTCGAGATAGGCGCGAATCACGCTAATGTCCACACCCAATTCCGCGGCAATTTCAGCGTTTGCATCAAGTTCAGTAGAGGTGCGACGTTCAATATTCTGCGCGTTGGAGAGAATCGCCGCCAAAGGGTTATTGATTTCATGAGCGACTCCGGCTGCAAGCTCTCCCAAGCCCATCATTTTTTCATTTTGAATGAGCAGGTTTTCCATGCGCACGCGGGGAGTGACATCTTCCGCAATGATAACCGCACCCCTGATTTCGGGGGAAACAAGGGGGTAGATCGTGAGATTTGTAAAACGCGCTTGCGCACCGGAGCCATCCTTAATGTTTTTACGGCTGTACGGAATTCCGCTACGTACCGTTTCATCAATAACCGATTTATCCAATGGGAGGCTAGGGAATGCCTGCTCTATGTGCGAGCCGGTAGCTTCTTCTGAAGACAGCCCAGTGACTTTTTCGGCTGAGTGATTCCAGTGCGTAATATAGCCATCCGGTGTAATGCCAATAAGAATTGCAGGCATACTGTTAATCATGCAGTTTAAATATTGCTGGGTTTCCCTTAACAACTCTTCCGTCACTTCATGTCTCGCAATTTCTCGATACAGTTGATGTTTGGTTTTTTGCAAAGACGGGGGCGAGCGACCTAGATCAAACCCAGGGAAACGTCTAAATAACACAAATAACAGTACCAGGCTTTGAACCGATATTATTGTTATGAATAACCAGTTGATATTGGTCAGCATGGGAAACTCCCTAGTACACAGCCAAGTACATCACACAAAATGCGCAAAACGCACAGGAATGCAGCGATTCTATTGCAGCATCACGTTCTTGAGAACAAAAACCCACTAAGTATTTGACATGGCTAAGGATCTCATTACAATGCACCGCTCTTCGCGGCCCGGTAGTTCAGTTGGTTAGAATGCCGGCCTGTCACGCCGGAGGTCGAGGGTTCAAGTCCCTTCCGGGTCGCCAGATATAAAAAAAGCTCCTGCTCGTAGAGTGGGGGCTTTTTTTTATATCTGTTATTTAACGGACCTTGCGACTCAATACGCAGGGTTCACCAAATCGTCTGGAACGATTTAGGACGACCAAAGGCTTGGCCAGGGATGGCCATGTCGAAGCAATGCAGTATCAATTGCCGAGCCGCCCCGGAGGGGTGACCACCATGGATGGGTGCGAATCTACTCCCTTCCAGATCGCCAGATAAAAAAACCCTTCGCGTATTGGAGGGGTTTTTTTATATCTGTTATCTAACCCAACTCGCAAAACAGGTAGCCCACAAAATCAGTAGGACAACTACTGCGAATCAGATTGGTCAATAGACGTTTCGTTTGAACGAGATAAAAGCGAATGGCACAAATCAACCCCGTAACCGCAACAATAAGCCCCGGCAACCACCACTCAACGAAGCCGCTTCAAGGTCCTGAAGTTCTTTACTAGACAAGCCATCCAAACTGGCAACCACCGCATCACTATTACCATTTTGTAACGCTTCCCAAGTGATCCACTTTGCCTGTTCATTGCTTATGGCGTAAATAACCCGGAGGTTTTCGATGTTAAACCCATATTCTTCCAGAGTGTGTTTGGAGAGGGGAGTACTTGTAACCCAGGTTAACCAGCGCCCACCGGTATTGCGGCTGAGATGTGCCAGCATCGGGAGTGCCAGTGCATAAGGGGGTTCACTAACCGAGAGTATGATTTCCGTAATACCTGCGTCGTGATTACGCCGCGGTTGCAATGTCGATGACGCTGATAATGTATTCACAGATTTCTTTAGGGCAGCCATTGCAAGAACCTCAATTAGAAGAATGAATTATTAGCTGCGACGTATAACGCCGACGCTTAAACCTTCAATTGCGAAATTTTCGTCTCGTAGATCGACTTCGATAACATTAAAATCGGGGTTTTCGGGCCAGAGTTCTACAAGTGCGCGATTACGTTCGCGCTTGAAACGCTTCACAGTGACCTCATCTTCAATACGTGCGACCACAATGTCGCCATTGCGTACCTGATCGGTTTTATGAACTGCGAGCAAATCGCCATCGAGGATACCCGCATCTTTCATGCTCATGCCGTGTACGGTTAATAAGTAATCTGCCCTAGGGCTGAAAAAGCTGTATGGAATATCACAGTAGTCTTCGATATGCTCTTCGGCGAGTATGGGGCTGCCGGCAGCAACGCGTCCCACCAGAGGTATCCCTGAGTGGGTATCGGGCAGGCGGATACCTCGTGAAGCGCCAGCTATCATTTCTATGGCACCTTTGCGAGCCAATGCTTTGAGGTGTTCTTCTGCGGCGTTGGCGGATTTGAAACCCAATATTTCTGCGATTTCGGCGCGAGTAGGGGGGTACCCGGTTTCATCTATATGCTCGCGAATCAAATCGAGAATTTGCTGTTGGCGGGCAGTAAGTTTAATCATAGGGGCTCAGCTCCTCGGTATTGGCCGCTCACGGGTTGGGTTTGTCACCATTCGAGTTGTGACATTTCTGTTTATTTATACAGTATCTGGCATTATATACAGTATTTGTGCTCGCGCAACTACTATTTTAACTCAGTAACGACTGGTCATTTCCGGGCGACTATAAGAACAGTTTATGAGTAACGAACCTAAAAACATTGAAAAAGACTCCCGAAACTTCGTTGTGCGAAGCGTAAAAGGGCTGGGGCGGCGCTACAGGGCGAGCATTCGCGCGAAGGCGATTGAACGCGCGAAAACGCGTATCTATCTCCATGGTAAAAAACCTGAGGAGTTTGAAGAGGATGTTCTCGAAATCATCGTGAAAGAAGAGGAAGATAAAATTAAAGCGGAATTAAAAGATAAAACTATTATTGCTCTGTTGGCGGCATTGGGTATTTCTTTTTGGACGTAGGCGTTTTTTTAAAAATGCGAAAACTTAATTGCAGTTTTACTCACAATGTTTAAATTTCTTACAAAATCCATCATCGCCACCGCGCTTTTAAAGCGTTACCAACGTTTACTC
Source organism: Alteromonadaceae bacterium 2753L.S.0a.02 (assembly GCA_007827375.1). Lineage (NCBI taxonomy): Bacteria > Pseudomonadati > Pseudomonadota > Gammaproteobacteria > Alteromonadales > Alteromonadaceae > Alteromonadaceae bacterium 2753L.S.0a.02. Next base: position 2,457,540 of record VISH01000002.1, read on the forward strand.
ATCTCGGTAGCTGTGCTTTTCGCTTGTTATTTTATTATTGGCCAGATCCATGATGATTTTTTGGAATACGGCGAAAAAACACAAAATAGCGCTGCAGTAGGGTTTTCCTACGTGATTAAATGGTTTTCGTTAACTCTCGCAACCGCAATATTTTACGTGTTTAATATGTATGGCAGCGAAAAGAAAAAGCAGTTAAAAAGGCGGGGAATTCAGGCTGAGGATCTTACGTCTGCAATAAAAAACGATGATCAACGAGCTTCAGATCCGTTTGAAAATATCCGGCGCAAAGAAAAACTCAACAGCAAAGCTGAACAACGCTTAGGTGAAAAAAACACACGTTCGAATTAATTCGCATACCGTGCATCAATTGCTAAAGTAAATCGTCGTAACCTAAAAAACTGTCTGGTTCAATGAACTCTATTGGGTTATTGGCGCCGCTTAAATAATTTGAGTCGCTGTTTCCCCAGGAATCGTTGTAATTGGATTCGTACCCAGCGCTTGGGTCTTCAGGTGCTGCAGCGGCAACAATGCTTAATTGCCCCCAGGAATCCAATTCGTATTCACCAATGTCGCCATCGTCAAACTGCACTTCAATAGAGCCGGTATCTTCATCCACTGCTACCACCTCAAACAGTTGCAGCGTGGTTGAGTCTTGGTACCAACTGCCAACAGTTGGATAAATGCTAGCCATGCCTGCCTCCTCTTAAGGTTGTCGTTCTTCACTAAACTATCACTTCCGAACTCGGAGCGCACTCGATTTAGACATTCTCACAAGCAAGGCAGCAATCTTTGGACGCTGGTCAAATTTTTTATATAAGTGGTTGAATTTAAACTGTAAATTCAGCAGGATTCGCCTATGGCGTTATGCGTTATAAAATATTAGGCTATAGTAGTGATTGCATAAATATTAAAAAAATCTAATGCTATTCACGCACCAGCCGGTGACACATAACTGGGGAATGTGGCAAATAATAAGTCTTATAAGGAGTCGGTCATGGCACAGGCAGAAACTGTCGAAAAAATTTTACACGCTGCAGTCATTCTTTTTGCTGAAAGAGGGTTCGCGGAGACATCCCTTCGTACTATAACCGGTATGGCAGATGTTAACTTGGCGGCTGTTAATTATCATTTCGGTTCAAAGAAAGAGTTGATTCAAGCAGTATTTTCGAGGTTCTTAGGGCCATTTTGCGAAATACTTGAACAAGAGCTTGATGATGTGGAAAAGTCTGTTTTGGAGGGTGAAACCCTTTCAATCGAGCAGGTGATATCTTGTGTGCTTAATACCTTATTAAAAACCACCGAAGTCTCTGGTGTGAGTGTGCAACGATTAACGCGTTTGTTAAATTTAGCGTATACACAATCACAGGAACATTTAAGGCACCATTTGGTTGCAAATTTTGGGAATACCTACCATAGAATTACGGACGCGGTGCAAAAAGCGTTACCTGAATTGACACCCATAGAGTTTTATTGGCGGCTGTATTTTATGCTTGGCGCTGCAGTTTTTACTTTGTCGAGTTATGATTCGTTGCGATCAATTTTGAATTCCGATTACAACACGGATACCGAACTGGAAGAAGTGCTACAACTCATGGTGCCAGCTTTGGCAGGTATTTTGAGATCGACACATGACAAATAGTTTGGGCCCTGTCGTACTCGATGTGGCAGGAACATCTCTCTCCTCCGAGGATGAACTCTTGCTCAAGAACCCTTGGGTAGGCGGGCTCATATTATTCAGCCGGAATTACCAAAAGCGAGAACAACTCTGTGATTTGGTTGCCTCTATCAAGGCAATCAACCCCAAGCTGTTGGTATGTGTCGATCATGAGGGTGGTCGGGTACAGCGTTTTCGAGAGGGATTTACGCGTATTCCTGCAATGCAGTATTTGGGCAAGTTGTACGCAGAAGATCAAACAGCAGCCTTGCACGCGGCTCAGGAGGTCGCCTGGCTGATGTGTGCCGAGCTCATCGCCTGTGGCTTGGATGTGAGTTTTGCACCTGTGCTCGATATCGATGAAAGTTTCAGCGATATCATCGGTGATCGCAGCTTCTCATGCGATCCGGCAGTCACTATGGCGCTCGCTGAAGCTTTTATCGCGGGCATGCACGACGCGGGTATGGCTGCCACGGGCAAGCATTTCCCCGGGCACGGAGGTGTGAAAGCTGACAGTCATCTGGAGCTCCCTGTTGATAGTCGCTCGTTCACGGAGCTCGAAAACTCTGATCTGGTGCCCTTTCAGGCGCTCTGCAGCGACCTTGAGGGCCTTATGCCAGCGCATATCCTATTCCCCAACGTGGATACTTCTCCTGTCGGCTTTTCGAGTTACTGGTTGCGTGAGATTCTGCGAAAAAAGCTTGGTTTTGACGGCGTTATCTTCAGTGACGACCTCTCCATGGAAGGCGCAATTGTTGCCGGTACTTTTGGGGAGCGGGCCATTGCAGCCCTAGAAGCAGGTTGTAGTAGTGTTCTGGTCTGCAACAATCGGAGCGGCGCTCTGGAAGTATTGGAAGCGCTGGCTCAATATTACCCGCAACCGCCTGAATCGCGCTTGGAAACCATGCTCGCGCGCAGCAATCTTTCCTGGCATGCGTTAGAATCATCATCTCGAACAGTTGCTGCTCGTAAGCTGGCAGCATCGCTGAACCGCAATAACTAAGCTGAGGACGCTCTCTAAATTAGATTGTTTTTCTTTTGGCTACTAAGTTCTGTCCATAAGCCCGAGTTTACAACTGTAGATGCGGCACCGAGGACGGAACTCACGGTGTCATAAGCAAAATAGACCACTAATTAGATCATCCCAATACTTAACTCACGAAAAGCACACTTACCCATGGAACGATTTGTAGAGTCGATGCGCTCCGTTTTTGCAGCGGGCGTCGGAGAAGCAAACCTGTGGATGATTGATATCTTCCTGGTTGTTTTTATCACCCTCATTGCCGCAGCTGTGGCGTCCCGGTTTCTTAAAAAGCTCGAGCAAAAAGCATTACACACCCGAAATCTATGGGATGACGCGTTGGTTATCTCATTGCAGCGACCAGTACGTTGGTTGATTTGGGGGGCCGGGGTCACGACTGCCGCAGATATTGCTGGCGCACAGTCTGAATCCTTGATTTTGGATTCAGTCGATGGCGTTCGACATATTGGCGCGATTGTAATAGTTGCTTGGTTTTTAACCAACTTTATCTCGCGTGTTGAGGACAACCTTGTGGACCCCGAGTTTAGCTACAAGCCTATGGACAAAACCACTGCGATGGCTTTGGGGCGACTGTTGCGTATCTCAGTGATCATTACTGCGGTATTAGTGGGCTTACAGTCTCTAGGGTACAGTGTGTCTGGGGTGTTGGCGTTTGGCGGCATCGGAGGTATTGCTGTCGGTTTCGCCGCGAAGGATCTGCTGGCAAATTTTTTCGGTGGATTGATGATTTATCTCGACAGACCTTTTGCTGTCGGTGATTGGGTGCGTTCGCCAGATAAAAATATTGAAGGTACGGTGGAAGATATCGGCTGGCGTTTAACGCGTATTCGAACCTTCGATAAACGTCCTTTATATGTTCCGAATTCAACATTCACTCAAATTTCTGTAGAAAATCCGTCACGTATGTCCCATCGACGCATCTACGAACATATTGGCATTCGTTACGATGATGCTGCAAAAATGGATGTGATAGTCGCGCAAGTTAAAGAGATGTTGAGCAATCATCCTGAAATTGATACTGACAATACCCTTATTGTCAATTTTAATAAATTTGCCAGCTCATCATTGGAGTTTTTTGTTTATTGTTTTACTAAAACGACTGAATGGATTAAGTATCATGAAGTTAAACAAGATGTGCTGCTTAAAATTCTAAATATTATTGAAAGTCATGGCGCAGAGTGTGCGTTCCCCACATCGACCTTACATATACCTGAACAAGTACAAATAACCCAACCCGAGTCGCTGCAATCATGAGTTCAATTCCTGAAAATGCCGAAGAATTATTCAATTACGATGATGTGTCGTGCGCTCTGCGAAAACTTGCTCAGACCATAAATTCTGAATACCAGAATTATGAGGGCGAGCTGCTGGTAATAACTTTACTTAATGGCGGTATGATTTTTTCCGGGATGTTATTACCGCAAATAAAACGAGAGTTGTATTGCGATAGTGTATCTGTATCTCGCTATAGGAATGAAAAATCCGGTTCAGATTTTCGCTGGCATTTTCAACCTGTTACTACCATGCACAATCGTAAGGTTTTATTGCTTGACGATATCTACGATCAAGGCATCACGCTCGAGCACGTCCAGGAGTGGTGTTATAAGCAGGGTGCCGATCAGGTAAAAACAGCGGTTTTAGCTTGGAAACAGCTGGGTGAAACCAGTCAAAAAGCCGTGGCAGAACCCGATTTTTACGCTTTGCAGGTACCAGACGCCTTTATCGTGGGAATGGGGATGGACTGCGCCGGTAAATACCGTAATGCACCGGGTATATATGCTTTAAATTCATAAGCTCTTGGGGGTATTTAATGTCTGTTGCAGTAATTGGAGGTACGGGATTCTATCACTGGCCAGAATTAAACAACGTTCAAACCCACTGTATAACTACACCCTACAGCACCACTAATATCGAAATATTGCAAGGTAGTATAGGCGCAACCGACTGCTATTTTTTACCCCGCCACGGTCGTAATCATGCAACGCCGCCGCATAAAATTAATTACCAAGCGAATATAGATGCACTGCATAAATTAGGTGTTTCGCATATTGTAGGCATTAATGCTGTTGGCGGAATTGCCGATTTCGCAAGTCCAGGAAGTGCGGTTATACCAGATCAAATAATTGATTATACCTGGGGTAGAAAACACACTTTTTTCGATGACTTCGAAAACGATTTGCAACATATCGATTTTACAAACCCACTGCAAAGTGAATTACGCGAGATCTACGCGCAATATTGTAGTCGACACATGCCGTGCACTTTGGATGGTGTTTATGGCTGCACGCAGGGTCCGCGTTTAGAAAGTGCTGCGGAAATTAATCGTTTACGGAAAGATGGATGCGACGTCGTCGGGATGACGTTAATGCCAGAAGCCGCATTGGCTCGCGAAAAAAATATTAACTATTTATCTATTTGTGTTGTAGCCAATTGGGCGGCGGGAATTACTGAAGAAGTGTCACTTTCAGCAATTCAGAGGGTTTTAGAGGACGCGCTCACAAATGTACGCATTGCGGTAAGCGATACGTTGGTAAACCTCTAGACATTGAATGGTTTTTGTCTTATGGTCACAAAGTCCAAGTCGGCAGTAAGACCTATTTGCCAGTTTTGGGGTTACAGCAATCATACGATCGTACGAACTCCTTTAAGGCGTCGCCGTTTTAGGTAAGAACCTGACAACCTTCGAGACAAGGCGAAGGGGACAAACCCTAGGAATCGTAAATAATAAAAAGTTACATGAGGTGTGACATGGCTGCTCGAGAACTCGGCACTGTCAAGTGGTTCAATAATGCGAGAGGGTATGGATTTATCACTCGCGGCGAAGAAACAGAAGATATTTTTGTTCATTACAGAAACATCCGTGGCGAAGGCTACCGCTCCTTAACTGAAGGTCAGAAAGTTGAATTTGAACTTCAGAAGGGCGAAAAGGGACTTCAAGCGGAAGACGTTGCTGCTGTCTAAGTAACGTTTGTTGGGAGTCTCCCGTCGGTTGCTTTCAGTGCGCTGTCGAAAGTGTATCGAGTTTAAATGCCAGTGACTTGTTTAGAGCGCATCCTCGTGTTCGTGCTGTCGCTGTCTTCCAAAAAAAGCCCGGTTTATACCGGGCTTTTTGTTTTTTTAAGAGTATTTAATTGAGCGCGTTTAACTGGAGGTTCTGTAAATTATCACGGCTCTTCAATGGGTTGGAGATGCGCGGGTGTGTAAGGAATTATTTTTATTAGGATACCCATTCTAGGGTGGTCGATATAGTGAAGTTCGTTACTGCGCATACGGCGCTTCTGGTTAAGTGTGGTGATGTGTTTAACCAAAAATGGTCGGCTGGTTAGAGAGCTCCATTCGTTATCCAATGCGCTGTTACCGGCTGGGCTGGTGGCGTTGAAATTTAGATTAAAATCGCCAGAAGATTGCGAGTTATTTAATTGGAAGCCGGAAGGGTTTACTAAGGTGCTATCTGCAGTAAGGTCTTCAGCTTCGAGCGGTTTTGGGGGTAAGGGTATTCTTGGCCAATGATAGCTTTCCTGCCCGTAATTCGCTTCGTATTCGGTAAGCCACAGATCGGTGTGCAGGTGGAGGTAGCGGCTGAGACTGAGTGTTATCGTGCCCGAGAGTTCGTGTAGATCACCGAACGTTTCACCTCCCAAAATGATAATCGCGGGCGCGCTTTCCTGGGATTGCATGGGCTGTGCCCAGGTTTTGTGAAACAGAAGGTGTAAGCCACGCTCTCGCTTGATGGCTGATGTCGCATTTTCAATAAAAAACCGGCTGCTTTCGAAGACCACATAGGGCTTTTCCTCAGAGTTTTCGTCTGTGTTGGAACTGTTCGTGATTCGGCCAGAGGGGTCTACAGGAGTGTTTGCAGGCGTTGTATCGCTGGGGGTGTCTTGTGATTTTTCCTTTTGTTCGATAAGCGACTGTACATTGGGAGGGTAGGCAAGCGCGAGATTCTTGGGCCAGGCTTCGTTCTCATTGGGGGAGGGAGCGCGTTTAAAAATGAGTAATTCCACCTGATACCAGTTTTCGTCGGTTTGCGCATCTGCGTGCAGTGTAACGACCAATATGCTCGTAAACAGGAGGGTGATTAGCGGTGTTACTCTTTTTATTTTGCCATTGGGTAAATTCATTAGCTCGCCTGTTGAAGTTGCTGAAGAACGTTATTGACGGTTGTTATGCGAGATTCGTTGTCATCCATATCAAACAGAAATTTTAATTGATTTGCCCCTTCGAGTCGGTAGTGTTGCGGTAATTTTTGAACCAACTTAACAATTGTAAGTGGGTCGACCTGTGTCTCGCTGGCAAACTCCAATTTACCGCCCTGTCTGCTCGCTTCGACCTTGGTTATACCCATTTGTTCTGCCTGAAAACGAATACGTGTTTGGCGAAACAGGTTTTTAATGGGCTCTGGAAATAATCCAAATCGGTCGATCATCTCAACTTGAAGTTCGTTGAGTGCGTCTTCCGTTTGTACGGATGCCAATCGCTTATAAAGAATAAGGCGCGTGTGTACATCGGGTAAATAATCATCCGGGATCAGCGCTGGAATACGCAGGTTTATTTCAACACCGCTCTGTTCGGGTTTGTCGAGATCGATAGTTTTACCTTCACGAATTGCTTTTACGGCACGATCCAGCATATCCATATACAGTGAAAAACCAATCGCGTGCATCTGGCCGCTTTGTTCGTCGCCTAATAATTCCCCTGCGCCGCGAATTTCCAAGTCGTGTGATGCCAGTGTAAAACCAGCACCTAAGTCCTGCGCCTCAGCAATAGCCTCGAGTCGTTTAAGTGCATCGGCGGTCATCGCCTTTTTATGGGGAGTCATTAAATAGGCATAGGCCTGGTGGTGAGAACGCCCCACGCGACCACGCAATTGGTGCAGCTGTGCCAGGCCAAATTTATCGGCTCGCTCGATAACAATCGTGTTGGCGGTTGGTACGTCGATTCCGGTTTCGATAATGGTGGTACACACCAGAATATTGAAGCGTTTGTGGTAAAAATCTGACATTACGCTTTCCAATTCCCGTTCGCGCATCTGGCCATGACCAATGCCGATGCGCGCCTCGGGTACCAGCGCCTGCAACTCCTCAGCGCGACGATTAATGGTGCTTACTTCGTTGTGAAGCAGGTACACTTGCCCGCCCCGCAAGATCTCGCGCAAGATGGCTTCTTTAATAAGGTTTTCATCAGATTCCCTTACAAAAGTTTTCACCGAAAGTCGTTTTGCGGGTGGGGTGGCGATAATAGAAAGGTCGCGTATGCCGTTCATTGACATGTTAAGCGTGCGGGGAATGGGCGTGGCAGTTAGGGTGAGAATGTCCACTTCGGTCCGCATGGCTTTAAGCGTCTCTTTCTGGCGTACGCCAAAACGGTGTTCTTCATCAATAATAACCAGGCCGAGGTTGGCGTATTTCATATCTGCCTGAATGAGCTTGTGGGTACCAATAATAATATCAACCTTGCCGTTTTCGAGACGTTTTTGAATATCGGTGGTTTCTTTTTGGCTGCGAAACCGCGATACCACCTCGACATTAATCGGCCAATCCGCGAAGCGGTCTTTAAAGTTGTCAAAATGCTGTTGGGCCAACAAAGTCGTAGGCACCAGCACCGCGACCTGTTTACTGTTTTGTACTGCGATGAAGGCGGCACGCATGGCAACTTCGGTTTTACCAAAGCCGACATCACCGCACACCAGTCGATCCATGGGCTGCGCACTGAGCATATCTTCGCGAACCGCTGCAATAGCTGCTTCCTGGTCGGGGGTTTCCTCAAAGGGAAAGCCTGCGGAAAATTGCTGATAGGCTTCTTTGGGGTTGCTGTAACTGAAACCTTTACGCGCTTTGCGCTTCGCGTATATTTCGAGTAATTCTGCCGCTACATCGCGAATTTGTTCCGCCGCTTTGCGTTTGGCTTTTTGCCAGGTTTCACTGCCGAGGCGATGCAGTGGGGCAAGGCTTTCGTCGGCACCACTGTATCGACTAATTAGGTGTAGGTTGGCAACGGGTACATACAGCTTGGTGTCGTCGGCATAGGCAAGCACTAAAAATTCATCGGCCTGACCATCGTGCTCAATGGTTTGCAGCCCTTTGTAACGGCCGACACCGTGCTCCATGTGCACAACCGGTGCTCCAGGCTTTAACTCGGTGAGATTTTTAATAATGCCGTCGGCTTCATCGGATGTTTTTGTGCGTCGACGTTTTTGTTGAATTCGATTGCCAAACAGCTGTTCTTCTGCAATGAGTATGAATGATGGGTTGTTGCTGTTGACGGTGGTGGTGATATCGGCCACTGTAATGGCCAAGGCGCAATCTGTGTTTAAAAATGCACTGATTGAATCAACTTCATCGGGAGTTACCGCGATCTTTTGTAGCTGCTCTTTTAGGGTTTCTTTGCGACCGGAACTTTCCGCACAAAACAGCACCCGCTTATCAGAACTGAGCAAAAAGTTTTCAACGAGATGCAGTGGGTTGTGTGCCTTGTTGTCAATCGCTAGTGCAGGAGAGGGCGCCAACGGCAGATTGTGGACGCCACCACCCTCGGCTGCAGCTTGCAGATGCAGTGTTACCCTAGGATAAGGTTTGAGCGCACTGTAGATTTTGTCGACCGGGTGAAATGCTCGATGCGGTGGCAAAATTGGTCGCTCGCGATCGCCACAGCGACTTTCATAGCGCGCTTCTATGTCACGCCACATGGTCTCGATAGCCTTCGGAACCTGCTCGTGAACAAACAGCAAGGTATTTTCTGGGTTTGAAGGCAGATAATCGACCAGGGTGGCCGTTTGCTCAAAGAAAAGAGGCAGGTAATACTCAATACCTGCGGGCGACAGACCTGATGATATGTCCTGATACACTGGGCAAGCGGTGTGGTCGACGTCAAAGGCTTCGTGCCAACGCCCTTTAAACGCACTGATGCCAGCTTTATCCAGCGGAAACTCCTTGCCCGGAAGCAGCTCGATGCTCTCGACTTGAGTGATGGTACGTTGCGTTTCCGGGTCGAATTCGCGTAGTGAGTCGACACAGTCATCAAACAACTCAATCCGATACGCCGCACGACTGCCCATGGGATAAACGTCAATAAGCGCGCCGCGCACCGCGAATTCACCGTGCTGAAACACATTATCAACATGGGTGTAGCCGGAATCGATTAATTTTTGTCGAAAACTTTCGCGCTCCAATGTGTCGTGAAGCCTGAGTACCAGGCTACGCGAAAGGATAAATTCCGCTGGGGGTAAACATTGCATCAGTGTCGAAGAAGCGACAACGATGATGCAATTGTCGGTTGCGTGCATACGGTAAAGGCAGCGCATGCGTTCTGAAATAATATCCTGGTGCGGTGAAAAGCTATCGTAGGGGAGCGTTTCCCAATCATTGAACAGATAGACCTTTTCCCCCCCGGAGTCGCCCTTTAAAAAGGCATTGATGTCGCGCTTAAAGGTTTCAGCGCTTGCCATATCTGGTGTAATCACCAGACAGTTTCCGCTAAACTTGCGTGCGGCGCTCGCGATTGCCAACGCGCTGCCAGATGTTCCCATTAACTGCCCCCAGCTGCGTTTGTCTCTGCTGCGTTGGGGTAGCTGTGGTGTGAGTTCAGTGTGCTTCATTTTATACCGCTGTGGTTTGGGGGCGGCTATTTTAGCTGTCTTTCCCAAAGGGCGACAGGCATAAGGAAATAGATACAGGCTATTGTTTGAGCGAAACCAGTTGTCAGGTTGGTTTTTATACTTTCGGTTAAAAAGCGTTCGAAAAAACAACGGCTTATTTACTTTTTTTTCACTCGGTGACTGGCGTTGCCCGAGTCTCATCCTTATAATTGGCGCGATTTTTTCAAGGCCTTTGAGTGCCGCCCGTGCTGATATGCACGCCAGATTCCGCCAATGAATATTTTTTCGCCAGAATGAACTATTCTGTGCTTGTACTCGGCGATGGGCTGACAACGTGCTAGTTGGGCAATGCACCGTTCCATTTGCTGATGCCCGTTCTGGGGTATGCGATAGGTAGAACAGGTAGTAACAGTTTTTAGCGCAACGACGCATAGTCGCGGCGCAAACATTTTCCAAAAACCAACTCATCTTAATCTCTAAACTAGGCAAGACGTATGATCAAGATCCGTCGCGGATTGGATTTACCTATAACCGGGGAACCCCGGCAATCCATTGAAGATGGCCCTTCGATTCGCTCTGTCGCTGTTATTGGGTTTGATTACCACGGTATGAAACCAACGATGGCTGTGCAGGTCGGCGATAAGGTTAAAAAAGGGCAACTCCTGTTCACTGATAAAAAAACAGAAGGCGTGTGTTATACAGCACCTGCAGCGGGCACGGTTTCGGCCGTGAACCGTGGCTACCAGCGTGTACTGCAATCGGTGGTTATCGATGTTGAAGGCGATGAAGCTGAAATATTCGATACTTACGCCGAAGGCGATCTGGTCAAGCTGGCTCGACAGCAGGTGGTCGATAACCTTGTGAAGTCCGGGCTCTGGACTGCACTGCGCACTCGCCCTTTCAGCAAGGTACCCGCACTGGATGGCACCCCTAGTGCGATCTTCGTCAGCCTTATGGATACCAATCCTTTGGCTGCCGACCCGACACTGGTGGTTAACGAACAGTCGCAAAGCTTTATCAATGGCCTCACCGTTCTGAGTAAATTGACCGAAGGTAAGGTATTCGTATGCCACAAACCGGGTATCAGTGTGCCTCAAGCGGCCTGCGCGACCTATGAAACCTTCGATGGGGTTCATCCTGCCGGTAATGTGGGAACCCATATCCATTACCTCGCACCAGTTAGCGCCGAGCGATTTGTTTGGTCCGTTGGCTATCAGGACGTGATTGCGATTGGCGATCTGTTTACCACAGGGACGCTTAACAATAGCCGTGTGGTGTCGCTGGCTGGTCCGCAAATTGAAAATCCACGTTTGGTACGAACCATTCTGGGTGCCAGCCTCGACGAGCTCACAGCCGGGCAAATGAAATCGGGTGAAAACCGCATTGTGTCTGGTTCCGTGTTCGGCGGTCGTAACGCCTACGGCCCAACGGCATTTCTAGGTCGTTATCACAACCAGATTACCGTGTTGTTGGAAGGACGCGAACGTCCCTTCGTTCACTTTATGGTGCCCGGGTTCAACCGTTTTTCTGCGTTGCCAATTTATATTTCCAACTTAATGAAAGGCAAGAAGTACAGCTTTACCACCTCTTGTAATGGCAGTGAGCGGGCGATGGTACCTACCGGATCGTACGAGGAGGTAATGCCGTTGGATATTTTACCAACGCATTTGCTGCGTGCGCTGATTGTGGGCGATACCGAAATGGCTCAAAAATTGGGCTGTCTTGAATTGGATGAAGAGGACCTCGCTTTGTGCACCTTTGTATGTTCAGGTAAATATGAATATGGCCCGATTCTTCGTGATAATTTATCGCGCATTGAGAAGGAGGGCTAATAGGTGAAAGTATTACGTAATTTTCTGGATAGCCTGGAACCTCATTTTCACAAGGGCGGTAAGCTCGAAAAATGGTACGCGCTCTACGAAGCAGCCGACACCATTTTTTACCAACCCAACGACGTAACAAAAACTACGGCACACGTGCGTGATGGTATCGACCTGAAAAGGGTAATGATTACTGTGTGGTTATGTGTGTTTCCCGCCATGTTCTACGGCATGTACAACGTTGGTTGGCAAGCAAACACGATTCTCGCCGATATGGGCGCTACCGGTATCGATGGTTGGCATGGTGCAATCATTAGCTTGCTGGCTGGTCACGACCCTAGCAGCATTTGGGACAACCTCATTTACGGTGCTGTGTTTTTCCTCCCCATCTATTTGGTGGTATTCGCAGTAGGTGGTTTCTGGGAAGTATTGTTCGCGATGAAGCGTGGCCACGAAATTAACGAAGGTTTTTTCGTGACTTCTATCCTGTTCGCGCTGACCTGCCCACCAAGCATTCCACTGTGGCAGGCCGCTTTGGGCATTAGTTTTGGCGTGGTGCTGGGTAAAGAAGTCTTTGGTGGCACTGGTAAAAATTTCTTAAACCCGGCGCTTACCGGCCGAGCCTTCCTGTTCTTCGCTTATCCGGCCTCTATGTCGGGTGACGCTGTTTGGACCGCAGTTGACGGCTACACCGGTGCTACGGCGCTTTCGGTTGCCGCCCAACAAGGTATGGATGCGCTTTACTCGCATATGAGCTGGCTCGATGCTTTCTTTGGCAAAATGCAGGGTTCCATTGGTGAAACTTCAACTCTGGCTCTGTTGCTTGGCGGTGCGGTACTACTGATTACCCGAATCGCAGCGATGCGCATCGTATTGGGTGTCATTATTGGCACTATCCTCACAACGCTGTTGTACAACGCCGTGGGTAATGCAGATTCCAACCCCATGTTCGCCATGCCTTTCTGGTGGCACATGGTTCTCGGTGGTTATGCATTCGGATTGTTCTTTATGGCAACCGACCCGGTTTCTGCCTCCATGACCAATGCTGGTAAATGGTGGTTTGGTGGATTGATTGGTTTTATGGTGATTACCATTCGTGTGGTTAACCCGGCCTTCCCCGAAGGCATGATGTTGGCCATTCTCTTCGGTAACTTGTTTGCACCGCTGATCGACCACTTTGTTGTTCAATCAAACATCAAGCGGAGGTTAGCACGTGGCTAATAACGATACGATTAAGAAAACCATAACGGTTGCTCTGCTGCTGTGTATCGTGTGCTCAGTAGTTGTTTCCACCGCATCTGTGGTACTCAAACCTGCCCAGATCGCCAACAAGCAAATTGATTTCAAGCGCAATATTTTGGCGGCTGCCGGGTTGCTCGACCCCAGTAAGAGTGTGGAAGAGCAGTTTTCTCAGGTCGAAACCAAAATTGTCGATCTGGAAACAGGCAAATTCACCAGCGAGATAGACCCTAAATCATTTGATCAGCGAAAGTCTGTAAAAGATCCGAAACTATCCGATGCATTACCGGGTGAAGAAGATATCGCTGGGCTTTCTCGCCGTGAGAAATACGCCAAGGTTTATTTGGTGAAAGACAGCGGCGGCTTGAAAACTGTAATACTGCCAATTTCTGGTTACGGTTTGTGGGGTACGCTTTACGGCTTCCTTGCCATTGAAGCAGATATGAACACCGTTGTTGGTTTGGGGTATTACGATCACAAAGAAACTCCAGGGCTGGGTGCCGAAGTGGATAACCCACATTGGAAGTCTTTATGGCAGGGTAAAAAACTCTACAGCGCCGATGGTTCAGTGGCGATCTCCATTATCAAAGGCAGTGTTGGCCCGGGTACACCCGATGCCGAGCACAAAGTTGATGGATTGTCAGGCGCAACCTTAACCAGTGTTGGTGTAGATCACATGATGAAATTTTGGTTGGGTGAGAACGGTTACAAGCCGTTTCTCGATAACCTGAAGGCGGGGGAGGCCTAAGCCATGAAAGTTAAAGAGCTTTTATTTAAGCCAATTCTCGACAATAACCCCATCGGTTTACAGATTCTTGGTATTTGTTCAGCGTTGGCGGTTACGAGCAGTATGAAAGTGACCTTGGTAATGTGCATTGCACTTACCGTGGTAACCACATTCTCAAATTTTTTCGTGTCGATTATTCGAAACCAGATTCCTAGTAACATTCGAATTATTGCGCAGATGACTGTTATCGCTTCCTTGGTAATTTTGGTTGATCAGGTATTGAAAGCTGTTGCTTACGATATCAGTAAACAACTTTCGGTATTTGTTGGTTTGATTATTACCAACTGTATCGTTATGGGACGTGCTGAAGCATTTGCCATGAAAAACCCTCCAGTTGCCAGTGCACTCGATGGTTTTGGAAATGGTTTGGGTTACAGCGCCATGTTGATTGCCTTGGCGGTGGTGCGCGAACTTTTCGGCGCGGGCGCACTGTTTGGTGTGGAAATTATGAAGACTGTAAACAACGGCGGTTGGTATGTGCCTAACGGTATTTTATTGCTACCGCCCAGCGCCTTCTTCCTGATCGGCTTGTACATATGGGCGATCCGATCCTTTAAGAAAGAACAGGAAGAAAAAGCAGAGTTTAAAATTGCGCCCAATTCTAAAGCGCAGGAGGCAGTGTAATGGCCGATTTGATTGCATTATTTGTTCGCTCCGTATTTATTGAAAATATGGCGCTGGCGTTCTTCCTGGGTATGTGTACTTTTTTGGCAGTGTCCAAAAAAGTTGATGCCGCTATCGGTTTGGGTATTGCGGTTGTTGTCGTGCAGACCATTACAGTTCCGGTAAATAACCTTCTGTACACCTATTTTCTCGCTGAAGGCGCGCTTGCCTGGGCGGGTCTGCCGCAAGTGGATCTGAGCTTTCTCGGATTGATCACCTATATTGGTGTGATTGCCGCGCTGGTACAGATTCTCGAAATGTTCCTCGATAAATACGTGCCGGCGCTCTATAACGCATTGGGCGTTTTCCTGCCGCTGATTACCGTTAACTGCGCCATTCTTGGTGGTTCGCTGTTTATGGTTGAACGCGACTACAGCTTCCCCGAGAGTGTCGTTTTCGGCGCGGGTTCCGGTGTTGGCTGGGCCTTGGCTATTACCGCACTTGCGGGAATTCGGGAAAAAATGAAGTACAGCGATGTGCCCAAAGGTCTTGAGGGGCTCGGCATTACCTTTATTGTGGTTGGTTTGATGTCGCTTGGCTTTATGTCTTTCGGCGGCATTTCACTGTAACCAGCGAGGAAAAAACAGAACATGAATATTGAAATTATTCTTGGCGTAGTCATGTTCACCGTTGTGGTGCTGGCGCTGGTGGGAATTATTCTCGGCGCGCGCTCTAAGTTGGTGAACAGTGGCGATGTCAGTATTGAAATCAATGGTGAAAAAACCATTACCGTTCCGGCGGGTGGCAAGTTGTTGCAAACCCTGGCGGCTAACAATTTATTTTTGGCTTCTGCATGTGGCGGTGGCGGTACTTGTGCACAGTGTAAATGTAAAGTGTTTGAAGGTGGCGGTTCCATGTTGCCAACTGAAGAATCGCATTTTACCAAGCGCGATGAACGAGATGGCTGGCGTTTAAGCTGCCAGGTCGCCGTCAAGCAGGACATGAAAATTGAGGTTGACGAAGAAGTCTTCGGTGTTAAGCAGTGGGAATGCACCGTGGAATCCAATCCCAATGTTGCTACCTTTATCAAAGAGCTGACTCTGCGTTTGCCTGAAGGTGAAAACGTTGATTTTCGGGCTGGTGGTTATGTGCAATTGGAGTGTCCGCCACATCATGTAAAATATGCTGATTTTGAAATTGAAGAAGAGTATCGCGGCGATTGGGAACGCTTCGGGTTTTTTAACTTGGAATCCAAGGTAAACGAACCTGTTATTCGCGCCTACTCGATGGCCAATTACCCAGAAGAAAAGGGTGTTGTTAAGTTCAATATCCGTATTGCTACACCGCCTCCCGGTTCCAAGGGGATTCCCTGTGGACAGATGTCGTCTTTTGTCTTTAATTTAAAACCCGGCGATAAAATTACCGTGTACGGGCCCTTCGGCGAATTCTTTGCGAAAGATACTGATGCAGAAATGGTGTTCATTGGTGGTGGTGCTGGAATGGCGCCCATGCGATCTCACATTTTCGATCAGCTGCGACGTATAAAAACCGACCGCAAAATGTCCTTCTGGTACGGCGCGCGTTCTTTACGCGAAATGTTTTATCAGGATGAATATGACCAGCTTGCTGACGAAAACAAGAATTTTACCTGGAACGTAGCGCTCTCTGATCCACAGCCCGAAGACAACTGGACTGGCTACACAGGGTTCATTCATAACGTTCTGTACGAGAACTATCTGAAAGATCATCCTGCACCAGAAGATTGTGAATTTTATATGTGCGGGCCTCCCATGATGAACGCCGCGGTTATCAAAATGTTGAAAGATCTTGGGGTGGAAGACGACAACATTCTGTTGGATGATTTTGGAGGCTAATCACCACCACATGTTTGCAGCCCATCGCTTCATACCAACAATAATCAAAGCGAGCCCGGTATTACTGGTCTCGCTTTGTTTTTTTATATTGAGTGCCTGCAGTCAACAGGAGCCGCTACGTGTTTTTAAGCTCGAAGGGCGCACCATGGGCACTACTTACCACATCACCGCGGTTGCGGGTGTTGATGTGAGCGTTTCCGAAACAGCGCTGCAGATGAAAGTCGATAAAGCGCTTGAGGATGTCAATCAGGTTATGTCGACCTACATTCCTGATTCAGAACTGTCTATGCTCAACCACGAGCCTGTTGGCTCACCCAGGGTCGTATCACCGCAACTGTTCGATATATTGGTGCTCAGCCGAAAAATCAGTGCGTTTACCGAAGGTGTGTTTGATGTAACAGTCGGTCCGGTTGTGAATCTTTGGGGGTTTGGTCCAGAGGAGATGAAAGAAAAAGCACCTTCTGAGGCTCAGGTACAACAGGCGTTGGCGCGGGTCGGGTATCAGCACATTGTTTTAGATGATGTACATCAGCAAGTCACCCGGGGTGCCGATATTTATATAGATTTGTCGGCCATCGCTAAAGGGTACGGCGCAGATGTGATTGCAAATTTGTTTCGTGATGAAGGTATCGCGAACTATATAATTGAGCTTGGCGGCGAATTGGCTATTTCGGGGACGAACCCTAAAGGCGTCCCCTGGCGTATCGGAATAGAGCAACCCACTTTAGCGCAAACCGGCGTAATGCAGGCAATATCCATTGAAAGTGGTGGTATTGCAACCTCTGGGGATTATCGTAACTATTTTGAAGTGGATGGCCAACGTTATTCACACACCATAAACCCGTTCACCGGCAGGCCAATCACCCATACGCTGGCATCGATAACCTTAGTATCCCGCACTGCAGCGGAAGCCGACGCGCTTGCCACTGCGTTAAATGTTATGGGTCCGCAAAAAGGCTATGATTTTGCTGTGACGAATGGTCTTGCAGCTTATTTTATTATTCGCGAAGGCGAGTCTTTTATCACTAAGGCATCGCCCGAATTTGAACAATACAGGGTAAACTTATGATTGTTTATTTACTCGCTTTTTTAGTACTGGTACTCGTTGTCACCGGCATGTCTGTTGGCGTAATTTTTAGTAACAAACCCATTAAAGGTTCCTGCGGTGGCCTGAGCGCTATTGGAATTGACGGCACCTGTGAAATTTGCGGTGGCGATGCTGAAAAGTGTGAAGAAGAGCAGGAGCGACGTGCGTCGCAAACCAAAGAGGCCTCACCAGATCTGTTTTACGATGCGAGCGCTAAATAAGTTATGGCAGATTTTGAATACGATCTTCTGGTTATTGGCGCGGGGCCTGCCGGTGAATCCGCGGCAATGGCGGGTGTAAAAAATGGTTTGAGTGTTGGTGTTGTAGAGGCTCAAACCTTGCTGGGTGGTAATTGTACCCACAAAGGTACTATTCCCTCAAAGGCCTTGCGAAATGCTGTGAAGCAAGCAATTGCGTACCATTCACATCCGCTGTTCAGGCACGTGCACGACAGCCAGCCATTGACGTATCCCAGAATTCTGGAAGCGGCATCTCAGGTAATTCCCAAACAGGTGGAGTTACACACTGAATTTTTCACACGTAACCGTGTGAAAGTGCATGAAGGTATGGCAAGCTTTTTAGCGGCAGATAAAGTTGAGGTTATCGATTCGCAGGGTGCCAGAGATATTATCGCGGCAAAAAATATATTAATTTCAACTGGCTCGCGCCCCTATCGTCCGGAAAATATCGACTTTTCTCACCCCCGTGTGTACGACAGCGATACTGTTTTGCAAATGCAACACACACCGAGAACCTTAATTATATTTGGTGCTGGTGTTATAGGATGCGAATATGCATCTATATTTTCAGGTCTGGGCTTGAAGGTCGATTTAATTAACGGTCGCGATCGCCTGTTGAGTTTTTTGGATGACGAAATTTCCGATGCCTTGAGCTATCACTTGCGCAATAACGGCGCTATGGTTCGTCACAGTGAAGTACACAATAATCTGGAATGCGATGATCGCGGTGTAACGCTGTTTTTAAAATCCGGTAAGCGTATTCGTGCCGACGCGCTGTTGTGGTGTAATGGCCGCACGGGAAACACCGATAAACTCGGTCTTGAAAAAATTGGTTTGGGTGCGAATCATCGCGGTCAGATAAAAGTGGATAAAAATTACCGCACCGACATAGGAAATATTTTTGCGGCCGGTGATGTTATTGGTTGGCCGAGCCTTGCCAGCGCCTCCTTTGATCAAGGGCGTTCCGTAGTCGACGCCATCCTTGAACGAGAAGTACGCTTTGTTGAAAATGCACCTACGGGCATTTACACCATTCCGGAAATCAGCTCTGTGGGAAAAACCGAAGCAGAACTTACTACTGCACAAGTTCCCTACGAAGTAGGGCGCGCATTTTTTAAAGATACCGCACGCGGCCAGATTAGCGGTGAAGACGTTGGCATGCTTAAAATTTTATTTCATGTCGATACCTTTGAAATTCTCGGCATCCATTGTTTTGGTGCAGAAGCTTCTGAAATTGTGCACATTGGTCAAGCAATTATGGATCAGCCGGGTGATGCCAATACCATAAAATATTTTGCCAATAGCACGTTTAATTACCCAACAATGGCAGAAGCGTACCGGGTTGCTGCGTTAAATGGATTAAACCGGGTAAATCGGCGCTAACTCAGGTGTTAAAGATGTATCACGCTTTGCAAAGGAAATTTTTCACCGTTCAGGTAACGTTGAATATCGCTCAGCACCATGGGGCTCCGCAATTGAGCGCTGCGCGAATTAATTTCTTCGGGATTTAACCACACAGCACGCTCGATACCGGTATCGAGTTGTTGGGTAAGGTCTAATTCAATTGGTCTCGCAGCAAAGCTGGTACGGTAATAAGTGATACCGTTCTGTGCTGATTTATACAAAGTGAAACCTACTACGTGAAGCAACTCTACCCGCCACTGGGTTTCCTCCAGTGTTTCACGCAGCGCGGCTTCGAATAAGGTTTCATCCGGGTCAAGATGGCCTGCAGGCTGATTAAGAACATGCTCGCCATCTGCCAGTTCTTCCACCATTAAAAATTTTCCATCCCGTTCCACTATGGTAGCGACGGTTACATGGGCGTGCCAGGTCATTTGCGTTTCCTTGTTCGAGGCAGGTGAACTTCTTCAAAACGAAATTCACCGGGTTGAAGTTTCTCAATTCGCCACGGACCTATTGCAACACGAACCAGTCGCAGTGTTGGCAGGTTTACTGCGGCAGTCATGCGCCTTATCTGGCGATTTTTACCCTCTGTTATTTCTATTTCTAACCAATGTGTTGGTATGTTTTTTCTTGTTCGAACGGGAACTGGCCTTTCCCAAAGCACAGGTGTTGCTAAAAATGTGACCTTGGCTGGTGCGGTTGTGCCATCTTTAAGTGCGACTCCGTCGCGCAACGCTGTTATTGCCTGGTCGTTGCACTCGCCTTCAACCTGCACCCAGTAGGTTTTAGACAATTTATTTTTAGGGTCTGCTATACGGTGTTGCAAGGCCCCATCGTCTGTTAAGAGCAATAAGCCTTCAGAATCCTGATCAAGCCGGCCCGCAGGATAGTAGCCGGCAGTCTCTGCGTTCGATTTTCCAAAAATAGCAGCGAGCGTTTCCCGATCACTGGAATCAGTAAACTGGCTGAGCATGTTGTAGGGTTTATTAATTAGAATAATCCTCGCCATAGCACTGCGGGTGTCCGTGGTTTGCTTACTTAAATTACTAAATGTTGCTATAATCGTCGCCCATTTTACGGGGTTCCCCCGCCAATTTCCTTCTTTGTTTGGAATGTACGGCTTAGTCTAGCCGGCCATTTTATCGCTTTCTATTTACAAGGGTATTGAGCATGTCGAGTGATAAACCTGCCATTATTTACACTGAAACTGATGAAGCACCCGCACTGGCGACCTACTCGCTGCTGCCCATTATTCAGGCTTTTGCCAAGGTTGCTGGTATTGCCGTTGAGACCAAAGATATCTCTCTTTCCGGTCGCGTAATAGCTAACTTCCCAGAGTATTTGTCGCAAGATCAACATCAGGAAGACGCTTTAACGCTACTCGGTGAAATGGCAAAAACACCCGAAGCAAACATTATTAAGCTTCCCAATATCAGTGCTTCAATACCACAGTTGAAAGCGACTATAAAAGAACTTCAGGAAAAAGGTTACCAACTCCCGGATTATCCGGAAGACCCAAGCACCGACGAAGAGAAAGCGGTAAAGGCCAAGTACGACAAAATAAAGGGTAGCGCCGTTAACCCTGTGCTACGTGAGGGTAATTCTGATCGACGCGCGCCTGCCTCCGTAAAACAATACGCACGTAAGAACCCACATTCTATGGGCGCCTGGGCGAGTGATTCAAAATCTCATGTAGCGTCCATGGATGATGGCGATTTCTACGGCAGCGAGCAGTCGGTTACTTTAACAGAAGCCGGCAGTGCCACAATTCAGTTGCTGACCAGCAGTGGTGAAACACAAGTGCTCAAGGCCAATTTAGCCCTCCTTGCCGGTGAGGTTATTGATTCATCAGTATTGAGTAAAAATGCATTATGTGAGTTTCTAAAAAAAGAAATTGACGATGCTACGCAACAGGGTGTGCTGTTCTCTCTGCACATGAAAGCAACCATGATGAAAGTGTCCGACCCTATAATTTTCGGCCACGCTGTTAAAGTTTTCTACGACACAGTGTTCGCTAAATACGCAGCCGTATTCGCTAAATTGGGCGTGGACGCAAACAACGGTGTTGGCGATGTGTACACCAAGATAGCCAGCTTGCCGGAAGACGAAAAAGCGGCGATCGAAGCTGATCTTCAGGCGGTTTACGCGTCGCGACCACCGCTGGCAATGGTCAACTCCGATAAAGGCATTACGAATTTGCATGTTCCCAGCGATATCATTATTGATGCTTCCATGCCCGCTATGATTCGAGCATCTGGCCAGATGTGGGGGCCGGATGGTAAACAGAAAGATACCAAAGCAGTGATACCCGATCGCTGTTACGCGGGGGTTTATCAAACCACCATTGATTTCTGTAAGCAGCACGGCGCGTTTGATCCAACAACCATGGGTAGCGTACCCAATGTTGGGCTGATGGCACAGAAAGCAGAGGAGTACGGTTCCCACGATAAAACTTTCGAAATCGCCAAAGCTGGCAAGGTTCAGGTGGTTGATGGCAACGGTACCGTTCTCTTGGAGCACGCGGTTGAGGAGGGTGATATCTTCCGTATGTGTCAGGTAAAAGATGCACCGATACAGGATTGGGTAAAACTTGCGGTAACACGCGCCCGAGCTACCAACACGCCTGCAGTATTTTGGTTAGACGCCAATCGCGCACACGACGCCCAGCTTATTGAAAAGGTAAACGCCTATCTCCCAGAACATGATACCAGCGGCCTGGAGATCCATATTATGGCTCCCGTAGACGCAACACAATTTTCGTTGGAACGCATCAAAGAAGGCAAAGACACCATTTCAGTGACCGGTAATGTATTACGGGACTACCTGACCGATTTGTTCCCGATACTGGAACTCGGCACCAGCGCCAAAATGCTTTCAGTTGTACCTCTCATGAACGGTGGTGGCTTGTTCGAAACTGGCGCGGGAGGCTCTGCGCCCAAGCACGTCCAGCAATTTGAACAAGAAAACCACTTGCGTTGGGATTCGCTTGGCGAATTTCTCGCGTTGGCAGCGTCTTTTGAACATTTTAGTACCGTTAATCAGAACGATAAGGCTCAGGTACTTGCCGATACGCTGGATAAAGCGACAGCAAAATTCCTGGATACCAACAAATCACCCTCACGCAAGGTCGGTGAACTGGACAATCGCGGAAGCCATTTCTATCTGGCGCTATACTGGGCCCAGGAGTTGGCAGCTCAGAACACCGACGCTGAACTCAAGGCGCAATTCGAGGGTGTTGCCCAAGCGATGGCTGAGCAAGAAACGACCATAGTTGCTGAATTGAACGACGTTCAAGGTAAAGCCATGGACATTGGTGGTTACTATAAACCAAACCCCGAGCTGGCATTCGCCGCAATGCGCCCTAGCGCAACGCTTAACGCCATTATTGACGCTATTTAACAGCTTCTGACACTATCTAGCACGCACGCGAAAACCCAAAAAAGGCCGTTCCCATTGTGTGGGAATGGCCTTTTTTGCTTTCGGCGCTTTACAAGCGCAAAGGAATCTAGGATTCTGTTATCAGATTCTCTTCGGTGCTTTTGGCTTTCTTATCGCCGTGAGCGGCAGAATCTTCCTGTTTGGAAGATGCTTTAAGCACACGGATGTTCTTGGCATGCAAGCCTTTGTCACCCTGTTCGATGTCGAAACTCACAGGTTGTCCAGCTTTCAGTGTCCTATACCCCTCCATTTCAACGGAGGAGTAGTGAGCAAAGAGGTCTTCACCGCCACCTTCGGGGAGAATGAACCCAAAGCCTTTGGCGTTGTTAAACCATTTTACGGTTCCGGTAGGCATATCTCGGTCCCTTTATCTTGTTGCTTTTAACCCTATATAGTTCCAACGGGTACTTATTGTTATACAGCGCCCGTCTCCCTGACGGGTTGAACACTTTGTAACCAACATGGCGCCAGTTGTCAAGCATTTGTCGGCACTGGCCTGTTTGCCCCCTAATGGTTCGGTTAAAATCAAGTTCTAGAACGTTTTGTGTGGTTGGTGTAATACATGAGTAAGACTAAAAATCTTCGTCTAACATTAAGTAAAGATGACGATGCAGATTCGGTCGCAGATGATGGCGGCTTGGCGGTTCAGGAGGTAAAACCGCGTCTAAAAAAGCCACCGATGTACAAGGTGGTGCTTTTAAACGACGACTACACGCCTATGGAATTTGTGGTTCATGTTTTAGAAGTATTTTTTAATATGAACCGTGAAAAGGCGACGCACGTGATGCTTACTGTACACACGAAAGGTAGGGCAGTTTGTGGCGTCTATTCGCGAGATGTTGCTGAAACAAAAGCGATGCAAGTGAACCAATTTGCCCGACAAAACGAACATCCTTTACTGTGTGAAATTGAGGCATGTGATGACGGTGAATCTGAATGAATTCAGATCAAACTTAACCACCAGCTTTTTTTAGAGTGATCTAAGAAGGGCCGGTGAAACTAGCAGGTGTAAAAGCGATGCTAAGCAAAGAGCTAGAAGCAACACTAAATAACGCATTTAAAGGTGCACGCTCTAAACGTCACGAGTTTATGACTGTCGAACACCTTTTACTTGCCCTGTTGGACAATGAGTCCGCTGCCAGTGTGTTACGCGCTTGCGGTGCAGATCTAGGGATACTGAGGCGTGATTTGGCGGAGTTCGTTGATTCTACTACGCCATTAATTCCGGAAGATGACAAAGAGCGCGAAACGCAACCGACGCTCGGTTTCCAACGTGTGCTGCAACGCGCAGTGTTTCATGTGCAATCATCAGGTAAGAGCGAAGTCACTGGTGCCAATGTATTGGTAGCAATCTTTAGTGAGCAGGAAAGCCAGGCCGTTTACTACTTGAAGCAACAAAGTATTGCACGCATCGATGTGGTGAATTTTATCACTCATGGAATTTCAAAAGTTTCCGGTTCCAATAGCCACTCCGACAGTGGCAGTGAACAAATGGACGATGAAGTATCCGCAGGTGGTGATAGCAGTCAGCAAAATCCGCTCGAATCTTATGCGACGAATTTGAACGAACAAGCAATGAAGGGAAGAATTGACCCATTGGTTGGGCGTGAATTCGAAGTTGAGCGTGTCGTACAAATTTTGGCCCGCAGACGTAAAAACAACCCGCTTTTAGTGGGCGAAAGCGGTGTGGGGAAAACGGCGATTGCTGAAGGTTTGGCTAAAAAGATTATCGACAATGAAGTGCCCGAAGTACTCGAAAACAGTACAGTGTATTCCCTGGATTTGGGTTCATTACTTGCGGGTACCAAGTACCGCGGCGATTTTGAAAAGCGTTTTAAGGGGCTTCTGGCTGAACTCAAAAAACGCGAGCATGCGATTTTGTTTATCGACGAAATCCACACCATTATTGGTGCCGGTGCTGCCAGCGGTGGTGTAATGGATGCTTCAAACCTTTTGAAGCCGTTACTGACCAGTGGCGACCTGCGCTGTATAGGGTCGACCACTTTTCAGGAATACCGCGGTATTTTCGATAAAGATCGCGCGCTTTCCCGGCGTTTTCAGAAAATCGATGTCAACGAGCCCTCCGTTGAAGATACTTACAAGATTCTCCGCGGTCTAAAAAGCCGGTTTGAAAAGCACCACAATCTGAAGTACACAGATACGGCGTTGAAAACCGCAGCGGAGTTGGCGAGCAAATACATCAGCGATCGATACATGCCCGATAAGGCCATAGATGTTATCGATGAAGCTGGTGCGTATCAGCAGCTCTTACCAGAATCCAAGCGCAAGAAAATTATTGGTGTTCGTGATATTGAAAACATCATCGCCAAAATAGCGCGGGTACCTGCGAAGACCGTATCTTCTAACGATAAAGAGTTGTTATCGAAACTTGAAGATACCCTGCGCATGACGGTGTTTGGACAGGAAGAAGCGATTACCGCCATTTCATCGGCGATCAAACTTTCCAGAGCAGGCTTAACCAATCACGAAAAACCCATTGGCTCTTTCTTATTTGCTGGTCCAACCGGGGTTGGTAAAACTGAACTCTGTAAACAGCTTGCTTCTGCCATGGGCGTTGAACTGGTGCGCTTTGATATGTCGGAATATATGGAACGCCATACCGTATCTCGGTTAATCGGTGCGCCTCCCGGTTACGTGGGTTTCGATCAGGGTGGTTTGTTAACTGATGCTGTTACCAAGCAGCCACACAGTGTGGTGCTGTTGGATGAAATCGAAAAAGCCCATCCTGATGTTTTCAACCTGCTGTTGCAGGTTATGGATCACGGAGCACTCACTGATAATAACGGGCGGTCTGCTGATTTCCGCAATGTGGTTTTGATTATGACCACAAACGCCGGTGCCGAAACCATGAGTCGAGCATCTATTGGTTTCACCAAACAGGATCATAGCAGTGACGGTATGGAGGCGATTAAAAGAGCCTTTACACCAGAATTTCGTAACCGTTTGGATGGCATTATTCAGTTTGGCAGCTTGTCTCTTGAAGTCGTCAAAACAGTGGTTGATAAATTTCTTATGGAGCTGCAAGCGCAACTCGACGATAAGAAAATCACCATGGAAGTTACCGATGAAGCACGTGACTGGCTCGCCGTTCATGGTTACGACGAGAAAATGGGCGCGCGGCCAATGGCTCGCATCATTCAAGAGTCCGTCAAGAAACCGCTTGCTGAAATGGTGCTATTCGGTGAGCTTGCCGATCGCGGTGGGGTTGTGACTGTTCTTGTCGAAGAAGACAAGCTGAAGGTCGTGGCGCAGCCAGAAACCTATGAGGAGCGCACACCGGAAATGTGTACCTGATCGTTTGACGACAACACAACAAAAAAGGCCTGTTATTTACAGGCCTTTTTTTTGGAATGGCGGTGTTGAATTAACGAGCGCGGTAGGTAATGCGACCTTTACTCAGATCATAAGGGGTCATTTCAACCTTAACCTTATCGCCGGTGAGTATTCGTATGTAGTTTTTGCGCATTTTTCCAGAGATATGCGCGGTCACCACGTGACCATTTTCTAATTTCACGCGGAAGGTCGTATTTGGCAGCGTGTCAATGACTTCGCCTTCCAATTCAAAATTGTCTTCTTTCGCCATTCGGCAGAAACCTCAAATATTTAACTGATAATTTCAGGAGGCGGCATTTTGCCCTAATTGCGCTTTGAATCCAAGTTAAACGCTAAATAAAGGTGCGCGAGCTTGTGTTGTGGCAAATGAATTCGCTAACGGGCTCCAAAAAAGCTCAAAATATCGAGAAAAGTGCTGTTGTTACATTATAACAAATTGGTTTTTGGGGTGTTTATTTCTGCGGATTGGCTAACTGTTACCCAGTTTTGATTGATTAACAGCTGGTAGGGGCGGTAATCAGTTTTGTAACTCATTTTTGAGCATTGTTTTATCCAATACCCCAAGTACACAAAAGGCAGCTCTAATTGCTTGGCATGTTCGAGTTGATACAGTATTGCGAAACGCCCCAGACTACGCTTTTCTTCGTCGGGGTCGTAAAAGGTGTAAACCGCCGAGAGCGCATTGCTTAAAAAATCGACCACTGCGATGCCAAGCAGTTTTTGTTGAGCGTTACGAAACTCTAAAAAACGTGTAACACCCCATTCAGCGGTAAGAAAGTCTCGATATTGCTCTTCATCGGCGGGGTACATATCGCCATCTGCGTGGCGTTCGTTAATGTAGCGCTCATACAACCTAAAACATTCTTCATTGTCGATACGATCGCGCTCCACCACTTGTAGATCTGCATTGGATTTAAGGCAGCGTTTTTGACTGCGGTTGGGACTGAAGTCGTCGACACAAACGCGTATCGGAATGCACGCTTGACAGGAATTGCAATGGGGTCGATAAATATGGCTGCCGCTGCGACGAAAGCCATAGTGTGAAAGCTCGCTGTACAACGGACCGGTAATCTCGGCATTGGGATCGATGAACACCGTCGTTGCTTCCTTATCGGCAAGGTAGCTGCAAGGGTGGGGCCTGGTGGCGTAGAGTTTAAGTGTCGCTAGTTCCGTCAAACCCATACTCCGGTAATTGCCAGGCCTTACGCCAGTGTAAAATTGGCGGTGCTTCACTGCTTTCAAGAACCTCTGGGTACACCAAATGATTAGCAGCTCCCGCAGGTTTCTCCCAAATCAGCGTGCTTAGCTCCGCCTCAAATACATCTCTGGGGATTTCTGCCGCGCCCAATGAGGCGAGATGATCGCTTTGGATCTGGCAGTCCACCAAGCCAAACTGCCATTGCTGCAGCTGCTGGCATAATGCAACAAACGCCACTTTGGAAGCACCGCTTTGTAAACTGAACATGGATTCGCCGTAAAACACCCTCCCGAGGGAAACTCCATACAAACCGCCAACCAGCGTGTTATCAGACCAGGCTTCCACGGAGTGGGCGATTTGCAGCTCGTGAAGCTCCAAGTAAGCTGCAATCATTTCTGGCGTGATCCACGAGCCATCCTGATCCCTCCGTGGGATGCTGCCGCAATGTTTTACGACTGCGGAGAAGGCGGTATCAACCTTAATCGTAAAAGGTTGCTTGCGCAGCAGTTTCCTCAAACTCTTACTTAAATAGATATCATTTGGTGACATCACCATACGGGGGTCGGGTGTCCACCATAGCAGCGGCTGGCCTTCGCTGTACCAGGGAAATATACCTCGACTGTATGAGGCTACCAGCCGCTCTACCGAGAGATCGCCACCCACGGCAAGTAGACCATCAGGGTCGCGTAGGGCGAGCTCCGAAGGGGGGAACCATAGGTCTTGTTGATCCAGCCAATGCAGTTGGCTCATAGGTCCTGGCCGTTGCGGAAATACTTGGAACTTATGCTACAACAGGCGCCCCAAAATACAAAACCCCGGTGCTTTGACCGGGGTTTTGTATTGAATTTGTATTAGCGATTACAGGTTGTCGAGATACTTCTCGGCATCCAGCGCAGCCATGCAACCAGCGCCAGCAGATGTGACCGCCTGGCGGTAGGTGTGATCTGCCACATCTCCCGCGGCAAACACACCTGGTATGTTGGTTGAGGTCGCGTTGCCCTCAAGGCCACTTTTAATTTTTATGTAGCCGTTATGCATATCGAGCTGACCTTCGAATATGTCGGTATTGGGTTTGTGGCCAATGGCGATGAACACTCCTGCCACTTCGATTTCCTGGGCAGTGTCGTCTTTAGTGGATTTCAATCGTAGCCCGGTAACCCCGGTATCGTCGCCTAAAACTTCGTCGAGCGTGTGATTCCATACGATTTTAACGTTGCCTGACTCGGCCTTTTCCAGCAAGCGATCTTGCAGAATTTTTTCAGACCGCAGCGAGTCTCGACGATGTATCAGGGTGACTTCGCCAGCGATATTGGCGAGATACAGGGCTTCTTCCACGGCGGTGTTACCACCGCCGACAACAGCAACTTTTTGGTCGCGGTAGAAAAAACCGTCGCAGGTTGCGCAGGCGCTCACACCTTTACCCTGAAAGGCTTCCTCGGAGGGTAGGCCCAAATACTGTGCCGAGGCGCCTGTGGCAATAATTAATGCGTCGCATGTGTAAGTTTCGTTACCAACAAGCTTTTTTGGGGTGCTGTTTAGGTCGCATTCGTGGATGTGATCGAAAATGATTTCGGTATCGAAGCGTTCCGCGTGTTGCTGCATTTGAACCATGAGATCCGGGCCTTGAAGATCGTGCGCACCACCCGGCCAGTTTTCAACTTCGGTAGTTGTGGTGAGCTGACCACCCTGTTGCATTCCCGTAATCACAACTGGCTTTAGATTTGCCCGGGCAGCGTAGATTGCTGCGGTATAACCGGCAGGGCCGGAGCCGAGAATAATCAGAGGGTAATGCTTGGGATCACTCATGGTGTAAATATCCTTTGTTAACAATCAGTTCAGGCGCGGATGTTAATCTATCACTCGAATGTGAGCCATTGGCTGTGTTGCTATGTTTGTTATAGCGAAAACTAATGCGAGTGAGCTGGAAAGGTATTGTCTCTGATTGGTGCACTCTCGCAGTGATACGAGACAAATTCAGGTACAATATCGGAAAAAATATACGCGTGATTATAACGTATTCCCCCAAAGTTCGCTGTACGAGAGGCCTCTTGAGTAAAACAGTAGCCGGAACTAACGACACTGCCGACAAATCATCCACTGTGGTAAGAATTTTACGTGAAGGCCTGTTAATCGGCCTTATTTTGGCCTGCGCGTTTATTGCCCTGGCACTGCTTACTTACAGCGTAAATGATCCGGCATGGTCTTCTTCAAGTAGTGGCCCAATCGAAAATGCGGGCGGCCCGGCAGGGGCCTGGTTGGCGGATGTGTTTTTCTCGCTGTTCGGGGTCTTGCCTATTTGTTTCCGCTGATGCTCGCCTATCAGGTAATTTTGCAACTACGTGATAAACGCGGCTTGCCACCCGATTTCCTGATTTTCACCTTGCGGATTATTGGTTTTGTTCTGGTGATGGTTGCCTCAACAGGCATGGCTGTTATGCAGTACGGCACCGAGAGCAGCGGGTTGCCATTTTCTGCAGGAGGCTATCTTGGATTGACCACCGCCAATGCGGTGAACAGTACTTTCGGTTACATGGGCGGCACCATGCTGTTGTTGGCAATGTTACTGTTCGGTTTGACAATCTTCATTGAAATCTCCTGGTTCGCCGTGATGGACGCTTTGGGTGCAGGGGTATTGAGCAGTCTTGCGTGGCTGAAAACCAGACTCGAAAAATGGCACACGCGTCGTCTGGAAAAGCGTCAGGCTAAGCAAGCCGTTGCTCAGCGACGGGAAGCCGCCAAAGTTCACATCGCCAAAGAAAAAGTAAA
Organism: Alteromonadaceae bacterium 2753L.S.0a.02; assembly: GCA_007827375.1. Lineage (NCBI taxonomy): Bacteria > Pseudomonadati > Pseudomonadota > Gammaproteobacteria > Alteromonadales > Alteromonadaceae > Alteromonadaceae bacterium 2753L.S.0a.02. Next base: position 2,487,639 of record VISH01000002.1, read on the forward strand.
AATTCCGCCCAAAATTTCTGCGCCAATACAAAAACCCAAAGTGAGCGCGCGGGCTGAGCGGGAAAAACAACAGGCTCTTATGTTCGACGATACCCCGCCTGTTGGGGCCTTGCCGCCAGTGAGTATTTTGGAACCGGCCGATAAGAAAAGTGATAAAGGCTACTCGGAGGAATCTCTGGAGGCCATGTCACGGCTGCTGGAACTCAAGCTGAAAGACTTCGGCGTGGTTGCCGATGTCGTCGCTGTGCTGCCAGGGCCAGTAGTTACGCGTTTTGAAATCCAACCGGCACCCGGTGTTAAAGTCAGTAAAATAACCAATCTCGCAAAAGATTTAGCGCGTTCGCTTGCGGTAAGCAGTGTTCGGGTTGTGGAGGTGATTCAGGGCAAATCGGTAGTTGGAGTCGAAATCCCCAACGAACATCGTGAGATGGTGCGAATCAGCGAGGTGATCGCATCTGAGGCCTTTGAAAAATCCAAATCTGCATTAACCCTTGCGTTGGGGCACGATATTTCCGGTGAAGCCATTGTGGCCGATCTTGCGCGCATGCCCCACCTTCTGGTTGCTGGTACCACCGGCTCGGGAAAGTCGGTGGGAGTTAATTCTATGTTAGTGAGCATGCTCTATAAATCATCGCCGGAAGACGTGCGCTTTATCCTGGTGGACCCGAAAATGCTCGAACTTTCGGTTTACGATGGAATTCCGCATTTGTTGACCCCGGTAATCACAGATATGAAAGATGCTGCCACTGGATTGCGTTGGTGTGTTGGCGAAATGGAGCGTCGCTACAAGCTTATGGCATCTCTCGGGGTTCGTAATATATCGGGCTACAACAAAAAAGTGCGCGACGCAGAGAAGGCGGGAGCCCCAATTCCCGATCCCCTCTGGACACCGGAAGATGATGGCGTAATTGAGATGGAAAATGCCTCCGCGCCGGATCTCACCACCATGCCCTTTATCGTTGTGGTGATTGACGAGTTCGCCGACATGATGATGATCGTCGGTAAAAAGGTCGAACAGCTTATTGCGCGAATAGCACAGAAAGCGCGGGCTGCCGGGATTCACATGATTCTCGCCACGCAGCGCCCTTCGGTGGATGTCATTACCGGTTTGATCAAAGCCAACGTGCCGACGCGCATGGCCTTCCAGGTATCGTCAAAAATTGATTCCCGAACGATTCTGGATCAGGGCGGTGCTGAGCAACTTCTGGGCCATGGCGATATGCTGTTTTTACCGCCAGGCACGGCGCATACCGTGCGGGTTCACGGCGCTTTTATCGACGATCACGAAGTGCACAAAGTGGTTGCCGATTGGAAAAAGCGCGGTGAACCCGATTACCTCGAAGATATACTCAGCGAGCAGGTAGCGAGTATTCCCGTGCCTGGTTTCAGTAACGAGGGTGAAGAGGGCGATAAAGCCGAGTCCGACCCACTTTACGATGAGGCGGTGGCATTTGTTACCGAGAGTCGTAAAGCCAGTATTTCAGCTGTGCAACGCAAACTCCGCATCGGCTATAACCGCGCTGCACGTCTCATTGAGGACATGGAAATGGCTGGCGTGGTGAGTGAAATGAGCAGTAATGGCAGTCGTGAAGTTCTTGCACCGCCACCACCCAGATAGAGGATTCTTTGTGACCCCATTGAAATACATTACGATTTACGCGCTCTGTGTTATTTCATTCAGCGCCCATGCTGCGACCCCCTCTGAGGAACTGAGCGCGAAGCTGCAGGCAATCAATACCTTCACCGCAACGTTCGAACAGCGCATATTTGATAAAACCAATGCCCCCCTGCAGCAGACCGAAGGCAAGGTTATTGTCAAAAACCCGGGGAAATTTTACTGGAGTGTGAAACCGCCCTTTGAGCAACTGGTGGTTACCAACGGTTCCAAGCTGTGGGTTTATGACCCGGATATGGAGCAGGTCACGGTGTATCAAAAGGATCAATTGGATGCCACACCCGCTCAGATTCTCAGCGGGGATTTCACCCGTATCAGCACAGATTACACGGTTTCAAAACAAGCGCTAAAAAAGGGCGAACAGAGCTATGTGATGGCGCCGTTGAAGGCAACGCCCAATGGTTTTGAAAGTCTCAAATTCGTGTTCAACAGCAAAAATATACTTTCGGCCATGGTGCTCACCGATAAGTTAGAGCAGCGTACCGAAGTGAAATTCAGCAAACAAACGGCCAATAAACCGGTTAAAGACCAACAGTTTGATTTTGTGCCTCCAGATGGCGTTGACGTTATTGCCAGCGAATAATTATGTCGCGTGATTTATTTGAATCCTCCACGCAAGAGTGCTATCAACCGCTCGCGGCGCGCCTTCGACCCTTGAAACTCGCTGATTATCTCGGTCAGGAGCACATTCTCGGTGCAGGCAAGCCGCTGCGTAGCGCTATCGAACATGGCCAGGTTCATTCAATGATTCTCTGGGGGCCGCCAGGCATCGGTAAAACCTCCCTGGCGAGGTTACTGGCCACTGAAGCCAATGCGCATTTTCTGGCAATATCGGCAGTGTTAGCGGGCGTAAAGGATATTCGTGATGCGGTGACTGAAGCCAAACAACAGCAGTTGGCGCATCAACGCAAAACCATCTTGTTTGTCGACGAGGTACATCGCTTTAACAAAGCCCAGCAGGATGCATTCTTACCCTACGTAGAAGACGGTACGGTCATCTTCGTTGGCGCCACAACAGAAAACCCCTCATTTGAGGTTAATAACGCGCTATTGTCGCGTTGCCGGGTCTATGTATTGCAGCGTTTCACGAACATGCAGTTACAGGAATTAATCCAGCGCGCATTGCACAGCGAGCAGGGCTTGAAATCTTTAGAACTCAAGATTGCCGATAATGAACGAGTAATGTTGGTTAAAGCCGCCGATGGCGATGCACGACGGTTGTTAAATCTATTGGAAATCGCCAGCGATCTGGTAGGCAACAATGGCGCGATCACAGAAGAGATTCTGGAGCAGGTATTAACCGGTGATCTGCGTCGTTTTGACAAGGGTGGTGACCTCTTTTACGAACAGATTTCCGCGCTCCATAAATCGGTGCGCGGCAGCGATCCAGATGCCTCGCTCTATTGGTTTGTGCGCATGCTCGACGGCGGTTGCGACCCGCTGTATATTGCGCGCCGAGTAGTGCGCATGGCAACAGAAGATATCGGCAATGCCGATCCACGGGGCCTTACCCTGGCGCTGAACGCCTGGGATGTCCAGGAGCGGCTCGGCAGCCCAGAAGGGGAGCTTGCGCTGGCTCAAGCAATTACTTATCTGGCGGCAGCACCTAAAAGCAACGCTGTGTATAATGCGTTCAAGCAGGTGAGCGCTGATGTGAAACAACTGCCCAGTTACGATGTACCTGTGCACCTCCGCAACGCGCCGACTCAGCTCATGAAAAACATGAACTATGGCGCTGATTATCGCTACGCCCATGATGAACCAGACGCATTTGCTGCCGGGGTCAATTATTTTCCTGATGAAATGCAGTCTGTTGTTTACTACCAGCCTGTAGAACGCGGTCTGGAAATTAAAATCGCCGAGAAGCTTCGCCATTTAAGAAAACTCAATCTTCAACAACTCAATCAACACAAGTAGAACATTATGCTTTGGTTTGCCGTTGCAGCAGGCGGGGCGGTGGGAGCGATGGCGCGTTATGGTGTATCGGTCGTACTCGCTACGCAACACATAAAATTTCCTATAGCAACACTCACAGTTAACGTTTTGGGCTCGTTTCTGATGGGTGTGTGTTACGTAATCATTGTGGAAAAGGGCTTGATAGCTCAAGAGTGGCGCCATGTTGTGATGATTGGTTTTATGGGCGCTTTCACCACTTTCTCGACGTTTTCACTGGAAAGCCTGCACTTGCTGCAATCGGGCCATTTTCTTACTGCTGCCAGTTACATGATCATCAGCCTGCTGGCCTGTGTGCTGGCCGTGTTTTTAGGCATAACAATAACCGATAACTTACTGTAATCCGGAACCATCATGTTAGATCCCAAACTTATTCGCTCACAGTTACACGAAGTCGCAACAGGATTAAAAAAACGCGGCTACACCTTGGACGTAAAACGTATCCAAGAGCTTGAAGAACAGCGTAAGGTCGTGCAGGTAGAATGCGAAAACCTTCAACAAGAACGTAATACCCGCTCCAAAGGCATAGGTAAAGCCAAAGCTGCCGGTGAAGACATTGCGCCACTACTGAAAGAAGTGGAAAACCTGAAAGCTGCGCTGACTGAGTCGGAACAAAAACTTTCCATCGTGCAGAACGAGCTTGATGACATCATCGCAGGTATTCCGAATCTTGTGGCCGAAGAAGTGCCCGAAGGTAGCAACGAAGAAGATAACGTTGAAGTCAGTAAATGGGGTGAGCCCCGTGAATTCGATTTTGAGATTAAAGATCACGTCGATGTCGGCGCGGCGTTAGGCGGGCTCGATTTTGAGACAGCGGGAAAATTGACAGGGTCGCGATTTGCGGTTATGACGGGAGATGTCGCCCGCCTGCATCGCGCTCTGATTCAATTCATGCTCAACATACATACAGCTGAGCACGGCTACAACGAAATCTATGTGCCCTACATCGTCAACAAAGATTCACTGTTTGGTACGGGCCAACTTCCCAAGTTCGAGGAAGACCTGTTCAAGTTAACGGATGATCGCGAATTTTATTTGATTCCCACAGCAGAAGTGCCGGTCACCAATGTGATGCGGGGTGAGATTATTGACGAGAAGAATCTGCCCGTAAAATTTGCCTGTCATACACCCTGTTTCCGTTCTGAAGCAGGCAGCTACGGCCGCGATACTCGTGGAATGATTCGCCAACATCAGTTTGAGAAAGTGGAGTTGGTGCAATTTGTGAAACCTGAAGATTCTACCCAAGCCTTGGAAGAGTTAACTGGCCACGCAGAAGCTGTCCTGCAAAAATTAGGGCTTCCGTATCGCAAGGTTATTTTATGTGGTGGCGACATCGGTTTTTCTTCCACAAAAACCTACGACTTGGAAGTGTGGTTGCCTTCACAAGATACCTACCGGGAAATTTCTTCATGCAGTTGTTTTGGAGATTTCCAGGCACGTCGTATGAAAGCCCGGTATCGCAATGCCGAAACTGGAAAGCCTGAGCTATTACATACGCTCAATGGCTCGGGCTTGGCCATTGGTCGTACTCTGGTTGCTATACTTGAAAATTATCAGCAGAGAGATGGTTCGCTAGAAATTCCCGAAGTTTTGCGGCCGTTTATGAATAATCAAACCCATATTTCCGCGAGTTAAAATTTAAGGCGTCGGACGTCCGACGTCTAACGTCGGACGCTACTATGGATTATCTGCCTCTTTTTTTCGATATCGCTAACAAGCCGTGTTTAATCGTCGGTGGTGGTGCAATTGCAACTCGCAAAGCGCGCTTATTGGCCAAAGCCGGCGCCTGTATTACAGTGGTAGCTCCACACATAGATGTCGAGCTGCAACAACTGGCCACCAATTCTGGTGGCGTTTGTCATTTAGAAGACTATTCAGATAAACACCTGGAGGAACCCTTCCTCGTAATTTCAGCGACTGATATTGCTGCGGTCAACGAGCAGGTGTCTCGTGACTGCCACTCGCGGCGCTTGCCCGTAAATGTGGTGGATAGCCCGGCTTTATGCAGTGTGATTACGCCAGCGATTGTTGATCGCAACCCGCTGATTATTGCCGCGAGCAGTGGTGGCGAATCACCGGTATTGGCACGGCGGGTGCGTAGCCAACTGGAGTCCAGCTTTCCTGCCAGCTACGGAAACTTGGCGAAATTTGCCAGTCGATTTCGCGATAAAGTTAAAGCAGCTTTTAGCGATGTTGACCTGCGTCGCCGTTTTTGGGAAAACGTATTGGCTGGTGAAATCGCCGAACAGGTTTTGGCTGGCAATGAGCAAGCAGCAGAACAGGCGCTGAATGAACGTTTGCAAAACCAAGAATGCGAATCACATGGAGAAGTCTACCTGGTTGGTGCCGGGCCGGGCGACCCGGATTTGCTAACGTTTAAAGCCCTGCGTTTGATGCAGCGTGCAGAAGTTGTGTTGTACGATCGTCTGGTTTCTGAACCGATTTTGGAGATGGTGCGACGTGATGCCGACCGGATTTATGTGGGCAAGAAACGCAGCAACCACAGCATGCCGCAGGAAGAAATCAATGCGCTACTGTTACGTCTGGCCCAAGAGGGTAAACGCGTATTGCGCCTCAAAGGCGGAGATCCGTTCATTTTTGGGCGTGGCGGTGAAGAAATTGATTTGTTGGCAGCTCAGCAAATTCCCTTTCAAGTGGTTCCAGGCATTACCGCAGCCAACGGTTGTGCTGCGTATGCCGGCATTCCTCTCACGCATCGCGACTATTCCAGTTCTGTGCGATTTATCACCGGTCATGTGAAAGACGGCAACATCAATTTCAATTGGAGGGAATTTGTCGATGCCAGACAAACCCTGGTATTTTATATGGGTTTGATGGGCTTGCCGCAAATTTTCGAAAAACTTCTGGAGTTTGGTAAACCTGCAGACACTCCGGTCGCTCTGGTGGAGCGGGGTACTTTGCCTGGTCAGGTGGTGCATTTGGGTGATTTACGAACAATGCCAAATTTGGTAAAAGATACCGAAATACACGCGCCTACGTTGTTGATTATTGGTGATGTTGTAAAGCTGCATCACAATTTGGCCTGGTACAAGCGCTAAAGACCTTGCCAAATGAGCCGATAGCATAAATGGTTCTAAAGCTTTGCAAGGGTAAGACATGGTTGATTCAATCAAGCCCACAACTCCCACCGTACCGATACGTCGTGATCAAAATGCACAGGCGGTTGAAAGTCATGGAGATGAAAAACAAAACCAGCAACCCGTCCCCAATCGTCCCACCAAAGAACGCCGTAAAAACCCGGATCGCCGCAAAAATGAGGGTAAAATTCCCCGTGCCATATACGAAATGCGTTCTGGCAAAGATCGTCGTAAAGGCGAGGGTAATTCCCCCTCAATCGAAATTGATGTTTAGTAATTGCCTCGCATTCACGCTGTAAGTCCATAATAAACACTTTTTAGCAAACAGGATGATGATATGTCTGAAGACAATGGGGTGTATGACTATGATCTTTTCGTCATTGGTGCGGGGTCGGGCGGTGTTAGGGCCAGCCGGATTGCCGCGCAATTGGGTGCCAAGGTCGCTGTAGCTGAAGATCTATATCTCGGCGGGACCTGCGTTAACGTTGGCTGTGTACCCAAGAAATTGTTTGTTTACGGCTCACACTTTATGGAAGATTTTGAAGCGGCCAAGGGGTTCGGTTGGAGTTTTGAGAACCTCGGTTTTGAATGGCAGGCGCTACGCGACAATAAAACACGAGAAATTGAGCGCTTAAATGGGGTTTATGGGCGTATTCTGGATAATGCCGGTGTAGAAACAATACGCGGTCGCGCGACAATAACAGGGCATCACGAAGTTGCAGTAGACGAGGTGGTTTATACCGCAAAATACATTTTAATTGCGACCGGTAGTTGGCCTCGCAAACCCAACTATCCTGGTGCCGAGCTGGTGACTGATTCGAACGCTTTTTTTTATTTGGATAAATTACCAAAACGGGTCATTGTGGAGGGGGGCGGCTACATCGCAGTGGAGTTCGCCGGAATTCTCAATGCTCTGGGTTGCGATACCGAGCTCGTGTACCGCGGTCCGCTTTTCCTCAGAAATTTCGACGGCGATATTCGCCATTTCATAGCCGAGCAAATTGCGGAAAAAGGGCTGAAACTCTCTTTTAGCACAACTATCGAGGGAATTGAAAAACGTGGGCCTGATAGCCTGAACGTTATACTTGCTAACAACAACTCAGAACGATTAACACGCGAAGTTGATTGCGTTATTTCGGCGATCGGGCGATCACCCAAGGTTGACAACCTTGGGCTCGAAGCGCTTGGTATCGAACAAAAGGTTAACGGTGCCATCGTAGTAGACGATAAGTTCGAAACCAGTGTAGAGGGTATTTTTGCTGTTGGTGATGTGATCGACCGTTACCAACTTACGCCCGTTGCTCTGGCTGAGGGAATGGCCCTTGCACGATACCTGTTTGCGGAAACACCGGTCGCTCTGGACTACGAACATATTCCGACGGCCGTATTTTGTCAGCCCAACATCGGTACAGTGGGTTATACCGAAGAGCATGCACGAGATTTAGGCTACGATCTGGAGATTTATAAGAGTGCCTTTAAACCAATGAAGCACACCTTAAGCGGTTTAAACGAAAAAACCCTTATGAAGCTGGTTGTCGACAAAAACAGTCGCTGTGTTTTGGGTGCTCACATGGTAGGGCCCGATGCCGGTGAAATTATTCAGGGCTTGGCCATTGCTATAAAAGCCGGTGCTACCAAAGAGGATTTCGATACGACGATTGGTATTCATCCAACCGCCGCCGAAGAGTTTGTCACTATGCGATCACCGGTCTAGAAGTCGATGGGGCGACATTTTGAGGGACGATACCGAGAGGGTAGGCTGCCGCCGGTACAGTCCCAGGTGATTGAAGTGATCGTCCGGTTTTCAGACTTAATCAAAGGTTCGTAAATGATCGTTTGGGGTTCGTCCAAGAGTTCCAACTGGTCAAACTCCACAACCACACCGCCACCTTCTACAATCTCAATCGATTTTATGTAGGGTGCGCCAGGCTGATAATTCAGGTTTGCGTCGAGGGATGAATTCGGGACAAAGTTGGATTCGAGTATAAATTCCTCCACCTGATCAACATACATCTGGGAACTCATGAGCCCCTGGCTGACTTTGGCGCGAATTGTGTAATCTTGGTACGCTGGAAGCGCAATCGCGGCCAAAATGCCGATAACCGCCACAAAGGGAATGATGCACAGCGCTACCCAAACCCAAACGTTTGAAGGCGGCAAATGACCGTATTTGCGCTGCCAACGGTCTTGAGGGCATACCCAAAAATAGATGGCTTCAATTAAAGTGACGATCGCGCTGATTCCAAAAATCCCGAAAGGAATGTAAAAAACGCCCCACCACTGTTTTAAATAAAAACGGTGAAATCCAAAACCTCCCATAAAAAAAGCCAGAAAGCCAGCAACTACTTTGCTACGCCCGGTTGTCGTGTATACCGTTTTCCCACAATGTACGCATTCTGTTGCGGTCTCCTCGATATTTTTGCCACAATGTCTGCAAAACACAGTAACGCCCACTGGTGCGCTTGGCGCGTCGTATACGTCGTGTGGTTTCTCTGGCGTTGCCGACTTGCTTTCCTCAGCCGCTTCTACGGCTTCCAACTCGAACATTGTTGGAGAATCTAAGGATTTGAGCGTGGCCTGAAACCCGCAAGATTCAATAATAGACTTGAATCGTTGCGCCTGAGTTTCTTCGAGGTTACGTTTTATAGTGGTGGAAGCGTTGCTCAGAAGTTTATCCAACTTGTCTGAATTCAATTTAAATTTTGCTGCAAGTTGTTGCCGCGCTTCGGACTCTTCGAAACTGCCGTTGAGTGTGTTATGTAGGATTACATCGTAGTTCGCCATAATTTCCCCTGGTGTTTTTATATCTCGTTGACGTGTTTTCAACGGGCGCCTTTCAACGATAGCCGGGCTGTTCATTACTGACGGGTGCAGCTTATGCGCTAAACGATCACGTCTATGTGCAAGTTCAAAGTATGTCTGTAGTGGACGAAGCTGACAATATCCATATTGTATGTCCGTATTCCTGCTCGACAAGATCGGCGCTCCGACGGTACAAGGTCAGCGACCCGGCACCAGTCCCAGACAATGACACCAAATAAAAAAGTGAGGTTTTTGGTAACTTTCGGCGAGAATGAGGTAGGCGGTATTCTGACCGTTAAAAACACCGGTGCTGAGCTACTAAGTGCTGGACCTGAACGCCTTTTTTAGCGTATCCTTCGGTAAAAGTTTATATAAAACATATAGATAGCGTCATATTATAATGTATCACGCCAAGTGTTGAATTGGGCAAATTAAGGCGTGGCAATCACTGAAACCTCGGGATTGGCTTATAAATAGGAAACTTGTGCAGGTTTCAACACTCTCACAATTAACTTGCACCGACATATTGCAATTTGACCGCCTGTCTTGTCTAATTCCATTTTGCGGAAATGGTTTCTGCAAATCGATTAATACGGTTGTTTAATCTGAAAATTTTGGGGAATTTCGCGTGAATATTGTTGAGTTACTGAAAGAAAAACGCCAACAATTACAGCTGAGTAATGGAGAATTCATGCGGCGACTGGAGCCCCAAGTGCGCGAACTGAAGGAATCCTTCAATCAGTCAGTCAGTAATTCTTTTGCAAACACTTTTTTTTCCCGATTCATTACGGTTGCCAATGAGGAAATTCATCCGGCGGTTACTCCCATCCCAGCCGTTATTACCGTTGTGACGCGTTTGCAAAGCATTCTTGGTCAGGAAATTCACGTAGGTGAATGGCACGAGGTTGATCAGTATTTGATCAACAATTTTGCGGATGTCACTGGCGACGATCAGTGGATACACACAGATACCGAGCGAGCCGAAAAAGAATCACCCTTCAAAGCTACGGTCGCACACGGTTTTCTAGTGCTTTCCATGCTTCCCAAATTGCGTGGCTTGGATTCATACGCTGCAAAGAATTACCCAGAAGCGCGCATGATCGTGAATTGCGGCATGAACGAAGTGCGTTATCTGAATCCTGTCAAAGTAGGTTCCGCGATTCGGTCGCGAACGTTTTTACGGAAAATTGAACCTAACAAACGAAGTATCGATCTCACTGAGGAAGTGATTGTCGATATTCACAATTCAAAAAAAGAAGCACTGCGCACAGAGTTGCTTACCCGTATTTACCTCTAATTAAGCTGTAGATACGCTTAGAAAACGGCTGGTAATTTACCAGCCGTTTTTGTTTAACCTCTTTAAAAGTTGGTGGACATTAAGAAACAATGAGATTTAAACCTATCTTTTGCCTTGCGCTCACACTGTTATGCGGCGTTTCACAGGCGGATAACCAAAATACCGATAAACAAAAATCAGCTGAGGAAGTGTACAGACTTGTACAGAGCTATTGCGGCGCTTGTCACGGAGTTCCATCGCCAATCCTAATGCCAAAAGAAGATTGGCCCTCCGCTGTTAAAGTTATGGCAGATATCGCAAAGGACCGCTTGGGCTATGAACTGATATCTGCTGAGCATGTTCGAGACATCGCTGCGTACTACTACGGCAGTAGTCCTGAAATGCTGGGAAAGCTTCCGGTTTTTCCCGAGACAAAAGCACCCATCGCCTACTCAATGCAGGCATTCGCCACACAATCAAAAATGCCACTAATAACCGATATTCGAGTTGTCCAGCTTTATAAAAGTAAATTCCCGCAAATACTGCTCAGTGATGCCGAGAACGGTAAAGTATCGCTCCTGGAAAGAAAAAAGGCCAACTGGCAGGAAACCACACTACTAGAAACCGATATTCCCAGCACGCTTGAAATTGTCGATTACGATCAAGATGGCGACCAAGACATTCTCATTGCCGTACTGGGACGATTCTTCCCGCCCATTAATCTGCAGGCTGGAAAAGTCATTCTGCTTGAACAAGTAAAAAAGGGTAAATTCAAACAACATGTTTTGCTGGAAAATGTACCTCGTGTTCAGGACGTTAAGGCGGCAGACATAGATGCAGATGGCGACTTGGATCTGGCGCTTGCCATCTATGGAAATAATCAATTCGGAGAACTGGCCTGGTTGGAGAACCTTGGGAAGGGCAAACATCAAAAGCATACCCTGCTTGATGTGAGTGGTGGTGTTAACTTGATACCTACTGATATCAATCTCGATGGCAAACTGGATTTTATCAGCCTGATTTCGCAAGAGCATGAAATGGTGCTGGCGCTGGTTAATCGCGGTAATAATAAGTTTGAGTCTATAAATCTTTTTCAGGCGAGTGATCCAATGATCGGCTCTATCGATTTGAGTCTCGCTGATCTTGACGGCGATGGTGACCTGGATATTTTATTTGCAAACGGTGATGCACATGATCTGCAAACCGACCCTAAACCCTATCACGGCGTGCAGTGGTTAGAAAATTTAGGGCGATACCAATATCAATTTCACAATCTTGCACGTTTTTATGGTGCCTCAAAAGCACTGGCCCGGGATCTTGATGGTGACGGTGATTTGGATGTTGTTGCATCCAGTTGGAATAACTACTGGAATGAAGAGGGTCGTCAAACACTTATTTGGTTTGAAAACGTCGGTGACAAGCATTTCCAAGCTCATAGAATGCTAGGTGAACCTGAAAGCATAGTGGCTTTCGATATCGCCGATATCGATAATGACGGTCGCGTTGAAATTGTAGCTGGGATCTTCAAAATAGATCTATTAAAGCGCTACTGGGAAAAGAAAGTGGAAAATGAAAAAGCGGGTGCTCAAATCTTGGTGGATGAGCCTTTAAAAATACGCACGCTTATTTTAGACGCCACACCACAGCGATAATTCGATGATTGTATCCTTTACACTATTTCTCGCGATTTTTGCTGCCGTTGGGCTAGCTTCCTGGTGGCACAGTCGTGGCACCAAACAAGATTATTATCTTGCAAGTACGAGCATATCTTCGTGGTTGGTTGGTTTATCTGCCGTTGCTACTAATAACAGCGGTTACATGTTTATCGGCTTGATTGGTTATACCTACCTTGCTGGATTATCATCCATTTGGTTAATGATTGGCTGGATCAGTGGCGATTACCTGGCATCTCTCTACGTACACCGCAGGCTTCATTTAACAACACAAACCAATGATGAAATGACTTATGCCGGTGCATTAGCCAACTGGCATGGTGACCCGAATATCGCCTTGCAGAGAATTGTCGGGTTAATTTCATTAATATTTTTACTTACCTACGCGGCAGCTCAACTGGTTGCGGGTAGCAAAGCGTTGCACGTGCTGCTTAATTGGCCCATGTGGTCAGGTGCGGTGGTGGGTGCAACGCTGGTTGTGATTTACTGCATTGCAGGTGGTATACGTGCGTCGATATGGACCGACGCCGCGCAATCTCTTGTGATGATAGCGGCTATGGCGGTGTTGCTCATTGTGGCTATTACGCAGCTGGGCGGTCCACAAGAGGCAATTATAAAATTAAGCGAAATCGATGGATTTTTGTCTTTGATGCCTCCCAATCTGGCGGTTCCCGGCCTTGCAGGCTGGGCGCTATTTACCCTCGGGTGGTTAGTCGCTGGCGCGAGTGTGATAGGGCAACCGCATATTATGGTGCGCTTTATGGCGTTGGGGAAAACCCAAAAAATGCGTACCGCACGCATGTGGTATTACCTGTGGTTTGTCGTTTTTTGGGTTATGGCAAATATTGTGGGGATGCTTTCGCGTGTTTATCTGCCTGAAACCGCCAGCTTTGACGCCGAGTTGGCTCTTCCAATGCTTGCTCAACAGCTATTGCCACCCGCTTTTGTCGGCCTGATTTTAGCTGGTATCTTTGCAGCAACCATGTCCACAGCTGATTCGCTACTGCTGAGCTGCTCTGCGGCAATTACCCACGATATTATTCCGCACTCACTCGAAAAAACCTGGGTTTTAAAAAGCGTAACAGTACTGATTACCGGGCTGGCATTGCTCATTGCACTGTCTAACAATCAAAGCGTTTTCAGTATGGTGATTTTGGCGTGGTCCGGCTTGGGGAGTGCATTCGCCCCCTTGCTTATCGCGTTAGCCTTACAGCGCAAACCTTCACAAACAACCAGTATCTCTGCAATGATCGTCGGCTTTACGGTCGCACTTATGTGGCGACAATACGATTTGCAAGCCGTTATTTTTGAAGGGCTACCCGGCGTTGTTGCCGGGCTTTTCGTTCTTTACCTTCTACCTGAAAAAAATAATAATCTTAGCGCCACTGAATATTAATTTTTACCTGGGCGTCTTCCGGTGCTTCAGAATCCGGTTCCTGTAATTCGAAACTAAATCCTGAATTGGCTGTTCTGGTACTGCCGAAGGGAAGATGGGGGTTCAAATAGGCTGTATCGCTATCGTCGTTAAACTGGGTAACTGCCGCAAAGGGAACAACGGCTGTTTGCACCACTTGCGTCCCATCGTTGTTAAAGAAAGCTATGCCATCTTCGAAGGGTCTAAGTGAAAACGGGGCATCTGCGGAGTGGGCGTTGCGCAGCATGCGATCATGCAAACGATATGATATTTCCCCTTTAGAAACCCGATAATGATACAAGGTACTCATCGGTATGAAGGGTTCACGGGGCTCGCCAGGCAGAATTTCATTGATAAGTGTATAGCTGTAGAGCAGCGTTTTATCGTCGAATTGCAATTTCTCGGCGGGCGGTGCAGTTGTTTTGCAGGTTTTCTTGTCTTGCGCCGGCATATCGACAGGATAATAGGATGCTCGACGTTGAAAGCACATCACATCAATAAACCCCTTCTTTAATAAACTTTGCGCGTTATCATCGAATTCATAGTAGTGCCAGCCTTGATCATCCTTATAAAAATCTTTGGGTATTGCGGGTAATTGGTATTCTTGAGGCGTGGAGTCTACGAGTAACAGAAAGCCGTTTCCCGGCCCAAATTGCGAAGGTTCATTTTGACTCCATAAATATTCACCGTTGTAATACCAAACCAAAGTACCTGGCTGATAGTGAAAATCCATGGCTTCCATTTTCCCGGTGTCTGGGTTTGGGAAATAGATGAAACCTGGTCGATTGAGATTGTTATCGTAGTTGATACCGCTTTCAAAGAGTGCGTAAGGATCGCGATACTCGAGCAGGTAGAAATGCGGCACAACTATATCGTGGCTGCCAGAACTGAGTGTAAAGCCCGAATTAGACCACTGCGAGTCAAAAATATCAGCTTCAAAATCTTCATAAAAGTCGATCGCCGGGATGGAAATATTGTCGATAAGTGCGCCATCCTCTACGGCTGCCATATCTGCATAGTAGTGAAATCTCAGGAAAATACGTTTGCCTTTGAAAGGCGATAAATCAAAATCGGCATGAATCCATTGGGAATTTTCGCAAGGGGATTTTTGCGTGGCATTAACTTTCTCCTCAGCTAATAAATGCTTTTCATCGGGATCGCAACCGCTTGCAGATTCAACTTTTCCATCACCATCGTTGTCGCCGCTTAAGCCGGTAAAACCCGGAATGGTACCCGAGCCATCATGCCCACGTTTCGAAGGCATGACACTGTAGGTATCCTGAGCGCTGCTTTTGTCAGTTGGCATGAGTCGTAAATAATTTTCGCCATCGTCTGATACTTCTATATAGAGGTAATCCCAGTCGGCTTCGATGGAAAACCAGGTATCAAGTCCAAGAATTATTTTTTCTGAACTTACTGTGCTTAAATCAAACTGACGTTGTAGAGTATGAGAAAGCGAATTGCCCTGGCCGGTGTAAGCCGCCTGTTTGCCATTGTTGGCTGCCAATGGCCCCATTCGAAGTTCACGAATTTTAGGTGGTAACAACACCAGCGCAGATTCACAGCTGGTGCTGTGGTTTTTTGTTTGCCAGTCGTTCATGGTTTTTAAATAAATGGATTGTGTGCTCTCGCCGCCGGCCTGTGGAGAGAGAATAATGCAGGGTTTTGCCCAGCCCAACATCAGTCGTGACCAGGTACTGAGTTCCTGAGGGATTGGCCCAACGGTAGAGCTCATAAGATCCCAGCTAGCCGTCGAGTTGTTAGTGTCACGCGCATAAATATCCGGCAGCCCTAGGGAGTGTCCAAATTCGTGAATAAAGGTGGAAATGCTGGTGTATTCCGATTGCATGTTGTAATCGTACACCCACAATTTTTCGCTCAGTGGTATGCCGCCACGATGATTGGGTTTTCCTTCGAGTGAGGGACCTTTGCCAACATTTTGAGTGAGTGAAAAACGATGCGGCCACAGGCGTTGTGCGCATTCCTGCTCTTTTTCACTGAGTCTTTCGTAAAGATCACTGGGAGCATTCGCGTTAAATTTATCGCTAAGCGCATACAACGTTTGACAGGACGATTGACCACCACCCGCGAACACCAGTACAAAATGATCAATATAACCATCGGGTTCGTTAAATTGATTGTCTTTGTCGTAATCTTCCGGGTCCCATACATCAAAATTTTGCCAGGGGAAATTCGGATTGTTTTTCTGTGCCTCGAGTAAGGCATCTTCAATCAGAAGCTCAGCTCTTACGTCATTGCGCCATTGGCCATCTGAATTTTGAATGGGTTTGCCGTAATAATCGGAGGGGTGATTCACGGAAACGGGTAGCAAAACTTCACCGCTGAGAAAATATTGCCCCTGAGATTGCTGGTAATAATAATGGCTCAGGGTGTTTTTTTTGGGTTCGGGTTGTAATTCAGAAAACAAAAGCTGTTGCAGGTAATCGCGGTTTTTTTTAGGGGCATCAGGTTCATTTGCAAAACGATCAAATTTTCGGTTACTAAATTCTACGGGTATGACCAAAAGCCGATGTGGCGTTTCTACTGTGTTTTTAACCGGGTGGATGAAATCAGTTTTGATTTGAGGATTGCCCAATTGATCGAATTCCAGGTTGGCGATTTTTTGCATCATCGCCTCGGCAGGGCTTAGTTTTACTGGCTCAGTAGGGGTTTGTGTCGTGCAGCTCGTCAATAACAGCAAAGTACCTATCAAAATTATCAACACTTTCAATAGCCCGCGTTGCAACATTACGCTCTCCGGAGTAAGACATGTACACCGAAGTTTACGCGAATTAATGCGCGTCGACTATAAACGGGCAATCGGCTTGAGGCACGGGTTTGCGGGCTATGCAGTTGCGAACCAATGCCGGGTACGATTGGCGAATGCGACCAGCGACAGCATAACAGGTACCTCAACCAATACGCCCACAACCGTTGCCAAAGCCGCGCCAGACTGCAACCCAAACAGAGAAATGGCTACCGCTACCGCCAATTCAAAAAAATTTGACGTACCAATCATGCAGGCAGGTGCAGCAATATTATGCGGCAGTTTTAAAAATTTCGCGCCAGCGTAGGCGAGTGCAAAAATGCCATAGGTTTGTATCAGGAGGGGAATGGCAATCAGTACAATTGCAATTGGTTTTTCTAAGATGGTTTGCGCTTGAAAACCAAACAACAAAACCACCGTTGCTAATAAACCGCTGATCGACACCGGTTTGAGCCGATTGACAAACCGGTCCAATCTGGAATGATCATTCGCCTTGTCGAGTAATTTCCGCGTGATCACCCCCGCAACTAAGGGTATAACCACATAGAGCACAACCGATAACAACAAGGTATTCCAGGGCACCGCGACATCGCTTACACCCAGCAAAAAAGCAGCGATGGGCGCAAACGCAAAAATCATGATTAAATCGTTTACGGATACCTGTACTAAGGTATAGTTGGCATCGCCTTTAGTTAAGTGACTCCATACAAAAACCATAGCGGTGCAGGGCGCGACACCAAGAAGAATCATACCGGCAATATATTCGCTTGCGGTTTGTGGGTTTACGAGCTCGGCAAACAATACCTTGAAAAACAGCCACCCAAGAAAAGCCATGGTAAAAGGTTTGATTAACCAGTTGATAACAAGTGTTAGTGCCAAACCACGTGGTTTTTTACCGATATCTTTGATAGAAGCGAAATCCACTTGAATCATCATGGGGTAAATCATTACCCAAATAAATATTGCCACGGGAATATTAACGTGTGCAATTTCCATCGCGGCAAAGCCCTGGAACACTTCAGGGGCGAGATTACCCAGTATTACGCCTGCCAGAATACACAGGCCAACCCAGAGTGTGAGATATCGTTCAAATAAGCCCATTAATTCACTTCCTGAATTATGCGCGCCAGAGCATCGCGCCATTCTGTTTGAGGTCGATCAGCGAGATTCAGTGCAAGTAGGGCATGTACGCGTTGCTCAATTGTGCTCATTACATTATAAAATGCGCTTTTGATTTCAGCATCGCTGCCTTGTAATTTTGAGGGATCTTGCAAACCCCAATGCAAGGTAACACAATCGCCAAACCACACGGGGCAGGCTTCATTTGCAGCGCTATCGCACACTGTTATCGCGATATCCGGCTTATTGTTTTCGAATTCGTGCCACGACTTGCTGCGTAGCCCTTCAGTTGAAATTCCGTGTTCGTCGAGATATTTCAGGGATAAGGGGTGAACCTCTCCGACCGGCTGACTTCCCGCACTAAAACCCTGTAACTGCGCTCCCGCCAAATGGTTGCAGATTGCTTCGCTAAGAATGCTTCGGCAACGATTGTGAGTGCAGATAAATAAGATTTTCATGAGATGTCCTGGTGGTATTTAACACGCGTTTGCTGTTAATTTTGTTTTTAATTCCGTAAGGTGAGAGAGCCTTGCATCAGCAACTTCGCGAAGCACGTTATGCGCCCAAAGCGGTAAGTTATGGTGTAGCTTGTAATACACCCATTGGCCGCGGCGTTCATCTTGCAGCAGTCCACAATTGCGCAGTTGAGCCAAATGGCGAGACACCTTCGGTTGGCTGTCTTGCAGCGCTGAAATCAATTCACATACACAAAGTTCTCCCTCTGTGAATATGAGGAGCATGATGCTAAGGCGCGTTTCGTCGGAGAGACATTTAAAAAAACGTGTGGTAGTAGTCATTAATATACGTATGTACATATGGATATGCGAATATACATAAATAGTGCCGTAAATGCAATTAATCTGCTGGCCACTTTTGTCTTTAGCGGTTATGAAAGCAGATACTTTGAGTTTGGGGTTAGGGCATCAGTCAGGTGGAAAGTTGATGCGTATCACTCTAAGGGGTTGAAGAAGTATTTTTCGAAATCGGATTTTAGCCCAACGAGGTTGGGGTTTTTAAGCCGAATTAAGGTGCGTTGTCTCAAGTTGGAAAAGTCGATGCTAGCGCGGTGATGCTTTTCAGTTAAGGCTTTGGCCTGGCCGGATTCGAGGACCTTGTTTAAACCCTCAGTGAGTCGGTCAACCAGCTGCGTATTGCGGGTGTTGGTCCAAAGGAAGCGTGGAAAGGGGTAGTAAAGCGCGAAATACTTTTCTATCGCTAAACCATCAAGTGACTTGTGAGCATCCCACTCGATTTTAAGTTCGCTGATACCACGACAGAACAGATCGAATCGTCCTCGTGCTACTGCCGAAAACAGCGTGTTATAGATAGGGTACTCGACCACCGTTAGCCCATTGGCGCGTAATAAGGGTACATCAAGCCAATCTGATCCCTGACCAATTGTGTAGCCTATGAGGTCATCCAGGGTGTGCACATGCTTGAAGTTTTCAAGGAGATCTGTGGATGTGAAGCACACTCGATAGCTGAGTAATCCCATATCAATGGGTTTATCGATAAGAGCAAATTCTGCAGCCATCTCCCTGGAATAACTGGTGCCAAAAATAAAATTAGCCACAGTATTTTTGCGAGCGGTGATCAGCGCTCTGGAGAAATTCATATTGTAGAGCGGTACTAATTCGTAGTCGCCATACTTCCTTTTTGTTGAATCTAACGCCAGCGTTAACAACTCCAGATAATATTCGTAGAGGCGGTCGCTGCGCAAAGATTCTATGCGGTAGTGAACCTTGGTAACTTGGGCAGTTGCGTGGCTGCTGCACCATGCGAGCGGCGAGAGAAGTAAAACGGCAACACAAAGCCTGCGCGCAACAACTGGAATTCCCGCAATACTGGCAATTAGCAAAATCCCTGCTTGTGTCATGATTCTTTTCAGTATTAGAACGATAATTTTAGGTTATCTGGAAAGTATAGACAGAAGCTTTCGCATGCCGTGAATTATTTATTCGCGTTTTGAAATATCCTGGAATAAGATTAAATTTGCGCCAAAAACCGGGAGTAAAAAGCAACGTGCCACAGTACATTACCAATCCCATTCTGCCGGGGTTTAATCCAGACCCATCAATCGTGAGGGTTGATGATGATTACTACATAGCCACTTCAACCTTTGAATGGTATCCGGGCGTACAAATCCATCATTCCAAAGATCTGAAACATTGGCGCCTCATTTCCAGGCCATTAAATCGTGCAGATTTATTGGATATGCGTGGAGTGCCCGATTCCTGTGGGGTTTGGGCTCCCTGTTTGAGTTATTGCGACGGGTTATTTTATTTAATTTATACCAGCGTGAAGCGTTTTGACGGCAGTTTTAAGGATACGCCAAATTACTTAACAAGCTGTACCACAATTGATGGCGAGTGGAAAACGCCCACATATTTAAACTGCAGTGGCTTTGACCCCTCATTGTTTCACGACGATGATGGGCGTAAATATCTGGTTAACATGGTTTGGGATCACCGTCATAAACGGCATCCATTTGCTGGTGTTTATTTACAGGAATACAGCGAAAAACAGCAAAAATTGGTTGGCCCCATTACAAATATATTTGGAGGTTCCGCGTTGGGTCTCACCGAAGCGCCGCACTTATATAAGCGCAACGACTATTATTATTTACTTACCGCGGAGGGGGGCACAGGTTATAACCATGCGATGACCTTAGCGCGTTCTCGCAATATTACCGGGCCATATCAAACCGACCCGGAAGGTTACCTGCTGACAGCAAAAGATAATTTGGATTTGCCACTGCAACGCTGCGGACACGGCGATATTGTGGAAACGCAAACGGGTGATCACTACATCGTCCACTTATGCAGCCGACCGCTACCGGGACCAAAACGCTCTCCTATGGGTCGGGAAACAGCGTTGCAACCGGTGCAATGGCTCGATAACTGGTGCCGTATTCCTGGATCGAAGGGTAATGGTTTACCGAAAATTGAATTCGAAATTCCCTCGGTTGTCAAACAACCCTGGCCGAGCGATCCAAGTAGAGACGACTTTGATTCCGCAACTCTGAATAACAGCTTTCAATGGTTGCGCACCCCTTTTCCGGAAGCATTCATGAGTCTCACTGAGAGGCCGGGATGGTTGCGATTACGGGGGAAGGAATCCATAGGGTCGTGGTTCGAACAAGCGTTGGTTGCACGTCGACAGGAACACTTCAATTACACGGCAGAAACCTGTCTCGATTTTCACCCACTAAATTTCCAGCAAATGGCAGGCTTGGTGGTTTATTACAATGCTCACAAATTTCACTACCTGTATCTCTCAGTCGACGATCAAAAACAGCGTTTTATCGACATTATGAGTTGTGAGGGCAACTCAACATTAAGTGTCGAATACCCATTACAGCAGGGCTCACTTGACACGTCTTTTACTAGCCCGAGGTATTTACTGCCACAAAACAAACCCGTATTTTTGCGCGCCGTTGTGAACATGCACAATTTACAGTTCTGGTATTCGACAGATGCAAAACGTTGGGTAAAGCTCCCGGTAAACCTGGATTATTCCCTAATATCGGATGAGGCGGGAAAAGGCGAGGGGGTAAATTTTACTGGTGCTTTTGTTGGCGTTGCCGCCCAAGATGTCTCTGGACAAAATATTGCCGCAGATTTTGATTATTTTGAATACCTGGGAAGATGAGTAACACTTCAGAAATTGCATAAATTAATTAAGTCGAAAAACCAGTACGATTATCACCGTTGTTTATAGAAATTTGATGCAGCGCAATCCTGTGATGTACATCATTTAAATAAATGATCACCTTTTCAATTTAGCGCTATAGTTTTTGAGTCGGATCTCTTTTATTCTTGCCACAAGGATTCTTATGAACACTCAAGCTGCATTAAAACTTGCCCCAGTGGAAAAAGATGCCATTCCTGAACGTAAATTTGTCGGTGAGCGTCACGACCCCTTTTATGAGTACTTGTATACTGCGGTAGAAAAGGTTCGTAAACTTTCGGAGTGTAGGCGTGTACTTTGGGCTGATTTTAGCGTGCAACGCTCAAGTCTTGAAATGCCGGTTGTTTACGTGAAATACGAATTTTCAGAATCAAGCACTTGCAATAAAACAGAAACACGTTACTTCCCTATCGAAGAACTGCAATCGGTTTAAACCTTAAATTCATTTACTGAGCAGTGCTCGAAATTCTGATTTTTAGAGCATTGCTTAGCACCTTCGAAAATACGCGCAAGTACTTTTAGCTATTTTCGAACATCAAATTCTCCCTGATTGTCCGCTTCCCTTGATATCGCTTTGTAATCGTTTACAGGCGCTCCGAATTCAAGGTCTGTGTGTCTGTATATAAAGTATGTCTAGTGAATCGACTGTTTAGAAATGCAATGTTTTTAAGTTCAGTCGTTCAACTGTGGCAGTAGCAGCTCATCAAACTTAATTATTACAAACTGCAATACCGCAGAAATATCCACGGTGTAGACGCTACCTCATCTTAACGTTTTTGAAAATATCTGTGGGCTTCATTCTGCAATCGGTCGGCAATATCAACAGCAGAGAGACCAAGTTTATTTTTGCGATTACGATTAGCGCCGGCATTTATCAGCATTGCAATTACATCTATCGAATCAGACTCTACTGCCTTGATCAGTGCACTGTTTCCTTGGTTATCGCGTAGGTTCGGGTCGGCATCATGCGCGAGAAGCTTGCCCACCAGTTGGTTGCTGCCGTTTAAGGCCGCAGCCATGAGTGGCGTTGAGCCCGCAAGACTTTGAGTGTTTGGTGATGTCACTTCTAACAAGAGATCAGTTGCGGCAACACAACCTTTTTGAACCGCAATAAACAAGGGTGTTCTGCCGTCTTTATCCACACGATTGGCGTCAAATCCTTTTTTTAGCAGTGCATCAACAATAGTCCCCGAGCAATTGAATGATGAGAACCAAAGGGCGCTGCGTCCCAGTTCATCGTACGAATCTTTAACTTTTAAATCGATGAGATCAGGCATGAGCTCAGTGAAATTGGATTTGCTAGCAAGTAACAGAGAGTTACTGTAGTCCGCTTTACCGTCGAGGGTCTTGTGCGCCTTCGTCCAATTCAGGAGTAATCTAGCCATCTCGAGGTGTTGCTGCTTAATTGCTGCGTTTAGAACAGTGGCTTTATGGGTATCTTGGTCTAAGGGATTTGCACCTACTTCAAGAAGTCGTTTCGCGAAGCTTAGTTTATTTTGGTTCACAGCCTGAAGCAACGCGCCGCTAAGTTGTTCTTGAGGAATAGCATAATCAACACTTAAAAGACCGTTTAAGGTATCAATTTTGTTTGAGGTTACCGCCACCTCCAGCAAGTACCCACCGTTTTTCAAAGGTTGGGTTATGAGCTGCCGGTTCTCCTTAAGTACTGCCTCAAGCAGTTCAGTATTCGCTGCGAGAATTACGGGAACCAAAGTGTCACTGCGTACCGGTTTCTCCAGTTGTGCGAGTTGTAGATTTACTAAATAATTCTCTTTTAAAACTGCTGTGGCATTACCGTGCCGGCCACCTTTTGAAGCTAGAAGATTCACACAATTTTCTGCAGATGTATTCCCACATAAATCAAGAGGGGTCATCTGTTGCATATTAAGTTGGTTTATCGCGATAGTGTTTTCTGAAGGTTCAAGTGATGTGGAATTTAATAAAAGTGACAATAAAGTAAATTTATGGCGGCGAATTGCGTAGTGTAAGAGGTTGTCGCCGTTTTTTAAGCGTATTGATTTTTGGCGACTCTTGATGAGTAGCGTTTCCAGCATGGCTACCTGTTCTCTTGCAATGGCGAGGTGTATCGGCGTTTCGCCGAATTTGTCGGTATGGTCTGATGAAGCGCCGTACTGCAGCAGCCAATTAAATGTAGCTTTGTTGTTATTATCTATTGCGATATACAAGCCGGTGCGTCCAGATTCGTCTGTTAAATCAATATTGTTCTTTTGTTTGTACAGTTGAGTAAGCGTGGTGATATCGCCACGTTGAACAGAATTAAACCAATTCGTGGCGATGGCGCCGTTCGATAATGATTTTTGAGGCGTTTGGGTGCTGAGGTTTTCAAGATACTTTGTTGCTGGAGCATATCCCTGACTTGCTGATAACCGTATCAAGCTGGTAGAGCGATTCTCGTTGGCTTCTCGTAATTTTACGCCCAGATTGAACATGGCAGCTGGAAGTCCTTGTTGGGCTGCGGCGTTTAAATAGTGCATTGCCGCTGTCTCGTTTTTAGCCACACCTTTGCCTAAAAAATACATGTTAGCAAGGTGAAATTGAGCCTGTGCGTTATTTTGGGCGGCTGCAGATTTATATTGTTCGGCAGCGGTTGCGTAGTTTTGCTGTCGTATATTTATTTCGGCAGCAAGCAATAATTCCTGCGCAGAAATATTTGCAAAACAATGCTTCGCTACGGCAACTGCTAAAAGAAAGGTGATTAAATTAACTTTGGCCGAATTTCTCTTCAATGTGTATACCAATTTTTCTGAGGAAAGGCGTCGGTAAAATTCCGCCTGCGCACACAATAACTTGATCGTTTTTTAAGTCAATTGTAGAGTCTTTTACCTTCAACGTGACTTCGTCTACGCTAATTTTTAACACGCTCGACTGCAAAAGTACGCGCAATTTTCCAGCTTTTTCCGCAACCAGAACACGTTCCCGGTTTTTTTGCTTCGCGCGGGAGAATGCATCACTACGGTAACTTAGACTTGTGTTGCTGCCTGGTTGATCGCAAACAGCCAAAGCTGCTTCCAGAGCGCTATCTCCTCCACCGACCACCAAAACGTGTTTTTGAGCGTACTGCTCGGGTTCTACCAGACGATAGACAACTTTCGAGAGCTCTTCCCCTGGAACATTGAGTTTGCGAGGTGTACCTCTGCGGCCTAAAGCCAATAGTACTTTTGCCGTGGTATAGCTCGCTACTGGCGTCTTTACAAGAAAACCTTTTTCCAGAGTTTCAATTTCTTCGACCCGCTCGCCACTGTTAATTGCAAGTTGCGTTTTGACAACAACATCATTCCAAAACTTTATCAAGCCTTCTTTACTTGCTTCGTGAAACTCAAATTTACCCACGAGAGGCAAAACCGCAGGACGGGTCATGGCGATTTTACCGCGGGGGTAGTGGGCGAGGGTGCCTCCGATGGAATCCTGTTCCAAAAGCAAATAGCGTATTTTTTTTTGTTTTGCTGCCAATGCAGCGCTTAATCCTGCTGGTCCTGCACCTACGATAATTAAGTCATATTTCTGCGGCTTATTGTTTTGCGACGCCGGCTCAAGTGATTTAGCGATGGCGTTAACAGCCTGTAAACCTTGAGTGATGGCATTGCGAATTAAGCCCATCCCGCCCAATTCTCCCGCGATATAAATTCCATGCACATTAGTTTCGAAATTTTCGTTTAGCAGTGGAATTTCAACGCCTCGGGTTTCTGTTCCAAAAACTAAAGTAATTGCGTCTACTGGACATGCCTCACGACATGCGCCGTGGCCGATACAGGCTGAGGGTGTGACTAATTTCGCTTTACGATTGACTAGGCCCAAAATCTCCCCTTCCGGGCAGGCACTTACACAGGAGCCGCACCCCAGGCATTTGGCGGGGTCAATGACGGGGTGGAGAGACGCCGGTTCCGTTAGGCCTGAGGTTTGTGCTTCCTGCCACTTTACTTTTGCAGTGCTGGTCTTTTTCTTTTGCAAAACTAAATAGAGTGCAATTGCCAGTAATAAGGGTGTCCCAAAAATCAAAAAGTAAATGATAAGCGTATGCATTATCGTTAAGCCTGGCGTTTATAGTGGTTTCGTTGATGAAAAAGCATAGAAAAAACCATAGCTGCAATAAAGTAACTATAGTTTTTTGGATAAGTAATAAGTTAAAAAAAAGCACTGGTCGACACTTTTACAAATGCTCACAAACGCGCCATTTCGAACCCCTCTATTGTTATGCTAGCGTGATTCTAAAATCTCAGGATGGTCAATAATGTCATCGGTTATTGCGAACTCGAAGGCCCCTGGCGAAGCGGCAGGACATAAGTTTCAAAGTATGCTTCAAACCGCTAACGAAATTTTGCAATATTGCGGCATATTTCTGTTATTGGGAGCCCTGGTTTTGGGCTATGTGAATCGTGACGACGGGTATCTTTCGGCGGCTAACGGAATAGGGTATTGGTTGGGCATTGCTGGCGGGTGCATGATGATGTTATTGCTGACGTACAGTATACGAAAACGCAATAAACATTTACGACGCGTATTTAAGTTACGCCATTGGTTTCAATTACATATGACATTGGGTGTACTCGGCCCTTTTTGCATCCTTTTACACAGTAATTTTCATCTCGGATCGTTTAATAGTACGGTGGCATTGGTGTGCATGCTAATCGTCGCTGGAAGCGGCTTTATAGGTCGTTTTTTTTATACCAATATTCACTATGGCCTTTACGGGGAAAAGATTCGTCTGGGGCAAGTAATTAAAGATTTCGGGGTGGTAAAGAATGAGATATTAGCGCTGTGTGTATCAGATAAACAAAAATCAGCAGTCGATAAGCTCTTTGAGCAAATAAACAGCGTTGCCCAAAAGCAGTCCCAGGGAATCAGCCTTTGGTCTTTAGGTTCAGAGCGCCGCAAGGTGCGAAAGTTAAGCCGTACCCTTAAAAACATCGTTCAACAACTGGAAAATCAACACAAAACGACAGACACCAGTACCGCAAGTGTCCGCAAAGTGAAATCTGCGCTGCACAGGGATATTCCAAGGTTGCTATCGGTGTTACGTCGCTTACCCGGATTACAGTTATTCGAACGCCTGTTTGCCCTCTGGCATGTTTTGCATATTCCGTTTTTTATTCTGATGGTTCTTACCGCGATAACCCACATCGTGGTGGTTCACATGTATTAGGAGTGGCTATGCTGCGGTGGTCGCTCGTGCTTATGACGCTATTGGCTGCGATGTCCGCGCAAGCAGAGGACGAACCTTCACTCTCCATACGACAAAAAATATTAATGCCTGGTTTGCTAGCAGAAAGCCATGCGAAATATGAAACGGAATGCGAGACCTGCCATACATCATTTACGAAGCAGGATTTATCGCGTAAATGTCTGGCGTGCCACAAAGACATTGCAAATGATCGCAAAAATAATATGGGGTTTCATGGTAAATACAAGTTGGCGGCAACGACAGGCTGTGAAACCTGCCACACCGATCACGAAGGACGTGAATTCGATATTGTCGGTTTGCAAGTGGAAAACTTTCCTCACCAGCACACGCAATTTCCTCTGCTTGGGCAACACGCGCTGTTAACTTGTAATCAATGCCACAAAAGTGGAAAGAGTTACAGAGATGCGAGCCTTGCGTGTATATCGTGTCATGGTGACGCTGATATTCATCGCGGTGCGCTCGGCGAGCAATGCGAGCAATGTCACCTTACAACACAATGGCTCAAGCGAAAAACCTTCGATCACAATAAAACTCACTTTAAATTGCATGGTAAGCATGAGGAATTGCAGTGCGGCACTTGTCATTTTGGGCAGCGGTATAAATTTTCTGACACTCGCTGTGTCGCTTGCCATCGGCTGGGTGACGTTCATGCTGGGGACAACGGTGAAGACTGCGCCAGCTGTCACAAGGCCAGTGGTTGGCACGAAGTGCAATTCGATCATGCCGACACGGGTTTCGCACTCAATGGCAGGCATGCAGATACTAGCTGTGAAGCCTGCCATGGCGTTCCCGGCAATCGTAAAACGATTGCCAGAACCTGTGTTGGCTGCCACGAATCGGATGATGTTCACTTGGGGCGAAATGGTCGTCAGTGTGGCAACTGTCACAGTGAACGAGAATGGCGCACAGTTAAATTTGATCACACCCGTGATGCAAATTTCCCACTTCTGGGAAAACATGCCGTGTTACGTTGTTCGCAATGTCATAAAAATGGGATTGAAAAAAAATTACCACGGGATTGCGCCAGCTGCCATTTAGGCGATGATGTGCATCACAATGACGACATGCGATTGTGTGGAACCTGCCACAATCCTCAAGCTTGGCAAAGCATTAACTATTTTGATCATGACCATTCACATTTCCCTTTAATCGGCATGCATCAAATTGTTTTGTGCGATAACTGCCATATCGGAAATCAATTCAGCGGTACTGCATCCACTTGTAACGACTGTCATCAAACTCAGGATATCCACCTGGGGGCATTGGGGCGGGATTGCGGCATGTGCCATACCCCGAATGCATGGCAGAGCTGGGTGTTTGATCATAACAACGCGACGCAATATGAGTTGCAAGGTAAGCATCGTGATATCAGTTGTGGTGCCTGCCATAAACCCGGTACTGATCCTAAAAATACGCCGCACCTTTGTGGTAACTGTCATCGTCAGCAGGATGTGCATAACGGTGAATTTGGCGATCACTGTGAGCGCTGCCACCTCCCCGAAAGTTTTCTCGAACTTTTGTTTCAATAGTACCTGGAGTAGACCATGGCAAGGTTCCCCATAGCACTATTTTTTATTAACGTATTTTTCGCCATGGTCGTAAATGCCGCTGAGCAATTGCCGTTCGATCACAGTGAAACAGGTTTTAACCTGGAAGGCGCACATAGTTTTGTTGTTTGTGAAAGCTGCCATGTTCGGGGGCAATTTTCCGGTACACCGCGTGAGTGCAACCTGTGCCACAGTCTTAATGGAATGATCAATGCCACCCCTAAGCCTGTGAATCATATGTCTACTACTGAAGCCTGCGATTCCTGCCACAGGGATACGCTGTGGAATGATATATTGCACGTCGACCATAGCCAGGTGGTTGGCGTTTGCGAAACTTGCCATAACAACGCAACCAGCGGAGGCAAGCCGGCCACGCACATAGTCACCAACGCGCCCTGCGAAACCTGCCACAGTGATCTTGCTTGGATTCCTGCGCGATTTGATCACAGCGCCGTGATTGATAATTGCGGGCAATGCCACAATGGTATTAGCGCTACTGGCAAACATAGTCAGCACATCGCGAGCATGAATCAGTGCGAGGTCTGCCACTCCACTTTGGCTTGGCAGCCGGCGCCGGTGGATCATGCGGCTGTTTTGGGAAGCTGCAGTAGTTGTCACAATGGAGCAGTCGCCACAGGGAAGCATGGGACACACATTCCCAGTCAAGGGGAGTGTGATTTGTGCCATTCAACGATGGCCTGGGTACCGGCGAGCTTCGATCACGCAAGCACCACTGAAAATTGCTTCAGCTGTCACAATGGTGTGGTGAGAGAGGGTAAACACAGCCGTCACATTCCCAGCGATAATCGCTGCGAGCTTTGCCACAGTACCCTGGCATGGTCGCCAGCTCCAGTAGACCATGATGCGGTAATGGGGAGCTGTTCATCCTGCCACAATGGTAACGTCACAACCGGTAAGCATCCGCAGCACATACCCACTGCTGCTGAATGCGATTTGTGTCATACCACTAATGCCTGGTTGCCCGCCACGTTTGATCACGATGGCTACACCAGCGACTGCGCCAGCTGCCACAACGGCACCATTACTACCGGTAAAAACCCGGCGCACATAACCAGCAACAATGCTTGCGAAATGTGCCATTCCAATATGGCTTGGTTGCCGGCCAGCGTGGATCACCTCGCGGTTTTGGGGGGGTGTTCGTCGTGTCACAACGGCACCACGGCTAGCGGTAAACATGCAGCGCACTTGAGTACGGTGGCCGAGTGCGATCTTTGTCACAGTACTCAGGCATGGACCCCGGCTAATTTTGACCATGATACTATTACGAGTAATTGCGGCGATTGCCACAATGGTTTAAGCGCTATCGGGAAAACCCCTGACCACATAGCGAGTAGTACCCGTTGCGAGGCCTGTCACAGCACCTTCGCGTGGACGCCAGCGCCCGTGGATCACACAGAAGTTACAGGAAGTTGTTCCAGTTGTCATAACGGGAGCATTGCTACAGGTAAACACGCAACGCACATCAGCACGTCAGGAGAGTGCGATGCCTGCCACAGTACAGTTGCCTGGCTTCCAGCGAACTTTGATCACGCTACGATAGTTGATAACTGCGGCTCGTGTCACGACGGTGTTACGGCAACCGGCAAAAATACCGGCCACTTTGTCACAAGCCAGGAATGCAACGTTTGCCATTTAGTAGCCAGTTGGCTACCGCACATCTTTGTACATTCATCGCCAAATTATCCCGGTGATCATCGGCGAGCCTTGGATTGCACTGATTGCCATGGTGGAAATTCGGAGGTGGTTACCTGGCGCAATAGTGGCTATGCGCCGGATTGCGGAGGTTGCCATGCCAACGATTTTAAAACCGACGCCCACAAAAAAGTCGACTCACCTGCAATTTTTTATAGCGTTTCAGAATTGCGCGACTGCACAGGCGCGTGTCACGAATACACCGATGCCAGTTTTACAACAATTCGCCAAACACGAAGCGGCGAACACCGCGTTTTTGCCAGCGAGTTTTAAACTGTATGAACCGTTGGAGTTTATTCGCGTTAGGGTTTTTGTGGTTGTTGCCAGCGCTGGGCTGGTCTCAGCAAACAGACCCAACCGCTGCAAGTTTAATGATTAAAAATTGGTACGGAGCCTACTCCGAAAACCCTTACATTTTAGAAATTCCTTTTAACGAGGAAAATCTTGCGGAAATTGCATTTCGTAAATCCCGTTTGCGCTACCAAATCATCTATATACCCCTCAGTGAGCTGGCCCGTGAGTCGGCAACTTTACGTATTGGTTTTTTCAGTGATGCTAAGAGTTCTTCCGAATTCGCCAGATTTCTGCGCTTACCATCAAACATGACGAAAGTAAAACTGGCGCAAGAATCCCAGTACAGCGAAATTTTGGCGCAACTGAAATCAGTATCTTCGCAAAAGGTAATCATATTTACTCGGGAATCCACTTCGAGTGCCCAGGGTACTGCAGTAACGTTTCGAATTGCTAAAGATCTATACATGAAGAAAAAATACTGGGAGGCAGGTCGTTTATACCGGATGTTAAGTATATTTGGTGACGACAAATCTGCAGCCTGGGCTATGGAGCTGGTTGGCTTGTGTTATGAAAAACAGCAGTTATTTGCAGATGCCATTCATGTTTATGAAGCGCTTTTATCACAATTTCCAAGTACTTCAGGTATTCATAGAGTGGAACAGCGATTGCGAGCCTTGCAAACGGCGGCGCAGGAAAACAAACCACAATTAAAGTCCACTCGCAGTGAAAATCGTAATGCCCGTCGATATTTCGTACGTGGAGTTTTAGGTCAATACTATCGAACCTTATCGCGTACACCGGTCGATGGCGAAAGCGAGCAAATTCTTAATGCAGTGACAACTGATTTTGACTTGCGCGGTGCCCTCCATAGCGGAGATCATAATTTGAGTATAAGAACTACCGCGTGGGCTTTGAATGATAAAATCGATGGGGATAAAAGCGAAATTCGCGTCAAACGGGCAGCCCTGGGCTACACCAATGAACGTTACGATTTCACATTGAACCTCGGTCGCCTTAAAGTATTTGATGCTGGAATTTTCAGCGCGTTCGATGGGGTGGCGCTGGAATACAATTTTAATGAGTTCTTCAGCGTCGGCGCGGCCGCGGGTACGCCGCGTTATTTTAATTCGGTCTACAATGTGCTCGACTACAATTTCTACAGTCTTTACAGTAATTGGGAAATGTCCAGTAATTGGCAACTCAATAGCTATGTGGTGAAACAAACAGTTAATGGGGTCACCGATCGAGAAGCGATTGGAATGCGCGGGCAATACATAAGTGAACGACTCACCAGTTCATTACATATTGATTACGATACGGCATTTTCTGAATTAAACAGCGC
The DNA here is from genome assembly GCA_007827375.1 of Alteromonadaceae bacterium 2753L.S.0a.02. Classification (NCBI taxonomy): domain Bacteria; kingdom Pseudomonadati; phylum Pseudomonadota; class Gammaproteobacteria; order Alteromonadales; family Alteromonadaceae; species Alteromonadaceae bacterium 2753L.S.0a.02. The sequence goes on from VISH01000002.1 coordinate 2,519,202, forward strand.
ATTATTTAACGCTCAATACGGATTAACACAGAATACCCGGCTAAGCGTGAACTACGGTCATCAACGATCCCCCTTTTTGTCAGCCACCAATGTTTTAGTGCGAAAACCCGATCTAGATTTAGTTGCGTATCTCGAAAATAAGGAAAATAAAGATTCTCTGCTGGATGATGCGCTCTCGCTTACCGCCATTAACGACTATTTCGCACTGAATATTTCTACAAAAATAGGCGAACACGAGGAGTTCATTGTTGAGTATTACAATTCAGAGTTAAGTGATATTCCAGTGCTAAGTGCTAATCCAGACGAACCACCTAGTGAATATACTTCCTATGCGCAACAGGCCGCTGGTGTACGCTTGGTTTTGCAACAATTTTTGTCTGGTGGTGATATCGCTAATTTAGCATTGCGACAAACTTTGAACGAGGGTAGTCAGTCCTTTCAGTTATTTCTATCTGAGAAATTTCGGTTGCTGAAAAACACGTTATTTGTGAACCCGCGCATCAACTACACGCGCACCCAGTACGACGATAATAATCGCGGCGAACAATATCTGCTGCGTTATTCCTTATGGACCGCATACCGACCAAGAAGAAACCTGGAATTGAATTTGGAAATCGGAAAGGAATCCATCAATACCCAACTTAAACAATTCGGTTACGCCAGCCAATATATTTTCGGTGGGTTTCGTTGGAGTTTTTAAGCACGACACTAAAACAGGATAAGTTTACAAAAATTATTGATACGATTTCTTATTCTTTTTGCAATCACGTTAAATAAATTACAACAAATGTATCTCATACAATTCTAAAATAATTCAAGCTTGTAGCAAGCGCTCATCTTTTTGATCACCATCAATATCGATGTGAGTAGTGCAAGTCTACATCTCGGTTATTCATGTTTGCCGCAGTTCAGCGGCGAATATCGCCGATTATTCGGACTATCACCGAGTGAAGACCTTGAGCGTTACCTACCGCAACTTCTATTAGATTCGTTGCTGAGCTATTGACAAGGAAATGCCATGAACACAAGTTATCGATGTAATTGGCAAAGACTCAATTGGGCAGGCTATTCCAGGACGCGTTGGCGCTACAAACATGTTGAATTGAACGATTTAGATACAAAAAGATGAAGAAGCCGCTAGTATTTTTAAACCTGTCGGTTTCGAGGTAAGCGCTGCTATGGTAGATTTTGCATCGCCTGTATCAGTACAAAATCTGATCGAGCACCGTGTTCTGTTTGGCGATATCTCCGGTTTAATCGATTCAGCTGGCTGTTCAGGGATTGTTGTTTCATCACGCTTGTGACAGCACTTGTCAGCCTTAAGCGCTTAAAAAAATACGCTTTGTCAACTACGTCGGTCGGGGATTTTCTTGCTTTTCCAATGCTACAAGAAGTCAAAATGGTGACACTTTACACGCATATCAAATATTTAAACGTGCCAATGCATTACGCGTAAAAGTTGAAGCCGCACGGGGGGTAAGCACAAAGCCAGAGTTAATTCGATTAGCCCGGGCATTAAATATACGACATTGGCGCGTGACGAGTCGAATGGCCCTCGGGGAGCTGGTTGAGCTCAGCCTCGTTGGCTGGGAGGAGCACCTGATGAAGTTGGTGCAGACGCACCTTTATTAATGGAGCCGGAAGGTACATTCATCACAGGTAGTAACTTGTTAATGGATCCTGGAGCAACAGCTTTGTATTTTTATGGTGAGTTGGTGCCTCGAAAATAGAAATTATTTAGTGTCAGGTCATCACCTGTTTTACTTTTTTCCTTTAAAGCATCAATTGATGTGCTGGATAATTCATACCTTAAAAGGTTTGAGATATTCCGTCTATTAATTGCCCATATATTTTGTATTTTTTCAATAACCCTCCCCACCTTCGTATTTATATGATAATTCTGCACAGAAACAAAAATGGCGCGGCAATATAAAATATGGCGCATATAAAGTTGCCAGGTTTATTGTGAGATTAGGAGCTAAATAATTAGCTGATTCTAAACAAGTGGCTGCTTATTTTAAGTGGCCGTAAATTATTCGTTAAAAAATAACTGGCGCATGATAAATCTACCATTTAGATGGTTTCGCATTCGGTCGCGCAATACTTTATATTTAAATTTCATGACATGTGAGCTGTTTTTATTGTGAATAAAGATAGTGTTGGGGGGTAGAGGGTGCGACTAATGGGTAGCTCATGTCTAGATAAATAATTTCATGTTTGTTGAATTATTTTTAAAACTCCTTGTCAACTCCCCTTGGTGTTTTAGGTGTTGGGATGCTTTTCGTGATAAGACATTTTGGCGCCTATATTATTTTGTTTTTAATTTTCATGTTAAATGTGTTTATTTAATAGGTGTTAATGCAAAAATAACTCACATAAATATTAATATCGCCTTATCTCTTAAGGTTGATTTAAGATAAGTTTTTTAATCTCACGCCACTCTTTATATAGCAGATAGATTGTTATTTACAGATCGAGAAAAACGTAAAAAATATTTACGTTCTTAAATTGCACGCTGTATGAACTATCGGATGGTGAGAATGTCGGCACATTTTGGTGCAAGCTCCAAAGAACCAATAGCAGTACTCGGAATGGCTTGTCGGCTTCCCGGAGCTAAATCACCCAATGAGTTTTGGGAGTTGATCAAGAGTGGTCGGCGCGAAATTTCAAAAGCAAGTGATAGTCGGTGGCGGCTATCTGAAGCGTTGCGTGATAAATCTTTTTTAGCGAATGCCTCTCACGCCTGGTACGGTGGTTTTCTTGATGATATTACCGGTGTAGATTGGCGAGCTTTGAGATTACATCCGCGCGAAGCAAAAGCGATGGACCCGCAACATCGTTTGCTACTGGAATTGGCTTGGGAAGCCTTGGAAGATGCCGGTTACCCCGTTGCTCAAAACGAAGCGCACGAAAATCATTCAACCGGTGTGTATATCGGTATCCAATGGAACGATTTTTTTCGCCTGCTGTGCAAAGATTGGCAGAGTTTGGATGGTTATTCGGTAGTAGGTAACGATTTACTGTTCGCATCCAACCGCATTTCATTTTCCTTTAATTTGCCGGGGCCCAGTCAATCGATTGATTGCGGTTGCGCGTCTGGATTGGTAGCGCTACAACAGGGTTGTAATGCGCTTTGGTCGGGTGAAACAGAGCAGGCACTGGTGGGAGCGGTGGATTTAATGGTAGCGCCAGACTCGCAACTGGCGATGGCCGCAACCGGAATGTTGTCTAAAACAGGAAATTGCCGACCACTAGATGCAAATGCCGACGGATTCGTGCGAGGTGAAGGTGGCGTAGTTCTGTTTTTGAAACCCCTGTCGCAAGTACGGCCCGATGAGCGAGTGCACGCTGTAATTCGGGGCGTCGCCGCCGGCCACGGTGGTCGATCTGATTGGATAATGGCAACGCCCGCTGCCACCCAGGCTGATGTTATCAAAAGTGCCTGTAAGCAAGCAGACCTTGCACCGGGCAGTCTCGATTATGTTGAGTTGCACGGGACAGGCAATTTGCGGGGCGACCCCGTTGAAATCGCCGCGCTAGCGGAAACAGTCGGAGCAAACCGTACAGCTGGGCCCTGCGGTATAGGTTCGATAAAAGCCCAGATCGGCCATCTTGGGCCGGTAGCGGGCTTAGCGGGGATCCTCAAAGTCATTTTGGGTTTACAGCACGAGAATCTCCCCCAAAGCTGCCAACCAGAGCTGGAAAATCCGGCCCTTGATCTCACTGCATGTGGCCTTAATGCGTACAGCGGTGGTCAGTCTTGGGTGAGTGACAGCAGCCACACCCGTCGCGCCGGGATTACTGCGCTATCGTTGGGGGGCGTCGCTGCCCATGTCGTATTGGAGGAGGCGGCACCAAGCTTATCTCGCGATTCCACGTCATCACCTGAAACGTTAATTCTGCCGATTTCGGCGCGTACGCCAGATTCCCTGCAAGATCTGGCCGGCGCTTATATTCATGCTTTGCAGCAATGTTCAAATAAACAACAGCTTACCGATCTCTGTTACACGGCGGGTCGCGGACGTGCTCATCATGATTATCGGATGGTCGCAGTGGCAGATAACACTGTGGACTTTGTCGCAGATATTACACGTCAAATACAACGCTTGCAGCAAACTCCCGCTACGGCAATTCCGAGGCAACAAACGCTGGTCAGCGGTTGGTCGTTAAATGAAACGCAGATTGCGCAATGTGAAGCGGCGGGCTTTACCGTGATTAACGCAGACCGACTGACAGGGAATGAATCTCGTTTGATGGTATTGGCTTTTGAAGACGAAGCTGAAAAGACTCTGATGCTCAATTTAACTGAGGAGATGTTCACACTCTTCACGTTAAGGCGCAGCACAACATCTTTACCCCTGACGTTTTGGGCGAAGGCTTATCTGGAGGGCGCTGCGCCAGATTTTGCACAACTTATTCCTGGTGGTCGAATGTGTAGCGCACCCAGCTACCGTTGGCAGCGAAAAAAAATGTGGCCGCAATGGCTCACGCCAGAGCTGATTGGAACGCCTCCTGGAATATATTCCGTAGCAAACAACTCAGCTTCTTCTCTGGTCTCACGATTGGATATTGCCGGAAATCCAGGAATACAAGTGTGGCAAGGTTCCTCAGCAACAATGGTGAAAGACGGGCAGCTCGTTATAGACGAAATTGTCGCGGTGGTTTCCGAACAAAGCGGGATTAGCCGAGCAGAAATTGAATTTTCTCCCAAGGTCAATGTAGCGAATATCGCAGAGAGCGCAGACATTCAAATTGTGTTAGCACCTTGCGGCGACACGGCTAAAACCACACTTAATATTTATCAACGCGATGCCAACAATCATTGGGTGCCCTTGAATGCTGAGCCTCACCAACTCGGCGAAGTGGAACAGCAGGCTGCGTTGCAATGCGACAAAATTCTCAATGAACTGGCTTCTGCTCCTTTGGCTAAAGATCGCCGTAACATTCTGCACCGCTACGTGATTCACACGCTGGTTCGTGTGCTGCAACCCGATTGCGAACTCAGTCTGCTGGAAACTGCCCACCTCACAGATCTTGGCTTGGATTCCATCTCTGTATCTGAAATCAAGGCGCTGGTGGCTAAAGATTTATCGCTCGAAATACCAGCAAGTGACGTTTTCAACGCACAAACCGCCCCCGATTTAACACACGAATTGGTACGTCGCTATGAGGCCGAGCGGCTCCTTGCAGGAATTAATACCCAGGCCAAAGAAACTCCAATTACTCCATCAGACGACCACGAAATTCTGACGCTATGAATACTCAAAACAACACACTCGACGAGCTACTGGCAGAATTAGCCGGTCTGGACGTGCAACTGAGTCTGGACGGTGATTCACTATCAATTGCAGCACCACGCGGCGCTATAACTGCGGATCTTCAAGCGCGCTTAAAATCCCACAAGACAGAAATTCTGGCACGTCTGGCAGCAAGATCTGAAGCTGAAATCAACAACACTATTGTGTGTGATCCTAAAACACGCCACGAGCCCTTCGATCTTACCGACATACAGCAGGCTTATTGGATTGGCCGTACCGATTTAGCCGAGCACGGATCGGTGATGTGTCATTACTATCAGGAGTTTGAAAGTGAGGGCTTGGATCTCAAGCGTCTGGAGCAGGCCTTTTGCAAAGTGATAGCGCGGCACGACATGTTGCGAGCAGTGATTGATAGCGACGGACGTCAGCGAATTCTTGAGCGGGTTCCTGAATACCAGTTAGGCGTTTCCGATGTTCGTGGCTGTCGCGAAGCGGTCGTGCACGATGCCATCATGGAGGTGCGCGAAGCAATGGCCTATGAAGTGTTCGATGCTTCGCAGTGGCCGCTTTTCAATATTCATGCTGTGCAAATGGATAGCGCCAAGTTGCGACTGCATGTGAGCGTGGATCTGATCATGATCGATGCTGAAAGTCTGTCAAAAATGATTTGGGAATGGCGACGTTTTTACGACGAGCCAACATTGGATTCCAGCCCACTCGATTTCTCTTTTCGCGATTATGTGTTGGCTGAAAAAAGCCACCGCGAAAGCAACAGTTATAAACAATCACTGAATTATTGGCAAGGTCGTTTGGAGGACCTACCCGGTGCACCAGCGTTACCGCGACCACCTGCAGGTTTGGTTGAATGCGATAACAGTGTCCGGGTGCGCTCACGAAAACAACTTGCAGCAGATATCTGGGGACCTTTGAAAGATGAGGCCCGAGATCGTGGTATTACCGGGTCTGGCCTGCTGTGTGCCGTGTTTGCCGAAGTGTTGGCTGCCTGGAGCCGAGAATCGCATTTTTGTATCAACCTGACATTTTGCGATCGGCGCCCGATACACCAGGATGTCGAAGCGCAATTGGGGGATTTTACGACCAATGTGTTGTTGGAAGCTGACATGAAAGCTGCCAGCATTCTCGAGCGTGCTAAATTACTGCAAGACCAGCTTCGTAAAGACCTCGATCATACTCAAGTAAGCGGTGTAGAAGTGTTGCGTCGTCTCAACCGACACCGCCAGCAACGTTCTTTGGTAACCATGCCAGTGGTATTTACCAGTTTGTTAGGCCACAAAGACGGCGCGACTAATGTGTTGTTCTCTTCCAACTGGCTGGGTGAACAAGTTTATGGCATTAGCCAGACACCCCAAGTAAGTCTCGATTTCCAGGCCTACGAGGAAAACGGCGGCTTATTGTTGCAATGGGATTCCATTGCAGCTGACTATCCCGATGGGGTACTCGATGCTATGTTCAGCGCTTACCACGGCGCTCTGGAAGCTCTTAGTAAAAATCCGTCGCGATGGCAAGCCGGTGACCTTGTCGAGCTGCCGCAAGCACAAGCGGACATAAGGCACGAGGTCAATGCAACCGCAGCGGAATTTAAGCCTGAACTGTTACATACTCCGTTTGAACGTCAAGCAGCGATACAACCCGATGCCGTCGCTGTTATTGGGCACGACCGAACGCTTAACTACGCTACCCTCGACCGCGAATCGTTAAGCCTTGCTCACAACCTCGTTTCTCGAAATCTTCAGCCCGGTCAGCATGTGGCAGTGGTGATGGAAAAAGGCTGGCAACAGGTCGTGGCTGTGCTGGGCATTTTGCGCGCCGGTGCAGCCTATTTACCGGTCGATCCCGCTTTACCGGATACACGGCTACAGTACCTACTGAAAAACGGTGAAGCGGTTGTAGCTCTAACACAAGCCAAATTCGTCAATACGCTCGCCTGGCCATCAAGCGTACATGTTGCGTCGATTGAGCCGCTGCCTCTGGATGCACCGCAGCCCAAACCGCTGCAGCCGCGTCAAAAACCGGGTGATCTGGCCTATACCATTTTTACTTCAGGTTCCACGGGTCAGCCCAAGGGTGTAATGATTGATCATCAGGGCGCTCTCAATACGGTACTCGACGTGAATTCGCGCTTTGCTATTGGCCCGCAAGATCGAGTATTGGCCCTGTCTGCATTGAATTTCGATTTATCGGTTTACGATATTTTCGGTCTGTTAGCCGCAGGCGGCGCGCTCGTTATACCCCCGGAAGACGCCCGGCGAGATCCTGGTGATTGGACCAAGCGCGTCCTGGAATATGATGTAACCCTTTGGAACACCGTACCGCAACTTATGCGCATGCTAGTTGAATATCACGACGGCAGTGACGCGATGTTTTTTGATAGCTTGCGTACGGTGATGATGAGTGGCGATTGGATTCCACCCAGTCTGCCGGGGCGCATCAGCCGCCTCTTGCCAAACGCCGCTATCTACAGTTTGGGCGGTGCCACCGAAGCTTCGATTTGGTCCATTTTGCATCCCATTAGCGGGCCAACCGACCACCTTGTTTCAATCCCCTATGGCAAAGCCATGGCAAATCAAAGTTTCCACGTGTTAGATCCGCGTCTGAATCCACGACCCGACTGGGTCGAAGGGGAACTCTACATCGGCGGTCGCGGCTTGGCTTTGGGCTATTGGCGTAACGAGGCAGAAACTGCCCACCGTTTTGTTGTTCAGCCTAACACCGGAGAGCGTCTCTATCGTACTGGTGACCTGGGCAGGGCCTTGCCAGACGGCAATATCGAAATACTGGGCCGAGTGGATTTCCAGGTAAAAATTCAGGGGCATCGCATCGAACTGGGTGAAATTGAATTCGTGTTGAAACAACACCCGGCGGTGCACGAAGCCGTTGTCGAGGCCCGCGAGGATGCTGCCGGACAAAAACATCTTGTGGCCTTCGTGGTGAGTCACTCAGAGGCGAGGAATAATCCCGCGTTTGATCCGGCTGCATTACCGCAACAATTGCTCACATTTGTCGCAGGGGAATTGCCGCGATACATGGTGCCCAGCTGTGTTATGCCGTTGCAGGCCTTGCCCTTGTCTGGCAACGGCAAGTTGGATCGCAAACGCTTGCCAGAGCCCGACTGGCACAGTGGCCAGGCAAGCGCGACACACAGTAGCGAAAGCAGTGACGCTGAATTAACGCCAAAAGCACAGGCCTTGTTAGCGGCCGTAGAAAGTGTCTTGGGGCAAACCGGCATCGCGCTGCACGATAACGTCTTCGATCTCGGTGGAAACTCTGTGCAAATGGTGCAGATCAACCGCCGCCTGCGGGATCAATTAGGCCTCGAACTACCAGTGGCTGAAATGTTCAATCATGCCACGCTAGCCTCATATGCCAGCTACCTGGAAACTGCAGCGAATGCTCCGGTTTCTAACGAAAAAGCCAAGGCACGCGGCGCAGATCAGCGCGCAGCGCGGGCAAGGCGCCGTGCCCGTGCGGTTACCGCAGAGTAATGTCACAAGACAGGATGGCACGATGACAAGTAATTACAATGAATTGAATGCAAGCTACGACGACTCGGATTTAGACCGTATCGCCATTGTCGGAATGGGATTACGGTTTCCCGGTGCCAATTGCCCGGAATCGTTTTGGCGGAATTTATCGCTGGGTGTTGAAAGTATCAGCCGCTTCAGTCGCGAAGAATTATTGGCAGAGGGTGTTCCCGAAGACACGCTTGATGATCCCACTTATGTGTCGGCCGCCAGTTGTCTCGAGGATATCGATTACTTTGATGCCGATCTATTCAACATTGGACCGCGTGAAGCCGAGCTCATGGACCCACAGCAGCGCTTGTTTTTGACAGTGGCTCGCGAGACTTTGGATGATGCGGGTCTGGCAAGTGCGCAGTCGCCAGGGCGCGTCGCAGTGTTTGCCGGGGCTTCAATCAGTACTTACCTGTTGTACAACTTACACGCCTTGCTCGATCGAAGTGGCGCCGACCTGAACCTTGCCAAGCTGGTCGCCAATGACAAAGACTACTTGGCGACACTTACCGCGCACAAGCTGGATCTACGTGGTCCCGCAGTTACCGTGCAAAGCGCCTGTTCAACATCTTTGGTGGCGGTGCACCAGGCTTGTCAGGCCTTACTCGCCATGGAATGTGACGCTGCGCTTGCCGGTGGCGTAACGGTGCGTGTGCCGCATCGGGTGGGCTATTCCAATCAGGGCGGCAGCATGTTGTCGGGCGATGGTCACTGTCGTGCCTTTGACACCACCGCAAATGGTACCGTACCTGGCAGTGGCGCCGGCGCAGTCTTGTTAAAACGCCTGGAAGATGCACGTCGCGACGGCGATGCGATCTATGCCGTAATACTGGGGTCTGCCGTAAATAACGACGGTGCCAGCAAAATCGGGTTTACCGCGCCTTCAGTGTCTGGGCAGGTGGACGTTATTACCGCGGCACAGGCTGTTGCGGGAATTGAGCCCAGTAGCGTGGGTTATATTGAAGCCCACGGTACGGGCACCAGTCTTGGCGATCCCATTGAAATAGCGGCGCTCAAACAGGTATTCAGCGGTGTGAATACCAAAAATGCCCGTTGTGCGTTGGGTTCGGTGAAAACGAATTTCGGCCATTTGGAATGCGCTGCTGGTATTGCTGGGTTGATAAAAACAGCGTTAACCGTGAAGCACGGCAAGATTCCGCCAAGCCTCGGTTTTAGCGAGGCCAACCCGGAAACCGGGTTAAAAGATAGCAGCCCGGTATTTGTTAACGCCGAATTGCAGCCCTGGCCCGCGTATAACGCACCCCGGCGAGCGGGGGTCAGTTCCTTCGGTTTTGGTGGAACCAATTGCCATGTGGTTTTGGAGCAGCCGCCACAAACTCGCGTGAACAAGGAAAAAGAAGTTCTAAAGCCATACCTACTGCCACTATCGGCGCGCCAGGGTGAAACCCTGGCAGAGCTTCGCGGCCGCTATCTGAATTTTTTGGAAAATGACGCAATTTCGGTGGCTGAAGCCTGCTCGACTGCCAGCATCTATCGCGGCCATGAATCCCATCGCGCGATGCTTCTGGGGGCTTCGCGACAAGATTTGCTCTCAGGCTTGCGGGCCTGGGCGCAGGGTGCAGAGCATCCCGCTTTAGTCGGTGTGCAGCGATCAACTGGTAATCCCTCACCTCGCGCCTTCCTATTTACCGGACAGGGCGCTGTTCACCCCGGTATGGGGCGTTCACTTTATGAAGCCGACACGGTTTTTCGAAATGCTGTAGATCTGTGCGACAAAGCTCTATCGACGGCGATTGATATAGAGATTGCATCAATAATTTCTGCCGATGATAACGATTCACAAGTTAATGAATTGCTGCAGCAGGCACGTTACGCACAACCGGCCCTATTTGTATTGGAATTTGCGCTGTCTCGACTGTGGCAGAGTTGGGGTATTGAAGCGGATTTTGTACTCGGTCACAGCCTAGGTGAATATGTTGCCGCCGCGGTGGCAGGCGCCCTGTCACTGGAAGATGCGCTCACCTTGGTAGTCGAGCGCGCCAAGTTGATGGACACCCTCGAGATACCCGGCGCCATGCTGGTGCTGTTTGCACCGCAAACCACTGTTGTAACACTGCTTAAAACGCTGCCGGTGAGCGTGGAAATTGCCGTCATCAACGGCCCGGCAAACGTGGTTGTTGCCGGTACGGAACTAGACCTTGCCACAGTCGCTGAATTGGCACAAACCCAAGGTATTGCCGCTGAGCCCCTGGCTACCACCCATGGTTTTCACAGTGCGTTGCTGGAACCCATATTGGACGAACTGGATCAACGCGCATCGCAATGCGTGCTTCGTGATCCGATTATTCCGTTGATATCGACCCTGACCGGTGAACGTTTAAGCAAAGGTGATCACACAGCAGGGCATTGGCGCGAACACAGCCGCAAACCGGTGCAGTTTGCTAAAGGCATTGCTGCTCTGATTGATGCCGGCTGCAAAGACTTTATCGAAGTCGGCCCGCACCCTGTGCTTAGCCAGCTTGGTCGCGCCTGTGCCGACGGAGCCCCGGAATTGGCTTGGATTGCATCGCTTCGTCGCGGCGAAGATGCTGTTACCCAGGTCCGCCGTGCAGTTGGTGAACTATATCTGCGCGGAACCGTACCAAATTGGTCTGCTCTGTTGAATGACGAACACACTCTGCGACGTATTCACATACCCGTAATGCCTTTGTATGGCGAACGCCACTGGCTAGACCCGATCCAGAAATCATTTGTTGATAACACTGCACCGGGGTTACTGGGGCAGGCGCTGCCATCAGCTGCACTCGAAGCCCAGTTCCAGGCAATTTTCAGCACCAGCCAACTTCCTTTTGTGGCAGACCATGCAATCGCAGCAGGTGCTATTTTCCCAGCTACCGCTTATTTGGACATGGCTTTTACTGCGATGCGAGAGATAAGTACAGAGCTTGAGCGGTCGATCGTGTTGCGAACTGTGAAAATTCTGCAGCCCATGATGCTGGCAGAGGATGAGCGCCAGGTGCAAACCATAATACGCAGCGAAAACAAGCACTTGGCCGTGGAAATATTTAGCCGTGGGGCCACGCAAAAGGACTGGACGCTTCATTGTTGCATGCAGGCAGAAACACTGGCCGGCCCGGATATGACCGCTTTGCTTGACAGCGATGTGCTACGCAGTCGCTGTACCCGAAAACTAAACAGTGCAGAATTTTATAGCGAGCTTAGGGGGCGGGGAATGAATTATGGCCCTGCGTTCCAGCTCGTCACCGAAATTGTTGCAAACGAATCCGTGAGCCTCGCTAAAGTACGCACCCAACAATCACTGGGTGGGGTGATCGACCCGGCCTTGCTGGACGCGTGTTGCCAGGCTGCGGGTGTATTTTTCTTTGACGAACCTGAAACCGACAACTTTTTACCTGTGGCCATTGAGAGGGTGCAACTGCACGCCGCTTTGCCCGCAGAAGTCAACGCTAGAGCAGAGTTAAAGCATGTTGATGACAGCGGTGCGCTGCTGGATATTACCGCTTGTGACAGCAGCGGTCGCATTTTGGTCGAAGTGCTTGGCATGCGTTTCCAGCGTGTGTCACTGCCCATTAACGATCGTGTTACACCGCAAAACAGTCTGTACAAGGTTACCTGGGTTCGCGCAGATGTTCCCGCTGCGAAGCCAATCAGCGGTCGCTGGTTACTGCTGGCTCCGCAGGCAAGTTTGCTGGAATCCATCTCCGAATCCTTGAACGATTCTGGTGCCGAGCCGCTCATCGCAGAATTCGATTCGAATTTTGCGGAGCGCAGTGATAAGCACTGGGCGTTCAATCCACAAGACCCACAACAGGTCTCACGTCTTATCGAGTGTGCAAGCAACCAAGCCCTTGAGGGAATTGTTCTCATCTCTTCCGAGGGGCGGGGAGAGCAAGTAATGACTGCTGCGCTGCACCTTTCTCAAACGCTGGTCTGCACAGCAAGCAATGCCTCGTTTTCGATAATAACCCGCAATGCACAGCGAGTTGGCGCTCAGGCAGCTGCGTGTGAGCCGGACCAGGCACTTGTGTGGGGCTTTGCGGCGGCATTGCGGGAGGAACATCCCGAACTGCGCCATCGGCTGATTGATTTGTCTGTTGAAAATGCTCGAGAGGACAGCGACGCAATACTTTCGGAACTTGCCAGCGATGATGATGAGGATCGTATTGCCTGGCGCGACGGCACCCGTTTGGTACAGCGTTTAGGGCGTCGTGATGTGCCCCTTACAGATCCATTCAGACTGCACCCCTCAAGCACCGGCATGCTCGATCAAATGCAACTGAAACCCTTAGTGCTGCAAGCACTAAAGGCTGGAGAAATGCTGATCCGTGTGCGCGCCACCGGTCTCAATTTTCGCGATGTCATCAATGCGCTTGGTATGTTTCCCGGCAACGCTGGGCCGCTTGGCGGTGAATGTGCTGGCGTGGTGGAAAGTGTTGGAGAAGGCGTGGATTCCGCTTGGATCGGTCGCAGAGTGGTGTGCGGTGCCTCCGGTGCATTTTCGTCCCACATTGTATCCGACCAGCGGTTGGTAACGGCTATGCCAGAGGTATTCAGTTTTGAAGAGGCTGCTGTGCTACCAATTGCTTATGTCACAGCCCACTATGCCTTAAGCCATGTGGCCAAACTCCGTGCCGGAGAGCGCGTACTCATTCATGCCGGTGCCGGAGGCGTTGGTCAAGCAGCCATTCAGATTGCTAAAGCGCACGGTGCGGAAATTTTCACAACCGCTGGCTCTGAGCGAAAGCGGAACTTTTTAAAGGCGCAGGGTATCGAGCATATCTTCGATTCACGCTCTTTGGATTTCGCCCATCAGATTCGCGACATCACCCAGGGGCAGGGTATCGATGTGGTTCTTAATGCCCTGTCCGATGAATTTATTCCTCAGAGCATGGCTCTGTTGCGTGAAGGCGGTCGATTTTTGGAAATTGGTAAGTTGGGCATTTGGTCGCCAGAACGGGTGAACGCTGAATTTCCGGCGATTAGTTACCACATTATTGCCTTAGATCGTCTCATCGAAGAAACCCCCGATACAGTACAAAGCTTGATGGTGGAGGTGATGGAAGCCTTCCGAAATGGGTCATGGCAAGCACCGCATTTACGGGTCTTCGATTTTAGCGATGTCAGTGAAGCGTTTCGCTACATGCAGCAGGCGCAGCACATTGGCAAGATCGCATTACGCCATGCTGTTGCTACTCCCATTACCTGTCGCGACGATGGTACTTATCTGGTTACTGGTGGTACTGGAGGTCTGGGGCTAGAAAGTGCCCGTCATTTGGCGGAGCTCGGTGCCCGACGGATTGTACTTAGTTCGCGTCGCACACCGAGCGTGGCCGCTCAGGCAAGCATCGCTGATATATGCAAAGGCGGTGTCGATATTGTGTGTCGCCAGGCGGATCTCTCAGAGTCGAGCCAGGTAAGAACTCTGCTGGACGATATTCGCAACACTGGCCAACCACTTCGTGGTGTTATACACGCAGCCGGTGTGCTTGAGGATTCACCAATCCGAGGGCAGAGCTGGGAATCATTTCAACGTGTACTGGCACCTAAGATGCTCGGAGCACGCATTTTAGACCGTGAAACACGTCGCGACTCTCTGGACTTTTTTGTTTGTTATTCATCCGCATCGGGTGAGTTGGGTGCCGCAGGCCAGGGCGCCTATGCTGCAGCCAACGCCTACCTTGATGCCATCGCCGAGCAACGCGCGATGCAGGGATATCCCGCGTTGAGTATGGCTTGGGGCCCATGGCCTGTAGGTATGACATCCAAGCTTACTAACGCAGATCATAAACGTATGAGCAACATGGGTGTCGCAACGCCGAGCTGCGCTGACTATTTATCACTTATGGATCACTGTGCCGCAACTGGCACGACCCGGGCGGTTGCAATGTCCGTGAATTGGCCTGAATTTCTGGACCGCCAGGGGCATGCGCAGCAGCGCCTTCTGGACATCGCCAGCGAATTCAGCACCGACAAAAAACTTGCAGTGTGGGCTGAATCGCTCGAAGCATTGCCGAGCGCGCAACGTCGTGCCGGTTTGGTTGAGCGTATAGCGCAGCAGGCAGCGCGTGCGCTTGGCTTAAGCGGCGACGCTTTACCCGATCGCAATGCTTCTTTGCTGCAGTTGGGCCTGGACTCACTCATGGCGGTCGAACTGCGCAATGCCATTGCAAATGCCGTGGGTCAGCGGCTGCCAGCAACTCTATTGTTTGATTACCCCAGCGTCGTACAACTGGCCGACTTTGTTGCCACTGAAATTTATGGCTGGTCCTCAGGCAGCGGCGAATCTGACGCCGAAGCACAACGGTCTTCCCCGAAACCTGACACTGATATTAGCGATGAGGCGGCTGCCGACATCATCGCTGCTGAGCTCGAGAAATGGAGTCAACGTAATGCCTAAAGAAAATGACGCAACAGCGGGCCTGCTGCAAAAATCTGCAGTTGCCTTAAAAGAAATGCAAGATCGCCTCAATGCGATAGAAGGCCAAAAACACGAGCCGATTGCGATCATTGGTATGGCTTGTCGTCTGCCGGGTCACAGTGATACTCCGGAACGTTTTTGGGAAGGCCTTGAGGCAGGGCGGGACATGATCAGCGAAATACCTGCCGAACGATGGGATCTGGAGGCTTTTTTTGATCCCGACCCTGGCACTCAAGGCAAGATGTACACACGAGGTGGTGGTTTCGTCGATAACATCGACCAGTTTGACCCGGAAGTTTTCGGTATAGCCCCTCGCGAAGCGCTGTCCCTGGACCCACAGCAGCGCATGTTGCTGGAAACTTCGTGGGAAGCTCTGGAGCGCGCAGGCATTGCACCCGATAGCCTGGTGGGTAGCGATACCGGCGTATTTGTGGGGATCTCAAGCCAGGATTATTTCCAACACACCATGGTGAACCGCATCGACATTGATCCATACAGCGGCACCGGTGTGGGCATGAATGTGGCTTCGGGCAGAATCTCCTATGTACTCGGTTTGCAGGGGCCTAATAGCGCGGTGGATACCGCTTGTTCGTCATCGTTGGTGTCGCTGCATATGGCGATTCGCAGCCTTCGCGCTGGGGAGTGCTCCATGGCCTTGGCGGGTGGTGTTAACGCCATTATCAACCCCATGCTTACCGTTTACTTTTGCAAATTGGGCGCGCTATCACCAGACAGCCGCTGCAAAACCTTTGATGCTTCTGCGAATGGCTATGCACGTGGCGAAGGGGCGGGCATGGTCGTTTTGAAGCGTCTCGGCGACGCGCAACGGGATGGTGACAATATTGTTGCGGTGTTGCGCGGCTCGGCGATCAATCACGACGGTCGCAGCGGTGGTTTGACGGTACCCAACGGCCCGGCCCAAAAAGCGGTGTTGCGTGCAGCACTTAAAGATGCCCAGTTGGACCCCTCAGATGTGAGTTATATCGAAGCGCACGGTACCGGCACACCGCTCGGCGACCCCATTGAAATGCACGCCCTGATCGATATTTTCAGCAAGCATCGCGACCGTAATGATCCTTTGACCGTCGGCTCCGTCAAGACGAACATCGGGCATCTGGAAGCTGCCGCGGGCATTGCTGGTGTAATTAAAGTGGTTATGGCGATGCAAAACCAAAAAATTCCCCAGCATCTACACCTCAAGCAACTAAACCCGCACATTTCGCTTAACGGCGCAGCGGTGCAATTTCCGGAAACATCCCTGGATTGGCCCCTGCGTGAAGGGCGTGCGCGGGTTGCCGGCATCAGTTCTTTTGGCATCAGCGGTACCAATGCCCACGTGCTTGTAGAGGAAGCACCGGCACCACAAACCCCGGCTGACAAGCCAGCACGAACGCAACACCTCTTGCCACTCTCAGCTCGTTCCGATAACAGCTTGGCGGAATTAGCGGGGCGACTCCATGATCACCTCACCGCTCACCCCAATTTGGACCTGGAACAGGTGTGTCGTACGGCCGCGAATGGCCGCTGTCGCATGCCCCTGCGCGCAGCTGTAAAAGCCGAAAATTTAAAGCAGATGCTGGACCGCCTTAAATCTTTAGCCCGTGGGAAAACCGCTTTAGGCCTTGCACGCGCTGTCGACCCCACAGGCAGTAAACCCCGAGTCGCTTTCGTATTTAGCGGGCAGGGCGCCCAAAGCCAGGGTATGGGACGTGAACTTTACGCTCAGGAACCGCTCTTTCGAGAGGCATTGGATCGCGCCGACAAGGCACTGCAGCCTCACATGGATTGTTCGATTATTGAAGTCATGCACGCCACCAGCGATGACCAGCGCCTGAACCAAACAGCGTTTACCCAACCAGCATTGTTCGCCTTGGAATACGCGCTAGCGGAGTTGTGGCGTGCCTGGGGTGTGGAACCGGAATTGGTGATGGGGCACAGCGTGGGCGAGTTCGCCGCAGCCTGCGTTGCAGGTGTTCTCACGCTCGAAGACGCAGCCCAGTTAATTGCCACACGTGGCCGACTCATGCAGGAGTTACCTCAAGGTGGCGGTATGACCGCGATATTCGCTCCGCTGTCGCAGGTAGAAGAACTCATTAAGCCTTTGGCGGGCAAAGTGGGCATTGCAGCGGCAAACACACCACGCAACACGGTAGTGTCTGGTGAACAGGGTGCATTAGATGCCCTGATGGATCGACTCGCCGCTGAGGGTATTCAAAGTACCGCTTTAATCGTATCGCACGCGTTTCATTCTCATCTTATGGAGCCAATGCTAAATGAACTGCAACAGGTAGCCGCACAATTAACTCATCGCCAACCCGCCGTGCGTTTTATTTCAAACCTCAGCGGTGAAGCAGTGGAAAAAGACACGCTTGGCCCTGAGTACTGGACGCGTCACGCGCGCCAACCGGTGATGTTTGAAAAAGGCCTGCGAAATGCGGTTGCAGCCGGCTGCGATCTGTTTCTCGAAATCGGGCCCCACGCAACGCTCATCACCATGGCACAGCAGATTGTTGAGGAAGATAACCTCCACTATGTCACTTCGCTAAAACGCGGTGAAAACGAGTGGGATGTATTGAGTGATGCCGTCGCGGAATTGCATATACAGGGTGCCCCCCTGAACTGGAAGACATTTTTTGAACAGGCTGCGGGCAGTCCCGTCATTCTCCCGACTTACCCCTTTGAGCGCGAGCACTACTGGATCGAGCGCAATTCCATGTTGCCTGGTGACGCCAATTCAGCTTCAGCGAACCTGGCTGTTGCCGGTGAAAACATTCATGTGCTCTTGGGTCAACGTCTCCAGACAGCAGGCAGCGAGTTGCTGTTCCATACAACTTTAAGCTCTGATAATCCCACCTGGCTGGCAGACCATGCTGTTGATGGACAGGCCATTTTCCCGGCAACGGGGTACTGGGAGCTTGCTCTTGCAGGGGCTAAGGCGGCTGCGCCGAGTAAACATGCGGTTTTACAGGAAGTCGCCTTTGAAACGCCTCTGACCCTGCAAAACAACGAAAAATCCACGGTACAGACCATTTTGCGGCCCTATGGCGATGGTATGGCCTTTGAGGTTCACAGTTTTAAAAGCGACGAAGCAATCTGGCAACGCCACGCTCTGGGTCGCATTGTATTTACACAGGCTTCATCAAGCTCTTCTTTAAATATCGACGCACTCACAGAAAAACTGCCTGAAAGCCACGTTGCTCAAAACAATTATGCGCGGATGCGTTCCCATGGCATGGAGTATGGCAAAGCATTTCAGGGGATTACGGAGTTGCGTTCCGGCGAACGCGCAAGCCTCGCCAGAATTCACCGACCGACATCGCTACCCACTGAAGATCTGGTTTTACACCCCGCGCTGAGCGACGCTTGCCTCCAAGCGCTTGGCGTTACTTTTTCGGTCGAGGGTGACGACACTCTCTACCTTCCTGTCGCGTTGGATCAATTGGAAGTTCTCGCAAGCTTGCCCGAAGCATTTTATTGCTACGCCCAATTGAACGATGGCGATGGCGAAACCTTGAGTGGCGATTTGAAGTTGTTATCCGATGACGGAGAGCTGCTCGCAATTGTGACAGGCGTCAGGCTTCGTAAAACCTCACTGGCAGCTGTCAAACGTTCGCTGGGAAGCGCGAAGCATACGGTTTATCACACGCCTGGCTGGGTGGAACATCCGCTCGGCGCTAGCCAATTAGAGCACCAGGGCGTTACGGTAATAATTAGTGATAAGCAAGGGGTTGCGACGCGTCTAAGCGAAAATTTAAGCGATTCTGGGCTGACGCTGCACACCATCACCACAGACGCACTGACGACAGCCGACGCAGCTGCAGCCACCTTGAGCGAGTCACTGAATGGGCAACCAATTTCCCAAGTTGTTGCATTGCTCGGCTGTGATCTTAGCGCAGCCTCGCAATCAAGTGTCGCGGCAATCAGTGCTGCTGCGGCGTTGAACAATAACAAACTCCTGACATTGATACAGGGTCTGTCGCTGTTGGGCGATAAAGCACCGGCGCTGACTTTGGTAACCTGTGGCGCACAGTCTGTCGCAGAAGGCCCCTGTGTTACCGCACCGGAAGCCGCCATGCTGTGGGGCTTTGGTCGCGTTGTTCAATCGGAACTCCCGATGTTGCGCACGGTACTCTGCGATCTCGACCCCGCGGACGTGCCGGGTTCCATTGCAGGCCTCGCACAACAGCTACAACAGGCGGATCATGAAAATCAAATAGCGTGGCGACACGGTGTGCGCTATGCGGCGCGTTTGGCAACGGCTGCTGAACCTCAATCGCAAACGCGTGAGTTACTGCAGTTGCAGATACCGCAACGGGGTGAACTCAGTGCCTTGAGCTTGGCGCCAGTGGCTGCGGAACAACCGCGCCGTGGACAGATCAAGATTGCCGTTCATGCTACCGGTTTGAACTTCCGTGACGTGCTCAATGCGCTCGATATGTATCCTGGTGACCCAGGTCCTCTGGGTGGTGAGTGTGCCGGTATTATCGTTGCTCTGGGTGACGGCGTTGAAGGGCTCAAGGCCGGAGACCGAGTTACCGGTATAGCCCCTGGCAGTTTTCGCACCGAAGTGCTTGCGGATGCGCGCCAGGTTGCGGTCATTCCTCCAGAAATGGATTTTGCGGGAGCAGCAACCCTGCCAATTGCTTTTCTCACAGCGCACTATGCCCTTAACCGCTTAGGCGGCATGAAAAAAGGTGATCGCGTCTTAATCCATGCCGCCGCGGGCGGTGTGGGCCAAGCTGCGGTGCAATTGGCTAAAAACGCCGGTGCTGAAATATTTGCAACTGCAGGAAACCCCGATAAACGAGAGCTACTAAAACGCCAGGGTGTGGATCACGTGATGGATTCCCGCTCAGTGGATTTCGCACGGCAGGTCATGGAAATTACTGAAGGCCTCGGTGTCGATTTGGTGCTCAATTCACTGGTTGGCGAAGCACTCACAAAAAGTCTGGCACTGGTGCGCGAGGGTGGTCGTTTTCTGGAAATTGGCAAGATGGAATTGCTCGACGAAGTGGCACTGCAAGCCTGGCCTAGCCTTGAATACCACACAATAGCATTGGACAGCCTCTCAGCAAGTGATCCTGCCATGGTGGGTGGGATGTTGGGTGAACTCATGGTTCATTTTCGGGAGGGGCGTCTTGTACCTCTGTCATGGCATGGCTTTTCCCTAGACAAGGCGCTCGATGCGTTTCGATTTATGCAGCAGGCCAGGCATATCGGCAAAATTGTCATCACCCAATCGGAAGCGGCCCAGCGCCCTATGCCTGTGTTGGAAGATGCTACCTATTTGATCACTGGCGGCTTGGGTGGTTTGGGATTGTGTGTTGCGGAACACCTTGTCGAACGTGGCGCCGGAGCTCTTGCCCTGATGAGCCGTCGAGCGCCTTCCGAAGAAGTTCAGCAGCGCTTGCAGAGAATCACAGCAAAGGGCTGCAAGGTGACATGCTTGCAGGCTGACGTCGCTGATCGAGATGCCCTCGAAGAGGCTCTGAAGCAGTTGCAAAATAGCGAATTACCGCCGCTGCGAGGCCTGATTCATGCTGCGGGTGTGCTTGATGATGGCGCCATTGCACAACAAACGCCAGAACGCTTCAGCAAGGTTATGGCTCCAAAAGTTCAAGGTGCCTGGAATCTGCACGAACTCACGCAAAACAACCCCATCGATGTGTTTGTGATGTTTTCTTCAGCGGCAGCGGTTATGGGCGCAGCTGGCCAGTCGAATTACGCCGCGGCGAACAGTTTTCTGGATGCGTTGGCACATTACCGTCACGCTCGAGGTCTCGCTGCCGTTTCCATTAATTGGGGGCCATGGACGGGAGCAGGTATGGCTGCGGAACTCGACGAATCTGGAGCCTGGGAGGCACGCGGCATGCTGCCGATAACTCTAGATCAGGGTATGGCGATGCTCGACAGCATACTCGGCGCGGCGCCACCACAAATTATGGTATTGCCGATTGATTGGCAACAATTTCTCTCACAGCTGCCACCTGGCGCGGAATTACCGCTGCTTAACGATGTTGTGCAAAATCGCAATAGCGGCAACGGCGAAGATCTCACAGGCAACGGCGGTGGTTTGCAAGTCGAACTGGAGCAACTCCCAGAGGGGGCTCGCTACCAGCGCGTTCAGGAAGTGGTCGAAGAACAGCTTCTTAAAGTGTTGGGTATGAATGCGGGTAAGCGCGTCGACCCACGCCAACCGCTCAACGATCTTGGCTTGGATTCGCTTCTTGCGGTGGAGTTACGCAACGCGTTAGTGCGCATCGTCGCTCAACCGCTATCAGCGACTCTACTGTTTGATTACCCCAATGTCGCAGCATTAACCGACTATCTCGCGGAAGAAGTCTTGTCGCTCACCAGTAGTGATTCTGCAGAAACCCAAGACTCTCAACAAACTGAAGCGGACGCGGTCGCCGAGTTGAGCGATGTTGAGTTGCGCGATTCCCTGGAAGACGAACTGCGCCGCGCCGGTTTTTAATCCTTTACGAAATAACTGCCGCGGTTGGATTTGCACCGTTGCGCTGTACACAAGCTTAGGCATGAGACCCAATAGCGGTAAACGGACAGTCATTTACTATGAGTAAACAAGACCCAAAGCAAAACGAAGATGCCTTGCGCCGCGCGCTCTTAGCAATGCGCCAAATGCGTACGCGTCTCGACACGCTTGAAGCCGAACACGCCGGGCCTATTGCCGTGGTGGGAATGGGCTGCCGTTATCCCGGAGGAGGCAATGATCCCGACAGTTATTGGGATTTGATTGTAAATGGTAAAGATGCTGTACGCGAAGTGCCGCTTGACCGCTGGAACAGAGACGCCTTCTACGACCCCAACCCTGAAGCCGCTGGCCGCATGTACACCAAACACGGCGGTTTTATCGACGAACCCGGCCGTAATTTTGACGCGGCCTTCTTTGGGATTGCGCCACGTGAAGCAGTAGCCACCGATCCACAACACCGCTTGCTGTTGGAAGTGAGTTGGGAGGCGCTGGAAAATGCCGGGCTGTCAGCACAGCGATTGATGGGTAGTCGTACCGGCGTTTTTGTGGGTATTTCCACCACCGATTACGCGCAATTACGCTACAGCACGGGGGGCTTGGGGGCCATTGACCCTTATTCAGTGCTGGGTACCAGTGCCAGCTTTGCCGCGGGCAGGCTGGCGTATACTTTTGGATTCCAAGGCCCAACAGTACCTGTGGATACCGCCTGCTCTTCCTCTTTGGTGGCCGCCCATATGGCGATGTTAGCGTTGCGCCGACGGGAATGTGATATAGCGCTGGCGGGAGGCGTGAATCTCATTTTGTCGCCCATGTTAATGATTTACTTTTGTAAATTACGTGCTTTATCGGTGCAGGGCCGTTGTCGCACCTTTGACGCCAGTGCCGATGGCTATGTGCGTGGAGAAGGCTGCGGCATGTTAGTGTTGAAGCGACTCGAAGATGCTCAGGCAGACGGTGATCGCATTCTCGCGGTGCTGCGCGGCTCGGCGATAAATCACGATGGGCGCAGCGGTGGCATTACCGTGCCCAATGGTCCGTCACAACAGGCGGTGATCAAACAGGCCTTGTTGGAAAGTGGAATCGATCCTGCTCATGTCGACTATGTTGAGGCACACGGAACAGGCACGCCACTCGGTGATCCTATCGAAATGCAGGCACTTGCGGCTACGTATGGCAAGGCCAAACGGCAACACGGACCGCTGATCATCGGTTCGGTGAAGACCCAAATTGGTCACCTCGAAGCCGCCGCAGGTGTTGCGGGTTTGTCACGTGTAATATTGGCGTTACAGCACCGTAAAATGCCTGCCCATCTCCACTTTGAGAAGCTTAATCCCCATATTGAAAGTGCTCTGGCGGGTCGCTTCAACTATCGTCTTCCTCAATTGGGAGAAGACTGGCAAGACACTGGTCAATCTCGCGCAGCCGCCATCAGCTCTTTTGGTATCAATGGTACCAATGTACATATGGTGTTAGAGCAGGCGCCCGAACCCGAGTCGCGCGAAACGCTTAAAACACGCCCGGAAGTTTTGGTGATTTCTGCGAAAAACGACACAGCCCTGCGACAGCAGGTACAGAATTACCAACGCGTCTTGGATTCACAAAGCCCACCAGCTTTAATCGATTTATGCCACAGCGCAGCAACAGGCCGGGTGCATTTTCCTGTGCGGGCGACATTTGCGGGGGAACTGGCTGAAATTTCCTCACAAATGGAGCAATGGTTAAAAAACACCAACTATGCGACTGAACAAGAAGCAGAATCACCGTTGGCGTTTCTTTTTCCCGGCAACACACAAGAACTACAAAGGGTGGCACCACAACTCGCTGCGCGCTTCCCTGTTTTTAATGATTCCCTTCAGAAAATCACCAGTCCTCGCAGTTATGCGCTCCAGTATGCCTTGCTGTGCCTGTGGCAGAGTTACGGTTTGCGGCCGCAATGGGTCGCGGGTGAGGGCATTGGACGGGTGACTGCAGCAGTCGCTGCAGGTGCGTTATCGCCCGAAGAAGGTTCAAGTCTTGCGCAGGCACTGGTGGCAGAGGCGGCGCTGCCGGGCGGCATCAACTGGCGTTCCGCAAGAATAGAATGGCGGGATGGCAGCATCAACAAATCTGTTCACGATGCAAAAGCTTTAAATTGGCACGACGCCAATGCAGGTTTGCCGCGAGCGCCAAACTATTTTGAGGTGTTAAGCCTGATTGTGAAGCCGGCGCAGTCCGCAGATCTATATATCGCGCAAACCTTACAAGACCTTTATTCTGCAGGTATTACGCCTGAATGGACGCAAGTAGAACCACAAAAACAATTTAAACGCGTCGTTCTACCGAGCTATCCCTTCCAACGAGAAAATTTTTGGGGCGCCGATGCACCTGTAGCCCCCGGCACCGTACAACACAGGGATGCCGCGTCTAACAAATTATCCGTTTTACGTCCCGCATGGCGACCATCGCCAATACGCGCTGGTCAGATTCCCCAAAAAATACAATTGCTTACGGCGGAAGGTTTCCTTGCAGAAGCTACAGTAAAAAGCTTCACGGCGGCGGGTATTCGTGTCGAAACGCTGTATTACCTTAGCCATGATGTATCGACCGGTCTACAGGTGCGCCGTGAGAACGGTGAGCTTACCACGCTGGGAAATAACTCAGAGGACCCCTTGGTCGATATCCGTTTTATCGACCCAGACCAAAACTACCAACTGGTCGATCTGTTGGTAGTTTTACAGGCGTTACCGGAGTCGGGTGGTAATTATTGGCTCGCCAGCAGTCATGCTTTTGCCATCCGCGATGAAGAGGGGGCTGTGCCACTTCAAGCCGCTTTATGGGCTATGGCTTCGTCGCTAGGTCTGGAAAGGCCTGAACTGAATATTAGTGCCGTTGATATGGACGAAGCCGAACCGGAATTACTGGTTAGGGAAATCAGCAGGGAAGGGCAAACTAAGGAGCCCGTCGTCTGGCGACTTGGAGAGCGCTTCGTGAGACGAATTGAAGCTATTGAACCACCCGACGAGCAAGCGGAATTCAGAAAAGATGCCGCTTATTTGGTGACCGGTGGATTCGGCGGTATCGGCCAACAACTGGTTCGATGGCTGGCCTCCCGCGGGGCGTTGAATATTATCGTGCCCAGCCGTCGCGGTACCGACGACCCCCGCATGTATGATTTAGCCGATCTCGACGTAAATTTACAGGTTATTCACTGCGATCTAACAGAAACCAGCGCTGTGACGCAATTGTTAAGCTGCATTGAACAACCGCTCGCTGGTATTTTTCATGTCGCTGGTATTACCGAAGACGCTTTAATTGCACAACAGACCACCCAATCTCTGGCGAAGGTGATCGCGGCCAAGGCTGATGTAGCGTTCGAGCTTGATAAGCATTCACGTGAGCTGCCGCTGGAACATTTTGTGATGTTCTCTTCGATGGCAGGTGTAAGTGGTTCTGCTGCACAGGCTAACTATGCCGCAGCCAACGCCATGTTGCAGGCGCTGGCGCATCGCCGCCGCGCCGAAGGTCATTGTGCTTTATGTGTTCATTGGGGCCTGTGGGATGGTCCGGGTATGGCGGCCAAGCTCTCAGAACAGGACCGCGCACGGCTCGCGCGACAGGGTGTACACCCAATGCCCGCCCTTGCGGCTCTCAACACCCTTACTCAGCTAATGACAGGCAACGAGGCCGAATACATGGTCGGGCTCTTCGATGGCGTCGATGTGACCGATTCATCGGAAAAACAGCATTGGAAAGCCCGGATAGAAGAATGCGCCCCTGAGATGCGTAGCGATCTGGTGGCGCAATGCCTGAAAGAAAATGTCGCTCAGGTACTTGGCATGCCTGCCAACCAAATAGGTTCCGGCGCAAACCTGTTTGATCTGGGGTTTGATTCTTTAATGGTGATGGATCTGGTGAAACTCCTGAAGGAGGCGCTGGGATGTGCTCTATATCCCAGGGAGCTTTACCAAACACCTTTGATCAGTGAGCTGTGTGACTATCTGTTAGGCGCAATGACCAGCGAATCCCAGCCTGCACAAGCATCTGAAGCGCCATCCGCAACGCCCTGGTCTGCGGCACCACTCGCATCGCAGGAAACCCTGGGTGATCCAGTGGCGAATATCGGCTTCATTCTCTCCGCGCCCCGTTCTGGTTCCACGCTACTGCGAGTCATGCTGGCCGGGCACCCCGATTTATTTGTGCCACCCGAATTGCATCTGCTGCCTTTTAAAACCATGGCCGAGCGCAGTTGCGCATTGCAAGACAGTTACCTGGACGAAGGGCTGGTAAGGGCGGTGATGGAATTGCGTGGCTGCGACGCCGCTCAGGCCAAGTCTGAGCTGCAGCTCCTCACGGAACAGCGAACCCCCATTCAGGAAGTGTATCGACAATTGGCTGAACTTGCCGGAGAGCGCCAGGTGATCGATAAATCACCCAGTTACGCCAACAACCTAGTCACCCTCGAGCGCGCTGAGCGGCTTTGCACCGAGCCACGTTACATTCATTTGGTACGACATCCATACGCCATGATCGAGAGCTTTATGCGTCAGCGTATGGATCGCCTAATCGGCGTTCAGGGTGCAGATGTGTTTGAACTGGCCGAGTCGATCTGGCGGGAAATGACCAAAAACATACTGCAATTGAGTAACCGTGTCGGTGCTAAGCGCTGTTTGTTGGTGACTTATGAAGACCTCGTACGAGAGCCGCAAGTGCAATTACAGCGGATCTCCAAATTTTTGGGTGTCGATTACAATCCGGCGGTTCTAGATCCATACTCGGGCGCAGCTTCTCGCATGACAGACGGCATCAG
This sequence comes from Alteromonadaceae bacterium 2753L.S.0a.02, assembly GCA_007827375.1. Lineage (NCBI taxonomy): Bacteria > Pseudomonadati > Pseudomonadota > Gammaproteobacteria > Alteromonadales > Alteromonadaceae > Alteromonadaceae bacterium 2753L.S.0a.02. The sequence goes on from VISH01000002.1 coordinate 2,545,672, forward strand.
TGAGCGCTCTCTTTCTGTGGGCGATCCTGATTTTTCATCCCACAAAACCATTGATCCCGCATTGGCGGAAGCCTGGCAGAAAGTTGAATTGCCCCGTGAGTTAAGTGCGGAAAGTGCTGATTTGGCACAGCAACTCGGTTATCAGTTACCGCCCGTAAAACGACGCTCGAAACCACGTGAAGTTGCGATGTACGAGCACACTGTTTCAGGCGAGGGACTGGAGCTAAACCTCTGCCGTTGGGGCGACCCACAGGCGCCCTGCGTGCTGTGCCTACATGGTGTTCTGGAGCAAGGTGCGGTTTTTTCTTCGCTTGCTAACGAGCTGGTGCGATCGGGTTTTCAGGTGCTTGCGCCCGATTTGCGCGGCCACGGTAAAAGCGACCGCACTGCGGCATCAAGTACATACCAGATGGCTGATTTCGTGGCTGATCTCAATTGCGTGATTCGCAACCTGGAAATCGCGCCTATGACCTTGCTCGGAATGTCTCTGGGAGCAGCGATAGCGACCCTATATACCGTAGCCCGGCCCGAGACTGTTCGGGAATTGATACTGGTAGAACCGCCACTGGCACGCCGTAGTGATGCCCGGGAAGCATCGAAAATCTTACGGGCACAGCTTACCGCTAAACGCCCAGTCGATACGTGTGTGGCAGACCTTAACGTTGCGGCGCAACGCCTGCTTTCGGTGTATCCGGGCATGTCACAACAGCAGGCCGAGACGCTTGCCCAACACGCAACAGATAACCGAAATAGTGAGCTGCATTGGCGTTGGGACCCGCGTTTACGCGCACCGGTAGGTATTTCCTCAGACGCCACTTCAAACGAGCTGATGGCCGAAATACAAGTACCTCATTACCTGGTGTTCGGACGCCAGGGCGATCTTTTAAATGCCCGTGACTGGCGAGCGGGCTGTAACACCCACTTGGAGGAAGTCGTCACTTTAGACGGTGGTCACAACCTTCATGTGAGTGCGCCCGACGCATTAGCAAGCATCGTGATTGAATGTGAGCAGCACCATCAACAAACCACACCGAAATATTGAATACACGATTCGAGATCAGACCCATGAGTGAACAAGGATTAACGCGCGAGCAACTCAATACCTACATCCAGGGCTATGCGGCCTTCCAGTTTCTTACCAGCGGAGTTGAACTGGGCGTATTCGATTTGTTGGCAGAAACGCCTGAAATTGATGCGCAGGAAATCGCCAAGGCGCTGCAACTTGAAGCGCAACCTTTGCGAATTTTACTAACCGGTCTGGTGGCCTTAAAACTCGTTCACCGAAACAACGACCGCTACGTTAACGACCCATTGATCGACCCAGCGTTGTTATCCGGGCCGCGCAGTATGTCACCGGTATTACGCTGGATAAAACAAGGAATTAATCGCGGTCTCACAGACATGACTGCAGCAATTCGGGAAAACCGAAATGTTGGTGTAGAGCGGTTTTCTGGTGACGGCAACACGATTTATCAACGACTTGAACACGAACCTGAACTGGAAAAAATATTTCACGATTGCCTCAGTCTGTTTGCTATGGGCGCCCCTGCAGCACTCGGTAAGCTGGCAGCATTTGAAAAGCTCAGTCATATCCTGGATGTGGGTGGTGGTGACGGTACACACGCCATAACGCTGGCGCGGGCGTTTCCAAATTTAAAAATCACCATCTTCGACAGCCCTGGTATTTGTGATGTTGCGGACAAAAAAATTGCTGCAAGTGGGCTGAGCGATCGCATTGCTACTCACGCTGGCGACTTTTTTACAGACGAATTTCCAACTGGGGTGGATGGGGTATTTCTTTCCGAGTTAACGCCAATTTGGTCGCCGCAACGTAACCTGGGTCTGTTTGCTAAAGCCCACCGGGTTTTGCCGCCCGGCGGTGCTCTGGTCATTCTTTCCGTAATGCTTAACGACACAGAAGACGGGCCCTTGGGCGCAGCGCTGTTTTCACCTTATTTTTTAACCCTCGCTAGTGGGGAGGGCATGGCGTACCCAGCAGCCGATTACCACCGTTGGCTCAATGACAGCGGCTTTAGCGATGTGCAGTCCTTTGTTACAGGTTTACCGCTCAATCAAACCGTTGTTGTGGGAACCAAATAAATGGGTAGGAAATGGAGAAGATCAAAGGTGACACAGTGATGAACATATTAATTGTTGGTGGCGGTATCGCGGGCACGGCTCTCGCGGGGCTGTTAACTCGTCAGAACCACGCAGTAACGCTGGTAGACCGCAACCCTGGGGATGGTGGTGCAGGATATGTATTAGGTCTGTGGCCCTTGGGTAGTCGGGTATTGCGTATGTTGGGGCTCTATGATGCCTTTGAGGATGCCAGCGTGCCGTTGCATACCTTTCGTACTGCGCTCCCAAACGGTGACATTTTAAATGCCTTTGTGCCGGCAAAAATCGTTGCCTCTCTCGGTGAAATTCGCATGGTAAAACGTTCTGCGCTGGTGCAGGTGCTGGCGCGCGGTTGCAGCACGGTAAAACGAAAAGCTCCGCTGAGTGTTGAAACACTGCGGCAGGATGAAAGCGGTGTGAATGTGTGTTTTAACAATGGCGAAACCGAGCGTTTTGATCTTGTACTGGGCTGCGATGGGGTTAATTCTCAAATCCGCCATCTGGTATTCGAAAACGCACCGGCCAGCGAAACGAATTGGTATGGCTGGGGTTGGTGGATAGACCCCAGTGAATGCGAAGCGCACACCATGACTGAATATTGGGACCCCGGTCATCGTTTCGTTGCGGTGTATCCGGCGAAGGATGTTGCTTGTGCTTTTGCCGGACTACCCACAGCCGCTCTGCCTACTGCTGAACTGAGAGCCGATCTCGATCAAATTAAAGCTTGTTTTGCCGACATGGGTGGCGCGGTTCCCAGTGCGCTGGCAGCACTGAACGATAGCAGCCGTGTTTTCCAAGATGCTTTTCGCACAGTTGTATCAGACAACTGGGTTAATGGCCGGGTGGTACTGGTCGGCGATGCGGCAAGTGCCTATTTCCCTTATGGCGGTTTGGGCCTGGGCGCGTCAATGGCACTTGAATCTGTGGCAGTGCTGGCGGACGAGTTGTCGCGCGCCAATCCAGACTGTGTCACCACCAGTTTGGCTTTTTATGAACACCGTCGATTGAATCGTGTCCGTCAATTTGAGGAGACCGGCAAAAGCATTGTCAAGCTGATGCTGCACACCACCAAAACGCCCAAAGGGGAAGACTTGCTGGAAAGCCAGCGGGGCCACTTTCGGGTGTTGCGTAGCCTGCTTGAATCCCCGATGTAAACAATCTTTGCGAAGAGGAAACATACCCGTGAAAAATCAAGTGAATTGGTATAAACGGCTAAACCCAAATACCCAAGCGCCCGCAGTTCTGGTGTGCTTCCCTTACGCCGGTGGTGGCGTCTCCGTATATAGGCCATGGACCCGAGCGTTTACTGACAATTTCGAAATTATCGCGGCAGACCTTCCGGGTCGTGATTCGCGCCTTAAAGAAGCTCCCTGGGAAGACCTTGAGGCGATAGTTGCTATGCTGGCCATGGGTTTGGAACCTTTAATCGCGGGTCGCCCCTTTGCCTTTTTCGGGCACAGCTTCGGTGCCTTGCTAGCGTTTGAAACAGCGAGATATTTGCGCCGTCAGCGTGCGGAATTGCCATTTTGTTTGTTCGCTTCCGGTCGCGAGGCCCCGTCCCGCCGTGAACCGGGAAGACATCTGCACAATCTGCCTGACGATGAGTTCGTTGACGAAATGATTTCCCGTTACGATGGAATTCCACAAATGCTGTTGGATGAGCCGGATTTGCTGGCGCTCTTTATGCCGGCGATGAAAGCTGATCTTCGCTTAACGGAAACATACGACTACGTACCAGACGCGCCATTTGATTTCCCTTTACACATTCTGAGCGGCCGCAACGATAAACGTTTGACGCCTGATTTATTGCGCCCCTGGTCGCAGCACACCAAACAACCTGCACCGGTTACCTATTTCGATGGCGGACATTTTTTTATTCGTGAATCCCAATTCCCAGTTACTCGTTATGTCAGCCTGACGCTTCATGCCTTATTGGCCGAAAGCGAGCTTGAACTGGCTTAACAAGCGCCAAGCACGCACAGCACGCACACAAAGACACCGCAAACTAAGGGCGACAACAATGGAATTTAGTTGGAGTGAATCTCAGACAGCACGTTTTAAACATATTTGTGAGCAGGTAAGGCTACACATAGCACCACTGGTTGAAGCGCGAGGAATCGATAATTTTTTTAGCCGCGACGAATGGCGCTTGTGCGGTGACTTGGGGCTGCTGGGGCTGAGTGTGCACGAATCACTCGGTGGCCAGGGATTGGGTTGGTTAGACACCGCCAGGGCTATGGAAGCGTTTGGTTATGCCTGTGAAGACGCAGGGTTGCCATTTTCAGCAGCTGCACATCTGTTTGCGGTGGCCATGCCAATCGCGGAATTTGCCAGCGAAGACCTGGCGCGAGAATTATTGCCAGGGATGTGTTGCGGTGATCTGGTCGGCGCGAATGCAATCACAGAGGAGCAGAGTGGATCAGATGTTTTTGCCTTGCAGATGTCGGTAGAAAAAGATGGAGACAGCTACATCCTAAACGGCAATAAAAACTATATCTCCAACGCGCCCATAGGCGATGTTTTTGTCACATACGGCACGATCAATCCAAAATATGGCTTTCTCGGGGTAACAGCTTTCGTAGTCGACAGAAACACACCGGGCTTACACATTAGCGAACCCTTTTACAAAACCGGTCTGCAATCGGTGCCAGGGGGAACCGCACGTTTTGAAAATTGCCGAGTACCTGCCACGCGTCGCTTGGGCGAAGAAGGGCAGGGCGGTACGATTTTTAACCGTTCGATGCAATGGGAGCGTGCCTGCCTGCCAGCCATTTTCCTAGGCGTGATGGAGCGTCAGCTGGAGAGGGCTGTGACCTTTGCCAAGCAACGCCGGCAGTTCAAAACACCCCTGGCATCTTTTCAGGCGATATCTCACAACATTGCCGAAATGAAGCTGCGTCTGGAGGCTGCGCGGCTACTGCTTTACCGCGGCTGTTGGCTGTCGGAGCAAGGCGAGAATGCCACTTCAGAAATCAGTATGGCCAAACTCGCTGTCGCCGAATGTGCATTGCACATAGGAATGGAAGGTACCCAAGTTCTGGGAGGGCCGGCCATAAAAGGGGACGGTGGTATGGAGCGGGTAGTTCGAGATGCCTTGGCAGCCAGTATTGCCTCCGGTACCAAGAACATGCAACTGGAACTCATTGCAAAGGGACTTGGGTTATGAGCGCATTGCTGCAAGACGGCCTTATTGCTTGTGCTAAACGGACGCCCGATGCGCCAGCATTGGTCGCTCCGGATGGCCGCCTGACCTACCGCGAATTAGATGAGCTAGCGAACCGTATCAGCCGGGTATTGCTTGTACGTGGCATACAACCTGGGGATCGTATCGGACTCTGGTTCGAAAAATCCACGATCACGGTAGCGGCGATGCACGCCGCTTTGCGTCTCGGCGCAGCCTACGTACCCATTGATCCGCTTATGCCCGTGGATCGCGCCAATAGCATCATTGAGGATTGCGAAATGGCTTTGGTTGTGACCTCAGCTTCGCGGCTGGATATGTTGCAAACTGCCGGATATCAGCTGCCTAACGCACTTTGTGTAGAGAACGACTGGCAGACAGTATTGCAGCAACCACCAATACCGCCGAGTGAACCCGAGCGGGATACCAATAAGCTTGCCTATATTTTGTACACATCCGGCTCGACCGGAACGCCTAAGGGTGTGTGTATCAGCCATGGTAATGCACTGGCATTTGTCGAGTGGGCCGTCGCCACTGCCGAACTGACACCTGCAGATCGCTTATCCAATCACGCGCCGTTTCATTTTGACCTTTCAGTTTTCGACCTTTACGGTGCATTTGCCACTGGCGCAAGTGTGGTGTTATTGCCTGATGCCCATTCGTTTGTACCGGCGAGACTGGTGGATATCCTCGTGCAAGAGCGCATTAGTGTCTGGTATTCGGTGCCATCTGTGTTGATTCTTATGATGGATAGAGCGGCCTTATTAGCGCGCTCAGACCTCAAAGACCTGCCACTACGCCTTATTTTCTTCGCCGGTGAACCTTTTCCTATCAATAAGTTACGTCCACTGCGAGAGGCATTGGCCCATGTGCGCTTTTTAAACCTCTACGGGCCCACAGAAACCAATGTGTGTACTGCCTACGAAGTACACGAGATTCCACCCAATCAAAGCGTTCCCGTTCCCATCGGTAGCGCGGCTTCCAGCGATAAAGTTTGGGTACAAACCGATGCTGGGCGCCAAGCAGAAATTGGCGAAGAGGGCGAACTGATAGCCGATGGCCCTACTGTCATGCTCGGTTATTGGGGCCGTGAACCCCAGAACGGTAAGCCCTACGCTACCGGTGATATCGTGCGTCGAATTGCTCACGACTGCTATGCCTACGTGGGACGTCGCGATGCGATGCTGAAGGTCCGCGGTTATCGCATAGAAGCCGGTGATGTTGAAGCGGCGCTGCGCGAGCATCCCGCAGTTGAAGACTGTGCCGTCACCACGCGAGGCGGAGGTATTGAGGCCAAGTTGGTCGCCTGTTTGGTCGTATCGCAGGGTGCCAAGCGGCCTGGCCTGATCTCTATTAAAACGCACCTTGCCGCGCGCCTACCGAGATACATGATTGTAGACAGCCTACTTGTCCTCAATGAACTTCCCAGAAACCGCAACGGAAAAACCGACCGTCGCAAGATCGCAGATCTGGCTGCGCGCGACATTACGCACAGTGAGAAACTTCATGCCGACGCTTAACGTTTACCAAGATATCAAAACCTTTATCGCTAATGACATCCTCGATGGAGAGGATCTGGGCGAACTGGATGAAACCACACCACTGCTTGAGTTGGGAGTGCTGAACTCCATGGAGTTGATGAAGCTCGTCGACCATATCGAACAAACCTACGGCGTAAAAGTACCGGGAAACAGTGTAGTACCCGGTAATTTTCAGGACATACAGTCCATCACCCGTTTTATTGAAACTCTGGGGCAAACGGCGTAATTGTCGCCTTTTTTGCGTCTACCACTAAAAGTGAGATAGCTGGATGAACACCACGATTACTGAAAAAGCACAAACAAAAAAACCTATTCAGCCCCGGTTTGAATTGATGAGACTCATGACTGGCAACTGGATATCCCAGGCTGTTTACACCGCCGCAAAATTAAAGTTAAGCGATGCGCTGTTGGACGGTCCATTGGAGGCCCCGGCACTGGCCGAAAAACTGAATGTTCAGGAGATTGAATTACGCCGTCTATTGCGCGCCCTGGAAAGCTTGGGATTATTTCGCAATCTGGGTGAAGATCGTTTCGAGGTGACTGAATTGGGAAGTTTTCTTGCAGAGGATCGCCCTGATTCGCTGCGACCGCTGGCATTATTCAACGGCGAGGCGCTTTATGCGGCATGGGCACAGCTGCCTCATGCAGTCACCACGGGAGAATCCGCTTTTGGACGTGCGCATGGTGCGGAAATTTTTGAATATCTGGAAGCACATGCTGAAACCGGGGCCCAATTTGACAGTGTTATGGCTAGTACTCACGGCGCCGAAGCACCGGCTTTGGTGGACTCCTATGATTTTTCCGCGTTCAAAACCATTATCGATGTAGGCGGTGGTAAAGGCAGTTTTGTTGCAGAAATTGTTGAAAAGAATGCGGGCTCCAAAGGTATGGTGTACGACCTTCCACACGTTATTGATCGTGCCAGGGCTTACCTCGAAGAACGCGGTCTGTCTGCGCGTTGCGATACCCAAGCGGGCAGTTTTTTCGACCGTGTGCCAGAGGGTGGCGACGCTTATCTGCTGCGCCATGTGATTCACGATTGGCGTGACCCTGAAGCGGGCAAGATCTTACAGAAATGTCGTGCGGCTATGAACCCAAAAGCCAGGCTGTTTATTGTTGAGGCAGTTATTCCTGAAGGCCCGGAGTGGTCCTCTTCCAAAATGCTTGATCTCAACATGCTGGTGATATGTGCAGGACAGGAACGCACTGCGGCGGAATTCAATACATTATTGGCACACAATGGCTTCAAGATGGAAGCCGTTCACGAGACTAAAGCACCTCGAGTGTCTCTGATTGAAGCCAGCGTTGCATAAGGGGAAACACAGTGGCTCACGGATCTTCTCAAACCCTAAGTGCGGCGGATTATCTCCGCGCCTTTTACGAGCTACCCCTGGGGTTGACGTCCTTTGCCCTGTTTAATCTGCTACACAAGGTGGTGCGCCGTATTGGTTGCAGCGCCTACCGTAAAAAGCCAGCTCTGTTCAGCCGCTGGAATATTCTTTGTGGTGAGGTGTTAGACCAACCTCACCAACTTTCCCGTTATATTGTGATTGCACCGCGCTGGAATCCCCATGCAGCGGTTGCTTCCGCAGGACCTTTCCCCGTTACAAAGGAAATAACGCTGGAAATTGGCGATGCGATAAGTGGTGTTGGTTACTGGTTTTTTGGCGCTTACCCCTTTCCTAAATTTGGTTCGGCGAATTATGTGAGTTCTTTCACCAAAGCTGATAGCAATGGCCGCATTAGCCTGCAGCTCGAAAAAGGAGACTACTATCTGGCGTGCCGCTATTACGGCTTGCCGGAGCAAGTTCGCTACCCGGCAATTTGGGTGGATGGCAAAGAAATTATTCCTACGACGCAAGCTTCGAATAACATGAATGATTTCTACCCAACATTGCCCCAGCGTGGTAAACCACTGTATCGTGCGGCACATTATCACGCGTACGTCATGTTGAAATACGCTGGCTTATTTTCTGCGAGATTTGTGAAGAAGCATTTGTTGCCAGTGGGCAACGAAGACACGGTTTATCTATACGGCACAGTTAAAAAAGGGGAGGTGTTGTGCATCCGTTTTCCGCAAACCGTATTAAATGATCATCACATTTACTGCACCTGTTACAACACTGCGAGCCTTCCTGTGTTTATTAGCAATGTGGAAACACCGGAATTTTTGAGTGATCCGCTAATTTGCAACAGTATGTACTTAATTCGGGTAATGCGCCGCAAGTCAAATAGCGATGCGGAAGTTCTCGAAAAGATTTCAGTGACCACCACCTACCCAATAAACCCAGAAGTTGTTGGTGCTGAGCAACACTGATTGTTAAAAAAAATGACGGTTAAAAATACCAGTCCACGCGCGCATAGAGATAACGGTTGGGTGCCACATAAATATCTGCATTTGCAGTAATTTCCAAACCCCCGTATTCGCTACCCTTTGGGCCTATACCTGTTTGTACCGCAAATGTTAGATTTAGATTGTCTTTAAGGTTGCGCTCAAGCTGTGCGAGAAGCAGAGTGCTGCCATCGTCGAGATTGGATATCAAAAGCGGTTGTATGTTCAGCAAGGGGTTCCATTCCAACGTGACACCAAGCGCTAGATAATTGCGAGCCAGGGTAAATAATTCCCCTCGGGCAAAGCGCTCGGTAAGTTCTTGCGGAAATTCATTCAAAGCTGTTCCTGAGGTTTTAGCGCCAAAGCCATTGTAAAAATATTCTGTGTAGCCGTTGATATTTTTGCCACGGAAACTCCAGGCGTACTGCAAGTTGAGCAACCACGAACTGCGCAGTGCACCGTCCTGTAAACGTCGCGGAACCACCTCAGCCGTCCAGGTCGCGCCGCCTAAAGAAGAATTAACGCCTAGGCCGAGAATATCCGATTGGTAATTGCGAGCGGCCATTAGCTCGTAGCCATAGCGACCGGTGAAGCCGTGCCATTTAACGCCCGCGGCACTCTGCTCCTTTTGCACGTTGCCGCTTACCGGGTCCCGGCGCGGCGCTATAACGCCCTGGATATCTGAGCCACTGTCGTACAGCCATTGTCCGTAGAGCATATCGGAACCGGGTTTGTATTCTGTATCCACGGCGTTGGGAGGGAAGGGGTTGTACAAATCCATCGGGTGGAACACCAGGCCACCGCCCCAAGTGAGTACCTGGCGACCAACCTTGGCAACAGCGTGATTGCTGCTATAACTTAGGCTCAGACGATCGAAACGCATATCTTGATAGTGCTTGCCGGAGTCACTGAAGGTGTGTTGTAAGTCCCACCATTGGCGATCTTCGAACGGGGTATAAAACGCTGGATCATACGTGTAGAGTTTGCGCTCCAAAACCACAGCTTCACCGTAGCGCGCGCTAACTACCAGGGCACTGTCCCAACTCCAATTCGAGGCTAGCAGCCCCTCGCTCATCAGGCGAACTTTCAGGTGATTGTCGACATGACTTTTTACCCCGAGCGAAGCCGAGAGGCTATCGCCGGGGGTATCCAGGTATTGGCTCTGAAATTTTAATTCGCCTTTGAATGAACTGCTGAGGGCGTTGGCCGGTTGATGTACGAGAAATGTCCCGATTGCTGCGCATAATAATTTGCCTGCTGAAACTGACATCAGTGCAGTTCGTCCGCTTCTATCCTGCCATCGCGCATTCGGATTCGGCGCCGGGTGTAGTCGATGACTCGAGGATCGTGCGAAGCAACACAGAAGGTGATACCGCGGTTTTCGTTGAGGTCGCGCATCAGTTTTAAAAGTCCGTCCGTAGTGTTGGAATCCAGGTTCGCTGTGGGTTCATCGGCAAACACAATGGCTGGCGAAGAGGCCATAGCGCGAGCAACCGCAACACGTTGCTGCTGTCCGCCAGAGAGCTGGCCGGGGCGGCGATTGGCCATTCCCTGAAGTTCTACCGCTTCAAGCATGGCTTCCGCTTTTTCCCGTCGCGTTTTTGGCGCGACACCCTGAAGTTGCATGATGAACTCGACGTTTTCACGTGCGGACAACACCGGGATAAGGTTATACGCTTGAAATACAAACCCGACGCGATTCAGACGCAGATCTGCCAGGGCATTGCGACTGAGGTCGCTGATGCGCTGGCCGTCCAGAGTTACCTGACCGGCAGTTGGTGTATCCAAGCCGCTTAGTAAATTCATTAGAGTGGTTTTACCGGAACCGGAAGGCCCCGACAGGCTGAGAAAATCCCCTTCCGAAATGCTCAGATTAACGCCATCCACAGCATTAAATTGGGTATCGCCAACGCCGTAGCTTTGGATAAGACTGTTGCATTGCACAATAGTGTTCATATTCGTTTCTCCTGTTCGTTAGGTTTGTCGGCGCATGGCATCGATTGGCGTTTTTCTGATAGCGCGCCATGCAGGCCAAAGGCTGGCACCGACACCCAAAACCCAGATTAATATTCCAGAGCCAAAAAATTCATCTGGGATGAGCTTGGGATACAAAATCTGTCCGGCACCTAACCACTGCGCGCCGGCAGCGAGAAAACCGAGGTTTAGGCCATCGTGGAACGCGAATATGGTCAACGCACCACTAAACAATCCGAGTAAGGTTCCCAGGCCAACCAACATGATGGTTTCCAGGGTGACATGAACGAAAATTAGACGCGGCTTCATGCCGAGCGCTTGAAGCAGGCCAAATTCGCGGGTTCGTTCAAATAACGACATTAACAAAGTATTGACGATGCCAAATCCTAGCAGGGTAAACATGATCGCCAGCCACACCACAACAAAACTGTCTGACAGCTGATTGACGGCACTCACCAAGGGCAATAGCACGTTCCAGGGCTGAATATCTAATCCCGGTGCCGCACCTCGGAGATCGAGAACGAACCCCGCCAAGTTGTTTATATCCCCCAGCGCGAAACTGATGCCGGTGATTTGTCCTTTGGGATCGTTGTTTAATCCCAGCATTGCTTGACTGTTCGCCAAGCCTGTAAACACCAGGTTGATTTCGTTGTCGGGCGCAGACGAAAATATACCGACCACTTGAAAGCCGCGCTCTGCGAGGCTGCCGTCTGCGGCCTGGCTCATTAGCACAACTCGCCGACCGAGCCCCGTGTGAAGGCGTTTCGCGAGTTTTCGTCCCAACAGTAAACCGGCATCGTCTGTACCGTTCAGATACCGGCCCTCGCTGATTGTGTCGGGGATGAACGACAGCCCCTGTTCCCGTTCAGGAACCACACCGGTAAGCGTAATTGGGTAGGTGTCATACTCACTCTGAATCACCGCTGGCACGCTAACGCGTGGTGCCCAGTGTGCCACACGCGGGGCATTCAGGAGTTCTTTGAGTTTTCCACCTGGGGTAGGCAAACGTTGAGTTACGCCAGGATCGTCGCGGTAGCCAAGGGCATGAATTTGGCCTTGTCCAGTGAGGTTGTGAAGTCCGGAATCCAGGCTGCTTGCAGACCAGGCTTTCATTAGTGACGATGAACTGGTCAGCGACCACACGCCAACACTCACCGCCAATAGTAAAATCAGAGTACGTCGCCAGTTACGCCAGAGATTGCGCCACGCGAGTTGCAGTAGCAATTTGAAAGTTGTCATCATGCTGCCCTCATTGCAGGAACGGGCCGTAAGCGATGAATTCTCAAGTACGGGAAATAACCGGCAATTACGGTAGTGATTGCGATTGCCAGTGGGCCGGTCAGCAAACTAAACGCGCTTACCTGAGGGTACAGACGACTCGGTAAACCCCATTGCGAAAACACACCTTCGGCGCCAGGCAGCGCCATACCTTCAATGCTGTACCAATAGGCTAAGCCTCCTCCCAGAGCAATACCTGCTGCCAACCCGAGGCCGAGTAGCAGCAGCAGTTCCAACCAAACCATTTGCCCAATAGCGCCATCTCGCATACCCAGTGCCAGCAACACCCCAAATTCTCGCGTGCGTTCCAGCACAGACATCAGTAAGGTATTGAGCAGCAGTACCACGACCACCACAACCAGTGATATGTACCACAGCATAGATGTACTGGCATCCAGCTGAATGGCCGAAGCCAGACCGGGTTCGAGATCTTTCCAGGTTCGCACTTGCAAACCTTTTGGTGAAACAGCGTGTTCAATTTCGGGGAGCGAGGCTTGCACCTCTTTTAAACCCTTACCGGAAACCACCAGGGCATTGACAAGACCTTGCATCGCAAAATCCTGTTGGAAGCGTGGCAGTGGAATTTGTGCCAATTGCCGGTCTAGCGTACTCACTCCGCTGTTGAATATGTCTTGCACGGTGAGAACGTCGGCTGCCACAGCGCCTTCGCGTGAGGTCCCCAGCAGGGTTATCCGGTCACCAATGCCGACACCAAGGTTTCGCGCCAGGGCTTCACCCAATACCACTTCGGCTTGGTTGCCAGGGTTGAGGTACTGCCCGTTGCGCAATGATCTGGCAATACTGGAGACCTTTTTCTCACGCTCAGGTTGCACACCTACAATAAAGGCACCAACCGAGTGTTGCCCGCGGGATAGCAACGCATAAGTGGCTCCACGCGCGGATACAGTATCCACACCGGCAATTTGCTCAATGCTCAGCGCAAGATCATCGGGCTGCGAGATGCTTTTTCTGAGGCTGGGGTCGTCCAGGTAGTCGGGCTGCTGTATTTGTGCAAAACCGTCGAATACACTCAAGGTGTTATTGCGCATGGTTGCATAGCTGCCTTGCTGGAGAGCGAGAAGAAATACAGTAACCATTCCCGCCAAAGCTATAACTGCAACGGTGAGTAAGGTGCGCCTCGGTTGGCGCCACAGGTTACGCCAGGCTAATGAGATCATGGTGTGCTCCAGGGGCGCGGGTTGCGGAGGTTTGAGAGGGTGAATATGTATGTCGGAAGTGCGAGATCAAAACGCCCGTCTTGGGTGGTTATTTCGGTCCATTCTTGCGGTTTTTCGAGGACCTGCATCCGCATCGTAACGGGATAGGCGCGGCCGTCGAGTGGCGCTACTTTTGTGGTTTCGAGTTTACGCACTGGCTGCAACTGTTGGTCAAACCAGGTTTCGGCAAGTAGCACGTAATCATCGCGAACGTTGAGTTCAACCTTTCCCCAAACCACGGGCGCGGAAGGTTTAGGCAAGCATTCCACCGTGTAGGTTTTGTGCTCGCCGCTGGTGTCTATATGACTGATACTGTGGGTGTAGTCGGTAACGATTTGGTCTGTTTTCGACAGGTCGTTGTAAGAAAAATCCGACCCGGCCCAACCCTGAGTCATCATGGAAAAAGGGAGTTTCATCACCTGTCCAAGTTTCGGGTTGTACAGCCAAAGGTCTGGCCCGAGTTTTAATGTCGCATTGCCAGCGTCATTTGCTGGCGCGGTAAAACGTACCACCGAATCTGATTTACCTTCTGTCCAGGCGACTAAAGAGGACTTTCGCTGCCAATCCGGGCGGTGGATTAGCATTGTCGATTCAGTATAGGAGCTGTCACCACGCCATTGATGCAAAGAACCGGACACCAAATCTGTAGCATCGGGGGAGTCCTTTGAATCGGTGGCTGCAGTGGATGTTGAAATAGCTGTTGAGGGAACTTCAGTTGTGGCAGGTGTTTTGACTGTCGCAGGGTTCGCCCATGCGACTGGTAAAGCCAGCACACACAGTATTAACACAGTTAATCGTACGCGTGTTTTCATCAGTTTATCTCCTTGGGCTCAGTTTCCGTGGGTTGGGTGAGCATGCCTCTGATGAGTGGATCAAAAAAATCCCGCAACAGGGGTAATGGGTTCAAATCCGGGTCAAACCAGCTCTGCAATAGAAGGCCGTCCACGGCGCCAGCCAACAGTGAACCCAGGGCTTGGGCGTTAAGATCTGAACGCAGTTCTCCACGCAGTTGCCCGTTTTGTATAATTTCCGCAATAAGTAATCGATAAGTCGCATAGAGGTCTTTCATCGCAGTTGCGAATCTTTCCCGGGAGTCCGTACTTCCAGCTGCAGCCCAAACTTCGAGTGTAAGCGGGAACATTTCGCGGTGTTCTGTCATGAATACTACTGTTGCTTCAGCGAGTGCCAGCAACCGTTGTGCTGCGCTTAAGTCGTTCCGCTCAATCACAGTACTGTTTTCAAACGAGGCTGAAGCTAACCACTCAAATACCGCATAAAACAGCGATTCCTTGTCTTTAAAGTACAAATACACCGTACCTTTGGCGGTACCCGCAAGGCGGGCAATTTCGTCCATTGTGGCTTTGCGGTAGCCTTTGGCAGCAAACACCTGGGCAGCAGCGGCGATAAGGCGCTCTCGTTTCAACGATTTTTCTGCTTCATCAACAATAGGGGTCATTGACTCACCATTATGACTGACTGGTCAGTCATAATGGTATCAACTTTGTTGGACCTCGCCAAGCGCGAACGGTTTCAGACGTAATAAAAATTTGCGGCACCAAAAAGACAAAACGTATATCGTGCCAGTCTTCAGCTTAAATCGAATAGTGTGTAAGCATCTTTGAAAGGCATTCCGGTTCGTTGCTTGAAACAAACAGCTTTTTGCAAACTGAGTGGCAAACAACTGTGCGTTTTGAATTGCGCATTACGGTTATGTGGGCCAGCGTGAGATGTTGTAGTTTAGTAGAGTACTTCGCATTAAGGTTGTCCAATTTTATTTCTATTAATTTCGTTTAGCAACGAGCGGAAATATTTCGAATTTATTTGTGCTGGCCGTATTCTTAATAAAAAGTAAAATAATTATTGTGAACTAAAAAAACCCCTATTTTTATAAAATATTTCTAAAATTACACGTGTGATTCATTTCCAATCTAATTTATTTTTGGTTTTTATTTAGCCTATAGAAACATGGTGTTTATATACATTATTAAAATCGAAGAGCTAGCTTTTCTTGCAGCAAATATCTTTTACTATAATTTCTTGAGCGCGTTATCAGGTTTCTTTAAAAACAAATAATCGAAAAATGCATTTTTAAAAATTATTTTTGACTTACAAAGTGCGACCAGAATAGCCAGCCATAATTTTTACAGCGCAAGAAAACTGGCAAGGGAAACGGAATCTCAGCCTTAAAGTGCCTGTATCCGATAAGGCGCCAGAGTGGGGAACTAGAATGCCGAGAATTGGTCGGTAATGCACACCGTTGGTAAACCTAAGGTTGCCACACGCAGCAGTTATTGCAATCTGAAAACGCCAACGAACACAAAAATCCATGGATTTAACATTTGCCGGATTTAACAAATCTGCGAAATAGTGTTTCAAAAGGTAACTCGATGATCTGGGTTTTAGGTTAGGGTGCATGACAAGCCCAGGCGCATTACAAAAAGCAGCGGCGGATGTTGTGTGACGTGGTACGATACAGCTATTATTATGCAAATTTTAATGTCCAGCCTCGGAACGAATACAAATCGTGCGTCGTAAAACAGATGTGCTTGAACTAAGCCAAAATACTGCTGATCCTGACGATAAAGCCGATAGTGCCAGTGAATCCTATGCACCCATGTCACTGACAAATATCTACCCAAGTCTCGAGGGCAAGGCTGTCTTGATAACGGGTGGTGCCTCGGGTATCGGCGCCAATTTGGTTGAAGCTTTTTGTCGTCAAGGTGCGCTGGTTGCTTTTATTGATATTCAAGACGACTGCGCACAGAGACTAAGTGACTTTCTTGAAAAGCAGGCGGTCGCTAGCCTCCCCAATTACTACCATTGTGATCTGCGTGATATACCCACCTTGCAACGCACAATCGACCTTATTAAGGACGAACTAGGCCCAATTAACGTACTGATTAATAATGCGGCCAACGATGAGCGTCACGATTTTCGTAAAGTGTCACCGGAGTACTGGGACGAGAGCATAGCGGTCAATTTGCGCCACCACTTCTTCGCCGCTCAAGCGGTATATTCCCATATGGTGGAGCTCGGAGGCGGTTCTATTATCAACCTTGGCTCTATGAGTTGGTACGCCACACAGGGTGGTATGCCCGGCTACACCAGTTCTAAGGCAGCGATTGAAGGTTTAACCCGAGGTCTGGCTCGTGATATGGGGCCAGATAGAATTCGCGTAAATACCCTGGTGCCAGGGTGGGTTATGACTAAGCGTCAATTAAGTACATGCGTGGACATTAAAGCACGCCAAATCATCCACGAAGCCCAGTGCCTCAAGCAAACCATCAAGCCCGAGGATATTGCCGCCATGGCATTATTCTTAGCTTCTGACGACAGCCGAATGTGTACCTCACAGCACTTTATTGTCGATGGTGGCTGGGTTTAAATGCAAATTTCTACAGCACTCAGAAATATATTTCCTCACCTAAATCAGTAAGTTAGCGAATCTAGCAAAACTATTTTAATAGCCGCAGTCGGGCAGATTTTTTGTCGCCCTCAAGAACCATTTCTGGTTTCAAAAACTCACCACTTACCCTCTCTGAAACACCTGAAAAGGTGCTTTGTTATTTGTTAAAAATCTTTACAAAACTCATATGATCCTATTATCATACAATTAAACCATTCATAATAAATAGAGGTTCCTATGGATCAATATACCCTGGGTTTGGACTTTGGTTCCGACTCCGTGAGGGCACTATTGGTTGACGTCACTACCGGAGCTGAGGTGGGCAGTTACGCTTATAACTACCCGCGTTGGAGCGAATCGTTGTACTGCGATGCCAGTCAAAGCCAGTACCGACAGCATCCTCAGGATTATATCGATAGTCTTATTGCCGTTGTTCAGGGCTTATGGCAAACCGTTCCCAAAGGCTGTTCCGATAAGGTGATTGGGCTGAGTTTTGATACCACGGGATCAACCCCAGTGGCTGTCGATCGCAAGGGTACACCCTTGGCGTTAACAGAAAGCTTTAGAGAAAATCCAAACGCCATGTTCGTGCTCTGGAAAGATCACACCGCAATTCAGGAAGCTGCAGAAATCACTGCTGCCGCGCAAGCCGGCGCTACTAATTACCTGGCCTATATGGGGGGAATCTATTCCTCCGAATGGTATTGGGCGAAGGCTTTACACGTACTGCGAGCAGACGAAGCCGTCCGCAATGCCGCTTATGCCTGGGTCGAACACTGCGATTGGATGACCGCCTTAATGTGTGGCACCACCCATCCAGAAAGTTTGGTATTCGGGCGCTGCGCTGCAGGCCACAAGTTAATGTGGCACGAGAGCTGGGGTGGGTTTCCCCCTAATGAATTTTTTGCCGGAATCGATCCACTGCTGGATGGTCTGGTAACACGTATAAACCCAGTTACGCAAAGCAGTGATGCTTGCGCCGGAAAATTGGTTCAAGAGTGGGCAGCCAAATTAGGCTTGCCTGTTGGAATCTCCGTCGGTTTTGGTGCTTTCGATTGTCACATGGGCGCTGTGGCCGCCAACGTAGGTCCCGGTGTGTTAACCAAAGTTATGGGTACCTCTACTTGCGATATCACCGTCGCCAGCAAAACCATCCTGGGCGATAACTGCGTGCCGGGAATCTGTGGTCAAGTAGATGGTTCTGTCATTCCTGGTTTAATTGGCTTGGAAGCTGGCCAATCTGCGTTTGGCGATTTATATGCCTGGTTTAAAAATTTGCTGTTATGGCCTGCTAATTATTTTTTATCCGGGCAGCAAGGCGACTCGGCCGCATTACTTGCAGAAATGGAAAGCTCCGTGCTGATCTGGTTATCGCAGGCGGCCAATGAATTGCCACTATCAGAACAAGATATTATCGCGCTCGACTGGGTGAATGGGCGTCGAACACCAGACGCCGATCAATCTGTAAGTATGGCGTTGGCAGGTATCAAAATGGGCGCTGATGCACCGCGCATTTTTAAAGCGCTGGTTGAAGCAACCGCTTTCGGCGCACGCGCTATTACCGAGCGTTTTCGGGAACAGGGCGTACCCATCGACTCGATTGTCACTATCGGCGGCATATCAAAAAAATCCGATTATGTTATGCAGGTTTGTGCAGATGTATGGAATTGCCAAATTGATGTGCTCGACAGCGATCAGGCCTGTGCATTAGGTGCAGCGATTATGGCGGCCGTGGCTGCAGGCAAATATTCCGATGCGCAACACGCACAGCAAGTTATGGCTTCTCCGGTTTGCAAAACCTATCAACCCAACCCGAAAAGAGCGCCAATTTATAATCGTCTGTATAAACGTTATCAAGGCTTAGGAAAATTTGTAAACCTGGGTGGTACTTTGGGAGAGCAGGTATGAGCTACAAAGAATTAAGGCGCGAAGTTTACGAAGCGAATTTGGAATTGGAGCGCCGTAATTTGGTAATTTATACCTTTGGTAATGTCTCTCAAGTTGATCGTCAGGCAGGTGTTATTGCGATTAAGCCCAGCGGGGTTTCCTACGACCAAATGACACCCGACGATATTGTTGTCGTCGATTTGGAAAATAATATTGTCGATGGCAAATTAAGACCCTCATCAGATACCAAAACTCATACACATTTATATCGCCACTTTAATGATATTGGCGGTGTTACCCATACCCATTCAACTTACGCCACAGCTTGGGCACAGGTTCGACAGGATATTCCCTGTTACGGAACAACCCACGCCGATTTTGTAGCCGGCGATATTCCTTGTACGCCTGAATTGACGGATGACCAGATACATCGCGATTACGAAGAAGAAACCGGTGTGCAAATTAGCGAAACCTTTCGATTGCGTGACCTCAATCCCGTTGCATCACCTATGGTGATTGTTGCGGGACATGCGCCATTTACCTGGGGTGAAGACGCCGCCAAATCCGTGTATCACGCGGTGATTCTTGAAGAAATCGCACGCATGGCGTATCTCACCAAAACCATTAATTCAGAATCACTGCGTCTCAAACAGGCAGTGCTCAACAAACACTATCAACGCAAACACGGCAAAAACGCCTATTACGGACAAAACTAACGGGTTTGCGACTCTGGAGAATACAACAATGAGCCCCAAAGAAATTTGGTTTGTTACCGGTTCACAACATTTATACGGCCCCAAAGTACTAGCGGAAGTTGGTGAAAACAGCCAAACCATAGTGAGCGGGTTGAATGTAACCAAGCGCCTGCCAGTTAAATTAGTATGCAAACCCACCGTAAAATCTTCGGAAGAAATTTATGCAGTTTGCCAACAGGCGAACAGCGATCCAAATTGTGTTGGCTTGGTTTTATGGATGCACACCTTTTCGCCCGCGAAAATGTGGATAGCTGGGTTAAGCCAATTATGCAAGCCGTGGCTGCATTTACACACCCAGTTCAAATCTGCGCTACCCTGGGCAGATATCAATATGAATTACATGAACACACATCAGAGTGCTCACGGAGACCGCGAATTTGGATTTATCGGTACCCGCATGCGGCTGGATCGTAAAGTTGTTGTAGGACACTGGCAAAATCCATCTGTTGTCGACCAAATTGATGCCTGGAGTCGTGCTGCACTGGGCTGGGCGGAATGTCGGACGCTTAAAGTTGCCCGTTTTGGTGACAATATGCGTAATGTTGCAGTAACCGAAGGCGATAAAGTTGCTGCGCAAATCACTTTTGGATACGAAGTTCATGCCTTCGGTCTGGCCGACCTCGTCGACGTTGTAAACAATATTAGCGAAGCTGAAGTGCATGCTCAATTGGATGTCTATCAGCAAGACTACATTATCGACAAACACACCCTTACCGATGAACACGATCGAGGCATGTTGTTAAACGAAGCCCGTTTAGAGCTGGGCATGCAAAAGTTTTTAGATGATGGTGGATTTAAAGCTTTTACAAATTGCTTCGAAAATCTCGCCGGGCTAACGGGTTTACCAGGTCTCGCGACACAACGTCTGATGTCTAAAGGTTACGGTTACGGCGCTGAAGGAGATTGGAAAACGTCGGCTATGGTGCGTGTAATGAAAGTTATGGGCGAGGGTAGGGCTGGCGGTTGTTCGTTCATGGAAGACTACACATACAATTTCGGCGCAGTGGACCAAGTTCTTGGTGCTCACATGTTAGAGGTTTGCCCTTCTATCGCAAAGGAAAAACCCAAAATCGAAGTACACCGCCATACCATCGGCGTTAAATGCGATGTTGCACGCTTGTTGTTTGCCGCAATGACTGGTCCCGCTATTAATGTATCGCCCATCGATATGGGCAACAGATTCCGCATTTTAATAAACGAAGTCGATGCGGTGGATGCGCCTCTTGGTACGCCGAATTTACCCGTTGCCTCCGCGTTGTGGCAGCCAAAGCCGAATTTGAGCGTTGCCGCGGCTGCCTGGATTCTGGCCGGTGGCGCGCACCATACGGTATTCAGTCAGTCGGTCACTACCCAAATGGTGGAGGATTTCGCAGAAATGGCTGGTGTGGAGACTGTGGTTATCGACGAAGCAACATCGATTCGAACCCTTAAAAATGATTTGCGTTACAACGCCGCTTACTTTGGTTTAAAGCAGGGAATCTAAAGCGTAAGAACTCGTTTAAATCCGCCCTTTAAAATAAATAATAAAAGCGAAAAAAATGAACTCAAATAAATTGTTTTTAAAAAATACGTTTGTACTCACCCTAGCCCTGATTGTATTTTCGGGGTTTTGTTCTTCAAGCGCTTTTTCAGGCACCAAAGGTTCTCACATGCAGACAAAACCTTCTGCTTCTCTTAGCCACTACGGTACGCTGGAAGACCGTACTCCTGTGAACATTGCAACATTAAAAAATAGTCACGGTATTGAAATGGATGTGATTAGCTACGGTGGCATTATTACGCGGCTAATAACACCCGATGCGAAGGGTAAATTTGGCAATATTGTTTTGGGGCAAGACAGTTTGGAGAACTATGTTGCGAAAAATCCGTATTTCGGCGCAATTATAGGCCGGTATGGTAATCGCATCGCAGATGGAAAGTTTGAGATTCAAGGCGTTGCCTACCAACTCGCCCGAAATGACGGCGATAACCATCTCCACGGTGGTCTTCAGGGATTCGATAAAAAAGTGTGGCAAATGGCTACGTTTGTTACCGAAAACAGTGCCGGTGTTGAATTAAATTTGGTGAGTCCAGATGGAGACCAGGGTTACCCGGGTACATTAGCTACCAAAGTGGTGTATGAACTCACTAATAGCAACACCTTGGACATGCGCTTTTCGGCAACAAGCGATAAGCCCACAATCGTAAATATGACGCAGCACTCCTACTTTAACCTCGCGGGAGAGGGCAGCATACTAAATCATACCTTACAAGTTAATGCTGACAACTATACGCCAATTGACAACGCGCTTATCCCAACCGGAGAAATTTCACCAGTCCAGGGAACTCCGTTTGATTTTTTACAGCCCAAAGCCATTGGCGAGAATATTAGCGATAAGAATCAACAGTTGGAATTTGGTCTGGGTTACGATCACAATTTTATATTGAATGTAGAAACGCCGGGAGAACTCATTGAGGCCGCAAAAGTTATTGATCCAAAATCGGGTCGTAGCTTGCGGGTATTTACCGTTGAGCCAGCAATTCAATTTTATTCCGGTAATTTTCTGGATGGCACTCTTAAACAACACGGCAGGGTCCATAAATATCGCACGGGTTTATGCCTGGAACCACAACATAGCCCGGATTCCCCAAATAAACCTCATTTTCCAAGTACTTTATTAATGCCCGGCGAGCAGTACCACACCCGCATCGTTTACGCATTCGGCAATGAAAAATAAAACAACAAATATTACTGGGCGATAACGCAAGTCAGCTTGGCTTTTGGTTAGAGTTTTAATGGCAGTATGTAGATGAGTAGAGAAATTATGATAAAACTCTTAAAACCGTTTTTAATTGCCATTGCGGCGGGCCTAATCGCTGCATGCGGTTCTTTTCATCAGACTCTGGGCAAAGCATCAACGGCTTCTGTCATGCAAGACGAGGGTACCTTTACAAATCCGCTCTTTCCCAATGGTGCAGACCCCTGGCTTGAGTATTGGGATGGCAATTATTATTTGACCACTACAACCTGGACATCCGAGCTGGTTATGCGGAAGTCTCCCACTTTGGCTGGATTAGCGGATGCTAGGCCGGTAAATGTGTGGTCTTCTGCCGACCCAGATCGTTGTTGCAATTTTTGGGCCTTCGAATTTCATCGCCTCAAAGGCCCGCGGGGTTACCGTTGGTACATGATGTACACAGCAGGGCAAGATGGCACTCTGGACCATCAACATTTAAACGTATTGGAAAGTGCCGGTGATGATCCCATGGGGCCCTATCAGTATAAAGGTGCTCCAATGCCGAATGTGTGGAATATCGACGGAAATTATCTGCAATACAAAGACCGACTCTTTTTAATTTATTCTCAATGGCAGGGGGATGAGCAGCGCAATCTCATTGCCGAGCTGGAAAACCCCTGGACCTTAAAAGCCGACACACCCCATACAGTTATAACTCGTCCAGAATTGGTCTGGGAGATCAGCGGTAGGAAAGTTACCGAAGGCGCTGAAATTCTGCAACACAAAGGTCGCACATTTATGACTTATTCGGCGAGTTTCTGTAACACGCCGGATTATAAATTGGGCTTATTGGAACTCGTCGGAGATGATCCACTCAATGCCACCCATTGGAAAAAATATAGCGATCCTGTTCTGGTTCGAAGCGATACCGTTTTCGGCCCCGGTCATAATGGTTTTTTTAAATCGCCGGATGGCAAAGAAGATTGGCTTGTTTATCACGGTAACGATTCCATTGAGCATGGCTGCGGTGCTACCCGCTCATTACGGGCACAGCGTTTTACCTGGAATGATGATGGAACACCTAATTTTGGCGAACCTTTAACACCTGGGATTATTGTCAATCCGCCATCCGGTGAATACGGCCCGCTGGTAAGCCGTGTTCAGGGGCAAGCCTATCAGTTAGTTAATGCCACCAGCGGTTTGTGTCTAGATATTTCATCTAATCCGCAGGATAACAACGCTGTTCAGCGCGAATGCAGCGCAAGCAACGGCAAATGGGTATTGGATGCGCTGTCAGATGAATATTTTAGGCTAGCCAATGGTGAAGATTCGAAATTTCTTGAAGTGGCCGAATGCAGAGTCGGCGACAATGCACGAATTCAATCGTCGGCTTGGCGAAACAAGTATTGTCAGCACTGGAAAATAGTTACTTCACAACTCGGTGAGGTACAGCTGGTAAACCGTTATTCTGGCAAGCCCTTGGGGATCGTCGGTTGCTCATCCCAGGTGAACCAAGCGGTTGTACAAAGTGATGAGCAGAGTGCTTGCAGCAATTGGCAGCTACGACCCGTGGGTGTGATGGCTTTGTTGAGTGAACAAAGTGGCAAGGTATTGAGTGTCGCGAATTGTTCAGTAAAAACCGGCGCTAATGCAGTTCAAATGGGCTTTGATTATTTGGATTGTCAGCAATGGCAAATGCATGCCAGCGATGCCGGTTTTGTTAGGGTTACGCCGAAACAAAGCAATCAACTGTGTTTAGCCGCGGCACAATCAAATGCTTCATCAAACGTTGTGCCTGGTACAAATATTCAACTTTCTTCCTGTGACGATAAAACAGCACAGTGGCAATTAAAACCTGTTATCGGTGGTGGTGTCACCTTGGTAAACCGCTATACCCGACAAGTCATGGGCTTGGAAAATTGCGGGCTCGCGGAAAATACCAATATCGCTCAACAACCAGAGCTGGGTAATCGCTGTCAGGTTTTTCATCTGAAAAAGTTGTAATTCCACACCCACTTTCTTGAAGGCGTCAACGGATGTTCTTTCGGCGCCGATAACCATTTAAGGATGATAAAACCGCTATATGCGCATTAAGCCTAAGTAGCGTGGGGTTTATCCCCAAGAATTAATAGTAATATAATAATATTAGGTGTTATAGTCGATGCCATGTTTGAAGGTTCGCGAATAGTCTAATCTTAAGATAAATTCGCGGGTTTTTAGAGACGATAATAGCTAAGTAAGGCTACGAAAGCGTGCAGGATCTTAGCTTATGAATATAGCCATATGGGTTCTCTAAGTAGAAAAGACAAGATAAACGCCTTTATTAATAATATAAAAATATATATTTGTAACCGTTATGGAGCGTTTCATCCCATTTCTTAGCTTCAAACGCTAAACAATAATTGAAAAAGTAAGAGGACATACATGAACAAGATACGTATAGCTTTGGCTATGGCTAGCCTAATTGGTGTAGTGGGCTGCAGTGGCGGTGGCGACGAAGTCGGTTCCACAACCGACGCGCCTGTTATTGTGGTACCTGCTGCCGTGCCGACCCAAACAGAAAACGTAGATTTCACCAGCGTTGCCGATATCAGTGTGCATGACCCGTCAGTGGTTAAAGATGGTGATACCTATTATGTCTTTGGTTCACACCTGGCAGCAGCTAAATCAACAGACCTCGTGACCTGGGAGTATGTTTCCCAATTGAGCGCCAATAACGCCGTTGATGAAAGCCCTTTGTTCGATACCTACACCTCTGAAATTGCTGAAGGCATTGCCTGGACCGACGGGTTCACCGGAAACTGGGCAGCTGATGTCATTCGTGCGCCAAATGGTAAGTATTGGTTTTATTACAATCACTGCGCGCAGGAGAATCCCGATACCCCCGACGAAATCGATGAGGTGTGCTGGAACCGTTCCTATCTTGGTTTAGCGGAAGCAGAAAGTATTGAAGGGCCCTACGTCAATAAAGGCGTTTTTCTGCGTTCTGGATACCGCGCCACAGATATTGATACAGACAACAACGGTGAGAATGATGCCGTGGTGTTCGAAGAATTTGAGCAATACCCTTTGGATAATGGCCAAGACACCTGGTATGGAAATGTCGATCCCAATGTTATCGACCCCGCTGCTTTTTACGATAAAAGCGGTAATTTGTGGATGGTGTATGGTTCCTACTCCGGTGGTATATTTATTCTCGATATGGATGAAAGCACTGGTGTGCCGGTGGAAGGGCAAGGCTATGGTGTACGTCTGGTTGGTGGCGATTATCGCGCAATGGAGGGTGCGTTTGTTATCTACAGCCCTGAAAGCGACTACTACTACTTAATGTGGTCTGTTGGTGGATTTGCAGCAGACGACGGTTATAACATTCGTGTTGCACGTTCCAAAAATCCGCAAGGCCCATACCTGGACCCGGCCGGTGTTGATATTTCCACCGTTGTGGGAACACTCGACGTCGGTGAAAAACTTCTGGGTGGATTCGAATTTACCCAAGAATTAGGTGAAGATGCACAAGCCTGGGGCTACCAATCACCAGGGCACAACTCCGCGTATTATGATGCAGCAACCGGTCGTTATGTATTGGTGACACATACGCGCTTCCCTTCAAGCTCCACCCAATATCCCAATATTCCTGAAGCCCATGCGGTTCGCGTACACGAAATGTTTTTAAATCGCGATGCCTGGTTGGTGGCGTCACCGCAGCGCTATGTACCACTTGAAGGTACAAACGTTGTCGCAAAAGATGAAATATATGGCTACTACAAATTTATTAACCAGGGCAACGGCGTTAATACCAGTGCAATACGTTCTACACACATTGCGCTAAATAAAAATATGACGGTTACCGGAAGCGAAACGGGTTTTTGGTATCTGGTCGATCCGCAAAACGTCACACTGGAAATTGAATCGGGTATTTATACCGGCGTCGTTAAATGGCAATTTGATGCAGCGCGGAATATGCTGGTACCTATCATAAGTGCGCTTGCTAAAGATGGTTCGACTATTCTGGCGAGTCGCGTCAATACCATCGATGCTACTGTGCAATCGCTTTCTGAAACTGCAGACGCTTTAGTATTGCCAGCGGAACTCAGCGTTGATGACGTCGACTTTAGCTTGCCGGTTGCAGCGAAAGATGGTGCGCTTATCGAATGGCAAAGCAGCAATGAATATTATGTAGGCACCGATGGTTCTGTATTTATTCCAACGCCTGATCGTGGCGATCAAAGCATAACGCTTACAGCCAATATTTCTCTCAATGGAGAAAGCACCACCAAAGATTTTTCCTTGGTGTTAACCGCTCGCCCCGAGTTTAAAAATGCGATCGCCCATTACAAATTTGAAGGGAATGTCAGCGACACCCTGGCGGGTTTTGTGGATGCTTCAGTTACCACTAACAATATGTTGGAAGCTGGTGGCAACCCCGCTTATGTTGAAGGGCAAACAGGACAGGCTTTTAGCTTTGATGGTAATACTGGCGTAAAACTGCCCACCGATATTATCGATTCAGATGCCTATACCATTGCATTCTGGGCAAACCCTACTGAACTGGCCACGCATACGCCGGCATTATTTATGTCGCCTGTCGATAACTTTGATCAGTGGATAACTTTGGCGCCTGATAGTGTTTGGTTTGCGGCTAGCACAACCGTATGGAGTCGTTATTTAGATTCAGAAGGCATTGAAGACTGGAACCAGATCGTATCCAGTTCAAACGCTGCCTATAACGCCTGGACTCATTACACTTTGTCTTATGGCGATGGAATCATGAACTTGTACATTAACGGCGTACTTGCGGGTTCCATGCCGCGACCTGATTTCTTCGGTGGCAGTGGCGGCGATTTTGCGCTAGGTGTTAACTATGGATGGGATCCGGCTTATATCGGTTTAATTGACGAAGTTATTGTGTACGACTACGCCCTGTCGCGCCTCGATATAAACGGTGCGGCCATGAATAATCTCACGAACCCCAGCGAATTCACCGGCTTTATTAAAGACGCCCTGGATATTGGTGATGTAAGCGCATTGAAGTCCAGCTTCGATTTACCACGCGTTGGGCCGTTTGTATCGGGTATTAGCTGGACTTCGGATAACGAGACTTATCTGAACGTACTCAATGGTCGCGCAATCGTAACTCAACCTACACCGGCCGAGGGTGACCAACAAGTAACTTTAACCGCAACTATTAATTACCAAGGATTTACCGATACCAAGGTGTTTAATACCACGGTTAAATCTTTGGCTCCAGCGGAATACAGTTTCGAAGGTGATTTGTCTGCGAAAGACGGCGTAGCCGAAGATGGCAAAGTAACCGGGGACCGTATAGGTAATGCCGGTGGTGCTATCAGCTACACAGATGGTGTCATTGGAGAGGCGCTGTTACTGGATGGCACCAGCGGAGTGCGCCTACCTAATAATCTTATCACCTCACAACAGTATTCAATTTCGGTATGGTTGAAACCAAGCGTGATGACGGACTACACCACGGCGTTGTTCGGTGCATCCGATTCTGGAAACTGGATTAGTTTTGTACCGCAATTAAATAATGATGCTGCCGGCCCATTAAACTCCTCTGCGATATGGTCTGCCAGCAATGGCGTGTGGTGGAATGAACTTAACTTTGGTGAAAAAGTCTTCGTCATCGGCGAATGGACTCACTTGGTTGTTACTGTTGACGGTACAAGTGTCAAAGTTTATCGCAATGGACAACTGGAAATGTCTGACGATGAATTCCCGAATTTGTTTAACCTCGGTTTAACAACAGAGTGGGGCATTGGCGTTAACTACTGGGATACGCCGTTTAACGGTGCTGTGGATGAGCTTAAATTTTTCTACGAAACCATCTCAGCAGACAAAGTTAGCGAACTATTCTCAGAATTAACCAACGGATAATCGTTAACGAGGGAGCGGGTTCGCTCCCTAACTTCGCCAACCAGAAATTTGATGTAAAGACTAATGAGTCGTTTCTCGTTAGATAATAATTCAGGACAAAATTATGTTTAAACGTTCATTACTTAGTAGCGCTGTTGCCGGCGCAATCGCGCTCATCGGGCAGCAAGCCATCGCACAAGGCGCCACTACAGATAAAGCGAATGAATCCACTGAATTGGAAGAGATCATCGTAATAGGCCCGCGTGCCAGTTTAAACCAGGCATTGGACAACAAGCGTTTCAATACACAAATCGTCGATTCTATTGTGTCGGAAGATATCGGTAAATTTCCAGATAACAACGTGGTTGAGGCCTTGCAGCGGGTTTCGGGTGTACAGGTTACCGGCCGTGGTGGTGGCGAAATTACCACGGTATCAATTCGTGGTTTGACTGACGTTCACACCACTGTAAACGGTCGTGATGTTTTTACTGGCACCGGTCGGGCGGTTGCTTTGCAGGATATTCCCGCCAGCTTGTTGTCTGCAGTAGACGTTTATAAAACGCGCTCGGCAAGCCAGGTGGAGCGCGGTATCGCCGGTTCTATCGATATTAAAACGCATCGGCCTTTTGATATGGAAGGCATGAAAGTGGTGCTGTCTGTCAAAGGGAATTACTCGGATCAATCTGAAAAAATTGATCCCAACGTAAGTGCATTGTTGAGCAATCGTTGGGAAACCGGTGTCGGTGAATTTGGGGCTCTGGTCAATATTTCGTATGTTGAAACCCACTACAGAGACGATGATATCGTTGCCGGGGCGGCATTTCCCTATTTTACAGCCAACCCACCAACGGGTCATCAGCCCTACAAAATTATGAATTTTGGTGCAGCTAATAATTATTGGCAGCCAGGCCTAACCAATGGTTTATCGACTGAAGCCGGTTCCACCTTGGCAGTCGGCGATCAAGATATCGAATATTTACTCGCCCGTGACGCGATGTTTGGTCGTGTGTGGGAAGCAAAACGCGAACGTCCTGCTTACAATGTTTCAATGCAGTGGGCACCCAGCGAAAAGTTGGAATTACTCGGTGAGGTTTTCTACACAGGCTATCGTCAGGAACAGCAGACATCAATGTGGTTTACCAATACATTTGAAGAAGAGGGCAATTCCGGTAATCTGCTTATCGACACGCCAACCGTATATGAAGGGACCAATGTTATTAAATCCCGAGATGTTTACGCACCTAATGGCTTCCAGTCCGGAGATGCCCTAAAAGGTAAAACCGACAGCTACCTGTATGCGCTCGGTGCTACTTGGCGACCGAGCGATTTGATAACGGTAGACACCGAGCTTCTGCATCAAACCAGCGAATTTCACGATGACTTTTTCGCACAACGTTTCGATCGCAAAGCGTATGGTTTAACGGCTGATTTTAATGCCGACGACGGTACCCCCGCGCTCAGTTTTTGGGATGACCCCAGTACCACCATTAACGAAGCTGATATGGCCGACCCCGCTAACTGGATGGCTGGCACCATTTACGACAACAGTTCCTCGCAAAAAGGTGACTCAACAACGCTTACCGTTGATACCACCTGGAACCCCGCTTACGAATATTTTGATTTCGTTAAGTTTGGTGTAAAAGCTGAAAAACGCGGCGCCCAGAATTTTCTGCGTGAGCAGGGCGGAGCTCCTAGTTCGATGACAGCCCTTGATTTTGCTCAAGCCTTAATAGACGCAAGTGCATCGGGCGATACTTCCGACTATTTTTATCACGTGGATGATTATATGCATGGACGTGCCGACGTATTTGATCGCTACGTAACTGCTAGCGGTTTATATCTCGTCGATAATGGTGATGTTGTTCGTAGCGTAATTGGTTACGAGCGCGAAGCAGAAGCTCGAACCTTCGATATTCAGGAGACTTCGTATGCCGCTTACGTAACCTCCAAATATGTTGTTGGACACATTAATGGTGAAGTCGGTGTACGTTATGTTGACTACACGCAAGATATGGATTTTGGCGATTCCACAGGTAAAGGGTCCGCGACCAAAGTATTGCCAAGTTTGTCGCTCAACTGGAATATTACCGATGATCTTATTGGTCGTATCGCTTACACCGAAACCTTGCGTATGCCGGAATTTAACGACTTGAATTCAACGCAATTTTTCTACGACCCCTTAACAGAGGGTGTCTCGTACGGTACGGGAAATGGTGGTAACCCCGACCTAAAACCAGTCGAATCAACTAATTATGATATGTCTCTGGAGTGGTACTTCACCGAAGGCAGCTCGTTATATGGCGCAGTATTTAAACGCGAGTTGGAAGGCATTGTAATTTCTGGTTCGAAGATTGTGCGTCGCGTTGGCGACGATGATATTGAACGCGATTACATCTTAAGAGCTCCGGTTAACGCATCCGATGGTGAGCTATCCGGTGTTGAACTAGGTCTGGTTTATTTTCCTAATAATCTGCCGGATGTGTTAGATGGATTGGGCGTCCAAGCGAGTTATACCATGTTGGATTCATCCCAAACCACTAAGGACTTTAATGATGATGGTTCCGTTGCGGCAACCGTTGAATCCAAAATGGCCGGTGTTTCAGATTCATCCTATAGTGTGCAGGCATTGTACGACAAAGACTCCTATGATGTACGACTTACCTACACCTGGCGTGATGAGTTTTATACGGGAGATGAAGCGGCGCTGTTTGCCAACCCGATACAGTTCTGGAGCCGGCCTGAGCAAAGTCTGGATTTTCAGTTAAACGTTGATATTACAAACGATCTTGTTATCAATACCTACGCCCGAAATATTTTGGATGATAAATACCAAAACTACTACGGGAAGGGCAATGAAAACCTGTTTAATTTTGGAACTGCAGTTTACTCACGTGAGTTTGGTGCAGGTATCCGTTATTCATTTTAATTTATAAAGCAGCCAAACTTAAAAGCCACGCCTGTTGAGCGTGGCTTTTTTATGCGCAATTAAATTGGTGTAGGGCCAATCTGCATACTGCCTTTGGGTGGCCATAGGTATTATTTTTCAATCCCCTCGCTAGTCATTATTACACGTTTTAGAGAACCGTCTTTGTTGTAATTGAGTGGGTCGATCGCTACAGAACGTCGAAAACGACCGCCACTGACTTTGCCTTCACGAGGCGGTACTGCGCCTGTGTGATAAATAAAATACGACTGACCTTTGAATTCAATAATCGATTGATGATTGGTTTCGCTGTTTCCAGCTATTTCGTTCAAGATGCCTTTATATTTCCAGGGTCCGTGTATGTTTTTACTCATGGCGTAACAAATTTTTTCGGGGAATTCGCACGCATAAGAAAAATAATAGTACTCGCCTTTCTTGTGAACCCAAGCCGCTTCTGTGAAATCGGGTACATCGATGACTTTGATTTCGCCATCTAATCCAAGGAGATTGTCTTTAAGTTTCACATACTTCGGAACAAGATTGCCAAAAAACAAGTAAGCTTCGCCGTTGTCGTCAATAAATACCGCGGGGTCAATATCATCCCAATCGTTGAGGGTTTGGATGGTCATATCGTTGGTAATAAGGGCTTTACCTATGGCGTCTTTAAAAGGGCCTGTTGGCGAATCTGCTACGGCGACACCAATTGCAAACCCGGGGATATCATCCTTATGTCGTACCGTAGTAAAAAAATAATATTTGCCCTTTTTTTCAATCATATGGGAAGCCCAAGCGTCACCTTTGGCCCAGGAAAAATCGGTAGCTCGCATAATAGGTCCGTGTTCCTGCCAATGAACCATATCCTTTGATGAAAAAGCCAGCCAGTCGTGCATTTCAAAAAAACGGTCGTTGTGCGGTGCTTCGTCATGGCCCGTGTATAAATACACCGTGTCGCCTTGTACTAGGGCGGCCGGGTCTGCCGTGAAGACGTGTTCAAACAAAGGATTTTTTGCCGAGACAGGCACAAAGGCGCTTGCACTGATAGCCGCTGTGAGTGCCAATACTCTAATGCTGCACTTACGAGAGGCATTGGAATTTATTCGCATGGTAGTTTATTCCTAACTTTATGGATTCAAAACAGCAGGTAAACACTTGGGGCTATAAACACTAGCAAACTCAGGTACTTTTACCTCTATAATAGTATTACAATAATACATTATTGGCTAAGCTATGATAATATAATGCTGTTTGTTGGATACCAAAATAATGAATATAGAAAAACTTCCTACGATTGAAAAAATAGGATTCGGTGCGGGCGATATGGCGGTAAACGTGATGATCGCTGGCTTGTTCTTTTTAATGTCGATCTTCTACACGGATGTGTTTGGTCTTGATCCAAAGGATATGGGTATTCTGTTTTTTGTAGCACGTATCGTCGATGCCTTTACCGATCCCATGATGGGAATTATTACTGATCGGGTTAAAACCCGATGGGGCCATTTTAAGCATTGGTTCTTGTTTCTCAGTGTTCCCTACGGGGTCGCCGTAGTACTGCTCTATGTAACGCCGGATACCGAATATGCTTATAAACTTATCTGGGCTTATGCCACATACTTGTTGGCTACTTTGATTTTCACGGGCGTTGCCATTCCTTATATCTCTTTGATTGGGGTAATGACAGCCGACCCGAAAGAGCGCCTCTCTGCCAACGGATATCGCATGACCTTCGCAAAAATAGCGAATGTTGTAATTGTGGCGGTAGTACCTTATTTGGCCAAGGTTTGGGGCGGTGGTTCCGATGCCGAAAGCTTACAAAGGGGCTATCCCCTGGCAATGGCATTGATGTCGCTCGTGTCTGTAGCGCTGTTTTTATTTTGCTTCAAAACCACCCACGAACGCCTCGAGCACAAAGTCGATAAAACGCCTTTTTTTCAGCAACTAGGCTCTTTGTTCCGAAACGATCAATGGTTACTACTGTGTGCCTGTTGTGTAATTGGCACGATTGGCTACGCGATTCGCGGCAATGTGGCTATGTATTACGCCAAGTATTACTTAGGTATTCCCGAAGCTCAGGCGGGAATTTTTGTAAGCGCCGGTATTGCCGCTTCGGTGGTTTCAATGATAGCCAGCACGCTTATTACCAAACATTACTGCAAAGTAAAGCTTTTTCGCTATTCTCAAATTCTTGTGCTTGTGTTATCGGCAATGATGTTTTTTATGGTAGGCCCCGGTGACATTGTTATTGGTTTTATGTTTTATATTCTTATCTGTTTTATCGTTGATCTGCACGCGCCGGTATTCTGGTCTGCCATTGCTGAAGTTGTCGATTATGGCGAATACAAAAATGGCAAACGCGTTTCTGGGTTGAGTTTTGGCGGTATTTCATTTTGCCAGAAAGCTGGCGGTGGTCTCGCTGGCTTGATCGTAGGTTTGTTGTTGAAATATTTTGAATATCAACCGAATGTCGAGCAAAGCGATTTTTCAATTCTTGGTATCACCTTAATGCTCACACTCTTGCCCGGTCTATTTCACGCACTGATGGGAGGCGTGATGTTTCTGTATAAGGTGAACGATGATTACTACAACACCATGATGAGTGAAAAACGCCTGCCAGAATAATTATTTTCAATAATTAACAAGCCCAGTTGATTTACCGATTTCTAATTTGGAAAACACCATGGATACCAACAAACCGCTTATTGAACAACGCGCCGACCCACAAATATTCAAACACGATGATGGTTACTACTATTTCACAGGGTCTGTACCTTCCTACGAAGGTGTAGAATTGCGACGAGCAACAACTATTGATGGCTTGGCAGAAGCACAAGCGCGTATGATTTGGACCAAACCCGATGCGGGCCCATACAGCGATCTTATCTGGGCACCTGAAATTCACTTTAATCAAGGCGCTTGGTATGTGTATTTTGCGGCAGCACCCAATCGTGAAATTAAGGATGATCTATTTCAACATCGGATGTATGCCTTACGTTGTGACGATGAGAATCCGGTAAACGGCGAATGGGTGTTTTGCGGACAGATTGAAACTGGCATGAATACTTTTTGCCTGGATGCAACAACATTTTCACACAAAAACAAGCTTTACTATGTGTGGGCCCAGAAAGAGAAGGGCATTGAGGGTAATTCAAACTTGTATATAGCCGCGATGCGCAACCCGATTGAAATCGAAGGTGAGCCAGTACGTCTTAGTATTCCCGAATTGCCTTGGGAAATTCGTGGCTTTTGGGTGAACGAAGGGCCCGCGGTGTTAATTCGCCATGGCAGGGTATTCGTGACTTATTCCGCCAGTGCAACCGATGAAAATTATTGTGTGGGCTTGATCTACGCTGATG
Organism: Alteromonadaceae bacterium 2753L.S.0a.02; assembly: GCA_007827375.1. Classification (NCBI taxonomy): domain Bacteria; kingdom Pseudomonadati; phylum Pseudomonadota; class Gammaproteobacteria; order Alteromonadales; family Alteromonadaceae; species Alteromonadaceae bacterium 2753L.S.0a.02. The sequence goes on from VISH01000002.1 coordinate 2,580,222, forward strand.
AAAACAGTGACCTTCTTAACCCAGCCAGCTGGAGCAAGTCTCAACAACCCGTGTTCCGTACGAATGCTAGCTTACAAATGTTTGGGCCGGGTCACAACAGTTTTACGCAAACGCCGGAGGGGGATGATTTACTGGTGTATCACGCACGAAATTACACAGAAATTGAAGGCGACCCTCTTTGGAACCCAGATCGCCATACATTCGTTAAACGCATCAAATGGGATCAAAATGGCTTTCCTGAATTTGGAAAACCCGGAGAAGCTTAACTGAATGGCAATAGGGAAAACAAATGGACAGTAAGATTCGAAATTCACTTGTTTGCTTACTTCTAATACTAATTGGGTGTACCGATACAGCCCAAAATGAAATTAGATCTGAGCCTCACAAAGAACAATTACGAACTTTATTTCCACTTGAGCAAGTTCGTGTAACCGATGGACCTTTCGCACATGCGCAAGCTGTAAATGTTCAATATTTGTTAGGGCTCGATCCTGATCGCCTGTTAGCACCTTATTTGCGCGAAGCCGGCATTCAACCGCAAGCGGAACCCTACGGTAACTGGGAAAATTCCGGATTGGATGGCCACATTGGCGGCCACTACCTCAGTGCGTTGAGCCTCGCCTGGGCTGCTACAGGTATACCCGAATTAAAGCAGCGACTGAATACCATGATAAATGGATTGGAAAAAGCTCAGAATAAAAATGGCGGGTATTTGGGTGGTATACCCAATGGTGAGAAAGCTTGGCAGGAAATTCACGATGGCAATATTCGCGCAGATCTTTTTAGTCTCAACGATCGTTGGGTTCCGCTATATAACATCGATAAAATATTCCATGGTTTGAGAGATGCCTATCTCATAGGAAAAAATACCAAGGCGCGGGAGATGTTGCTTACTTTAAGCAAATGGATGCTTCGTCTCGTTGAAAACCTTAGTGACGAACAAATACAGCAAATGTTGTATTCCGAACACGGTGGTTTGGCAGAAGTATTTGTTGATGTAGCAAGAATCAGTGACGACGCGCGTTACCTAAACCTAGCTCGGCAATTTTCACATCTTAAAATTATTAACCCACTGACACTGCAACGCGATGAGCTCACAGGGCTACACGCGAATACCCAAATCCCTAAAATCATTGGCGCACTGAAATTGGCAGAGGCACAACACAACTCCACATGGCAAGAAGCGGCCGATTACTTCTGGAACACAGTCACCGAGCATCGCACGGTTTCGATTGGCGGTAACAGTGTACGCGAACATTTTCATGATGCCTCAGATTTCACTCCCATGATTGAAGATGTTGAAGGGCCGGAGACTTGCAATACGTACAACATGCTTAAACTCAGCAAATTACTTTATGTGAAAGAGGGCGACAGTCGCTATATCGATTTTTACGAACGTGCAACATACAATCACATTTTGTCGTCCCAGCACCCTGTTCACGGTGGCTTGGTATATTTTACTTCTATGCGCCCGGGCCATTATCGAAAATATTCGTCGCTTGAAGAATCCATGTGGTGTTGTGTAGGCTCTGGAATCGAAAATCACAGTAAATATGGCGAGCTTATATACACAAAATACGGCCGGGATTTGGACGTTAATTTATATATTTCTTCAACATTGGACTGGCGGGATCAGGGCATAAAAGTTGATATGCAGACGTTGTTTCCAGATGAAAACATGGTAAATATCACGTTTAACTTTACCGATGAAAACACAGTAAAACCCTTTAATCTTCGCTTAAGAAAGCCCGCTTGGCTAACGGAAAGTATGAGTATTAAAGTCAACGGCCAAGATGCTGAATTTAGGGTCGATAAGCATTTTATTGTAATCTCAAGACAATGGCAAAATGGCGATAATGTAAAAATTGGGTTATCGCCCAATCTTCACCTTGAGCAATTGCCAGACGGTAAAAATTATTACTCGGTCCTCTATGGTCCCATCGTGTTAGCAACGCAAATCGAAACTGCAGAAGACCAACCTTTGGATTATGTGGCGGACAACAGCCGTATGGGGCATGTAGCGGCAGGTCCAATTTGCCCCCCTGAAGCCTTGCCGATTATGCTGGGCCAGCCAACGGCGTTTCTGGAATCGCTGCACCGTGCACCCGGCCCGCTGTCTTTTTCCATACGACAAAATCTGGGTTGGCTCATGCCCGAAAATGCCATCAATGATAATCGGCAGGTTACGCTGATCCCTTTTTTTCGGCTTCACGACAGCCGCTACCAGATTTATTGGCCCAATCTTCAAAAAGAGTCTTTTGCGGAATACGAATTGGAGATTAAAGAAAATACCTCTAAAAAATTAGCGCTAGAGGCCATAACTGTCGACTTGATTAACCCAGGCGAACAACAGCCCGAAGTAGAACATAATTTCGCAGGCCAGGATACACGAGCAGGTATCAATAATGGGCACCGCTGGCGTGATGCGGTAGGCTGGTTTGGTTATTATTTGAACAATACGCGTAAACAAGCGCAATCTTTACGCATTACCTATTTTAAAGGCGATATTGACCGCGAATTCCTTATTTCGATAAACGATGTAATTTTGGCTGACGTGCGTTTGCCCGCAGCATCGCCAAATGAAGCTTTTTATCAGGTTGATTACCCCTTATCGAAAGAAATGAGGCAGGCAAAGTTGCTAAAACTTCGATTTACCGCAAAGCGAGGATCTGTTGCTGGTGGCGTTTACGGAATTCGCCTGCTCAAAGGCGATTAAGCAGTCTGATTATTTGCGATTCACCAAATGGCTCGTAAAATTATTTAAATCTTTTGGGTCAACTTGGGGCCAATTGTCCTGCCATTGAATAGGAAGTATTTTTAGTTTTTGGCGCGCGTTATCTGCAGTTTCGTAGGCATGTAAAACCAAGTAATCTTTGTTGTCGAAGGTGTACGCGGCATTGTGCCCCAATGCCACCCAGTCGGCATTACCGGAAATCACCAGGCTTCCACCACCGTCTAACATGGAAACACCCTCACGATCGATGTATGGGCCTGTCACCGAACGAGATCGGCCCACGCGCACATTGTAAGTGCTATCTTTCCCACGGCAGCAAAAGTCAAAAGATACAAATAAATAGTAGTAGCCATTCCTCTTAAAAATATAGGGGGCTTCGATTGCCGTATTTTTGGGTGTTCTTTTTTCAGAACTATTGGACGACACTCGCATGGCAAGGTCATGCCATTCTTGTGGCTCTGCGAGACGAAGCAGCGATTCGTCGAGCTTTACCAACTTTAAACCCTCCCAAAAAGAACCAAACGCCATCCAGGGTGTTCCCGACTCGTCTTCAACGATAGCAGGGTCAATGGCATTCCATTGATCCCGATTGGGGACAGACAGCAAAATCGCTCCCTGATCCATCCATGCATAATCTGGAGATGAAGGGTCGAGAGTCTTATTCACGGCAACACCAATACCCGATGTATTTTTTCCAAAGGCTGATACGGAATAGAATACGTAAAAAAGGCCGTTTTTCTGGTAAATATCGGGCGCCCAAATGTGGCCATTAAACCCTGGTGCCACACGTTTTGCCCAACTTGGTTGGTCTGTAAAGACTCGCCCCTCCAAATGCCAATTGATCATGTCCTTTGAACTGTAAAATGTGATCCCTGGCCCGGTACTATAGAGATAATAAGAATCTTCGGATTTAATCATTACTGGGTCGTGCACTTCAACTTGTGCTGCGCTGATATTTTGACTGCAAGAGCTGCTCAATACTGATATTAATACCAAGGAGCAAGCACATCGCGCGGCTGTGAGAGTGTTTTTCATAGTGCTTCTAAAATAAAAAAAGGGGTGTTAGGAACACCCCAAATTGGTGAGAGCTGATAGGCCGGACTTACCAAAAGCGATAATAGATAAAGACTGTTATACCTAATATACCGGCCGTGTGAATGTAGTCCCATTTATCGAGGTCTTGAATAATTGAACGTAATGTTTGTCTGTCTATCCCAGAAAAAGTTAGACCGCGGATTTTCTCATATTCGGCAGCTTTGCTAAAAAAGCTCACTACGACCATAATGAGTGACACTACCACAAACAACAATATGCAGTAGTACAGCCAGTTCATTTCGGTTATCCAGGCTAGGGGTGTGTTTGCAATGCTATCTTTGAAAGGTAGCAGCACCAAACGCAACATGCCCAATACAAATCCACTAACCAAACCAATAAAACCTGATGCTGGCGTGAATTTTTTGCTCAACAGGCCCAGAAGAAATACCGCGGCGATTCCCGGGGCAATCAATGACTGTACACTTTGTAGATATTCATAGAGTACATCGGCGATGAAGCTCATGAGGGGAATCCACAGCACACCCAGCACAACAATTGTAATAGTGGCAAGTCTGCCCACTTTTAATAAATGTTGTTCAGTGGATTCGGGCTTAAATTTTTTGTAGAAATCGATAGTAAATAAAGTAGCGGAAGAGTTGAACAACGACGCCAGGGAGCTCATTAAAGCTGCCACTAAGCCACCGATAACGACACCTTTAATACCAGAAGGGAGCAGTTCTGCAACCAGAGTAGGGAAGGCCTGGTCTGCACTGTCATAATGAATAATACCCTTTACATTCAATGCGTAAGCGATTAAACCGGGTACTAAAAATATAAAAACTGGCAACAATTTTAAATAACCGGCAAATATAGTGCCCCGGCGAGCTTCCTTAATACCTTTAGCCGAGAGCACACGTTGCACGATGTATTGGTCGGTACACCAATACCAAAAACCAATAATGAATGAGCCGAATATAATGCCTGGCCAGGGAAACTGACTATCGCTGGTGCTGCGTATCAAATGCATATTGGCGTCATTAATACGTTCCATTTCCGCCCAGCCGCCTACTTTGTCCAGCCCCACAATAAGAATTACCAGCGAGCCGATAATTAATACAGGCGTTTGCAACACCGATGTCCACATAATTGCTTTCATGCCGCCGACAACAGTATAAATACCCGTAATAATCACTAAACCCAGCGCAGAAACCCAAAAGAAATCAATACCCCACAAGCTTTCAATGCCCAATATGGTTTTAAACGCAATACCACCAGCGTACACAGTAACTGCGACCTTGGTAAGCACGTAGCTAACCAGTGAGATAAATGACAGAAAGGTGCGGGATGCGGCATTGTAGCGCCGCTCCAGAAACTCTGGCATGGTGTAGACTTTGCTGCTCCAATAAAAGGGTACGAATATCCAACCGAGCAGCAATATGATCCAGGATTGCAACTCCCAATGGGCTAGTGCCATGCCCGACTCAGCGCCAGAGCCCGAAAGCCCAACAAGGTGTTCAGAGCCAATATTGGATGCAAAGATTGAAGCGCCGATAACCAGCCAACCGGCATTGCGCCCTGCAAGAAAATAGTCTGCGGTATCTTCCTCGCGCTGCATGAGAGCCATTATGACAATGCCTAGCATAAGGAGGAAAAACCCAATAAGTACAATCCAATCTAAGGTCGTTAGTTGTATCATTTTTATAAATCCAGGCTTTATTATCGCCGTCATTGTTATGTGGATTATTGTCTGACATCATATATATAATATTACAATAAGACAATAGCGCCGAGTTGCGCTTATTCACCGAACGCGAGCTAATCGCTAGGAGACTGACGGGGCCATAAATTTAAAAGCATATCTAAAACGTTAAACGTACTAGCCTGTACAAAGCGCTATCATGGATAGTCTGGGACGCAGTATTACTCTGCTGCTGGTGGGCATGGCGGGGAATCGCTATGACTAAAATAATATAAAATTCTTTATAGCTAACAACATTCGCTATAAGCTAATCAACTAGCGAATAAATAGAGGCAAAGGACGTTTAAATGCTTGATCGAAACCATAATCTTTCGTTTCGCATGACCCAGTTATTAGGGCAGGCCATTGTATGTGAAGAGTATCAACCGGAAGACAGCTTGCCGACGGAAGCTGAATTGTGTGAAAAGTTTGGTGTGAGCAGAACAGCTGTGCGTGAAGCTGTAAAAATGCTTTCAGCAAAAGGTCTGATATGCAGTAAACCACGCCAGGGTATTCGCATACAACCTAAAGATGAATGGAATATTCTCGATTCAGATGTGCTCAGTTGGATGCTTGAGGGCAAGCCAACACTTGAAGTTTTAAGGGAATTCTTGCAAATGCGCATAGCGGTCGAACCGGAAGCTGCTGCTTTGGGAGCAAGGATTAATCGTTCAGGTCGAATAGCTGCTATAGGTGATGCACTGGATCGCATGCGGTGCCACAAAGCAGGAAGTGAGGAAGCTTCTGAAGCCGATTTGGATTTCCATATTGCAATATTGTATGCGAGCGAAAATAGATTTTATATTCGCATGCGTGACCTAGTACGCACTGCCCTGAAGGTCAGTATTTCCTTCACAACCGAGATAAAAGGCGATTACGAAGCAATTGTAGAAGATCACGCGAAAGTTTATAACGCTATACGCAACGGTCAGCCAGAACGGGCAAAAAATGCGATGTTTTTATTAATCGACGAAGCGCTGGAGTTTATAGAAAGAGAAATAGAGCACCAAAATGCCTAAAAAATTGATTGTGAAGCAAACAACAAGATATTATTTTAGTATTTATGATATTATACTATAATATAGTTGCTCAAAATGGTGATATAACAATAGAAAGGTTCAGCCGTGCCAATTTATCCAATGATGATTCAAGCAAACCGGCACTGGAGGTCGGGTAGTTGTTAGAGTGGTTTTTCGTTTATGTTGTAATCATCATTGGCGCGTGTTTGCAAAATGTGGTTGGTTTTGGCTTGGGCATGCTCTGTGCCCCAGTGCTCATGCACATTTTCCCCGATCTTATTCCTGTACCCATGATTTTTAACGCGTTAGTGCTAACTGGCGTTATATCATTTAAGCACCGCCAGGCTATGGATTTTAAACACTCGGTAGTCTCTATGCTGGGGGGCACCTTTGGAATTTTGATAGCCAGCAGCATAATGGTATTTGTAAGCGGCAATACCTACAAAGTACTGTTTGGTTTGTCCATCATCATCGCAACACTGTTATCAAAAGTCGGGTTTGTTCCAAAAATCAATTATAGGACCAATGTTATTGCAGGAATGGTTTCGGGTTTTATGGGAACCTTAACTTCTGCAGGCGGGGCCCCAATGGGGTTGCTTTATCAGTCGGAACGTCAGGACAAAATAAAAGCGAATCTCAATGCGTTTTTTCTTTACATCAATGTGATGGCCATTGTTGCCCTGTGGTTTGGAGGGCTCGTTGGCAAGCGGGAATTAGAATTGTTTATGTATTGCGTTCCTGCGTTGATTGTCGGTTGGAGTTTATCTGGCTTGGTGAACAAATATGTCAATCCTAAAGTAATTCAACAGCTCGTGCTATTTGTGGCTTTTGCTGCGGGTTTGTTACTCGTTATTCCTTTTGGTAGCACCTAGACCAAACATGCTTAGTATTATCACCAATACTAAAGTTGGATGCCAGTAATTTGAGGAAGACACACAACAACCATCAAGCCTTTGCCATCTTCATTATCGCGCAGGAAAACGTCACCATCGTGTAAATCAGCTATACGTTTTACAATAAATAAACCCAAACCAGTACCGCTTTTAGATCCAGTATCACCTTTTTCAAAACGCTGCATTACACGCTCACGCATATGATGGGGTATACCTGGGCCACTGTCTTTTACTTTTAGAAGAGCAGTTGTGCCTTCGGTGTTTAAGGAAACACATACTTCTACTCGGCCAAAACTTGGCGTGAATGTAAGTGCATTGCGAATGAGGTTGTCTGCAAGAATATATAAACTGTCTTCATTGGCTTCGATAAAAATGCTTTCTGATTGCGCATTAAACGTTAGTTCGATACCTTTTTGTTGAGCCGTTGTAATTTGGTCCTTAGTAGCCCGCTTGAATAAACTTAATAAATCGACATGCTCTTTCGCTAAATCATTTTTTTCATTGTTAAGTCTTGATATTGCTAAAAGCTGCTCTACAAGACGAGTGGCACGGGTAATGGATTTGACTACATTTTTTAATGCATTTTCACGTTTTTGTGGGTCATTTGTTGCCAACGCAATTTCAGTTTGAAGTAGAATGCCAGCAAGTGGGGTTCGCAGTTCATGTGAAGCATGCGCAGTAAAATCGCGTTCTTGTTGGTGGCGATTACGGTGATAATTTAATAAACGATTAATAGAATTTACGAAAGGCATGATTTCTTTGGGAATATCTTGCGTATCAATCCTGCCTTTTCCTTGATCATCTTCCACTCGCGTCGAAATTTCTTGAATTTTATTCAATACTTTCTGGGGAACAGACCGGGATAGCAACCATAAAGCAACGCTCGTGGGAATTACAGGTAATAAAATCGCGAACAACATTATTGGTTTAACGTGCTCGGGGAATGCCAACATCAAAGATAGCCCCCAACCAAATATAATGAGCAATATTAAGAAGAAGGTCAGTATTTGTTTAGACCTAACCTTCATCTGCAGGCACCCGGTAGCCAACGTTTCGTAGTGTTTGAATTACATGCCGGCCAAGTTTTTTACGTAGGCCGTGAATATGTACTTCAACAGTGTTACTTTCTATCTCCATATCCCAGCCATACAAGCTCTCTTCCAATTGCACTTTGGTGACTACACGGCCTTTCTTTTCCATTAAGGTATGTAGTATTGAAAACTCTTTGGGACCTAGGTTGACTTCCTTGCCTCCCAAAGTAACCTTGTTGGTTGCAGGATTTAAAGTAATTTCTCCAGCAGTAAGCATTGGTTGGCTACGGCCATTGGCCCGCCTACGTAATGCTCGCAAACGAGCCATAAGTTCATCTAGTTTGAAGGGTTTGACCAGATAATCGTCTGCTCCCGAATCAAGCCCCTTCACGCGATAGGAAACATCGTCATAGGCGGTAAGTATAAGTACTGGAGTATCGTCGTGATTTTGGCGTAGCTTTTTCAAGATATCAAAGCCAGAACCATCGGGCAGGCCCAGGTCCAGAATCAGCAGCTCATACAGATTGGCTTTTAAAGCTGTGCTAGCAGACTCAACATCTTCAACCCAGTCAGTAACATAGCCATTCATGGATAATGCTTCTGTAATCCCATCCCCAATTATTTTGTCATCTTCGACTATCAATACGCGCATGCCGCTGTACCGCTCTTTTTTTGCTGTAGGCTTTAACTTGAAGGAGGCTAAACCAGCCAACTTAAATCACGCTTAAGCTTACCATGACTAGATTAGTGCGGATTCGGTTCGAGATCACTTCGTCCATACATTACGTGGAAAAGTTAAAGTTGGCACTCATTATATGAATTCGGCATGAGTTGCTAAGTTTGTTTAAGCAGACTCCAGCGGAATGCAGGATCTGACTGTCTGAAAGGTAGGCTTTTACACTTTTTATACCAATTACGTTCATTTTGCGTTACACCCCAGCTTTGGCGTTCGTTCTTCAAAATAAACATTTTCTAACGAACAGGCCTAGTTTGTTGGAACGGTTTGCTCATGCGATACAAACAGGCGTAGTTCTACGGCATCCGCAAGAGCCTTATAACCAGTTTTATTCATATGCAGATCATCAACGGCATACTTCGACAACAAAAATTGAGGTCTCTCCGGGTCACGAGCGACCCGGTCAAAATCGATAAAATCATCGTATATCCCGTCCTTAACGGCAGTGGTTCTGATCCATTCATTAATCTGTCGACGGGCAAATTCCTTTTCACTGATTTCACTGTGGGTTCCCATTGGTATTATTGTCGCTCCATACACCTTTAACCCCTGTTCATGTGCAAGATTTGCCATTTTTGTGTAGTTTTTAATAATTCGCGAAGCAGAAAGTTTTTTACCGTACACAATATCATTGACACCCACAAAAATAATTACCCAGTGAGCCCCGTTAATGTCAAGGACATCCCGCTGAAAATGTTCTACAGAGAGACTCGAGCCAGCGCCACCAATACCAGCATTTGCTACAGCCACGGGTTTTGTGTCAGGGTTCTGAACCAATCGTTCGGCGAGGTAATCTGTCCAGCGCGTATGATAATTGTACTCAGTGCCGTAACCATCGGTAATTGAATCGCCAATGGCAACCACGGCTTTTGGGGGCGGGGTGTTTAACACTTCTATGGCGGTTACCGTATACCAAACGTCTTTTTTTACCGCATCTATCATATCAGCCTGTGAAACCTGATTCCCTGTTCCAAAAAATGAGGTCGTGCGTGAGCCACGGTGTCCGGTTATGGGTTTTTCATCGATGTCGCCGTATTGAATACTGATCGAAACCACTTCGAGGGGTGACAAATCAAACACCACCGGATCGCTGTAAGTAAAGCTGCCTGGGGGGATCACAACATCCCGCTTTCCGGAAAATGTGAGCATGATATCGGTGTTTGTTTTAATTCCACCGTTACTAGCACTTGCATTCGGTGTCACAGCTTCTGCCAGGTGAGCAGTTCGAATAATTACCGGGCTTTGACCAAAAACATTTGAAAATTTAATACGTACTTTATCCCCTCCGATAGAGGTGCGCATAAACATGCGCAGCGTGTCATTCTGCAATGGTTTGGGCGGGAAATGCCCTTTAGACATCCAAAAACCTTCTTTTATGTCTTCCGTAGCCGTCGCCCATGTGGTTGTCCAAATGTTTGCCTGCTTGTGATCACTGGGTTTATATAGACAAGCGGCGAGCGTAAAAATAACAGGAATGACCGCAACCAAGGTTATAGATATGGATAGCAAAGAACGTTTTTTCATACTTGCCTGTTCTAAAATTTCAGCGGAAAACTTTGAGAACCAGTTTGTTAGTAGGTGTTTAATTGCGCAATTACAATGCGTTAACTGTCGCTTCAATCTGGGAGATTTTCTCTTAAGTTAGCACTTAAGTTTAACAATTAATCGCTAAACAGTAACGATTTATATAGTCTTGATGTGTGGGGAGCGCAACAGCAGTTTTGCTGACGGCCTCTCTGAGAAGTTTCATGTTTTGAATAAGTACATTTTCGGGAATCCGGTCAACCAGGGTATCGTATTTAAAGGGTTTAATACCTTGCCCCAACATGACGGCCAACCAACTGTGAGGTGTAAATAGATCCTGTGGTGCAGGAATAATTCGGCCGCTGTTTCGAAATATTTCCAACTTCGATTCCAGGGTTTCTGGAATTGCCATGTTTTTTACATAGCGCCAGAATTCGGTATCCTGCCGTTGAGTAGCGTTGTAGTGGAGCACGATAAAATCGCGCAGTCGTTCATAGTCAGCGGTCATTTCCCGGTTGTAGTGCGCCATTTCAGCAGCATTACAACCGTTACCTGGCCAAAGATTTACGAGCCGCTGAATACCCATCTGGGCTAAATGAATACTGGTTGATTCCAGCGGCTCAATAAAGCCACCAGCCAAACCAATAGCGACGCAATTTTTTTCCCAAAACTTGGATCGATGGCCGGTACGAAAACGGATCGGTAAGGGGTCTGCCAGGGCTTTGCCGTCGGTGCCATCGATTAACAGCTGCAGTGCCTCATCATCATCCATAAATTCGCTCGAATAGACGTGGCCGTTTCCCATGCGCTGCTGCAGGGGAATACGCCAACGCCATCCCGCGGCGTCGGCTGTTGAGCGTGTGAACGGGTCGGGTTGGCCTGGAATATCTGTCGGTAGAGCAAGGGCTCGATTACAGGGCAGGTAGTGGCTCCAATCGACAAATTCGCTTTTCATCGCACCTTCGATTAAAAGTGCTTTAAAGCCACTGCAATCGACAAACAGGTCGCCCTTGAGAATCTGGTTATCACTAAGTGTGACCGCTTGAATAAATCCAGTATCTGGATGCTGAGTAACATCAACAACTTTGCCTTCTACACGTTGAACACCTTTTTGCTCGGCGTACTGCCGCAGCATTTTGCCATAGCGCATGGAATCGAAATGATAGGCATGCCAAATGGTTGCTAAAATGGTGCAATTATATTTATTTAAATTCGCGTTATGCATGAACTCGTATACAAGTATTATTTGCAGGTATATTGAGGTATGTCAATGATTTAGTGGTTTTTGAATGGCGGAAGCTTGACAAGTTAGGTGGGAGGCGTCTGCTCAAGCAGTTGCAATTGTGAATAAGCGACGGCGTTTAAATTGCCCAACATCGACTTCATAGAAATCGCGGTGCCAGTTAAACAGGGAAATCTAAATCAAAAAAAACCAAGCAACACTTACTCAAATTGCCAATTCCAAATGATATCGCACTGGTGGCAGCTTCAATTTTGTGACACAGCAGACAATAAAACCGAATAGCCGAGTATTGAAAGCCCGTTATCCACTAATTAACTGTCCTGTTTTTGCCGCTTTTAGCACGAACGCGATTTTCAGTTTGCACGTAAATGGTATCGGTTGTTGCCATGCTAGAGTGACCGAGATCTTCGGACAGATCTTTCAAAGCTCGACCACGCTCAACCTCCATACTGGCGCCCGTGTGCCGCAGCCAATGGGAAGAAGCCTCCTTTAATTTCCAAGCATTGTCTTCGCCCTCGGCCTGCTTCATTTGATCGTAAGCCACATCAAATATTTCCTGAACAATTCGAGTGAGCTGCCGTGATGTCATCCCGCCTTGACCTCGAATTTTTTCGACGATAGGTTGGTTTTCGCCGGAAGACGGAAGGGGGCTCAAACCTCGGAATCGCCGGTACCTTTTAAGGTAGTCAATAAAACTGTCGGGAACTGTGATATCACGAAGTTTCCTTCCTTTGCCAAATATTTTTAGCCACCAATTGCCGTCGGAATCCTGCCAGAAATGACTCATGACAGGTGCCCAATTTGGACGTTCAGACAACTCAGAAATTCGTAAAAACAGGGTTTTTAAAGCAACAATCACGAATAGGCTTCGTTCATAAATCCTATCCTGATCTGTTAAATTTAACGCAACCGTAAAAACGTAATGCCATTGTGATTCCGACAAGCGACGGACTTCTTTAACTTGTGCATCTTTTATGAAGTGTCGGCAGTCGGATTTGGCAATTTGAGCAGGATTTCCGTACAGATGTTCCTCCGTCATTAAATATTTGTAAAACGCAATAACTGCGGTAAACATAGCTGCGAGGGTTTGTTGCGACGGTGTATATTTCTTTTTATCCAACGCTTGATCTGCTGAAGCTTTTTTGGGTAATTGCAGTTTAAAAGGCGCCCACAAGGGGTTCTGCATGTAATGACCGCTGCGGAAAACAAACTTTTCATAATTCGCAGTGCAAATCCAGGTCTCTGGAGGGCGCCAGCAAAAATCGGCATATTCGAGTATGTCCGCTTTACGCAGCTGCTCCATGGGCTTGGACTTGAACAAAAAAATCCACAATAAAAAACGCTCTGTTTCATTTCGAAAACGCGTAAAGGTGTGTGAAGATTTGTTTCTACCGATATAACTGAGATATTCACGACCCCAAGCCCAATGGGTGTGCCACCAAGATTCACCCAAATCAAGAAATTGTTTGAGATCTCTATACTCATTGAAATCGATCGCGCTAAGCTCGGAGAACGCTGGGTAAAGTGCAACGGGTTTTGGAGGAGCAGCTGCCATTGTGTGGGCCTGTATAAAGACTTTATGATCTTAGTTTGTGGATAGTGAATTTTCTTGAATACAATCAGGAAGTTATGAATGTATTGAATTATAGCTGCTTGCGTCAAAGACGAACATCACGACGGCATGATTAAAAAGTTGGAAATTTCTAATTAGCAATTGGCTTAAAATTAATCTGCTCGGCCCAAGGAAAAACTTGAAGTCCGTTAAAAAGCTGAAAAATGAGGGAGAATTATTGATGATAACTATAGAGAATAGCTTGGAGATAGATTGTGCATATAAAAAAGGCCGTGTGGGTTATACGAGGTCATTTCTCGTAAAATAAGATTTTGCTGTGTAAGTTACTCAATTATTAAACGAGACAGGTAAACAGGATTTATTTTATGCTGCGCTAAGGGGTTGTGGGGACTAATTTACTAACAACCACAAAGTGGTGATAGTGTGCTTAAAAGGTCCCCACCAAAATTTCGTAATTAATGGTTTCTGGAATTCGCCTTAAAATATTTATGCTTCTACTGGAACGACCGTAGGAATAACCTTTTGAGCCATTTCCCGTAAGATATTTTTAGCGACCTTTCCGGTTGATGTTCTCGGCAGTTCATCAATGATTTCGATGCTATGTGGCATCTTATATTTTGAGAGGCGTTCACGTAAATGTTGACGTGTTTCGATTTCGATATTTTCGCGTTCTTCAAATGTTTTCGCGTGTTTAGTCACAATATAAGCCTTTGCCTTTAGAAGGCTGTCGTTTCCTTGGAATACTATAACTGACGTTTCGCTGACGAATTCCAACTCGCGAATAACCGACTCGATTTCAAGTGCAGAAACCCACAAACCAGATGATTTAAAAGTATCTCCATTACGCCCAACAAATACGTACTCCCCTTGTGCGTTTTCCAAATAGCGATCTCCAGTGATTAGTCCTCCGTTGACAAAAGTAGTACCGCTTTGTTCTGGTTTGTTCCAATAGCCAATCGCTAGGGTAGGGCCTTTAACAAGCAATTCACCAATACAATTCGGGCTAACGGATTGGTATTTTTCGTTAACAATCTCCAGCTCGTAACCTGGTACGGCTTTACCATAATGTGCCCCTGTGGGGGAGACGTAGTTTGAAACGCAAAAAATATGCACGGCTTCCGTGCTCCCGATACCGTCAATAATTTCGATATTGGTGTTTTCATACCAGTTCTTTGCAACAGAAACTGGAAGTGCTTCTCCAGCGCTAACACAGAGGCGTACATCGTTAAAATATTCGTGGGTAGCACCACCATTATTTAGCACATCTGCGTAAGCTGCGGGAACAGAGAAATATACAGTTGGTTTCAAGCCGAGCATTACTTTACTAATTTGGTCCCTCGTCGATTTGCCACTCTCCAATATTGCTGTGGCGCCGTAATACAAGGGAAAGTAAACCGAGTTTCCCAAACCGTAGGCGAAAAACATCTTTGAAGTGGAAAATAGTCGATCTTCCGCCTTAACCTGTAAAACATGCCCGGCAAAATTCTGAGCACTTTTTGCCATACTCACTTGGCGATGAATAGCACCCTTGGGTTTGCCTGTGCTTCCGGAGGTATATAGTATAAATCCCGCCGTATTTTCACTAATTGGAGTGATCGTTTCCAGTGGCGAAATACTATCGAGAGGAATTTCAAGGTAGTCTAGAACATGGATTCCAGTGGATTCGTGGATCGATTCAACCGAGTGTGTAGAAAGCAAGCTTTGCTCAGAAATAAAAAGTTTGGGTGTGCAATCACCAAGGTAGTAGATAAGCTCATTTTCTTTGCTGTAAGTGTTTAGGAGCACCGCAATGGCTCCTATCTGCTGTGCCGCCAAAAACATCGCAACATATTCCAAACGATCGTGCATCAAAAAAGCGATACGGTCACCTTCATCGATATGGTTTTGGTAAAAATATTGCGCATAGCGATTAATCATTTCCCATAGCGAATTATAGCTGTATTGACCATCCAAAGTTTCAACAGCGATACGATCACCGAGGTTAGACTCCAGGTGTTTTTTCACAAGAAAATGTGAAGCGTTATTGTTTATACCGATTGAGTTCATGTATTTACCCCCAAAATATAAATGATTTTCCTGCAGTGTGTCCTGTATATTGCAACGATCTACGAGGTTTACGTTCACTTCATGAGTATCTTGGTTATAGGTCGTTAATGTAAATTGGCTATGGAGTAAATCGTTTTCTTCTCTGTAATCTTCCCGAAAAAAACAACCTCGGCTTTCCTGTCTCGCCAACGACGAACGCATAATGGACTCGGCAGTGGTTAGGTAAGCGAGCGCATCATCCAGTATTTTATTTCCACTAATTAGGTTTAAACGTTGTTCTTTAATCCAGTCTATAAAAATGCTTGCTTGCTCTACATTGAGACCATTTTCCTGGTGCTTTTGCAAGCCAGACTGAATCTCTTGGATGAGTGATTTATCGTAAAATGATTTTTGTCGCTCGAGTAAGAAAGGTTGTATGGGTGGATGCTTTAACCTACATAAATATTCAATTTGTTGTGAAATTACCTGTGCGGCACACAAATATAATGCCCATGGCAACCCACCGACTCGAAATGCACCGTAGTCATGCATGGCTTCACCACAAACGAATACATTTTCAAAGCTGGTATTAAATTTGTGATGACTAATGCCGCCCATGGAAAAATAGGAAATCTGTCGAATTCGGCTACGAACTTCAGGGTAGTAGTCGCAAAC
Organism: Alteromonadaceae bacterium 2753L.S.0a.02; assembly: GCA_007827375.1. NCBI lineage: Bacteria > Pseudomonadati > Pseudomonadota > Gammaproteobacteria > Alteromonadales > Alteromonadaceae > Alteromonadaceae bacterium 2753L.S.0a.02. Next base: position 2,596,448 of record VISH01000002.1, read on the forward strand.
CAGAGTTTTCACATTTACAAACACTTCGTACGAATATTTTTGTTCTCCATACAAAAGCCCGGTCAACACATTTGAAAATTCGATTTTATTATTTTGAGGGCATTGATCTATTAACGACTGGCAGATTTCTTGGGCGGTATCACCGAAAATATGATGAGGTTTTGCATCGTTTTTCGCAGATGAACTTTCTATTGAAAGTGGAGAAGAAGCTATTTTCTTTAGCTTGATATGAAGCTCACGATAGCGGAAATCAACGAAATATTTTTTATTTTCATCTTTACGCCATGTCATAAACGCCTGAAAGTGATTGTTTGTGCCGCGGCCTTCGAACAGCTCTCTTTCTAGCCATTCAACGTGTTGGCCGTCTTCGTCATAAATTTCTACGCCAGGTAACTCTTCGGTGGGAGTGAGAACACCTAGGTCTGGCTGGCCGTATCCATGTTTAAAAATAAATTCCATATTGCTGAGCATTCCGCCGGCCAGCAGCAAACGCCCATGTATGGAGCCATAAGTACCGGATTTTACCGCGCCATGAAAAAGACTTGAGTAACCACCAGAGGCAAGCACCATGAAGCGTGAATATATTGCCCCTATAGTGCCTTCAGATTCGTATTGTAATCCCTGGCAAAGGCTTCCCTCAGAGACAATACGGGTAACCCAGGCTTTATTGAGTACTCGACCTCCTAAGCGCTTGATTTCTTTTATCAATCGCCCAGTAAGTAATCGACCTGAACCAGATTTTAGCGCAACGCCAAGATTAATATTTTTTAATGGGTCGAACTCTAGAAGCTGGTCTAGCTCAACCGGTAGTTTCCGTCGTGTGATATCCGCTACGCATGGACTGTTTTGTTGTCTACAGAGTTCATCTAACCAATTGGAATAATCGTCACGCAGTAGCGGGGATACATTTATTGCTCCAACAGATAACAAAGAAGCACCGAGTTGGCCACCCCTATCAATATCTTCGTAATAAATTAATGCAACGTTTAATCCTAAACGAAGCAATTTGATAGCGGTCCAGCAACCGGCAATTCCGGCGCCTACAACGGCAACATCCACTTCAACTGAATCTAATGTTTCGATGGCCGAGTCTCCATGAGTATTCGTTTACAAAAATATTCCACAAAAAAATAGTTTCATAAATATATTTCAATTGTGGCAGCAAAAAGAAATATTTTTACAGGAGAATAATTGCTTTGAGAAATCTATATTGAACGACGAAAAAAGTGCCACCAAGAAAATATTGTTTTGGTTCTGCTAAGTTAACTTTGGAATGTACGGAGGGCTAACGTCGAAACTTGACACTCTCCAATAATTAGTGCGCAAAATAAAACATACAAAATACCATGTCAAACAGTATTTAAATGTGGATATGATCATTAACACATTATCTTATGATTTAGAGATTATTGAATTAATCAGTTGGCGCTATGTTTTTAGAACATAATATTCGAATGAAAAAACATATTTATATGGTAGGCAATAAAGATTTTAAAACGGATGATTAATTAAGTAATTGATAATATTTAACATGTATTGCTTCGTGATGTCGCAATTAATGAATTTATATATATTTCGGTGTGGGCTTTGGCAGCAGACTACCGCATGGCACAGAATATTCTCGGGTGACAGCTCAATAATTAATAATGGCGGTATACTTAATTTTGTGACGCGTCCTATTATGGCGAGAAATTAAATACATATAACATTGCCGCGTAATTATGGCAGCCTTGTTTGTATAGTGGCAGGAAACCCGTTTTGCCTTTGGGCTTCTTTTAACGGATTATTCAATTCCAAAAAGATGTCGTCTAAAAAAAATTACTGGCATGGCTTGCAATTATTTTTTGCCATCACGTAGAATTGCTGCCGCTTATTTAGGAACCAGAAAATACATTTTTGATTCGATGTGTTTTTAAAGTGTCAGTTTTATAAATTAATAATTTAGATTTTAAATATGTGGTGGCGCGTTTCTGGTTGTTCAGAGAGTTTCTTGAATATAACTCTCTCCCTGATGTGTCTGCCTTTATCTATTTAAATGCCAATATTTGATTTTGTGTGCAAGCATTGAGGTTCGCACGTCTGGTGGACTTTGCGCTTGTTGTTTATGGTCTCTAATCAGGGTGATATAAGGGGTGGTTCATGTTTGGGTCGGGCCGTAAAAATAGGAATTCTGCTTTACCCAAAGATTCGTTCGTTAAAAAGAATCTACCCAATAAAAAACACTGGCCAGATTTAATTAACCTAGAAAATTTATCTTTTCCAGCGCGCCTAAATTGTGCAGCTGAGTTATTGGATAACGCTGTTGCAGAAGGATACGGTGACAAAATAGCAATTTATTCGACAGGTGGAAATGCCACTTACGGTGATTTGCTTTCTCAAGCCAATCAGATTGCTAATGTCCTGATCGAAGATTTTAAGATAGAGCCGGGCAGTAGGGTATTGATACGTTCACCTAATAACGTATTTATGGTCGCTTGTTGGTTCGCCGTAGTAAAAATTGGCGGCGTAGTCGTGATGGCGTCTCCCATACATCGCAGCAAAGAATTGTCTGGGATGATAAATATCGCACAAATAAAATTTGCTTTATGTGATAGTCGTTATGCTTATGATCTGCATAGACTTGATGCGCAACAGTTAACAAACGTTCTTTCCTTTGATGGTGAAGGGCAATTGAAAGAGCGCATGTCGACTAAATCTAAATATTTTGAAAACTATAATACAGCTGCTGATGACGTATGCCAAATTTGCTTTTCAACCAGCGCCGATGGTCTCCTCAACCCTACTTTGCATTTTCATCAAGATCTTCTCGCTGCCAGCGATGCTTACGCGAAGGGCGTTTTGCAGCTAAATGAAAATGATCTTGTCATCGGAACCCCTTCACTCGCGTTAGCCTATGGTCTCGGTGCGTTATTAGTTTTCCCATTTCGAAGTAGAGCAAGTACTATTTTAATGGAACAAGCCTCTCTCGAGGATTTGTTGAGCTTTATAAATTCTCAACGGCCGACGGTGCTGTTTAATGTACCCACGGCGTATCGATTGATGCTGGATACTATAGAGAAATACGACGTCTCTTCTTTGCGTTTGTGTGTCTCTGCCGGTGAACATTTGTCGTGGGAATTGTGGCATCTGTGGTATGAAAAAACTGGCCTTGAATTACTTGATGGAATAGGAACTACTGAATTAACCCATATTTTTATTTCTTCTCGTCCTGGAAAAGTTAAACCAGGTGCGACTGGCACATGCGTGCCGGGCTACGAAGCAAAAATAGTCGATGAAAACGGGAACGAGCTTGCAGTCGGTAAAACCGGTCATCTGGCGGTGCGCGGCCCAACTGGCTGCCTATATCTGAATGCACGGAAACAAAATTCCTATGTTCGTAGTGGCTGGAATATAACCGGCGATGCGTTTTGCATTGATAAAGATGGCTATTTTTGGTTCAAAGGGCGTGTTGACGATTTAATCATCGCGTCGGGTTACAACGTTTCTGGATCAGAAATTGAATCTATGTTGAAGACTCAGTCGGCAGTTGCCGATTGCGGTGTAGTAGCTTCGCCTCATAAAGAACGCGGCGTAGTGGTTAAGGCTTTCATAGTAGCTGCTGCTAAGCTGGATACTACGCAACAGCATGATCTTGCAAAAACGCTTCAATCCTGGCTAAAAACCCGTGTTGCGCCTTACAAGTCTCCCAGGGTGTTTGAGTTTGTCGACTTACTTCCAAAATTGGAAAATGGAGAGTTGGACCGGAAACTCCTACGTAAACGAGCTTCAATCGAAAACCCCGAAGGTATTGATAATTGCTATTACACACCAGTCTGGAAGATATGCGAACTTGTTAACACTACTAGCGACAATATCAAGAAACAACATACAAACCAAATATTACTGCTCGGAGAGCCAACAAGTGTTGGTTTGTTACGGGAAAAGCTTGACCGTCATGATGTCAGTTTATCAGGTGCAATTGTTATTACTGCGGTATACGCTGCGGCTTTTCAAAAAAAGTCTCCATTTAAATATGAGATTCGTTCAGGTAATGAAGAAGATTTAAGTGCGCTAATGAAAGAGTTGAGTTCCGATAATTTGGCGCCTCAATTTGTCACCCTGCTACACAATCAGCTTCGACTCGAACAATTAAAAGCGGATGATTCTGATGAGCTCCTGTTGTCAGCTTCGACCGAAACCTTCTCACTTACAAAAGCGTTTATGCGGCGATTTCGAAAAGGTCGCTTCATTAGTTTTATTCAATCTACTAACATCAATTCACAACCTATTGCTCAAGGGCTAAGCGGCTTTTACAGAACTTTAAATGCGGAAAACCCGAATTTTAATGGCCGTGTCGTTCATATTAGCCAAAATACAGAAAACGCCCCTAGCAAAAGTTCTAATGTCGATAATTCAGCCGCAGATATCTTAATTGCTGAGTTGCTAGATAATGCTCTGTTGTCAGACGTGGAGTACCGAGATTCTACGCGTTTCGTCCGCGAATTTAGTTCAGTTTCTGAGATGAGTCTTTTGGACTGTCAGGATATCTCATCCTTAACCAGTGAATTTCGTATAGGTGGTACATACCTAATCACAGGAGGGTTGGGTGCGTTGGGACTGATTATTGCGCGCTACCTTCTGGTACGTTATCAAGCGAACGTTTATTTGTGTGGTCGATCTTCAGTTCAACAATCAAAATTAGCACCTCTCGAGGAGCAAGCCAAAAAATCCGGAGCACGTTCTGAATATATTCAGTGCGATGTGACTGACTTCGCATCGATGCGACGCGCGATCGAGGGTATCAATGCGCAAGGGAACCGTTTAAACGGCATTATTCACTCCGCTGGTATTATTGAAGACAACTTTATTCTCAAGAAATCTTTTGAAGCTTTTTCTCGAGTTATTTCAGTTAAAGTAAAAGGAACCGTTATTTTAGATGCGGCGAGCGTAGATCAACCCCTCGATTTCTTGGTGCTGTTTTCATCCGTAGCAGGTATCGTCGGCAACCCGGGTCAAAGCGATTATGGTTATGGTAACGCGTTCGAAGATTATTTCAGTTCCTACCGGAATGAACTAACACTTTTCGGTGAACGTAAAGGAAAAACCGTTGCTATCAATTGGCCGTTTTGGAAAAACGGCGGAATGACCGTCACAGAGCAGCAAGAGGCCGCATTAAGAAAAAGCTTTGGTATTGTACCCCTGGGTAACCGAGAAGGTTTGGCGGCATTAGAATTTGCGCTGTCACATCCCCTTGCACAAATAGCGGTCTTGGATGGAGATCAAACCTTAATCCGCAAAGTATTAGGTGTTAAACAAAAATTCCCGCAGTCGGAATCTACAGTGTCACCGAAAAGAAAAACATTCGACGATAAAATGGCCTCTTTACCAGCTAACACCGAAAAACCAATGGCCGATAAAAAATCTGTCGTTCAATTATTAATTAAGGTTTTTTCAGAAGAATTAAAGCTTCCCGAAGACGAATTTCACGCTGATGGCTCCTTTGATAACTACGGGATCGATTCTGCTGTCATGATTGAAGTGATCACGGCGTTGGAGAAACTGTTTCCAAACTTGCCAAAAACATTGTTTTTTGAATATCAAACACTCAATAAGCTAGCAGAATTCATGATGGGTCGTTATCAATCTGAATTGGTAAGCTATATTGGTGTGCCTTTGAGCAATGCAGCGCGCCTAAGTACGGCGGGAATACCTAATTCGGATAGGCAAGTAAATCAGCAGGAATTGCATAAAGATTGGAATGCTCGTGAAGTTGTGAATGAAGACATCGCAATTATCGGTATCTCCGCTCGATATCCCGGTGCAGACAACCTAAACGAATTTTGGCGTAATATTGAAGAGGGTAGAGATTGTGTAGGGCCGATTCCTTCTGAGCGTGGCTGGGAAAAACATCCTCTGTTTAAGACAGTTTCGTTTAACGAAGGTTTATTAGCTCAAACACGAGCGCATCAACGTTGGGGGAGTTTTCTCGATCACATTGACCAATTTGACCCGCTGTTTTTCAATATTGCGCCCAAAGAAGCGGAAGAAATGGACCCTCACGAGAGGCTGTTTCTAGAAGCTGCTTTTTTAGCTATTGCAGACTCTGGCTATCGCCCCGATCAATTAACCAGCGTCAATAACGACGCACATTATCCTGTTGGGGTGTACGCAGGTTTAATGTGGGGCGATTACCATCTCCCAGGTCCATCTGTAGATCAGCCTGCCGAAACTGGAATACCGCATTCCTTTTATTGGGCAGTAGCAAATCGGGTATCACACCAATTTAATTTTTCTGGCCCAAGTATCACAATCGATACGGCTTGTTCATCATCGTTAACAGCCATCCACTTGGCGATGCAAGCGATAAAAAATGGCGAAATTGAAGTTGCACTTGCCGGTGCGGTAAATTTATCGCTGCATCCCGCAAAATACGCTCTGCTCTCGCATTTACATTTTATGTCTAGCGATGGCCGATGTCGGAGTTTCGGTTCGGGAGGCGATGGTTATGTTCCTTCAGAAGGCGTAGGTGCGGTTGTTTTAAAGAGTGTGAATCTCGCACAGCGTGATGGCGATCATATTTATGGTGTGATCCGTGGTAGCTCAATTAATCATGGTGGTAAAACGTCTGGTTTTACGGTGCCCAACCCTAATCGACAAGCATCGTTGATTAAATCCGCTTTGGTAAATGCAGGCGTTCAATCGAAAGACGTTAGTTACATAGAAGCACATGGAACAGGTACTAGTTTGGGCGACCCTATTGAAGTTGCCGGTCTCTCTCAGGCTTTTTCTCAGAATGAGCGACTTTCCTGCGCTCTTGGTTCGGTAAAATCAAACATGGGGCACGCGGAAGCGGCTGCAGGTGTTGCTGGTTTAAGTAAAATTCTGCTTCAAATGCGTCATAAAAAAATTGCGCCATCTCTGCATTCCCAAGAGCTTAACCCATACGCTAACATTGAAAACAGTCCATTTTTTGTTCCTCAAAGACTCAGTGACTGGGTGCCTGCAAACAATGGAAAACGAGTTGCAGCACTCAGCTCATTTGGTGCAGGTGGTGCCAATGGGCACTTGATTATCGAAGAACCCGACGACTTAATGCGTGATAGGGCTGTGCGCTCACCACAAACGCAAGCCTGTTTGATTTTATTATCGGCACGTAAAGAAAAGTCGTTGCGAGCTCTCGTATCCGAACTTTACGATTTTCTGGATGCCGAACCGGGTGTTGATCTGAGAGACCTGGCGTACACGCTTCAGCTCGGTCGTTTGCACATGGACTATGGCTTTGCGGCTATTGCCAGCGATTTGGCTGATTTGCGGCAGCAACTTAACGCTTACCTCAACGATTCTCCATCCCTAAAATCTTATTACGGCAAGCGCGAAAGGAATTCCATTACAGACTCGATTGTACCTTCAGGTGAAGGCTTGGGTGACTTAGCGCTAGCGTGGATGAAGGGGCATAAAATTGTTTGGGCAAAGCTGTATAAGCCAGGGGAAGCTTTTCGAATATCTGCGCCAGCTTATGTTTTTGATCGACAAAGTTACTGGATAAACTTACCCCAGCAGGGATTCTCCGAAGTCTCGCTAGATACCCTGCTGGATCGCAACGTATCCACGCTGGACGAACAATGCTACGAAAAAACCTTTCAACCCAATGATTTTTATGTTCGCGATCACCGGCTTGGGCAAAGCGCAGTAATTCCTGGAGTTGTTTATTTGGAGATGGCCTTACAGGCTGCTCAACACGCCTGCGGTTCCCGCAGCATTGTTGGAATTAGCGATATCTGTTGGAACAAAGCTGCGGTAATTGGCGAGCGACCTGAGACCTTGAGATTGGGGCTTTATCCCTCCAGTAATGGAGTTGAGTTTGATGTATTTCAGGATTCACAGAGTCAAACTGAAGCTCAGAATTTGGAAAATCCAGCTCCTATTAACCAGGCGCTTAGCAACCAGTCTCCCAATACTAGAGTTCTTTATGCGACTGGTAATTTGCTCTTAGCTGATAGCACGGCTAATGGTGATACTGCGTTAAATGGCCATAGTGTAGAACAGATTGATATTCCGGCGATTCAGTCGAGATGTCAAATCATGGAGTCCCGGGAGGTAAACGCCTGTTTCGGTAAAATGGGTTTGTCAATGGGCCCATCTTTTCAACTTGTGCAGCGAATTTTTTACAACGATAGCGAAGTTCTTTCCTTTATTTCCTCAGGGGACGATTTGGTTCTTCCTGAGCAGGGAAGCTATCAATTACACCCTGCGATTTTAGACAATATTATTCGTAGCGCTCTTGGCGTAAAGGGTTTCAAGCGGGACGATGACACTCTGGTAGTGCCAGTTAGTGTAGCCAAAATGGAAATTTACCGTCCTGTGACTTTACCGGTTTGGAGCTATGCACGGATTGATGAACACAGTGATGCAAGGAGCGATAAAACCGTTTATTCCATCTCCGCTGTGGATGAATCAGGCATACCACTTCTTAGTTTTTCTGAATTCACCGTTCAACGGGTCGCGCGTTTGGCCGCACCGATTGCTAAATCGCCAACTAGCTCCTCACTCACTAAAAAATCAACCGGAGTGGTTGAAAATACTCAGCAAGACGAATCGGGCGGAGACAACCATCTTAAACGTTTTCTTACTCAGCTATTAGCTCGTGTTACTAAAATTCCAGAATCTGAAATTGATTCCTCAGAAAATTTAAACAATTATGGTATCGACTCAGTCATGATTATGACCATGAATGAGTCGATTGAAGGTAAATTGGCAGAGTCCATTCCGAAAACATTATTTTATGAATATGGTAGTGTTGAAGAATTGGTAGTTTTTTTTAAGGAAAGCTACCCGGAAGCAATAGCCAAACATTTTTCTGGGGTGGAAACAGATAACATCAGAAGCGCTGAAGGTATTGTCGAAAATGAAAATAATGCCAACTCCAAGCAAGCTGTCGAAGAAGGAATTCAAAACAATATTGATTTAATTAGCGAAATCCCATACACAGCTCAACCAACTGCAGTACGACGTACGAGCCGATTTACAACAAATGCTGCAAAAAATGTAGATTATGCAATTGTTGGTTTAGCGGGTCGCTATCCTGGCGCTGAGTCTCTCGATGAATTTTGGAACAACTTGGCAAATGGCGTAGATTGTGTTTCTGAAGTGCCTATAGATCGTTGGGATTGGCGAAAGGATTTTACTGAAGATCGACACACAAAAGGTGGGCTCTACAATAAGTGGGGTGGATTCTTAAACGGTATTGATCAATTTGATCCGGAATTTTTTCGGATTGCGCCTCGCGATGCTGTAAAAATGGACCCCCAAGAAAGATTGTTTTTACAAACCGCTTGGGAAAGTGTCCAAGATGCTGCCTATACAGCAGATGATATGAAGACCGCCAATGTGGGTGTGTTCGTTGGTGTGATGTGGGGTCTTTATGAACATTGTGTGGTCTCCTCTGAACAACTCCGGTATGGAAAACCTTCTTCATCACATTCTTCCGTAGCAAATCGGGTTTCGTATGCGTTAAATTTAAATGGTCCAAGTGTTGCCTTGGATACCATGTGTTCATCATCACTTACCGCAATCCATCAAGCCTGTTTGAGTATTGCAGCCGGAGACTGTCAGCTTGCCATTGCGGGCGGTGTAAACATCAGCACTCACAAACTCAAATACGAGTTGTTGTGCCAGGAGCAATTCCTTTCTTCAGATGGACGCTGTCGTACTTTCGGCGAAGGTGGGGATGGCTACGTACCCGGCGAAGGGGTAGGTGCATTATTAATCAAGAGCCTGCCACAGGCAATCGCAGATGGCGATAATATCTACGCTGTAATAAAGGGGTCTGCAGTTAATCACGGTGGTCGCACTAGTGGATATACAGTGCCAAATCAAAACGCTCAAACTTCAGTTATATCAAAAGCGTTATCAAGAGCGGGGTGGAAACCAGATTCTTTAAGCTATATTGAAGCGCACGGTACCGGTACGTCCCTGGGCGACCCCATTGAAATAGCCGGTTTAACCAAAGCTTTTAAAACGACTGGCGACAAAGCGCTACCGGAATCCTTTCGCTGCAGCATTGGCTCGGTAAAGTCCAATATTGGACACCTTGAATCGGCCGCAGGAATTGCCGGTATTACCAAGGTCTTATTGCAATTTAAACATAAAAAAATTGCACCGTCGCTTCACAGCAAAAGCTTAAACACCAATATCGATTTTAAGTCTTCGCCTTTTTCAGTACCGCAATCATTGATGGATTGGCCACTGCCGAATGATCGCACTGTTGGTGTTCAACATTCCCGACGTGCTGGCGTCAGTTCGTTTGGCGCAGGTGGTGCCAACGCCCATATTCTTCTGGAGCAGTATAGTGAGCCTGAAATAAATACGGAAGTGGCCGAAATTCCAGTTATTTTCCTGCTATCCGCCGATACCGAAAACCGCTTGCAACGCTATTGTGAAAGTGTGTTGGCATTTGTGAAGCATGAAATGACTGGCGACGCCCGTAAAAACCGCATATTGCTGCACCGCTTGGCCTACACCTCACAAGTTGGTCGCGAAGCGTTAAGACAACGTATCGCCATTGTCACTTCCAATTTGCAAACATTGGTAGATGCTTTAGTCCACTTTCTTCAGGGCGGCGAAAACGACTTAGAATATAAAGATGTTTTGTTTTATTCAGCAACGAATAACAGCGATAGCAAGCAAAGCACAGCATTAAATTCCATTTTCGGCGATGATGCGAAAAAACTATTAATCAGTACCATTGTTGAGAACAAGCAGTGGCACCGCTTGGCAAACATGTGGGTTTTATCAGTTGACATCGAGTGGGGCGAATTGAAATCTGCCTTATACCCACAAGTGGAGTTACTTGGCCGAGATTATTTACACAAGATGTCATTTCCCGCGCTGCCGTTTATAACTCAGTCTTACTGGATTGAACAAGATAAAGATACAGACAGTGGCGAGCCTTTAGCAAGCTTGCATCCACTTATCGATGCCAATGTTTCCACTCTCTCTGAACAGCTCTATCAAAAGCGCTTTCTTGGTACGGAATACTACTTAGACGATCATCGCGTCAACACTGGTAAATCACGCGTTATTTTGCCCGGTGTTGCCTATCTAGAAATGGCGAGAGTGTGTGGTGACCAAGCGATGGGGGGCTTATTGTCTGTTCGAAAAATCCGGAACTTACTGTGGCAAAAGCCCATTGAGATTGGATCCTCACCTGAAGATGTCACTGTACGTCTAACCCAGTGTGATACCTATGTAGAATTTGAAATGCTCGGAAACCGTAGCACAGATGAAGTGTACGCGCAGGGAGAAATACTATTTACGGCAGACGAAGTCATTGAAGACGAATGGTTGGATATTGAAGCTATTAAAAAAGCTGCTGTTTCTAGCGAATCCAAAGCAGATATATACAAACACTTTCGTCGTATGGGCTTTGAATATGGCCCTAGCTATCAAGTTACACATACTCGATACCGTCTAAACGGAGCAGCGCTTTCCTTGTTGGAATTGCCAGTACATTTACGTCGGGACTATGACAGCTTTGTAATGCATCCCTGCGTAATGGATGCTGCAATACGCACGGGATTAGCTGTTAATGTCGACGACAATGGCGAGCAAAGTACAGTCCCCGTAGTACCTTTTGCTCTCGAAGAGGTTGAAATACGATCGTCTTTACCAGAACGTTGCTACTCATACGCAACGCGCTCTGATAACGAAAATAATCAAGATGGAAAATTAACGCGCTACAATATATTTATTACTGATGAGGCGGGACGTGTACTCATTAAATTCAGGAATTTTCTTGCTCGTGAATTAACGGCAAGTGAACCTGAATTTCCCGCCGTGGGTTTGTATAAATACAATTGGATAGCGTCGCCGTTACACACAGAAAATTTACCAGATTGGATAACAACGGTATTGGTGGTAAGCGAAAATACTAACTTTGTAGAAGCCTGCAAATTAAATTTTCCTTCATCTGTAAAACTGATTACCCCTCATCTGACCGAAAACGCAGAGGCATTCACTCCTGAGCAGGCAGCATCCTGGGCGAACTTGTTCGAGCGCTTGGCAAATGAAAAAGTGTTACCGGATGCCATACTTTTCCAAGCGTGTGTGTTTCCTAGCAGTGCAGAAAATTTAGACGTAACAAGCTGCATTAGCTTAAGTATTAACGCGTTAATGCACATGTTTCAAGCCTACGAACATATCTCGCCTAATCGTCGTTACCGTTGTATCTATGCATTCCCGGAATCGTCCGATGTAACAGAGCCATTTAATTGTTCAATTTCCGGTTTCGCCAAATCTCTATTGGGTGTAAATCATCGTTTAGAGTTACAAACTTTGGTTTACGATGCGACGATGTCCAAGGATTCCCTGGCGTCAGCCGTAATATCAGAACTTTCTGTTACAGAAAATATTTCCGGGCGGGAAATCCGCTATATCTCAGGGAGTACACAATTTCAAAATACAGCTTCCCAAGTTGAACGAAATCGGGAGGAACGTCGTTTAGCGCTTAAAGAAGATATTCGGGAAGATGCAGAGTTCCCGGCGTTGAAGCAAGGAGGTACCTATTTAATTACAGGAGGCTTGGGCAAACTTGGTTTATTATTTGCGAAACATCTGGTTGAAAACTATCAGGCTAACTTGGTATTGGTTGGGCGTTCAGAACCGACGGTAAGTACTTTAGCTGAAATGGAATCCTTGCGAAATAACGGTGTAAAGGTTATTTACCAGCGTGCAGACATTACCGATCGTATTCAGGTTAAAAATGTCATTAAAAAATCTCTCGAAACATACGGATCTCTTACAGGCGTACTTCACAGTGCGGGGCTTGCCGACGCCAAGAACATTCTTGAGCACAATCTCGAGTCATTTAATCAGGTACTTGCCGGTAAAGTTATCGGCTCGGTGATCTTGGATGAAGAAACCCGTGATCTGGCGTTGGATTTCTTCATGATGTTTTCCTCAGTATCTGCATTGATCGGTGATTTAGGGTCTGGCAGTTACGCTTGTGCAAACCGTTTTATGGATGACTTTGCCGTTTGGCGACAACAGCAAGTGAAGGCGGGTTTACGACAAGGCTTATCGATATCTGTAAATTGGCCTCTGTGGCTCGGTGGCGGCATGGATCTTCCTGAAGAAGAACAAGCGTTTTTCAATTTTTCAGGTATTAGGCCACTCACGTATAAACAAGGTCTAGTAGCTTTCGAGCGCATATTAAAAACCGGCTTGTCACAAGTATTGGTCGCTGGTGGGGATCGGGTCAAGATGAGTCGCTATCTGAAAATTCAGGATAGCGGCGAAAGTGAGCAAGCGCCACCTGCCGAGCAAGGAAAACCAAGCCGTAAAGAGACAAAGATCTTACCCTTGCCATCGGAAATAAAAACGGCTTCCCCGCCTAAAATTGTTGCTAATAGTTCAGGTGTAAACCTTAAATCGGAATCTGGTATTAAAACACCTGTTTTGCTCTACTTACGAGAAAAATTATCGGAGACTATCAAGAAATCAGAAACCGAACTCAATAACGATGCTCGCTTCGAGTCATATGGAATGGATTCGGTGATGCTGATGGAGATGCACAATAGCTTAAAAACCGATTTTGAAGGTTTGTCGAAAACAGTACTTTTTGAATACGATACGTTGAATTGCTTGGCGGATCATCTTATAGAGCACTATGCAGATTTCCTAACAAAAAAATACCAGACGAACCTTAGCTCTGTTACCGCAGCAGTCAGCACGCCGCCCTTAAATACTTCCGTAAATCATGTTACACCCATGCCTTTAATCACGTCCCCTTTACGGGATGTGGGTAGTGCTAAATTAATGGCACCACTTAAGCGCAAAACAAACAATGCTCAGGTATCGCGAAAAGCCGATGATCGTGATCAGGATATTGCCGTAATTGGTTTAAGCGGTCGATTTCCCGGTTCTAAGACTCTAGCGGATTTTTGGCGTAATGTGGTAAGTGGTGTTGATGTTATAGAAACAATTCCCGCGGACAGGTGGAACGCCGACGATTACTTTGAGCCGGGGGCGATGGCCTCAAACAAGGTGGATAGCAAGTGGGGCGGCTTTATCGAGAACAGCGACCTCTTTGACCATGGCTTTTTTAATATGGCCTTTGAAGAAGCTGTAAGATTAGACCCTCAGGTAAAAATAACCTTGGAAACAGCCTGGCACGCTTTTGAAGATGCTGGCTATTCCCCCAAAACCCTTTCCGACAAAGTGGGAGTTTACATTGGTGCAATGAGTGACGACTTTACGCGTGTCACCAATGAAATTTATCGCGATACTGGTGTGTATATGGGACCAGGACATTTTGCTAGTGATATTGCAAATCGCTTGTCACTCTGCCTAGATTTATGCGGTCCTAGCTTTACTGTGCAAGCAACTTGCGCTTCGTCTCTAACGGCTTTGCACTTGGCGCGCACTGCTATTGCAAACGGCGAATGTGAAATGGCCTTGGCGGGGGGCGTAAACTTGAGCTTGCACCCCAACAAATACCTGTTGCTTCAGCAAATGAAAGTTTTGTCTCCAACCGGTAAAGAACACACCTTTGATGAAAACGCCAATGGTCTGGTGCCTAGTGAGGGAATTGGTCTTGTCGTATTAAAGTCTTATACTCGCGCACTTGCTGATGGCGACAATATTTACGGCGTTATTAAATCGTCAGTACAAAGTCACACTGGGGCGGGAGCCGGGCCGTTCTTACCAAATATACGGACCATGCAAGACACGATAAAAACGGCAATCGAATCCAGTGGTATTGAGGCTCAGGATATTCACTATGTTGAATGTCATGGCACAGGTACAGAGCTCGGTGACCCCATTGAATTAAAAGCCCTACAGAATGCATTTAGCCGTGTTACCGATCAAAAGCATTTTTGTGCGCTAGGTTCTAAAGCAAATTTAGGGCATATGGAAGCAGCTTCCGGGGTATGCTCGCTCATTAAAGTACTTTATGCAATGAAGCAGAGAACTCTGGCACCTTGCTGTAACCTAAATACCATCAACGCTTCCTTTGATAGTGAAAATTCTCATTTCGAATTTGTTCGCGAACCAAAAATATGGAATGCAAATAAAAATGGCAGCTTAGCCGCTGGTATAAATTCGTTCGGCATTGGTGGTTCTAATGTTTTTATGGTGGTTGAATCTGGTCCAGCGGTGATGACTACCGCCCCTGTACTGACCGACCAATCACCGCAAGTAATTCTGTTGTCGGCTCGCTCAAAAGCGCAATTACGAAGTCAAGTAGAAAATTATATAGAATATTTTAACGAAGAAAAATACGCGGGTTTTCGTTCCAACAATTTAGCGGACATTGCCTATACCACTCAAATAGGCCGCAGTGTTTACGCGTACCGATTAGCCATAGTGGCGAGTGGCTTACCAGAATTTTTAAATAAAGCACAAGCCTGGTTAGAGAAGGGTACAGATGTGATACCCGGCATCTACAGCGGTTGTATACGTGAAAAACACAGTAAGTTGATAGCCGATTTATTTGCGGATGATAACGGGCTGTCTTTGACTGAATCACTATTAACTTCAGGTGTGATAGAAAAGCTGGCAACCGTGTGGACTTGTGGTGGCTCTGTAGATTGGCAGCGTTTTTATGAAACCAATAATGGTGATCGAAATTCATCGTCACATAAGCCGCGCCGAATATCGTTGCCAGGTTACCCATTTGAAAAAATAGATACCGGAATATATCGGTCTTCAGCCTTAAGTAAGGGTAATAAGAAATCTGATAAAGTAGCAGATATTAAATCTCAAGCAAAGTATGACAAAACAGCTAAGAATAGTACTGCTGAAATTAAGGATGGCTTTGTCTACACAAGCGGCGCGTGGTTTGAGTCAGATAGAGATAATTTAGATGCATCTAAATTAATAGATAGTTACGGCTGCGAAGAAATAAAATCGCTTTACCTTGAAGGTGGTAATTGGAAAGCGCATTATTATCATACGCTAATTAATAAATTATCAGATGATCTTTTCAATACAGAAGAAAGTGTAGAAGAGAGTTCGCAGAATACGTCTTTCATCCGCAAACACTCTGTAAATTACGAATTTAAAGAACGACAAGTAGCAAATTTGCAGGGGTTTACTCAGGAACACTGGATTGAACTAAGTACGCTCGTAATTGGTGCTTGGGCACTGTTGGTTGGTCGTCTTAGTAATCAAACACAAGTGACATTTGCATACATAGATGACGACATTCATCCGTGTCAATTAAATACAGTAGGACGGCAGGGCGCAAAAGACTGGTTGCGGAGTTTACAAAACTCGCGTCTACTAAATTTTTTAGCAAGTGATGAAAAACATGCCGCGAACAATTTTTCTGCGTGCCGCTGGGAAACCGTTGTGCACCTGGTTAACGAAAATTCTCATGCGGCTCAGGCGAATATTCCAGCGCCCATCTGCTTACACCTCGAGCGCACCTCAACAAATATTTACTTAAAACTGGAATCTACCGACACTGCTGTATTCGGTATTTCGCTAGAGACGTTCTGTGAACACTTGTTGAGCTTTATCGAAGGTATTATACAAAACCCCCGTCGCAATCCCTCCATGTTGTCGCTGCTCACAAAAACCGAATATCGGGAGCGATTCTGGCAAAGACTCGAACAGGATGAAAAGGTAGCTGAATGAAGGTTCTAATTACGGGCGGCAATGGCTTTGTCGGCCTCAATATTGTTGAATCTTTACTTGCGGAAGGGCATCAGGTTCATGCGCTAGTGCGGTCTAATTCGCAGACGCAATTTCTCGATCACTTGGATCTAAGCTCTGGAGACAGGCCCTTGTTGAAAAAAATAGAAGGGCAGCTTACCGACACTGGCTTGCTACGAACTATAATGCAAGATGTTGATGCGGTAATTCATACTGCAGGTCTTACAAGTTCAGATAAGAACGATAGTGATAAATTGTGGCACACAAATGTGGAATGTACAAAAAACATTTGTGAAGCAATGATAGATGTTGGTATTAAAAGATTAGTTTATACGAGTACTACTTCGACAGTCGGAGCTAATAACTCGAACGTAGAACAAGCAAACGAAGAAACACAGTTGAGAGGTTTTCGCCGTAACAACCCCTACGGTCGTTCTAAATTTGAAGCTGAACAGCTGGTTTTACGTGCAGTGGAAAAAGGACTTGAGCCCATTATTCTCAACCCGGCAGAAGTCGTGGGTCGCTATGACTATAACTTCCAATGGGGCCGAATTGTATTAGCCGTATATCATAATGCTTTACCTTTTATGCCTCCTGGCGGTGGAAGTTTTTGCCACTCGCAAGCAGTGGGTCAGGCGCATGTAAATGCATTAACGAAGGGGCGTCCAGGGGAACGTTATATTCTCGCTGGTGCCGATATCAAATATCGAGAATATATAGAAACGATTTGTCGAATACTAGATACAACAATAAATATACCTACTAACAATTATTGGCTGATGGTTTTTAAAGCCGCGGTCTTTGAAAACATTTATAAAGCAGGTTATTTGAAATTGCGCGAAGCTATTTTAGGTGAGCCACCATCGAAACCACTACCGGCTCCCGCAGCAGAAGCCTATCGCATGCGCGTTTTCGCTGGGCACTACTATTTCAGCTCTGAAAAAGCACGACTAGAATTAAATTATCAGCCAAGAGATATTGATGCCATGCTTCGGGATTCAATTGGCTGGTACTACAGTACCGGAATTATTTCCCGAAAGAATACACACAAGAATAACGCTACGCAATCAATGCAGCAAGATAAGTCACACGAACCAATTAGCTCTGTTTGAGTTTTTTAGCACTAACCGAGAATAATATAGTCTTATTTCGATAAAGCCCTTAATCACGACCTCAGGAAATTAATATGGATGCTAGAAACATGATCGAGCTCGAGCGCAAACCCTTTAAAGAACGTTTGACTCAGCAATATACTGTTTACTTACAAGAAGTGGAACGCGGTTACATGATGGGGCGTGAAGGATTTGGACCGGCCGACAAAACTATGAAATACCGCGATCTCCATTCTGACGAGTTTAATGAGGTACTGGTATTCGGTTCTAACAATTATCTAGGGCTTTCTAATCATCCGACCGTGAAACAAAAGGTAAAGCAAGCGATAGACATCTACGGAATAGGTTCTGGAGGTTCACCCGCTTTCTCAGGGTATACACGTCAACATCGTGATTTAGAGCAGAGACTCGCTAAATTAGCCGATCATGAAGACGCTGTATTGCTGCCTGGCGGCTACATGGCGAATTTGTGTTGGGTAAACGGATTGATGAATCAGAACGATATTATTGTTTACGATAAAAACAGTCACGCAAGTGTGATTAATGCGATAAAAATGACCGGCGTGAAGTTTTATTCATTTGATCCGGAAAACCTTCCAGCATTTGAAAATATAATTTCACGCATTAAAACCAAAACAAAAGGAGAGGTACAAATATTTTCTACTGTTGAAGGTGTACGTTCTGTCGATGGTACGATGATAGATTTAGCAACTTACATCGAAATATGTAAGTCTAATGATGTAATTACCATACTGGACGACGCACATGGGATTGGTACTGTAGGTAGAACCGGTAAAGGGACATTAGAGGAGCTTGATTTAATGGGTCAAGTTGACTTGCGCATGTCTACATGTAGCAAAGCACTAGGTGCTCAAGGCGCGTTTGTATCAGGCAGTAAAGAATTAATATTTCTGCTTAGAAATTATTCTTACCCTTACGTCTTTACTTCTGCCTTGGCTCAGCCAACCATTGCAGCAATTTCAGCTGCTCTAGATTTCATAGAAGATAACCCAAGCTGGGTGGTAAAATTACGTGAAAATGTGCGCTACATGCAAGATAAACTTGAAAATGAAGGGTTTGATATTATCCGAGGTGTATCGGGAATTATTCCAGTATTCTTTCGTAAAGACGGCGTTGTAAGAGAAATAAATAAAGATCTCTATAAAAAAGGATTGTTTGCTAATATTATGGAATACCCAATGGTTCCACCCGGTTTAGAGCGATTACGCTTATCCTTAATGGCGACCCATACCTATGATGAAGTTGATCGTGCCGTTTCACTGATTCGAGATTCTGCGATACAACACGGCGGGTTATAGGCCTATTTACATATTGAACGAAGTAGGCTCTATTTTTATATTTGATAAAAAAATATAAGTACTTGATAAGGAGGGAAAACCCTCCTGAAAAAATAGGAGTGAATTATGACCACTGATAATCTTTTTCAGGCCTTTCTAGAAACCGTTAACCTTATTAAAAAAACCGCAATTTCCGCAGACATCGTGGAGTTAGATTTTCATCTTAGTGGTGATCTGGGTATTGATTCTCGAGAAATGTTAGAAATATGGTATGAACTGGAGAAAAAACTCGATATTCAAATACCTGATTATGAAAAACGTGATATCTACACCATTGAGGAAGTTATCGCAAAACTCGAAAGCAAAATCGAAGCAACTGCTGAGTGAATAAGCTTTTAAAATTCGACCAACCGCAACTGAATCTCAGTTAATGCGGCAGTTAATATTATCAGTTTGTTGCCTCATTTATATAAATGCATGTCATTGGTTAACCTTTAGTTAGGTAGGGAAATTTAAAATGAGGAATTTCTTCTATAAAATTCCACAGTCACTCAGAAAAAACAGGTTGATAGCATACGGCCTGTTAGTTCTGACAATTGCTACTTGTTTTACCGGAATGGGTAGATTATCGCGCGACGACAGTATCGAATCCTGGTTGGGCGAAAAGTCTCCTGTTATTCAACAGCAACGCGAGTTGGAGCGTGTTTTTGGCAACAACGAGGATATGGCTATTATCGTCGAAGCAAAAGATGGCGATATATTTTCTGAACAATCTCTGCTCGCGCTACACCGCCTACATGAGAAACTACAATCCTATCGCTCCAGATTACAAACTGACCCAAATACGCCTTTGAATCACATTCGTGAAATAGTTTCGTTGGTAAATGTTCCCGTTAACGATGTAAATGGCGATTCCCTGTATACACATCCGTTTATTGGCTCAAGTATTCCCAAAAGTACACAGGGTCGCCAAACGATGCGAGCGCGTGCTTTAAGCGACATTGATTTGTTACGACGTTTTGTATCCAGCGACGGCCGAATTGCAGCAATTTCACTCAAAACAGACTTTGGTCGTTTGTCAGACAGTAACGAGTCTACAGAAAAAATAGATGAGGCTGCGATCGAAAGTCAGATTCTGGGGCTCGATGTCGATAGTCTAACGAAGGACGAGACAAGTAATTCGGATACAGAAGATACCCAAGTATCGAAAAGCCCACCTTTGAGCTATAAGGAGTACGCACTCTTTTCTAGAGCGGTAAAAGAGCTAGTTGCTGAAGCCGATGTTGCGAGTAGCTTTACGATTCACTATGCGGGGCTTCCCGAGCTAATAGCGTTCCACGTAACAATCGGATCAGAAAACAAGGTTATATTCTCCGGTTTGTTCTTAATAATGATGGCGGTTTTATTGCTACTGTTTAGACACCCTTCCTTTGTTTTATGGTGTATGTGCATACCGATCCTGACAGTAATATTAACCTTTGGGTTACAGGGATGGAGCGGGCTGCCATCGTCAGATTTAGCGGCTGCTATGGCATTGCTGTTAATTATTATTGGTGTCGCGGATGCAGTCCATATCATGGCGGAATATCGGCGACACCGCTTGGGGGGAGACGATCACACTAAGGCAATTGCGGAATCAATGTCAAAGGCTGGATTATCCTGTCTCTTAACATCACTAACTACAATGGTTGCGTTTTTATCCCTATATCTCGTAAAACCAAATTTTCACACTGCAACTTTTGGTCTGTTCACAACCTTGGGTTTGGGCATAGCCTTTATTCTAACATTGGTGCTACTTCCCTTACTATTAGATGTTTGGAGACCCTCTTACAAAAATGTCAGTGTCAGTAAAATAAAAGAAAATGATAATGTCGATATTGAGAACGCTCGAGGTTTTTACGCATGGTTTCCCGCCAGGGTCTGTCAGCACCCTAGTTTAACACTAGCACTTTTTTTTGCGATATTTTCGCCAGTGATGGTGGGAGTAATTTTTCTGAAAGTCGATTCCAATCCTTTAGAGTCGTTTGATGAGTCAACCTACATTCGACAAGCTGCAGCAGTAGCCGATAAATATATGGGAGGCACTCAAAATATAGATTTTATGGTTAACACTGGGGCGGTTGACGCTTTGTATGATGCGCGCGTGTTGCACACCATGGACAAGCTCCAACAAAGAATGCGCGAACATTTCGGTGATCTCATTGTCACGGATACATCAATTGTGAATGTGCTAAAACGAATCAACCAACAATTTCACGGCAATGATTCATCCTATTACGTGCTTCCCGATAACAATGAGAAACTAGGGCAATTGCTGTTTTTGTTTAACACGGCCTCACCAGATGAACGTCGTAAACTTATAGGTGATGATTTCGATGCAGCAAAAATTACTTTTGGATTAAGAAACAGTGGTTCCAGCGCTTATATCGACTTGGTCAATACCGCCAATAAATGGGGTGGGGAAATGTTTAGTGATTTAAAAACAGACTATCCCGAACTTGAAGTTGTTACAGCGGGCGGGGTGGTAATTTTCATGACTTTGTTTGAACGCATAGCCGACTCACAGATTACCTGCTTTTTGATTACGCTCTTGGTTGTCACGATCACTCTGCTATTTATGTTTCGTTCTTTAAAAATTGGCTTGCTAGCGACAATACCTAACTTGGTTCCTGTTTTGGTTACCTTTGGCGTTATGGGGTGGCTAGGAGTAACAATGAATAATGTAACGATGATCATTGCTCCTATTATTCTCGGAATAGCGGTCGACGATACTATTCACTTTGTAAATCGACTGCGCTCCTTACTTGAAAAAGGTAGCTCTATCGACATGTCGATACGTCAAACATTTTTGGAAGTAGGCAAAGCGTTAACATTTACCACGGTGATTTTGTCTGCCGGCATGTTAACGCTTTTGTACAGCTCTAACGCTGAGTTTAGAGCATTCGCCTATTTAAGCTCGGCAGCGCTTTTTACTGCCTTGGCAGCGGAGTTCATGGTAACTCCAGCCTTAGTAAAATTGTTTTTAACACGAACTGAGAAGGCTCCTATTAGTGAGGGTAAATCTTATGAAGTTTCTGCTTAGAATCTTAAAATTAGGCGTTTTTTTTGTCATTGCAAGTCTAATGGCGTCTCAGGCCTTGTCACAGCAGCAAATGGCAAAACTGTCAGCAGCTGAATCAGCAGACAATACGGAAATTTCAAATGCTGCAAGCTCAGATCCGAAAATTCTTGAATTAATGGAATCTGTAATGTATCGCTATCAGGGAAAAACGCAAGTCAGCCGTCAAAAGCTAACAACCTGCGCATACAAAATCAAGAATGGATCAATCAAATGTGATTCAACACCGCGCAGTAAAACTTTACAGGGCGTAACAAAACGATACGGAGAAAAGTTACGTGATGTTAAAAGCTTTACTTTAATTGTAGCTCCCGTATCAGACAACGGTATTGGAATTTTGCAATATGATTACGACGAGTCCGGTAAGGATACTGATCAATGGTTGTATTTACCTGAGGTGGGTAGTGTAAAACGGGTTGCTAGTTCAGAAGATGCACCCAAAAGCGGCGCATTGTTTGGAAGCGAATTCTCTTTAGAAGATTTAGAACTGCCTAAGTTGGAAAGGTTTAAATGGCAGCAATTGAATGAGCCTGTTGAGGGTAGTAACTCGGTGGTTGTAATTGAACAAACGCCGTTGGCAGCGCATGCAAAACGTACCAATTACAGCATACGTAAACATTGGATCGATAAAGACCGTAATCTGGTATTAAAAACACAATATTTTGCTTGGAACGGCGACTTAATCAAAGAAAGTTTTAGCACCAATATCGAAAAAATCGCAGGTATCTGGACGCCCCAAAAAATGATTATGCGTAACTTACAAAGCCAAAGAATTTCAATTCTTGTACTCGATCAGGTGAAATACAATCTGCCTGTCGCCGATGCGATGCTCGAAATACGTATGTTAAACGACGCAGTATTTCAAAGTAGTATGCTGAACTCTTTCGAGAACTGGAGCGACAGTTAATCGGGCTAAAATAATGAACGATATAATATTAAGCAATCCACTTTGTGACATAGGTGCCAAAATCAGTACTGCCAGCGATCGCCAACAGCTGGCTTGCCCGGAGTTATTCAATGAAAAGCCCGTTCCATTTTGTTTGGCCACTTGGCACTCTCTTCTCCATGCGCTAACTGCAAAAGAGGAAGTCATTTTAACGTGTATTGAGATATTTGAGCATCTAAGCGTTTCGAAGCTTACCGGGTTAGTGAGTGAATTAGCGAAAAATTCAACATTTGAGCAATTACATTCAGCAATAACAACACAGTATAACGCAATATTGCAGGGTCTCAGTAATTCGGTAGAAGAACATAATCTCCAGGATCACAGTGCGATACATTCCATATATATCTTGGGTGAGCACAATCAGGAAACTCTTGATTTAAGTAAAGTAGAAATCGCACTGATTTATGGTTCAGAAGGCTGGACTTTAAACTACGCATCCGCGATTTATAGTCAATCGTATATTGAAAAGATAATTTCTGTCTGGAAACGAATTGCGGAACAAGTTTCTCTTTCTCCAAACACCGCCATTTCTGTTTTAAATTTGACCGACTCAACGCTAAATGAGCGCGCAGAAATGGATGGCCCTGTGTCTTCAGTAAACGGCAATCTTGTTAGCCGTTTTTTGGGTATATCAAAAGCGTTTCCAAATAAAATAGCTCTCAAAGATGAGCATAACACCCTCAGTTTCGCAGAGCTTGATAAGCTTAGCGACCATTATGCCGCACTACTAGTAGATGCCGGTATAGAGCTAGGCGATTGCGTGGGGGTCGCTTTTAATCGCAATGTAAAAATGGTAATCGGTCAATATGCCGTTCTAAAATCCGGCGCTGTTTTCGTACCCATGGACGCCCAACAGCCAGCAGAAAGGCTGATGTCAATAGCCGACGACGCTGGCATTAAATTTATTCTTACCGAAGAAAGATGCTCAGCCTTACTTAAAAATGCGCTCTCTCACGTCAAATTGATAGAGTTCAACACAGTAAATATCGAACCATCGAATTTATGTAAGGTTGAACATGACGTGGCAACTCGAATCGGTCAAAATGATATTGCCTATGTCATATTTACTTCTGGTTCGACGGGTCGGCCTAAGGGGGTTAGAGTTAGTCACGGAAATTTACTTAATTTTATTGAACATATAGATGCTTTTCTCCAGACAATTGAAGTAGGGATGCAATTCGCTCCATTCACTTTTGATGCGTCAGTAGCAGAAATACACGTTACTCTGTTACATGGCGGTACATTGTTGGTGTTACCAAAATCGCTAATAGATGATCCGCAGTCATTGCAAAACTATATGCGCGCTGAGCGCGTTACATTTGCCGGTCTACCACCACAATATGCAAAACATTTAGAACCGGAACATTTACCCGATTTGCGTGTACTTTTAACCGCGGGCTCAGCGCCAGATCGTCAATTAATCGCTCGCTGGCAACCACATGTGCGTTACTTAAACGCTTATGGTCCAACAGAAACAACAATATTATCGACAGCTTGGGAAGCCAATCGTGTGCCGGATGAGCGTGAGCCGATCGCAATGGGTTTGCCTATTCTTAACACTTCTATACGGGTAGTAAATCGATTTGGACAGATTCTTCCAGAAGGTATTGTTGGTGAGTTGTTAATTGGTGGTGCCGGAGTGGCTCACGGCTATATAAAACAGAAAAAATTGTCTGCTCGCAACTTTGTCGAAATCGATAATAAACGCTGGTATAAGAGTGGCGATTTATCATGCTTTAACGCTAAAGAGGGACTAGTCTTTGTTGGTCGATTGGATGATCAAATTAAATTGCGCGGCCATCGCCTGGAGCCTGGTGAAATTGAAACAGCGATAAAAACGATCAATTTTGTTGAATCTGCAGCTGCAGTTGCAAGTAAAATTGATGGTGAGTATCAATTGGCAGTCTTTTGCCAGGGTTGTCGGAAAGATGAAACCATTATGCGAAACGTTCTGAGTGAGGTAATTCCCGTTTGGGCAATGCCAAATCGCATTTATTGGTTAGACGCTTTGCCCACAACAGTTAATGGTAAGACAGACTATGAAAGATTAAAAATTCAACTGAAACAATTTGAAGAATTAAATCAGAAAAAGTGTGCTGAACCTAAAGAGTTTGAAACTATACTCGAAGAAGAGCTTGCAAAAATATGGCGAAAAGTGTTAAAGGCCGGTGCTTTGGGTCGCGATGCAAACTTCATTCACTTGGGTGGAGATTCGCTAACATCTATGGTAGTTGCTTCTTCTTTACGCCACCTCGGTTTTAATATTAGTTCAGCACATTTACTTAGCCGTCCTGTATTTTCAGATTTTTGTGAATGGCTCGAGACTCAACCCCGCACAGGAGCGCACGATTATAGAATTTGGCAGGGTAGTGCCGTTTTGCACCCCATCCAGGCTTGGTTTTTTAATTTGTCTTTGTCGCAGCCCAATGCCTTTTGTCAGTCTTTGGTTTTCGAGAGCAGCACACCCCTGGACTCTGCTCGCTTGGCTAGAGCCTTGTATCGGCTCGCAGCATATCACGATAACTTGCGAGCTAAATTTTCTGACACCGAAAACACTGAATTATGGCATCTGCGCCAAGTTATCGAAGCTCCAGGATCCCAACTCTACGATATAGTCGAGCGGACATGCGATGTCAGTAAGCTTGACGAACAAACCGAAAATTTACGTCTTGCGCTCACTAGTGAACTGGATATTACTCAAGTTCCCCTTTTTCGCATGGGTATTTTGCACTCAAATCACGGTTCACGCGTTGTTTGGGTATTACATCATTTATTAACAGATACAATCAGCCATTCAATTTTACTGGAAGATCTATGCCTCTTGTACGAGGCGGATTCGGAACCCGAAAAAACACTCGTCGGAAAGAGCGGAGCTTACCCTGACTGGGCAGAACTACTGCAAAAACACATTAATACCAATGCACCGCAACTACTTAAAAAATGGCAACCCGTACTCGATGCTTCAAAACGAGCACAGAATCTTAATAGACTTAATAATAAAGCTGTAAATCAGGGTATTTCTTGTCATCATGTCCAATTTAGTAACGAGTTAACACGGAAATTATTGCGAGAGGCAACAAGCTGCTATAACCAAAGTGCAGAGGAATTGGTTTTGGCCGCGTCTTATTTGGCCTTAGCTCAGGTATTCGATATTCATGATATTGGAATTGATATTGAGTGGTATGGTCGAGATGAGCATTTTGCCGGCGACCTCTCGCTTACTCGGAGTGTAGGTTGGTTTACTTGTGTTCATCCGTTGTTTTTTTCTGTCAATACGCTAAGCGATCTAAGTGAATTTTTAGTAGCCCTAAAAGAACAGCGTGCCAAAATACCCGCACGTGGTCGCGATTTCTATGGCTTACGTTACCTATGTGCAAATTCACAAGTAGTCGATGCATTTAAAAACTATCAACAGCCCGAAGTGCTATTTAATTTTTCTGGTGTAACAGATCGAATACAAAACGAGTGGCGTATATTGCCGATAACAGCGATTGAAATGGGTTCTGGAGACTACAATCCCTATAAACTTTCTATTGAGAGTGCAATTCAATCGGGTGTTCTTGATATCGGGCTTTATATATGTGAAAACCTTTGGAACTCTGAGCTTATTAGCGAGTTAAAACTGGCATTGAATCTGTTTCTTGAACGCATTGTTGAGCATTGCTGCGATGTAAAAAATCGTCGCTGGACGCCGAGCGATTTCACTTTACTATGCACTGGAGCAGAGCCTCTGGATCAAGAAGAAATCGATCAAATACCACTGGATGCAGAGGCGGCATTCCCGCTTACAGATATGCAGCAGACGATGCTGCGTCATGAGCAAACCTATCAGGTTTGGATGCATTATGAATTTGCCGAGCGTTTTAACGAGCCTGCTTTCAGGGCAGCTGTTACGCAGTGGGTGGCACTGCACCCGTGTTTGCGAACTTGCATAAAAAGATGGCCCGGGGATAAATCAGCGCAGATTATATTATCGCGCTATGAGCCAAAAGTGGAAGTTGCACAAACTCTGCCAGAAAACCGTCAGAAAACTACTCGGGGATTTATTGATACAGAGCGTAGTAAAGAAGTAAAGGTCGAAGGTACACCACCCTACACCTTGCGAGTTTTTCACAGTGGTGAACCAACTTTTTCGCTAGTGTTGTCTATTCACCATATTATTCATGATGGTTGGTCCATTGAATTGTTACTGGCTTCACTCTACGAAATTTATTCGTGCCAGTTAAATGCAACAGTGGCAAATACTGAGTCACCCTCACCGAATTTGGAAGTCTTGGTGCGTGAACAAATTCAGCTAAGAGACGATCCTTCGTGCAACGAATATTGGTCTTCGATTGTCTGGAAAGAGCAGTATTGCCGTTTACCAGAAAATTATCTTCTATCGCAAACAAGTAAGGGCAACTCTAGCGAGGTTGCTTTGTATCTTGATGTATTGCCTCAAGAGCTGCTAGGTCAGTTACGGGAAGCTGCACAGCGCGTCGGCGTTACCCTTAATACCATGTTACTGACTGGATACGTCTTGCTGCTGCGCTATCTGGGAGGTGCCAATCAGGTTCGTTGTGGCGTAATTCAAAGTGGTAGAAGTGAAACCATTGCTGATGTTGAGAAACTCACCGGTTGTTGTGTCAATACCTTGCCACTGATTGTGGATTTCGATAAATCCGAAACTCTGGCGTCGATTATTGCAGAAGTAAACAACAACCTGTCACAGTTTCGCTATGCCGCCACATTCCCACTTTCCAAAGTCGTTGAGTACGCCAGAACTCAGGTTTCTGACGATATTTTTGAGTGCCTGTTTAATATCGAAAGTAGTGCTTATGGAAATCAAAACGAAAATCGTGGTTACACACTCAAGGGGGGATACGAATCGACGAACTACGCGTTTATTTTTGGTTTAATCGAAATACCTGAAAAAAAACCGGGAGATGGGGTTTCAATTGGATTACGCATTGGTTTTGACACCGCCAAATACACCCAAGAAATGATCGAACAGTGGGTACGAATTTACAACAACATCCTTGGTCATTTAATCGCAAATGACGAGCAATGCTGGCAAGAGGTACAGCCTCTTCCACAATACGAACAATCCCAAGTCCTCGCATGGAATAATACTTTTACAGCTTACCCCAGTGAAATATGCATTGCAGAGCACTTTAAGGAAGCCGCTCGAAAGGCCGGTTTTAAAAAAGCTTTGTGTTTTAAAGATAAATCGTTGAGTTATGCAGAGCTCGACCAATTAACGGATGACCTTGCCCGTGTGTTGGCAAATTATGGTGTAGGGCCAGAAGTTATCGTGGCCTTGGTGGCAGAGCGATCGCTGGAAATGGTGGTTGGTATACTGGCGATTCTTAAAACTGGCGGTGCCTATGTGCCGATCGATCCCGACTACCCAATGGATCGTATCGCACATATCATAGAGGAAACTTGTGCTCCGGTAGTAATCTACCAAAATAGCCAATTTGCAGATGTGCTTCCAAAATCATGTAATGTGGAAAAAATCTTTCTCGACCAGTGTGAAAATCTAGACACTTCAAACCTCGCACCAGTAGATAGTTCACAACACAACACCCGCCAACTTGCCTATGTATTGTACACTTCTGGCTCAACGGGTAAACCAAAAGGGGTGATGGTCGAGCAACGCTCGATTGTGCGCTTGGTAAAAAACACCCGTGATCTGAAATTTTCTGAAAATGACACGTTAATGATTACCAGTGCCCCTGGTTTTGACGTTACCACTTATGAAATCTGGAGTGCATTACTCAATGGCCTACCGCTAGTTGTAGTAGACAAAGACACCTTGCTCGACCCCGAACAGTTGGCCATTCAGTTACGTACCCACAAGGTGACATTTTTGTGGCTAGTAGCTCCGCTTTATAATCAATTGATTCAGGAGAAGCCCGAGCTATTTGAAGGTGTTAAAAATCTGATGATCGGTGGTGATGCACTTTCACCGCATCATATTCGAATAGCTGCGCATACCACTCCAGAAGTTCAGCTTATTAACGGCTATGGTCCCACCGAAAATACTTCATTTTCTACCTACCACTTTCTAAGCAAAGACGAAGGAAACGTTATTCCGATTGGTCGCCCCATCTCGCAATCAACGGCATATGTGGTAAATCCCGACGGACAATTGTTACCTCCCGGAGCGCGGGGCGAACTTTACGTCGGCGGCGACGGTGTTGCAAGAGGGTATTTCGAACGCGATGAATTAACAGATGAAAAATTCGTTGATAACCGTTTTGATAAGCATCCTGGTAGATTGTATAGAACGGGTGATTTGGTAAGTTGGCGCAAAGACGGATTGATCGATTTTCATGGACGCATAGATTTCCAAATAAAAATTCGTGGCTTTAGGGTTGAACTGGGTGAGATAGAAACAGCCTTATTGCGTCAGGGAAGTGTGGCGCAAGCATTGGTTCTACTGCAGGAAAACAAGCAAGGCGCTGGAGCAGAAAAACGCCTGCTGGCTTATGTGGTATTGCAAGAAGCGTCAAATACAGATTCTTCAGAACTACGTAAAGCCTTGCTGGCTGAGCTTCCGGATTACATGGTTCCGGATTCTATTGTTGTCGTCGCTGCAATGCCGTTGAATGCGAACGGTAAAGTCGATCGCTCCAAGTTATTCGAGCTTACTGAAAACCTACAGACAAACGACTATGAATCACCGGAAACCGCTGGAGAAAAGATATTGTTCGAGGTTTGGAAGGACGTATTGGGGCACTCTGATTTTGGCGTAACCGACAGTTTTTTCAAAGTCGGCGGTGACTCTATTCTGGCAATCAAAATTGTCGCAAGGGCACTAAAAAAAGAGCTGTCGTTAACCACTCGAATAGTTATGGAACACCGAACTATTCGAGACATCGTTAGCTTCGTACGACCACAAGAATCTGGTTCGCTAAATACAGAGTTTGCTTTGGTTACTTTAAAGGACGAAGATTTAGCGCGTGCGCGATTACGCATAGGGAACATTGAAAATGTCTACCCAGCTACGGCGATGCAAGAATCGCTTGTTCTTTACTCTCAGCGTGGTAACGACGCAGGCTCATACCATACGCAAGTGCGTATTGTATTGGAAAATATCAGCAGTGACCTGTTGCGTCAAAGCTGGACAATATTGGCGCAACGTCACGATGTTTTACGAACGGCATTTTATGATTTAAATCAAACGACTTTAATGCAAGTAGTTGCAGCTAAGGTAGAGATACTTTGGCAGGAATATTCCGAAAGCGATTGTCAAAAGTTGGAAAAAACACCTGATGAGCTGTTTGAACAACATCGTTTAGAGGAATTTAATAATGAAATTACACCTTTATGGCGTTTACTGTTAATTAGGCAAGACAGAAAACGCGCAGAGCTATCATGGACTCACCATCACGCATTATTGGATGGGTGGTCTATTTCCCACTTATTAAGCGAATTGTTAACTATTTACGAGAGCCTTTCTAAAGGTAATCTCGTAGACACTGACTCTAGAAACTATCCACAATTTATCGAATACATTGGGTGGCTGGAAAACCAGGATTTTGACACGGCAAAGGACTATTGGCGTGACAAATTGAAGAATGTTGAAGGCGCATCCCGTTTGTACCGTGGCGACAATAATTTTAAGCAATCTGAGCATAAGCTTAAACAAGATATGCTCACTGCCAATTTGGCAGCAGAGCAAACAGCGGCGTTGCGTAATATCGCTATGCGAATGGAAGTAACCTTAAGCGCAATAATGCGTGCTGCCTGGGGGCTTGTACTTTCGCGCTATACCGGTGAAAACAGGGTTATGTTTGGCTGCGCTATTAGTGGCCGACCAGCGCTTCTCGAAGCTGTTGAATCAACTGCTGGACTCTTTATTAATTCCGTGCCGTGTGTCGTATCTTTTACACCCGAAATGACGCTTTCAGACTTGCTTCATGATGTTATGGCAAGTCAATTTCGGGACGAGGAATTCGGATATTTACCTTTGGTGCAAATCCAACACTTAGCAGATATTCAAGCCGACGATTTGTTATTCGAAAGTTTATTGGTTGTTGAGAATTTCCCACTGAATTCGGATGCCTTTGGAGCAAACAATGTACACCGGCCAAAAATTATAGATGTTCACGGCACTGGCACAAATAATCTACCTCTAAATGTAGTGGTTTATCCAGGTAGTGAACTGAGAATTGATTTGGCCTATCAAAGAACCATGTTTTCTGCCTCGGAAGTGGAAGATTTGTTGCAACGTCTCTTAAACGTGTTACAGCAGTTTACACATAACCCGAACGACAAAATAGCAGCGTACACGCTCACAACTGAAAACGAAAAGCGTAATATTCTAATTAACTGGAACAATACCGACTGCACTTTGCCTGTGGGCCAAAGTGTTTATTCACTATACGCCGCAACGGTATCCGATCGCTCAGCTCGAGATACTGCATTGGTTTGCGGTGATCAACAAATGTCTCGTTTAGAGCTTCACAATGAAGTTTGTCGCTTGGCTTATTACTTGCGTGAGGTCGGTATAGCAGAAGGTGAGTGCGTTGCAGTCACTTTTGAAAAAGACCCGGCATTTATCGTTGCAGTGCTGGCGTTATTGAAAATAGGGGCAGCCTATGTACCCGTTGCGGTAGATTGTCCTAAAACGAGGCGTGAATTTATAGTAAAAGACGCTGGTATTGCTTATACGCTAACTCAATCTCATCTACTATCTGAGCTTTCAGTAGACTTCGAGCACAATTTAATTGCAGTTGACCTGTGTCCGAGTATTGACAATAAAAATCTGGAATCTGAAAGCCAGCTAGTTTCTGCTCTGTCGGAGAATACTCTCGCCTATGTCATCTATACCTCGGGCACAACTGGCCAACCTAAAGGCGTTAAAATTTCCCATAGAAACATCATTAATTTTTGTGTTTGGTGTAAGCAAATAAATTTAGTGATGCCTGGTATGGCTATTACGCAATTTGCTCCGTTCACCTTTGACGCGTCCGCAGCAGAGGTTTTTACTGCATTGCTTAATGGCGCAGAGTTACACCTGCTTTCTGACGATCTAATTCGAGACTATCGTAAATTAATTCAATACGTGCATCACAACAACATTAGTTTTAGCGCGTTTCCACCACCCTACCTTGAGCAAATGCCCGTTGAAGATTTGCCTGACGGTATGACCTTACTTACCGCGGGATCGGCACCGTCGCCTAAACTGGTACAAAAATTGTCATCAAAACTGCGCTATATCAACGGTTACGGGCCAACCGAAACAACTATTTTATCGACGGCTTGGGAATACAATGCAACCCAGATAGCCGAAGGCTCGTTGCCCATTGGCAAACCGATTGTTAATACGCAGGTATATCTGTTGGATCAATATCAGCAATTATGCCCCATAGGAGTGGTCGGCGAAATTTGTATCGCGGGAGCAGGGGTATGTATGGGGTATCTTAATCGCGACGATCTCAATCGCGAGTATTTTATTGACGACATACAAGATCCAACGAAAAAAATGTATCGCACGGGCGACCTGGGACGTTGGCTTGCCAATGGTGATATTGAGTTTATAGGTAGACGGGATAACCAAATAAAAATACGGGGTTATCGTATTGAGCTGAGCGAAATTGAAACGCAATTATTGAGTCTTGCAGATGTTGTAAATGCTGTGGTCGCAGTCGTGGGCAACGACGATAGCGTGGGTTTAAGTGGTGAAGGCGACAGCGAAAAACGAATTTTTGCTTGGGTGGTGGTAGATAGATCTTCACATCTAAGCTCAGAATCTTCTTTTACTGCGAACCTAAAGCGCGCGCTTAAGGAAACTTTGCCACCTTATATGATTCCACAGGCAATAGTGATTGTAGAGAATTTGCCTTTGACAGCAAATGGTAAAGTTGATATCAAAGCTTTACCTAGGCCTGATGTGGCACGTCTCCGCAATACAAATTATGAAGCACCAACAACGCTTTGGGAAAAAAGGTTGGTGTCTCTGTGGGCAGAGACTTTAAAAGTAGAACCAACGAGTCTAGGCATAACTTGTAACTTTTTTGAAGTCGGCGGGCACTCGTTGTTGGCAACTCGTTTGTGTAGCGCCATCATAGAAAAACACGGCATAGAGATCCCTATCGCAGCT
This sequence comes from Alteromonadaceae bacterium 2753L.S.0a.02, assembly GCA_007827375.1. Lineage (NCBI taxonomy): Bacteria > Pseudomonadati > Pseudomonadota > Gammaproteobacteria > Alteromonadales > Alteromonadaceae > Alteromonadaceae bacterium 2753L.S.0a.02. The sequence goes on from VISH01000002.1 coordinate 2,629,653, forward strand.
GTTTTTGATCAAACAACGCTAGCCGAACTTGCTGAATATATTCAAGACCTTGAATCGAATAAATTAATTGCGACGGACCAAAATCAAGCTAATGCAAAAACCGCGGTTAGAGCGCGTATTCCGTCTCTTCCGAGAAACTCGAACACCTTACCGTTGAGCGATGCACAACGGCGTTTGTGGTTCTTTGCGGAGCTCGGCGATTCCAAAGCAGCCTATAACATGTCTGGCGGTATTGGTCTCACTGGCGGGCTAAATATAGATTCTTTAAAACAATCTTTAAGTGCGATTGTTCAAAGGCACGAAGTATTACGTTCGAATATAAAAGTGATTGATGGTACGCCCGTTCAGGAATTTCGTGAGCAGGGGCATTACCCGCTGGCAGTTTATGATCTGCGAAACTCTAAGGATGATGAAGATAACTTAATACAATCCCATCTTCGTGAAGAGCAAACAATAACTTTCGATCTCGCCACGGATTCGCTTATTCGCGGTCGGTTGTTAATACTGGGCGACGATCGCTATGTATTGATTAACACCCTGCATCATATTGTTTCCGATGGTTGGTCAATGGGAGTATTAGTCAGCGAAATGTCTGAGGTTTATGCCGCTTTGGTGGCGGGCCGACAGCCAAATCTCAAGCCGCTCCCGATTCAGTACGCCGATTACTCACTTTGGCAACAGCAAGATGACCAACAAGCATTACAATCGTCGCACTTAAGTTACTGGCGTGAGCAGTTACATGATTTACCGACGCTTCACTCGCTACCGCTGGATTACCTTCGTCCTGCAAAACAAACGCACGCGGGCTCTCATTATTTTGAAATGATAGACGCGAAGCTCAATGCACAGCTTCGCAAATTTTGCAGTGAGCAACGTGTAACTGTTTTTATGGCCTTATACGCCTGTTTCAGCGGTCTTTTAAGTCGTTACAGTGGTGAGCAGGATATCGTTGTTGGTACACCAACCGCTAATCGTGAGCAACCAGAGGTGGCCGGTTTAATAGGCTTTTTTGCAAACACCTTAGTGCTGCGTGCCGACTTACATGGTGATCCAAGTTTTAAAGTGATGCTTGCAAATGCCAAACAAGTTGTGTCTGAAGCCTATCTTCATCAAGCGCTGCCATTCGAACAATTAGTGGACGAATTGCAACCGGAGCGAAACCAAAGCTATCAACCGCTATTCCAAATTATGATCTCGATGATCAGTAGTGACGAGCTCAATAATTTCTCAATGGCAGGCGTTGATCTTTATCGCTTGGACAATTCCGCTCGTACCACATCCAAGTTTGATTTGACTCTCACCATATCGGAGGAAGATGATCAACTAGGGTTACTATGGAATTATGCAACAGATTTATTCTGCGCTGAACGCATACGTGATATGAGTGCCCACTTCGTCGCTTTTTTAGAACAGGTCATCAACAACGCAAACCGGGCACTTAGTGACGTCAATTTTCTAGCTGCAGAAGAAAAACAACGTATATTATTCGAATGGAACGATACCAAAAAACCTTTCCCAAATAATCTCTGCGTTCATGAACTGTTTGAACAACAGGTACAACTTACACCCGATCAAATCGCGGCGCGTTTCAAAAGCGATGCCATTTCCTACAATGAACTTAACGAGCGAGCCAACCGACTTGCACGTTATTTATGTGAACTGGGGGTACAACCTGGAGATCGAGTCGGTTTGCTATGCCAGCGAAGTATCGAAGCTTTGGTGGGTGTGTTTGGTACGCTCAAAGCTGGCGCAGCATTTGTACCCATGGATACCCGCGCGCCAGCTGAGCGCCTGAGCTATTTAATCGAAGATGCAGGCACTAAAGTCCTATTAACCCAATCCTCTTTCCTTGGAACATTATCCTCTTCGTCGGCGAATACGATTGCTCTCGACGACATTAATACTACAAAAACGCTACAGTCTTTTAATCATTCAAACATCTCCAGGCCTCGCGACTTCAATCCTCATTATCTAACATACGTAATCTATACCTCAGGCTCCACCGGTCAACCTAAGGGGGTAGGGGTCGATCACCGTGCCGTTGTGAATTACATTTTTCATATGCATCAAAAATGCGGTTGCGACATAACAGCGGCGATAGTGAGCAATCCGCTATCCTTTGATGGAATTGGAACAACCTTCTGGCAAATTTTAAAAGGTGTTACTCTCGAATTACTTCCTGAGGGCGATGGCGAGTTAGAAGCACTAGCAGCAAACCTCTCGCAATCTGAGCAACCTTTGCTCTTTAAAGTAACCCCTTCACACTTGACTAGCCTCAAATCCCTGGTTTCAGAAAAATCGATTAAATCCCAGGCACACTGGGTAGTTTCCGGTGGTGAAGGCTTCCCCGTCGAACTCGCGCGTTATTGGCAGAAGTTGCTACCCGATGCCCGATTTGTAAACCATTACGGCCCGACGGAAGCCACGATAGGTTGCTGCCATTATTTTGTGCCTAATTTGAACCTCTCACATGCAAAAAAAAGTGATTTATTACCCATCGGGCGTCCGATGTCCAATCGAAAACTGTATGTGTTGGATGCCATGCAGGCACCAGTTCCTATCGGCGTTATAGGTGAATTGTATATAGGCGGTGAAGGAATAGCGCGTGGTTATCTGAACCGGGACGCGCTCACTTCTGAGAAGTTTATTCAGAATCCTTTTGCAGACAATTCTGAAAATGAACAGCGTATGTACCGCACAGGAGACCTTGCGCGCTATTTAGATGATGGCAACATTGAATATATCGGTCGTATAGACCACCAGGTAAAAATACGTGGTTTTAGGATTGAGTGTGGTGAAATAGAGCATTGCCTACTGCAACACCCGAAGCTGGATAAGTGTGCTGTTATTGTACACGCCAGTGAAGGTCAAGCACCTGTATTAGCAGCCTATGTAGTTGCAGTGAATAAAGAACTAAACGATGGAGAGCACCAAAAGTTATTGGACGAGCTGCATCACTATGCTGCAGAAAAACTACCGGATTATATGATCCCCTCTGCATTTTACGTTCTTGATGGTTTACCTTTAACCAGTAACGGTAAACTCGATCGCAAGGCATTGTTAGCGTTCGATAATAAACCGAATGAAGTATCGGCACCAATGATTAGATTAACATCCACTGAAAAGAAATTACTACCATTTTGGAAGCAGGTCCTCAAGCGTGATGACGTTGATATTACTGATGAATTCTTCCAGATCGGCGGCCATTCCCTGATGGCTGCGGAGCTTATAGGCTTAATACGTCAAAATTTGAAATGGGATGTACCCTTACGCGCATTATTCGATAACCCAACCTTACAAGGTTTTTCTCGTCATTGCGAAGAGCTGGATGTAGTCAAATTAGATATTTTCAGTTGGCTGGAAGATCAAGATATCGCACATCGTGTATTTACCTACAGTGATGACGAAAGCCTGGTTGACGATGGTCAAGGCAATATCGAAAAATTGCAAAAATCTACTAACATTAAAGTTTGTATAATTGATAAGGCTGCAGAGGCAAAGCGGTCGACGATCAAGTCTATTGTTAACAGTGTTAAAAGCGCAGAAATCCCACAATATATTATCTTTTGCGGTGATCCTGAAAAACAATTGAGAGTCTATGAGCAGCAAGGATTTCCAGGGGTTGTACCACATACCATCGACGTTCAGGCTGAAGTAAATGCTATCAGCCAATCCTATAACAATCAGTTGTTTCTCGGTCAAGCCATCGATAGCTTTGCAGCAACGCCAATGCAAAAAACCATGCTAAATTGGAAGCAACGACAATTTAAACATGCCATTCCGATAAACGGCTATTATTCTGATTCTGAACTGGCTCAGGCATTCTTACAGGTACAACGAGAGCAAGAATTATTATGTTCACAGTTTAATGTTAGCAATAAGAGCTGGTGTGTATTTCCACCACCAGGTAGGGCATTGGCTAAGGTTGTTGATTTACGATTCCAAACTGCTGGATATCAAAATAGTGTTCGTGAAAAATTAGCTGAAGCGTTAATTGGTTTTATCAATGAGGCAACCTTACCTTATATGGCTTATTGGGTTCGCCTTTCTGATACCAAGCAGATACTGTATTTCCTCAACGATCACCTTATAGCTGATAAAACCGCGATTGATGTGTTAGGCAATCGTCTTGAAATGTATTTGTCAGGAAAATGGCATGCGATGGGGCGCACCTATCGCGATCATGTTGAATCGATATATGAGCAAATCAGGGAAGATAACATTGATTCAATAAAACAAAAGTTGGAAGAGATCTGCGAGATAGACAGGTTAAAGTCAACGGTAAAGACAACGCGAAAAGCTTTAAGCCATAATAAAAGCGCAGCTATTCGAGTGGTTGATCTTCGTTTTAAATCTATAGAAAACTCGCCGATAGAACACGCGTTTTCAATGTTTACCAAGTCTGTTTTCACGTTGTTAAATATAGATATTTTTTGCATGACCCTTAATTATCACAGTCGTCAACAGCGGGGTAACAAAGACTACGATCAAGTTGGTTTGTATCTGGATCGTATTCCTTTATGTGTAACAGCACAATCACACGTTAGCGAGATTGACCACGTTATAAACTTTGTTTCTGAATTCGGCATCAGTTTTTCTGGAATCGATGATAGTCAGTTACTGGGAAAAGATAGTTTTATGCCCGAATTTGGTGCCGATATTTTGTTTAACTTCCTCGGTGAAGATAGCTTTGAAAAAATTGCAGCCGGAGTTGAAAGTAAAAACATCAGTAATCTTCAGGATTTCTATGGAATTTTGGTAGAAGCTTATACGGTTGAAAATGTACTCTACACGCGTCTTGTTTTTCGTGGTTCTGAAAAATTGGAAGATAAGATAAAACAAATATATGAAGACAATATTGTAGAGTTCTCCCGGCAGAATGGTTCGCAAGAAAAAGGCAATGAAAAACAGGATGATAAAACGCCTAAAAAATCGAACACTGTATCCACACCTATAAGCAAACACAATAACAGCGACGAAATTCCTGCAATTCAGGTAAACGATGTTAAAAAAAACTTTGGTAATTTCGAAGCAGTCAGAGGAGTTAGTTTTTGTGTGAAACGAGGAACCTGCTTTGGGATTTTAGGTCCGAACGGCGCAGGCAAAACAACGTTGCTTGGTATGATGGAAGGTATTACAACAATTGGTGAGGGTAGTATCAGGCTGCTTGGCTCAGATGTACAAAAGCATGTCGCTAAAGTTCAAGACAAAATTGGTGTGCAATTACAGCACAGCAATTATTTCGATTTTCTCAATGTTGAACAGTTATTACTTTTTTTTCATCAATTACGCGGTGGAAAAAGGCGAGATTTTTCCATTGACGAATTATTGAAAATGGCATTGCTCTCAGACAAGAAAAAATCGCCTGTAGAAAAGCTATCGGGCGGTCAAAAGCAACGCTTGTCGATGGTTATAGCAATGTTGGGAAATCCCGAGGTACTTTTTCTTGACGAGCCCACTTCAGCGCTCGACCCTCATAGCCGTCGAAGTATTTGGGATCTGATCGAGACGATGAAGCAGGAACGTAACATCACTATCGTATTAACCACTCACCACATGGAAGAAGCAGAAAAATTGTGTGATGAACTATTGATTATGCATCGCGGAGAGGTTATCTCTCAAGGCGCCCCTGCCGAGCTGGTGTCTAGTCTTAACCAATATCATGATATTTCATTGTCGTTATCAAACGCTAAAGGTCTGGCTAACGAGGTTAAATCCTGGCCCGAAGTGCTGAAAAGCGAGTATAAAAGTGATGAGGGTACTATGAACATACAAGCAAAAGAAGTTACGGCAGTGATAAAAAATATCGCAGATTATTGTACTAACGAATGCATAGAAATTTTGCGCTTTGATGTGAATCGTCCTAGCTTGGAAGATGTGTTTATGCATCTAACTAATAAGGCTGTTTAAGAATGACAAAAACATGGGTGTTTTTTAAACTGCGTATGTTGCAGCTTAAATACGATAAAACTGCTGTATTATTTAGCTATATTTTTCCAGCGCTCATGCTGTTGGGGCTTGGCTATATGAAATCGGGAGAGGGCACCATTACGGTTTATTATCACGAGGCCGATACGCCTCAAGCCATTGTTGAGCAACTTTCCGTAAATAAAGTCATTAAACTCACACCACTTTACAATACCAGCAAGGATGTTAAAGAGTTGATTCGCACGCGAGCTATAAAACACTTTTTGAGCGTTTCGAAAACAGAAAATGACAGCCCTTCGTTTACTGTGTTACACAGTGCGAGAGTTGAAAATGATGTTGAGAGTTCTGCGGTAGATGGCGTTTTGAGGGCTATATTGAACGGCGATGCGAGCACAGGTCTAAACAGTCATAAAATTCACGGTGGCGGATCTCGCCTTGGCTATTTGCAGGTAATATTGCCCGGTTTGATAGGCATGACCTTGCTAATAGTAGGACTTAACGGATTTGGTCATGTTTTAATAGAGGAGAAACATCGTGGTTTATTTAAGAATATTAAAACCATAACTGTATCCCCGGCACCATTTCTCACAGGTTTATTTTTGTCGCGAATGCTTATTAGTTATACCGTCGTGGCTCTACTTTTTACAATAGCAATATTTATATTTGATGTATCGCCAAAGGTTAATTATGGCTTACTGGCATTAATAGTAACGCTGGGCGCAATTTCATTTCTCGGCTTGGGCTTAATGCTTGCAACAATTAGTCCTACAGTTCAGGCGTTTACTGGTATGGTAAATTTCGTTCAGGTACCCTTTATTGTTCTAGGAGGCGTGTTTTTCTCAATTACTGCATTTCCCGATTGGCTTCACTCATTCGCCCAGGTCATTCCTTTAACCAGAATGAATATAGCCATGCAGAAAATCATGTTTCCGGGCCCTGGTATGGGTTTACAAGAAATCAGGTCGGAAGTGATCGTTTTAAGCGTGTGGTGCGTTGGAACGCTCGCTGTTTCGTATCGAAGGTTTAGCTGGTAATCACTGCTGTACATGCGAAAAAAAATCGAACTTGCGTTATTGGTATGCGTTTCCGTTTTGCCACACTATTCGTTAAGCCAAACTACGTCTATATCAGGATTTGATGATAGTGGAAGCTTGAGTTTTGATATGTTAGATACCGGATTAGATTTGGAGGGTATCGATGCGATTGTTGATAATAGCAGCCACACAGAAAAGCGTTTGCTTGGTGGAAATCGTGAATTTGTTTTCCAACAAGATTTAGGCTATGTGTTATCTGAACCTTCAGGAATTGAAACAAATCGATCCTCATTAAGATTTAAATGGAACCGTGTGTTTAATAAGCTGTTCTATGTGAACGTAGACGTGAAGCCGATTATATATTTTAACAATGATCGTTACCTGCATAATAAAGATGATTCTTTAGATACGAGCTTTAATATTAAAGAACTATATGGCCAAGTGAGCGTACTTAACAGTAATTTCACCTTGGGAAAAAAAATAATCATCTGGGGCGAGTCAGATACAACGGCTGTTACCGATGTGATTAGCCCACAAAACCAATCTGATCTGGTTTTTACCAGCTTGGACGAATCTCGTATCCCGCAGACAATGCTTACATGGGAGCATTATTTTAAGCAGAATCAGCTCTCGTTGATTATTAACCCAGATATCAAAGTGAATGAAGAGCCTGTTTTCAATTCTAGGGAACAAAATGCCGAAAGCACACCAATTGATATAATTGAACTCGGAAAACAGTTGGATGACCAGGACGTAGAACTTGGACTTCGTTGGACAAGTCGAGTAGGGCGGGGTGATTTTTCTATCATGCTCGCCGACACAGTAGATAACCGTCGCGTTACAAAGATTGCTGGCGTTATTGATCAAACCTACGAAGTGTACGATTTTTATAAGTCTTATTACATGATTGGCCTTGCCGCGAATCTAAATTTTGGCGACATAGCTCTACAGGTAGAAACTGCTTATAACAAAGATCGAGCCCAACAGGCATCAACAGCTGCCATAATCAATGAAAATCTACCTCTGGGGTATGCGCTCAGTGACGAGGTTCTTAACTCAATTACTTTAAAGTACAAAGAAAATGGCTTGCGCGACTGGAAGTTTGGCCTTCTTAGTTCTTTTTTTTCTGGTGACACCAGAAACTATGAACTCTCTGAAAACAATCTAAATCAGTTGTTTTTTACTGTAGCGAATAAATTCCTATATGAGACACTAACGCTACGCTTTCAAACACAATACGAAATAGAAACAGAAGCTAGCATACAGCGTTTATCTGCGAGTTACGCCTTTAGAGATAATTTTGATTTTAGCTTAGACTTGTTTAACCTCGAAAAAATTGGAACAAACAGCTTTAATCAGTCCAGCGTTATTACCAGGCTAATATACAGTTTTTAGCACATTAATCAGATGTAAAATTCAGCGTTACCGATTCGTTAAAGATTTACCCAGGTGAGCCAGCTCTGCTGGTTGTATTTTTTAGCTAAAATATTCTTTAGGATTACCGGTATGAAAATTGTGGACGGTGTAAAGACCTACGTCGGTAACGATGCTGGGTTCCCCTTGATTTTGGAAAACCAAAGTAGAATCAAAGAGTTTGATGTAGTAAGTTGGGTTGAACGGAATAGAGATTATGTTACATCATCGATCCAAGAATATGGTGCAATTTTGTTTCGTGGATTTGATATAGATTCAGTAAAATGCTTTGAAGCATTAGCCAAAGCCTGCACATCTGATAATTGGGTAGAATATATCGAGGCAACGTCACCAAGGTCACAAGTCGAAAGTAAAACCTCCACATCTACTGACTATGATCGCACATATAAGATATTTCCGCATAATGAAAAATCGTATTCAGCAGACTGGCCTAGATATGTATTTTTTTACTGCAAAAATCCAGCGAGCGCTTTGGGAAGTACACCTCTGGTAGATTGCCGGCGTGTATTTCAGTCTATTCCAGAACATATCAAAGAACGTTTTCGTCGCGAAAAGCTAATGTACGTCCGTCAATTTAGCAGTTATATGGGTATTCCCTGGCAAAAAGCGTTTAATGTCGATAGCAAGAATGATTTGGAAGACTACTGCAAAAACAACCATATTGATAATGTTGAGTGGAAGGACGATGGCACACCAAAGCTTAGTTATTTAAGAAACACTGCCATAAAACACCCTCAAACTGGCGAATTTTGCTGGTTTAATCATGGCGTTTTTTTTAATGTCCATGCAATGGAACAAAAGTTAAAAGATATTTTCTTAAGCGCATTTACTGAAGACGAACTCCCATACAATACATATTACGGCTCCGGGGATAGAATCGAAAAAAATGTCGTTGATATTATAAGCGATATTTATTACAAAAATTCTGTTAGCATTCCCTATGAATCTAATGATGTAATTTTTGTCGACAATATTTTAGTTGCACATGGGCGAGAGCCCTATGAAGGAGATCGTAAAGTCTACGTGACTATGACAGAAAAAATGACTCTTTCAGAAGCCGAATTTATCGCTTAAAAATCTCAATATCTCCACATTCGAATAAACCATTTCACAGTTATTTGATAAGGAAAAATGCATGCTGGCATATGTGTTTTCAGGACAAGGCGCTCAATCAAGAGGAATGGGAAAAGGTCTTTTTGAAAGGTACTCAGAACTGACTGAAATAGCCGATAATATACTCGGTTATTCTATTAAAGAGCTTTGTTTGGAAGATCCGAATCGTCAACTAAATAAAACCCAATTTACCCAACCTGCACTTTTTTTCGTCAATGCCCTTACTTATTATAGTAAGCTTGATGATACGGGGGAAAAACCAGATTATTTAGCCGGGCACAGTTTAGGAGAGTTCAACGCTCTGCTCGCCGCAGGTTGCTTTAATTTGGAAACGGGGCTGAAATTGGTCAAAAAACGCGGCGAACTAATGAGCAACGCTCCTAAAGGAGGAATGGCCGCCATACTTAATTTAACAAAAGATAGTATAGTAAAAACCTTGCAGAATAACAATTTAACGAATATAGACATTGCAAACTACAACACACGAACGCAAATTGTTATATCCGGACCAAGTCAAGATATCGAAAAAGCAGAGAAGGTGTTCCAGGAAAATGACGTAAAATTTTACACCTTAAACACGGATGGAGCATTTCATTCGCGTTATATGCAGCCGATTAAGGAAAATTTTCAAGCGTATATAAAAGGTTTTAAGCTTGTTGATCTTAAAATTCCGGTTATATCTAACGTTACTGCATTACCTTATAAAAATGATAGAATTGTAGAAAATATCGTCAATCAAATATCTTCTTGTGTACTGTGGTCAGAAAGTGTGTACTTCTTGCTGGAAGAAGCTAGAAGAACTGGTGAAACGTTATCGATAGAAGAGGTTGGTCACGGCGAGGTTCTCACAAAAATTATCTCACGAATTATGGATGAGGAAATTAAACTTACTCCGCCCAACGATAAGAAAAATAGCGAAGCTGCACAGTCTCTAGAACACGCTGATAATATCAAAAACGAACAGTCAATTAGCGCGTTGGAAAAAGTTGAACGCTGGAACAATCAACATAGTGTCGGCACCAAGGTTCGGTCAGTTTTGCTTGAACGTGAAGACCTCGAAACCCGCACAAATGCCATGGTGTTGCTTGGACACCGTGCAGTAGTTTATATGAAAGGATACAAAGGTTATTTCGATTTAAACGAAATTCAACCACGCTAAGGCTTTGTTCAATGGCTAAACCTGTAGTTTTCATGTTTCCCGGTCAAGGTGCACAATATTATCAAATGGCACGCGAACTGTACGATACGCATCCACGATTTAAACTCTGGATGCAGCATTGTAATGAGATCGTTAGCCCCCTAATTGAAACATCTCTTATCGATAAGATTTACCAAGGTAAGAAATCTGATGATTTTGACCGTATCTTATATAGTAATCCTGCGTTGGTTTCTGTCGAGCTAAGTCTTGCTAAAGTTGTTATGGAAATCGGTGTTCAGCCTGATTTTCTTGTTGGTTACAGCTTAGGTGAATTTACTGCTGCAATAATATCCGGCGCCATGTCTATTGAACAGGGCTTAGAACTCGTAGTCGATTATGCAAAAATTCTCGAGGAAAAAAGTCCACATGGGGGTATGCTTGCAATAATTGCCCAAGAAGGTGTAATTTCGGAATATTCAGATATTTTTAATGGGTGTACCTTGGCCAGTCGAAACTTCCAAAATAATTTCGTCGTGAGCGGTCTATTGGAAAATATTCTAAAAACTCAAGACAATCTAGTAGAGATCGGCATTCCTTGTCAAAAGCTGCCTGTTAACTATGCGTTTCACTCAGAAATTATGGATCCACTTGAACAAGATTTTAAACGCGTCACGAAACAACACAACTTCACCAACCTTCGTACACCTACAATATCCGCATTAAAGACAAACCAAATCACTGACGTTAATACGGACCACTTTTGGGAGCTAATTCGTCATCCAATCGAATTTGACAGCACCATACGTAAGATGGCGAATAAAGAAGATTATTTATTTATCGATGTCGGCCCTAGCGGAGCTTTAGCTACCGCCGTAAAATACTTACTACCGGAAACCACGCAATCTAAACCAATTGAGCTTATCAATCAGTTTGGTAACGATTTGCGCACAATTGAACGGTTTAAATCAGTAGCTTTACAGTGATTGGTGAGCAATAGAATAAAGCCGTTTGTTAAAGAGTGAAAAGCTCAGACTGGGGATGCCAATGCCAGTTTTTGTATCGGGTTGTAATGTCCCATTGCCGAAATATATTTGTTTGGGTTTGCCTCGTAATTCATTGGTGTTTTCGAATGCCAGCCAGAAACACATTTTATCATCACCTTAAATTATTATTTCAATCACCACTATTTTTCCTATTAAGCACATTTGGTGCTACTAATTCTGGTCTATCATCTGGAGTATGCTACGCATAACGTGGCAGCTATCAAATTAAAATACTCAAATAAAATAGTGTCGTGCATCTACACCTACCCATGACCATACCATTCTATACTGTTCGTATAAGTGTTCACATAGTTATTGGAACCATACATCGCAAATAAGGGAGGCGGTCATGGATACTGAGACTAGCAGCACTAAGAAAAAAGTCGGTATAGCTTTTCAAGGCGGAAGCTTTCTGGCTGGAGCTTTGTCCGCCGGTGTTGTACGAGCACTTGTAAGAAAAAGGGTTTTCGAAGAGTACGATATTGTCGCATTTTCTGGCACATCCGCCGGCGCTCTTGTTGCTGCAGTTTGCTGGCAGTATGCACTGGATGATTGTATCGAGTCGGCGCCGGATGCACTTGAAAAACAGTGGCTTTACAACACATCTTCATTGCCCCTGATTCCCAATCAATTTGTGGGAGACTATTATAAACTTGTCACCAATCTTCTTCAGCACAATCCGATTTTTTATAATATTTTTGAGTTGTATTATGTGCCATATATGCGACAAAAATTTATTGAGTGGATTCACCAGTTTATTGATACAAAAAAATGTGTAACCCAGCTTTATAAAAAATACACAGAGCGTAGGGACTATCCAAGGTTTTCATTTGGCTCAGCAGACATTCTCAAGGGAACTATTGTTGGTTTTTCAGACGAAAACTTATTGCAGGTACTGAAAGAAGGTGTTGCTAAAAGCCAGCAGATCGCTGGTCGATCCTCAGTTAGTGATGATGATGTTCAACAAGGTTTAGACAAAGGGAGTGAATTTTTATCGAAAATCATCCAGGCGTCAGGTTCCTTAGATGAGCTGAATGGCCTCACCACCATAGCCGGTAAATATGAAGGCACCTATATTGATGGTGCATGGGGCCAAAACCCGCCGGTATGCGATTTAGTAGAAACTGGTGTTGATGAAATTTGGGTCATAGAAACGGCCTTTCCCAAAAAACGCGATCGTGCTCCTAACAACCAGGAAGAGCGTGAAGATCGACACGAAGAGTTACTACAAAACGCGTTGGTCGAACATGAGAAAGAGAAAGTGGATATTGTCAATGAAAAGTTGGATCTTGGTCTTTTGATAAACGACCTGCAAACCTATAAAAATTCATTGGATCTCATCAAATCTGATCCATTCAAACTATCCAGACTTATAGAGGCATTCCAGCATAAGTACAAAGATGAATACTCCCCAATGCCTTCTGATCCCGATACCATCGTTCAGGAGCTCCTAAAAAAATTATCCGAGAGAAAACGAAGGTACGTAAACGTAAGGTTTATGCGAAGCCCTGAGATTGTAGCCCCTTTGACAGCCGGCGCGCGTATCATCACATCTCCTTCGTTTATACGGGAACACTTTGAACTCGGCGAGCAAATGGTTAGTGGGTTTGTTTAAGGCTCTGCTTTACGGCAATGCAACGATGAGCACTCGGCATACCTATATATCAGCAAACCTCGTCATATACGCTTTTTTGGGAATTTGATTTATGAAAGGCATCAAGGGGTTACTATGAGTCTTCATTTATGACCTTATGTCGAATACTAAACAGTATGTGAACTAGATAGAGAGCTAAGCACAGCCGCCCAAACGGCTCCAGGCGGCCCATCAAAATCAGTTTGAATATCGCTATTTAGCCCAAACGCCCTCCCGGGCTAACCACCGTGCGTTCGCACAATTAATTTTTCAAGAACAACATTGTCGTCAATACGCCATACCTTAAGTTTGTGGTCCCCGGTTTTAACGTTTTCAAATACAGCTTCAACAAGATGCCTGTTATCTTCAGCTGCATTCCATGAACACCTCATCGGCAACGCCCGTTGCAGGCTGCCCTTGTGGAAGGGATATCATAGCCGCCTTTGATTGACCGAGATTAGGAACCGAGGCCCAGGATACGCCAGCATTGCTATGTAATCGCTCGTAATCTGAAGCTTCCAATTCGACAACATTTGGGCTCGGCTCTTTACTTGAGAACACCACATCAATCTTAATTTTCCGAAAGATCGTATATACCGTAAACAGCTCCACGTCGATCCGAACCGACGATAACCAAGGCGCTTTCCACATCTGGCCAAGGATGTTCAACGACTGCGATCTGGTAGGCTTCCCACTGGCCGCGTAATTGTTCGACGTTGATTTTTTTTGCTGCAATAAGTTCTTCGAGTAATTTACTCTGCCCTAACACCCCGACAATCACCGTGAGGTTTTTAACCTTTTTAGGGTCAGCTATTAATTTTGCTCGCTTCCCTGAAATGCGCTTTAGATCATTGGCAAAATTTTCGATCGCGATTTGCACGGCCATGTTCGTGCTCGTTTCATAAACAACATCAACCGGCCGCCCATTTTCTATTAGAGGAAAGCTACCTTGTTGCGTACTTTCGCAAACAGACACTGGAGTAGTACACGCCACGGCGTTGAATGGTGAAACGCAAACACCAATAAGTAGTACTCCAACATAAAGTTTCATTATTCAATCTCTCTGTTTTTGTATTGTCAAAACGATCAAAAAGCGCTGTTTGATTATTGTGCAGGTACAACAAGGTCAAAATACCCAAACACTTTCGTTAAGTATACATGTATACAATATTAAGTTACTTTAGCTAACTCAGCAGCTTGGCTTCACAGGTCGCCAATAGGTGTTATTTCGATAAACGCATACGAAACGGGTCCAGATTTTGTTTGGGCAGCCCCCGTTGAACAAGACTTATATAAGAATATCAATGTGTTACGGCTGCGCGTAGTAACGGTTACTGCAATCTCAACTATTTGCTACCAATAATCTAATTGCTAGATTAGTACGTTATTTGGGAACCAAATCGGGCATAATCACTCTTTTGTATGACGCCGCTGTGCTATATTTGCGGTTAAATGTCACCATTGCGCATTAATGCGCCAGGAATGCAAAAAAGGCTTTTTCAGGTTATTCCAAATATGCATTTGATCAGATCAATTCAGAGGGTTTCCCTCATTTTAGTGCTCCTTTCAAGCACTGCCATGGCGAGCATAATCCCGCCACTCCAATACACCGATAAGCAGGCCGAGACCGTGAAGGAGGTTATTAGCCGGCTGCATTCGCATCATTATCGAGACCAGCCGATTAATGATGATCTTTCCAAGCGTTTTCTCGCGAAATACCTCGAGAACCTGGACCCGGCGCGTATGTTTTTCTACGCCAAAGACATCGAGAATTTCGAGAAAAACTCTGCGAAATTCGACGATTTCTTTAAAAAAGGCGATCTCGGTCCGGGGTTTGATATCTACCACACCTATCGCCAGCGCCTGGTATCCAGGCTGGAATCGGTCATTGAGATGCTCGAGGATGATACGGTTGCCTTCAGCTTCGACGGCAAAGAAAACCTCATACTCGATCGCAAAGAACTGCCCTGGCCTGCTACCCGTTCAGATGCGGATGAACTCTGGTACAAGCGGGTGAAATTAAGTCTGCTGAACTTGAAGCTGGCAGGTAAAGAGCTTGCCGAAGCCCGAGAAACTGTCGCAAGACGCTATAAGAACCAACTGAATCGCGTAAAACAGCAAGACAGCGTCGATGTGTTCGAAACCATGGTTAACGCGCTTACGGTTCTCTATGACCCGCACACGAATTATTGGAGTGAACGGACCTCTAAGAATTTCGACATCAACATGTCGCTTTCCCTGGAAGGCATCGGTGCGGTGCTTCAATCTGAAGACGAATTTACAAAGGTCGTGCGACTCGTCGTTGGCGGGCCCGCCGATAAGCAAGGGCAACTAAAAGCGGCAGATCGCATTATTGCGGTTGGTCAGGGTGAAGACGGCGAGTTGGTCGATATTGTCGGCTGGCGTTTGGATGAAGTGGTTAACATGATTCGAGGCCCCAAAAACACCGTGGTGCGCCTCGAAGTTTTGCCCTCGGAATCACCCGTAAATGGGGAATCTCGCACCATTAGTATCCGCCGCGGCAAAGTGAAACTCGAAGACCAAGCCGCAAAAAAAGCAATCATGGAGCTTTCCGATGGGGACACAATATACAAGGTCGGTGTTATCCACCTTCCTGCGTTCTACATCGATTTCGAAGCACAAAACAACCGCGATCCTAACTACAAAAGCAGTAAACGCGACGTTGCACGTTTGCTCGATGAATTACGCAAAGAAAATGTCGATGGTGTTATTCTGGATCTGCGTAACAACGGCGGTGGTTCACTCTACGAAGCGACTATGTTAACCGACCTCTTTATCGATCAAGGCCCGGTGGTTCAGATTCGCTCACCAGATGGCCGCATAAATCGCCACCACCGCTCCAATTCCAAAGCGCGTTATCGTGGTCCTCTTATTGTTATGGTCAATCGTTTAAGCGCATCCGCTTCTGAGATTTTTGCGGGGGCAATTCAAGATTATCAACGCGGTCTTATCGTGGGTTCTCAATCGTTTGGCAAAGGCACAGTTCAGTCGGTAACACCTTTATTGGAAGGTAAGCTGAAAATTACTGAATCCAAGTTTTATCGCGTCTCCGGCGATAGCACCCAGCATCGCGGTATCATTCCTGATATCAACCTGCCGCTGTTGATTGATAGCGACGAAGTTGGTGAATCCACCTATGAGAACGCCCTGCCCTGGGATCAAATACACCCAGTGCCCCACGCAACCTATTTTGATTTCTCGGCATTTCTACCAGAACTGGTCGAACATCATAATTCGCGTGTTTCCAAAGATCCGGATTTTAATTTTATTCTCGATCAGATAGAAATGATGCAACATAACAAGGCCAAGAAAGTAGTCTCTCTGAATGAAAAAGAGCGCATCGCTGAAAAAGAAAGTCTTGAAAAAGAAGCTATGGAAATCGAAAACAAACGCCGACTGGCGAAGCATCTGCCCGTATACAAAAACTTGGTAGATTATCGCAAGTCGGAAACTGAAGACGAGGAAGACCAGGCTCTCGCCCAGAATAATTATGAAATAGATGTAAATGGTGATACTCTTTTAATCGAAACCGGCAATATTATGGTCGATATGATACGTATCTTACAGACCGACGCGGTGAAGCAAGCGTCCAACTTTTAGGGCAATACGAATTGCAACAAGATGCCCGGCTCTTCTGCCGGGCTTTTTTTTTGGGGGATGGAATTAACACGTTATGAAATTTGTGTCGTTTAACGTTAACAGTGTTCGTACTCGCCTACACCAACTTGCAGCGGTGGTAGAAAAACATAATCCTGATTTTATCGGTTTACAGGAAACCAAAGTCACCGACGAAAATTTCCCTGTATCAGATATTGAAAATCTAGGATATAGCGTAGAGTTTTTTGGGCAAAAAACTCATTATGGCGTCGCCCTGCTCTCTAAGCAGCCATTTAAATCTGTGCAAAAAGGCTTTACAAGCGATGCAGAAGACGCGCAGAAACGCTTTATTGTGGGCGAATTTACAACGCCCAAGGGTGCCCCACTGTTTGTTATGAACGGTTATTTTCCTCAGGGCGAAAGTAATACTCACCCAGTAAAATTCCCCAATAAACGCAAATTTTACAGCGAGTTACAAACCCTACTGGAACAGAAACATACTCCCGAAGACAACATTGTGCTGATGGGCGATATGAATATTTCACCTGAAGATATCGATATTGGTATCGGCGAAGACAACCGTAAACGCTGGCTTCGTTCCGGTAAATGCAGCTTTTTACCAGAAGAGCGCGAATGGTTGCATACGCTAATGCAATGGGGTTTTACCGACACCTTACGAGCTATTGAACCCTCTAAAGAAGGCCTATATAGCTGGTTTGATTACCGCAGTAGAGGTTATGAAAGAGAACCACGTCGTGGCCTGAGAATCGACTTGATACTGGCCACTAAAAATATGGCCGGACAATGTCAATCTGCGGGTATTGATCTCGACATTCGCGGCATGGAAAAACCATCAGATCACTGCCCCATCTGGACAGAATTCAGTAATTAGTTCGATGCTGTACCCAGTATGAAAAGCTGCCGGGATAGCAATTGCTGCTCGTGATTTCACAGGGATAAACAAAAAAGCGCTAATCTCCAAAATTATTTAAACTTGCCCAATACTGAATAATTCTTTTCAAGTTTTTATTGGGGTTAGTGAGATCGATAAAGTCGTCAACACCCAATTCAAAGGCAGTTCCCTCCGTTGCTCGAGAACTCGAACTAATGCCTAATATTGGCACGTAAACTTCTGCATTCTGCGACAATTCGGCTTCCCGAATGGTGTCGACCACGCGAATAAACGTAGGGTCTTCATCGCAGTCAATAAGAATAACCTGAGGTTCTTGTTTGTTGAGCGTCGCAGCTAATTTTGAATCTTCGGTAATGCACTCCATTGTATTCGGCAGATTTGCCAGTGCTTCCCCCACCACAGTACGCGCCTGCTCGCGGCGGCTGATTAATAGAATTGGTATAGGTGCTTGCTTTGCCTTTGCTGGCTCAATTTCCTGTACGTCCACGCTGGCAAGCGCTTCATCTTCTTCTTCGCGTGAGGCATATACATTTTTGAATGCGGTTTCCAACTCGAACAAACCAACAGGTTTATCGACCAGTTGCACGTAATCATTTTCGATAAAACCCTGGTTTGCGAGAATACGTTGCTGGCGCTTACTCGCTGCAATAAGCTGGTGGGTATACCGTAATTCCGGGTGTTCTATGAGGGCGTTGTTAAACTCTTTCGCGTCCACATCGCCTTCATCCGCAAAAAACAAAACACTGTCGATGGGTTTGCTGTCTTTGTAGCTTTGCACTAACAGTAATTGCGCTTTTTTGTAGTTGGATTCGGTAAAGACAGTAAAACCCAAAGCATTTAGCTCACGCCGCTTGGCGTCGAGAATTCGCAGGTATTTGTGCACCAGTAAAATTCGATTATTTTGAAAGGTGTTTTTATGGAAATCCAACTGCCCGGTTTGGTCGGCAATATCGAATTTGGCATCCATGCGGTAGGTAACACCTTCGTTGGGTATTTCGTTGATTTCGATGCTTCCATTCATAAGCTCAGCAATGCCGCGCGCTACTGCGAATGACAAATTTGCCTGTGGCAGCCGATCGCTATCATCACTGAAAAAGCGCTTGCGCTGTTGTGCCGAATAGCTGGAAATATTGAGATATAGCTCCCCTGCCGTTTCATATTCCCTTAAAAATTCCACTTCGAACAATATTATGCCTTTGTCCATATTCTTAATACAGTGAGACAGCAGCGTTCGAATAACCTGGGAAAGTCGCGATGCATCGCCTTTAAGTCGCATAGGTAACGTTGGTGACAGCGAGGTTTCAATGTAAATGCCATCAAACTCAGCGTCGTCAATATACTCCGCAACAATATGCTGTAACTCGTGACGAATATTAAAAACTTTGTTTTTAAGGGCTAATTCTTTATTAAGTACATTATTAAAATCACTGACATCTTCAAACACCCGCTCGAAATCACGCTCACAACGTTTAAGGGCGCTTTGGTTGGCAATACCATTTTCCATATCGCGCATGGCCTGGCGGGTTTGCGCCACAATGGTGTGCAAATCAGCTCTTAAACACCCTAAAAATTCCCGGTTTAATTGCGCACTGGCGCGGGTATCACGTTTTTCCTCTTCGATAGATTGCGTTTTGCGTGCCAGTGCATAGGCCGCTTCCAGGCGCTCCCAGTAGTTTTCAGAAATCAAACGGCATTGATGGGTGAGTATGAGATAAAACACCAGCATGAGTACCGCGTACAGGTGTGAAGTTACTTCGCCAACAAAGAAGGCTGAAAATGCGGCAGGCACCAGACCAAAAAACTGGTAATAGGATAAAAATTTTTGATAAGGCGCGAAGGCGTGTGCCGTGGTTGAAAAAAATACTACGGTGTACAACCACAGCAGCGGAGCTTCGTTCGTCATGCTGAGTTTGAGTGTCACGCTCACGAGGATGACAGCCCACCAGAAGGCGCCTAGCAGGGTTGCCACAAAATAGCTATTGCGCCAGCGTTGCGGTGCCCGGGGGTAGAGTTGATCAAAGCGGAAAAGGAAGAAACCACGAAGCAGAGTAATGAGCAATAAGCCTATGGTAAGCGTTACGGTCAGATCGCGATTCTCGTCGATAAAACGCCCGCCCATAAGGCAAATCAGATAAGCTAAAAAATTAAAAACCAAACCACGGCGACTGTATTTGGCCATGCGCGCATCGGTTTCATGCATGATGCGCCGGTCTTTTTGAACCTTACTGGTAGGGATAAAAAAACTAAACATTGCTTACGTCGCCCCGCCCGTTGTCACCCTGTTTTAATGTTTTCGATGGCCTTCTGTAAACCGGGCCATTTCATATTCTGGCGTCCTGCCATGTCTGTTGTCCTCAAAGGCGCGTATTCTACTCCTGACGCCTGCCAAGTAACAGTGTGGCAACAGGCGTCAGTTCGATCGTTTTCAGAACACAGGTTTAAAGCTGTTCTATGAGTTGTGGTACCACATCGAACAGGTCGGCAACCAGGCCATAATCAGCCACCTGGAATATGGGAGCTTCCTCATCTTTATTGATGGCAACGATAACTTTGGAATCTTTCATCCCAGCCAAATGCTGTATCGCGCCCGATATACCTATCGCAATATATAGTTCAGGTGCGACCACTTTGCCGGTTTGCCCCACTTGCATATCGTTGGGAACAAAGCCGGCATCAACTGCGGCTCGAGAGGCTCCCACTGCAGCATCCAGCTTGTCTGCCAGTTGATAGAGTAGCTGAAAATTATCGCTACTTTGAACGCCACGACCACCGGAAACAACTATACGTGCTGCAGTTAATTCAGGTCGATCGGAAGTTGCGAGTTCCTGGCTGTCAAATGCGGATAAATTTTGTTCGGCAGTTGTGGCAATGTCCTCAACCGCAGCATTCCCACCTTCAGCACCGACGGCGTCAAAAGCAGTCCCACGAATGGTAAGAAATTTTATTGGGTCGCTACTGGAGACAGTGGCAATTACATTGCCTGCATAAATAGGTCGTTTAAATGTGCTCTCGCTATCGATCGCTATAACATCAGAAAGTGGCTGACAATCTTTGAGCGCAGCGGCACGTGGTAAAATATTTTTACCTGTTGTTGTTGCGCAGGCGAGCACATGGCTGTAGCTATCGGCAAGTTCGGAGATCAGTGGAGCAACAGCTTCAGCCAATTGATGCTCCAAACCCGAATTATCGGCAAGTAATACTTTGGTTACGCCGCTGGCCTGACTGGCGCTATCGGCGACGCTCTTACAGTCACAACCTGCTACCAAAACGTGAACATCTGCATCAATTAATTGTGCCGCCGCAAGGGTGTGCAAAGTAGCAGGTTTCAAGTTTTGATTATCGTGTTCAGCAACTACCAATACACTCATGAGATCACCTTTGCTTCATTTTTTAGTTTTTCAACCAATTCTGCGACATCGCTAACTTTAATACCTGCTTTTCGTTCTTCCGGTGCACTCACCGACAAGATTTTGGTTCGTGCGCTAACATCAACGCCCAATTCACCTACCGGTATAACTTCCAAGGGTTTTTTCTTGGCTTTCATAATGTTAGGGAGTGCCGCATAGCGAGGTTCATTCAAGCGTAAATCGGTGGTTACAATTGCAGGTAACTGCAATTTCAAGGTTTCAAGACCGCCATCAATCTCTCGAGTTACAGCGACTGTACCCTCCTCAATTTTAACTTCAGAGGCAAATGTGCCTTGCGGTAAATTTGCTAAAGCGGCTAACATTTGACCGGTTTGGTTGTTGTCTCCATCGATGGATTGTTTGCCCATGATTACCAGACCAGGCGCTTCTTTTTCGACAATTTTGTGCAGCAGTTTGGCTACTATCAGAGGCTCAAGCGCTTCATCACACTCCACTAAAATGGCACGATCAGCACCCAGTGCCATTGATGAACGCAGTTGCTCCTGCGCTTTAGTTGTCCCGATGGAAACAACAACCACCTCGTCAGCTTTGCCTTTTTCTTTGAGACGTATCGCCTCTTCTACCGCAATTTCACAAAAAGGATTGATTGACATTTTGACGTTGGCGATATCAACATCACTGCCATCAGTGTTGGGTCTTACTTTAACGTTGTAATCGACCACTCTTTTAACTGGCACTAGAATCTTCATGTTCTAACTATCTCCTGCAAACACTTTTTTAGAGTTTAGCTGCGAAATGGTGCGTAGTATAGCGTGACACGGCTACTGCCGGGGCGCGATCTCGGTGTAAAATAAATTTAAGCCCTGCATAACAATTTTTTGGTTGTTTTTGACAGATCAAAAGCCAAGATTTGATATTGGTCGGCTGAAAAATCGCTTTTTATACTGTGATTACAATATTTCGCCATAGAAATTTTAACGGCTTTAACAACACGAGCGCATGTAAACAAATAAGCAGGTTGTTGAAAACCGTGTTACGTCGCAGCCGTAGTGTTAAAAACAGGCTCAAATTGCTTATTTACCGGGTGTAAACTCGACTTTTTCGTCTGTTTTTGCCTGGCTTGGTCCGCGTCGCCTACGTCTTTTTAGAAGCTGCTCGGTTTTAATAGGGGAGAACCTGCGTGAATTATTCAGATAGAGAATCCATGGAGTACGACGTTGTTGTGGTCGGTGCTGGCCCGGCGGGGCTCAGCGCGGCATGCCGCCTTAAACAACTCAATCCGGAAACCAATGTGTGCGTGGTTGAAAAAGGCTCGGAAGTTGGTGCGCATATACTGTCGGGAGCCGTGTTTGAGCCGAGCGCTCTAAATGAATTATTCGAAGATTGGGCAAACAATGACGCCCCGTTGCTTACACCTGTTTCTGAGGACAGAGCCTACCTTCTCAGAAATGACCAAAAAGCCATCAAAATTCCCAATATGTTCGTGCCAAAAACCATGCACAACACAGGTAATTTTGTTATTAGTTTGGGTAATCTTTGCCGCTGGCTGGCCGATCAGGCTGAAACTCTGGGTGTTGAAATATTCCCAGGATTTACGGCCGCGGAGCTCGCTATCGGCGACGACGGCGCGGTAAAAGGCGTTATTACCGGTGACATGGGTGTGTCCGCAGACGGTTCCCATAAAGACAGCTACATGGCTGGTATGGTGCTCCTCGGGCGCTACACTTTACTGGCCGAAGGCTGTCGCGGCCATCTCGGCAAAAAGGCAATTCGCCGCTTTGGTTTGGATGAAGCGAAGCAAGCACAACATTACGGACTGGGCCTAAAAGAGCTCTGGAAGATTCCAGCAGAAAAGCACAAGCCTGGCTTGGTTATCCATACTGCGGGTTGGCCTCTCGCCGAATCGCAATCGGCTGGCGGTGGTTTTTTGTATCACCTTGAAAACAATCAAGTAGCTGTCGGCCTAATCACCGACCTGTCATATAGCAACCCGCACCTTAGCCCATACGATGAATTTCAACGCTACAAACATCACCCAGTAATCAAAGGGTTTCTGGATGGCGGTGAGCGGATCGCGTACGGTGCACGAGCCTTGGTAAAGGGAGGCTTGCAAGCCTTGCCGCAAATGCATTTCCCGGGTGGAATCCTGCTTGGTGACGATGCTGGCACGCTAAATTTTGCAAAAATTAAGGGTACCCATACAGCGATGAAAAGTGGCATGCTGGCTGCAGAAACGGTACATGAAGCCCTCCAAGTCGCCGAATCCCCAGCCGCACTCGCTAACGTTGAAGAGCGTTTCAAAAAGAGTTGGGCCTATCGCGAACTCCATCTTCAGCGCAATTTTGGCCCTGCGCAGCACCGCTGGGGAAATCTTCTTGGCTCCGCCTACGCTTTTATCGATATCAATATCTGTAACGGCGCCCTGCCCTGGACCTTACAAGATCCAACACCGGACCACGAAACACTGAAGCGCGCAGATACAAGTCCCAAAATCAATTACCCGAAACCGGATGGCAAAATTAGTTTCGATAAGTTGTCATCCGTATATCTATCAAATACCAATCACGAAGAAGATCAACCCTGTCACCTGCAGCTGAGTGATCCAGGGTTGCCCATTAGTGAAAATCTGCCGCTCTACAATGAACCGGCACAGCGTTACTGCCCGGCTGGGGTTTATGAAGTGATAACCGAGGGTGGCGAACCCAGATTCCAGATTAACGCGCAAAACTGTGTGCATTGTAAAACCTGCGATATCAAAGATCCGCTGCAGAACATAACCTGGGTGTGCCCCGAGGGCGGTGGCGGTCCAAACTACCCTAATATGTAGTGAATCTGTTATCGCGGTCGCTCTGTGTGACTTACTCGTCCGCTCAGGCGAGATACGTAGGTCTGGGCGGCTTGGGCGTACAAAACTTCGGGTGTTTCGGTATTCGTAAAAAAACGCTCGCGACTGACAACCGTTGCGGTGTCCAACACATCACCCGAGTAGGTTTCGACGAGCAGGATTTCAAACAACGCAGTATCCCGTCCATAGCGCTGGTTGGGGTTAACTCCTTTTCCCTCATTAATTTGTTGCCAGCTATTGAGGTTGTCCTTGTAGGCGAACAAGCGTGGATACACCAAAATTTCGCAGCCCTGGAGACGCGCGATTGTCAGAGCCTCAGCGAAGCTCAGATCAACCCAGGCTACGGCAGTGCCTGGAAAATACAATTTAAGTTCCTGTTCAAGTGCTTTTTGTAGATAGGTGCGTGAACGCGGTAACTGGGTGTTATCTCCTGTCAGTTGCAATCCAAACTGTGGTCGAGCAAGGAACAACTGTGCATTCATGGGGAGCCGCCAGTCCCCCACGCGCATGACGCTGTGTTTATTTTTCAGGTGCAGTACAGTGAGGCTATCATTAACCATCTGCCCGGTGTAACTGGCCGTGCAGCCGCAAAGTTGAGTTATCATCAAAGTCAGTGTCAGACAGTAGCATTTGGCTTTGTGAAACGTATAAGAGACCATTGTCGCGCCCTGAGTACAATTTGTTAGGGTTATCGGCAGAATCTGTAGCAAATTTAGGTATGCGTTATGTCCGCCAACATCAGCCAGGTTTTGGAACTCGAGAAATTGGACTCCAATTTATTTCGTAACTTACATCACCGCGAAAATTTTATGGGTACGCTGTTCGGTGGGCAGGTGCTGGCGCAAGCGTTGATGGCCTGTCATCGCACTGTTGATGAGACCAATGCCTTGCCCCATTCGCTACACGGATATTTTCTACGAGCAGGCAAAAGTAACGATCCGGTAATTTATGACGTTGAAAAGGTTCGCGATGGCCAGTCCATAAAAAGCCGACGCGTAGTTGCACGGCAATATGGCCACTCTATTTTTAATATGTCGGCATCATTCCACGTGGAGGAAACTGGATACCACCACCAAATCCCTTTCCCCAAAGTTCCCATGCCTGAAGAGCTGCTCGAAACGCAGAGCACCCTATCTCACGACTACCATATTCCTCCGGTCACCGAAGGCGGTGGCGTTATGAGCCCTTTCGAAATTCTGGCAATCGAGAGTGATATCTTCGATGAAAGCGATAACAGGCCAGCAGAGGCAATGTTTTGGATGCGTGCCAAAGAACCTCTGTCGCAAAATATTATTGACCATTACTGTACACTGGCCTTTGCTTCAGATCTGGGCTTGCTCGCGACAACCTTGCTGCCCCACGGCGTAAGTATTATTTCCGGTAAAATTGCAGCTGCCAGTATCGACCACGCAATCTGGTTTCATTCTTCAAATTTTAGAGCAGATGACTGGTTACTGTGTAAAACATTTAGCCCCTGGGCTGGTGCGGCGAGAGGGTTTGCGCACGGCAGCATCTACACTCGCAATGGTGAACTCATTCTATCTACTTGCCAGGAAGGACTGATTCGCCCCATCACTGCCGTAAACCCGTAATAGTGGCATCCGCGGTGCCGGTTCCTGGATCGAGTTGAGGCGCCTTAGCAGTCCGAAATTATAACGGCCAGAAACTGGTACTTTAGACGCATTCTCAAACCGGACAACAGCTTGCAATTACCCCGCTATACTCAATAAAAAGCGTTTAACAAGGAAAACTTGAGTATGAGCAGAGTGACCGTTTCTGATGCCGTTAACTACCTTGAAGATTTACTTCAGGCTATTACCAATGCCTATTGGGAAACAAGTGAAATAAATCGCAAAGATTGTATCTTCGATTTAGTGACTGTGATTTACGGCGAACTCAATGAAATTGCAAAACTCAGCGTTTCTGATCATACCATGACTTACGAACCCATCACCGCAGCATTTCACAACAGCGAAACGAATCTGCGCACTGTGCGCAATAATATCGACAGTTGGTTCCCCCGAAATTCTACAGCCAAACAACTTCAAAAATGTATTCCACCGGTGTGCGCGCTATTTGAATTCATTTAGTCAATACCTACAGGTTATTAAAACCGTTTTTCATAAAAATAGGTGAGGCAAAGCATCTTGAGTTTTTAAATGTCGTTGTTGGTAAATCTGTATTGCTTTTTAAGCCCTTCATAAAATATAGAATTTTATGACATAGGGAAAAACTATCAATCTACCCCTAAATGTCTACTAACCGCCGAGGCCATGGTCTTGCTGGAATCACTTATTTTCGAGCAACTTTGTTATAGCAGAGGCGTAATTGCAAAATGGCTTCTATTAAGAAATGTTTTAAAAGTGCTTTCGGGAAAAGTGGCGAATTCGGGGAATTCGCTAATACTTGTAATTACTGGTGACGTACATCCCCCCAAGTCTGTTGTCACCAGTAGAGCTCCCAGTAGCTCGTTGAGGATATAGTCCTTAATGTTTCACTCCTAATGGTCCTGGCCCGGTGTTCCCCCCCAGAAACGCCGGGCTTTTTTTATGTTGCTGTTATTTATGTTGTTTGGCGCTGCGCCGCGTACCATTGGGACAGATCAGCGACTTCGCCATCAGCGCGCACCGGCGGGTATACGATACCGTTTTCATCACACCATTTGGCAAGAACAGGATGCGCCCACTGAAAAAAAAGCTCGTGGTAACGCTCGTCAGTCAGTCGCCGGGAATTGTACAATCCTGCGCGCTCCCTCTGAGTCTTAGCTTCCATAAGAATAATGGCGCACGCGACCGATACGTTGAATGACTCAACCATACCGGCCATAGGCACCATCACGTTGATGTCGGCGCCTGCTGCCGCAACTGAACTGACTCCGTCAACCTCCGCGCCCAACACCAGTGCCGTTGGCACGGTGTAATCGACTTCACGGTAATCGCGCGTGTTGGTACCAAGATTTGCAGCAAGCACTTGATATCCACGCATTTTTAAGGCATCAACGGGCTCCTCTACACGGCTGTAGTACAAGGTTTCAACCCATTTTTCCGCACTGGCAGAGGTACCCGAATAACTTTGATAGCCGTTTTTTGGCATTACGCAGTGGATTTGGCCAATACCAACAGCATCACAAGTGCGAATAATCGCGGAGAGATTTCGTGCTTTGTGTACTTCATCGGTAACTACGGTGAGATCGGGTTGTCGTTTATCTAATACTTGGTTAATACGTTGGAATCGTTCTGGGGTCATGGTTTTAGTGCATTTAGCGTTGTTGTAGTACTTATTTGGTGCGTTTAAAAGTAAATAATCTAACACTGGATCGTCAAAATATGACAGAAACATGAATTTGTATGCCAAACAACAAAATTTTGTTTTCCACATTTCCTGTGGATAACTTAGTGGAAACTTCCGGTGAAACAGTGCCTGAAGCCGATAAACTCAAGGCACCCTACAATCTGGTTATTTTTTAACCTATTTCAATTTGTTTTTATTTTTCAATAAGATAGCGGGATTATTAAGTGTATTTCTTCAAGTTCGAACGTGAAATCGGCGATTTGACGCATAAATCAACAGCGCAAAAATTAATGTGAATAACGCGTTAGTCGCTACTTACGCTACAGAGCTTGTAGTAACAGAAATGACATAATTCAAGCTTTTGTTGCTTAACAGACACATGTTGTTGTCAGACTATGGATAAAGCGATTTTATGCTGCGAAAAGCATGCGCACAATTCTTCAAACTTCAAACTTTAGCGGGAGTGATGCATTTTAATTATTAGAGAACACCCATTTATCACTCGAATCCAGTACAATAGCGCCCCCAAAAAGTAACCCGATTTCCAGGTTAGAAAATGTCCAACTTTGAAGATTTGAATGTGGTTTCTCAAGAAGTTTTGATAACCCCCGCGCAACTGCAAAACGAATTGCCCATCAGTGAAACTGCGGCCTTAACCGTGAAAAACGGTCGTGAAACGGTTCGCAATATTCTCGATAGAACAGACCCGCGTCTAATCGTCGTAGTAGGCCCCTGCTCTATTCATGATACTGAAGCCGCGATGGATTATGCCCACCGTTTGAAAGCGTTGGCGGAAAAAGTTAAGGATGCGCTCTACATCGTTATGCGGGTGTATTTTGAAAAGCCACGAACCACAACGGGTTGGAAAGGGCTGATCAACGACCCTTACATGAACGACACCTTCAAAATCACGGATGGCTTGCACGTTGGTCGCAAACTTCTGCTCGACATTGCTGAACTTGGTCTGCCAGCAGCCACCGAAGCGCTGGACCCGATATCACCACAATATCTTGCAGAATTAATTTCCTGGAGCGCAATTGGCGCGCGTACCACAGAGTCGCAAACCCATCGTGAAATGGCGAGCGGCCTCTCTTCGGCAGTTGGCTTTAAAAATGGTACTGATGGGAGCTTAACGGTTGCGATCAATGCACTCCAGTCTGTTTCCAACCCGCACAGATTTTTAGGTATTAATAAAGATGGCAGCGTATCGGTGATCACCACCCGAGGTAACGCTTACGGGCACGTAGTGCTCAGAGGTGGTAACGATAAACCCAATTATGATTCTGTAAGTGTTGCCATGTGTGAGAAGGTGTTGTCCGACGCAAATGTGCCAACCAACATAATGATCGACTGTTCCCACGCGAACTCCAATAAAAATCACGATCTTCAGCCCCTGGTGATGGATAACGTTACCAATCAAATATTGGAGGGCAACAAGTCGATTATTGGAGTGATGATTGAGAGTAATATCGGGGCCGGCAACCAGAAAATTCCAAACGATCTCAGTCAGTTGACTTACGGCGTTTCGGTAACCGATGCCTGTGTCGACTGGGAAACCACCGAAAAGATGCTATTGGACTCTGCGGAAAAACTCGCCCCGGTACTTGCAGCGAGAAACCAATAAGCTCGACTGTAAGCGTTACCAGAAGAAGAGGCATTTGCCTCTTTTTTTGTGTCCGGCAAAAGCCGTGTGCAGAACTGAAAATGTAACTTAAGAACTATTTTCAAAACCTGCGTTAAGCTATTGTTTCTTATGTATAAAATTATTTGATTAATTCTACCTCACACTTAAGTGTGTTATATTTGGCGCATTATATAATGTTTGATACATGCCAAACTGTGAGGCTTATTTGATCTGTTTTACATTTTTTATAACAAAAGTAGTGGATTTTTTAAACAGCCGCTGGTAACTTAACCACCATAAAGCAAGCGCCAGAAATACTGTTTCGCTATAAAACTCGTGCTTGTGACAAGTCAGGCGTATCGCCAGGAAAACCGACTACTGCAGGGAATGCGACATTCTCACTATTAACTTGGGCAGTAGAATATGCATCCTATTTCTGAAAATTTCACTTCCGATCAGGCGTCACAAATTCCTGGTTTTGTTGATGAATATAATGATGTATCTACCGAATGGTCCGAAATACGCGCTGTAGAAATGGCTGGGTTTGATTATGTATTCGCGCCTATGGACGTTTGTAATCAAATTAATGACTTTGCGACATTGCAGGAATTTTTAGTTAACGCACAAGCCTTGTTAGGTTCCGACCCGCGTCGTACCATTCTTATTGGATTTGAACGCGCTTCACACAGCAACACCCTCATGCTGGATCGTTACGATGTAGAGTGGGCTGAGGATCTAATAATCGATTGCCGTCGCACGAGTATTAACGGCAGTTCACAATATGATTTTATCGAGATGCTGTTCGATCACAGCGATAAATTACTGGATATTTAAGAAACGAGTTGCCCCCCCTCTTTCCACTTGTAGACCACCAAAACAGCCAAATCTAAACCTTAATAATAGGCGTTGGATTTGTCTGTATGGTCAGTGATATCCCTCACACCGGCCAATTCAGGAATACGCTCCATCAAGGTTTTCTCAACGCCTTGCTTTAAGGTCATATCCACCGCGCTACAACCCTGACAACCGCCCCCAAAACGCAAAATAGCGTAATTTTCATCGGTTAACTTCTCCAGACTCACATTACCGCCATGTGAGGCAAGACCGGGGTTCACTTCGTTATAAAGCACGTAATTAATTTTATCTTCCAGCGGGCTATCGTCTGAAATTTTCGGCATCTTGGAGTTCGGAGCACGTATGGTGAGTTGGCCGCCCATTTTATCGGGTGAATAGTCCACCTTAGCCTCGTCGAGAAAAGGTACACTGCGGTCTTCAAAAAATGCAGTGAATCCGTTTAGTTCGAGTGAATGATCATCTTCCTGATGCTCGCCTGGGCGACAATAGGCGATGCAAGTTTCCGCCTGGGGCGTGCCAGGATTCGATACGAACATACGTATCCCAATACCCTCACACTCCTGCTTGGTGAGCAGTTCGCGTAAATAATCTTGAGCCGATTCGGTAATTGTAACGTTGAGCATGGGTGTCCTTAAGGAAAAATACGTTTGCGACGATTGCAAGCCTAGAAGGCGGCTATCACAATACTTGAGTAATTTAGTTGGGTATAGTAACGAAAATTACTTGTAAACTAAAATAAATTTAAGTGATGTTAGCACCTGCTACGCCATCAATCCCAGCAGCGACAACACAATCCGCTTTTACCTGGAACGCTAACACCGCTTCTGTTACCATTTGCGCCCACCAAGCTATATCAAAATATATTGATATAGCTTGGTTTAGAACGGAAGCCGCAGCTAACCCCGTTCGCCTCTTACTAATCTGGTTTAAAGGAACCCGCAATGTTTGAAACCACTGAGCAACGCACTGCCGAATTACTAGCCGCTTTAGAAGCGCGGATACTAATCCTTGATGGTGCCATGGGAACTATGATCCAACGCCATAAATTGGTGGAATCAGATTATCGCGGTGAGCGTTTTGCTTCCCATCATAAGGATTTGGCAGGCAACAACGATTTGCTGACTATCACCCAACCGGAGGTGATTCGCGGTATCCATCGAGCGTATCTTGAAGCAGGCGCGGATATTATCGAAACAAACACCTTTAACGCCACTCAAGTATCGCAATCGGATTACGATACTCAACACATCGCTTATGAGCTGAACGAGGCATCCGCCAAACTGGCCCGAGAGGTGGCAAACGCTTACAGCTCCCCCGAAAAGCCCAGGTTTGTTGCCGGCATTTTAGGTCCGACGAGTCGCACGGCTTCCATCTCTCCGGATGTAAACGACCCGGGCGCGCGAAATATTAATTTTGATCAGCTTGTAGAAAATTACACCGAAGCCGCGCGGGGTCTGATTGCAGGTGGCGCTGATATTTTAATGATCGAAACAATCTTTGATACCTTAAACGCCAAGGCTGCGATTTTCGCCGTTGAACAAGTTTTTGAAGAACAACACTGTCGTTTGCCCATCATGATTTCAGGCACGATTACCGACGCTTCCGGCAGAACTCTATCTGGCCAAACCACAGAAGCCTTTTATAACTCGCTGGTTCACGCGCAGCCAATTTCCATAGGTTTAAATTGCGCCTTGGGTGCAAAAGAGCTAGAGCCCTATGTTAAAGAACTCGCGCGTGTTGCAAATTGCCGTGTCTCAGCACACCCCAATGCTGGCCTGCCCAACGAATTTGGTGAGTACGATCAAACGCCAGATGAGATGGCTGAGATCGTCACGGGATTTACCAGTAAAGGCTACCTCAATATCGTTGGTGGTTGCTGCGGCACCACACCCGACCACATTGCAGCGATCGCTCGAGCCGTTGCAGAAACCAAACCACGCGCCTTAATCGAGCAGCAGCCGGCCTGTCGGCTGTCGGGGTTGGAACCCTTTAATATCAATCGCGATTCTCTTTTTGTTAACGTTGGTGAGCGTTGTAACGTTACCGGTTCGGCGCGCTTTAAAAAGTTAATACTGTCGGAAGACTACAACACGGCTCTCGAAGTGGCACACCAACAGGTCGTCGATGGTGCTCAGGTGATTGACATCAATATGGACGAGGGCATGTTGGACGCTGAGTCTGCAATGGTGCGTTTTCTGAATTTAATTGCAGGCGAACCAGAAATTGCCCGTGTACCGATCATGGTGGATTCCTCCAAATGGGAGGTAATAGAAGCCGGCCTAAAATGTGTGCAAGGGAAACCCATCGTCAACTCCATCAGTTTGAAAGAAGGTGAAGCAGAGTTTTTGGAGAAAGCCCGGCTGTGTCGCCTCTACGGTGCTGCAGTAATCGTTATGGCGTTTGATGAAAGCGGCCAGGCCGATACCTGTGAGCGAAAAATCGAAATTTGCCAACGCTCTTACCAACTTCTTACCGAAAAAATTGGCTTTCCCCCGCAGGATATTATTTTCGACCCAAATATTTTTGCAGTCGCAACGGGTATTGCGGAACACAATAATTACGCCGTTGATTTTATAAATGCAACCCGCTGGATACGTAGCAATCTACCTCACGCTGGCGTATCCGGAGGGGTGAGCAATGTGTCATTTTCGTTTCGTGGAAACAATCCGGTACGAGAGGCGATTCACTCTGTATTTCTGTATCACGCTATCAAAGCAGGTATGAATATGGGGATTGTAAATGCCGGACAACTGGCTATTTATGATGATCTCCCCATCGAATTACGTGAGCATGTTGAGGCTGTCATTCAAAACACTTCGCCAGAAGCTACCGATGCTCTGCTTGCCATTGCAGAGAAATATCGCGGCGATGGTGTGCAACAACAAAATACAGAAAATCTTGAATGGCGTAACGAAAGTGTTGCGAAACGACTCGAATATGCATTGGTTAAAGGAATCACGAGTTACATCGAAGAAGATGCTGAAGAAGCGCGTCTGCAAGCCACAAGACCACTTGATGTTATTGAAGGGCCGTTGATGGACGGCATGAACGTGGTTGGCGAGCTGTTCGGGGAAGGAAAAATGTTTTTGCCTCAGGTTGTAAAATCTGCACGGGTGATGAAACAAGCCGTTGCCTGGTTACAGCCCTATATCGAAGCCGAAAAATCTGAAGCCACAAAGTCAAATGGCAAAATTCTAATGGCAACGGTTAAAGGCGACGTCCACGATATTGGTAAAAATATCGTTGGCGTCGTTCTACAATGCAACAATTTTGAGGTAATCGATCTGGGCGTTATGGTGCCTTACGAAAAAATCCTGGACGTTGCCCAAAGTGAAAAATGCGACATTATTGGCCTGTCTGGTTTAATAACACCGTCACTCGACGAAATGGTAACTGTAGCGCGCGAAATGCAGCTGCAGAACCTAAACCTGCCTCTAATGATTGGCGGCGCGACTACTTCGAAAGCGCACACCGCGGTAAAAATAGACCCGCAGTTTCAATTGAATCAAGCTGTTTACGTCGCAGATGCATCTCGTGCGGTAGGCGTTGCCTCCAGACTGTTGTCCTCCGAGCACAGGCCAGGCTTTGTAGCATCGCTTAAAGACGAATACGCGACCATACGGGAGCGTAGAGCAAATCGAACTTCACTGCGAAAAGCTGTGCCCTATTCCGAAGCTGTTACTAAAAAGCTGACGCTGGATTGGGAGACATATCAGCCCCACAAACCCAGTTTTTTGGGTACGCGTGTATTAGAAAATATTCCTTTGGCCGAGCTCATCGATTATATCGATTGGACCCCGTTCTTTATCAGTTGGGATCTTGTCGGCAAATACCCGAACATTCTAAAGGATGAAGTCGTGGGTGATGCTGCAACGACGCTCTTTAACGATGCCCAGACCTTACTCAATGAAATCGTCACTAAGCAGAGCTTGCGCGCGAACGCAATTGTTGGTTTCTGGCCTGCCAATACCGTCGAACACGACAACATTCAATTACGTGATCCATCTGATGCCCCGCTGGCTACTTTGCATCACATTCGCCAGCAAGTTAACAAAGGAGCCAGCGATGAACACTTATTATCGCTGGCCGATTTTGTTGCCCCACAGGCTAGCGGAGTAAGGGATTACGTCGGTGGTTTTGTGGTAACCGCCGGTTTAGGTGCAGACGAGTTGGCAGAAAATTATCAAGCTCTGGGGGATGATTACAATGCAATCTTGGTCAAAGCGCTTGCGGATCGGCTGGCTGAAGCCTTTGCCGAATATCTCCATTTGCAAGTGCGCAAAGAACTCTGGGGCTACTGCAGCGATGAACAATTAAGTAACGCAGAACTGATTCGTGAACAATATCAGGGCATACGCCCAGCGCCAGGCTACCCCGCCTGCCCAGATCACACGGAGAAGAATACCTTGTTCAAACTTCTGGGCGCCGATCGAATTGGCGTTGCGCTAACGGAGCACTTTGCTATGACCCCCGCTGCATCGGTATCTGGCTGGTATTTCAGCCACCCACAAAGCAAATATTTCAATGTTGGAAAAATAACTAAAGATCAGGTCATTCAGCTGGCGACACGAAAAGGAATGAAATTGCCCGAAATGGAACGCTGGTTGCAATCGATTCTCGATTACGACCTCTAATGGCAGAGCTGCCATGGATGGCACATAATAAATTGAAATGTTGAAATTGGTACCATTAAACGTGTTCAGGTCACATTATGAGCATACTATAGTATTGGTTTTTTGGTTGAGACCTATACTCAGCGTACCAATTTTATGTTTTGTTGTATCTGGAGAACTGAAAAATGTACTTAAGGAACCTTGTCGCCACAGCTGTGGTTAGTCTCATAATAGCAGCAACCCCCGTTCTCGCCGAAGGAACTCACAACTTCAGCGATAAGGCTGAAGCGAATGCTGTGGTAAGCGAATACAAAGCGTTGCGCAACCAATGCACACTGAGCCGCGGCGATGAGCGAAAGAGTTGTTTTAATGCACTAAACAAGCAAAATGACCTCTACGCTTCCGCAAAAAAATACCTCGCCGAAGACGACGCTAGCAGTACCAGCGCTCACTACGTGACATTCGCAGAATAATCATACCATCCAAGCAGACGTGTCCCGTTGAATCTGGCAGAATACTGCTGGATTTAACAGGCAGTGTTCTATGGTAAATAACATCAAAACCAATCACGAGAGTGGCGAGGGAAAACCCGGTTTTTTTTCACTACTGAAAACGGCCGCAGCAGCTGCTTTTGGGGTTCAAAGTGACAGAAACCGCGAAGCAGATTTCTCGCAAAAAACGGTGATTCCGTATATTGTCATCGGAATATTATTTACCGCCGCATTCATCGGAACGTTAATCGTTATTGTAAGTTTCGTGGTTGAATAGCGTTTAACTCAAACCCGATTAGATATCGCTAAAAAGATCTATTTAAAAACAAAAAAGCCCGGTGGGCTTACTCACCGGGCTTTTTTGTTTTACTTTGGATCTAGTACGGTGGCTATTGGCCGCTAATCCAGAATACACAGGTAGTTACAAAAATTAATATAAGTGCAACTGCAGCTACTGCGTCTGCAATGCTGTCGCCCTGCTCCATCATTTGGATATCGTCTTCCATCGTCCCCCCCTTATTGTGAGTGTTTTAGGTTACGATTAAGGGCAGAACGCCCCGGTTACGTAAGTAATTCAACATCAACTGTTAGTTATGCGCAAGCCCCTAGCCTTAAATTTCAGAAATGAAGCCATAAACTGTTAATCTGTGTGTGAATATCACACAGGAGTAACCGAAAAATAGCTTCGTGGTAACACTTAAAAAGCACTTAACCTTAATTTAATCAGGTCTTTTTGGTGAAATATGCTTATTCGAAACAGCGATATAACCCTAATTTTCAGCTGGCTTTTGCTATTACTCGCAGATTTTCACGAGATGCTGTATTCTTGCGGCTCTTTTGGGCCGCACAAGCCCATGACAATTACAGGAAGAACACCCTTCTTTTCCTAAATCACACTCAGGAATTCAGGTATTCACGTTAATGTACGTTTACGACGAACATGATCATACGATCATCCGTGAACGCGTTGCTCAATTTAGAGGGCAAACTAAGCGTTATCTTGCGGGAGAACTTAAAGACGAAGAGTTTTTGCCTCTGCGATTGCAAAACGGCTTGTACATTCAGCGGCTCGCGCCAATGCTACGAATTGCAGTGCCCTATGGCATGCTCAATGTACAGCAGTTACGAAAACTCGCACATATTTGTCGCCACTACGACAAGGGCTACTGCCACATCACAACCCGCCAGAACATCCAACTCAACTGGCCACAACTGGAACAGGTTCCCGATATTCTCGCCGAATTGGCAGACGTCGAAATGCATGCGATCCAAACCAGCGGCAATTGCATACGAAATGTCACATCTGACCAATTTGCTGGTGTGGCGCCAGATGAATGGGTAGACCCTCGTCCCTACTGTGAGATTATCCGCCAGTGGTCCACTTTCCACCCGGAATTTGCGTTTCTGCCCCGAAAATTCAAAATTGCTGTTTCTGGAAGCGCATCAGACCGAGCGGCCATCCGCTTCCACGATATTGGCTTGCAGCTGCTGAAAAATGACAACGGTCAGATTGGATTTACCGTAATCGTGGGTGGCGGTTTGGGGCGCACACCGGTAATTGGAAGTGTTATACGCGAATTTCTGCCCGAGCAAGACGTATTAACCTACCTGGAAGCGATTCTGAGGGTGTACAACCTGTTTGGGCGACGCGACAACAAATACAAAGCTCGCATTAAAATTCTTGTTAAGGCTATGGGTGTTGAAGCCTTTACGCAAAAAGTTGAGCAGGAGTGGCAACGTATTCAAGATACTCAAACGCTGCTGACCGACAAAGAAATAAACCGCGCGCGCAGCTTCTTTACAGAACCAGCCTATGAAGAGCTTGATGAAAGTAGCGCGCAACAGTTTCTCGACGATACATCCAGCGAAGAAAAAGCGCTCTCCAATTGGCTTATGCGCAATGTTACCGCACACAGAGTGCCGGGATATCGTGCCGTGACCCTGTCGTTAAAACCAACAGGCATAGCGCCCGGCGACATTACCGATAAACAACTCGAAATTATCGCTGATCTTGCAGAGCGCTATTCTTTTGGCGAAGTTCGCGCAACCCACGAACAAAATATTGTATTGGCAGATGTAAAGGCGGTTGAACTGCCAGCCTTGTACCAGGAACTGAAATCGGCGGGCTTTGCTACTCCCAATATCGGAACCCTTACCGATATGATCTGCTGCCCCGGTGGAGATTTTTGCTCATTAGCTAATGCTAAATCAATCCCGGTTGCAGAAGCCATTCAGCGGGAATTCGACGATCTCGATTACCTCTACGAGCTGGGCAATCTCGATCTGAATATTTCGGGCTGTATGAACGCCTGCGGGCACCACCATATCGGCCATATTGGTATTCTCGGCGTCGATAAAAAAGGCGAGGAGTTTTATCAGATTCAATTGGGTGGTGAGTCCGGCAGCAACGCAACACTGGGCAAAGTACTTGGGCCATCGTTTTCCCGCGCAGAGATGCCGGGAGTCATCCGAAAAATCGTCGATGTGTTCGTTGAGAACCGCCGCGGAGACGAAATTTTCATCGATACCTATCAGCGGATTGGCATCGATCCGTTCAAGGAGCGTGTCTATGCCAAAGCTAGTTAAGAACCATGAAATACTTGAAAATACCTGGCAAGTGGCAAGCCAAGACAGCACCCTGAGCGAGGGAATGTGGCTGCTAGGCCTCGAACAGTACCTTGCTCAACGCGAAGCAAACAACCCCAACCTTGCAAACCTTGGTATTATTTTACCCGGCGATACAGATCCAGAGTCGCTCGCTGGCATGCCAATGGATGTTGCGGTGATCGCGATTGATTTCCCTGCTTTTACAGATGGCCGTGGTTTTTCGTTGGCAAGAAGCTTAAGAGAGTATTTTGATTACAGCGGTGAAATTCGTGCTACGGGTTACTTTTTGCTCGACCAGGTGTTCTACCTAAGTCGTTGCGGTTTTAATGCCTTTGAGGTTGGCGACGATGCGAACATAGAAACCTTGCTCAATGCATTGGACACTTTCAGTGTAAAGTACCAAGCGGCGATTGATGAGCCACAACCGCTATTTCGGCGTCGGTCTTAAGCAAGCAAGACAACAAAGCCTGTGAGCCTTGCTTCCGGGCTTATTTTTATGCTTCACAATACCCCCACATTAGTCCTAAACTCCCCTAAGTACTGACAACAAAACCTTTGGAGATAAGCCACTTGGGTTTAAATCGCTTAGTGCCTGGGCCTCGACCTGATAGCACTGGCCTAGCTTGCTTGTATCAACCCTGAAATTGTGTATGCGGCATTTAACGGATAAATGGACGCATCACGCTTGCATCAAGGTCAGCCGTACAAGCTTCCTGAGTCTGAAAATTCTCAGATTTTATAAATCCAGGAGGTACAATCAAACGGAAACGAATACTCTTTTTGATTGCTGAGTTAATTGTTTTGGTTTCTGCATTACCTTCTGGTATGGGGCGTCTATGGAAGGTCAACTTTTTAAAATATTTTTCCTAATATTCAGTGGTGCGGCAGTGCTTGCATCGATAGCACTTTATACCCGTCAGCCGCTGCTCGTAGCGTACATACTTATTGGGATACTCCTGGGTCCCTTTGGGTTTTCGGTTATCACAGATGTATCTGAAGTGGCGGAAATGTCGGAAATTGGCATTGTGTTTCTGCTATTTTTACTTGGTTTGGATATGCAACCCAAAGCCTTGCTCGCCGTATTGCGCAGTGCTACCAGCATCGCAGTGTTAAGTAGCGCGGTGTTTGCTCTGCTGGGAATGGGTATTGGTTATTTGTTTGGTTTTTCTTTAATGGAATCAATCGTCATAGCAATGGCGACGATGTTTTCCAGTACGATCATCGGTATTAAACTTCTCCCAACGACAGTATTGCATCATAAACACACCGGTGAAATGATGGTGGGCTTGCTATTACTGCAAGATTTCATCGCGATTTTTTGTCTAATGATATTGATTAGCGGAAATGAGGGTGGTGTAGAAATACGCAATCTTGCAATTGCACTACTAGCCCTGCCTGTCCTAATTTTTCTGGCTTATCTATTTGTAAAATATGTGCTGTTAAAACTGATTCATCGATTCGATCGCTTTCACGAATATATTTTTTTAGTGGCAATTGGTTGGTGTCTCGGGCTTGCGGAACTTGCAGAGCAGATGTATTTGTCTGCGGAGATTGGTGCGTTTATCGCCGGGATTTCTATAGCCACCAGCCCTATCTCGCAATATATCGCCTTAAACCTGAAACCCTTGCGAGATTTTTTTCTGGTACTTTTTTTCTTTAGCTTGGGGGCGGGGCTTAACATCGAACTACTGCCAGAGGTCATTATTCCCAGCCTGTTCTACGCGAGCGCCGTGCTATTGTTTAAACCGGTCGTATTTTTTGGTTTATTGCAAAAACAGGGAGAAGCCAAACCATTGGCCTGGGATGTCGGCTTCCGCTTGGGACAAATCAGTGAATTCTCGCTACTCATAGTATTTGTGGCAGCCAGCACAGGGTTAATCGGCGATAAAGCCTCACTCATGATTCAGGCAGCGGCCATTGTGAGCTTTGTTATTTCGAGTTATATCGTGATTTTGAATTTCCCTAACCCTATCGCCATTTCCGACAAATTGCGGCGAGACTAAAGTGTTGACGCGTTAGCGAAATTACTAACGCATCGCGAAGAGTCAACTGAAAATTTTGGTATTGAGTTTTTGTAGCCAATTCACAATGACTTTATCAGTCGCTGTGGCGACACTGATGCCCACTTTTTCTGCAAGCGATTTTTTCTCGATGTAATTTATTTCATAAACATCGGCGTTTTCACATAGATCGACGAGGTATTGGTCAGACGTTTGAATGGCATCAACCAATTTTTCATCCAAAGCTCGCTTGCCGAACCATATTTCACCGGTGGCAACTTTTTCGATATCCACTATGTCGCGATTTTCGCGAATGAATTCCTTGAAGAGTACATGGGTATCTTCTAGGTCTTCTACAAACTTTTTGCGGCCTTTATCGGTATTTTCACCAAATACCGTTAAGGTGCGTTTGTACTCGCCCGCCGTGAGCATTTCGTAATCGATGTCGTGTTTTTTTAACAAACGATGAAAATTGGGTAGCTGAGCAACAACACCTATGGAGCCAATAATAGCGAAGGGAGCGGCGATAATTTTTTCTGCCACACAAGCCATCATATAGCCGCCGCTAGCTGCAACTTTATCAACACACACCGTCAACGGTATATTCTTTTCGCGAATTCTGGCCAGCTGACTTGCAGCCAGTCCATAGCTGTGCACCATGCCACCCTGGCTTTCAAGACGTACTACAACTTCATCTTGAGGTGTCGCCAAGGACAGAATGCTGCTCACCACTTCGCGGAGATTTTCCGTATCAGAGGCTTTTATATCGCCGTCAAAATCGGTCACATATACGCGTTTTAACGTTGTGGGCGTATTATCTGTTGCCGCATCGCCAGATTTTTTTGCTTGCTGCTTTGCCTGCTTTTTTTGTGATTTTTCGAGCTTCCTACGCGTTTTCTGCTCAGCCTTCAGTTGGTTTTTATCGACCACAACAGACTTTATGCCATCGAGTATATCGTCGAGTTTATCGTTCAGTTTCTTAACTTCGATATGCCCCTTTGCATCGCTTTGATGACGCATACCGGCGGAGGCAATAATTGCCACGATAGCAGCTACTGCAATGACAAAAGTGAGCGTTTTCGCAAAGAAAAGGCCGTACTCATAGAGGAATTCCAATGTATGACTCCAGTGAAGTTTATAATTTTAAGGAAAGGGTTACGGGCTAGTTCCAGTAGTTGACTGCGCGCTCAGCAACATCATTCATTGGTTTCGCAACTAAACCACTGGACGAGAGAGAGATTTCGTAGAACGCGCCGTTTGCCATCGGTAAAAATGTGGCGCTGCCATAAACTGCATCCACCAGGGGAATATGGTTGCCAGTACTTTGAGCTAAGCTCCAAAAATCGACGCCGTATTCGCTATCGTCGAGTTGGTGAACGGTTCTTGGTTTGCGGTGTTCATCTTCGAGAGAGTAATAGCGACCACTCAGCCGATCGAGTCTATAACCGGGCTTGGCGCCAAACATGGCGAGAAAGCCCTTCCAACTGATCAGGCGCGCGTCGATTTGCCATTGATCGCCTCTCAGCTCATAGGTGTTTTCAGTACCATCGTGAATCAACACCAGTGTTGCTTCGAATTGTTGTTCACCGGTTTGCGTAAAACTAATGGTGCCCAGCGTTTTGTTGTTGAGTACCTGACGGTAACTGAAAAGGTCCAACGCAACTAACACAAAAAGCACCGCAATGCCGACCAGCGCAATACCTGCGGTTCCCCGCAGCCATGCCAGGAGCCAACCGGCACGGCCTATGAGTTTGACTCCAAAATACACGGCTACCAGGGCAAACAGTATGGTAATGCCGGCAAAGGCGCTGTATAGCATAAACGCTCCAGATTCAGTTATTTTGCAGTCTGCTGGCGACGCACAAAATCTCTTATAATTCTGCCCGAAATCGTACTCTGCGGTGGTATCAAAGGCAATTCGTTGTAATCGAACCAATGGGCCTCGAGGATTTCTTCACCGTCAACACAAATATCGCCACCGGAATAATCAGCGATAAAACCTAACATGAGCTGACCAGGAAAGGGCCAGGGTTGCGAATAAAGATACCGGATATTGTCAACCGCAACGCCGACCTCCTCCATAACCTCCCGCGCAAATGCCTGTTCGGCATTTTCACCTGCCTCGATAAAACCAGCCAGGGTACTGTACATCGCTTCTGGGTGGCGACTGCCCCGCGCCAGCAAACAACGCGGTCCATCGCACACTAGGCCGATCACGCAAGGTGCTATTTTGGGGTAAAAACTCAATTCACAACTCGGGCAGGTTAAGGCCTCATCCACCTGGCTGGCTTGTGTTACACCGCCGCATTTTCCGCAGTATTGATGTTCTGTTTGCCAGCGGCACAACTGAATAGCACGGCCCAAGAGTTGGAAATCGGCTTCGGGCAAGCTCACGATAAGGGATCTCAGGCTCACACTGATATACCCTTCTAAAGTGCTCTCTTCAATATTGCCTTGGAGTTGTACAACCTTAAAGTTGCGACCAACTTCTCCCAGCGGCAATTCTAAAGCTTCGTGGGTGTTGAGATCGGTTAACAAATCGAAGGAATGAAGAACTTGCGGGGCATCGGCTTGGTACTTGGCAAGAATACGGTAGTTAATATCGATAATTATGCAATGCATTACTCTCCCACCAGTAGTTGCGTTTTTTAAATGGTTAGGATTCGCCCTCAATTGCGAGCCCCAGGGCATCCAGGCTCTCTTCCGCAAGTTTCAGAACAGATTCGTCCATTTGCAAACTTGATGTTGCTGAATCGAGATAGTATTCAATAGACACAATCGCATCTGCGAATGTTTCCAGTAACTCTTTAAGCGCAACCGGCGGGTCTTGATCCATAAGTACGCCATCGACAAAATCGACGCAACGAGCCAGAAGCGCTGCGGCCTTGTCTTTCTTTAGCATAATCATGCCGCCGCGCACTGTGTTTAAGGTTTTAGCGATATTGCGAATGTGGCCAGTATCATAATTGGAATCGGCGAAGGCGCTCAGTGCACGCTTGGTAAGCGAAAGTCCGGCTTCACATTCTTCAATGACTATCTTGCCAGCTTCGCTGAGTTCACTGGA
Organism: Alteromonadaceae bacterium 2753L.S.0a.02; assembly: GCA_007827375.1. NCBI lineage: Bacteria > Pseudomonadati > Pseudomonadota > Gammaproteobacteria > Alteromonadales > Alteromonadaceae > Alteromonadaceae bacterium 2753L.S.0a.02. The sequence continues at coordinate 2,672,265 of VISH01000002.1, forward strand.
TGCAATGATTTCTTTTTGCGCAACTTTATTCGCTTCAGCGAGTTTTTCATCCGACAGTTTTGCATGCTCAAGCGCGGCCACGGCGCTATCCAGATACAGTAGCGTGTTGGCCACATCGGCCAACTCAGAGTTGTCTGGCCCGCTGTCCTGCAGTTTCCACAATTGAATACGTTTGATTTCTTCTTTGAGAATATTACTTGGGGATACCAGCCCAACAATACTGAGGATTTCGGCAATTTTATGAAGGTTGCCGATAAAATCATCGAGGTCATCAATTTTTTGCGAGCTGCTTTGCGCGGCATTTTCCAGCACTTTTTTGGTTTGGGTAAGCTCGTTCTGCAGCACTTTAGCCAACGACATCACGGTATGAGCGCTGGGGCCATGTAGGGCGTCGCGCTCGCTACCCAGGTCTTTGTCGTTATATGGAAAAGTGGATATGCCGTAGGAGCTGCGAATTCTAAAGATATCGTCTGATTCCTTACCGGAGAGCGCCAGTAAATACACCAGTTCCTTGACCAGAGCGCGCGGAGGCGTGGCATCGAAAGCGGATTCGCCATTGGCAACCACCTGACGCAACACTCTGTCGATACGTCCGAACAACATTTTGCGGGTTTCCAAAAGTGACATGTTTTCACTGGCCATGGCATCTAACAAGAGATTGGCGAACCACCAAAGTTGCGTCAAAGCCTTGCTCTTACCGCTTAAGCGTTGGATGCGAATCATTGCGCGACGCATCAGGGCCAAAGAATTTTTGATTTGTCGTTCGCGCACCAGGCCCAGCAAACCAATTTGATACATGTGCCGCAGGCGGCGAATCACAGTAGAGAAATCTTCGCCGGCAAGATCAAGCGGCTCGGCATCCGGAATTTCCGGAGAATTAGCAAGGTTGAGCTGAAAGAAATGACACTCCGAAACAGCTGGTTCACCGCGCATTTTACGAAGTTCATTGATCTGTGGAATCAACAATACAGGTACTTTGCGCTCCACCTGCTGAATGTACTCGAGATAGCGCGTGAGCACGAAAAAGGTATTGGAAATGACTTCAAGGCGCTTATCGTAGGCAGCGCCACTACTACCCGGTGAAATATCTGTTGCAGTTAGCAACAGTTCTTCTGAGAGTGTACAGGCGCCGCGAAACTGAATAAGCCGCAATATTCCCACTATCTGGCGAATGCCATTAATACACGTTTGCAGTGAGTCGGAATCGTCGGCATCGTTAACGAAATTCTCAAGGTGCCTGGCGGAATCTTCGATAGTCGCGACAAGCTCGTCGCGCACCATATTGAGAGACTGAAAGTTTACTGCGTCCAGTGAATTCACGTTGGGTGGTCCCGGTCCTGAGAGGTTTGCAGAGTCGCTTACGGCAGAACTGCCTTCAAAGCTCCCTTTAGTATAATACGAACTGGTAAAAAATCTTTAATTTTCTTGTAGTTACCAGCGAACCTTAATTGAAAGTCTCGAATTTGTCACAGGCTTTGTATGCAGCATGCGAAACAGCTGAAAGAAAAAACCACTTCATTTGTGATGCTATGTTGTTTAAAGGTGCCGCAATATGAATACTACTTATCCAGATAGTGCTGCTAAGTTACTGATAACTCTTGATTTTCATAATTAACTCGTTCATTTTAGCCCACTGGCAAAATTCTGCCCTCCCGCAAACTAACCGGGCATTACAATAAATCCGGCGCTGGAGGCCTCTTTTCACATCGGTACGCTATTCTTTAGCAAAGTAGCAAGCTCCGCCAAATCACCTGCAATTTACCCCAATTTCAAGGACTTTCGATATGCACTCCAACTTTCTTGCAGCCTTTACGGAGAATTTTCTTGGGCAGTCGAGTAGCTGGTATAAACAAACCATCATCGTGTTTCTACTAATAAACCCCATTGTTTTTGCGATAGATCCCTTTGTCGCTGGCTGGGTTTTAATTCTTGAATTCATCTTCACCCTGGCCATGGCATTAAAATGCTACCCGCTGCAACCCGGTGGTTTATTGGCTATCGAAGCTGTAATTCTGGGTTTTACGTCGCCAGAAAGCGTATTTCACGAAACTGAAGCCAATTTTGAAGTTATTCTGTTGCTGATGTTTATGGTGGCAGGCATCTATTTCATGAAAGGCCTGCTGTTGTTTGTGTTTACCAAAATCTTGTTAGGCATACGTTCCAAAATCGCACTTTCACTGTTATTTTCACTGGTTTCGGCGGTTTTATCGGCCTTTTTGGACGCCCTTACGGTCACCGCAGTGCTTATCGCCGTTGCTGTGGGTTTTTACGAGGTTTACCACCGCTTTGCTTCGGGTGGTTCCGGCAATAATCAGGATGACGATGGCGTCGATGCGCTGCACCGCGGCGACCTCGATCAATTTCGCAGCTTTTTACGCAGCCTTATCATGCACGGCGCGGTAGGTACTGCGCTGGGTGGCGTGTGCACCTTGGTGGGGGAACCGCAAAACCTGCTGATTGCCGAGCAGGCAGACTGGGATTTCGTACAATTTTTTGTGATGGTCGCTCCGGTTTCAATGCCGACTTTGTTGGCAGGTCTGGCTACCTGCATCATCGTCGAGAAATTTCAGTGGTTCGGCTACGGTGCGAAACTGCCTGATAACGTGCGCGACATCCTGTTGGATTTCGACCGTAAAGAATCCTCAAAACGAACCAAACATGACAAAGCAGAATTGATTGTGCAGGCGCTAGGGGCTGCAATTTTGGTGGTGGCGCTGGCTTTTCATCTCGCCGAGGTAGGATTGATCGGCCTGTTAATCATTATTTTGCTCACCAGTTTTAACGGCATTACCGAAGAACATCGCATTGGGCACGCCTTCGAAGAAGCCCTGCCCTTCACCGCGTTATTGGTGGTTTTCTTTGCCATTGTTGCGGTTATTCACGATCAGCACCTGTTTGAACCGATCACTCACGCGCTCCTTCATCTCGATGAGTCTGTACAAGGCCCAATGTTCTTTATCGCCAATGGGGTGCTTTCGATGATTAGCGACAATGTATTTGTGGCCACTGTGTATATCACCGAAGTTAAAAACGCCCTACTCACTGGCGATATCAGTAGAGAACATTTCGATCTGTTGGCCATAGCAATCAATACTGGCACCAACCTACCCAGTGTGGCGACGCCTAATGGCCAGGCAGCATTTCTATTTCTGCTGACCTCGGCATTAGCGCCGCTCATTCGGCTGTCTTATGGCCGCATGGTGTTGATGGCTTTGCCCTACACTCTGGTGTTGAGCTGCGTGGGCTATGTTGCGGTATTTCGCCTCGCTGCAGGCTGAACATTCATTAAGAAAGCCAACTCGCAGCGATAGGTGGTTTTTATTGCAGGTGGTCGTTTTACAAGTGGTTATTTATCAGGAAGATGTTTAACAAGTAGGGATTACTGCGCGGTATGCGACTCCTGTAGCCACATGCAATTACCGCCTGAGGCTTTATCGATAGTTGCCAGCTTTTCGCGGTGTGCCTCGAGCTCTTTATCGCTGGCTTTTAACACAACCAGGGGTGGTCGATCCGCAGGCAAACGCACAATGCTTTCTTCGCCATCTTCGCCGCTGCCGTCCATTTGATTACCTCCCAGCGCCAGATTGGTCTGGCCACCGGTCATGATCAAATACACATCGGCGAGAATTTCGGCATCCAGTAGTGCGCCGTGTAAATCGCGTTGCGAATTGTCCACCATGTAACGCTTACACAAAGCATCAAGGTTGTTCTTCTGGCCAGGGTGCTTTTTACGGGCATAAACCAGGGTATCCAATACACTGCAACGTTGTGCAATGGGCGCTAAACTGCGATTCAGCAGGCGCAATTCGTGATCGAGAAAGCCAACATCGAAGGGGGCGTTGTGGATGACCAGTTCAGCGTCCCCAATAAACTCCAGGAACTCATCCGCAATTTGCGAAAACACCGGTTTGTCCGCTAAAAACTCATTGGTAATGCCGTGCACCTCGATTGCGCCTTCGTCGATTTCACGGTCGGGACGAATATACTGATGATAGTGACGGCCGGTGAGCTTGCGATTGATCATTTCTACGCAGCCGATTTCAATTATGCGGTGCCCCTGCTCCGGCTCCAGACCGGTGGTTTCCGTGTCGAGTACGATTTGTCTCACGATATCTCCAACTCATCGATGCCTTTATTCGCCAACTGATCGGCTATTTCATTTTCGCGGTGGCCACTGTGGCCCTTCACCCATTCCCACGCAATGCTGTGCCTGCTGCAGGCTTCATCCAACTGCTGCCATAAATCAACATTCAGCACCGGTTTTTTCGCAGCTGTGCGCCAATTGCGTTTCTTCCAATTGGCCATCCATTCGGTAATGCCTTTACGCACGTACTGTGAATCGGTTACCAGGCGTACTTCACAGGGCTCTTTCAAAGCCGATAAACCCTGAATCGCTGCGGTTAGCTCCATGCGGTTGTTAGTGGTATTGGGCTCGCCGCCATGCAGTTTTTTTTCGCGACTGGCGTACCTGAGCAAAACCCCCCAACCGCCCGGGCCGGGGTTGCCTCGGCAAGCGCCATCTGTAAATATTTCTACTTTTTTCAAAAGCTTATCTTAATTACTTAATTCTGGATCTAAAGGGAAGAATGGCGGCGGATTGGCTGTTTCTCGCCGTCATCGAACGCTTGGGCACCGGCGCAACACCGAGGAACTTCGACTTGTCCCACTCGGGTTTTATCGGCGTGAGCCCCACCTTATCCTTTCGGGCCACGATATAGTACATTGAACCGAAGGGTATTGCGGGTGACAACATGCGATCGATGAAACCGCTGTGCAGCAGATACCGTGAGTGATTGATAGGCAGATTTTTACTTAAATACCGCAGATTTAGGCAGGAAAAATCGAGAAACTCCAACCAATCGCGAATGCGTCCGGCTCTCAGTGGCCTGCGGCGCCAGATAGGCTTGCCACTGGTAAATTGCGCCATCATCTGAAATGCGCCAACCAGGCTAAGTGGGTTAAACGCAAAAATAATAATATGTCCCCGAGGCACTGTTACTCGGGCGGCTTCCTTCAAAACCTGGTGGGGATTTGGTGAAAACTCTAAAACATGATGCAATATGCTCACATCAATGCTCTCATCGGCAAGTGGAAGCGCATCCAGCTCGGCCAGCCCCTGAATATCGCAAAGTGTATTCACCGCCTTGTGGGGTGCCACCACGGCCGGTGCCAGCGAAAAACAATGGTTGATACGGCTGGATTCAGACAAACGCTGATACGGCACAATGCTCAGTTGCATGAGGTGGTAGCCAAACAGGCAGCTCAACTCATCGCGCAGTATTTGTTTTTGCTCCTTGAGCGCAACCCGGCCCAGTGGCGTTTCGTACCACGCGGCCAGCTCAGCAATGGTTTTATGCAATGGCTGAACAACATGGCGAGAATCTATAAACTGTTTGAAGCGCCCAAATACGTTTGGCACAAGCCCTCTCGTTTTTTGTTTCTACAGGTATGCGACGGTTTGCAGCACGGCTACAAAGTAAAAGTCTAAACCCTTCAGCACAATTTTCGAAGGCCTTATTTTGTCATGAATTTTAAAATATTCCCGATACCCATCTACAGCGACAACTACGTGTGGACGATTGTCTCACCGCAGGGTGATCGCGCCCTGGTGGTAGACCCCGGTGACGCCAGCCCGGTGCTGGCTGCCCTGCAGGAACGCCACCTTACCCTCGAAGCCATATTGGTCACCCATCGCCATTGGGATCACGTTACCGGCGTGAATGAACTGCAACGACATTTTGCCTGCCCGGTGTATGGGCCAAATTGCGAGGCAATTCCGCAAGTCAGCCACCCCTTAAACGAGGGCGATGAAGTTCAATTCTGGAACAAACTCACTGTTACCGTTTGGGAAACCCCCGGCCATACCCAGGAACACATCAGCTACTTGTTAAGTGGGGGGCCACAGCCGATATTGTTTTGTGGGGACACACTGTTTGCGGCGGGTTGCGGGCGGCTGCTGGGCGGCACTGCAGAGCAACTTCATACCAGCCTGGAGCGCTACAAAACCCTGCCAGCTAACACCCAAGTGTATTGCACTCATGAGTACACCCAGAGCAATCTGCGTTTTGCCTTGGCAGTTGAACCTCTTAATGACGATATTAAGAAGCGCTACCAACTTGTTGAAAATCAAAGGTTATCTGGAGAAATCACTCTCCCATCCTCATTAGGATTGGAGGCCCAGACCAATCCATTCTTACGCTGTAGAGAAGCAAGCGTTGCTCAAAGTGTAAGCGATAAGTTTGGCCAAGCATTAGCCGAGCCATCACGTATTTTTCAAGAATTGCGCAATTGGAAAGATAACTTTTAAATCTGGAATTGGATTTTATACGCCAAAACAGTATTCTCCGCGTTTGAGATTAATGCTTCTAACAGTGCTAACCAGATCAAGTTTATGGGCAAAAAGTCGCGGCTATCAGGAAATTGCTTCCTTCAGCGCTCATGCGCTTTTTGTGCAAGCGAATTTTGCCCCATACATTAAACTAGAGTTGAACTAGGGTTGCTGCGCTCGGTCTCAGGAAGCGGCGTAGCGCCAAAATCATCAGAAAAACAAAAACGCATGTATTTGAGATTAATTAACAAATTTATTGCTCTGTCCTTTGTGGTATTGAGTGTCGGTGTTTTACAAGGATGTGGGCAACTAAGGTTGCAATCCGATGCAACCGCACAAGTCGCAGCACCTCAAGCCAATCCCAACTTTGTCTACTTTGACAGTGAGCCCGACGACGATCTCACCATCGAAGAGTATGCCGCTCTACCTGAACCCATTCCCATGGATCTTTGGGCACGTATTAGAAATGGCTACCAACTCCCAAAAACCATGAACCGTCGGGTTGAGCAGCAACTGAAGTGGTTTGCCAAACACCCGGAATACATGAATCGAGTCGCGCAACGCGGCGAACGGTATCTTTTTCACATTGTTGAAGAGGTTGAGGCCCGTGGTTTGCCCATGGAATTAGCGCTGCTCCCGATTGTAGAAAGCGCCTTCGACCCCTTCGCCTACTCTCATGGCCGGGCCTCGGGAATTTGGCAATTTATACCAGGTACCGGCAAGATGTTGGGCTTGAAGCAAAATTGGTGGTACGACGGGCGACGAGATATTGTCGCCTCCACTGATGCCGCCCTGCGCTATTTGGAGAACTTGAATGCGCGATTTGATGGCGACTGGCTGCACGCGCTGGCCTCCTATAACAGCGGTTCTGGAAATGTCTCCAAAGCGATTCGAAGAAATAAGCAAAAAGGCAAGCCTACTGACTTCTGGAATCTGGACCTGCCACGAGAAACTGAGGCCTATGTGCCTAAACTGATAGCACTCGCGATACTAATTGATAAGCCCGAAGAATATCAATTATCGCTGCATTCCATACCCAACCAACCCTACTTTGCCGCTCTCGATATCGGATCTCAAATAGACCTCGCCCAAGCCGCCGAAATGGCCGATATCAGCATGGACGACCTCTACCACCTCAACCCAGCCTTCAACCGTTGGGCAACAGATCCACAAGGCCCGCATCAACTGTTGCTGCCAGTCTCGAGTGCTGCCGACTTTGAAAAGCAACTTGCTGAAATTCCTAAAAATCAACGTGTAACTTGGGAACGCTACACCATACAAAATGGGGACACTCTCTCCACCATAGCGGCTAAACACAAAATCAGCATGCGTTCTCTCAAAGCCATCAACAATATCAGTGGGACTACCATTCGAGCCGGTAAAACGCTTATGGTGCCAGTTGCCGCAGCCGATGCTCGTTTCTACAGCCAGAGCCTGTCGCAACGCCTGCACAACCGTCGCAGCGTCAGCGCGAAAACGGAATCTGGCACACGTATTGACCACCGGGTAAAAACCGGAGACAGCCTCTGGGATATCGCACAAGCCTACAAGGTGACCCCACGTAAAATTGCAAAATGGAACAATATGGCGCCAACGGACCCCATATATCCCGGTCAAACACTGGCTATCTGGACGAATCTTCCGGAGCAGATCAGCGCTCCCCGCACCAATCAGGCAGTGATTAGAAAGGTGTCTTACAAGGTGCGTCAGGGTGACTCGCTGAGCCGAATTGCCAGTAAGTTTCGACTCAGCGTTAACGATATTTTGCGATGGAATCAACTTAACCAGTCGAAGTATTTACAACCCGGTCAATCACTTACACTGTTTGTGGATGTCACGAAAGCACTCTAATACCTAGTGTTTTGATTTCAATATATTCAGGCTCACCTGAGCCTGGGAATTGAAGTGCTTGAAACTCTCGAACTGGTCTTCGCTTATCTTGCCGCCGAAGGTCCAACGGTCGGCATAAAATAAGCCAACCTTGCGATTGTCTACTTGCAGCACACCAACCATAGAAGGAAATTTACCAATAATTCGGGAGATCTCGGTATTGTAAAGCTGTGGCTTTGCAGCGATGGTTTCTGCGGTGTACCAATGGCAGCCGCCAGTTTCAATGGCTTGCGTGAAAACATTGTCACTGTATGGGCCGATGTCGATTAGAAAATTACTGCGCCACTGTTCGGTGCTTTCTCCGAGCACATAGCGCGCTTTCAATTTGTGTTTGTCAATAAACGCGAAGGCAACGCGCTCCAAGCCTATACCGCGATGCATGCCTTCCAACACCATCTGAAAAATGGTGTTCACATCCACCTTGTCGACGGTGGCGGTTGAAAGGTCTCGCAATATATTAAGCTGCACCATAGCATCGCCTTTGAGCATTTTACTTGGTGGTTCCCTTGGGCTCTCTGCCGATAATTTTTGTGATGTAGGGATCAACGGACAGGCCTCCGATACCCCGTAACTCAGAGCCACTTCGGCAGCTTGATCGGCGCCCTCTTTCACCATAAGTAAAGCGTGCTCGGCGTCCTGACCGGTATATTCCATGACTTCACGGAGCACTTTCTTAACCTGGGGGCTGCTCCAGCCGTAGAGCGCCGCCCGACTCAAGCGTTCGCCCACAATCACTGCGTTGACTTTCTGACTGCGCTCACTTTTTGGATAGAGCGCCTGCTCCAGTGTTTCACCGAGTTTCCAGTGTTTCGCCAGCTCGCGGGTTATGGATTTAAAAGAGGTACCCAGCACATCTTCCATGGCGGCACGACGCTCCTGAGCGTTATCACTAAACAGACCAGGGTGATCGGCATTTGCTGCTTCTGAGGCCCAAAACGCCATTTCACCAAGGTTGAACAGAAGACCTGCAATAAAGGCTTCCTCGGCGGCTTTTTCATCAACGGTTTCGACGAGGTTTCTCGCCTGAGTCGCAGCGTGAAATCCTTGTGCTACCAGCTTAAGCAAACGCTCCTGCGGGTTGTCACCCAACAACGACTCCATAACCAACAGCGAAATGCAGATAGCCCGCACGCCCTTTAGACCAATCAGCACTATTGCACGACTTACGGTATTTATTTGAACTTTGTTGTAGTTATAAAAAACGCTATTGGCAATACGCAGGACTTGCGAAGTAAGATTGGGGTCGCGCAGAATCACTTCGGCCAACTGGTTAACATCGGCATCATCGCTGCCAGTAATTTTGTTCAGTTCTGCAATTACATCGCCAAGCACAGGCATCTCCTGCTTTCGCAAGCGATCTGTCCATGCTTTAAGCCCCTTTGTCATAGCTACGCCCTATAGGTGTGAATCTTTTAAAGTGTAGCCGGTAATATAAGAAAAAGATGAAGTCCACTTCGCTCAGCTACCCCTTCAGCGCCGCAATAGACCGTTTATTTACGTGTCTACGTCTGCTTTTCAGCGCGATCTTGTTGATCGCTTGCAGTCCTTCCCAGGAACTCGATGTCGCCTGGGGCAATCGTGCTTCTGTTCTGCTAATCGGTAATGGCGACGAACCACAGTCACTCGACCCACAGATGGCGGTAGGAAGTAACGACTTTAATATCATCACAGCATTATTTGAGGGGCTCACAGATCTGCATCCCGAAACCCTGGATGTTGTTCCGGGTGTCGCTGAAAGCTGGAAGGTTTCACGAGATGGTATGCGCTACAGTTTTTATCTACGCAATGATGCAAAGTGGTCAAATGGTGAGCCTGTTACCAGCAAAGACTTTTTGTTTGCCTGGGAACGCGCACTCAATCCAAAAACCGCAAGCTCCAACGCTCCTCTATTCTTCTCGATAAAAAATGCTGAGGCCTATAATACGGGTGTGCTCACAGAATTTTCAGACGTTGGGGTGCGTGCCTTACCCTCCCGCCTTGAAGTTACTTTGGAATCGCCAATATCTTACTTTCTTGCTCAGCTCAGCCACCCCGTTTTTTTTCCACTGCATAAAGATGTCATTGATCAGCATAGCGATGACTGGACGAGGCCAGGAAATCTTATCGGCAATGGCGCATTTACCTTAAAGGAATGGAAACTGAATAAGTGGGTTAGCGTAAAAGCCAATCCGCATTATTGGGACAAACAAAATGTTCATCTCAATGGCATCATGTTTTTCCCCATCGAAGACAGATTTTCAGAAGAACGCGCATTTCGCGCCGGCAATATCCACCTTACCTGCACTCCCCAGATGGCCATCGAGAAAATACAGGAGTATCAGCGTACAAACCCCGAACTGCTACAACAAACTCCGGTATACGCCAGCTATTACTACGACATTAACACCGCGCGCAAACCCTTTAACGATGCACGAGTGAGGCGCGCCCTGGCAATGGCGATAAATAGAAAGCAACTGGTTGAGAAAGTTACCCGTGGTGGAGAAATTCCCGCCGGCACCTTTGTGCCCGCAGACCCGCACATTTTTCAGGCGCGGCACAGGCTAAGATTTGACCCGGAGAATGCCCGAAAACTGCTCACAGAAGCGGGCTACCCGAATGGGGAGAACTTTCCTGTGTTCGAGCTGCTGATCAATAACGGCGAAATACATCGTAAAGTCGCAACCGCGGTTCAACAAATGTGGTGGCAACATTTGCACATTAAAGTCGAGCTCAGAAATATGGAGTGGAAAACTTTTATAAACGCTCAAAACAACAAAGATTACACAGTCTCGCGTGCAGGCTGGATAGCCGACTTCGTGCATCCCAACACTTTTTTCGAAACCCTGCTTTCGAACAGCAGCAACAACGACACCAATTGGTCGCACAGTGGCTACGATACCCTCGTAAACCTCGTACGCCGGTCGAGCAGCGACGCACAGGCGAGCGAACTATTGGAAAAAGCCAATCGCATACTCTTAAGTGAGGTTCCGGTTATTCCTTTGTTTTACCCTTCGGACAATAATTTGGTGCAACGCTCTGTAAAAGGCTGGTACCCCAATCTGTTACACCGGCACCCTTACAAAGGTGTTTATTTGTCATCCGACGACTAGGTCCTCCCGAATGCGCTCACTGGAAGTTTTTACCATTAAACTGGAAGCTTGTGATGGTGATGTATGCGTTAGACTGGTTTACAATAGCCGTTTGGCATGGAGTTCGGGCCGCAATCACTACGTCATTTTGGAGCGATAACCCTAGATGCTAACAACGCGCCGATCGATCTGTTCGTTTACGCTTGCCTTTCTTTTAGCCCTCACCGGGTGCACCGACAAACCCGCAAACACGCAACCCGACCCCGAACAAACATTGCGCATTGCCATTGGTGCCGCACCACAATCGCTCGATCCCCACCTGGTTGCAGGGGTGCCGGCGATGAAAATACTGGCCGCGCTGTTTGAGCCGCTGCTGGTAATGAACCCCATTACAACTGAACCAGAACCCGGAGTAGCGGAAAGCTGGGAGATCAGTGCAGACGGCAAACACTACACCTTCCAACTGCGCGACTCGGCAAAATGGTCGGACGGCTCTCCGGTTACCGCCAAAGATTTCGTATTTGGTTGGAAGCGTATTCTATCCCCGGGGATTTCCAGTAATTACGCACTGGATTATTACGTGATCGAAGGTGCGCCGCGTTATCATCAGGGTAAGACTCGTGATTTTGGAACCGTCGGTGTTAAAGCAACCGGCGAACATCAACTCGAATTCTTCCTACAATACCCCGACCCCTTATTTTTAAAACGACTCACACACGAAAGCACGCTCCCCGTTCAGGAAGCTGCCATCACCAAATTCGCAGCCTATGATGACCCGGTAAGCGAATGGACCCGCCCCCCCAATCTCATCAGTAATGGGCCTTTTTACCTCACGGAATGGCGCCTTAACCAAAAGATCGTCGCCTTGAAAAACCCCTATTATTGGCGCGCCGACGAGGTAAAATTAGAGAAAATTATATTCATACCCGCCGAGGACACTGCCGCGACTGAACGTATGTTTCGCTCCGGACAAATTGACATGGACTATGGTGGCCAAATACCCAGTGAAAAAATTGCCACCTACCAGAAAGAAGCTCCCGACAAGCTGGTGATAAAGCCAGGTTATGCCAGCTATTATTATGACTTCAACACTCAAAGAACGCCCTTTAACAATGTGAACGTACGACGTGCATTCGTCTATGCGATCGACCGTCAGAAAATTGTTGAACGTATTAGCAAAGCCGGCCAGATTGCTTCCGTAAACCTGGCACCACGCGGTGAAAACTTTTCTCCCAACTCTCCCATTTCATTTGACCCAGAAAAAGCCCGGCAATTTCTCGCTGCGGCCGGTTACCCCAACGGTGAAGGCTTCCCGCCGGTCACCCTCAAATACAATACTTATGAGGGGCACCGCAAAGTGTCCATAGCGCTGCAGCAGATGTGGAAGGAATACCTCGGCATTGAAGTTGCTTTAGAAAACCAGGAATGGAAAGTATTTTTAAATACTCGTCGCAATCACGATTTCGACATTTGCCGCGACGGGGCCTCGAGCACATTTGCCGACCCCATGGATTTGTTGGCCCCATTTAGCACGGGTCATGAAATGAACTCCCCCGATTGGCAAAATCCAGCGTTTGATGAGCTTGTAACTTCGGCAAAAAAAGAATTGAATACTGAAAAACGCATGGCGATTTTGGAACAGGCCGAAGAAATTCTTCTCGATCAGGTACCGGTGATCCCAATTTATTACTACTCCTACAGTTACCTTATTTCTCCGGCAGTGAAAGGCATGCATTTTGGTCGCGTTGAGAAACCCGATTATAAAACCATCTACATAGACCGTTCGGCACAAGGGCAATAATCCATGTTAAAACAAATCGGCCTGCTGGCAATAGCAGGCATGTTGGTGTTATCTGCATGCAGTAAAAAGCAACAAACCAATGTCGAGTATGGCAACCAAAATCAGATACTATTTATCGCCAATGGCGATGAACCGCAAGCACTGGACCCCCACATTACCACGGGGGCTCCCGACTTCCATGTGATTTCGTCGTTATTTGAAGGCTTGATTTCTTTAGATCCGAAAACACTCGCAGTAGAGCCTGGCGCCGCAGCCAGTTGGGACATTTCAGAAGATCAACTCACCTACACTTTTCATTTACAACCCCAAGGCAAGTGGTCAAATGGTGACCCAGTAACAGCCCAGGATTTCGTGTACTCCTGGCAACGCGCATTGTCGCCAGCACTGGGTAATCAATACGCCTACATGATGTACTACATCGAAAATGCCGAAGCCTTTGGCAAAGGCGAAATGACTGATTTCTCTCAAGTGGGAGTAAAAGCACTCGATGCGAATACATTGCAGGTGAAGCTGAACAACCCAACGCCCTACTTCCTACAGGTGCTTGACCACCACACTTATTATCCCGTGCACCCCGCCACAATCGAAAAATTTGGAAAAATGACCGACAGGGTATCTCCCTGGACGCTTCCAGGAAACATAGTTTCCAACTATGCATTCAAATTAAAACGCTGGGAAATAAACAAAGTTATCGAAGTTGAAAAAAATGAAAATTATTGGGATGCCGACGTCGTAAAACTTAAGGGCATACAGTTTTTCCCCATCACCCAACAACAAGTCGAGGAACGCGCCTTCCGAAGTGGCCAGGTACACTTAACCTACACACCTCAGCTCGCGATTGAAAAAATCGCCACCTACGAAAAAGAAAACCCGGAAGTCTTGAAGAAGGTGCTGGTATATTCCAATTATTTTTATATTTTTAACACCACCCGCAAGCCCTTTGACGATGTTCGTGTACGTAAAGCCCTGGCTTATGCTGTCGATCGAGAAGCTCTGGTGAAACGCGTTACAAAAGGTGGTGAAATACCGGCGTACCACTTCGTACCACCCGACCCGGCAGGCCACAGCCCCAAAAGTTATTTCACCTATGATGTCGAAAAAGCCCGGGCACTTTTAGCCGAAGCGGGGTTCCCCAACGGTGAAGGGTTTCCCGCGTTCGATATTTTATTTAACACCCACGATAACCATCGCAAAATTGCACTTGCCATTCAGCAAATGTGGCGAGACAAGCTAAACATTCAAGCCAATTTAATGAACCAGGAATGGAAGGTTTACCTTAACACGCAACAAAACCTGCATTACGATGTTTCCCGCAAGGCCTGGATTGCAGATTATCTCGACCCCAGTAACTTTTATGAGTTGTTGCTTTCCTACGGCGGAAATAATGATACCGGCTGGAAGAATACGGAATACGACAAACTGGTGGAAGGCGCGCAACGGGAACAAGACCCACAAAAACGTTTCGAACTTTTTGAACAAGCCAATAAAATTATTGCTGACGAAATGCCGGTTGCACCGCTGTATTTTATGTCCGATATCAACCTGGTACGAACTAATGTAAAAAACTGGTATCAGAACGTATTGCATCGCCACCCCTATAAAACTGTCTATCTCGAAACAAAAGCAGAATAATCGTGCTCAAATACATATTTTTTCGGCTTCTGGCCGCAATACCCGTGTTGTTTTTTGTTGTACTTATCACCTTTATATTGGTGCGGATGGCGCCTGGTGGCCCCTTTGATGAAGAGCGCGCGGTTCCGCCACAGGTTCTCGAAAACCTCAACAAACGCTATAAACTCAATGACCCTATCGCTGTGCAATTCGGCGATTATCTTTTTAACCTGCTTAAGGGAGACTTCGGGCCTTCTTATAAATACCCCAGCCGTACAGTTACGGAGCTGATTGCCACCGGTTTACCGACAACCGTTGAGTTGGGTTTGTATGCGTTGTGTTTTGCGGCCTTGTTGGGCATGATTTCAGGGGTTTTTGCCGGACTTAAGCCCAATACCTGGCAAGACTACACATTCATGTCGGTGGCAATGATTGGTATCTGCCTGCCGTCCTTCGTTCTCGGGCCCTTGTTGATTTTATTATTTGGCATTCAATTGGAATGGTTACCGGTCTCTGGCTGGGGGGTATCACAGGGCGATAAAATATTACCCGCCATTACTTTAGGTGCGGCCTATGCCGCTTACGTAGCACGTTTAACCCGTGGCGGCATGCTGGAAGTCATGTCGCAAGATTACATACGCACAGCGCGCGCTAAAGGCGTTTCCAATATCAATGTAGTAGTCCACCACGCCCTGCGAGGTGCGCTAATGCCCGTTATTGCGTTTGCCGGGCCAGCTGCAGCAGGTTTGCTCTCTGGCTCTTTTGTGGTCGAAACCATTTACCAGATCCCCGGTTTAGGGCGCTTCTATCTTCAGGCCGCGTTCAACCGTGATTACACCATGATATTGGGCACCACCATTTTCTTCGCATCCCTCATTATTTTCTTTAATTTTATCGCCGATATTCTGCAGGCTTGGATGAATCCCAAATTGCGCCAGTCGCTGAGTAAATAAAATAACATCATGATATTTAAAGCTACTGCTAGTGAAGCAAATCTCGAAAACTACGAAGCCGGGCGATCACTTTCTCAAGATGCGTTTGTGCGACTTAAGAAAAACAAATTGGCCATGGCCGGCTTGGTGTTTCTGTGCATTATTGTACTGTTAGCTTTGCTCACACCTTTTATCGCCCCCTACTCTTACGAAGCACAAAATCTGGATTTGGGTGCAACGCCGCCTTCGTGGCAGCACTGGATGGGCACTGATATTTTCGGCCGCGACCAACTCACCCGTATCCTATTCGGCAGTCGTGTTTCGTTAATGGTTGGATTTGTCGCTACCGCGGTGGCGTTGCTGATTGGCGTGTTATGGGGGACTATCGCCGGTTATTCGGGAGGCAAGGTAGATGCCTGGATGATGCGCTTTGTCGACGTACTCTACGCCCTGCCTTTCACTATTTTTATTATTTTGTTAACCGTCGTATTTGGTCGCAGTATTTTCCTGTTGTTTCTAGCAATAGGAGCCGTTGAATGGCTCACCATGGCGCGTATCGTACGCGGCCAGGTTATGGCCTTAAAACATCAGGAATTTGTGGAGGCTGCAGTATCCATGGGGCTGAATCGCTGGCAAATTATGACGCGGCATTTAATACCTAACATTCTCGGGCCGGTTATTGTTTACACAACACTCACAATTCCCGGCGTGATTTTATTAGAGTCGTTTCTAAGTTTTCTGGGCTTGGGTATACAACCACCGCACAGTTCCTGGGGTTCGTTGATTTCATACGGTGTAGAAACCATCGAAGAATATCCCTGGCTCATTATCTACCCCAGTTTGTTTTTGTCTTTCACACTGTTCGCGCTTAACTTTCTCGGTGATGGTTTACGCGACGCCTTCGACCCACGTACCTCAAAAGATTAATCCCGCATGAGTTTATTAACGGTTAATAACCTTACCACCAACTTTTATACCCGTGAGGGTGTAACAAACGCGGTCAAAGATGTTAGTTTTACCTTAGACCCAGGAAAAATCTTGGGCATTGTGGGCGAATCCGGTTCCGGCAAATCGGTGTGCTGTTACAGCATGCTTGGCTTGATACCAACGCCACCTGGCAAAATCGAATCAGGGTCTGCGATTTTTGAAAACCAGGACCTCCTGAAACTCTCAGAAAAACAATTGCGAGATATCCGCGGGCGTAAAATCAGTATGATTTTCCAAGACCCAATGACCTCGTTAAATCCCTATATGACCATCGGGCAACAATTGATCGAAGCCTACCGACTGCATTTCAAAAGTAGTAAAAAAGAAGCCAGAGCCAAGGCACTCAAGGCATTGCAAGAAGTCGGAATCGTTAACGCAGAACAGCGTCTTGATGCCTATCCACATGAATTCTCTGGCGGTATGCGGCAACGGGTAATGATAGCCATGGCGCTTATTACAGAACCCAAGCTATTAATAGCTGATGAACCAACAACAGCGCTGGACGTTACCATTCAGGCGCAGATACTGGAACTTATTAAAAAGTTACAGGCCAGCCATAATCTCGCCGTGGTATTCATCACCCATGACCTGGCTGTTATTTCACAACTGGCAGACGATATTATCGTTATGAAAGATGGCGAAGTTGTGGAATCCGGTACTGCCCATGCCGTATTTAGTGAACAAAAACATCCCTACACCCGTAAATTGGTTGCAGCGGTACCAGATAGCGCCAAGCCGGTACCACCACAAACAGTGCCCGATGAGCCACCCCTCGTTAAAGTTTCCAACCTTAATAAAACCTTTATTAGCCATTCCGGCGGTTTGTTTGGCCGAAAACACGAGCCTTTTAAAGCGGTCGATAATGTGAGCCTTGAAATCAAGCGTGGCGAAATTCTGGGCTTGGTCGGAGAATCCGGCTCGGGTAAGTCCACCCTGGGGCGCAGCATAATTCGTTTACTGGAAAGCGATTCTGATGGCATTACCATCGATTCATTAGCTGTGGACAAGTTGAATACTCAGCAGTTGCGTTTAGCAAGAAGCAATTTCCAGATTATTTTTCAAGACCCGTTCGCTTCGCTGAACCCACGTTACACCGTTTTCGACACATTAGCCGAACCTCTGTTAAAACATAAAATCGCCACACCCAAAAACCTGGTGCAGAAAATTAATGAATTACTGGATGATGTTGGGCTGGAGCGCAAGCACATTCGCAAATACCCGCACGAATTCTCCGGTGGACAACGCCAACGTATCGCCATAGCCCGCGCTTTGGCGCCTGAACCAAAGTTTCTTATCGCTGACGAGCCAGTTTCGGCATTGGATGTCACCATCCAGGCGCAAATCCTTGAATTAATTCTTGAGCTTACCCGTAAACGGGGTCTCACTATGCTATTTATTTCACATGACCTCGCCGTAGTTCGATATCTCTGCGATCGCGTGATGGTTATGAACAGAGGTAAAATCGTAGAACAAGGTGATACAGAATTTTTATTCAATGAGCCGCAACAGGAATACACAAAACAATTACTGAGTGCAATTCCACGATTTGCGAGCTAACCGACATCTATTATTAAAATCTGAAATATTATTTCGATATTTAAATAACTAAAAGCCCTTAACATAAAATACGCTGTAGGGATTGGCGCTGTATGCGCCGAATGGCTCGCACTGCGTGTAGCCCCGCAAACGATAAAGCGCCATAGCTTCATGTTGGTAAATTCCGGTTTCTAAAAAAACTCTATCAAAACCCAGGGTAATAACATGATTTTCTAAATTTTGTAATAAAATTGTAGCTACCCCCTTCCCTCTCCCCTCCGGACTAACATACAATCTTTTTAATTCCACGTAACCTCCCATATTTTTCGCAGCTCCGCAGCCAATCAGTTGATTATTCACTGTGGCCCCTAAAAAAAGGACATGACTCAATTGCAAGGCAGCAAAAGAATCCAGCTCATTAAATTCAGATGGATACAGTCCGTTGGTGTAATCATTCAACTCGGCCAGTAGCCTTAACACTGAAGAGCTGGCATGCGAAATTCTATCTATTTTCATTGCAAATTTTATCTGAGTGGCTCGTCTCACAATGATATCACTCAATAAAATCAAACTAATGTTTGAATTTGGCCTGTTCCTTGCCATAAATTCGTCTAGAAGCATTTTGATGCTTTAATGAGCGTAATTAACACATCCAGTGCTCCATATTGGTGATTTAATCAATTTTTTTTAGTGCAACGCACTTAATATGGGCAGCTCAAAATAAAAATAGAGTGGTAGACTCTGCTACCGACTCAAACAGTCAGTCGTCGAAGAAATAAAAACAAGAGGTATAGGATTTTTTTGAAAGGAGTCTTTATTTCGCTTTTAGTTAAGTTGTTAAGGGGTAATTCGAGGTGGTTATACAGTAAATGGAATAAACCTCACATTGATTTATTCCAGAACTGTGCCACATCCAACATCCAACATTTACATATCCGCAAATCATTCTGGGGAGTATGACTTATGAGAAAACCAAATAAACTTGCTTTTGCAATCCGGGCTGCGGCTCTGGGTTTTACCGGTGCAGTACTTTTGCCAAATCAGGCGTTTTCCCAAGAGGAAAGTAAAAAGGGGGTCGAAGAGGTTTTCGTTACCGGTTCACATATTAAAAGAACGAATTTTGTCGAAGGGAGCCAGGTTGTCGTTCTCGACGAAATGAAAATCGATGCGCAAAGCGCATTGGTCATGTCCGATATTTTACGTACTTCTCCCCTTAACTCGTATGGCTCATTTAGTGAGCAATCCGGAAGCTCGGCCCAATCCAATGCGACGGTAGATTTAAGAGGTTTAGGAGAAGAGCGAACCCTGGTAACAATTGACGGTAGAAGAATGGTAGGTTCACCTAATTTTGGTGCTGCCATTATAAACGTCAATATGATTCCCCATTCAGCCATCAAAAGCATAGACATATTAGCTGATGGAGCTTCTGCAGTTTACGGTTCAGATGCGGTTGCCGGTGTAGTGAATATGCAACTTCAGAAGGGATTCGAAGGATTCCAATTCAAAGCGACATACGGTGATCGCGATCGTGATGATGGTAGCGAATATTCTTTCAGTTTGCTTGGAGGTATGTCCGGAGATAGAGGAAACATCACATTTGCTTTGGAAAAAAGCAAACGCGATCCAATTTTTGATGCGGATCGTTATTACACTGCAGCTCGCGCAGACGACCTTAATGGCAACGGTGTGATTGATATATACACAGAAGAGACCGAGGGCTACTCATATTACGGTAAAACGATTGAGCTTTACGATCCAAACACCGACTATGTAGATTTACAAGCAGCGACTACTTGCGAACCAGGAAATAATTTTTATGGCGTTGCGAGCGCAGAAGAAGCGTTCGGCATTCCTGGTGCAACAGTTTGTATGTATGGCTATGCTAACGCTTCGGCAAACAAAGCTGGGCTGGATAAGACAAGCGCCTATATGAATGCTACTTATGAAATTAACGACAACATTAATTTCTTCGTAAATTCGTTGATTTCTCGTGTCGAATCCTTTGGCCGCTATGCCCCACCCGCAGCAGGGTGGCCAGATATGCCAGCCGACTATGAAGATGTACCCTATGATATCGATGCGTTAATTGATTCAGGTACTATTACTGAAGACTACGAACTAAACGGATACTATCGTTGGACCAATATTGGAACCCGTGACAATGAAGTTACCGATACCCAATATGATTTCGTTGCAGGTTTTGAAGGTGACATCACTGACGGAGTAAGCTACGAAGTGTATTTGCAAGACAGTTCCTATTATTCCAAAGAATACGGCTATTATTACTTATCCTATCCTGGGTTAGATTATGTTTTAGCAGAAGGGATCGATCCTTTTTCAGAGGAAGGAGCGGGAGCGATGAGTTCTACTCCGACTCAAGACAATTTCAGTAAAATGTCAAAGGCCTCGGGTCATATTCAGTTTGACAGTGGTGATTGGTTTGGCGCGGGACAGATAATTACCTTACTCGGTGGTGAATACTTTGATATGGATTACCAAAATAAGTATGACCGGAACTCTGAAGTAGGTTTGGTTGGAGGGAGCGCAGGAAATTCCTCCTCAGGTGATCGTGAAGTATCCGCACTATTTGGCGAAATATACATACCTATATTATCCTCTCTTGAGGTGAATGGTGCACTTCGCTATGACAGTTATAGCGATTTTGGAACCGCTCTCTCTCCATCCATAAGTGCAACTTGGGCAACCACAGACTCCCTAACACTACGTACAAAATTTGGGCGTGGGTTTAGAGCGCCTGGATTGGATCAATTATATGGGCCAGATACATTCGATGCACAAGAAGCCAAGGATGTAGTGACTTGTGCGGCAAATGGCACGTCGGAGTCCTGTCCAACCATTCAAGTGGATACCTATTCGAGTACAAACGAAAACTTAGACGCCGAAACATCGGACTCAATTAGTTTTGGTTTAAATTGGCAAGTCATTAATAACTTCTCAATTGATGTAAGCTATTGGGATATTAAAGTTAATGACCTCGTAGATTTACCGACAGCTCAAGAAGCGTTTTACGCAGAAGCAGCTGGCGTTGATTTGGTTGAAGGCGGCCCCGTTTATGTAGACAGAGATGGAGCTCGCCCGACGGTATATGTTACCTACACCAACGAAGGTGAGTTGCATGTGACAGGTTTGGACACACAATTGAACGCGTTTATTGATACTGGTATTGGTACTTTCTCTACAGACCTTTTAGTTGTTAATACTTTGTCCTATAAGCAGTCTCCATATTACAAAGGAAAAACCCAAGAAACCAATGGCTTCAACTTACAACCGAAGGTTAAAGCGCAGTGGGGCTTTGGTTGGCAAATGGGTCCAAATCTGGTCACACTAACCATTGACTACATTGGACCCCATTCAGAGGGAGATGACGTTAAGGAAAGACCTGATCACTCATGGTATCTAAAAACTTCAAATAAAAACCTCGACAGCTGGACCACCTTTAACGCGTCCTACGCTTTCGATGCCGGTAGTATTGGGCGCTTTAAAATTGGTGCGCGAAACCTGACAGATGAAGACCCCGTATTTGATTCTACTAACAAATTCCCGACTGATCATTACGATTTATATGATCAAACTGGCCGTGTGTTGTTCGCCGAATACTCCATTAAGTTTTAATCGCTCTACTTAAACTCCTCTCAGGCCAACTTATGTTGGCCTTTTTTTTACACAAAAGGATAAACTGTGGAAGCACCATTACAACAAAAAGAACTGCTCGGCCACCCTGCTGGCCTGTTTGTTTGTTTTACCACCGAAGTGTGGGAACGCTTTTCTTTTTACGGCATGAAATATTTATTATTGCTGTATCTCACCAAATATCATTTATTCAGCGACACCGCTGGCTATGACGTACTTGGCGCTTATGCGGGTTTGGTTTACGCCCTTCCTTTAATTGGAGGTTTAATTGCCGATCGCTATTTGGGCATGCGTAAAGCCGTCGTGTTTGGAGCGATTTTACTCACCCTCGGGCACGCTACCATGGCATTCGAGGGCAGTGCAGCGACACTTTATAGCGCTGGCAGCCTTTTAGAAGCACCGTTAACTCTGCCTGGAGGAGATGTGATCGCCGCTGGCACCAAACTGACAGAAGATGTGATTATTCAAGATACGGCTGCATTAAACGTTTTCTTTTTTGCCCTCGCTTTAATAACCGTGGGTGTCGGTTTTCTAAAACCCAATGTCTCTGCGATCGTTGGCCAGCTCTATGAAGCCAATGACCCCCGTCGTGATGCCGGTTACACCATTTATTATATGGGCATTAATATCGGTTCATTTACAGCCACCTTGATTTGCGGCTGGTTGGGCGAGACTTTTGGCTGGTCTTATGGATTCGGCGCCGCTGGCATTGGCATGCTATTGGGCTTAATCAGTTTTAGCTACGGTCAAAAATATTTTTACGGCAAAGCCGAACCTGAAAACCCTGAAAAACTCCGTGCAAAACTGTTGGGTGGCATAAGCCGAGAAATGCTCATCTATCTCTGCGGAGTTTTAAGTTTGGCTGGAATCTGGGTACTGGTGCAACACGAACCTATTGTCCATTTAGCGCAAAATAGTTTATTGATTGTTGCGATCGTCGGCTTAATTTTATATTCAATGAGTTTTCACCAGGAAAGCGTATTACACGATAAAACCGCTGTAATGCTCGCCCTGGCAAGTGTTGTCAGTGGCCTCGTGTGGGCGTTTACCGATAACGACATCGGTTTGGGCGCTATGCTTGTAGCCTTGGTTGGTTACATTATTTATGGCTTTAAAACGAATAAACACCCCGAATACAGCCGCACCGTGGTGCTTATGGTTTTAATTTTATCGTCAGTAGTTTTTTGGGCTTTATTCGAGCAATCTGCCGGCAGCATGACGCTCTATGCAGATCGCGTTTTAGACCGTTCAATTTTCGGGACAGAAGTTCGTGCCTCAATGTTTGGCTCACTTAACCCTGCCTTTATTATCCTTATCGCGCTACCACTCGCCTGGTTGTGGACCTGGTTGGGTAAACGCAACATGGAACCATCAACCCCGGTTAAGTTTGGTTTGGGAATTATTCAAGCCGGTTTGGGTTTCGGCGCTCTAGTTATCGGTGCGCAATTTCCAGACGAATCCGGAAAAGTTGCGATGATCTGGTTGGTGCTAGCGTATCTACTTCACACCACTGGAGAGCTGTGCCTGTCTCCCGTTGGGCTATCGGCGGTGACCAAATTATCAATACAACGTGTGGTGAGTGTAAGTATGGGCACGTGGTTTCTTGCAACCGCCCTCTCGGAAACAATCGCCACCCGCATTGGAAAAATGGCCTCCATTAATATTGCGGGAGCTGAAACCAGTAGCACGACAAGCATGCTCGCAACCTATACCGAACTTTACGGCTTTTTAATGTGGTTGGGCATTGCAGTGGGCATATTTATGCTCGCCATATCGCCATTATTGAAACGAGGTATGAAAGGCGTACATTAATTTAGTTTGGGTCAGACGTCTGGAATCGGACGTCTGACACTAAAACCCGTTTCTTTATTTCGTAGAGCAGTGCCAATGGCCTCTACTTTTGATTTTTGGCTGATGTCGATCATCAAAGCTCTGACAAACTTCTACCAGCCGCATTCGCGATTTTTATTTTGCTCATCTAGCCACGCTTTGACCGGAGCAAAATAATCGATAATGGCTGAGGCATCCAGTTCGCGTTGCCCGGTGAGAGCTTCCATAGCATCCTGCCATGGCTGACTTGTCCCCATTTCCATCATGCTGCGAAGTTTTTCACCAGCGGCTTTGTTGCCGTATATAGAACAACGATGTAAGGGCCCTTGCCAGCCGGCAGTTTCGCAAAGCGCGCGATGAAACTGAAACTGTTGAATGAAGGCTAGAAAATAGCGGGTATAGGGTGTATTGCCGGGAATATGGTATTTTGCGCCGGGATCAAAATTCTCTTCGCTACGTGCGACCGGTGCCGCGATACCCTGGTATTTTTCCCGTAAATCCCACCACCCTTTGTTGTAATCTTGTGGAGATAGCTCGCCACTAAATACTTCCCAGCGCCATTTATCAACCAGTAAACCGAAGGGCAAAAAGGCAATTTTATCCAATGCAAGTTCCAAGAGCGGCCCGAGATCCTCTTCTTCTGGAGGCTCTGCTTCGAGAACGTTGATGCTCACCAAGTAACGCGGTGTAATTGAAAGAGCGACGGTATCTCCCAAGGCCTCATGAAAACCATCGTTAGCACTGCCCCGGAATAAAAAGGGTTGTTCCTTGTAGGCGCGCTGGTAGTAGTTGTGACCCAGTTCATGATGGATTGTTTGAAAATCTTCGGCATTCTTTTGAATGCACATTTTAATACGCAAATCGTCTTTATCATCCAGGTCCCAGGCGCTAGCGTGGCACACCACCTCACGGTCGCGGGGTTTTGTGAACATGGATCTTTCCCAGAAAGTCTCTGGCAAGGGATCGAAACCCAACGACGAGAAAAATGCTTCACCGGTTTTCACCATACCAAGTTCGCTAACATCACTTTCGACAATCAAATCGGTAAGATTGTAACTTTGTTTTACATCGGGCTTCACTTTCGGATAAATATTAGACCACGTCTGCGCCCACATATTTCCCAACAAGTGCGCAGGAATTTTGCCATGAGGCGGCACAATCTCATCACCATATTGTTCATTTAATTTCGCACGAACATGACAGTGCAACGCTTCATAAAACGGTTTCACTTTTTGCCATTGGGCATCCACATCCTCAGCAAACGCTTCTGGGCTCATATCGTATTTAGAGCGCCACATGACCGAGAGGTTATCGAACCCCAGATCTTTTGCGCCCTGATTCGCGATTTCCACCTGGCGTTCGTACAATTTGCGCATTGGCGGCGAAACCTGTCGCCAACCGGCCCAAATTTGCTTCATTAATTCTGGATCGTCACTTTCTGCGAGAATTTTCGACATCTCCACCAGATCGAGGCAGTTATCTGCGCTTAGGCAATATTTCCCCTCACCATACATGGCTTGCATTTTGGAGCCAATTTCTGCGAGCTCGGACGCCATTACTTCATTGTCGGGGGATGGAAAATCCAATTTCATACGCAGCGCATCAAGTTTGCGGCGAGTCACAGGTTCAAGCTTGGCACCATCCCAATTTTTAACCTGTTTCGCATAAGCCACTGTTTTAAGGGTCCACTCTTTGTTAGCTCGCGCTTCAACAATTTGGCTGTCGTAATTTATATAAGTGGCAGCAAGCCATGCAGCATTATTGTAGAAGTGCTCGGCATCCTCCATTGTCGCTTCGGCTTCGGCGAGAAATTTCTCGGCACTGGCTTGATCGTACACAGCTTCACTAGCGAGCACGACGGAAGATTTTTCTGATTGCTCGCAGGCGCCTATTACGCCAAAAAACACTAAGATAAAAACACGTGGCAATAACTTTGTCATAATGTCTACCTTTTAAAAATGGAATGAGCGCATAGTAACCGATTTAACCCCGCTGCTAAACACCTGTTTGAATTAAGCGACGCCCTGTTAAATCCAACGCCTTACCCTGGCGCAATATTCCCGGTATTCGCTGCCGAATAACACCGCCAAAACACGCTCCTCCGCTTTAATTTGAAACTCATTCATTAAAATAATAAAAATAGGCAACATCACAAAACCAGACAATGACCCAAGATACAAGGCAACACCAGCGAGAGATAGCAGCATCCCCAAGTACATTGGGTTGCGGGTAATACGGTATAAGCCACTGGTAACCAACTGACGGGATTTATGCGGGGTATAAGGGTTAACTGTAGTTTTACGTTTTATAAAGTTGGCGACTGCAGCCAAGTCGATAGCAATGCCTGTAACGAGTAAGCTAAGTCCTAACAGCCCTAACACAAAACGGCTAGATTCCGGTAGCCACGCAGAGAGCTCAACAAGGGGAAATTTTCTGCTTAATACCACCATACAAACCGCGCAGGCAAGACCATAAACAGGCGGGGGAATAAGTATGGCTCGCAATTTTTTTACTCTAAACACCCAGATTTACGCAGCACGGCACTTACCGCGTCAATACCATGAGCCTGCTCAGCCTGCAAACCTGCTCGCCGTGCACCGTCAACGTTTATCTGGTTATCATCAATGAACAGCACCTCACTCGGGGAAACTTGCATCGCGTCGCAAACAAACGCAAAGCCCGATTCATCCGGTTTGAAATAACCGATGTCGTAAGACGCAAAGGTGTGATGAAAATACTCTGCCAACGCTAGCTCTTTCAGTAAGCGCGGCAGGTGCAATTCATTGGTATTGGAAAAAAACGCCAGGGTGTAGTTCGGTTTAAGCACTTGAAGAATTTCCGGGGCGCCTTCAAAAAGTGCCTTGGGCCATTCAATAAATGCCTGACGAAAAACCGTTTCAGTCACTTGAAGCCCTAAATCAGGTATCACCTGCGTTACAAATTCATCCGCACTCAGTTTGCCAGTTTCAAACTGTTTCACCACCGGTGAATTCATCCAGGCCAGCCAGTTTTGTTCATGAGTAAGCGGCTTGTTTGCCCAATCGGCTTTTATAGGAGGCCCATCCAGCTCCAATAACACGCCGCCTAAATCAAACAAAATGGTAGTTATTTTCGACATATACTCACGCTCAGCTGTCTAAAATAGCGAAAACTTTCCTACAAACTTTAACTTTGGCAAAGAATGCAGGACCCAACATGAAATTTGCGTTAATACTTTCGGCAACAACATTATTAGTAGCCAGCGTGGCAACAGCAACTCCACCGGGCAAACCCGCACACTATTATACGCAAGCCAGTGGTGAAAAAGTGATGTTACAGTCGGCTGGCAATGCCGAGTTTCACTGGTTCGAAACGCGCCGCGGACACATTGTTGTGTATAACAAACACAGCAAGAATTACGAGTATGCGAAAGTAGATAAGGCTAACAATTCCGTTGTCTTACTACCTTCTGGCGTGGTGGTGGGTGAGCTGGCAAAGCATGCTGCGTTTAAGCCATTAACGCGAAAAGACCTCCCTAAA
Source organism: Alteromonadaceae bacterium 2753L.S.0a.02 (assembly GCA_007827375.1). NCBI lineage: Bacteria > Pseudomonadati > Pseudomonadota > Gammaproteobacteria > Alteromonadales > Alteromonadaceae > Alteromonadaceae bacterium 2753L.S.0a.02. The sequence continues at coordinate 2,699,418 of VISH01000002.1, forward strand.
GCGAAAACGCGCACAACGCAGACACCATAAAAAAAGCCAGCAACCGAAGTTGCTGGCTTCACAGCGATCCACAATTAATGTGATTTTCGCGACACCTTAATCTTTCCTACTGAACCGTCCCAACTGCTGGATACCACTTTAAACTTCAATCCCAGCTCAGGTAACAACCTGCCGGCATCGGGTAATTCAGGGCTGGAGTAATCCCGACTGTCTTTAAAGAAGCGCACCGGCCAGTTCAACCAGTCGAACAAATACAGCGTGCCCGCTTCAGGATCTTCAATACTCGCGCTTAAAAATGGCGTGGGTAGAATGCTGAAGGCGGCATCGTGAATTTGATAGCGTGTTGAAGCCGCATAGCCATCGCTCCAATAAAGTGTGTGTTGATCGGCGTCTACAACCCCCAGGTAACCTTCGCCGGGATGCACACCGACCCAGTTTTCACTGTAATAATCATCCACATACCATACCAACAATCCCTGATTGGTTGACATATAACCATCGCCAACGGGAACATACTTCAAACCCTGATCAACGCCAGCATGGGTACGCCATTCAAGTAAATAGTAGTTGGAGCTTAGTACAAAACCGTTATCGCGAACGAAACCACCGTAGGCAAAATCGCTTTCAGTTTCATCTTCTGCATCACCGATGAGCACTTTGCTATCATCAAGCACCACGATAATATCATCCATGTACAAACCGGGATTACTCACATAAGAATCGGTGACATAGTAAAATTCCAGCGAAATCACTTCACCCACATAGGCTGATAGATCAAACTCAGCATCGACCCATCCATCACTACTGCCGGTAATTCCATTTCCAAGATTCTGACCGTATGGGTCATCAACCGTAGTTATATTTCCTGGAATAGGTTCACCATTAACGGCAACATAAGCGTAATCCCAATCCGTTTCTATATCGAAACTCGCTTTAAATTGCACACTTGCCGAAGTTGCTGCGGTGAGATCGACGTTGGTAACCATGTAGTTGAACAAATCATCACCCGAACCACTGAAATACACATAATCGCCGCTCGTTGGCGTTACCAGAACTGTTTTCTTATCGGGCAAATCTATGCGCACTACATCATTATTAGTGCCTTTGGTAACCGCTTGGTCTAGGAGGAAATATTCGCTGCTGCCAATCAGATCATCAACATGAATTGCCGAACCGCTGAGCCAGTTTCCACCAAGAGATGATTGTAAAAACTCTTTCGCCCAGGGGCTGAAACCGCTGGGTTGCGTACCGGAAATTTTTCCAGTCCACGAGCCGCTCGCCATCAACGACCAATAGGATACCGGTTCACCACGACCACTGTATTGTGTGTCGTATTCATCGGGTAAGCCCAAATCATGGCCGTACTCGTGGCAAATCACACCCGCCGCCGCATCTATTGGCTGAATGGTGTAATCGTACGCACCCATTACGCCACCCCAGTAAGTAATATCGGTGGGTGTGTCGTCAAGCGTAAAAATGCCACCTAAATTCCAACGGTGCGACCAGATAGCATCGTCACCCAAGGCACCACCACCCGCTTCTTCACCAACCGAGGAATGGATGATTTGAACATGGTCGATCAGGCCGTCTGGTTCCCAGTAATCGCCGTCTTCATCAAGATCGTAGCGGTCTTCAATATCGAAATCGGCGAGATTAATCGAGGGATCGGCCTGGGCCAAAAGCAAGGCTTCAGCCACAAGTGAACGAGGATCAACATCATTAAGCGTTAATGGATCGTTGCCACCGTAAGCGGCTGCAGGCAAGCTGGCTGTGTACCACCCAGCTACAGTACCCGAAACCCCATAACTGCCTCCGGATTGCGCCTCGTAATACCCTTGCATAGAAATTAATGATTCACCATTTGGGCCAACGAAAGTTGCTTCGTTAAACAACAAGCCCGCGTAATGCTCTTTGGTGTAGTCATCAAAATAAAAATCCGTTTCGTCAGAAGTAATGGTGTTGTGAGGGTAATCGGGAAAATCGATTAGGATGGTCAGCAAACGCGCTTTCTTAACCTCCCCTTCATAACCTTCTTCAACGGCTGGTTTAGGTAAAAAACGCCCATTACTGAATTTTCCCTTACCGTAACCCCACGACGACTTGCCAAATGTTTTCTGCATGGCTGGAGAGTATTGCATCGGTGTTTCAGAGGAATTCTGCGCGGCCAACGCTGCCGCTTGAGAACGTTTTTTAAGGATTGCGTAAAGAGCTTCTTCCGCTTCGTGCCGGGAAGCATTCGCGGGTATAGCACCCGACGCCTTTAGCATGTTAATTAATTTATCCTCGTTGGCGATAGCCACATCAAACGGTCCGTGAGGATTATGTGGTGCTTTTGCAGCTTGTGCTGCAGATACAAAAAAGAACAAAAGAACAAGCGATGAAAAAATTCGTACGAACATAACACGGCTCCCTGTTATTTGGCATTCAAACGATCATTTGAACGCGTCGATCATACAGATAACGCCGTTGTGCAACAATACCGGAAATGTAATTGAAGGTAATTTTATTGGAGCGTGAAAAAAACTGGTGCATATGCACTGAAATGTAACTTTACACGACGTTTCTACACTAGGCATTGCACTTGCCATTTAGAAAATTCAGGCGCCGATTTCCTTTGGAATCGTGGCTTCAAATTAAATTAACAACGCTCGTTTGACAGCGATATTAAATAGACGGCCCACCACCAAAATTAACTGGCCAGCCCAAGCAAGCTTTCACACAACGGAGTTTGTTCCGACATGCACAAATGTAATTCCTGTTGCGCACGCGTCATACCCACATAGAGCAAACGGCTATCTGCGATAATATCTTGGTTATCTAACTGCCCGAGGCCAACCAAAACAACCATCGGGAATTCCAAGCCCTTACTGCTTTGCAACGTTAATACGGTTACACGGTCGACCGCCGGGTCGTAGGCTTTCTTGTAATCCTTCGAAGCCATCCATAGACACGGAATATTCGCGGCACATAAAGCCTGTGAAATGGCTTTACCCTGATAACCTGCTACATAAATAATGGCCATGTCTCGCCAATCATAGCTATGATCATGCCACTCCGTGTTCCCTCCTCCGCTATTAGTCGCACACCATGGCAGCCCTCGCACTAAAGATCAATCAATACAGGCTTGAAATAGTTGGGTTTGTATCAAGCTAATGTTATAAGCTTGGCGAATCTAGCCTTGTACACTTGCCAGGCACCACAATTTACGAAATCATTGCACGACACCTTGCTACCCGCGTATAACCACGGAAATTACAATGATTCTCGTTCACGCAACCAAAAAGCTCACCGCGAAACTTCCCAAAGAATCGTTAATTAACGCGAAGGATTCTGGACCGGCCGAAACGCTCTCACCGCTGGGCGCTTGGCACGCGAATATCGTGACATTACGAGGTAAGGATTGTGTGCTGTTTGCACACGATTCAACGCGTTTTCCAGTTATTTTGCTCGCCGTAGGATCGCGTGTACTGAGCGATTTAGGCTGGTTTTTTGAAGATGGTTTTATGAATACGCTGCTTAAACTGGATGCGAGCCAGGAACAATTGGATGCGGCAGCAAACACACTGGCACCACTGCGGTTTGACAACACCACCGACCGTTCAGTGGTAAGTACCATGACCCAAATGGTGTTGGACCTGGAATTCATATTGGACAACGAAAGTGTTGCGGTGGAAGATCTCAGTGCGTACAGAACCGGGGCATTTCTGGCCGACAGACCCTGCAAAGTGAAGGGTAAAAAAGATTATTTCTGGCCGCATAAAAGCATGCTTGAGTTTCTCGAAAAATTATCGAAATCTTCGCCGTCTGGAAAAGCAGCTGGGGCGAAACCCGAAAAAGACCCCTCCAAATCAATCGCCTCCAAAACAAGCACCTCCAAAACAAGCCCCGCCAAAACAAGCACGTCCAACATAATACCCATGGACAAATACCGTTAAAAATTCAAGCGGTGCTGGCGCTGGCGAAACGCTATCCTCTGCTCTTCAACGTCGGCTTCCTGGGCGTACTTTGGCCAAAGCTTAACACCCTGCTCCACCTGTTCGATTGCACTTCTGGCTTTGCGGGTTGTGATACCAAACTGCGCAGCAACTGCATAAAAATCACTGAGCTCGAAGGCATCCCGTTTACCATTAAAAGACATTTGATGCAGTTGCGTGAATTCACCCTCGGGATTGTACGAAAAAGTTAAATCGAATGCGGGTGCCAGTTTCCATTGACCAGTGGTATCCATTAGAAAAGCAATATTCTTAACATGGTCATCCTGGTTTCTCGCCATAATATTGAATAGCGCACGCTTAAATATTTGTTCGACAGCGGTTGCGCCTAAATTAAGCTTTTGCGCGGTAATCATGGCTTGTTCATAGGAATAGGCACCAGGCATATTGAAATCAAAATGTTCCATGGCACACAGGGATTGCATATGCAGCTTTTGCCCTTGCCGGGTGCGGTCGAAGCGACGCGTCATAAAATGTGCACGCTTATTTTCTTTCAGCAAGCGACATTCCGTCATTTCAATGCCCGCAGCCAAAGCCATACGATAATATGCGTACTCCATTTTTCCGTAGCCCTGGCCGTCGGCGAGCTCTTTATCGCGGTTATTGCTAACGCCATCGAATTTTAACAACCAATGCTCAAAGCCCGGCGGCAATAAAATTTGCCCGGAACGCACTTCGTTGTTTTCGGGGTTCCAGGCGATGACCGCTTTAGCGCGGGCACCACCGGCCGATGAGCCCACATGTAAAATATCTGCAAGTGTTTTCTCATTTACGTCAGGCTCGTTTTCTTGCAACTCGCCGTGTAAAGCCTCCCGCCGCTGCAAAATGTTACTCGCAGCAGTAACCAATGCATCAATATTGAGAGGGTGATCATGGTTCGCTGCGTTTCGATCGACGGACGGTTTAAATTCCAGGGCACCCATACCTCGCTGACCGATATAGCACAAGCGATCTACAGGCGAAAACTCCGCTTTACTAATGCCTTTTCTTGCCAGCCAACTATCAATTAAGGCATTACCGAATTTATCGGGTAACACATCGGCCAATAAACCCGGCAAGCGTTTAAAGGTTTCTCGAGGCAGTGCAGGAAAGCTATAAGCTTGTTCGCTCAGCGGCATGGTGAGGGGTGCCACTTCAATACCGCTGGTCGCGAATTCTGGCGTGTATTGGAAAATACCAAGCTCCCGTGTGTCGTCCCAGCTTACTGCGCCTATTTCAGAACCCCAAAGCATTACGATGGCAGTATCTACACGCTGCGCCATGTTTATTCCTTTTCAAACTCAACATTTTGCTTAAAACCACCCCACGTGGGCGTATCGTTTTTTGGAGCTCGCTTACCCGAAGCGCGTCGCCTGGTTTTTGGCTGGCGTTGCTTAGCTCGAGCCACAGGGCTGATTTCCGGTGAAGGCACCAGACTATCGAAACCTTCCAGCAGATTCAGGGTTCTCAGAACTTTCACCAGCGCGTCGGTACTCACCGAACCACCCTTCTCTAAGCGGTACATAGTACTGGTAGATACACCGGCACGGGCTGCACAAGTTTCCTGGTCCAGATTCAACAACAAACGATGCGCCTGGATACGACGTCCCATTTCACCGCGGATATCGCTATCTGACATGGACTTAATGCTCATAATCATTCATATTTGATGTGTTACAGAAGTAATGCAATTATTACATCTAATTTAATGGTTTACCAACGTCATTCTAAATTCGCAGTTCTTGGGCGGCTTAATGCTCTGGGGTCCAATCTGCGAGCAAACTTAATGTCCGGCGTTTTCTTCGGTATAAAAGCCCCCCTGTGGCGCCGTCTCTATGAACATAACCCGCAGCTGATCTCTAACTTGCACAAATATAAAGCCCCGCCCTCAACAGCAAGCTCCACACTGCGACGCGCACGCTACGGTATCCGAACCAGCCAGTAAGCGTAAATTACAAACACTCGCCAAGTGAAAATATGTTTTCTTTTTTACAGAGAAGGTAACGCACAACAGCTTCAAATGACGCTTAAAAATAAATTCGAATTAATAACCGCTTAACATCAGGAGTGTTAAACTTCGCGCATAATAAAGATTAACAGCTGATCAATAACAATAAAGCTAAGGGCTTAGCGGCTCCACAACCTTCCAAGGGCCTGATAACACTCATCTGTTCGCTTCTGTTGCACGCTAAAAATGGCTGGTCTAGGCGCGAGTAGCGTGGTTAGACCTGTCAAATTAGCGACGTGCAACGACGAATAGCCGTTTTTAGTGGGCAACCCTCCGGGCCACGTCAAGAGTGAACAGCTGAGTGTTAACCGGCCCTACACACCAGTATGGGTTTTTGACGATGTCAAACTGCTCACGCAGTGCCATCCGATAACGCCAAAAAAAAGCATCCATAAATAATAACGATGCCCAGTTGCAAATTTATACGCAACGCACCTAACCCATATTTTAAATAGCGAGGATAACTCCATGCCTACTGGAACCAGTCTGCACAACTGTGCAACAAAATGTCTGGCAGTACTGTTTGTTTTTTTATTAATTCCCCAAGCGTATGCACAATTCGGTTTAAGCAGCAGCACCGATTTTTACACCATCGATACAGGTGCTGGCCTGGTGTTCAAAGTGCGCCGAACCGACAACGGCGTCAGTACGCAATCTGCGGGCGATATCGCATCTTTAACCTACAACGGCACTGAGTACCAAAATCAATCGCGGGGTTCGCAAATAAATTCCGGTTTTGATTGGTTGTATGACGGTGTTTCTGCCGTATCAGTGAGTGCCATAACGGTAGGCAGTGATTACATCAAAGTGACCGTAAATGCCGGAAACCTCACCCACTATTACATGGCTCGACGCGGTTACCCGCATATTTACATGGGCACCTGGTTTAGCGCAGAACCGAGCGTACACGGGCAAGTTCGTTACATCATGCGTTTGGATGAAGGTCTACTGCCCTACAGCCCCGAGCCCTCAGATTTGCGAGGGGTGGTATCCACGATTGAATCCGGTGATATATTCGCACTGGCCAACGGCGAAACCCGCTCCAAGCATTATTCCGGTGAGCGCCTGAAAGACTGGCAATTTTTCGGTGCCAATAGCGGGTATGTGGGCATGTGGTTTGTGCGCGATAATCAGGAAGGTGGCAGCGGCGGCCCGTTTTATCGCAGCCTGAAAATGCAAACCACCGACTCTAACCAAGAGCTCACCTACATTGTTAACTATGCCCAGGCACAAACAGAAGCCTATCGCACCGGCATATTAAATTCATACACTTTCGTGGTAACCAACGGCAGCGAACCCGGCACCATCGACACCACTTGGTTTGAAAATATGAACCTGCTTGGATACGTCGGTGACAGCGGTCGTGGTCGCGTTGCAGGTGTCGGAATTAACAACCGCGACAGCAATTACGAATACACCGTAGGTTTTGCGAACGCCCAGGCACAGTATTGGGTGGGAGCCAACGCCGATACCGGTTATTTTAGTCGCGACAAGATGCGTGCTGGCAACTACACCCTGACTGTGTATAAAAATGAAATGGCCGTGCACACCCAGGAAGTTAGTGTAAACGCCGGTGAAACTACCGTACTCAATACCTTTACAATTTCCGATGACCCCAGTGATGACATCGCGGTATGGCGCATTGGCGATTGGGATGGTTCACCCCAGGAACTTCTTAACGGTGACAAAGTTGCAAGCATGCACCCTTCCGATGTGCGCATGGCCAATTGGGACCCAGCAAATTATATTGTGGGCTCTTCCAGCGCGTCCGACTTTCCGGCCTACATGTGGAAAGACGTAAATAATAGTCACCTGGTGTATTTCAAACTCAGCCCTGCACAACTGGCATTGCCACACACCGTGCGTGTCGGGATAACCACCGCCTACGCTAACGCACGCCCCAAGATTTCTGTAAACAACTGGACTTCGTCCAACCCGGGAATTTCCACGCAACCTAAAACTCGCACGCTTACCACCGGTTCGTACCGCGGTAATAATGTGACTTACAGTTTTGATGTTCCGGCCAGTGCATGGCAACAAAATTCGGGTGATTGGAACACACTAACCATTACCGCGATTAGTGGTTCTGGCGGTTCGCAATATTTGTCGGCAGGTTACAGTGTTGATAGTCTCGACCTTTTGGAAAACCCTAACCTTATTGGAACCAGTTCCAGTTCATCGAGCAGTTCCAGCTCATCGAGCAGTTCCAGTTCGTCGAGCAACTCCAGTTCGTCGAGCAGTTCATCCTCAAGCAGTAACTCGACGTCTTCGTCTAGCAGCAGCTCTAGCAGTAGTTCAAGTAGCTCCAGTAGCAGCTCCTCGTCCAGTACCTCCAGCTCCAGCGGTGGTAGTGGCGTAACAGCAACAGTAAATATCAATAATGATTGGGGCAGCGGTTACTGCGCGGGCCTGGTATTAAAAAACAGCGGCAGTACCTCGCAAACCTGGCAGGTTTCAGTGCAGGTGCAGGGTCAGATTTCCAATCTGTGGAACGGTAGTTGGAGTCAGAGTGGTTCCACACTTACAGTATCGGGCGTTGCGTGGAATGCAATTCTGGATGCGGGCGAAACAGATACGTCTGTTGGGTTCTGTGCGAACCGCTAGTTCGCCTAATTGTAAAATTTAATTATCTTAAAAGGTGCATTTGGGATTCCCAATGCACCTTTTTCTTTTACTTTTACTTTTACTTCTTCTTTTAATGACGTGGATTGTAATTTAAATAAATTGCTAATTACCTAATTCACGCTGTTTTTATAGCGCCACCTTATTCCACTGTAACGCTCTTCGCTAAATTTCGCGGCTGATCCACATCGGTACCTTTGATTATTGCCACGTAATAAGAAAGTAGCTGTAAAGGCAAGGTATATACCACGGGCGCCAGCCAGTGTTCAACATGCGGTACATTAATTACCCGCATAGTCTCGTCGCTGGAAAAATTTGCATTCACATCGGCAAAAACATAGAGAATTCCACCTCGTGTGCGAACTTCTTCGACGTTTGATTTTAATTTTTCCAATAAATCATTATTCGGAGCCACCACAATAATGGGCATTTCTGCATCAATCAACGCCAGCGGGCCGTGTTTTAGTTCACCGGCGGCATAAGCTTCTGCGTGAATGTAAGAAATTTCCTTTAGCTTGAGCGCGCCTTCCATTGCGATAGGATATTGGTCACCCCGCCCTAAAAACAAGGCATGATTTTTATCGGCAAATTCTTCGGCAAGTGTTTCTATTTGCTCAGCAAGTTCCAAACTTTCTTCGAGTTTGTGAGGCAATTGCTTCAGTGTTTTGGCCATATGTTGCTGTTCTCTCAACGAAAGTCCCTTGTATTTACCTATGGCCATCACCAACATCGCCAGGCCAACCAGTTGCGTACTAAACGCTTTGGTGGAGGCAACGCCAATCTCAGCGCCAGCACGGGTCATAAAAGCCAAATCACTTTCACGTACCAACGAGGAACCAGCGACATTGCATATCGTAAGCCCCCCCAAATACCCTTGCTGTTTTGCGAGTCGCAGTGCAGCCAAGGTATCCGCAGTTTCGCCCGATTGAGAAATGGTTACTAACAAGCTATTTGGGTGCACATAGGATTTGCGATAACGAAACTCCGAGGCGATTTCAACATTACAACTTACACCGGTAAAATGCTCCAACCAGTAACGCGCCACCATTCCTGAGTGGTAACTGGTGCCGCAGGCAACAATTTGCACATGTTCAACCTGTTTAAAAATTTCACTTGCACCATTTCCAAACGTTTCGTCCAGTACACCATCGTCTGCAATACGCCCTTCCAGAGTTTTGCTAACACAACTGGGTTGCTCGTAAATTTCTTTGAGCATGTAGTGGCGATACTGGCCTTTATCTCCCGCGTCGTAACTGACGTTGGATTCATGATCATCGCGCTCAACCCGCGCACCTGTTTTATCGTAAATACTTATGGTTTTTCGGGTAATTTCGGCAACATCACCTTCCTCCAAAAATATAAAGCGCCGCGTCACCGGCAATAACGCCAATTGGTCGGAGGCAACAAAATTTTCGCCAATCCCCAGACCGATAACAAGCGGGCTGCCGGAACGGGCCACCACAATGCGACTGTTGTCGGCGCGATCGATAAAAACTGTTCCGTAGGCACCCTCCACTTGAGCCATGCCGGTTTGCACTGCTTCAAGAAGGCTCATGCGGTTTTTTAACTGCTCTTCAACCAGATGGGCGAGCACTTCACTGTCGGTGTCAGACTCGAAGATATAACCCAGGCTTTTTAAGTGTTCCCGCAAGGGTGCGTGATTTTCAATAATGCCATTGTGAACCACGGCAACGCGTTCCTGCGAAATATGTGGGTGAGCGTTGCTCTCGCTTGGCTCACCATGTGTTGCCCAACGGGTATGAGCAATACCGGTTCCGCCAGCGGGAAAATCCGCTTCGAGTGCATCTTGCAACGATTTCACCTTGCCAAGGCGACGTATTCTTTTTAACTCACCTGTACCAGAAGCAATCGCAATTCCTGCGGAATCGTAACCCCGGTATTCGAGGCGACGTAAACCTTCAATCAATATTTCCGCGACGTCGCGTTGTGCAACTGCACCCACTATTCCACACATACAGTTTCTCCTAATAAAACGCTAAACATCATTAGAAATAGCCCAGCGTAAAATACAAGCCTGAACATAGCCGAAGCCGTGCGCGCTTGTTTGTTTGATTCTTTTCAGCAACTGTTAATCTAAAGGTTACAAGTCCAACCCAATATGTAACCCGAGATACGTTAAATGACATTATTTTTGACAATAGACTGCCGCGCATTTATTCCATACCCTTATGACTTTTGTCATAAAGTTGGAAATAATGCTCTATAAGTCTATGGTTTAATATTCAGATTCTAAGCGTACGCCCCAGAAGGAAACTTAGCTTGCGATCCCATGCTAAAGATTGATATGAATATCAACGGTTAATCCTGCACATAAAGCCGCCGAGTTAAGGTGAATCCCAAATTGCTCTCGACAGAAAAAAACAAACATCGTTATATCGACAATTAATTGCTCTGCTGCGCCAAACCTCGAAGTTCGACACTCTGGCGATAGAAAACCAACAACAGCAAGGCCATACCAATAACGATTCCTGCGATAGCACTGCCTATTCCAACACGTAAATCGCCAGAATAGCTGGAAACATAACCCACCACGGGAGTGAGTATTACTGCGCCTACATTGTAGGCATTTACAAAAAGTGCTGTTTTTATAGAAGCCCCACCGCCTTTGATATCCTGCATCCAAACGAGCCCAATAGCGACCATAACAGCGATGAATGCGCCATTCAGTATTTGTGATGCAATTACGCCGTTAGCGCTGTCAACATTGACCAGGAAGGTAAAATAAAACAAACCCGCAATACAGCCGCCGAGCATGGTTTTGCTTGGGGTCAAGCCACTATATTTTGCGAGCACAGCGATGACCGAAATCTCGACGAAGGCACACAGACCTAATGCGATACCGGTAACCGAGGCATTAACTCCCAAGGTATCTTTCACTAACAACGGGAGAAAAGAACTGGTTACGCTCATACTGCCATGCAGAAAAATTAGTGCGCAGAAAGCGATCAACACATCGAGGTTTATGTATTTATCGGATGACTTTCCAGACGTGTGACTCTCTATCACAATAGTTTTCGCGAGTACTTTAAACACACTGATAATGCCCACCGTAGCAAGTACACCGGCGATAATCGCAATAAATACTGAATTGTATCCGAAGTATTGGGTTAATGTTGTACCTATAGGCGGGCCAATAACAAAAGCAAATGAAAATACGCCACGAATAATGATAGTTTGCTGCTTATTTAAATAATCACCCGTGAGACTAAACAGCAGCGACGTTATACAAATGAGCGGCGGCATTCCAAAAATTACAGAAAATATTTTTAGCGAAGCGGGCGAAGCAACAAGAAACAGCAAACAAAAACCGAGGCTCCAGGCGCATAACAATAATATTAAAGACGATATTTTCCGGGTTTTATCGGCAAAGTAGGATACAAGCAACGAGAGCAGAAATGCCGCACCGTAATAGGATGTAAGGTAGTAAGAACCGAGACTGCTGTTAGGCTCGGTTAAGCTGGTTAAAAGAAGCAGCAAATTGATAATCAGAATCGCCTGCAGAATACCGGAAATAAAAACTGCAATTCCTAGCGTAATGGCTATGTTCTTTGTTCCAGCTTTACCCAACATGCAGTCTCTCTTTTTAAATATTGTGGTAACAATCAATCATCAAGCGCTTTTTTGTATCTCATACAGCACTGCGTTATCAGCTCTTGAGACCGCCTCTGGAAATCCACCGTGCTTTTGGAAGCTGTCTTTTAATTCATCATTTGTCCAATAGCGCCAACCTAAGAACAATGATGTTTCCACACCTTCAAGACGGCTTTTTTCAGCACGCTTTTGCTCACTACAGCACACCACAAATACACGCTCTGAAATCCGCAACGCTTCTTCAAGAATAATGTCGCGCAACGCGGGGGGCATATAGCCAACTACATCAAATAAAATCAGGGAATTAAAATGGCTATCACCGTATTGTGTTGCTATACACAGTGAGTGCTGTACAGCCACCTCACTAAGCAGTTGTTGCACATTTAAGGTGTCCGATTTCCGGTGAAGCATTATATGTGATGTTTTTGGGAGCTGCAAAAGCATAGAAACATCCGACGATCCCATTATTAGATGCGTATTACCGTCATTTTGAATGTTCTGAATCGCGTTTTGAATTTCAACGGGTACCGGTGTTCTCATTCCTTTAATAACCAGACTTTCCAAGCGCAGCATAAAGTGGTTGGCGTGATAACCATCAAGGAGAGATAATATGCCAGTTTCCAATTTTTGATGCTTTTTATGAAACTTCGGCGTTTGAGGTTTGGCACCAGGCTCCAACGGTGCGTGGGGCCAATGAACGGTCGTTATGCTGTTACCTACCGTACGAAAAGTACAACCCGCTTCGTGTAAACGAAACCCAAAATCAATATCCTCGCCACCCCATCCAATAAAAGATTCATCAAAGCCTTCGATTTGCAAAATCTTCTGACGTGGCGCAGCTAATGCGCAAGTCCACGAAAGTGCCCAAGGGGCCGGTAATAAGGTCAAATCATTATTGACCAACTCGTAGATTTCCTCACGTTCATCGCACCAAATGGGAAATTTCTGGAGCTCGGCAATTGCCTGCTGTAATGTAGAAGGCCCTGCCTGTTCCAGCAGCCCCATAGCTTCGTGTTGCGGACTCGCAAACAACCCAATAACGTGATGAATCAACACATCGTTCGGGTAAGCGTCACAAAAAGCGATTTGTTTCTGAACGAAATCAGGTGTAACAATCACGCCCGAATCCATAAACATGATGTGGTCGCCAGTGCACTTACTGATACCCAGGTTGCGAGCTGCCGCACGGCAGGAGGTATTATCTCGCGGTTTAAAGTTATAACTAAAATTCTGAAAATTTCCCGCGTATTTGTCGGCAACGTTACCCGTATCATCCGATGAACCATCATCTACGACGACAACTTCAAATAAATCGTGAAAATCGTTATTTTGTGCAGACAAATAGTTTAATGAGCGCTCAAGATAATCGCCCATATTGTAAGTTGGAATTACAATGGATAACTTAATCATTCTAGCTCCGCAGTTATGGATTCTTTCAGCACTAACATTTTTCTATCTGGAAATACCAGGCTCGCAACACTGGCTTCCGTGTCCGCTTGAAGTGACACGTGGCTAAAATCCGAAACCACAAAATCAGCGCCACTGGTTACCAGACTACTATCGCCAATACCGACACAGTAAGCACCGGCCGAGACTGCCGATTTCACGCCGCTGTGTGCATCTTCGAATACAATCATGTCACTGGCGGGTACACCTAAACGTTCAGCGGCGAGCAGGTAAGGGTCTGGGTGAGGTTTACCCCTGGCAACATCGTCACGCTGCACGATGACGGGAAAATAGGAATGCGCCTGCAACACGTCGAGCGCCGTATCGATTTTTTCCTGCCAGGCACTGGTTACCAGTGCCAGTGTAATCTCCGCATCGTATAGCGCGTGAACCAAAGCTTTAACGCCCGGAATCGCGTCGTAGTCGGCAGTAGTTTCATAGTCGATTACATAAGCTTGTATTTCTTGTTGCGCTGATAAAGGGAGATCTGAAAATAGGGCCTTAATGGTATGGGGCCCCGGTTGACCGTGGATATGGTTACGAATATCGTCTTCGCTTACTTCTCTGTTGTACAACTTTGCCGCTGCTTTCCATCCCCGCTCAATAACAGCCGCAGAATCAATGAGTACGCCGTCCATATCAAAAACAACGGCGCTCGCAGTTGTGTTTTTATTCGTCATAAATTTACCATCCTTTATTTAATCTGCATGACCCGCGACTATTTATTCTGCGTGAGCCGCGACAACCACCTGCCCCAACGAAATACCGCCATCATTAGATGGAATAACGCGATGTATATAGGGTTTGAGACCCAGAGATTTTAAGTGGGTGTAAGCATTTTTTAATAAAAAGCTATTACAAAACACACCACCGCTTAATACGATATTTTCGCAAGAGTTTGCATTCGCCAATTTAATACACATAGCGCCAATCAAATCTACGACAGTCGAGTGGAAACGGCGACTCAGTAGGGCGAGATCTGCTTTTGGGTTCTGCAGTAGGCCTACCAACTGTTTAACGAGTGGCTGGTAGTTTATTTCGAAAATGCCGTTGTTTTCTTCAATCGCATAATCCAGAGGTTCAGTGGTGTAGTAGTTACGCTGCAACAAAGCCTCTAACTCAATCGGAGCCTGAGCCTCATATTCAACCTTCTCGCAAACACCCATAAGCGCCGAAATGCCATCAAAAAAACGCCCCATACTGGTTGTGGGAATTGCATTAATTTTACCAAGCGCCATTTTTATGAAAACTTCGCGCCTTTCAGTTGCGAGATTTTTAAGAGAAGGTAACTCCACATAAAAAGCCTCGTTACCGAAGGTCTCACAAAGCAAAGACACTGCTACCCGAATAGGATCTTTTACCGCGCTGTCGCCACCCAATAAATAGAGCGGTTTTAAGTGCCCTACCCGCGTGAATTGGCGGCTATCACCAACGAGAAATTCTCCTCCCCAAATTGTTCCATCGAGGCCATAACCGGTACCATCGAATATAACTCCCAAGGTTTTTCCTGAGAGACCGTTTTCGGCCATGCACGAAACCATATGGGCGTGATGGTGCTGAACCTGAACAACGTGCTTCTCACTGTTCTGCAATGCAGCTCGAGTGGAACGGAAATTGGGGTGCAGATCGCATGCGATTCTTTCCGGTTCGACAGACAACAATTTCTCCAGATGTTGCACGCCGTCGTGATGCGATTGAAACGTGGTATCGTTTTTCAAATCGCCCACATGCTGACTCATAAACACCTGGTTGGCCTTGCCAACACTGATCGTGGTTTTCAGTTCCGCACCAAGCGCTAAGGTCGGGTCGATGGAATACGGCAAATGAATGGGAAAAGGTGCATAACCCCGTGAACGCCGTAAAAAGCTGTAAATCGGTTTTTCCGTATCGCCGAGATCAATAACGCGAATCACCGAATCATCTACCCGTGTCTGAATATCTCGATCGTTAAATAGGAAGTAATCTGCGATATTATTTAATTGCTCGAGAGCAACACGATTCTCATAGGCAATGGGATGACCAGATGCATTACCGCTGGTCATTACCAACATGGGTAGTTTTGGATCACTCAACAACAGGTAATGTAAAGGCGCAGAAGGCAACATCACACCCAAATCGGGATTTCGCGGCGCCACAGCCTCCAATTCTGCTCTGGAGCGGCGCTTTAATAGCACAATTGGTCGTTGCATACTTTCGAGAAGCGCTTGCTCCTCCGGTGTAATAAAAGCCCACTCAGAAGCCGCATCACAATCGGCCAGCATTACCGCAAAGGGTTTGGAATCGCGTTTTTTTCGCTTTCTGAGTTTATTGACAGCTTCGGTGTTTGTAGCATCAACAGCCAAATGAAAACCACCGACACTTTTAATGGCACAAACAGCGCCTTCTTTTAAACGTTCAATCGTATAACGAATAACGTCGTCTGTTTTAATCTGGGTTCCGTCGCGATCGGTCAACTCGAGGCTGGGCCCACAACTTGGGCAAGCGTTGGGTTGCGCATGATAGCGGCGATCGTCAATGTCATCGTACTCAGACTGGCATTTTTCGCACATGTGAAACGACCGCATGGTTGTCTGAGGTCTGTCATAGGGCATGCCCTGAATTAAAGAATATCTGGGGCCGCAATTGGTGCAATTAATAAAAGCGTATTGATACCGAAAATTATGAGGGTCACGGAGTTCACCGAGGCAATCTTCACACACGCCTGTATCCGGAGGAATAATGGTATCAGTGCGATTCATATCGACACTTTTACGAATTTCAAAGCCCTCATAAAGCGGTGGCACCTCAGTCGCGCTCACCTGTTTAACGTCAACGATATGGGCCAGAGGTGGCGGCTGCGATACCAGTTCATCGATAAACAAATCTAGAACGCTGTCTTCAGCCTGTACCTCAAGAAGTACACCCTCAGAGTCGTTTAACACCCAGCCGTGGGCATTGTATTTTCGGGCCAGGCGGTTGACAAAAGGTCGAAAGCCAACACCTTGAACGATACCGCAAATGCGGTATCGTCGTGTTTGGGTGGCTTTAACAGAGTCTGGGTAGTTCAGCTCCATGAAGCTCCTCCACAATTTGTTCGCTGCCGTCGGAAGACACCATCACCACTTGAGGCTTAACAGCATCGACAACTTCACCGATTATCGCGGCTTTCTCGCCCAGCGGGTCTTTCTGAAGAAGTGCTAATACTTCATCTGCAACGTCGGCGTCAACGAACAAACATAAACAACCTTCGTTCGCCAGATTAATAACGTTAATGCCCAACATGTCCGCGGCCATATCCGCTTCGGCTTGTATGGGCAGGTTTTCCTGGTAAAAACGTATTTTTCCATGAACCGCACTGGCGTGCTCGTGGAGTACTGCACTTAAGCCACCGCGTGTTACATCGCGCATTGAGGCAATTTTGTCTCCTGGAATTTTTTCAAATAAGCTATTAATCATGTGATTAAGTGGCGCACAGTCACTCAGCACATTGCGCTCAAAACCAAGACCCTCACGCATGGAAAGCAGATGAATAGAATGATTACCAATGTAACCGCTCAAAATTATTTTTTGCCCTGGGCGGACATTCTGGATGGACACGGGCGGCCTTTCGAAAACACCCACGCCCGCAGTGTTTATGAAGAGAATATCAGCCTCACCCTTGCCAACCACTTTTGTATCGCCGGCAACGATTTTTATATTGGCTTGTCGAGCAGTGTCACGAATAGATTTGATAACCGTTAACAAATCATTAATTGGCATACCGTCTTCAATAATCAGACTTAAAGTGAGATAAAGCGGACGGGCGCCACTTACGGCAAGGTCATTTACCGTACCGCAAACCGCGATTTTACCGATATCACCATTACCAAAGATTAAGGGTGTAACCACGAAGGAGTCGGTGGTAAAAGCAATTGTATTACGTGACAATTCCAATACAGCGCTATCTTCCATAGCCCCCAGGTAGGTATCGTCCAAGGTTTTGGCAATAAGCTCGACGAGTTCACGGCTCAGCTTCGCTCCGGTACCATGGTCTAATACAACAGTTTCTTGTGTTATCTGGCTCATGCGATTGCTTCTTCTCTTGCTTGTTGTTGCTCTTGCTTGCTTGGCAAATCACCGGTTTCTTTCAGCAGTTTTAATATTTCCGCAGAGGATGAAACTGTTGCACAGTAATTGGCCATCCAATCCAATGCACGAGTGGTATCTTCTTCTTTTGGAGAGAAAACACAATCATTGGGAACCCAAATTTTGTAACCACGGAAAAATGCATCTGCGGCTGTAGTCTGTACACACACATGGGTTTGTAACCCGGTAACAACAACAGTCTCAACGCCAAGCTTAGTCAGGGTTTCATCCAATTCGGTTTCATAAAAACCACTGTCACGGCCCTTCACAAGCACCAAATCGTCTGGGTGACGCACTTCCGGCATAATGTCGTTACCTTCGTTTTCCGCCAGACCAGGTATAGCGCGACCGGCATAGCGACGCTGAACTGCTGGGTCATTCGGGTCGTGTATGAGCCGCAAGTGAACAACAAGTTGGCCAGCTTCACGAACGCCATCCAGGAAGCTGTTGAATTCAGACAGCAAACGGTTTAGCTCGTTAGCGTCTTTGGTAATTTTATAACTAAACTCGTGTTGGAGATCATTGGTAAGCACAGCAACTTTTGGCATGTTTTAATCCTCTAGTGTTTTTACGTTAATCGTTTTCACAAACACGTCGATATTTTTAACCACATAAATATCGCTCAACCGTCAATGTAAATTTACTTTCTCAAGCAACATCGAATGCATCGGTCTAACCAAAAAAACGACGAAATGCACATCACAAAAACAAGCCTGAAGGCAATTCGCCATCTAAAATACAAACAAACCACAAATATCAGTTACCTTATGGCCTGACATTAAAGAGGTAGATATAAGTTAAAAGCGCGATTTATTAAGAAATAGGCGTTACAGTCTCCACATACAGGAAGACTAATTCGACCAACAATATACAACTCGAAACAACGAGATAATTGCCGATGTTCATTAGTGTACTTACGCCCCTTAAACTAGATGCCTTGCGATTATACGAATCACCTTAAATAATCAGGTTTCGCATGTCGTATTTTATGATGCACTATTGCCGGTTAAATTTAGGTTGAATGTGCACATTTTTATATGTATTTCTTGAAAGCGAATTTAGATTATCTTGTTAATTTTTTTGCGTCAACGAGGCAGCTTTAAATTTAAATAAAGTGTAATTTATGTTTTTATTAACAATGTATTCACAGAATGGCAGAAATAAATACGGATTGGCATAAGGTAGTGACAGCCTGTCGGGATTAAAAACATCTTGGCATTTTTGAAAACCACACTAGCTATAACCACACCAATACAATGGAAATAATTCATACCGCAATTATGTGATGTGTTTGGCTATTGAATTATTATTGTCAAAATAACTATTTATAGAATTAATATTTTTGTAAAACACTATAAGCCCGCCTCTGAAAAAAATGCGCGCAATGCTTGCCAACCACAATCGCATAATACTATGCTGGCGCGCCTAAAGAGGCGCTCGCTCTTATGCGGCGCTACTATTATTATTCTGGCGTTTTTTAAAAATAAAAAATGGGTAACTAAAGCCTGCTTAAAATACATTTTCATTCGAACCCAAAATACAAGCTTTATATTTGGTAGGCACTTATTATTGAGACCACACCGGCCTTAACTATTTCGCAACGTAAATACTTACGCTTGGTTAATTAAGAGGTTTTTGCACCATGGGGTATAAATACATTTTACCCGGAGCTATTGTCTTGGTCGGCGTTTTGTCGATAACGCTGCTCTTAGTTGCCAAACCTAAACCGCAGGCCGCACCCCAGTCAAACATTGAAACCCGTATTAAAGTACGGGTAAGCCCAGCTAAGGAGGAATCACTCAGAATAGGCGTTCGCACTTTTGGTAGCGTTGCACCAAAACATGAAATTGACCTTATTGCGCAAGTATCCGGGCAAATAGTCACGAGCAAGCCCAATTTTGTTGTTGGCGGTTTTTTTAATAAATCTGAACCGCTAATTGGTATAGACAAGCGCGATTACCAAGTATCTTTGCTGAAAGCGAGAGCACGTCGGGCGTCAGCGCTTCAATTACTGGCCGAAGAAAAAGGACGAAGTAGTCAAGCCAAGCATGAATGGCGCGATCTCGGGGATGAAAACGCAAACGCGTTGTTTTTACGCAAGCCGCAACTTGCCGCGGCTCAAGCCAATCTTGACTCAGCACAAGCTGATGTGATGAAGGCTGAACTGGATCTGGAGCGAACTCAAATCACCGTGCCATTTAGCGGACAAATAAAAGAGATTCACGCCGACCTCGGCCAATTTGTATCCGTAGGCGACCTTATCGCAACGGTGTACGACTCCAGTTCAGTTGAAGTACGGGTACCCTTAACAGAAAAACAGGCGGCACTTGTAGAATTGCCGATCAACACCCCTCATGTAAATCAGCCTTCGCAGAACACAAAATTTGCTACGGTCACTATTAAAGGAAGTATTGCCGGCATCAAAAACCAATGGCATGGCACACTCACGCGAGTAGATCCGTTTATCGATGCTTCAACACGTATGTATAACGCAATAGTGGAAGTGGAGAACACGGCAAATACGCTTCCCCTGCTCCCGGGTCTGTTTGTTGAAGCAGAAATAAACGGCAAGACGCTCAACAATATAATGGTGCTACCCCGCGAAGCGCTTTATCAAAATGAAAAAATCTTCACGCTCGACAGTGCTAACAAAATCTCTGTACGCCGCGTTGAAGTTGTACATAGCACAGACACCCAGGCATGGGTACGCTTAAACGGCGCAGGTTTACCCGACAACACAGGTTTACCCAATAATACAGGTTTACCTGAAAATATTGTTGTTATGTTGGAAAAACAAAATATCACTAAGCCCGGCTCCATCGTCGACCCAGTTCCCTTTGTAGACAGCAAGGAATATGCTTATGAACGGAATCGTTAACTGGTTCGTCCATAATCCCATTGCTGCAAACTTGCTGATGCTTGCCATGCTGATTGGTGGCTACATCGGCTACCAAGACGTAAAAAAAGAAATGTTTCCCACTTATATGGGAAATCGTATAGATGTTGCTATGGAATACCCCGGTGCTTCGGCAAGCGAAGTCGAGCAACAAATTGTCGTACGTATTGAAGAGGCCATTGCCGATTTGCCCGGTATATTTCAAATTAGCTCTGAATCCAGGCAGGGCTTCGCGCTAGTGGGTATTGATGTTATCGAAGGCTTTGATGTTCGCGATTTACTCAGCGACATTAAAAGCCGGGTGGATGCCATTAACACCTTCCCGGCCTCTGCCGAACGAGCCATTATTAAACAACAGGTACAGCGCCAGTTTTTGATGTGGATAGCGCTCTTTGGCGACGCAGACCATCGCACCTTAAAGGATCTTGCCTACCGGATACGCGATGAAATGTCTGTGTTACAAGGGGTTTCTGATGTTGTGATTACCGGCCTGAAACACGATGAACTGAGTATTGAAATAAGTGAGGCCAACCTACAGCGTTACAACTTGAGTTTTAACGAGGTGGCAACGGCGATACGTCATTCGTCACTCAATGTACCCGCCGGTACGCTTAGATCCAAAAATGGTGATATACACATTCAAACACGCGCCCAGGCTTACGACCATAGCGATTTTTCAAAAATAGTCGTACGCAGTCAAAAAAACGGCGCGCAGCTGCTGTTGGGTGATATTGCGAGCATAAAAGACGGTTTTTCTGAAGACAATATCGATTTTTCCATGAACGGAAAACCGGGCTTAAATATGCGGGTTAACATCAGTGATGATCCACTTTTGTTCGAAGGAACCAAAAACGCCAGAAAATACATAAAGGAGATACAAAAACACCTTCCGCCTGGGGTGAAACTCAAAATCAATTTGGAATCCAAAAATATCTTTGATAGTCGATTTAACCTGCTGAAAAACAACGCCATCGGTGGCTTGATACTCGTGTATATCATCTTAATGCTGTTTTTGCGACCGATGCTGGCGTTTTGGGTGGTATCAGGTATCGCCACCACCTTTGCCGGCGCAATTTGGCTACTCCCCTACCTTGATGTATCGATAAATATGCTCTCCATGTTTGCTTTTATTATGGTGTTGGGCATTATTGTGGATGATGCAATTATTGTCGGCGAAAGTGTGTACCGCCAACAGAAATCCGGGAACCCTGAAAACTCTAGAGAGAATGGCCAGCATGGAAAAACTGGAGAGCTTGGAAAAACTGGAAAGTACGGAAAGCACGCAGCCAGTGCCGGCACGCAAACCGTTGTAAGGCCAATAAGCCTGGCAGTCATCAGTACCATTGTGTTTTTCTTACCGATGATACTTGTACCCTCTACGGTATTGCTTTACACCAGCTCTATATTCTACGTGGTTATGTTGTGCCTGATTTTTTCGCTCACCGAATCCTTGTTTATACTGCCGTCTCATTTGTCTCACATGAAAGCGGAACAGCCCAGTAAACACGCCCTGCTAAAAACACTGGGAAAAAGCCGTCGTTTTTTCGCACAAAAAATGGAGGATTTTTCCAATAATACTTACCGGGCGGTATTGGAACGTGTGCTACAGCATAAAACCAGCATTTTTCTGGCGTTCTTTGTTATTTTCACAACGCTACTCACCCTTGTTGCGGCTGGCTGGATCTCATTCAGTATGTTTCCAAGCGTACCCATGCCACAAGTTGTGGTACAGGTAAGCTATGCAGAAGGAACATCGTTCGCAAGCACTCATAAAACGGCGCAGCATATTCTCGACCAAGTTAATGCGACCAGCATAAACACACAATTACTCCGTAAAAATGATAACAAACCTTTTATCAGGGAAATAAACCGTGAACTTAACGGCACCTCAATAAGCGTTTTTGTGGGCTTAACCGCCGATGAACAACGAAAAGTATCCGCCGATGAAGTGGCGGAAGTATTGCGACACGGTATTGGCGCTTTACCCGAAGCGCAAAGCTATTCACTAAATTCGTCACAAATTGCAGGCGGGCCAGAGATCACTTTAAATCTCAACATGCACGACAACAGTCGAGATATACAAAAGGTAGCGGTAAAAGATGTGGTCAACACACTTGCCAGCTACCCTGGTGTAAGAAACGTGCGCAGCAATCTGGATTCAGAACGCAATGAAATTGAAATCGAACTAAAACCTTTCGCAGAAACCCTGGGCGTAAGCATAAGTGAAATCGCCCAGCAGATTCGCTATGGCTTTTATGGCGTTGAGGTGCAACGCATCCCCCGTGCCAAAGAAGATGTAAAAGTGATGCTGCGTTACACGGCGCAGGAACGTGCCAGCTTAAACACGCTGGAAACACTCCGTGTTCGCACAAGCGATGGCCGGGAAATTCCAATCAGTGAACTTGCAAATATTAAACGGGTTCCCGGCCCCAGCGTTATTCGCCGGGTCGATCGAAAACGTAACATTCAAATTACTGCAGAAGTTAGCGATAGCCATGACGCCAACAAGATTGTAAGCACAATGCTCGACGAAAATCTGGCGCAATGGCAACGAACTTACGCAGGTTTTAATCTCTCCACCGATGACACCCTGCGCACCCAGGCAGACTTTCTCCCCACCATGATGTGGAACTTTGTGAAAATGGCGCTGTTGGTTTGGGCGCTATTCGCTATAAGCTTTCGCTCGCTGTTTCAACCTTGCCTGGTACTGCTCGCCCTGCCCTTCGGTTTTGTAGGCGCGGTTCTCGGCCATATGCTGTGGGGTATGAATTTTAGTATGTTTTCAATTTTCGGCTTATTGGCCTGCTGCGGCGTTGTGGTTAACGATAACCTGGTTCTAATCACACGCATTAATCAGCTACGCAAGCAGGGTTTGCAAAGCTTGGATGCGGTGCTCCAGGCGGGTGTCGATCGATTCCGGCCAATCGTGCTCACTTCCGCAACAACCTTTGTCGGCCTAATGCCGATAATGTTCGAACGCAGCCTACAGGCCAAATTTCTGAAACCCATGGTTGTGTCGCTTTCCTGCGGAGTAAGCTTTGCCACCTTGGCCGCGTTATTTCTGGTTCCCTGTTGTTATTATGGAGGCTATCGTTTTAAAAGCCGATTTACCGAATACTTTATTTCACTGAAAAGGAAGCGGAAATCTGTATCGGAGTCTTTATCACCCTAGCCCAGTTCAACAAGACTTAAGGAAAACGCTGAATAAGGAATTTAGAGGAGACGACTTATCCTTCAGCGGAACTCGAGGTAACAGCAACCGGGGCATTGAAAATTCCGGCCCCCAGATCGGCTCCGAGCGTTCCTTTGATGGGGTGTAAATAGTCTCGTGGGATTGAACCAAAAACATTTTCCAGAATCCGAAGCGAGACCGACCCCTCATGGATTACATTCTTATCCACGAGACCGTCTTTCGGGCCCGGCTTGTCTCCGTTGTCTGTCATACTCAGATGATACTCCTGATTTCCAACGACTATAGAATCCCGCACTAAATAGGATGCGTCATTTTTATAGAAACGTTTCCAAAAAGTATTCCCATTGGCAACGAGGTTGTTCGCAAACTCGAAATCCTTGTCGGGGAACGAGGTCCAAATAGCTGCTTCCGAAGCGCCATATACGATGCTGTTTGTAAATCGATTTCCTGATTTTGGCCCCTCTCCATCAAGAAGGTAATAAACGATAGCATTATTTGCCTTGTAGAAAATGCAATGGTCAACCGAGATCCCATTTCCATGCGCTAATACACCAACCTGTATGACTGACGACTGTGCGTCTGCGACGAACATCGATTGCTCCACACTTAAATCAGAAATGCCCATCTTGCGTCGTACAATTGGAAAGTACTGGGTATTTGGGTACGCATAACCAAGAAATTTCAGGCCACGAAACGACACATGACTCTCCTCCACCAAAAAAGCCACCACCCATCGCTCTTTTTCCGGAAATTCGCCTTTCGGGGCCGACGAAACGATAACCGGCATTTTTTCAGGATTCCAGTCAGAGCTATCAGGAAGAATACTTGCCTCGATTGTGATGCGGCGTATTTTTAAATCTTTTTGTGTGGCAACTTTCTGATGGCTGTGAAGCACATGAATTCCCGGGTTTAGCTTAATAGTCAGCACATCATTTTTCGCCAAACCAACGACCTCGATGGCCTTCGCGATGGTTTCAAACGGTTTCATCTCTGTACCCGGATTATTGTCATTTCCAGAAATGCTATCGACATACACCACATCGGCCGCAAGCGCAGCATTAGCTAAGGCTAGGAGTATTGTGAAAAAAAAACTGACTTTACTGTTAAAAGAGAAAAATTTGAACGCAAAATGACGTTTCAAGTGCGGTTTCATGTTTACTCCCACAAATATTTATGACGTTTTATATGGCTTAGATGAATTCGCCCAGTTGTCCACTCACTTTTTGTGATTAACGCGTAAAGAGCGTTTCCCGATAACAGCACCCTTTACTTATGTAGCACCCCTTCCGATCTTTCCACGGATATCGCAGTAGAAACTCAAAGCGATGAATAAAAACCCGTTCCGCTAGCAGCCAGACTCCAACAGCGTTGTAAGGTCGTTCAGAAAATCCATATTAATCAAAGAAAATCGTCACCCGCAGGGTCTTTCCGAGCGAACAAGGCATTATAGGTAGGCCACGGTAAATTTTTCGTTTAACAGCTATAGGAAGGCAAAGGCAATATTGGTCTAGGGAAGTTATGGCAATTTCGTCAAAATTGTGTGTGCGGCTTAATAAAAGCCGTAGCGCTTGGCTTTAAGAATAATTGCCTATAGTGGATTGAAGGCTTGGCTTTTCTGACGGCACTAACATTAACAGTAACAGCAATAAATACAGCGATTTGTATAAATTACAATGATAGTGTTTTAGGTATAGAAATATTTTTAGTCTCGATTTTCCTGTGGCCAGCCGTCCAACGTTCAGTTTTTCACGCAAATACTGTAAACCACTCACTAAAACCCAGCGGCGAACTACGCACTGACAGATAGCATAGGATATACCTGCCCTCATTATCGCCCCAGGCCAGTTCTATAACACTTATAAACAAGTCGTTAGTTAACTTATTT
Source organism: Alteromonadaceae bacterium 2753L.S.0a.02 (assembly GCA_007827375.1). Classification (NCBI taxonomy): domain Bacteria; kingdom Pseudomonadati; phylum Pseudomonadota; class Gammaproteobacteria; order Alteromonadales; family Alteromonadaceae; species Alteromonadaceae bacterium 2753L.S.0a.02. The sequence goes on from VISH01000002.1 coordinate 2,725,155, forward strand.
ACTAAAGAGTAAGCGTTGGCAATATTCTTGGGCTATTACAATCAAGCGCTGCAAAATTTTATCCCGCATCGCAAAAACATAAAAAAAGGGCTGAGTAAAAACCCAGCCCCTAAGCATCACAGCTTGATTTGCACTCAACCTGTTAATCTTGCTCCATTTAATTTTGTGTCAACACGCCTAAGCGATACGGTAACTCGTAAGTGCCTCCCGCATTGGGGTTGCGGCCCTGATAGAGGTACTTCATGTTTCAGGCATCAATTTCCATCTTGTCGTTATAGCCGGCGCGAAGCATTTCACCCCGTGCAGTTAGACCTGAGTTTTGTTTGAGCAGAAACCTACGGCAAACAAAACCTGGCGGCTACCGTTGTCAGCGCCAGCAGCATTTGCCGGACTCATCTGCTCCCTGGCGCGAAAAGGTCATTGTTATGCTCCGATCAACCAAGAACAGCGATACCTCCAGTTGCCCGGAAACTACCGCTATCTTGATGATTCAGGCGCCACTGCACGATGCAGTCGAACTACCCTGCTCGCTTGATGTAAATAAGAGTACTGTTCGTTACCCAGCTCGGTTGAGGCTGGCATAGCGACCGACAACGGCCTTGAAAAATATCGATTTTTATTCTTATGGTGTCGCGAACCTTAACGTCATTCGAAAAACACCAGTAGCAAAAACGGCACAATGTTTTGAAAACAAGGCAGAGTTGTAAGCCCTTGTACGAAATTTTACTAATTTAAATAAAATCAAGGTTTTAGGCACACCAATGAGGGGCTGGCTGTGCGTATATTTATAGGAAAAATGCTTATTTTTAAAGTTTGAACACTGGTGGGCAGAAGACATTCTGGTCACAGCTCCCAGCGAAAACAGGTAGGCCGAAAGCTCGGACAAAAGACGGTATAACAGTAGCGAGCGTGCGGGTTTTTATCGCGGTAGCGCCGCCAAAACTTTCACAAATGCGCCAAAATAAGCAACAACTCGCGAGACACCTTTAAAACCCTTGGAACAAACCGCACCTAACATTCACTGGCGCAAAGCGCAGCCGTAACAGTTTCAAAGCGTCCATACGAGCCACCGTTCTACCCTAGCTCAACACTTAAACCACAACCCATGAACAAAGGATGATTCCATGAGCACCGTCACCCTAAAAGGTAACCCTATCGAAACCGTCGGCGAACTTCCCGCCGTTGCCAGCAAAGCGCCAGAGTTTGTATTGGTGAAAAACGATCTCTCCGAAATCAGGCTCGAAGATTACCGCGGCAAAAAAGTGGTACTGAACATCTTCCCCTCCGTGGATACCGGCACCTGCGCTATGTCGGTAAGAACCTTTAATCAAAAAGCCGCCGAATTGGAAAATACCCAGGTCCTATGCATTGCCATCGACCTGCCCTTTGCCATGGCGAGATTCTGCGGCGCCGAAGGCATCGAAAACGTGACCACCGCCTCTGGGTTTCGCTCCAGCTTCGGCAAAGACTACGGGGTAACATTCAGCACTGGCCCCCTCGCCGGGCTCTACTCCCGCAGCGTGGTGGTATTGGATGAAAACGGCGAAGTCTTGTACACCGAACAAGTGGCCGAAACCACCGAAGAGCCAGACTACGAGTCGGCATTGGCGGCGTTATAGGCAAAGGCTGCTAAACCCGCTGCAAATACGGTGGGCAATGCCCACCCTTGATCATGTAAGCCCTTTGGCACCGCGCAACACTCAATCACCGAGTCTCATTACTAGGCATTAGGCGAGGAATACCAAACCGAACAATCGTCACCGTTCTATTAAACACACTACAGTGCCGAATTTCTAAACACCCTAAGGCACTTGCAGCCCAACCAATATCGACAACGCTCTTTTTAAAATTGCAAACCCAGCGTCCATAACAGATATAAACAATTCGCAATTCAATATTGGCAGAAAAACCATTGATAATGGCGTCCTTTTCCCTAACAAATTAACAAAACAACAATTTGAACCGGGCTGCCATTGAAAAAACACCAAAATTCGGCGCTTAATAATACCCAACAAGAAAACGCATGCCTGTTGCACACTATTTGGCGCCGATATTGCAACCATGTTGCAGGTAGTTCCAAGGAAGCTTCAGATAGTAAACACGGAACTGCTCAGATTTTGTAAACAAGGAGCCTGCAATGTATAACAACTTTATAGCCCAGCTGGTTTTCGACTCCATTCGAGAAGTGTCTGATTTCGCCAGTGAAATGTTAAACCCCTCCGTTAACGACGCTTTTCTTGAAAAAGATTTTGTCGATATCGGTATTAATTCCATTGACTACAACCACATATTGGCAATTCTGACAGATAAGCTGAACATTGATTTCCCGCCAGATCGATTTTTAACCTCGCCCAACATAGGCCAGTGTGTAAACACCATCGCCCACTTATACGCGGAAAGTAAACAGCATTGATTTGATGCGTATTGTTGGGGGGCAATATTGGTGGGCAATGCCCACCCTTGAATAAAGCGACCCGGCGGTTGGGCATTGCCCAATAAAAAACTCCGCATTAATTTTGATGCTTAATCTGCAATTGTTTTTGCTGTGCATATAAAGTGGTGGGCAGTGTTCACCCTTGAACAAAGTGGCCTATAGTTTGGGCACCGCCCAACAAAAACCACCACGCCCCATATTAAATCCCCCCATTAATAATCGAAGTTAAAAGGAGCAATCGTTGATCGCTTGTTGCTATTGATGCTGTGTACACAGTTAGTGATATGGCAAAAGCGTTTATATGTAGATGTAAAGCAAATCCAAAAAGGACAACACCGATCAGTCAACAAACAAAAAAACAACCACACCCTCTCGAATCGGCCTATTCTTGTGAGTTGCCGATGTCTAACTGGGTAAACGTAAAAAAAGAGGAATGCCCACCGGCGTTCAACAACACATTTGCAGTCGGCTGCTCACCCCACAGGGACCACGATAAAATTTCGCCTGCATTCAAACGACATTGATTCAGTAGAGATTTTTTTATGCTATTTTTTTAGAACACCTGAAATCAGCGACCGGACGTTGACCCACCTCATTGAATTCTACTGGAAGCTTCCCAAGCTTTATGTTGGTGTTTTAATCACTATTTACACCGCCCTACGAACACCGGATATCTTGAGTGTTTTAAAATACCTATCGATTTAGTAAATACTGATGATTATATGCGAAAGCCAGATACACTCGCACTGCCAATTCTGTTGGCGGTCTGCGCCTACCATGCCGCTGGAGCCCCTAAAGAGCGATCAATCAGGCCAGCATAGCGTCAATCTCTCACACTACGTAGAGCGTTTGTCAGCTATTCAGCCATCAGGACCGAGATAATGGTTTCTGCCCGCTCCCACCAACACAGGAATATGCCAGAGACCGTTGCAGCGATGCCGGGAGCGAGCAAATACGATGATCAAGCGATCACTGACACCGATTGACAGTTACCTCTGATTTAGCCAGGATGCCCTTGACAAAATCAGATGTCACACTCAAACACTTCTTGCCACGAAGAATCCACACTACCCGTAAATTCCGCATTCACACAGGTTTCATCGGTGATGGATCCGGAAGTGATCGTACCGCTATTATAGTAGTAAAACTTAAGGTCACCAGATTTCGTTAAAACTGGGCTTACGTATCGCGTAGAATCGTAACTGAGTAATTCGTAAAACGCATAAAATTGCTGATCATTCGTAAAAGCATCAGCCATACACAAGTTCGACTCATATTGGGAGCCACCATAAGTCACCGTACCGCAATCAATAGCCGTATTATCGGTTTGTGACTTTACGATCTTCAGAAAATTTTCATACGTCGCTTCGTCGCCACCGCCATCATCACCTCCACATGAAATCAGAAAAGTTGAGATCCATACTACAGATATAGTTTTGTTAAACACTGATTTCTCCTCGCCGCCGTCCTGGACATCAAAAAAATAATAGCAATACTACAAATAAATTAAATATTTACTACCTACAATTGTTTAATGCAAAAGTATTGGCCTAACTATGGGACAATACAAACATTTGATGTTTACGTTTCGAACATTTTACCTCGTTTTACCCCTAAAGGAATTTAATTTATGAATCGGATTTTTTATTTTGTACTATTGTCAATTCCCCCTGTCACGAGCCTCCATCGTAGAATATATGACTATAACGGATTTGGTTAACCACTCGGATTATGTGATTGAAGGTGATGTCTTAACTATTCACGCAGTTCGTTCGGGCAAAAATATATACAGCGTGCTACGTTTGGATCGAGCACAAGTAACAATAAATGGAGAATCTACCGTATTGGATTACAAGCCTTCCGTCCGATTTATCGGAGGAAACTATGTAATGAAGGATGAAGACAATGATACCGAAACTACTATTATACAAAAACTTACTGGTATGCCAGAGTTTTCTATTGGAGAACGTGTTGTTTTATTCCTAAAAAATAATGGCACCGCTAAAATTCCCTTTGTCGGCTTGTCTCAGGGCGTGATCAGGGTGTCAAAGAACGGATTGGTAAATGACAATGCTGGCACACCGATAACGCGAATAGAGGCAATGAGTTTGTTAAAATCATTTCTGGTATTGAGTACAAACGGGAAAAACCTTTAAAGAGAGCGAAAATTAGAATAATACCAAAAAGTACTAGCAAATTTGATTTGATAACTGAACCCCAACTAATCGACTCCGATGCGCGTGACAACTTTATAAGTCATGCAAACCCCAATTCAAATAAGTCGAAGAACATTCCAACAGCAAGATTAAATGCCGTTGAGCTACGGAAGCAACTCAAGCATGCCCAAAGAGTCAAAATGACGACCACACACGAAACTCCAGGTAATTTTCCGCTGGAACAACTTCCAGAACTTGAGCCTGAGTCCACCGTACAATCCAATCAACCTGTTTCTGATTCAGGAATTCTTGCCAAACCTAGAATTATAATTGATGACAATATTAACTAATCGCAAGGAGGCGATAAATATGACTAAATTTAGTTCGTTTTTTAAAATACTAGGCGCTTTATTTGTAATGATCTCTTTTTCCAGTTTTGTTGCGGCAGCCAAATTCGGTACCTGCTATGGAAAACCAATCAAATGGAAAAACAACAGAACAACTATGTATATCCATTACCCACAAGGTTCAGAATTGGATTTGCACTCACAATGGGCAATGGCCTCTTGGGCAGATATCGCAGGAACTGCTTTTACATATTATGTAAACTGGCGGTCCGGCAACGCTTCACTTGGCAATGGTTTCAGTGAAATCAGTTCGGCACCGATTGTAGCTGGACACGTCGCCCACGTACAAACTAAAACACTTTGTACAAAAAACTTAAGATTAGGCACTGTTGACAAGCACTACATTACAGAAGCCGACCTTACACTAAATTCTACCTACGGGTTTACCTTAGATACCTTTGAGCCCGCGCATTTACATGAACCTTTTAGCTTTGACAAAGTCGTGCTGCATGAGCTGGGCCATACACTTGGACTAGATGAGCCTCCTCAAATTTCACCATTCACCTATTTTGCGGTTATGCTCGAGTCCTATCCCTTTGGACACTACGACAACCTATCACCACATGCCGACGATATTGTTGGTCTTAGGGCTTTATATCCAGACCCTTCGTACCAAAAAATCGATCTCGCTGTCTCAAAATACCGAGAAGACCTTAGTCATTCGCATAATGGCTTATATACCAAAGTAATAGTGCCATCTACAGGGGGCTACAGAACCTGGTTTAACAAGGGTGACCCCATGGAAGTCGAGTATACTTTCGAAAACCTTGGCACTACCACAGTAACCGCAGACGTGCGTTTTTACTTTTCGGTAGATAATTATGTTTCCGCCGCAGATACCTACATTGGCTCGGCATCATGGATAATGCCGGCGGCATCCGGTGTTATAGCTTCCGCAGTAATGGACGTACCTCTGTCGTTACCCTACTCGAGCACAGGCAACTACTATATCGGATACGTTGTATCAGCGCGAAACGGTGACGATGACAATTATTATAATAACTTTGTGTCACAAGCTCTTCCATTACGAATATATTAGTACCTCTTTTTTACTTCAATACTGAAACTCACCTTGCGTGAACACCATTTGTACAGCTAAAACGGTGTTCACCCAACTTGAATAATGCGACGCGGCGGTTGGGCATGGCCCAATAAAAAACTCCGCATTAATTTCGATGCTTATCTGCAATTGTTTTTGCTGTGCATATAAAGTGGTGGGCAGTGCCCTACAAAACACCTTTCAAATTTACAGACCCCACCCATAGCTCGATTCCAGCACGCTTCTGATAAGTACACGGGAAAGAACTCTGGCCGCCAAGGCAAAAGGCAGCCCTCCTGGCGCATCGGGGGTGCCCTGGCGCTGGAGCAGGGTCTCCTGGCGTTGGGGAGGATGTCCTGGGTGCGAATTTCAGCGTCCTGGCGCTCGGTGGCGCCTTCCTGGCGCTGGGGAAGATGTCCTGGGTGCCAGTTTCGGCGTCCTGGCGCCCTGTGACCCTGTCCTGGCGCTGGGCGACCCCGTCCAAGGCGCTGCGGCACCCGTCCTGGCGCTGGGTGAGTGCATCCATGACGGTGCGGCACGACTCCCTTGCCCCCCGGTGAGCCTTCCTGGCGCAGGGGCAGTCCTTCCTGGCGCTTGGTGTGTTGTCCTGGCTGCCAGGGACCCTGTCCTGGCGCTGTGTGAGGCGCCCTGGCGATGGGGGACCCTTCCTGGCGCGGTGTTTTTTGCGTTTGAGATAGAAAATGGCCCCGAAGAACGGGGCCGTTGCAATCAATTTTTAGCCAGCAGTGGCCTTAGGCCTCTGTCGTCTCCGCAGACGATGTGCGGCGAGTGGATCTCTGCTGCCGGTAATACGCACTGACGTAACCCTTAAGGCGTATTTCATGATTAAAAAATACGTATTTACCGCAAGCGCGAACCTCATCAACAATTTGCTTCAGATAAGTAAAGGCCTGGTCGCGCAATTTACGGCCATCGTTGCCCTCCAATTTATCGCCGTTGGCAAGCGCCAGTAACACAGACATAGCGTTGGCAACAGCGTTTGCTTCCAGCAGCAAATTCATATCGAACTGAATGCTTTCCAATAAGGCTTGTTGCTGCTCACCCAATACTGCCAGGGTGGCGAGATCCATAATCATATCCGCATGGGAATCGCCTTCGGCTACGGAAGAGACATGTTGCAATAAATCTTCGTTGTTGCGAAATGCATAACGCAGCGCGCGCAACAAATTATTGCGCAGCTCGTAAGCGCCCGGGCTTTTTTCCATCCATTCCGCGGTCGCGTCTTTACGTGCCTGGAATTCCGCCTGCCAGCGGGCTTCGGCAATACGCAGCAGATCGACACGTAGCGGTATCTGCTCGATATCTTCCTCCGATACTCCGGCGCCTTGCAAGGCTGCGATATCTTTTTTAGCCCACTGGTAAAGATTTTGCGCTTCCTGAATATAAATACCGATAGGCATTGGGCAGCTTTTTATGGCATCGTCGGGAATGGCTTGAAGGGTGGCAAGATGGGTTTCGAATATTCCATCAGACATGGTCTAACTCCTTGTTTTAATATTTTAATGTTTTTATGTGCGGGCAGGTAAACACCTGACCCCGCCCGCGCTAATAGTCCCTATGCGGACGGCAAGAATAATAAACAGCTTAAATATACGAGCAACTTTATTGTGGTTTTACGCGCAGATATTTTGTGAAGAATCGTACTCTGTGGGGTTTTTTATTTGATTGCCTGACATAAATCATAAAAAAACAGCACGGCAAAAATAATTTGTGCAACGCATTTGTTCGATTTTTCCGCATAATAATACGGTACAAATGCATAACTATTATCCCAATATAGATAGCTATTATCCCGACGCAGGTAGATATTATCCCCACACAGATAACTATTATCCCGGCAAACATAAGTGCCGAATTAATTATTTACAGAATCCAGCATCACACTTACCGGAAAGTGATCACTAAAACCGGTTTCATCAATATTTTTTTCAACATTGCCATCGGGCAGGCCAAATCGTCGCGGGCCATTTCCCACACGGTGATCGACCATTTCGCTGAATGTAAAAATATCGGCGCTGGGTACATCCACTACGTAACCCCCTTCGCCTTTCAGCAACGAACGATTTACCAGGAGTTGATCAAACACATTGCCGTTACCACTGTAATACAAGCTGCCATCAATATTGCGAAGCTCGCCGCGATGGTCTTCGCATTGTTTACCCAGGTACTGCCAGGCGAGATTGTAAAACTTTGCAGACCGGCTGCGTTCCACATCACCCTGCTCCCGCACCGCATTAGCATTGCGTTGAATGGACGCATTCCAGGGGTCATCGTTAAAATCACCCATGGCGATAATGGCAATGTCATCCCCCAATTCCTCGCGAATTCGCATGTGCCAATAGGCCAGCGTTTCACCGGCCACGGCCCGAAAACCCGCGGTTTCCTCGACAGAACTGCCACTGCGCGACGGCCAGTGATTTGCCAGGGCGACAACGTCTTTGCCTGCCGAATTCGAACGAAAGGTAACCTGTGTAATATCCCGCGTTCCGGTTCTGCGAATCACGATATGGCTGAAAATAGAATTGGGAACAATGGAAAATACCTGACTGTCGAAAATAAAGGCGGTATCAATGCCCCGTTTATCCGCTTCGGCGTCGGCGTGCACAATATCGTAAACTCGGCCCGAAGCCGCGTTTAGCACTTCCACCAAAGTTTCCAGCACAAAGCGATTTTCCACCTCGCACACACCCAACACATCCGGTCCACGCGCATTGTTCATTGCCAAAATCACTTTAGACAACTGCTGAATTTTTTGCGCAAAAAGCGCCTCCGACCAACCCCGCAACGACGAATTAATCGCGCTGGCGATTCGGGGCTCACGTTTCGGGAAATTTTCAGGAGCAAACAGGTTTTCAAGATTCCAAAAGGCAAAACAGAACATAGCTTAAGTCCTTGTAAGCGGGGCTTAGATTAATGAATATGGAAAGCGATTTTACGCTGTTTTTTGGGGGTTTTACCAAATTTGATTTTGTTTTATTTGGTAATGCGTGCGTACAGTGGTTGTAACGGCGCGGGATTCCTCATCGAAGTATTATTAACCCGCAATCACACTAAGATACATTTTTAACACAGCAGCCTCTTCATTTGCCACCATTGAAATAAAATAGCTGTAGTCGTTGTTCCTGTGAGCCGTATCTAAAGCTTCGTAGTACACCAGGCGATCCTTTACCTGAATAACAACAGGCAGGAACCCGTTGCGCATCAGTTCAAAATTCATCAGTAAGCGTGCAGTTCTGCCGTTGCTCTCTACAAAGGGATGAATTTTTAAAAGATCCACATGTAAGCGGGCAGCAGATTCGAGCGGGTGCAGTGTGCCGGTATTACCTCGTTCCCACGCTCCCGCGTGGGAATGCATACCGCACTACCAAGCGACACAAACTTCCAACAACCCAGCAGTACCCGCATAATCTCGTACCTCGTACCTCGTTCCCACGCTCCCGCGTGGGAATGCATACCGCTCTACCAAGTTACACAAACCTCCAATAACCCAGCAGTACCCGCATAATCTCTGGCACTAGAGTATCGCCAATGAATGGCTTCATCCACATAGCCGCGTTTAACAGGGTTTTGATGTATATAATCAACCTTCTGCCGCATCATACCCTCACCTTGAATCAATTCAGGATGCACACCCTCTTGCCAAAATTGATAAGCTCGGTCGTCTTTATGGGCTTTCTTGTAAAACGCCAATTGCTCCAGAATCTGCCGTATATTTTTTTCAGCAAGATATTGAATCAGGTTTTTTCCAGTCCATGATTTTAATCGAGCTATATCGTGGTCCAATGCTTTGCTTTGCAGAACAAAATGGCAGTGGTTTTCCAAAATTACCCACGCATAAATCTTAAGCCCCTCTTTACTTAAAAAGCGCAGCGAATCCAACAGAATGTTGACGGTATCGGGGCGAGTGAATACGGGAATCCAGTGCAGCACGGTTAGGGTTAGAAAGTGGGCTTGTTGTGGGTCGGTTATTTTGTAGCGGCTTCTGCCCATGGGTTTTACTTCCTGTGTATTGTTATTGGATTGGGTATGCATTCCCATGCGGGAGCGTGGGAACGAGAGATCAAATCGGCATAAATCGCTTCATTAAGCTATCCATAATAATTATGGCTAAATTCGGTTTTACTAAGAATCACTGCCACCTCCTGGTGAAAGGCGTAAGTGTATTGTCCTGAAATATAACTATCATTACGCTATTAACCCGGCGGGGCTATATGTCGGATTAATAGCCAGTGCAATCACTGAAAATTCAGGCTTTCCACGCAAAGCCGCCAGATTTTCAGTGCGACGGAAGATTAGATCAGGAAGATCTATTTTTCCGACAGGTTAAGAGCTTTCCAAAACCACTTTTGCACATTCAAATACCAATTTATGAGACTCACCAGTATAGCCTCCGCTTGTTAAGACAACGGTCGGAATATTTAAGCTCTTTAATTGCCCAAGAACGTAGCGATCGCGTTCAGCAACAGAATCAAAAGAAACGTCAAGCCCGCCGAGTGGATCTCCAGCAAGAATATCGCTTCCCGCATTGTAGAAAATTAGATCAGCATCTTTTACAGTTTCCAGGTAGAGAGGAAATTCTTCCTTTAAGGCTTGCAGATAGCTCTTGCCGTCCGTGCGGCTTTTCAACGGTACCATAAAGGGAAATTCATCAACATCGCCAGGGTGCATTCCCGGGTATACCTGAAAGTTGTACATATCGAAAATGGATACACTCGCATCGTTCTTAAAGAAAGACTCAAAACCATTTCCTCTATGCGCATCCAGGTCGATCATAGCTACCCGGCTCTCCTGGCGCAGCATACCATCGGCTTTTATCTTGGTAATAGCAAGGGCTGCATCGGCAAAAAAGCAGAAGCCTTCACCATGGTCACTAAAGGCATGGTGATAGCCACCACCAAGGTTCATTACCGTAGCCTTATGGCTAACAGCGTATTCTGTGGCAACTAACGTGCCCTGTGTTGCCAAGCGAATCGGATCAATCAAATGTTTATTAAGCATGCTTGCTGGAGCGAAACGAAGCAGGCCAAGTTCTATGACCTGCGCAATAGACGATGATTCTTTAAGTGATTCAAGGTACTCATTTGTATGGATTAGATTCAGTAGTTTATTACTTGCCACTACTTCTGGTAAAAGACAGTAGTCTTCTAAATTGGTAAAAGCCTCGCCAAGCAACCTCCAGGCCTTACTGAATTTTTTTGCATCGAAGGGATGTAGCTTATCCAACCCCATCAGCGAGAAGTCGTAGCCTTTTGAGTATACCAATCGATTTTTCATGAAAAGCCTTTTGCTGATTTAATTTGTAATGCATATAAGTGCGAAACAAGATTGTTGCAGTCCTAATTATTGCATTACAGGTACGATTAACGCTCAGCAACCGATGCATCCCAAAGCTGTTTGTAGCCGTTTTTTATCATATAGCCACCCACCTTGTTGAACAGCTTGTGCATCCAGAATTCAATATCGACAATCCCGTCTATAACAACATCATTGTTATGATCCACGATCGCGAAGTCTGTCATTTCCCAAAAGCCCTGAATAATTTCCGCTGCTTCATCAGCACCACTCAAATCGTCTTCGCCACTCATAAAGGCGATAAGTTTGTGATTCCCAATTCGGGTTGCGTAGTGAACAGCTAATGTTTTTGCGTTTTGGCTACCTTCATTATATTCAAGCATTTTTGTAAGCCTCCAGCGTTAGCCCGCTCATCACAGCCATTCGTTGAGATATCCACTTTAACTTATAAATCAAATCTGTAATTTTCATATCACGAATAACTGCTAAAAGATAGTGTTCAGGGTTATCCGGGTCTTGAACGAAAGCCATGCCTTCTGGTATCGATTCGGAATCTTCAAGTATCCAATAGGCGCAATTGATGCGCGTACCTTTCTTTTGGAAGCCACCGAGGAATTTCATAGTTCCCACGGCATGATCGACGGTAGCAGAAAAGGAAAGCCCATGCTCATTGCTCGCCAACACCCAATTAGGGTCGGCAGTCGATATTTTGTAGTCGCATTCCCGGACACCCTGATGTAGCGCCCCTTTGCCGTGGTGACCCTGCTCATAGAGCGTGGGTTTATTGGGCTCTATCACCGTTCTAAACACCACACCTAACTGACTACCTCTACGCTTTCGGTGTTCGATTATCAACGCATTAATTTTTTCTTCAAGATTTTCCAGTGTTTTCAACTGATGCTGAAACACCTTTTTCTTATCTTTTCCCATAGCATTCCCTTTGAAGATTTTATCTGTAATGTGGCTAAAAATATTGCAGGCGCAAATCTCATCACCACTGCCCTCGACCATCCAAGCCTATAAAAATATTGCTAATGCATTGCGCTGCTGCTGTGCTCGTTCAATTTCTGCAGTAGCAGCGCTGGTTATTTCGTTCCCACGCTCCCGCGTGGGAATGCATACCGCACTACCAAGCGACACAAACCTCCAACAACCCAACAGTACCCGCATAATCTCTGGCACTAGAGTATCGCCAATGAATGGCTTCATCCACATAGCCGCGTTTAACAGGGTTTTGATGTATATAATCAACCTTCTGCCGCATCATACCATCACCTTGAATCAATTCAGGATGCACACCCTCTTGCCAAAACTGATAAGCTCGGTCGTCTTTATGGGCTTTCTTGTAAAAGGCCAATTGCTCTAGAATCTGCCGTATATTATTTTCAGCAAGATATTGGATCAGGTTTTTTCCGGTCCATGATTTTAATCGAGCAATATCGTGATCCAATGCTTTGCTTTGCAGAACAAAATGGCAGTGGTTTTCTAAAATTACCCACGCATAAATCTTAAGCCCCACTTTACTTAAAAAGCGCAGCGAATCCAACAGAATGTTGACGGTATCGGGGCGAGTGAATACGGGAATCCAGTGCAGCACGGTTAGGGTTATAAAGTGGGCTTGTTGTGGATCGATTATTTTGTAGCGGCTTCTGCCCATGGGTTTTACTTCCTGTATATTGTTATTGGATTGGGTATGCATTCCCACGCGGGAGCGTGGGAACGAGAGAAAGACAAAAGTCGTAGTTTATTCACTATTTCGATCATCCGATACTCTGAAATTCAAGTAATAGCTATTTGGAATGGGCACATTTTTCAGGTTCCCGTGATTAGCCAACTTAAAGGCCTGATTCGTTTGTACTATGTTCCTTCCAGTATTCGAAGTCCGAACGCAATTCGCTATTTTCGATACTTGTGCCAGATTCAAAACTTTTTAAAACATATGAATTCTTAGTAGCCTTGTCTATTGTAAAAATCTCCTCCCGCCGGGTATTTGTATTGTAAAGTAGCGAGATTAGGGGATATAAGCAGATAAAGTCATCACCGCACTTTATATAGAGCTTGTCTTTTGAGAGGTTTCTGCTGCTGGCAAACTGCATTTGCTCAAAGGCAGGATGATCCCCCTTTAGTAAGCTAACCGAATATTCCAGCTCATCACTTCTCCAGCCTTTATCGATTTCTTCTATTCGCATTAAATCCCACTTGGTACAAAATTCCACATGCGATAACATTGCCTCTAGTACTTCTGTTTGCTCTTTGCTAAAAACCTTTCGCTCGTGCTTATTGGAAGGCCCTCGGTGATGTTTAAAATCGTTTAATTGTGAAACCAGCTTTTCTCTGGAGTTCTTTGCAAAGGCCGACTCTTTCTTTCCGCCGGGCTTGTACCATATTCGGGAAAAATCTTGCGCCATATCGACGGTGTGGATGCCCGCTAGCAGCTTACAGCTTTGCTGTAAGCTTTCTTGTAAATCGCCCGGTGAAATAGCCTTATCGATGTAAGCTTTGTAATTGTTGAGCAATGTAGCAACTTCTTCCGGGTGGGATTCCGCGCCATATTTTACAGCCAGACACACGCCAACCGCAGCGAAGAAGGAAAGCATCTGCTCCCCATATTTCATTTGCCTTTCGTAGACACCCGCATACTCGCGTTCCATATAAATATGACGATAAGCGAATGCCAAGGGAAAAGGATATTGGGTACGCACTTTGTAGTTAATATCATCTTTCAGCTTTAAGGCAGTCTCTAACGAGCTTGCCATAAACAGCGCTTCTTCGAATGTTTCTAACAAGTCGACGGTTTCATCTCCGTTAAACAAGGCGCGCTTATATTCCTTGGATTTTTCATACTCGCTTTTCAGTGCGCTCTCCAACTTATTCATCTCTTTCACTAAATCGATGATTTTGTTGTCTGGTATAGGTACTTCCAGTGATCGTACCGTTTTTAACGTCTGGGTGGGTATGACAGAATAATTTCTGGAATTACTGATACGATTGGAGACTTGATCGGAATTTAAAAACTGACAAATAAAGTCTATTTCATCTCGTTTTAGATTGTTGAAGCGAATAATAAATACAGTATCTTCAACCGCTATGCCGGAATCAATTTCACTCACTAAATAGGCAGCGGGATTCTTGCCAATTCGTTGAAGTAAAATATCATTGGTTTCACACCGGCGTATGGCTTTAGGATATGAAGCAAGGTCTTTCCTGTCCAGATTGTCATGATCAAGTTTTTCTTTTCTCAGGTCTCTCCCCCTGATTACTGGCTCGCTGCCCTCCTCGACTTTTGATAACTAGGTTCCCTGCACAACTACCGCAATATCACCGATTTTTTCCCATTTTTCAGAAATTTGTTTATTGATACGGGGTTCAGCATTCGAGTATTCATTAGGTGCTAGCGAAAAGCTATGCTTCGCAACCTCGCTGTATGAAACATCTACGACGTGCTCGGATTGTATTGTAGAGTTTGCACGGTTTAATACTGCATTGAAGCCTTCGATAGATAACACTTGTCTATTTCCGCGAGATTTTTCCGAGCAATCCTCGGCCGAAACAAGACGAACCCGCTCACTCTCTTTCGAATGCTTAAACATAAGAATCGCGCATTTTAAGCTGGTGTGATACAGCATTCCGGATGGCAAGGTAACGACCATTTTCAGCAGTTTTCTTTCCAGCCAGCTCTGTCGTATTTCTGCAGACAACCCACCCGAGAAAAGCACGCCCATTGGCACTAAAAAGGCGGCCTTGCCACTTGGCTTTAAGTGCTGTAGCCCAAGCTCTATAAAGTTCAAGGTCATTTCCTGCGCAACAATGCCATTCAGTACATCAAAATAGCGGTATTGGGCTTCTGCTTTGGGCATTTTTCCGATTGGCGGATTACCTACCACGATATCAAATTTGGGCAAGCTATGTGCAAAAGCAAAAGCTGAGCCTGCTAGCTCATCGTAGTTTACATGCCCTGAAAGATAGGCTTTTAATTTGACGACAAGTAAGTTGAACCGATTCTTGTCGGCACCAATATAGTTAAAGTCGCCTCCCACATGATTTTGTGCAGCACGTAAAAAAGCGCCTGTTCCCATGCTAGGATCAAAAACCGATTTGTGCTGTTCAATACCTAAAAGGCTGACCATTAAGTCGGCGATACATTCAGGTGTTACGGAAGCTCCGTTACTGGCCGAAATAGGAAACATTTCATCCAATATCTGCAGCAGCTCTACATCGTCCTCTAGCCGTAAAAATTCGGCTTCCACCAAAAACCGAAACAAGGCAGGATGGTCATAGCGGATTTGAAATGAGCCAGAAGGGTCATACCCCAAAGCAAGTGTATCTTTTATAAATTCCTGAACCGATTTCTCGATAACAGATTCTATTTCATACTGTGGAATTCGGGTTATTTGCAATGACCTATTACGCACCGCAAGAAGGGCAATAAAGCCACCTAGCGCCCCTTGCTCGGCGGGAAAACCCGCATCCCTTACAACATTTAAATACCGGGTAAATTCAACTTTTAGGCGTTCGAATTCTCTGTTTTCATCCATGATGTGTTCCTTATGCCGTAGCCTGTTCTGTGATGGCGTCAGTAAGGTTGAGTTGGGTGGTTTGGGCGGCTTTGATGCGGTCTAGTAGGGTATCGCATAAGGTCATTAGTTCGTTGACTTTGTCTACAATTGCCTTTTGAACGTTTATACTAGGGACACTGATCGGCACACCTTCAACAACTCTTTTGCTGATTTTTGGCATAGTTCCTGAGGTTCCAGTCATTCGAGACCACATATACTCTCTAGATTCGGGTGCCCTCATCCATAACGATAAATATTCCGGCTCTACGCTATCGTTGGCCCGTAACTTCATCATTAAATCTGGATATATTGTATGTATTACATCCGCTTCAATTAGGACGTTACTTCCAACAAAAACGCTTGAATTACCTCTCTGAACTAATATATCGCCAGCTTTTAGCCATAAGTGAGAATCTTCAGGGATATCTATATCTACAAATTTAACTTGCTGAAGGTTTAGAAATCCAAAACTTGTAGCACCAAGCTTTAATACTCTGCGGTCGGTTTCAACGGCAGCCTCTTTAGGTGATAGCCCATTCCTCGGTCCGAAAGACAGTACGTCTTTAACTACCTTACTTTGAACTCTCTCTCCAAAAGAAACCAATTTGCCCATTACGGCCAGTTGCAGGATAGTTTGTTTGAGTTGTTCGATGCTGTGTTCGGTGGTGAAGAGCACATCGAAGTTTTCGGCGATGCGTTGCCAGGCTGCGCTAAAGCTTGTTGCATCCGCCGCGTTAACCAGTGTGCCCAACAAGGATTCCACCAAGGTTTGGTGGGCGCTGATGCTGGTTTCTTGTTGTTGCTCTAGTCGGTCGCATAGGGTCATAAGTTCGTTGACTTTGGTTACTATGCGGTTTTGTTCATCCTCTGGCGGGAATCCAATTATCGCATTATTCAGCGTACCTTTTGTCACATGCTTTAACCCAACACCTCCTTGAGCCATAGAAATGAAGTGGTTCATACACCCATTGACAGCCAACCTCATAAATTCGAGATTAATATGTTCAATATGAAAAATACAATTATTGATATGCTGATTCAGAGCCGCCTCTCCACGCCTCCATATAAATGCACCAAACGATGTACCTGGGGTTCCTGACCAGCTAATTAAAAACGAGTTGTCGTTTATCCTATGATGCTCAGAGAGCTCACCCTCGAAATAGTTAAAGCTTAAGTCTTGATTATTTAGGTTTTGAATTCTCACGATTGGAAGCCCACCACTTTCTCGCCACTCATGAGATTTAAAAGCTCGTCCATTATACATTTCTACCAGATCACCCAGCCTCGTCCACATCCATCCAGAAGGTAATTTGAACGGTTCTTCACTTTTTTCAATTTTAGATAACGGCCTCTGTTTTTTAATCTTCTTCTCTTCAACCAAACGCCATTTTTCTTGTCCGATTTTTTTTAGCAACACACTCGCAGGCTCATCATTCGGATCTTGCGGCACCAACAACCCCCGAACTGCCAACTCCAAAATTAACTCACGCAGTTTTTTAACCCCATAAAGCTCTGTTTTTTTACTGGAGCCTCGACCTTGTGAATTTTTGGCTTTTATGGTCGATGACCAAATATCCAAATTTTCGGTAACTAACGCACTTACATCTACCAACATTATCTCGTCGCTCCCACGCTTCTTGCGCCCTTGGCATTGGTTTTTCGCTTAACGCCATTCTGATGTTTACTGGAAGCGGCTCCAGCATACCCGCCGTCTGTGGCGGTAAGCGCCTCGACCAATATGCCTTTTAGCTGGTCGCGCAGGTTTTGAATGGCTTGCTGTTGCTGGTTGTATTCAGCCAATAGCTCTACCGGGTCGTGATTTACTTGCTCCCCCACATGCGGGTTTTTAATATCGAGGTTGTAGTTGCGGGCGGCAATCTCTTCGATGCTGACTTTCCAGGCTTGTTCGCTTTCTTTGCGTGTTTTAAAGCCGTCTTCCTCATCACCCCACCAGTCGATTTCCGCTTCGAATTCTTCAAAACGCATAGGTTTGGTTTTGTTATAGCTGGTAACACCCTCTGGGTAGGGATGTTCGTAGTACCAAATATGCTCGGTGGCGGGCCATTGTTTTTCCGGCTTTTTGGTAAAAAACAGAATATTGGTTTTAATGCCGGTATAGGGGTTAAAAACGCCGTTGGGTAAACGCACAATGGTGTGCAGATTACATTTTTCCAGCAGCTCTTGTTTCAGGCGGGTTTTCATGCCTTCGCCGAATAGAAAGCCATCGGGCAGGACTACAGCAGCACGGCCATTATTTTTTAATAACTTAATAATCAGTGCCATAAACAAATCGGCGGTTTCGCGGGTACGAAAATTGGCGGGGAAGTTATTTTCAATACCGTCTTCTTCCATACCCCCAAAAGGCGGATTGGTGACGATGACATCCACCTGATCTTTTTTACCCCAATCTTTATAGGGGCGTGCCAGGGTGTTGTCGTGGCGAATTTGTGTGGGTATGTCGATGCCATGCAGAATCATATTGGTAGTGCAGAGCATATGTGGCAGGGCTTTTTTTTCGATGCCTAGAATGCTCTTTTGCAGCTTTTCTTCGCCTTTGGTGCTTTTTACGTAGTAGTCGCGCTTGTGGTCGATGGCGCAGGCCAAAAAGCCGCCGGTGCCGGTGGCGGGGTCGAAAACGGTTTCGGTAAGCTTTGGGTCTACCCTATTCACAATAAACTGGGTAACTGCACGCGGGGTGTAAAATTCACCGGCGTTGCCAGCGCTTTGCAGGTCTTTGAGTATTTGCTCGTAAATACTGCCGAAGGTGTGGCGGTCTTGGGTATTGTTAAAATTGATTTCGCAAATTTTGTTAATTACCTGGCGAATTAAGGTGCCGGACTTCATGTAGTTGTAGGCATCTTCGAAAATATTGTGAATTAACAAGGCGCGTTTGGCTTTGTTTACGGCGTGCTCGTCATTTGACGTACTTTGAATATTGAGCCTTTCTTTGAGTGTGGGGAACAACTGCAGGTTTACAAAATCGCTGAGTTCATCGCCGGTCATGCCTTCCGGGTCGGCCGCCCAGTTGCGCCAGCGCAGGTGCTCTGGCAAGGGGGATTGATAGTCGTCTTCCAGAAGCTCGATTTCTTCTTCGCGGTCGTCATAGATTTTTAAAAAGAACATCCACACCAATTGGCTTATACGCTGGGCGTCGCCATCGACACCCACGTCTTTACGCATAATGTCTTGAATGGATTTTATTATACTGCTTACGTTACTCATGCTTACTTGTTTCCGAAATCCGCTTGATCAAATAGTTGTTGTTCCAGTTCTTGCAGGGCATTTTCGTAATTGGCTTTGCCACCAAATACATTGTTAATAATTTCTACTGGGGTGCCCATATTGTCGAAGGGGTTGAGTTTTAGTACCTTTGGGCTTTCAATGGAGGTAATGCCTTCATCAGCGTATTTCTCCAACAGGGCTTCGAGCACCGCGCGGGCTTGCTCGCCATACTTGGTGAAATAATTGCGTTTTTTAACGTTATTAGCGCGTTCTTGGCGGGTAAGTGGCGGTTGGTCGAAGGCGATATGGCAGATTAAATCAAAATCACCGTAGTCTTTACCGACGATTTTGGCGAGGTTTTCCAGTTCTATGCCGTATTCGGCCAACTCGTCAATAATGGCTTGCTTCTTTTTGGTGGTGTTCCACTTTTGCAGAAACTCATCTAACGAGGCATATTCTTTACGAATGTTTTTGCGGCTGTAGTCACGATAGGATTCGGTAACCATCTGGCCGTCTTCCCCCAGAAACTCGACGCGCTCCGAGAGAATGCTTACTTCCACGCCGCTGACGACTACTTTTTTAACCGTTTCGCTTCCGTCCTCTTCATCGCTGCCCTCTTCATCTTCGGTGGGCTCTGGATCTGGTGGTACTGGGTCGTCGTCGTCATCGGGTTCGTAAATAACCACCGGGTCGCCATCGAAATCCGGGTCTTTAAAGAGTTCGGTGGCTTTTTTGAAGTCCATAATGGTGAAGAAGTATTTGTTGTACTCTTCCTCAATACGTGTACCACGACCCACAATCTGTTTGAAGGTGGTCATGGAATTGATGGTTTTATCCAGCACAATGAGCTTGCAGGTTTTGGCATCGACTCCGGTGGTAAGCAGTTCTGAGGTGGTGGCAATAACCGGGTATTTGCTATCGGAATCGATAAAGTTATCCAGCTCGGCTTTGCCTTCCAGGCTGTCGCCGGTAATGCGCATTACGTATTTGCTGTTTTCCAGGGCCAAGGGGCCTGCGGCATTGACAATGGCTTTGCGCATACGTTCGGCGTGGTCGATATCTTCACAGAAGATAATGGTTTTAGAATAAGGATCGGTGGCATTGAGTAGTTTCATCACGCGCTTGGCCACCAGCTTGGTACGCTGGTTGAGCACCAATATGCGATCCATATCCGCCTGGTTGTATTCTCGCTGCTCTATGTCATTGCCCAGGTCATCCTTCATGCCTGGCGGTGGCGTCCAACCGTGAATATCTTTGTCTATATCAATACGCACCACTTTGTAGGGCGCAAGAAAGCCATCCTGTATGCCCTGCTTCAGGGTGTAGGTGTAAACGGGCTCGCCGAAGTAAGTGATGTTAGAGGCGTATTCGGTTTCTTTGGGTGTGGCTGTTAAGCCGAGTTGGATAGCACTGTCGAAATATTCGAGAATTTCCCGCCAGGCGGAATCGTCTTTAGCGCTGCCGCGATGGCACTCGTCGATTACGATGAGATCGAAGAAGTCGGATGTGACGTTTTTAAAGATTTTGTCTTCTTCATCCGGGCCTGTCATGGCCTGATATAAACCCAGGTATATTTCGTATGAGGGGTCGATTTTGCGGTTTTTGATTTTGGTCATGACTGGACCAAAGGGCTTGAAGTCATTGGTTAGGGTTTGATCGGCCAGAATGTTGCGATCCACCAAAAACAAAATACGCTTGGCCTTCTTGGCTTTCCACAACCGATAAATAATCTGGAATGTGGTGTAGGTTTTACCTGTACCCGTAGCCATAACGAGCAAGAGACGTTTCTGGCCCTTAGCCACCCGTTCTACTACGCGGTTAATGGCCTCTGCCTGGTAATAACGGGGCTCTTTGCCGCTGCCGTCGTCGTGGTAAGGTTCTTCGACCAGCTCTTCTTCATCGTCTTCAATCCCTCTAAAGGTTTTATAACGCACCCAGAGTTCATCTGGCGATGGGAAGCTTTCCAGGGGGAATTCGGTTTCTATCTCTTCACCGGGGCGCGGTACTTTGTTGTGTGAGGAAAAAGCATCGCCGTTGGAGCTAAAGGTGCTGGGGACTTCGAGAATATCAGCGTAGCCTAACGCTTGCTGCATACCTGCACTAACGGTGTGATTGTTGTCTTTGGCTTCGACAACCGCAATGGGTACGCCTTTTTCCCGTTGCAGCACATAGTCGGCAAATTTCTTTTTCTTTTTATTGCGTGAAGACAAATTGCCACGCACCACGACCGGGCCAGGAGTAAGGGTAACTTCGCGGCGGATTTGCGTCATTTCATCCCAGCCTGCATTGCGTATGGCTGGGGTGATAAATTTGGCTTTGATATCCGCTTCGCTGAGTTCTTTTTTTTCTTTTTTGTCCATACATTTAGCCAGCTAAGATGGAGCGTTAATTGTATTGCAACATGGGGGACTTGCTTTTTCTACTTATAGATCTCGATTAGCTGTCGTGAGACGCTTGGGTCAGCTTGAATCATTTGGCTTCCTTCTGTTTTGCTTGTTCGATCCACTTCTCCATATCTGCCCGCTTAAACCGCCAGCTACTCCCAAGCTATTAATCTTCGTTAAAAAAATCCGTATCAATCGCTTTAATTTCATAGGTTTCCTTCACCGATACCCCAAGATTGTGTTTGATCATAAGCGCTGCGAGCTTAACGCCATCAATTAAAATAATTTTTTTCTGAATCATGCCCACGTACTCCAACGCACCCTTGCTGAATTTGGAGGTGGTGATAAATACCCCTTTATGAGCACGCTGCATATCCAAAGCCCCAGAGAAGGCTTGAATGGCTTCGCGACCAACGGTGTTGTCTTTGTAGCGTTTCGCTTGCAGGTAGATGGTTTCCAAGCCCAGCGGATCTTCATTTATTAAACCATCGATACCACCATCGGCCGAGTATTGGGTAGCCCTACCCGATTCTTCACTCCAACCACCGTACCCCATCGCTAACATCAGTTTTACAACCAGCTCTTCGAAGAACTGCGGGGTTACTTTAAGCACGGTATCTAACACTTCTGTGGCCAATTCCGCATTGAACTGGCGGTAGGCTTGGTCCATGGCTTCTGTGGGTGTTTCTCTTGCGGTATCACTCACTGTGGCGCTAGATACGTCGTTACCCTGGCTGCTTGAATAGCTCATGTACTCCAGAAATTCCGGAAATTGTTTCAGGTACTCGTTATCCACTAGCGGCGGGTTCTGCTGAAGTACATTGGCACCACGCTCGGTAATGCGCATAAACCCGTGTTCCGGGGTTTCGATTAAACCCGCTTTTTTTAAGTAGGTGCGTGCCCAGCCAACGCGGTTATTAAATATGGCTTGCTTACCACTGGGGAGCAGTTGGCTGCGCTCTTCTTCTGTTAGGTTTAAGGTATCAGCAAGCATTTGCACCAGGTCTCGGGTGCGGCGTGCCTGGCCATCGCCAAGGGCCCGAAGCAGAGGGTGCATTAAAGATTGATAGACTGGAATCACGGCGCTTCTCTGTTTGTTGTTATTCCGTAAACAATATGCCAAAAACTGCTCTTTCTCAAGGCGAAAACTTTTGATAAATCAATGGATTAGCGCTTTAGCAGGATCTCTCTAGGTTAACACGCCTGACAGTTGATATACACGCCAAACCTGTAATTCATTAATAAAACTAAGAAAGCTCTGAAATCTGAATGCTGGGTAGTCCGTGATAAAGGAATGCCGCGCTTGCATCGTATACACTTTTGCAATGGCGAAAATCGCATCGCCATCCCTGTATCCAGTTTTACAGATAGCTAGAATGGCGTCTTTGGAAGAATATGAATAATTTAAAGCCAGGACAATAACCATGCAGCGACACCTTGCGATACAACTTTGCTGTACTCTGCTTATTATCAGCGCCTGTTCGGCCGATTCCGGCACGGTATCGTCGCTGAAACCTGCAGCTGCCGTATCATGCGAAATCCCCGAAAATGCATTTTCCAATCTTCCCACAGAGGCTCTGGTGGGTTCTGATCTAGCGCCGATGAGCAATTTCAAACCAAAATCGGGAACAGCAGAATTAAACGCAACGTACCGCTTGGAAATGGGCGGTGCGATAATTTCGGTTGCGAGCATACAAGTTAAAGAAACGCTTCAGCTGGATCGTAAGTACGCAGAGCCTGGAATGCCCCCAGAGGGAAAAATCTATGATTCGACGTGCTTAAACGGAAATAAATTATTTAGCAAGAATTTACGAGCAATAATTACCGATGACGGATTGCTCTGGTTAGAGCTGGATATCCAAAGTAATTTTATTCCAGCCGATTATTGGCTGTTTCTTCAATAGACCATCACAAAGGATCATAGAATGACACTTTCAGTATTACGACAAGCAAGCCATGGCGATGCGGTTAAAAAGCTTCAACAATTATTGAATAAAACAGCTACCCCCAGCCCATTTCTACCTTGTATGTTGAATCTCGCATGGATGAAATTATGCGAACCTGTTAGGTAAAAACAGTCAATAGGTTTTCACTTCTAAGATCCACCCGGGCTTTATATTTCGGCCACTGTTGGTTTCGTGAGATGATTAAAGCACTGTCACTACTCTTCTTCTTAATTTTTGCACTCTGTTCACTCGCTTGGTTTTTATTGAGCCTGGGGTTAACGCTGAATCAAATGGCTAATAGCGCTCCCGTCGTTGGTATCGATAAAGGAAGTTATTATCTTTTTGGTGGCGCGGTAGCACTTGGAGCCTTACTGGTGGATGGAGTTTATACCAGCCTTTTGCACAAAGACCTGCCTCCCCAATTACGAAAATTACTTACCAGAATCATAATATTGGGCTTAGTCCTCATTTTCGTTTTACCACAAGTTCTGCATTTCGGGTTCAAGTCATACCTTGATAAGAGAGGTTACAGCTACTGCGAATTTAATTCTCAGCAGTGGTTGCATGTGGATTCGTTGGAGTATCGAAATGATGGTAAATGCGGAGAAAGCTGAGGTGTTTTTAATTGAATGTAGCGACTGGAGATAAAACTCTAGTTGCTTTTTTATAAAACAATTAGAAAGATCTAGGGCTGTTCGTGTTGGATCGTTGATCTTGAACCGGCATCGAGCAAGATGGGCATGATTCATTTTTGTATTTATATGAGAGCTCGGCCTTACCCAACCTAGGATCTCTCTGCGACAAGTTATCTGCGGCCAGCCTTGCTGCCGCTCTTGGCGTAAGTTCACTAGAGGGCATTAGGGTCTTCCTCCTGCGGCATGTTCTCCCAGATACAAACTGTACCCAATAAATTGTGCTCGACATTCACACGGCTTAAACGGTTGTTAAGGTCGCATTGCATGTTTTTCATTTCACTCACAAACGCGTCATCACCTTTGGACATTTTACTCTGCACCCAAACATTAACTTCCGCACCATTAATCAACGCTACAACATCCGTTTTAGCGATAAATTGCTCCATCGCCTTGAGTTGAAGCTCCTTCGCAAATTTAGGCAAGGAAAAATAGCCCTGCTCATCGGTAGTGAACTCTTGCTCGACTGTATCGCTTTGACCATTCCATTGTAGCTTCCTAAAAATCTTGGTACTTGCCAGTGGCTCACTACCGCGCAGCAGCCTTCCTTCTAGCTGAGGGCTGATAACATATATTTTTGGAGGCGGATTTTTTAGGAACATGGTTTTCTCCGAATTTGATACGGGGTTGGCATCTCGACAAGCAACCAACAAGAGAACGAGGACGGCGAAGGAAGTATGGATTCGTAATTTACTGGTCATATTGGGCACTGGCTAAACCGCGCAAACCTACGGAAGCGTTGAACTTAATTGTTTTTTTACTTTGTTTATATAGCGGTAATACCGTGTGGGACAATAGGTTAAGTGACGTTTGTGGGCAAGCAGTAGGTAACTATGATTAAAATCGGCAGCTGTATGCCCACATAAAACTCCGGAAAAAACCGGAGCCTGAGCCGGCCTTCACACTTGGCACTGGCGTACTCATGTTTTCGCATCCTATGCCATTTCTTACGGCAAAAAAGTGGGATACCTCAAAAACCTACCTGGAATGTGATGTCTAACGGCGAAATACCAACGTCAACAACTGTTGCTTAGCCCGTTAAAGCTTTCAATATGAAGGGTAGGCAGTTGCTCGTACCGGGCATACACCTGATCCCAATATCGCTTTTACAGCGATGAGCAACAGGTCAAGCGTCGCTAACGACCTCATGTGATATGCGCATCACCACTCCGCTCTGGCCAAGCTGTTTTTGCAATTCCATAAAGTCTAAAAATGCTGACAAGGCTCTTACCTCGCCGTCATCAAGTTGTTCTATTCGCTGCCGGGTGGCATACATGAGCTCATCAACGCTCGGTAAGTTGCCTTTGCCTTCCGCTCCCCTAGAACCAAACATGCTTAATCTCCTTAAAAACAGCACTGTATTACTAGCACCGGATGTAATAAAGACAATATTAGTAATTTAAGCGCCAAAAGCTGTTAAATCTGCTTTAAATGAACATAAAGCGTCTAATTTTAATGATCGGTAGCACTATTGGCACTGGTTAATTGTCCAATATTGGGCACCAAATCTGTGTATTCTTGTTGAATCGTATGTCACAGCTGGGATTGTATAAACTGAGATTTCTTAATTCTCTACAAATATCCACATTTGGACAGTGTTTAAAATTGCGCATCCAATATCGGACGGAAAAAGGCAAAAAATTGTACTTATAGTATTAGTTTCATTTTTCCACGGGTGTTAAAGCGTAATTAGAATATATGGCACCAAATAACGTGGAGAATAAACATGATCAACCAACCTTGCACTTCAAAAATCGTAGGCGCTGGCGCTTTTGTTCCAGAACAAACCGTAACTTCAGATGAATTGATGACAGAACTTAAGATCGACCAAATTGGCATTCCAACCGCTTTTTTTGAGCGGTCTACCGGTATCGTTGAGAGGCGTTGGTCGGATGAGCCCTGCACAAATATGGCGATAAAGGCTTCACAATCGGCTCTTGTTGATGCGAACATAGACCCCGTTGATATCGATGCCGTAATATATTGCGGTATCCACCCTGTGCGATCAGAGCCGGCTACATCCCATGAGGTGCAACGCGCGATTGGCGCCAGAAACGCTACTTCGTTTGATATTTCCAACGCCTGTATGGGACTGCTTAACGGGCTGTCGTTGGCGGACTGCTACATCAGTGCTGGCGCGGCCAGTAACATATTGGTTTGTGCCGGGGAGCAACCTTCGCTCGTGTCGCTGGATGTTATGCGGCAACTCAAAAAGTCGCTCTCGAGAGAAAACTTCCGTAGATTGATGGGAGCTTTCACGGTGGGTGACGGAGGTGGCGCATTCGTTGTGAGCCGCGAGGGTTACGGCCCACAATTCAGAAAGATGCAGTTTCGCTCTTATGCCGAGCTCTCTGATCAGTGCTATGTCACCACTGGTGAGGACTTTATTGAATTTGAGATGCAAATGGAGGCAATCAGTAAGGCCATGGTCGCGGCGCATCAGGAGATGATCGCAACTACCTATTCCGGCCTCGCCTGGACGCCAAATGATATATCGACATTATTCTGCCACCAGGTAGGCGCAAGGCCCCACAGGCGTATGGTGGAGATGTCTGGGGTGAACAAAAACAAAGCACCTATCACTTATGAGAGATTTGGAAATTTAACTAGTGTAACTTTTGCTATAAACTATGTCGCTAATAAGCCTTCAAGGGGCGACAAGTTATTATTTTGTGGTGCGGGTAGCGGCCTTTCGGTTTGTCAAATTGGACTTGAGTTTTGAACTTTGTAATCGCAATCAGCATATTAGCTCTATCGCTTAAAATATTAACGCTTTTCAGTAAGTGGGGCTTGTTCGTTAAAGCCCCCAAGAGCGTTATCGTCTTCTTTGCCGCACTTTTAAGTATGAATGTGGTAGAGCTGATATCGTTTGAAACTGCGTCTCAGCCTTCTATGCTCGTTCTGAAGGCCTATTACATTTTCGCTGGCCTGGCGGCTTATTCAGCCCTTTACCACATCTTAGAATCATCAGCCCGACTCATAAGTCGGTCGCGGCTGTTGATGATGTCGGCCTTACTCATCTTCTCTGTCGCCGTGATTGCACCGAATGTTGGCATAAGTGGTGTAAAAAGCATCGGATATTCAATCACCCGGGTACCTGGGCCGTATTATTGGGTAATCCAGGTTTTGCTCTTAAGCCCCATCCTCACGCTTTTGATCGTGCTTACGGCAAGAGCGTCGAATCCGCTACCCGCTTTCGCCTCGAGAACAACCCGAATTCAGATTATGGCCTTCGGGCCTCTGGCGATTGTGGGTGTGCTGATTATCTTCTTAATGGCGTTTAATGTGAAAATTAACGGTGCTGTTGTTATTTCACTCACCGTTTGCCTGACCATTTGGGTACTGATTTACGCCACTAACACCTATAGCAGCTTTAGGCTGCTATCCTTGATCCCCTCAACCCCTGAAAATAAGGCCGCGCACGCGCTATTTGATTACCTCGCAGAACCACGATCTGGCTTTAACGAAGCGATACAGCAGCTTGAACGAATGCTGTTGAGTGAAGCGATGCAAATGACGAATGGCAACAAGACCAAGGCCGCCGAAATGCTGGGTTTAGCTCGTCCTACATTCCTTCGAAAGCTTTCTAAGCACGATTTGTCTGGCTAGCCAAAAGAAAGTTAACAAATGCATGAGCGAAGCCAGGTATTGGCTTCGTCGAATGTTTCTTAAGACTGCTTTTTGCTTGCACCCTTAACTGTTTGATACATAAAGTATTTATATTCTAGAAATTACTTTAAGATTGCTTGGTCACTCAATCGTTAGATGGTGGGGCACCAAACCCTGTAACCAAAAACAGCTAAGCCACCACTGTCGGCTTGGTAACCAGTCTCAAAGCTCCAATCCCCTCGCGCTGACAGCCCCCCTCACCATAGGGTTCCTTAAGATACACAATTCACCCGCTCACGCTTAATAAACAGCCAACCCGCTGAATTTAAAGAAAAAACAATTCAGACTAGGATTTACCAAACGAATCTATTACAATTCGCAGCCCTTAGCCGAGGCGGCACTTAGAATGCTTTGTACCCGGCAGGAGAAAAGATTTTAGGCGCGGTGGCAGAGTGGTCATGCAGCGGACTGCAACTCCGTGTACGCCGGTTCGATTCCGACCCGCGCCTCCATAATGTTACTGCTAGTTCGACAACTGCAGTTCAGGGCCAAAACGGCACGCAAACTTAAAATTCCACTCGATGCCCGGGTGGTGAAATTGGTAGACGACGTGCAGGAAGCACTAGTGTCGCGAGAGGCAGGACGCCGGTAGCGACCACAGGAATCAGCCCAAAGGGCTGACAGCCTAGCGCTCGCGAAAGTATTGAAAAATTCCACTCGATGCCCGGGTGGTGAAATTGGTAGACACAGGGGACTTAAAATCCCCCGACCTTAACAGTCGTGCCGGTTCAAGTCCGGCCCCGGGCACCACTCCTACAATGGGTTTCAGGTAAGTAGCAACTAACACCCTTCAAAGAAATTTTCATTTTTATCCATATTGCACACCTATTGCACACCTAGTTCAACTTTTTTAGCTTTGTGAACGACTAAGTATTGCTATTGCAGGGCAATTACTGGCGCAAACTGTGGGTTATTTCCTACATACGCGAGTCCTCGTAAAAAGTAATATAACTGTGCTGCCCAACCGACTGGTGTCAGGCGAGACCGACTGAAGTCAGGGATTGGCTAAGGTGCCGGGCAGCGGTTTACCCTTACCGGAATATACGCGGTAACCCTTCCTCAATTATTGCGTAGACACCAATCTTGGTGAGCGCTCCTTGCACGAACTCGCCGGGTTTCAGCGTAATGAGTTCGCTCGCAAAACTGTCTTTGTAATATCCGTAAACCTCTAACTTCACAGGCGTTGCGCCAGCAGCTTTCGCGTCGAGCGCATCAGCGTAGCCTAGAAAGGGAAGGTATCTAAGCTGCCCACTACGCAAATACACCCCTACCGGCTGGTGGGTATAGATCGACGTTAGGGTAATTGAGCGGTAGTTTAATTTTCGAATTAGTACAGTCATGCTGTAATTATATACAGTATTATGCTGATTGGTATGCAGTTTTTGGCGCCAATAGCTGTGTATTGGCGTTGGCATTCCCGCGATGTTTGCAATAATTTGCTTTTGGGGTGGTTTCGCGTAAATTCGCATAAATAGCGCACTCAGTTCCACTATCTACAACGCCAGGGCTGGTGCTGCTATGACCTCTGTTGCAGCATGCATAAAAACAAACACGTTTAGCGTGCAGGCGTGGCGGGGGGCTGACTGCGCGCGGAAGGCGCAAAGGGGGGGATGTGGTGGAAAATTTCGGGGCGTGGGTATTGGAGTAAAGATTAATTACAAAAGGGGGATTGCTATGAAATATTTGATTTTTGCAATGTTATTTGCAGGTGTGTCAGCCTTTGCGGAGAGTGACGCGGGCTACAAAGCGCTAGGTGATGCTTTGGCGCCGTGGGCTCCAGAGTTTATAACTATCGACGGTGAGCAACTTAAGGTAATTCTGTCGTCGCAACGTATTACCCAGCAAATGTACAGCGCTGTTATAAAAACTGGTGCCTGTGCTGCTGTGTGGTCGTTTGGGGGGGATGCGTTGCCAGGTGTAAGTAATATCGCGGTGGTTAATTCGTTTGCCAAGCAAGGTTATTTGTTCGAAGGCGGCGCCGCTGAGTGCACGGCGCTTGGTAAGCTTTCGAGTGATGCGTCGCGTATATACATGCTGGAGAGAACACGCGTTTATTAATCTGTTCCCAGGTTCGGAAATGTGTATGAATCAAACTTTACAATTTCAATACCTGCCGCGTCATTCAATTGTAGAAAGTATTGTTGTAATGGCTTTAATTCCATTTCAATAAAAACCCTCGCGGCTTTTTCTGCATCGCCAAACCCTCCGGTATTGTTTGGAATTATCCCCATTAATTGGGGTGGTACTCGGTGGCCTGCTAGCTGGTCATCGCGGCTGACATTTTTAATATTTAGAAATTCGTCTTTGGCCGCTACCTCACTAACTGGTATTAGCTGCATGCCGTCTTTTTTTCCGTTTGGTGCGTACATAAACGCGTTTTTAAAGTTGCCTGGCCCTTTAGCCCCCTTTAGCGCCTCGCGCAGAGTGTTTACATCATTTTGACTATGCGCGGGGTCTGTCATATACAGAATAAAACCGGCGTGGCTGCCGTTTTCATAATACTTACGCCGAAACAGTGTCGCACTCTCGTTTAGCAAAACGCTTTGCAGAGCTCCCAAGTAATCTGGCACGCCGTATACTTCTTGGTTAATGTCTGGCTGCATTACATGAATGATCGAACCTGTTTTGAATTCAGTCTCTTGGTTGTAGCTAGGTACCCACCAGTAACCGCTTAAATCACAAGATCGACGCACATAGCGAGCTAGAGCGGGTTTAACTCCAATTAATCCACCCAGTCTGTTGAAAATCATTTCGCCATACAGGTTGCCAAGAATTAAAAAGTCTTGAGCAAGCCTAGCGAAGTCCTGCCGGTTTAAATATTTAGTTGGATTGAAGGTGTTTAAAAGAATATTTCTTTTTGTTTGAAGTGCAGAGCCATGGTGTGCAGTTGCGCGATATATTTTAGAAAGTGCGGCCTGGTCTGTTGGGGGCTCCCAATATTTTGAACCAAATGCCCAACAGTCATGATATAGCACATCAAATTGAGAAAGCACCGGGGTTGGTTCGCCGAAGGTAAAGTATTCGGGCTCTGCCGTCGTCGCTTGTTTTCTTTTTTTGCTCATGAATAAATTTCCAAAATGGGGCTGTTGGTGGAATCGTTAGGGCCGCATAGCGGTTCGTTGGAAAGCGCGTGCATGGTCGCCCAGGCTAGTTCACTGTGTCCGGTGGCCTCAGAGCGCCGCGCTTTGTAGGTTATTTTGGTGCCGCTGTTTGTTATTGTGCGGCGTATGGCCATAAAGCTTTGTGCAATGTCGGAGCGACCAGCATCAAATTGCAACCGACCTTTATCAATGATGTGTTGTGCTTGTAGCACCATGCGTGCTTTTACTTCTGGCGAATAAGAAAAACGCGTAATGAAAGGAAATTTCTTTTCTACCAGTTGCGCGACTGCTTCACCTATGCCAGTGACGTCAAAGCCCATATACGTAATATTGAAGTACTTTGTGAGTTTTAAAATGTATTCGGCTTGGGCTTCGTAGTCTTTGCCCTTTAATCGTTCGGCGTGAATGATTCGGTTTGGTTGTGTGCTGCTGCCTGGCGAAATAAGGCTTAAGCCGGCGCCGTCTCCATTTTCGCTAGCACCAGAAGGGTCGTAACCCAACCATACCTCATTAAATGCCAGCGGCCTTTCTGCAAACGGCTTGTAATCCCGCCAGGTTACCCAAGAGTCAACCATGCAGCGATTCATGGCTGCAAGCGGGAACACTGCCAGGCTATCATCCATAAACTGGCACATTAACAAATTGTTAAATTCATCAATGCTGTATTCGAGGTGTAACTGGTCTAAATCGAAAAGATCGCAACCACCTGCCAGGGCATCCATTACCGTTACAATTTGCCGCCAATGACCGTCGCCGCAAAGCAAACCCTCTTTTAGATTTTCATGGCTTAAATCGATAGTAATACGCTGATCTTTCGTGCGATTCTTATTGTATTGTTCACCGCTCCAGAACGGGTAGGCTTCATGCGTCAGGCTTGATGGGGTAGAAAAATAAGTCTGTCGCCACTTCTTATGCATGGCCATACCTGACGCAACTTTCCTAAATTCCTTAAAACCCTGAATCCAGAAAAATTCGTCTAGGTACACATCGCCATGGTAACCCTGTGCCGTTTTAGCATTGGTGCCCAAAAAGTAAAGTGTGGCCCCATTGGGAAGTACGAGCGGATCGCCCTTAAGTTCCACACCTGTTGCCTCTTTTACAAATTGCACAATGTAATGTTTAAAAATGTGCGCCTGTGCTTTGGACGCAGAAAGAAATATTTTATTTTTTCCAGTATGGTAGGCATCAATAATCGCTTCGCGTGCAAAGTACCAGGTTGCGCCAATCTGTCGGCTTTTAAGAATGTCGCGAATCCGGTGTTTTTCGCCAGCCCTAAACCAGTGCTTTTGATGGCCAAATAACGACGCATGAAAATTGTCTGTAAGAAGTTTTAAGCCCTCCTCACCTATATCGTTTCGCTTTGGCGCGCGTTTTGGGGCTTCGTTTCTTCGTTCAATGTTGGGGTTTAAATCCTTCTCTTTCCCGGTTTCTTGGTATTTATTAACACGCGCAAGCCGTTCAACCTGGCGCATTAATAAATCAATTTCTTTGAAATCCTTGCCTTCTTTGTTTTCTTTTGCGATCAGCTCGACAAGTCGGGATTCTAACGAGGTATTTACCTTGTCGATAACGCTGGCTTTGTCCCAGTTGTCGCGCCGCTTCCAGCTGTGTACAGTGGGTGGTCTTTCGTCGATAATTTCGCAAATACGAGCAACGCGTAAACCTTGCCAGTAAAGCAATTTTGCTTTTAAACGATTATTTGTGTTTAATTCGCCAGCAGACTGCGTTACATTTTCCATGCATGCAGTTTGCCTGCCTCCCTTCTTTATTCCATCTTTCGCCCACTGTAAGCAGTCTTTTTACAGCCGCTATTGCTTCCATGTGTTTTGATGTTGCGCAATCCTAATGCCTGAATGTTTTCACTCTGAAAAATTAGTTAAACGCATTTGAGGCCAGCAGATGAGTAAACCCACAGAATCTAACACGCAGCAAAAAACGAAAAAATACAAGTCTAAAAAATTCAGAATTGGCAAACAGGGTGCAACTACAGACGGCCGTAAAATTGAACGTGCTTGGCTAGAACAAGCAGCGAAAAATTACAACACAAAAAAATACGGTGCGCGGGTAAACCTAGAGCACTTCAAAGGTATATTGCCCGATGGCCCGTTTAAATGTTATGGCGATGTTGTTGCGCTAAGTACCGAAGAGGAAAACGGCGAGCTCTATTTGTTGGCAGAAATCGACCCCACAGAATCGGCATTGAAGCTCAATAAAGAGCGGCAAAAAGTATATACGTCTATGGAGCTTGATACTGATTTCGCCGACTCAGGTCAAGCCTACCTAGTAGGCCTGGCTCTTACAGATTCCCCTGCTAGCTTGGGTACCGACATGCTCCAATTCAGCGCCAACAGTGCTGCAAGCCCTCTCGCATCGCGCAAAATTAGACCAGAGAACCTGTTTACCGAAGCTTTGGAAGTGGTGCTGGAGTTTGACGAAATTGAACAAAAACCTGGTGTGCTTGAGAGCGTTAAAGAAATGCTCTCAAGTAAATTTAAAAAAGCCGAGGGTGCAAACGAGCAATTGCGTGCTGATGTAGTAGATAGTTTTGAACAGCTCACGAGCACGTTACTTGAAAACATGCCTACCGCTGAAAGTTTCGCTGAATTGAATAGTAAGCACGAAGCACTACTGGCGAAGTTTAACAAACTTGAAAACGATCACAACGCGCTGGTTGAAAAACTCAGCAAGCAGCCACAAACGCCGCCGCGATCATTTGCCACTGGCGGAAACAATCAAGAAAAAACCGACTGTTAAGCCAATCAATCAGCCAAATTTAAGGAACCAGAAATGGAAAACGAAACACGAAAACTGTACGAGCAATATTTGTCGCAAATCGCCAATCTAAACGGCGTATCAAGCCCTGAAAAAACCTTTGCGGTTACTCCAAGCGTACAACAAACACTCGAAAAACGTATCCAAGAATCTAGCGAATTTTTGGGAAAAATTAATATTGTCGGTGTACGAGATAAATCCGGCGAAAAAGTCGGCTTGGGTGTTTCGGGTACTATTGCTGGTCGTACCGATACTAGCACCAAGGACCGAGTACCACGCGAAATGGTAAGCCTGGACGGCAATCAGTACGATTGCCAGTTCACGGAATATGACACATCGCTACGTTACGCGACTATAGACCAGTGGGCAAAATTCCCAGATTTTCAAACTAAATTGCGTGACGCTATCATACGGCAGCAGGCGTTAGACCGTATTATGGTCGGCTTCAACGGTACAAGCATTGCCGCAGAAACAGACCGGGCAACCAATCCACTTTTGCAAGACGTCAACAAAGGCTGGCTACAAAAATATCGTGAAAACAAGCCTGAGTCTGTAATGGATGAGGGCGGCCAGACTGGTGTTGTGCGTATTGGTAACGGTGGCGACTATGCGAATATAGATGCTCTGGTGTTTGATGCAGTTAACAACAACGTTGCGTCATGGCACGCAGAGCGCACCGACTTGGTGGCAATTGTTGGGCGTGCACTTTTGGCCGATAAATATTTTCCACTTATCGATAAAGAAAACGCCCCAACTGAGATGCGCGCACTTGATGTGATCGTGAGCGAAAAACGTTTAGGCGGTCTGCAAGCTGTACGTGTTCCTTTTGTTCCCGCTGGCGTAATTTTTATTACGCCATTATCAAATCTTTCTGTGTACTTCCAGGAAGGTACTCGACGTCGCCACCTTACCGAAAACCCCAAGCGCTCACGCATTGAAAATTACGAAAGCTCTAACGACGATTTTGTAATTGAAGACTACGACGCCGGCTGTCTGATTGAAAACATCACATTGATTTAACGGTAACTCGATTAACAAAACCTGGTGGCTTTGGTCACCAGGGTGATAAACAACGAAAAAGGGGAATTCATGACCAGCAAAAATAATATGAGCCCGGCTGCGAAGTTACGTCAAAAAAAACTTGCCGCCAAAGCCGCTGCGAAAGCGCCACATGGCAAACAGCAGACCGGCGACGCCTACGCTCTCCACATGGCTGCACTTGCTGAAGCGCGTCAGCAATTGAGCTCGGCTCAAAGCATGGATCGTAAAATCGCCATAAAAAAGGAAAAATTGACCGAATTTTTACCTTATGTAGAAGGCGCGATTGAAAATGGAAACGGCGCACAAGATCAAGTGATCGCAAACATAATGGTATGGTGTCTTGACGTGGGCGAGATAGATACCGGTATACATATCGCAGAATATATGCTGAAACACGGCATGGATTCGGCCGACCAATATCAACGCACAGTGCCCGCGATTTTGGTTGAAGAAACCATCGATCCAGCTTTAAAAGATGGTTTAACCGTGCGCTGGTCAGATGGGAAAATTACTAATGCAAGCGACTTCAATGCCAAGCGTCTTGCGCAATTCAAAATGGTGGAAACTCTAACCAGAGACCACGATATGCACGACCAAATCAGAGCGAAATTATTTAAAGCTATTGGTTCTTACGAAGCACTTGCAGGCAAGCTTACACAAGCAGTGGAATCGTTTGAGCGTGCATTAAAACTAGATTCTAACGTGGGTGTTAAAAAACACGTAGAACGCATTCACGCGCTAATAACCAAGCAGAGCGCATAACCGAGTCCCCACCGGCGCCAGGCGGCGCGGCGGCTTAGGCTAGCCTTTGGCAACCCGACAGCCGCCGCCCACCGCCTACCTATTACCCAAACCAGGGAGGCGTGGCCCGCGTCGAAAAAGCGCGCCTCTGGCGTGGAAAAGGCACCACCTTTTAAGCAACAACAGGGCACAAAAAAATGTTAGTCGCACCCAATACACCCCAGCAGGGCACCGAAAGCGAAAGCACGGAAATTACAAACCACCCCTTTTTTCCCAGCTTATTGTTGGCTGATTTTCGGGATGTTGAACGCGTGGACGCAACCGCAAGTGAAAGCCGGGCTGGGGTAGCTTTGTACAACGCAATGCTCGATGCTAATACTCGCCTGGCCGACTGGATGGCAGAACAGACCGCGCAAGGCATTACAGAGTTAAGCAACGTACCTCAAAAGCCGGGGCACCCTCCCGGCGCTAACTTACGACTCTACAAACAGGCGGTTTATTCTCTCGCTAAAGCTGCGTTGCTTGAACTGCTACACGACTACGATAGCACCGGCGATACACCCACGGAAAACAGCAACGCTGCAAACGAATGTCGTCGTAATGCAGCGTGGGCGATTAACGACCTAACGAACGTGCCACGGGTAACAATTGAGCTGATATGAAAACACTTTACGCGAACCAAAATGAGACCCTGGACGCGATTTGTTTTAGGTCTTACGGCATCACGGCGCGAGTGGTTGAGGAAGTATTAAAAGTAAACCCCGGCTTATGTGAGTTGGGACCTGTTTTACCGATGGGTACAGCGGTTTTATTGCCCGATATCGAAACCCAGCAAACAACAACAAGTGTAAATATTTGGGATTAAAACATGGCAGAACCCAGCAGCGCCGCAATAGCAACTGCAACCGTAACTGGCGTTACGCTGTTGAGCTATTTAACCAATATCGATGCAGAAACACTCATGGGTGCCGCAAGTGGTGCCAGTATCTTTGTTATTTCCGCGAAAGATCACAAATTACTTACCCGCTTTATATATCTGATTATTTCTTTATGCATGGGTTACCAGGCCGGTCCTGTGTTGCTCGAAAACTTCTTTAAAACGCCAAGTGTTTGCGCGTTCGTGTTTTCGGCGTGCTGTATTAATCTCGCACAACAACTAATAAAAGCTAGCGAGAATGCCAGTATTTTTAGGTGGTTCAAATCATGATAACGCTACTAATCAATATAATTAGTTTTATCGCAATTCTGGCAACAGCAGTGCGATTGTTAACATTTAGACGTGGTAAAAGAAGGTATATAAGAATAATTTCAATACTCGCATGGTTACATGTTGTTGCATTGTATTTAGAAGCCTATTGCTTGGTTAAACACCCACCTCAAACTTTAACGTTAGCTCTTTTTATATTTTTTATGTCTATTACAGTGTTACTGCTGGTTCTTAAACGCCAGGGTAATATTGCCAAAATGTACCAATTTCAAACGCCAAAACTACGCCACTTATTGGAGCTTAAAAAATGATAGTCATCCCTCGCGCATCCCGCGCTACATTACTCGCCATTCTGTTGAATAAAGACGCGCCCGAAGAGCTCGACTTGCATATTTATAAAAACGATATAACGCCAGATGATGACACCGCCATAGGTGATTTTACCGAGGCGGATTTTCTGGGCTACGCAGTCGAAGAGCTCGATAGTGCTGCGTATGCAATTACAACTCCCAGCGCGGGATCTAATGAGCCGGCGTCGGCCGACTATGGCGACGTTGAATTTGCGTCCAGCGCAGACCAGGCGAGCAACGATAATTACGGCTATTTTGTCACGCGGCGCACCACAGGTGATTTGTTGTGGTGTGAACGCTTTACAGATGGCCCATACACTATTGCATCATTGCAGCATCGCTTTTATGTAAATCCACGCTTTAGCGTTGGCGAAATCGAATAACAATCGGTTAACAAAAATTTATTGTTAAAATATTTGAGAGGTTTTTTGCGTGGCGATACTTACTAACTCAAAATTGATTGCTGCATGGCCATTCGTTGACAATTTTCAGAACCAATACGGATACGGCGGCACCTTGGAACTCCAACAGGCCGGCAGTTCAAATGTGCCAATTTTAAAGGGTGGCCCGTTTGGATATTTTGCTCGCTTTAACGGTGTCGATCAATTTTTAAGTATCGCTAATGCAAATATTGGTGCGCTTAATAGGGGTGGCTCTAACGTTAGTGTTTTCACTTGGATCGCACGAGAGGAATTCGATTCCCCTGGCTTTCTCCTTGGCCGCTGGGATGAAGGTAACGCAGACAGGCAGTACGGGCAGTTTATCGATCTGCCCCGTTATGGTGGCGCAAATCAGATTTGCGGGCACGTTAGCGCAACAGGCGATGCCACCACCGGTTACCCCTATGCCATTGAGTATTCCGCTAACGTAACCGTAATAGCAGAGTATGGCGACTGGCTGCTGGTCGGGATGACATACGACGGTACGGAGGTTATTTCGTGGTATGAAAATGTTTTTGAACCGCGCCCGACGTATACCGATGAGCTCGACGCTACTTACTCAAAAAACCCGTTCTTACACCCGGCCGGATTAAACCCCAGCAGCAATAGCGATTTCACAATGGGTGCGACAAATCTAAGTGGCGGTCCTGGCAGTTTTTACGCCGGGCGCTTGGCTATGCCAATGGTTTTTGACGACGCACTTACACAGTCTGAAATAGACGAATTAAAAGATTTAGCGCCAAGGGATGCGACCTATTTTATAACCCCGCTAACAGATTCAGTTCAAAATGTTGCCGATTTCGGGTTGAACTCTGTATACGGTTCAAGCGCGGTAGATAGTAGCTCGAACGCTGCTTTAAAAAATTGGTGTGTGTATTCAAGCACTTCAAATGGCTGGTCATATGCATACATACATGGTGGTGATTTCGACTACAGCGCAACACCTTCATTTTTGTACAAAGAAGGTTTGAATATTGCCAATTTTGAATCATTTAAAACAACGCTTAATTGTTCGGATGTTGCCGACTCTGTGAAACTTTGCGTAAAAATCGGTGGCGCATGGTTCGCATCGTTTGCAGACTATTCAGTTAGTACAGTAGGACCAGGAACAGATTGGACTAATGCTGAAGAAAAAGAATTCTTGGCGTCAGAGCAGGTATTGCCGTTAACAGTAACACCAGGGGTTGAGTTAACGTTATCTGGTACACCGCAAGCGCTGCCTGCTGGTAACGTTGAGGGTTACGGAATCTATGCGGATAGCGTCGTCGGTATTGTTCGTGCCGATTCGTTACGGGTTTCAACCTCTTTATCAATCGCGGGCAGTGCGCCGGCAATAAGTGGTGTCATGTATAACGCGTCTGACAATACCCCCTACACTTTAGCTAATGTTAAATACTCAATATCTGACCTGTCATTAAATCAAATCGAGAATGGCCAGATCAGCCCAGATGCAAGCGGGAATTATCAAATAGCTAGCAACGAACTCACGCAAGGGAATTACTATTTTGTTGCAATGTTAACCGCAGACAATAGCGAATCTTTCACTTTTATTAGTGCGGCAGAATGAATGTTTATTTTAGACCCATTGGCTCCAGCACTGTCTATTTTGGCGAAGTCGTGCTGGCTGCCAGCGGGCAAGGTGGCACCACTTGCGGCGGGGTTGCAAAAAGTCGCTATTTTTCTTCCGCCAATGTTTATTTTAAACCCATAGGCACTAGCTCAGTCTTCTTTGGCGAGTTTGTATCGCGAACGTTGGCAGTGGGCGGAGGCTTGGCAGGGGGCGCAGCAACCACGCGCCAGGTTTATGCTTACAGTTCAGTAGGCGGATTGCTCGCAGGCGGTCAAGCGATAACTGCGCAAGCAAACAATGCCAGCGTGACGGGTGGTTTATTGTCGGGCGGTCAAGCGGTAACAGCGCAAGCATCCATCGCTAGTGTGGCCGGTGGTGTATTCTTGGGTGGCCAAGCGATAACTACACAAGCAAACAATGCCAGTGTGGCCGGTGGTGTATTGTCGGGCGGTCAAGCGATAACTGCGCAAGCAAACAATGCCAGCGTGACCGGTGGTTTATTGTCGGGCGGTCAAGCGGTAACAGCGCAAGCATCCATCGCTAGTGTGGCCGGTGGTGTATTCTTGGGCGGTCAAGCGATAACGGGGCAAGCGAATAATGCCAGTGTGGCCGGTGGTGTATTGTCGGGTGGACAAGCAGTAACTTTGCAAGTCTACACAGCGAGCGCAGGAGGAGGATTAATTGCTGGCAGCGACGCAGCAACGAAAGAACTAAAAATATCAGGCCATTATATTTCAAATGGTGGCTTGCACTTCGGTGGCGAAGCGATTTGCCGTATTTTTTTACTAAGTGTGGGGCGTGGTGGTGTTTCTGTTGGTCGAAATGCAGAGTACTGGACATTAAAATATTATAAGCCTAAAGGCGGCCTACGGGCTGGCGGAACTTCTAAAAATCGAGTTTTTACAGACATAGCAAACAACCAACAAACAAAAATAAAAGATCTGCACGCTTACCTGTTGCTTAGGGTTCCAAAGCTATCGCGAAACCCCGAACAACTTTTAATGTTTGTTGAGAACGGAAAAATTGAATTCCACAGCGGCGCGAATTATTCGCACACTTACATTATGCCGCTGCGAGTAGTTATAACAGATTGGCGGGGCACCCTTGATGAACTTACGCTACCTATTCTTGAATGGCTCAGTGTACGCGAACCAGGCTTTAACCCTGATACCGTATTGAGTTTTGATTCACAAATTATTGATCACGAAACGCTAGATATCAGTTACACACTAAATATTACCGAGCGCGTTATAGTCACGTTTGACGGTACCACCAGAACAGTTCAGCATATTTTGCCAGAGCCACCGTCTACCATGGGCGATCCTCTCGAAATTCATGTAAACGGCCCGGCTGGGGGGTTTGTCCTTAGTGAGTAATTACGATTCCCTGGCAACATGGGCAGACCCGTTGCTGCACAAACTCACCCCACAACAACGCCGCCAATTTTTAAAACGCCTGGCGATTGCGTTACGCCGACGTAATCAGCAACGCATTGCTAAACAACAAACTCCCAACGGTTCGCCATTTGCCCCAAGAAAAAATAAAACCACCAGGCCACGCGCGATGTTTGCAAAATTGAAGCAAGCCAGGCATATTAAGGTACGATCCGCCAGCACAAGCGCCACCCTCGAAATTATCGGCCGGGCTGGTCGCATAGCTGCCGTACACCATTTCGGCCTTACGGACTACGTAGAAGAGCAGCCAGGCCCAAGCACAAAATACCCCGCCCGCCCATTGCTGGGTTTTTCTTCAGAAGATGAAACATTTATTAACGATTTTTTCTTAACAAACCTCAAATTATAAACTGTAAAAAATACGCTTACAGTCGCCCGCCGTCGCCATAAAAATATAAAACTTACACACTGCAAATATGACAAATTTTGCGGAAGTATTGAGACTGTTAAGCAATATCGTGCGCTTTGGTTTGGTATCGGAAATTGACCACAGCACAGCGCGAGTGCGCGTTCAAACCGGTGAAAATCTAACAGATTGGTTACCCTGGTTAACTCTGCGGGCCGCCCAGGTGAACACCTGGAACCCTCCAGAAGTGGGCGAGCAGGTATTGCTGCTTAGCCCGCAAGGCGAATTAAACCAGGGTGTTGCATTGACCGGGCTATACAGCGACCAGGTACCCGCGCCCAGAAAAAACGGTGACGAAATTCATACCGTTTACCCCGATGGTACGTTTAGCACCTACAACCACGCACAAAACAAGCTAACCATAGAAATAAAAGGCGCTGCAGAACTCACTGTCACCGGCGATGTGAATGCGCTGGTCAATGGCAATGTTACGGCAACAGTGGACGGTGACACCACCGCAGAAATAGGCGGCGACTTGAGCGCAACGGTAAACGGTAAATTAACAGCTGATGCGCCCCAGATTGCGTTAAACGGGGGCGCGGGTGTGGTAACCGGCAATCACATTTGCCCCTATACCGGCTCACCGCACCCTCATGTTTCAAGTACTGTAAAGGCAGGCATATAACATGGCAATGAATGCAAGCGCGCTTGCGGAAGAAATGGTAACCCAGCTACAAAGTAAAGGCTTTGTTACCACCAACGAATTTGCCAAAACACAGGAAATGTGCGAGGCATTGGCAACAGCAATTGTTAACCACATAACCAGCAACGCAGAAACGACACCAGGCGGTGCGACTACGCACACGCACCAAATTACATAGCAGGTTATTTAATAGTGGGAATGAATGCGCAAACCGGTAAAAGTCTAGATGGTATCGACCATATAAAACAGTCTATTACCGATATTCTGGCAACACCCACAGGTACACGAATAATGCGCAGGGAATATGGCAGCGCCCTTCCATTTTTGATCGACAAACCTCTTAACAACGCAACTCTATTACAGTGTTACGCCGCTACTGCTATTGCGCTTGCGCTATACGAACCGCGTATAAGGCTTGAGAGTGTTAATGCAGAAATTAAAGCAAATACACCAGGCGTTATGTACTTGAAGCTATCGCTAACTCGTTTGGATGTCGAAAGTCAACAAACCGAGCAGCTAGAAATTAATTTAACGTAAGGGCATGCTATGGCCGGTAAAAACCCCATAGATTTATCACGTATACCAGCGCCAGATATTGTTGAATCACTGGATTACGAAACCCTATTACAAAGCAATAAAACACAATTGTTGGAGCTGGCACCCGAGCTTGCTGATACCCTCGAACTTGAAAGCGAACCTGCAGTAAAAATATTACAGCTCTGTGCTTATCGAGAATTATTACTTCGTCAGCGGGTAAATGAAGCTGCACGGGCAGTGATGCTTGCGTTTGCTTCTGGTACCACTTTAGAACATTTGGGCGCTTTAATGGGAGTTACGCGCTTAACGATTACGCCGGCAGACCCCAACGCAAACCCGCCTACCGCTGCGGTGATGGAAAAAGACGACGACTACCGCGCACGCATTCAATTGGCGCTGGATGGATTGAGTACAGCAGGCCCAGAACTCGCGTATATTTATCACGCCTTAAGCGCAAGTGGTCTGGTGCTCGATGCCAGCGTTATCACTCCGGTTTTTTCAATGGCCAGTATCGATGCCGGCGTAATGGCACAGCTGCCGCCAGGTTCTATTGTGCTACAAGTGGATGACGACGCAGGCCTGCTCGAACCTATGCCTGGTGATGTGGTTATCACGGTGCTGTCACGGGAAAATAACGGCGTGCCCGACGTTGCAACACTGCAAGCCGTATATGATGCGTTAAATGCAGAGAGCGTACGGCCGCTCACAGACAACGTACACACCCAGGCTGCGCAACTTATTGATTTTACAATTATAGCCAATTTGTACACATTTCCCGGCCCGGACACCAACGTTGTTTTGCAAGAAGCCAACGACAAGTTAAGCACTTACTTGGAAGAAAACCAGCGCTTGGGTCGTAGCATTACGCTGTCGGGCATCTATGCTGCTTTACACGTTGCTGGTGTACAGCGCGTGGAAATTATTGCTCCAGTTGCCGATATTATTTGCACTAGCGCACAAGCAGCCCGATGCACAACAAAAACAATTAATCATGGAGGAATAGCCGAGTGATTGGCTTGTTACCCCCCAGCGCGAGCAACGTAGAAACAGCGCTGGCGGAAACCTGCCAGCGCATAAACGATATTCCTACGCCCTTA
Source organism: Alteromonadaceae bacterium 2753L.S.0a.02 (assembly GCA_007827375.1). Taxonomy (NCBI): domain Bacteria; kingdom Pseudomonadati; phylum Pseudomonadota; class Gammaproteobacteria; order Alteromonadales; family Alteromonadaceae; species Alteromonadaceae bacterium 2753L.S.0a.02. The sequence goes on from VISH01000002.1 coordinate 2,768,332, forward strand.
CGCGATTTGTGGAACCCCGACACATGCCCAGAAAATTTGCTGCCATGGTTAGCTTGGGCAATGGGTATTGATACCTGGAAAAGTTACTGGCCTTTAAGCGTTAAGCGCGAAATTATAAAAAATGCCGTAACCATAAAACGCCAAAAAGGCACAGTAAAAAGTGTTCGCGATGTGGCGGCCGCATTTGGCGCTTCAGTAGCTTTGCGTGAAAACTGGCAACAAACCCCACCAGGTGCACCGCACGGTTTTGATATTGCAATAAATGTTAACGACCCCAACGGCCAAGCGGTAACGGCTGAATTTATCGAAGATATCATTTCAGAAATCGGCCGCACAAAACCCGCTCGCAGTTTTTTTACAGTAACCAGTGGTATCGATGCCGCTGCAACGCTAAATATTACCGCAACAGCGCGCCCAGTTTTAATGGTGCGCTTGCTGCTCAGCGATTAGGAAAAAAACAATGGCATTACCGCTAACAATTACAGATGCAGGCCGCGCCGCGTTGGTTAACGCCACAAATAATGGAACCCTCCCAATTGTTTTGCAATTCGTAAAATTTGGATCGGGGCAATACACGCCAAATCCGCTATATACTGCATTGCTTGCAGAGTTTAAATTGCTTTCAACAATTTCCGGCGATGTGGTCGCACCGGATCAAATACACGTTACCGTGCGTGATGAGTCTACCGACCAATACACGCTTAATGAAATTGGTTTATACACTGACGACAACGTGCTATTCGCACTTTATTCAAGCCCTACAGAAACGATATTAGAAAAGGCAGAACAGGGAATAGTGTTGTTAAGTTTGGATATCGCGATAACAAGTGAAGATGCCGCAAACATCGCATTTGGTGACACCAGTTTTTTATTGCCTGGCGCCACAGAATTAACGGCAGGAGTAATTGCAAAAGCCACAACTGCGGAAGCAACCGCCCGCAGTAGCAACACAAAAGTGTTGACACCCAAAACAGGCGGCGAAATGCTCGCCACACATGAAAACGCCGGTACCGCGCACAGCTGGGCGCAAATATCGGGCAAACCGACGCAAGCCACACGCTGGCCACTCTGGACAGAAGTCACCAACAAACCCACGGTGTACCCTGCTGCAAGTCACCTGCACAGCTTTACCGAACTTATAAATTTACCGGTGTATACCACCCGTTGGCCCGCCTGGTCGGAAGTTACCAGCAAACCCGCAACGTATGCTCCAAGCGCGCATGGTCACCCCTGGAGTGATTTAAGCGGTGTACCCAGCAGTTTTACCCCCAGTGCGCACGGGCACGCCTGGAGCGATTTAAGCAGCGTTCCCACGCAAGCCACCCGTTGGCCCGCCTGGTCGGAAGTTACCAGCAAACCCGCAACGTATGCTCCAAGCGCGCATGGTCACCCCTGGAGTGATTTAAGCGGTGTACCCAGCAGTTTTACCCCTAGTGCGCACGGGCACGCCTGGAGCGATTTAAGCAGCGTTCCCACGCAAGCCACCCGTTGGCCAGCATGGTCGGAGGTAACCAGCAAACCCAGTACCTTTACACCCAGCGCACATGGCCACAGTACCAGCGATATCACCGGCCTAGATGCAGCACTGGCGGGCAAACTTAGCTCGAGCGGAAAAGCGGCCGATTCGAATTTATTTGACGGCTTAGACAGCAGCGTGTTTGTGCGCTCGTTTGTGATCGAGGATGGCGACGGTACAGAAGTAAGCATCACCCACGCGAAAGAAATCAAGTTTGTTGAAGGTGGCGGCATCGATATTAATTGGACCGACACCAGCACCGGGAGTGATGCCGATCCCTTCGATTTAACGTTTACCGTAGTGAGTGCGCCGAAATTGTCAACTGCGCGCACAATATCGCTGGGCAATCAGTTAAGCGGTAGTGCAAATTTTGATGGCAGTGGCAACATAACGATAAACGCAACCGTTGCAGCAAATAGCCATGGACATACCATCTCCAATGTTGATGGTTTAGAGCTCGCCCTATCTGGAAAACTTTCAACACTGGGTGTTGCGAATGATTCAAATGCAGTGAATGGCTTGCGCACGCAATTTGGTGGTGCTAATTACAACGTCATACCGCGCACAGATTCCAGTGGTTATACATATGTAGGGCGCTATCTGCGATTTTACGGCACAACATCAAAAACTGATGTGGACTGGCAAATAGGTTATTCAACCACCGGCGATAATGGCAGCTTTTATTTTTACAATGACGGTGGTCTAGTACGTTATGAATTTACAGACGGTGGTGAGTTTCGAGCAGATGGCGATGTAGTGGCGGGCTATTCCGATGAGCGCTTAAAAAATATTATCGGCCCGATAACCAACGCTATAGAGTCTATAAAGCAATGGCGTGCAATACAATACACGGCCACGCAAGAATTATGCGAGCTTACCGAGGGCGCTTTTAGTCCCAATGTTTTAGAGTTGGGAATAACTGCACAAAGTGTTGAGCAGCCAAACCCCGAGCTTATACGCCCGGCTCCTTTCGATTTAAACAATAAAGGCGAATCGATCAGTGGCGAGCACTACATCACACTACGCTACGAGCGCACCACGGCTGTTATTACAGCTGCGCTTCAGGAATTAATAAGCTTGGTCGAAGCGCAAGGAGAGCAAATCAAAGCGCTGGAAAGTGTGGCTATTAAAAACTTATCGCAAAAAAAAGTAACGAGGGCTAAGCGATGACATTACAGTCAAGCGGCCAGATTTCAATCTACGATATCAAAGCGGAATTTAACGGCACCAGTAATAAATTGCGCGATTATTACAGAGGCGGTGCTTTTGTTCCTGATATCCCCCAAAATGCCAACATACCAACCAGCGGCGCAATTAGTTTATTTGATTTTTATGGTGCAACAAATACGCCGCCGCTTTCTTATCTGTTGACGGGTGATCCATCGCCAACGGGTACTGCACCAGGGAACCCGACTTACCCCGTTTCAATTTCTACATCAACGTTAAAAATGACGGCTAGCGGAGGTATTGCACCCTATACTTTCAGCGTTCAACGGATTGCTGGAAATAACAATGACTTTTTTTCAATCGTTGTGGCTTCTGCATCTAATTACACATCGTGGAAATGGACAAAAACATATTGTTCAGATAACACTTCGTACAATGAACGCTGGCGACTAACAGTCGTTGATTCTTCAGCACAAGAAAGCCACTTAGATACAACGGTTTACATTAGCGCGACTTAAGATTAAATTTACCCCTTAAATGCCCGTCTTTTTTTCGCAGCTGTAAATTAAATGTTTACAGTTGCGACTTATTTAAAGCCCCTATTTTTTGCGTAATCATCTCACCAACGCGCGGCAACCAAGCCAAAAAAATAGGAGTCTCCACAATGCCAGAAACTTACCACCACGGCGTACGAGTTGTTGAAGTTAACGACGGCGCCCGCCCCATTAAAACACCTTCAACTGCCATTATTGGTTTGGTCGGCACGTCTCCAGCTGCCGATGCCGTGGCTTTCCCACTTGATACGCCTGTAATGATTACCGATATTTCCGCAGCACTCGCCAATCTGGATAGCGATTCCAGTTTGTATCGTTCTCTCGTAGCAATAACCGCACAGGCCGCACCCGTTGTCATAGTTGTGCGCGTCGAGCTGGATGTAGACGATGCTGCGACAGAGGCTAATATTATTGGCGGTGTCGATGGCATCACCGGTAAAAAAACCGGCGCGCAAGCGTTACTGGCTGCTGAACAAAACTTTGGTGTGGTGCCGCGTATTTTGGCTGCCCCGGAATACGACACGCAAGCGGTAACAACCGCCATGGTGGGCGTTGCGCAAAAATTACGGGCGAGAGTGTATGCGGTATGCGATGGCTGTGAAAACAAAGAAGAAGCGGTCACTTATCGCAGTTCATTTTCTTCACGCGAGCTCATTTTGATTTGGCCAAATTTCCTGGCTTTCGACACTACTATTGCCACCACAACCGAAGTGAGCGCAGCCGCATACGCTGTGGGCTTACGCGCAAAAATCGATGCAACGGAAGGCTGGCATAAAACGCTAAGTAACGTTGGTGTAAATGGAGTTACAGGAATTAGCAAAGATGTGCACTTTGATTTACAAAGCCCAGCAACCGATGCCGGTTATTTAAATGAAAATGATGTAACGACCCTGATTAATAAAAATGGATTTCGGTTTTGGGGCTCCCGCACTTGTTCCGATGATCCTCTATTCGCGTTTGAAAATTCTGTGACTACTGCGCAAGTGTTGGCCGATGCCATCGCAGATGCGCATATGTGGGCTGTCGATAAACCCCTGCACCCCAGCCTGGCCAAAGATATTTTAGAGGGTGTAAACGCAAAATTCCGCGAACTTGCTGCACTGGGTTTAATTGTGAATGCAAAAGCCTGGTTAAACGAAGAACTGAACACTGTAACCACTTTGAAAGCTGGCAAACTATACATTGACTACGATTACACGCCAGTGCCACCGCTCGAAAACCTGGTGTTTCAGCAGCGTATAACTGACACCTATCTCGCCGACTTTGCTGCGAAGGTGAACGGCTAACAATCACGCGCAATTAATCGCGCTTGGCAACTTTTTAAGAGGGGAAAACAATGGCACTCCCAAGCAAATTAAAAGATTTCAACTTATTTGGTAATGGCGATTCGTGGCAGGGAAAAATTGCAGAATTGGCGCTGCCAAAACTCGCCCGCAAATACGAGGAATATCGGGCTGGCGGTATGGATGGCACCATCGAAATTGATATGGGCCAGGAAAAAATAGAATTCGAATGGCAGGCGGCCGGGCTAATTGAAAATATTTTCGTTGGCTACGGTAGCTCAAAGCTTGATGGCGAGCTATTACGCTTTGCTGGCGCTTACCAAAGCGACGAAACTGGCGAGTTTACTAACTGCGAAATTGTGGTGCGTGGTCGGCACCGTGAAATTGATATGGGTACCGCTAAGGCGGGTGATAACAACACCATAAAAGTAACGACCAGCTGCAGTTATTACAAGCTTGTAATCGGCGGAAAAACCTTAATAGAAATCGATGTAGCTGGTTATATTTTTGTGGTTGATGGCGTCGATAGACTCGCCGAAAAACGCGCGGCATTAGGCATTTAATTTTAATAACTACCCTTACCCTCACTCAGCGTGCCAAGTGCGCGCTTTTTTTCAACTCACTATTTCACTGGGGAAATTATGGCAAAGCAAGACGCATCAGATATCACCGAAAAAGTTGTAATTCTCGACAATCCGATTAAGCGCGATGGCGGCGACTTAACAAAACTTGAAATTCGCACGCCAGCCAGCGGAGAGCTAAGAGGCTTGTCGTTGTTTCAGTTGTTGGAATTGGACGTGGCTTCACTGCATAAACTTCTGCCACGCATCACATTACCCAGCATTACAGAAGCCGAAGCAAAAAACCTCTCGCCGGCAGATTTAATGCAGTGCGGTACCAAGGTAAGCAGTTTTTTAGCGCCCAGCTCGATGAAGGAGCAAAGTTAACGTCCACTGTGGAAGATGCCATGGCCGATATTGCCACGGTATTTAATTGGCCGCCTCAAGCTATGGATGTTTTTACATTGGGTGAGCTCATGGCGTGGCGAGAGCGTGCATATTTACGCAGCGGTGCCGATCACTAAACGGGTTTGCTATGAACGAACACACAACGACGTTTTTACAACATGTTCAAAGTCATTGCTCATATTGGCAGGCCTCAGTGCTGCGGCGCTACTGTGCTTTGTGTGGACGGCTAAATGTCCGATAACGTTCGCATTAACCTGGCGTTACAAGGTGCAGAAAAACTACGCCAAAATCTTCTAAATTCCGTCGCCGGCACACGCCAGGTGCGCGACACTTTAAAACAAACACGCAGCCAACTAAAACAACTCGATAACCAGGCGAAAAATCTCTCCGGTTTTCGGGAATCTCGTACGCAATTACGTAGCTTGTCACAGCAAATAAAAACCAACGCAAATCAATTGCAACTGTGGCAACAACAACAAAAAGCTAGCGAAGCAGCACAGCAAAATGCTCGCAATAAATTACAGTCCGCCAAAGTCGTATTGCAAGCCTATACCCATGCAATCGCCGCCAACAAAAACGCAACACAGGAACAACACCAGGCATTAAACGCGGCCCGTGTTGAACTCGAAAAACACCAGGCAACCTACAACCAAGCCGGCAACCAAGCGCGCAAGCACCGCGCCGAAGTACGAAAGCTAACTACCCAGGCCGCCCGCCTGGCTAAGCAACACCAAACCAGCAATAAACGTTTGGAAGAACACCGCGAACGTTTGCGTGCGGCTGGTGTTAGTACGCAACACGCGGGAGCACAGGCGCGCAGAATGCGCCAGGAAACCGAAACCCTTACACGCAGTCTGGAACGCCAGCAGAGCGTGTTACACAAGCTGGCAGCGAGAGAAGCAGCGCTCAGTCGTGCCCGCGAGCGCAACCGCGCTGCGATGAACACAGCTCGCACGGGTGCTGTTACCAGCTTGGGCTATGGCTACCTGGCTGCGCGTGGCGCGCAAGGTGTAGGGGCGTTTTTTGGAAGTGGTACCGATTTCGATGCGCAAATGTCGCAAGTGCAGGCACTGGCCCGGCTTAGCCGGCAAAGCCCGCTTATGACCGCCATGCGGCAAAACGCCCGCGATTTGGGGGCTAGAACCAGTTTTAGCGCAAACCAAGTGGCAGGTGCGCAGGGCTTTTTGGCAATGGGTGGTTTTGCGCCCCAACAAATTACAGCGGCTATGCCTGGCGTTTTGGATATGTCAAAAGCGGGCAACCTGGAGCTTGAGCGCGGCGCTGATATTTCCAGCAATATTTTAGGCGGCTTCAAGTTGCGCGCCGAGCAAATGGGCTGGGTTGCAGACACGCTCACAAAAACATTTACAACCAGCAACACTAATTTAGAAATGCTGGGCGAGACCATGAAATATGTGGGGCCTGTGGCAGCCGGCGCGGGTGTCGATTTAGCACAGGCCGCCGCTATGGCAGGTTTGTTAGGCAACGTGGGCTTACAGGGCAGTGAGAGCGGTACTGCATTGCGCGCGATGTTGTTGCGCCTCAGTGCACCCACTGCTGCTGCGAAGGATGCGCTAGAGGGCTTAGGGTTAAACGTGGCGGATGAAAACGGCAACCTTCGCGACATGGTGAAAATTTTAGAAGATTTAAATTATTCCATTCGCGGTATGGGTCAAACGGACCAACTGGAAATTATTAAAAATATTTTTGGTGAACGCCCGGCTGCCGCCATGCTGGAACTGTTAAACCAAGCTGGCAGTGGTAGCTTGCGCAAATACGTTGCGAGTATTCGAGATGCCAACGGTGAAGCCGCCAAAGTGGCCGAAATCATGGGCGAAAATTTGCGCGGCGATATCGACCGGCTTTCGAGTGCGTGGGAAGATGTAAAAATCCAGGTGTTCGGCGAAAACAATGAATTATTACGCGAGTTAATTCAAAATGTTAATCGCACCGTTAGTGCATTGGGCAACTGGGTGCGCGAAAATCCGAAGTTGGTAAAAACCTTAACCAAAGCGGTGCTTGCTGGCTTGGCTGCTGTTGCTGTCTTCGGCAGCTTAGGTGCGGCACTGTTCGGTTTGCTGTTGCCATTAGCTGCAACGCGTTTTGCACTGCAGTTGCTGGGGATTCGTGTACTACCTGCTCTGGCCGCAGCCGTAAGGGCGCCATTAATTGCGCTGCGTGCTTTATCGTTAATACTAATCAACGTCGCCCGTCTCGCACTTACAAACCCTATCGGTTTGATTATCGCTGCCATCGCACTTTCTGCGCTATTAATCTATAAATATTGGCAACCAATTAAAGCTTGGTTAATTGGTTTTTTTTCGGAGCTTGCAAAACAATTTGCACCGCTTACCGCATTGATTCGTTTAACTCTAAACGCAATTAAAAATGTACTTAGTCCATTGTTTCCAATGTTCGAAAAACTGAGTCTATGGCTAAAGAAAGCAGGAAGCTGGTTTAACGATTTGTTAACCCCGGTAAAATCGACCAAAGAAGAACTGGCCGCAGCAGGTAAGAGCGGTGCTGCCTTCGCACGTATTTTGGTTACCGCTTTAAAAACGGTGTTGAATTTGCCAGGTGAATTGTTGGGTGTAGGTATTGAGCTGGGCCAGCAATTAATTATGGGTTTTTCTGAAGGTATCGAGGGCACCAAAACCCGATTAATTAACAGTGTTAAAAATGCTGCCGATTCAGTAAAAAACACATTTAAAGAACTGTTAGGCATTCACAGCCCAAGCCGCGTATTCAAAAATTTTGGCAGCGATACATTGGCGGGTTATCGCGAAGGCTTACGCAATGCAACGCCAGCAGCCCAAGCACAATTAAAACGCCTGGCAAGGCAACTAACCACCACTGGTGCAAGCCTGGCGCTGGCGCTACCAGCAACAGCTCATACCCTCGATACTCGCGCACCACTATCACGCAAGGTGGTGCCGGCGCCGGTGGCCGGCGATACCATCACCATAAACATTAACGCGGCACCGGGTATGGATGCACAGAGTATTGCTTATGAAGTTGAACGTCTTTTGCAAGAACACCAACGCCGCAAAATCAGTGAACGCAATGCAGCGTTACACGATTAAAAAGGGCTTGTTATGTTAATGGCATTGGGTTTTTTTATTTTCGATTTGCGCAGTGCGCCTTATGAACAATTGCAACGCATCAGCCAATGGCGCCATGCCGAACAACAGCGCACGGGCGCGCGGCCGGTTTATCAATACACAGGCCCAGGCGCAGATACAATCACGCTAACCGGCACCCTATACCCAGAGATAACCAGCGGCCGCGTAACCCTGGATTTATTGCGCACCATGGCAACCGATGGCAAAGGCTGGCCATTAATCGAAGGCACCGGACGTCTTTACGGTTTTTGGGCAATTACGGAAGTACGCGAAACCAGCACACATTTTATGCGCGACGGCATACCGCAAAAAATCGAATTTTCAGTAAGCCTGGTTCGCGTCGATGAAAGCGACCCCAGCTTGCTGGGTACCGCCACCAATGCCGCACTGGAAGCGGCAACCGGAGTGCTCTCAAAACCGCTTAACCGGTTACGTTTTTAAATGCTTACGCCATCCAACAAAAATTCGCCAGGTTATAAAATTACGCTTAATGGGCGCGACATTACGCCCAAGCTCTCGCCCTTAATTGAGCTTGAAATTGTCGAATACAACGGCAGCACGGCAGACACTTTAAGCATTACTTTGGCCGATACAGAAGGGTTGGCATTCCCACCATTGGGCGGAGAATTAACAGCGGCAATTGGCTGGCATGGCGACAGTTTGCAATACAAAGGTGCGTTCACTATTGATGAAGTGTCTCACAGCGGCAGTCCTGCCGTGCTGAAACTGCACGCCCGTAGTGCAGATTTAGTGGCGGGTTTACCGGGCAAAAAAAGCCGTAGCTGGCAGCGTATTAGTTTAGAAAAACTGGTGGCACACATCGCCGCCGACCATGGCTTGCAATACAAAATAAGCCCGCGCCTAGCGGCAATTAATTTAGTTTCACCACAACAGACCAATGAAAGCGATTTACATTTTTTAAATCGTTTTGCACACGTGCACGATGCCATTGCCACCGTAAAAAACGGTGTGCTGTTGTTTTTAAAAAAAGCAGAAGCGAAAACGGCAAGCGGGGTGAGCCTCCCGCCTGTGGTGGTGCAACAAACACAAGGCAACCGTTGGTTTTACCGCCAAACCGAACGCAACACATTTACCGGCGTTCGTGCGCGCTGGCACAGCAAAGAGCTGGGCGCTTACAAGTACGAGCAAGCCGGTGAAGATGAACGCGCAACCTTGTTGCCGGGCACCTTCGATAACGCGGAGGCAGCCTATCAAGCTGCCTTTGCAGAGCTTGAGCGCCTGCAACGTGGGCAAGCAGTGTTAAACCTGTACCTAGCTTTAGGCAAGCCCGAAGCGGCGCCAGAATCGCCGCTAGAAGCCAAAGGCCATCATGCCGCTATTTCCGGCCAGGCTTGGGTAATCACCCGTACCAGCCACCGAATAAGCCCCCAGGGCTACACGACAGAAATAGAAGCCGAAACCCGCCCATAGTTGATGAAAAAACACCCCAAGGGGTAATATATATCCCTAAAGGGGTAAAAAATACTAGGGGGGGAATATGGCCGACACATCAAACGAATCACCGCGAGCAAGTCAAATGCGCTTAACCTGCCCGCACTGTGGAGGACACGCCCGCGTGCGTCACAGTCGCGAGCTATCCAAGTTATTTAGAGATGGCATTATTGAATGCCAGAATATTACACAATGCGGCTGGCGTGGCCGTTTTGGATTTGAGCTAATTGCTACACTGACCCCCAGCGCCAACCCCAACCCAGAAGTACAGCTAGAACAGAGCGCCTATGTGCTTCCAGACAGCCCCCATGCATTGCCCCAAAAACTGCGCACCCACACGCTTAGCCCACAGCAACTGGCCGAGCGTGATCAGCTGGACTTTTTCAAAGTACGGGCATAAAAAAACCGGCGTTTATCTGCGCCGGTTTTTTTATATCGTTCGTAGGTGTGGTGTTATTTTTGTTTTTCGATCTCTTCGCGTACCTCACATAATATTACTCTTGCGCCGGCGCGGGCATCGTCCGTTAACAACTCGCCTGGAATCTGTAATAAATCTTCAATCACAGCAAGCTTTCTAATTACGTGCGCAAAGTTAAGCTTTGGCCGTGCGTCTTCTATCGTTACGATCTTCCTTTCATCGTCGCCAATCGCTTGTGCATTGGTATTACCACTCACTTATCGCGCTCCTTCTACTGCTTGCTTTTCCACCACCTAGTGTGCAGGTTCATTATGTTTTATATGCAGGCTAACGTTAACCCCCTGTTGCCTCAATTCCGCATACTTGGCCACCAGCTGAAAGTTACATAAATCCATCGCGGTAAGTTCAACACCGGGTGCAAGTTCTTGTAACGTGGTGGTAGCAGTCACCCGGTTTTTTTTTGTTTCGATTGTTTGTTTGTTGTCCATTTTCTTCACCGTCCAAAAAATGACGGTGCGATATTGCGCCAAATAGCCTTATTTTGTAAGGGAATTTCATAAGCAATTTCTGAGAATTTCGCTTATCGGGCTTGATTTTGACGAAATTCCATAATATTTCGCGCCAAAACGACAAAACGCCCTTTGTGGTTGGGTGGTACGTGGCTGAATAGCTCGAAAATCAGCTCGTCACGTAGCTGCTGCACCTTGCGAGCTTTAAAAAAACCAGGAAAGCGATGCATCTTAACCAGGAAACCGGTTGTGTCTTTTAAGTGGAACCCGAGCTTTAAGCGGTAAGCCGCTTGTACTGGAATGTTGGTTGACCGATCTGGGTTTTCATATCCCAAATAGCGCTCTTCAGAGACCCCGATTACTTCAGCCATTTGTTCGATTGAGTACCCCGACTTTTCTCGTAGTGCTCGCAACACAAACCCTGTTGACTCGTAGTAATCGGCTCTAAATTCTTCTAAATCCAGCTCTCTGGGTGCCATGAAATCGTCTGGATAGTTAGACACTTCGGCTAGTCGATCCCAAAACAGGGCCGTGAGCTTCACCCCTAGTTCTTCAAGATCATTCGCAAGGAACATCATAAGGGCATAAAACTGCTTCTTAGAGAGCAAGCTTGAATGCAACAGGGCGCACAGTGAATGCTCGTCCATAGTGTCCCAATGGGTCTGAATCAGGGTGCCCTTCAATAGCGCGAGCATCGATACCTGGCTAAGCCACGAAAACGCAGCAATAACATGCAGTGAGCGGTTATTAGGGTAGCTGGCCTGCGCGTAGGCACGCCAAGTGCCAGGCTTTAACCCTTTGATACGCCGGGCGATTTTTTCCGGCGACCAGCATTGTTGCCGGTATATCCACGCCAAGGCGTGACCCACTCCCTCTTTGAATGCCGTCTCTCTCTCATTTATGGCGTTTATTTCCTTCTGGGTGGCGATCCTTGCATCATCGTCATTTATTCTTTTAGTTCCACTACTCATTTGGAGAACCTTGTAACATGTTAACTATTGACAATATAAAATTATGTGGTACTGGTGCACGGCACATGCATCTTAAATCTAATTCTCAAACAATGCTATTCGTGCCAGGCGCGCTGCAAGATATCGAGAGCATAAAGCAACTTAACGCGGGTTTTTCATCTAACTTTAACTACCACATTGTGGAGTTGCCCGGCTCCGGCCATGCTGGGCCGCTGCATTCGAGCTACCCGGTATCGTTTCTTAGCGAGTGCCTTGCCGAATATGTAGAAACCTTCATCAAAGGGCCGTGTCACCTTGTATCCTGTAGTTATGCAACCGGTATAGCGATCGAGTACGCAAAAAAAAATAGTCAAAGAATACAAACACTTACGCTAGCGGGTGCCATGCAGGAAATACCCCAGGCGTCCTGGCAGATAGTGCTAGGCTTAATGGCCGACTCTCTCAGATCACCACAAAAATTTGCCAGCGATTTCGTGGAGCTCTTAACCGCTTCTGACCGGCCAATACCCAAGCTAGAGACTATAAAAAAGGCAACATTAAGGAAAACGCGTAAGTACACACATTCAGAATTTTGGACTTTCATTTACAACACCATTCGATTGATGTCTTATAGGGCAACCGATCTGGATCAAATAACCTGCCCCACGCTGTGTTTCACCGGGGAATATGACCCCTTTGTAACACCGGAAAAATGCAAAGCGTTAGCGGATAATATCCCAAACGCTATGTTTTCCCTCATCCCTGATACAGATCACCTTTTCCACATTGAACGTCACGATTTGACCATTGATCTGATTACAAGCTTTATTCAAAACAGAGCCCGCCTGGCTGCATAGTCAATTATAAATGGGTATGCAATACGGCTAGGCGGGCGTATCCGAATAGCGAGCGTACGATGTTGTGCGCTCCCTCACTGCTTTTTCTTAATAATTAAAGGTCAACGCTAGGCTAGAACGGTATGTCATCAAACTGCATTGCTTCATCTCGGGTTTGTAAATCACTTACAATAAATTCCTTTTTCGGTTTATCTATTTTTGTGAGATTACTCCAGCTTGTACGCCGATTTCGAACAATAGCGACTGCCTCAAGTATCACGAAAATTCCAGCCGGATATAACTTAGCTAGGCGTGCGGCTTCGATTTCAGCTTTGCTGCGCCAACCATGAATAAAGCGGGGCGCTTTGTGATTTGGCAGCCTGTTGCCGACAACCCCATATAGCACTTCACTTACATCTACAACCATCCAAAACTTATAAGTCATTATTCATCAGCCTCCACCGGCAACATATTAACCGTTTCGCCAGCAAGCCCATGCGTACAGTCAGCTAAATACAACCACTGGCCATTTCGTATAAATGCATGGCAACGCCGTTTCTTTGGGTCGCCATGATAAGGGGCGCGTAATAATAGCGATGGTGAGAACGTAGGCTTTTTTAAATCGCCGTTAAAATCCCATTTAGGGTAGTCGTGGCTATTTGTCCAAATAACGTGTAACGAATCACAGCCAGGGCAATGCGCGACGAAGCCTAAAGTTTCGCCCATGCTGTTAACTAAAGGTTCTATGAGGTCTTGAACATTCAAGCTAGCTTGAGCTTCCATCATTTACCCCCGTTAGTTTTGCGGTTCCAATAAATCCACCCCCCCAAACGCACCGCCCCATAAAATACCCAGCGTTTAAAAAAGCTTACGCCAGTACCCTTCATAGCTGTCAAATATTCCTGATCGCACTGCTTGCGGGTGAATCGAGTCTCACCCACCATCTTAGGCACCCGCCCTTTTTTAGAATATAAATAATCGTGCAAAACACTCGCCTGGCGGTGTTTTCCGTTAACAGCAAAAAACACACGCGCAAAAGCTGGAATACTCGCGAAATCTGTTTCAAAACCAGTTGGTACTTTAATGGTACCTACCTCTGGCCGGTAATAATTAAGAGGTTTTGCGAGTTCGAATTGTGAGTCTTTACTAATAAAACATAAGCATTCTGTAAACATGGGTTGATTCTCCTAATCTAGAATTAAAGTGGAATCTACATCACCAATAAATCTGGCCATTTTAGGCATTAAATAAGTATCACCTTTTAAAATGTTCTCTAGGTCTGAAAGCAGCTTATGCAAATCTTTGCAAACATTTTCTGGCGCTTCTTCAGGTTGCGATTCATGGCAATCGTCAATCACTTGTTGTATTGCATCCGCCGCGAATCCTGCCCACGTTTCAAGTGTGTTTAAATCAACCTGGCTATCTGATTCGTCGAGTACTTGGGCCATGCAATGGGGGCAACGTGATTCCCCTTTTTTTTGCGGGTGGTCTGGAAGTTTGGCGAAATTATGGCCTCGCTCGCAGGTTTCTATTACAGCGTGGTTTTCCATTTTATTTAGCCCTCCCAATTATTTTTGTTCGCTTGTCCCACCGGGCAGGCCTACCCGTACGGCTGTCGATATGAACAAACGTGTTATACAGGCCAAACCCGTATTTATTGGGGTAGTTCTCACACAGCCATACATATAAGGCGGCGGGGTCTGGCACAGGTAAATCCATAGCACGGCACATTGGATGCTGGGATGTGTCTTTTGATCCTTGTTCGCGATTATGTGCAAGGCAGCGGGCGCCGCTACTCGGTGTAATAGGCGCGCCGACAAAATCGCGGCAGGCATCAGCTAATTGCAGTGTTACCGCGTCCATGGTGTCTAGCCCGCAACCACAGCGGCAGGCGATTTCATGGCGGTTGAAATATTTACTAATTTTCACAATTGACAATCCTTAAACCAGGTTTGTAATTATTGCTAAGGTAAGCAGTGCTGCCCCAGCAATCAGCCAGGGCCAACCAAGGGGATTGTTATTCACTTGGTGCAGCCAGGTGTGCGGCAAAAAGTTTGTCGGTTGTGTCCACAAGGCTTTGTAATTTATCAACTTGCTTTTGTAGCAATTCTTTCTCTTTAGTAATAACGCCCCTTAGCGTTTCGCTATTTGTTTGAATCGTTATACTTCTTGGGGAGTTTGAAATTTCAAAAACAGTTTCTTTTTCCAGCTCCTCAAGGGTTCGTATAAGTCTTGTTTTATCGTTTAAGTCTTCAAGTGCTTTTTTTGTACTCATGTGTATTTTCCTTTTCGTTAGCGTTAATCGTCGTCATTCGGGCTGGCAGCCCGTTCTGCTTCAACCTGATTAATACGGTTGTCAATAATTTGCATGCCTTCTCGCAAAGTCTCGCGCATATTTTCGAGCCAATGGCGGCTGTTGGCTGTTGTGGCTTGCTTCACCAATCGCCGAGCTAAGACTTGCTCGCAACCGGTTAAAACAGAGAAGTTGTAAAATTTTCCTTCTGTAGACTGCGTAAAAAAATCTAAATCGCTTGTGCAATAGTGCCCACCAGGACCACCTTGCCAGATGTATTCACCACCGGCCCGTAACTGAACGGGAAAGGGCTTTTTCTGACGTTGCGCGCTGTATCGGCTGTCGCGTCTCACATTGGCATAAATCATTAGTGAATTCCTCCAACTACGGTTGCAGCGCAGCTAAGCTTTTTTGCGGCGATATCCGAAAATGTTTTATATACGGTATGCTCTCGAGAGTGTTCACACAGCAGCCCAGCAAGCTTCAAACCCTTTGCGTATTTCTGCGCATCACTAGCGTCAAGGCGGCCGCAAAAAGACGCAGCGACGACGGGTGCGGTGTCGTTAATTTCTGCTCCCATGTGAAACACAACAACAGATAGGTTTGAATAAAAACGATCTGAGTCAATCGGATTAAGCGCATCGATTTCGATAGCTGTTTTTAGTGGTGTTTTAACTAGCCTAATTTTCACGGTTGGTCTTCCTCTTAATTTGGTTTTTAAAAAACGTAAAAATAATAATTTCGCCGACAATGCAGATAGCCGCAAAAGCGAATAAAACGTTTATTGATAAGTCCATACCCCCCCCTTTATTCGATTACAGTTTGTGTAAGGGTGTAGCCTTTGCGATATCCCGCGTTAACAATGCTGTTTTGTAATTCGAGCCAATCGAATACTTTGCGTATTCTTTTATGCCCACCCTTTATTGGGGCGGCCGCAACCACATTGCGCAAGGCAAAGCTGTTGCCGAATTCTCCAGAGCAAATTCTTTTTGCCAAATTTAATTGGTCTGCCTCCAGCTCACCGGGCTGCTTTATTGTTTTGGGGTTTGTGTTTTTTTCCGTTTTTCGATTGGCGTTTTTGGCGGAATCGTTTTTTTCTGACGTGTTATCGTTTTTCTTTTCTTTGTTATCGTTTTTAAGGGGCGACCATGGGCCGATTGCAAGCACGGCGACCAATGCCATTACATGCAGAGAAGTGGCGGCAATTGTGGGCGAATCTAAGCTCGTCTTAAATCCGGGCAGGCTAAGGGTTATGTTTTTGGCGAACGTCGATTGTTGGCTTGCATGTGAAGCCCTGGAGCCCCTATCAACCAGCGAGGCCAGCTTGTCCTGTCTGCGATACAGATCGGTGAGTAATTTTCGGTTTTCTAACGCCCGTGCGCGATAATTTCCGTTTAAATCTCTGTTGATTAATTCGTTTAACGCGTTGATATCGTTATTAACTTGTTGTAGTGCTGTTTTTGCGTTCCGGTAACTGGCTGTTTTTTGCGTTGCGTTATCAGCTGCGTTGTTTTCCTGCAGTGCAAAGAGCGTTGCCGACGCATTAATGCTTAGCCAGGTTGCTATGGCTGCAACCAGACCGAGGACTAAGCAACCTATTTTGTTACCTTGTCGGCCTAGCAACACTGCGAGTGGTGCAAAAGTTAATTTGCACACTGCAACGCCGAAACCGGCCGCACCTGCAACAATTGCTAACGGTTTGCTACTTACTAGGCTGGCCCATTGCCACACCGGGAGTACTACACAAATCAAGCTCAAAACAATGGCTGCAATAGTTGTAAGAAAAAACAGGGTTGTTTGTGTTTTTAACTCCATGGCTTAATCTCCTTTTAAACATTTCAAGAATTCGTCTACTTGTTCATTTGCGTGGGCGGGTAATATGGATAATCTTAGTTTTGCGCGACGGCCGTTGGCATCCCTCAGGAATCCCAAATCTATAAAATTATCCGTTTGGGTAGACGACACACCAAACATCATCGAGCGCGCGAGGTCGGCCATTTTTTCGCTATCGATTTCAGGAATTTTTTGTGGTTTTTTCACGGCGCTTGCGCTCCTTTTTAGAGAATATTTCTTGTGCATTTTTAATTTTAGTTATCGCTCCTTCCTTAAATGCTTCACTTGCAGTACTGGGGCAATACAGGCAGGCTTTTGCTTCGTGAAGCGCTGCTTTTACCGCTTGTTCTTCGTGAGGTGTTAAAACGCATACTTGGCTCATTGAGTGGCCTCCTTTTGGGTTGGTTGGCTGCGTAATTCGTTAAGCGATGCACGTAAGTACTCGCGCATTGGTTCGGGCACGCTGGTCAAGTGCGCGCGTATTTGCTGCGGGGTTTTGTTTATTAGCCAGTGCCAGGCAATGCAGCGGGCTAGATGCGGTAAGAATCCGGCAATCGTCGCTTGGCGCTGGTTGCTCAGGTATTCAGAAAAAGTCGTGTGCGTTTTGGTTGTGAGTAGCCAATACGCGAGGCAGTCTTGACGAAAGTCCGTGCCGTTGGGGTCGTCTGGGTCGGTGATAAAGTGTGGTTTTTCCGCGTAAATAAGTGGGAGAGGACTTCGCAAAACCCTAACCAGCATTACTGAATCATATCTCATTGAGTATTTTCCTTATATATCAACCGCTTACAGGAATATCTAAGTATTTTAATTTCCTAACTTTTTCCTAACTGAACCTAACTAAACCCCTTACTTTCTTCTAACTGATTGATTTATAAGGAGATATAAAAAATACAAAGTTAGAATTTTTTTTTTAATTTCCTAACTTGGTTAGGGTTCGGTTAGGTGTTTGTTAGGTTTGTCCGATTCGCTTTAAGCCATACGAACAGTGGCTTACAGCAGTTTTTTTTAATTCGGTTAGCTTGGTTATGGTATTGCGAACCCCGCGCTAAAAATTCGAGCAAGCACGACGCTTGCGCGATTGAACTCGATGAAAAATTGAATTTTTTAAACATTGGCTGACTCCTTGCTGAATACAGCGCACCACCGGCTTTTGCCTTCGTGGATTTGGCTTTTCACGGTTTTATTGGCGATAAATTTATGGCGGCGACTACCTGGTAATAGTTTTTTTAATTCCGCCAGGTCTAAGCGTTGCACCCGTGCTTTTTCGCAAGCCTGGTGAAATTCCTGTAGGTTGATTGCTATGCGATCAGAATTGAGGCTGTGGTTTAAAGTCTCTCGCTCTTCGCCACGAATGCCTGCTAGGCGTTCTTCCTCGCTTTGAAGTTCACGCACGTTCAAAAGGTCAAAAATTTCCCAGAAAGCGGCCACGGTGGGGTGATCGGTAGCCATACGTTGCTGCCGGTCGTGCGCGCGTTGCTGTAAGTGCGTTTCGGTTTGGGGCAACAGGCAGGCCGCAAGCTTGGGGAGCACAAGAGGTAAGGCGTTGACACAGGCTGTTACTAAAGCGTGACATTCCGCAATTCGGGTGTATTTTATGGTTGCATCACTTCCGAGTTGCCGGTCTACACGGCGGTAATGATTAATTACATGGTCAATGATCTGTGTTTCTTTGCTTAATGCTTCATATAAAAAGCCGCAAACCTCTTTAACTTCCACACGGCGAAACCAATCAGCAAGCGGTTTGTTTTCAGGGCGTTGGTGAGCGCGTGTTGCGTGCAGATGCACTATTCGTTGGAGGACTGCTTCGTCTGCGTCTACTGTTGCGTTCTGTTCGATTAATATAGTGCCCCGAAAGGGTGGTTCCTCGATGTCGTTGCCACGATTAAAAGCACCGGTAGCGCGAATGCCACGGCCGTTAAAAAGGTCTTTTAATTCGTTAAAATCAAAACGGCCTTTTTTTGCGTCCTTACCGTCCATGCTGTCGCCTTCCATCAAAACGACCGGCATATTAGAAACCTGAGTAAATGCACGACTTCGCGCTGCAAACGTGGCTTTGCTGGGGTTGAACCCTTCGTATTCAGAGCGCCCCAGTAATTTCCAGCAAAATTCCAGCAACACCGACTTACCACTGCCAGGTTCGCCGGTTAATTCCAAGAAAGGGAAAAACCCCAAGCGCTCGCGCAACTGTTCTGCAAACAGGCTACCTAAAAAAAACGCCAGGCAAACCAGGCCGTTATAGTGGAAAATCTTAAAAAAATTGTTGGCCCAATCGCCTTTAAATTCTTTACTGGTCTTGATAGGTATTGATTTAAGTGTTGTTTTTAGTCGGGTATTGTTCGCAGAGACAAACCCGCTTTTGTTGGGGCGTAGGTAGCGGCAGTTGTAAAACGCAAATTCGGGAAAAATATATATTTTTGTGTCTTTGTCGTAGCCAACAAAGGGAACCGTTTCAACGATGAGTACACCGTTATCAAACCATTGGTCGCGAATGCGTTTTAACTGGTTGGCACTGCCATCAAAGGTGGCACCGGGACTTTGGTTAAGCAATGCTTTATTGAAGCTGGCGGGGCTCTCTAAAGCTGAACCGGCAAACGCTACCTGGCGCGCTTTGTTCGCGCTGGGGTAACTGATTAAAAAATTGTATGCGATTTCGCCGGTTATCTTGTTAATTTGACTAAAAAGAAAATTAGGTAGGCAGTTGCTTATTGCATGGGCTTCCAGAGTGTTATTAAAAATATTCTTTCCGGTCTCGGTGTGCAGAGCTTCGCTTGTGGTTTTTTTGTGGAGTTCTGCACTGTCGATATTCAACATATCGGCTTGAGCTGATTTATCAATAGCTTTTGCTAGTTCTTCGTTAAAACCTTCAACACTAACGGAGTAAAAACGGTTGTTAAAATCAACAACTTTGTACGTAAATTCACGGCGTAAATACAGCCAGCGGGACTTATCTTCCAGCGTTTCAGCACTGTTTATTTCGCCGCGAAAGCGACAAGCTCTAATAAAGTTTTCGTCTAGCTCGCCGCTTCTGTAAGCATCATCCCAATCTATGCCT
Organism: Alteromonadaceae bacterium 2753L.S.0a.02; assembly: GCA_007827375.1. Classification (NCBI taxonomy): domain Bacteria; kingdom Pseudomonadati; phylum Pseudomonadota; class Gammaproteobacteria; order Alteromonadales; family Alteromonadaceae; species Alteromonadaceae bacterium 2753L.S.0a.02. The sequence continues at coordinate 2,788,285 of VISH01000002.1, forward strand.
TTGGGGCAGTGGTAAATGGCTATATCATCGCAGTCCATGCTGTGTAATTCACGCCTAAATTTTTTAGCCGCTTCATTTCCAGCGCCGTTGTCGTCGTTGTCGTACGCTAGGCACCAAGTTATTTTGTGTTTTTGGTATTGCTTTATGATGTCTCGTGGCAGGTTGCCACTGCTGAATGCAGCCACAGCTTTATAACCACAAACGCTCAATGCGATAGCGTGAAAAATACCTTCAACAATAAAAACCCGATCACCTTGTTTAAATTTTTGGTTGGGTGGTTGCCAGCATTTGTTGCGGTATATCAGGCCTTTTTTATTGTGGTTCTTATCGCCATAAGTCCATACGTCACGTTGATTTATTAGGCGCTCCCAATAGAATCCATCCCATAAATTAAAACGCACCGTTGGTGCTTTCTTTCCATTGTTGAGGGGCAAGTAGCCTTGCGAATACCAGTTGCTGATTTTCACAAGAGGGAAACCGCGAACATGGCTCATGTACGCGTTTGCACTGGCGTTGGGGTCTTCCTGCGTGGCGGGGTAACGTTCGCTTATATTTTCAAATAAATGTGCATAACGTTCGCGGGTGGTTTCTGAATACCCGCAGCTATCGGTGTGGCTGCACGCGATCCTACCGGGGTTATCTTTTTTGATGTAAACCGTTTTACGGTTGCATTCCGGGCATTTACCGTATTGAAAGTAACGCGCGGTTTCTTTGAAATTAAAATTAACATCATCTTTAAGCGCGTTAATAATTTCTTGTTCTAGATCGTATTTATCGTAGCTGTTACGCATGTTTCGCCCTTTTTTGTTTCTCAGTTACAGGTTTTGCCTGGATTACGCGTAAGCCAGGCAAAGGGCGAAAAGTTTTTGAATATCAACCATGCGTAAGCGACCTACCTCTTTAACGGGTAGTGCGCCGCCTAAGTGTTCATAGATGGTTGTTTCGGGAATGCCAGAACATTCTGAAAAATTGCCAGGCGTCATTACCGGCACTGGCACGTACACAAAACCGATATCTTGTAAGCCGCCACGTGTGAGCCTAGCTATGTTGATAAGTCGATATTTACCGAGGGGGTACACCGCCAGGTTATCGCGCGATACCTGGCCGCGTATTTGTTCTGGCCGGAGCCCCGAGCGTAGGCTAAATAGCTCGCGGGTCATGACTGGGCTTATTGTTGTGATGCGTTTATGTAGTTCGATGGCTTCCATTAGCTACCCTTGTGTGTGCTGTAACCATTGATTATGTGCAAGAGATAATAATTATCCCTAAAGGGATAAGTCAACAGTACAGTACACCTAAAGAGATAATTATTATCTCTTTAGCAGCTAAAAGCGTAAATATTGGCATGTGAGTGTTTGATATATGCCCTTTTAGGGGTAATATTTATGTGCGCTAACAATGGATAACGTGCGCAAGGACAAAAAGGGGGAGGTGTGGCGTTTAAATCAACAGAGTTACAGAACGTGGAACAAAGCGCAGGTAAAAGACTGCAAGTAATTAGATTCTTGACAGGCATCACTCGTGAAGAGTTCGCCGAAATGTTCGAATTTGACATCACTCGGCTTAAAAACATGGAGCAAGATCGCTGTCGGGTCAGTGAGTACGAATTCCGAAAAATAGGCGAACGCTTGCCAGAACTTTTGCCGTGGCTTGCATTTGCCGGTGAAATTTCCCTTGAGCGGATCAAAGCAAACGATGACAGCTTGATGCGCATGATCGTTGCGCGCCTTGAATCTAGGAGTATTAAGCCGCAGGTGCTTGAACTGTTAGCGGACAAAATCAAATAGGCCCCACCATGGCAACGGGGCTACCTATCAAAAAAACCGCCAAAGGTTGGTATTTGTCATGTCGCCCAGCGGGTAAGTATGGCCCCCAAATTAGGCGTACATTTGCTCGAAAACGCGACGCTGAAAACTTCTATTTTTCTGAAGTGGAAAAAGCCCGTTCGGGAAACTACGAGCGTACCGATAACGATAACCGCCGCCTTAATCAGCTAATCAAAGACTGGTATACCTTGCATGGTTGCACCCTCAAAGATGGAGAAAAACGACGTCAAAAACTCGAAGCTCTCTGTAAGCGATTGGGCAACCCGCTTGCAAGATCACTAACGCCTTCGCAGTGGGTCGAGTATCGCAACCAACGCATCAAAGAAAAAAAACGCGGCGGCGGCACAATTTCGAAAAACAACGTCAATCATGAACAGGCCTACTTGTCGGCGGTCTATGGGCGACTTATCAAGCTTAAAAATTGGCGACACAATAACCCGTTGCAGGGGATCGAAAAGCTAAAGCTGGACAAGCGCAAGCCTTTCTATTTGGAGTTGTCGCAGATTACTGCTTTATTAGCAGCTGCGGAGCAAAGCAAAAATGTGAGTCTCGTTAAACGTATAAAACTGTGCTTAGCCACTGGCGCCCGTTGGGGGGAGCCCTTAAAACTCACACGCACAAGTTTTAGGAATGGCGCGGTTAACTACGAAGAAACAAAAAACAGCGATGCGCGCACAGTACCTATAAGCGCCGATCTTTGCGAAGAAATTTTGGCGGGCGCGCCCGAGAAAGGGTTGATATTCCAAGGCGATGCACGAACAGCGTTTGAAAACGCACTAATCCACGCTCACATAGAGCTTCCAGCTGGGCAGCTAACCCACGTTTTAAGGCATACCTTCGCCAGTCATCATGTGATCAACGGGGGAGGCCTAAAGGAGTTACAGGAGCTTTTAGGGCACAAGCACATAACAACAACCATGCGTTACGCTCACCTTGCACATGGCAGCCTCAAACAGTGCTTAACGACCAATCCGTTAGCCTCTTTGGGACAATGAGGATTGCACACCTATTGCACACCTAAACGCCCGGTAACGCCCTGAAACGTGCGCTAAAAGCCTCTGAAATTCCCGGTTCATGCAGTATCACTGCCTAACGTGCGCTATTTGTTGGGACTTAAAATCCCCCGACCTTAACAGTCGTGCCGGTTCAAGTCCGGCCCCGGGCACCAATCACCACATCGTATTACACCTCGTCAAGCTTCACTGCCCATCAAACAGAGGCTTTTAGCCAACATCGAAGCTCTCTAGCAGTAGCAATTAACCTTGGGCAGTTGCATTTCTCTCTCGTACAAAAAATGGGTATCGATAAATCTGAAATTACTAATTTAACTTTCCCTGATTCGCGGCCGAAGTTATAAGTAACGAACTTAAAGCTTAATGATCACCCCGTAAGCTCGGCCAGGCCGCTCTTAGGTACACAAACATGGACCACAGGGTGAGTATCGCTGCTACATAAATGGCGACATAGCCAATGTTGTTAAAGATTGGGAAGCCCTCGGGGCTGACCATTAATAGCACCACGATGGCGATAATCTGCAGAGTGGTTTTTACTTTGCCCACGATGGAGACTGCGACGGTTGCGCGCTTGCCCATTTCTGCCATCCATTCCCGCAGGGCGGATATCACGATTTCACGGCAGATAATTACTGTGGCTGGCAGGGTGAACCAGATATTAGCGTGAGCTTCGATAAGTACCGAAAGTGCCACGGCAACCATGAGCTTGTCGGCTACCGGGTCTAAGAAAGCGCCGAGGGGTGTTGTGAGTTGATATTTGCGAGCGATGTAGCCGTCTAACCAGTCGGTGATGCCTGCCAAACCAAAGAGTGCGGCGGATGCTAGATAGCGCCATTCAAACGGCGTGTAATACATCACCACGAGCAGTGGTATAAAAATTATACGAATAAGCGTTAATTGGTTTGCAATGTTGAACATGAGGTACTGCGTTCGCCTATGGTATGAAGCTGGGTTAGTGAATGCACTGAGCGACGGAAATCGTCGTTTGCATTGCGGTGGGCTGGTGGGTGTGCACGTTACTCACTGTGCAGGGCCGTGTAAACCTCTTCCGCCATTTTTTTACTGATACTGGGGACTTTCGCAATGTCGTCGACACTTGCCCGCATCACTTCCTGCAATCCGCCGAAATAATGTAGCAGTTCTTTGCGCCGCTTAGGGCCTATACCGGGTATAGATTCCAGGGTGCTGGTTTTGCGAGCAACATCACGGCGCTGTTTGTGGCCGGTAATTGCGAAGCGATGTGCTTCGTCGCGCACCTGCTGGATGAGATGTAAAGCGGCGCTGTCGGCCGGCAACACCTGCTCTTTGCCATTGGGTTTTACCAGTGTTTCGAAACCGGCTTTGCGGGTAGTACCCTTGGCAACGCCGATCATGGTGATTTCCTGAATGCCCAGTTCGTTGAGCACTTGTGTGGCTTTACTAAGCTGGCCTTTGCCGCCATCAATAAGCAGTAAATCAGGGAGCGGTTTGCCTTCTTTCTGGAGTCGTGCGTAACGACGATTAAGCGCTTGCTCCATGGCTGCGTAATCATCACCGGCGGTGATACCGTCGATATTAAAACGCCGGTAATCGGATTTACGCGGTCCACTTTGATCGAATACCACGCAGGAAGCCACAGTTTTTTCACCGCTGGAATGGCTGATATCAAAACATTCAATGCGCGTTGGCATTTCATCAAAATCCAGTGCCTGTTGTAATTCTTCGAATCGCTGTAACAGAGTTTGCGCACTGTTGAGTTTCGCACGTAAATTCAACCGAGCGGCCTGCAAGGCTATCGCTAACCATTTGGCGCGGTAGGTGCGGACGTTGGAGGTTATTTGAATTTGGCGGTGATTGCTGAGCGCAATGGCTTCGGCGATGGCTTGTTCATCGTCAAGTTTGTGGCTGAGAATGACCGAGGGCGGTATGTCCATGGAGCTGCCACCCAAATAATTGTGACTTACGAAGGCGCTTAGGATGGTTGCCTCATCACTTTCGAGGCGGTCTTTCGGGTAGTAGTTTTTACTGCCCACCACCCTGCCCTGGCGAACATATAACATGTGAACACAGGCTGCACCGGCCTCGGCGGCACAGGCAACGACATCCATATTCATCTGGCCGGATTCGATCACTTGCTGTGCCTGAATTTGTCGCAGCACGGTTATACGATCGCGGTAAATCGCCGCTTGTTCAAAGGCGAGTTCTTTCGAGGCTTTTTCCATCGCCGCCGCCAGCATGTTGTGCAAACTGTCGTTTTTACCTTCGAGAAATAATACGGTTTGCGCCACATCTGCAGCGTAGTCTGGTTCGCTCACGGCATTCACACAGGGGCCGGAGCAGCGATCAATTTGGTACAACAAACACGGCCGTGTGCGGTTGCGGTATACGCTGTCTTCACACTGCCGCACGCCAAAGGTTTTTTGCAGAAAATTCAGGCTTTCCCGCACCGCCCCGGCATTGGGATAAGGCCCAAAAAACCGCCCGCGTTTTTTCTTGCTGCCGCGATGTAATGCCAGTCGCGGGTGGGCTTCGCCCTCCGATAAAAAGATGTAGGGGAAGGATTTATCATCGCGCAGCAAAATATTAAAAGGCGGCTTTTGCGATTTAATCAGGTTGTGTTCCAACACCAGTGCTTCTGCTTCACTGGGGGTAACGGTGATTTCAATAGTGTGAATGCGAAACACCAAGGCCTGGGTTTTTATACTGAGGCCGGTATTGCGAAAATAACTGGATACGCGTTTTTTAAGGTTTTTGGCTTTGCCAACGTACAAAATGCCACCATGCCTGTCGTACATTTGGTATACGCCAGGCTTGGAGGTGAGGTTTTTCAGGAATTGCGCTGCGTCGAAGCCATCCGTTTTAGGCTGCTGTGGCGTGCTATTTTCTTTAGCCATTAAGCGAGGTTATCGACGTCCAACAACTTGTGTTTTACGGCGAGCAAGGCCAGCTCGACATCACTGTTGATGCTCAGTTTATCGAAAATACGATAGCGATAACTGTTTACGGTTTTGGGGCTCACACAAAAGGATTCGGCGATTTCGTGAACACGCGAACCATTGGCAATCATAATTGCTGTTTGCAGTTCACGTTCCGATAAGGCTTCGAAGGGGGATGCATCAGATTTACCACCGCCAAAATTGCGCAACGCGAGTTGCTGGGCAATGGTAGAACTCATATAGAGATTACCGCTGAGTACAGAGTGCACCGCGTCGATAATTTCATCAAAACCCGAGCCTTTGGTGACATAACCAGAAGCGCCGGCTTTCATGAGTCTTTCGGGGAATAGATCGTCGGCAAGTGCGGTAACGGCAATTACCTTGGTATGTTCGCAGGATGCGAGAATTTTTCGAGTGGCTTCAAGCCCCCCAATGCCCGGCATTTTTACATCCATCAGCACAACCTGTGGCTGTAATTCTTTCGCCAAAGAGATTGCTTGCTCGCCCGTTTTTGCTTCGCCTACTACTTCGAACCCTTCGACATCCTGCAGCATGCGAATTATTCCCATGCGCACCAAGTCGTGGTCGTCGGCGACCAAAATTCTCGTCACTCTTGTTCCTCGTTTCAAACTTGTTGAGTGCTTACAATTAACACTCTTTTTTTATCTTAAGGAATTGCACCGCATCTAGAACGCTCACCAACAGCGGCGATGTCAATTTACCACTGCAGTATGCTATTGCCTAGACCTGCGACGGAGGCTGGAACTAAATCAATGAATTTTTTCGGGTATTTTTTATACATTCAGTTCAGATAACATCTTTTAATAACCAGCTCTTCTAAAACTGAGCAACTAGTATTCAGATACTCCGCTCACTACGCTTTAACCCAGCGAAATGTCAGGTTGATACGCGCAGCCACCAACTGTTGGGTTTTTGGTATTGCATGTAGCCAGTCGCGTTGTGTTGCGCCGCGCATAACAACAAGATCGCCCTGCCCAAGTTGCAGATGTATGGCGCTTTTCGAATGCTGTTTTGCCTTGGGTTTGAGCGAAAACTTTCGCGTTGCACCCAGGCTTAATGACGCTATGAGTGGTTCGTCGCCCAATTCACGTTCATCATCGGCGTGCCAGCTTACACTATCGTTACCATCGCGATACAAATTAACCAATACGCTGTTGAAAGGTTTGCCGCACAGGGTTTGCAGGGCCATGCGTAAGGCCTGTAACTCCGGCAACCAGGGCGCGGGTTGGAAGGTTTGACCGGAATAACGCAATACGGCCTCGGGTTCGCCATACCACGATTGTAAGCGCGGAATGGGTAGCCGCCGACCACCAATGATTATGTGCGGCTGTTGCCAGATACATTGTTCGCTTAGGCATTGCTGTAAGGCTTCGGCCTCGTGTTCTGCCAGCCAAGCCGGGTGGTAATCCAGCAGCGCGCCCTGACCAAGGTCCAGTACCTGGGGTGCGGCCCGACCAAATAAATCGTGCTGCACCTTAGCGCCCGTCCAACCATTGTCGGAATTGTAGTTCGTCGAAAGGCCACCCCAATTCGGCCCTGTCACGAGCAGCCATTGCCACGACGGGAATTCTAATACCGTATTGCTCAGTTAGCTGTTCGCTGGCGGCGATATCGATTTCTTCAATGGTGTACGAGGAGCTGGCAAGCACCTGAGCGATGACCGCTTTGGCCTGATCGCACAGGTGGCAACCCAATGTGGTGTATAGAATAAATTGCATACCGCTCCTCTATAAACAAAGCCCTTATCATATCGTATCTGCCTTGTTTATGGCTGGAGCGGTAGCCGGCTTAGGCCTTGTCTAACGCATTCCCCAATTGCGCAACAAAAGGCGCAAATTTGTGGAACGAAGGGTGCTGCCCGAAGCGTGGCTGGGTGGCAAATTGTGCGAAGTCTTGCAATCGCTGGCCTTTCAAATCGAAGGGACCACTGTGCTCCCGAAAATTTTCCAGCTGCCGCACAAATTCTGCGAGTTTGGCCACTTTGTTGTCCACGGGGTGCGACTCGAATCGCTCGCTGCGCGGCGCTAAATCCAAACGCTCGCTGGCAGGTTGCGCTACGGCACCGTAGGTATTTTCGATTCGGGAATATTCAACCTGTGTGAGGTTCAATGAAAAGCGCGCGATTTCATCGCTGTCGAAGCCAATTTCCAGGGCTTTTTCGAAGGCTTGATCGACATCCCCCGCAAAAAACACTTCGGCAATATCATTAATTTGGGAGAGCAAATCCGAAATGGCTTTCATTTCACCGGCGTCCAGTTCTCCGTTTACGCTGAACTGGAAATCTTCCATACCGGCGATATCCAGGCGCTGTTCATCACCATTGCTTTGAAAGCGGTAGCCGCGATCGGCGTAAGACTGAATACTCACGGTATCGCCATCGGCTGTGCGTAAATTAAAGCGGTACAGGCGACTTTCAGATTCTTCTTTATCAATTTGTTGGGTATAAAAATCCTGTACGGGTTGTAGCAAGGTTTTTAGCTTGGCAACTTCGGCATTAGCATTGTTATCGGCAACAAACGCACTGAAATGATCTTTGGGTTTTAACAGCAGGGTGTTTTCTGTATCGGCAGTCACTGCCTCGGGTGTGCTGGCCACCACTTCTTCAGGCTCGGGGGCGGGGTTTTCCAAACCAAATTTATCGGCAAGTTCCGCAAAGCCCGATAAAACCTGATTGTAAGTTTCATCCACTGCGGTTTTCACATCACCTTCGTAAAGGCCCATCGCTTTTATTTGCTCCAGCGCTTCGCCGTAACCTTGCATAAATCCCTCGAAGCCCGCTTGCAGCCGCGACTGCAATTCTTCGAGCGTTGCGCCATCGCCCAGATCGGTGACCAGGCGTTGTTCGATGAATGCCAATATCGTGGCGGCGCCAGCATTGCGTTCGCTGGGTTGTTTTACGGCAGCGGTTTCCGCTGCGGCCTGAGTGTCGCTGCCAGCCGCGGGCTGTGAGGGCGCCTGATAGGTTAACGACGATTGCGGCGCACTGGGCGTGTAGCGTGTTTCGGTATAGCTGTATGAGGTCGATAGGCTGGCGCTCACAGAAACCCGGCTGCCATCTTCGTTGTCGCGCACCACTTCTGCAGAGCGCTGTGAATTGTAGGTCGTGGAAACACTGGTGTGGTAACCAGGGTAGCCCAGGGGTGAATGAGTCATAACAAGCTCCGCAACAAAATCCTTGGCATACATATGAAATTACAGGAGCTTTCGGCGGCTTGATGAGTTTCTGCAATACCGTTTCGTTCTTAGGGGCTGGCTACACTAATCCATTCTCCCCTGTTGCTCACTAAACTTTCCTGGTTTAGATGTGACGAGCGCGGTTTAACAAGAAAATGAGGAACAATTGCAAGCCGGGGAGTATAGGCAGGTTCTTTTCAGAGATTATTCCTAGGATGCACCGGGGATTAACTGGTGTTGCCAGGCCAGATAGGCTGCTACGCCAATCAACGCCAGCAATGCCACAGCCACCCACAACTTGGTGTTGTTACCAGTATTGGCTGATAACTCGCCTGCCCCGGGATCGACATTGATGCCACCCAAAGCACTGCGCGATGGTTTTGGCGTGTCATCGCGACTGCCGGTTGGGCGATGTGATTTGGCGATTCCCGACGCCGTGGGTTTGGGGGTGGGTACACTGATGACCGGTCGCACTGTGGTTACATCGAGGTTGGTTTGCGGGCCCACAATTTTAAATTTCACGGTATCGAAACTCAGTTGATCGCCAGGCTTCATCACTGCGGTTTTTATGCGCTGGCCATTTACAAAGGTGCCGTTGGCGGAATCGAGGTCTTCAACTTTCAGGCCGCGTTCAGTCACCGTGAGGCGTGCGTGGTGGCGCGACAGGTGAGCAACCCCGAGGCTGATATCACAGTCGCGCGCACGCCCCACTAAGGCGCTTTCAGCAATGGTGTAGTCGCGGGTACCCAGGGCCCGGCTGCTTGGTATCAGCTGCCAGTGCTCAGGGTTTTCCGGGGGTTCGCTAATCTGGTGTTTCTGGGTGTGACGTTTGCGGTCCACCACCATGAGTTCGGTGAGCCCCAAGCCAAGGGTATCGCCGTGAACCAGCTTGTGGGAACCGGAAACCGGTATACCATTAACCCGAATTTCGGTATCGCCCACCAAATTGGTAATTAAGCCAACATCGCCGTTAAGCTGCAAAACCGCGTGCTGCGCCTTGAGGCGAGTGTCGCTTACAGGCAGCGTGCACCCGGCGTCAGAACCAATGGTGTAGCGCGGTTCAACCAGCCAGAGAGTTTTTCGCGAAGCGTCTTTAAACAAAAGTTGAAGCATGTGTTCAGCCGTGCGTTAGAGGCGTTCCATGTGCCATTACGGTAAATAAGTGTAAAAAGCTTTCACAACCCGTGGCGGGTTTTCTATCATCTCTAATGTTATCAATTGTAGTTCGACTGCCCCTGTCTTACTGCATTTTTGTTGTTTCAGGTCATGCGGGTTATAGCTGATGATTGTGACTGGTGGCGTAAATCCAGACATTTTCAACCCCGATATGCAGACACTGTTACAGTTTTGGTTTAGTCTGCCTCAAAAAGGCTGAAGAACGGATACTTATGTTCCTAACCGAGTACTGCGCTGCCACGGATGTAGGCTTGCAGAGAAATAATAATGAAGACTGCCACATCGCCCTGCCTCTTCGCGGCCTTTGGGTAGTGGCAGACGGCATGGGGGGGCATGCTGCTGGAGAGGTAGCCAGTGCAATAGCATGCAGTACCATACGCAAGCGCTTTTTACTGGGCGCGAGCCTGAACGACGCCATTCAAGATGCCCATAAAGCCGTTCTCGACGCTGCAGATATGGGCGTCGGCAGCGCCGGCATGGGTTCCACAGTGGTTGCCATGGTTTCTTCCAATAATCACTTTCAGATTGCCTGGGTGGGTGACAGCCGCGCCTATTCGTTTTGCCCCGGCGATGACCCCAAACTGCAACAGCTCACACGCGACCATTCCTACGTGCAAATGTTGCTGGATACCGGCGCGATCACCCGTGAGGAATTCGCCCACCACCCAGAGAAAAACATTATCACGCAGTGCCTGGGTTCTATTGATCTTACGGAAGTGGACGTCGGCGTATACCAGGGCCAATGGCACTCGCGTCGCTGGGTATTGCTGTGCAGCGACGGCTTGAGTGATGCCGTGAGCGATGATGAAATCAGTCAGATTCTGCACAAGGCGGGAGATGTCAGTATCGCCACTTCGAATTTGGTGAAAGCCGCACTGAACAATGGCGGTCGCGACAACATTACCGTACAGATTGTCGGTGCACCTTCGTTGTGGGCGCGGCGCCTGCAATCGCTCAGCGCCCTGGTATTCAAAGCACTGCGCTGATTAACTGCGCAGATTGCTGCGGGCTACCCTTACCGATCAAATTAGTGTCATCACGCTGTCTGTGGTATAAAGCGCGCGCGCTCATCACCTGACTGCCTCCATGCCCAAATACTTCTACACCCTTTTGAAAGCTGCGTTTGCATTAGCCATGCTGCTGGCGCTCATCGTCTGGGTCGAAACGCAGTATGGTTGGGCGAGCACACTGGCCAACTGGTCGAAAATCAGTGTGTGGCAGGTGGTACTGCTCGCCATTGGCGTTTTTTCGAGCCATCTGTTGCGTGTAAGCCGCGTGTTTGCCGCGTACACCTTCAAACAGCCGGTGAGTTTCAAGTCGGTAAGTGCGGTAAGTTTTCTTCACAATACCATTAGCTTTCTGTTGCCGATGCGACTCGGGGAACTGGCGCTACCAGCCTTGGGCAAACATCAACTCGCCATTGATTACCGTTATTCTGCAGCGGTGCTGCTGTTACTGCGATTATTCGACGCCCACGTTTTATTGTGCTTGCTGGTATTTTTTGCAGGTACCGCCTGGCTGAAATATTATGCCTGGATTGCACCCCTGGTGTTACTTGCGGGCTTACCGCTGGGTGTGCACGTTTTAAAAATAATGAGCGCACAGATCACCAAACTGGCTTTTGCAACGCCACTGGTGAGTGATACACGGCGGTGGTTAACGCTTTATGGCTACACTGTGGCTATCTGGGTGGTAAAATTATTTTCATTGGCGATGCTGGCCAGTGTGCTTGGCGGTATTCCCTTAAACCACGCTTGGCTTGCCACCATATTGGCCGACGGAAGCGCGCTTTCCCCCGTGACCGGCTTCGCCAACGCCGGCACTTTCGAGCTGGCATTCGCGCTGCCACTGAAACCGCTGGGCTACGCCATGGAATCTATGGTGCAAATTGCGGTCAACGTGCATATTTTTATTTTTGTGACCAATATTGCTGTGGGCATCGTCGGGTTTTTATTACTACAGAATAAACACACTCAAACCAGCCCAGAAAGCCACGCTTGAATCGATAAAAACCACTTTATTTAAACAACATTATTAACCGACATCACCTTACAACAACACAGGCCGATTACTCTCATGCTCCTACCCAGTCTCACCGTCGTGATTCCTGTTTACAACGAAGAAGACAACGTCTCACCACTTTTCGAAGCTTTGCAACAGGCTCTCGGTAATTACCAGGGCGACTGGCATGTCATCATTGTTAACGATGGCAGTCGCGATGCGACGTCGGCGCGCCTCAACCAGTGTGTATTGCAATACGGTGAGCGTTTCCAACATATCGAATTACAGCGCAATTTTGGGCAGACCGCCGCCATGCAGGCGGGCATAGATGCCGCTGAAACCGAACTTATCGCCACCATGGACGGCGACCTGCAAAATGACCCTGCCGATATTCCGCGCCTCGTAGAAGAGCTGCTTTCCAAAGATCTCGACCTCTTGCAAGGCTGGCGCAAAAACCGCCAGGATGCCCTGGTGTCGCGTAAACTCCCGTCGCGCATTGCCAATCAGATAATTCAAAAAGTGAGCGGCGTGAAGCTCGATGATTACGGCTGCAGCCTTAAGGTTTATCGCGCTGATGTGGTGAAGCAAATTCGCTTGTACGGCGAGATGCACCGCTTTATCCCTGTGTGGATGGCAACCGTCTGCCCGCCACATCGCATTGGGCAAACCGAAGTAAACCACCGCGCGCGCGTTGCCGGCGAGTCTAAATACGGTATTACCCGCACCTTTCGGGTCGTTATCGATTTGGTGACGGTATTTTTCTTTTTGAAATTCCGCGCCCGACCCGGCCATTTTTTCGGCTCTATCGGTTTGTGGGTTGGCATGATTGGCGGCGGCTTAATGAGTTATCTGGTATTTATAAAAATCTTTTTGGGGGCCGATATCGGTGATCGGCCACTGTTACTCTTCGCAAGTATATTAATTATCGCGTCTTTACAATTTCTCACTACGGGTGTGCTTTCCGAAATTTTAAGTCGTATTTTCTTCCAAACCACCAATGTGAAGAGCTACAAAGTACGCAAACCTTTAACATGTGATTGGCAGCCCGATATGACATCCAAGGAATCGGCCCACTCTTATAAAGCCAGCGAAGATTAAAAAACGCGACGCGTTGTAAAGTCTTACAACTTGACTATGAAATCAATGACTCGATTCCTGCGGCGTGCGGTAGCAACGCCCCACATGCTTTATATTTCATTTGCGATCAGCATTTTTCTCGGGCTTGGTTCGGTACCTCTGTTCGATTTGGATGAGGGTGCATTTACCGAGGCCACTCGTGAAATGCTCGACAGCGGTGTTTATTCTGCCACCTACCTGGATGGCGAACCGCGCTACGACAAACCCATCTTTTTTTATTGGTTGCAGGCGGCCAGTATTAAATTACTGGGCTTTAATGAATGGGCCTTTCGTATACCATCGGCACTCATGGCGTGTTTATGGGCTCTGGCACTACTGAGTTTTGCGCGCGAATTCATCGGCAGGCAGCGGGGCTTGATTGCCGCGCTGTTTTTAGTCAACAGCCTATGGGTTGCGCTTATCGCCCGCTCTGCGATTGCCGATGCCACACTCAATGTATTTTTGAGTCTGGCCCTGTTTGATATCTGGCGCTATTTCCAGGGTGGTAAAAACAAACATGCTATGCGCGTTTATTTATGGATGGGCTTAGCAACCTTAACCAAAGGGCCTGTCGGTGTTGTGGTGCCGCTATTGGTATCACTGTTTTACCTGGTGAGCTCGAGAGCCGACAAAAAACACTACCGAGCCTACTACTACTGGCCGGGCTGGATTCTTTATATTGCCACTGTCACACCCTGGTTGATTGCTGTGTATCTGGAACAGGGCCTGGGCTTTTTTCAGGGTTTTATTATCGAGCACAATTTACAGCGCTTTTCTGCCACCCGTGAAAGCCACGGCGGCAGCTTATTTTATTACGTTGCAACTCTGCCGCTTATCTTATTGCCGCTTAGTGGTTTATTGGTTGCGCTGCTGCGAAATAGCAAAAAGCTGTGGCAAGACCCCCTTAATCGCTTCCTGTTACTCTGGTTCACTGTGTATTTTGTGATTTTTTCTTTCTCAAAAACACAATTGCCGCACTACATTCTTAATGGTTGCGTGCCGCTGTTTATTCTGTTTGCTCGCCAAACCGCGCTACTCAAACAGTATCGTTGGTCGCTGCTGGCCCCAGTTCTGCTGATGCTGTTACTCACTTTTTTACCACAACTGGTGGCGATCGCAGCACAAAAAACCGGCGGTTATGACGGCGCCAATCTGGCCCGCCACGAGCAAATATTTACAAGCAGCTACACCCTATGGGCGCTGTTTTGTTTGTTTTTAGTGCTTGCCGTTAGCCTGCTCCCCAAACTGTTCACCTGGCAGCGCCTGGTGCTCTGCGGCTTGGCAATTAATGCATTTGCTTTTACACAATTTGTGCGAGCGGCTTTCGAGTTTCAGCAGCGCCCGGTACACGAAGCGATTGCACAACTCGAAAATATCAACAAGCAAAAAACTGTGGTTGCATGGCGCATGCACATGCCCACCTTTAGCGTTTATCGCCACCAGATAACACCTCTGCGGGCACCACAACCCGGCGAACTCGCGCTGGTGCGAGTCGATAGAGTTAACGCGCTGATGAAACTCCTACAAGCGGAGCATCCGGATTACCCCGCCAATATTGTGTGGCAATTTGGGGGGCTTATGCTGGTTGAAGTTGCCAGCGAACCCGCACCGCTAGCCACTAACAAGCTCCGTTAAAGTTTAATGATCATGTTTAATATTTTGGAACGTCAGCGAATACTGGTAGATGAGGCCCGCTTATCTCTCCCGCCACTGCAATTAAAATTTATAGTGCACCTTGCCGCGCTGGCCTTATTATTCTTTGCTGTGGCGGCTTTGGGTTATGCGGTTAATGGCTATCAATTCGCTTTCAGTTTTATCAACCATCAAAGCGCCGCGATACCCGAGTGGTTATTACACAATCTCACGGTTTTTGGCGACGGCGCGTTTGTGCTGGCACTGGTGTTGTTATTTGCCAATACCCGCGTACAAGTGCATTGGGTGGTATTTTGGACAGCAATTCTTGGTGCTATCGTATCGAATGGCTTAAAAGAACTGTTTGATGCGCCGCGGCCACCCGCCGTTCTTTCGCACGATGCCTTTAACCTTTTTGGCAAGGCCTACAAGCACTACAGTTTTCCCTCGGGACATACGCTCACGGGTTTTTTATTGGCCACGATTGGCTATTACTATTCTCCGAAACTCTGGCAAAAACTCGGTATTCTTTTAATCGGCGTGTTAGTGGGCCTAAGCCGTGTTTGGCTGGGTGTGCATTGGCCTATTGACGCACTTGTGGGGGCGGGCCTTGGGCTTTTGGTGGGTTGTGCCGCGCTTTGGATTGGGCACCGCTGGCAAAGCGGTATTAACCCGGTCATGCATCGCGTTATTTTGTTTCTTTTGGTGATTGCCGCCCTGCTTTTACTCGTGCAAAAAAACGATTATCGCCTCGCCCTGCCACTGCTGTATGTCACAGCGATATTGGGGCTTTGGAAAACCCTGCGTAATTACCTGCTACCCATACCCGACAAGTCGCTCGAACCCATCACCGAAAATAAAATTAAAATTCCGCTAATCAATCGCCTCGCGAAGTCTGAGTGGCTATTTGGTATTTTTTTGGTGGTCATCACCCTTTATCGAATACTGGTAATTTTGCAGCCGCATCTCAGCTTGTTTTACGATGAAGCCTATTACTACCATTGGTCGTTAAACCCCGATTTTGGCTACTATTCAAAACCGCCCATGGTCGCCTGGTGCATAATGCTCAGCACCGCACTTTTTGGCGACGGTGTTGTCGCGATAAAATTAATGGCGAGTCTGTTGTACGGTGCAACCAGTGTGGTGTTGTTCCAGATAGCGCGACGCTATGGCAACGCCACTCAGGGCTTGCTGGCGGGCACTGTATTCCTCTGCATTCCCATGATTGGCTTTAACAGCGAATTTATTACCACCGATGCGCCGCTGTTATTTTTTTGGGCGCTAGCGCTTTATTTCGCGCTGGCAGCCCTTGAGCACAATCGCCTGCAAAGCTGGTTGTGGCTCGGTGTGTGTACCGGTTTGGGCATGTTGAGCAAATATACCATGGGGGCTTTTCCGCTTGCGGTCTTTGCGTTTATGCTGTTTGAAACCAAACAACGCCAGCGCCTGCTCTCGCCCGGCCCCTGGCTTGCAGCACTTGTGGCAGGCTTAATTTTTGGTTTGAATATTTATTGGAATTTTCAGCACAATTGGATTGCCGCACAGCATACCCAGGAAATTTCGCAAACATCAGGCAAACTCTTTAATTTTGGCTCTCTTTTGGAATTCCTGGCATCGCAATTTTTAATATTTGGGCCAGTTTCGTCTTGGATTTTAGTCTCCAGCGTATACAAGTGTCGAAGCAAACCCGCTACTGTGCCAGAACCCTTCGACGGCTTCTATCGACTACTGCTTTGGGTAACGGGCGTTATCTTATTTGCTATAGGCACTCAAGCTTTTCTCTCGCGGGCGTTCCCCAATTGGGCTGGGCCTTGGATGATTGGCGGTACCCTGTTGATGGTTTTCGGCTGGCAGGCCGCATACGACAAGGCTCAATTATACAAACGACTCAGCTACGGATTTGCGTTTAATCTGATATTACTGTCGATGGTGCATCACTGGCTACAACTGTTGCAATGGATGGACATTACACCCACCGCTAAAAATGATCCCTATCACCGCGTTGCCGGCTGGCCGGAATTAGGGGCTGAGTCACGCGCTTTTTTGGATAAATACCCCAATGCGAAACTCGCCAGTGACTCGCGGGATTTACTTGCCTATATTGGCTACTATGGCCGTACCGGCAGTTATGATTTCGCGCGTTGGAATCCCAACGCCAACAATGTGCGCGATTATTACGATTTAACCGTTAATTTTCGCAACTGGACGGGCGACGCCAATCAAAGCTATGTATTCGTAAGCAAAGCACCGTTGGGCACGGAGATAACAGCGCACTTTAACCAGGCTGAAACCCTGGGTAGCGTGAGCACTCAGGTTTACGCCAATGAAACCATGAAGCTGTACTTCACTTTATTGCAAGGTTTTAACGGCTATGAATAACAAATGGCTCGAATTTAAATACTGGGACCTCATTGGCCTGGCAACGTGTATTGCGATTTTTCTGGTATGGCCGCAACTCGATTTACAGGTCGCCGCCAATTACTACAACGGCAGCGAGTTCACTTACGCCAACAAGCCTTTTATCCGCTTTATCTATTTGTTATTCGCGAAAATACATGTGGTCTATTTTGTTGCCTTGCTTGTTGCGATCATCATTGCCACTCGTAAAGGTTGGATGCTGGCACGCCGCAAAGCTGTATTTTTATTGCTTACACTTGTTATTGGCCCGGGTATTTTGGTTAATCTGGTACTCAAAGATAACGGCCCAGGCAGGCCGAGACCGCAACATATTACGCAGTTTGGCGGCGACATGACATACGCCCCGGCGTTCCACTATTCAGGCGAATGCCATAAAAACTGTTCGTTTGTTAGTGGCCACGCGGCGATTGGGTTCTACCTACTGGCGATCGCCTGGGTACGCCAGCGCCGTATTTGGTTGGTCTATGGCGTTATCTTGGGCGCACTGGTTGGGTTCACGCGAATATTGCAGGGAGGGCATTTTTTAAGTGACGTGATATTTGCCGGTTGGGTCACCTATTTCACCTGTAAACTCACCGCATACTACCTGAAACTTCCCCTGTCTCCGCCACAAATTCGAGACCCGAACTAGCCCGCAAAGGGTCTTAAGTTAGGCCGCTACAGATAGGCTATACTCGTTAGATAGCCCACAACTACGGTCTGTAGCGAACAAACCGCATGATAAAATCAGCGCTGCAAAGAGCCCGTTATGTATGCCTGTTCCTGCCGCTCTTGGTCTTAGCTGCGAGTGCTCAGAGCGCTGGTAACAAACTTCCCGAAAACATTCACTTCAAACGACTTGTCGAATCGGAAGACAATCAACGCTTAAGTTATATTTCCACAATGGCGTCTGCGCCAGATGGCTTTTTATGGATTGGCACCGGTCAGGGCCTATTACGCTACGACGGCGAATACACCACTTTTTTTAAATCACAGCCACAAAACCCCAATTCACTAACATCAGACTATATTCGAAGCCTGGCCTTTGACCAGAACGGTATTCTCTGGATAGCGACTGAGTATGGTCTCAACAGCTACAACCCGAAGCTCGATCAGTTCGCTCAATATCTCGAAAATTCTGAACCACGGAGCATCTCCAGTAATTTAGTAAAATCGGCAATTGTTGCCAGCGATAATCGCGTTTATGTGGGTACCGCCGAGGGCATCGACGTTTTTTCGCCGGATCGCAAGCAGGTCGTGCACTTGGGCCATGAAGCCAATACCTCAAACAGCCTGAGCCAAAGCAATGTAGTTGCGATGATGGAGAGCCGAAGCGGGAATATTTGGATTGGTACAGAAGGCGGCGGCGTAAATGTTTACAACCCAAACACCGGTGCAATTAAACAATACCTCGCCAGTGAGCAAGCAAACTCGATAATCGATAATCATGTTACAACACTTTGTGAAGACCGTGACGGGCGAATTTGGATTGGCACCCAGGGCAAAGGCTTAAGTCGCTACAACCAGGGAGTCTTCGAAAACTACACCGTGGGTTACAAGCCCGGCGAAATTCCTGACGGCACGATCTACCAAATATTCGAAGACCATCAGGGTACCATTTGGGTGCTGACTGATCGCGCCGGTGCGCTCGTTTACAATGCAAGTACCGACCAGTTTAGTTCATATCGTCACAATCCCTACGACTCCGGAACTTTGTTGGGCAACACAGCCAAGGCTATTGTTGAAGATAAAGACAATAATATATGGATAAGTACCTTTCCCATCGGATTAAATTATTTTGATCGCACCAGTGGGGCTTTCGACTTTTTATATCGCGTCGAAAATCAAAGCCCCACCCTTAGCCACAGTACGATTCTTGATATTCAACGCGGCAGTGATGGCCGCCTTTGGGTCGGTACCGAATTGGGGTTAAATATCGTTGATGAAACGACCGGTGAGATTACCATTTACAGCAAAACCAACACACAGGGCAGCTTATCAGCAGATGCTGTACTTGCCATTCAGGAAGATATCGACGGTAAAGTATGGCTTGGAACCTGGGGAGGCGGCGTAAGTAAATTTGACCCCAAAACCGGAAAAATAGAACGCTATGAAACGGGCACTCAGGGGCCAGGAAAAATTAAAAGTCCTTTTGTATGGGACATATTCTTAGACTCAAATAATACTCTTTGGGTAGGCACGGAAACCGACGGTTTAAACCGCTACGATCGCAACAGCAATAGTTTTGTCAGTTACAATCATAAAAATAACGACGATACAACTCTGAGCTACGATTATATTTGGGACATTATTGAAGACGAAGACGGTTATTTATGGTTAGCCACACAATTGGGTTTAAATCGCTTCGATAAAAAAACACAAACGTTTAAATCCTGGTTGCCCGACGCCAATAATAAAAAAGCAATAACGGCCAGCCGTATTCAAGATTTGCTCATCGATTCCCGCGGTTACCTTTGGATGGCGACACAAGGTGGCGGCATCAATCGCTTTAACCGCAACACCGAAGAGTTTGAGCATTTGCGCAGTTCTCAGGGTTTACCGAGCGATGCTGTATCACAGTTGCTGGAAGATGCCTCCGGTTATATCTGGGCAGGCACCGCTTCCGGGCTGGTAAAAATAGATCCTGAAACCTTTACGATCGAAACGGTTTTAACGGAAAGCAATGGTTTACACCACGACGAATTTATTCGCAACGCCGCGCACAAAGATAACAATGGCACGCTCTATTTCGGGAGTGTTAAAGGCATTGTGAGCTTTAAACCAAGTGAACTGGTCAGAGAAAGCGATTTACCCGAAGCTCGTCTAACAGGGCTTAAAATTTTTAATCAACCTGTCAGCATTGGCGCACCGGACTCACCGCTACAAAAGCGACTGACCGAAACCTCGGAAATAAACCTCAGCGTGAAGGAATCGGTCATCACCCTGGATTTTAGCACCATAAACTTTAACAAACATTTCGAAAATCGCTTCTCGTACAAACTGGAAAATTTTGATAAACAATGGACGCACCTTGAACGAAGCCACTCGGCTACCTATACCAATTTATCCCCCGGAAAATACACCTTCAAATTAAGCACGAGAAACCGTCAAAACCAGCTTTCCAACCATGTAGTTACGCTCGGCATAAACGTCGCCACACCCTGGTGGCGCAGCTGGTATGCGCTCGCTCTGTATGTTTTGTTGATCGGATTATTTGTAATCATTGTAATTCGGCTGTATTTGCTGCACTTTACGACACAACAATTAAACCTCCTGGTTGCACAACGCACTGGCGAGCTGGAACGTGCCAATGCAGCAAAAACTGATTTTCTCGCGAACATGTCGCACGAACTTCGCACACCACTTAACTCGATAATAGGCTTTTCGAAGCGTTTATTGAAAAAAATCGACGAGCAATCCGACCCAACCAGTTATCGCGCACTCGACGCTATTTTTCGCAACGGCGTGCATCTGTTGAATATCATCAACGACATTTTGGATGTGTCTAAAATTGAAGCAGGCAAGCTCAAGCTGGAAGTTCTACCCTGCAACCTGCCGCTCACCATTGAACAGCAAATAGAAGACATGCTGCCCAGAGCCGAAGAAAAAGGCCTAAAACTGATTAAGCCAGAATCTTATCCGTTTGAAAAAATAGACGCTGACCCTGTTCGCTTAAAGCAAATTATTAACAACTTGTTGTCAAATGCCATCAAATATACCCGTGAGGGTCAAATAGCTATTGCGGTTTCTAAAACCAGTAATGCGGGTCTCACCTATTGTAAAATATCAGTGAGCGATACGGGGATTGGAATCAGACAGGAAGATCAAGAAAAACTTTTCTCACGTTTTGAGCAATTCGATTCAGACACCAAACACCAACGCGGATTTGGAACAGGCTTGGGCCTGGCGTTGGTTTACAGCTTGACCCAGGCACACGATGGCTTTATTGAATTCTCCAGCGAATTTGGAAAAGGTAGCAATTTTCATATCAACCTGCCAGTTACACAAAAATTCAAACGGGTGATAGCGCCGCCGCAGGAAAACGACGACAGTCTCTAGGGGTGTCAACGAGGCTTTCTAGGCAACGACAGCAACCAATAAGTTATACCCAACGCCAATACAGTTGCGGCGAGAGACAATATTACCTCATAGGTAAGACGATCAAGATCCAGTACTATAATTTTACGAGCAACGGCCATAAGCGCGGTGGCGACAACCAACTTTATCGGCAATACATCGCTACCCAGGTACAATCTGACATTAATAAATATTTCGATGCCGATGAGTACCACCATAACAGAGGCAAAAATCGAAAATATATCGTGGAAGTCGAGTAAGAAAAGCGTTGGGGGCGTAACAAGGTGGTGGTAGATACTGTAAACAACATCCGCAACACCCCAGAGGATCACTATGACCATTAATATCGCCAAAAGGCGGATGGCGAGACGAATAATAATATGTAAAACACGTATCAAGGGGTCGTGGTGATGTACAGACAATTCCTGATGCATTTCTGTATCGTGTTTTTCGTTTTCGCTACTCACTTTCTGCCCTCTGAAATTTACAAGTTGCGCCTGCCACTGCTATAAACCGATGATACACAGCTAAAGTTAGCAAACAATTCTTTCACCCATATTAACGCTGCAACACATAGTGGCTTGGTTGTGATTCCCGGCGCAATAAATCGATTCGCGCAGAAAATAGCGTTTCAATAAGGTCAACCGTTAAAATTTTATGCGACTCCCCTGCTGCTATAACCTCACCCGCCTGCATAGCCACTATTTCGTCTGAGAAATTAGCTGCAAGATTTATATCATGCAACACCATAACGACCGTTGCACCATTTTCCCCGAAGCGGGTTACTTGTTGTAATAACTGCTGCTGATGCCCCATATCCAAGAATGCGGTTGGTTCATCCAGCAACAAAATTCGCGGCAATCCGCCGCTGTCTTGTTCACGCCAAATTTGGGCCAGCACTCGCGCAACCTGGGTGCGTTGTTTCTCGCCACCGGAAAGTTGGGTATATAAACGCTGCTGGAGTTTGTGCATATCCATGGCATTTATGGCTTCGGAGATAATCTGTTCGTCGATATGCTTGCCGCTGCAGTGTGGCGTGCGCGCCAGGCTAACCACTTCTCGTACTGTAAACGGGAAATTCAAATTGCTCGATTGTGGCAGCATTGCCATAGCGCGCGCCAAATCTATACTATTCAAATCTGACAATGCTTTACCACCAAAACGCAAGTGCCCGGTAAAACTGATTATCTCACCACAAAGCGATTTTAGTAAGCTGGATTTACCGGCGCCGTTGGGACCAATAATGGCATAGACGCGACCGGCTCCTAAGCTAAGGTTAATATTATTAAGCACCTGTTTATTACCCAAGCGTAGGCTCAGATTACTGGTACTGAGTATTTCCACAACCTACTCCATGCCATAACGGCTGCGTTGATACAGCATTGAAATAAATACCGGTGCCCCCAGGAAAGCGGTGACCAGACCTACGGGTAATTCTGCGGGCGCCAGAATGGAACGAGCGACGGCATCGGCTACTACCAGAAGCATTGCCCCGACACAGGCAGTTAGAGGAATCATATAGCGATGGTTTGGGCCTACAGCCAAACGTACAATGTGCGGCACGACCAAGCCAAGAAATGCGATTGTTCCGGCCAGAGCAACGGACAGCCCCACACCTGCCGCCACACAAATAATCACCAACCTTTTCAAGTGCAATACATTGATACCCAGATGTCGCGCCTCCGACTCGCCCAGCAGAAATACATTTAAGGCTTTATGTTGTTGATACAAAATAAACATTAGTACTACGGCGACCACCATGACAGCCCCGGCGGCAACAAAATTTGCTCCATCCAAACCGCCCATGCGCCATAAACTGATGCGACGAAGCATTTCGTTATCGGCAAAAAATTCCAGCAGGCTGGTCACACTCCCCGCCATAAAAGTGAATGCAATACCCGCTAGTAACATGGTCGCCACGCTAGTGCCTGTTGCGGAAGTCGAAAGCCGATAGACAAATGCGACCACCACCAGACTGCCCGCAAATGCCCCACTCGTGACCAGCGAAATACCTAATAAATTAACAGAATGCTGACTGAAGCACACAATAACCAGACTGGCCCCGGCCGCCGCTCCGGCACTGATACCGATCAGAGACGGGTCTGCCAAAGGGTTACGAAACAAACCTTGCGTAACTGTGCCCGATACCGCAAGAAGCGCACCGACACCGATTGCCAACAAAATTCTGGGTAAGCGTAATTGCTCAATGATCAATGCGGTATGTTCGTCGGCATTTCCCTGCAACCAATCGAACAAGGTAGTCAAAGGAATGTCTGTCGCACCCACTGCCAATGAAAATATGCTGGTCAACAGTGTTACAAAAACCGCAATAATTAAAAGATGTGGCCAATAACGCGCGAGGGTTGCTGCAGAAAAAAGCATAATTCGCGCCTAAGCAAGCTCTGAAAAATAAAATTGTATTATTTGCGGCAGTGAAGAACCGCCCACAAGCCCCGAGTTAAATGGAGTATGTGAAAAGCAAGTAATAAGATCGAAGCCGCCATGATAAAAATAAGTCATTATGACGCTTCCTTAGTAATCCACACCCTTTCGGGCTTTAAGACCGGCGCTATAGGCATGCTTTACGTCCTTCACATCCGATACTGTGTCCATTATTTCTTTTAATTTGCTCCCCCCTCCTCGGCCTGTGACGACGACACTTTGCTCAACAGGGCGCGCGTGAATCGCTGCCACTACCTTGGCTTCATCCAAATAACTATATGCAAGCATGTAGGTAAGTTCGTCGAGCACCACTAGATCGAGATCGGTGTTCGCCAACATACTAGCCGCCACCAGCCAGGTTTTTTCGGCGGCAGCGATATCACCGCTGCGATCCTGTGTGTTCCAGGTGAAACCGGTGCCCATTTGATAAAATTGCACCTGCGGACAATGGTCACGCAAATAAATTTCTTCGCCTGAAAGTTGTGCACCTTTTATAAATTGCACAACGCCCACGCGTTGTTCATACCCCAGCGCACGCATCACCATGCCAAAAGCTGAACTGGATTTTCCTTTGCCATTTCCCGTTAGCAAAACGGCAACGCCTCGTTCGGTATCGGCTTTTGCAATTGCGGCATCAATTTTAGCTTTTTGCTTTACCATGGCGTTTTTATGGCGTTGATTTTTGTCACTCATACTCAATACTTTGTTGTCTTTATCGTTGGTGATTTCACAAAGCCACCGCGGCACGTTCTGTAGCAATTAAACTACAAGCCTGAATTTTGCGGCTAAGAATTTAGAGGGGTATTAGGAAAGAATTTGATATGCCTTCCCACATGACCGCCCGCCGCGCCACTGAGGTTTGAAAAAGTGTGTTTTGGCTGGTATCGGGCTTAGTCTGAACATTTAAAAACTATAGACTTTACCGTTGCGGGGGCAGCGTTGGACTTACACCAAACTTCCCAGAATGCGTTGTAACGCACCAAAACAAACGGGACTTTAGGGCGGTGCAGTGCGATTGTCAACGCCCAAGATACTTCGTGGCGCACCAGGTCAAGTCAAGCGGGAATAGCCGAGGTAGTTTTCGCAAAATTGCGCGAGGCCAAAGGTTTCAAAACGAGTTTGGTCCCAGGCTTGCTCCAGTGCTAATTCGAGGCCAACCGCATTAGCGATGTAAACCTCTGCCATTTCAATATGGGATGCATCGATATTAACTTGTGTGGAGATACGATCGTATTGTGCACCTTCAAACGCATCGAGATTTTCGATATCTTGCTCAGAAACCTGCATATAGAGCACCCCAGCTACCTCACCTTGAGAGTTATCGGGTATCAGCATCGGGTAATTTTCATCGCGCACAGCAACACGTTTGTAGCCGCTTATGGTGGCTTTTTGAGAAGCGTACAGACCATTCACAACATACTGCCACACTTCAGAGTACATCAAAGAACCGTAGGTAAATATGTTCACGCTTGCTCCTTCATCTCTGCGATTTTGTCACGTATGCTTGCGGCTTTCTCAAATTCCAGGTTTTTAGCTGCCTCGAACATCGCTTTTTCCAAATCAGAAATATGATGCCAGATATCCTTACCCTCGGGGATATCCAATGCGTAACTTCCTTTACGCTCGGCCACTTTTCGCTTGCTGCCAGGTCTTGCTCCGGGAGCACGAGCACCTTCCATTATGTCAGCAATATTTTTAACGATACCTTTTGGCGTAATCCCATGTTCTTTATTAAAAGCAATTTGTTTTTCGCGACGACGATTGGTTTCGTCGATAGCCCGCTGCATGGAGCCCGTCATATTATCGCCGTAGAGAATGGCTTTGCCATTCACATTTCGAGCTGCGCGGCCAATTGTTTGTATCAGAGAACGATCAGATCGTAAAAAACCTTCTTTGTCCGCATCGAAAATCGCCACCAGGGAAACCTCCGGCATATCGAGCCCTTCCCGCAAAAGGTTAATTCCCACCAGCACATCAAATTCGCCGAGCCGTAAGTCGCGAATAATTTCGACGCGCTCCACCGTATCGATATCCGAGTGTAAATAGCGCACTCTCACGCCGTGTTCCATAAGGAATTCCGTAAGGTCTTCTGCCATGCGCTTGGTGAGTACGGTGATTAAAACCCGTTCACCAGCATCGACCCGTTTATGAATTTCAGATAAGCAATCGTCAACTTGCGAACCGGCAGGGCGTACTTCTATTTCGGGGTCGACCAGGCCTGTCGGACGCACTACCTGCTCAACAATCTGGCCTTGGTGTTCTGCTTCGTACGGGCCAGGCGTGGCGGATACAAAAACCACCTGGGGTGCGAGCTGTTCCCATTCATCAAAACGCAGTGGCCGGTTATCCAGCGCCGATGGCAAGCGAAACCCATATTCCACCAGGGTTTCTTTACGGGATCGGTCACCGCGATACATACCGCCAATTTGGGGTACTGTTACATGGCTTTCGTCGATAACAAGAAGTGCATTTTTTGGTAAATAATCAAATAAAGTGGGTGGCGGCTGCCCTGCATCACGACCGGAAAGATAGCGCGAGTAATTTTCAATGCCTGTGCAATAACCCAGTTCACGCATCATTTCCAAATCGTATTTGGTGCGCTGCTCTAAACGCTGCGCTTCCACCAGCTTATCCATATCGCGAAATTGATCGAGACGGGTTTTTAGTTCATCTTCGATATAGCTAACCGCATCAAGAATGGTTTGGCGCGGCGTCACATAGTGTGTTTTGGGGTAGACCGTGCAACGGGGTAATTTGCCCAGTATTTCACCGGTTAAAGGATCGAATAGCGAAATATCTTCGACTTCATCATCAAACAGTTCCAAACGTACCGCATGAATTTCCGAATCTGCCGGAAAAATATCAATGATTTCACCGCGTACCCGATAGGTACCGCGATGAAAGTCTGTATCGTTGCGCGTGTATTGCAATTCTGCGAGGCGGCGCAATACAGCACGTTGATCAATTTGGTCACCCCGTGAAAGATGCAACATCATTTTCAGGTAGGAATCTGGATCGCCCAAACCATAAATTGCGGAAACCGTTGCTACGATTAATGCATCTTCACGTTCCATCAAAGCTTTTGTGGCTGAAAGGCGCATTTGTTCGATATGTTCATTCACCGAGGCATCTTTGTCGATAAAAGTATCGGAAGATGGCACGTAGGCTTCCGGCTGATAATAGTCGTAGTAAGACACAAAATACTCAACCGCATTGTCTGGGAAAAACTCTTTAAATTCGCCGTATAGTTGCGCCGCCAGCGTTTTGTTGTGCGCCATTATCATGGTGGGCCGCTGTAATTTTTCCACCAGATTGGCTATGGTAAATGTTTTTCCCGAGCCAGTTACACCAAGCAATGTTTGATGGGCCAGCCCGGCATCAATACCCTGATGCAATTTTTCGATCGCAGCGGGCTGATCACCAGCAGGTTTGTATTTTGCATTTACTTTAAAAGGTCTGGGTTGCTTCTCCAGGTTCATACGGCTTCCACCTGCCAACACTGATGTATTTTGGGGTTCTGTTGAAAATCTGGGTCGAGCGTCTGCTGCGTTATGTCACTTATTTTGTAGTGCGACAATGCGGCTTGATCCAACTTGAAACTCCGTAAGTTGTTCGAAAAATAAAGCCTACCACCGGGATTTAACAACTCCATGCAGCGTTTTATCAGTGAAACGTGGTCTCGCTGAATATCCAGCACACCCGCCATTTTTTTTGAATTAGAAAAACTGGGTGGGTCCAGCATAATTAAATCAAAGCCCTGGCGACAGGCATTTAGCCAGTCTACACAATTGTGACGCACCAGCTGGTGATTTTTAAGGTTAATATGATTGCGTTCAAAATTTATTCTGGCCCAATCCAAATAGGTGTTTGACATATCCACGCTTACCGACTCGGAAGCACCGGCTAATGCGGCATGTACTGTTGCTGTCGCGGTATAACAAAATAGATTTAAAAAGCGCTTGCCTCGCGCTTCTTTCGCAATGCGTAAGCGCAGTGGACGATGATCCAGAAACAAACCGGAATCCAGATAGTCGCGCAGATTAATTTGCAACTCTGCGAAATTTTCTTTTACAAAAAGCAGTTCACGCGCAGAACTGTCGTGTTTTTCATATTGTTGCTTGCCACGGTTACGCACCCGCTGTTTAGTTACCAGCTGATGCTCCTGCAATTTGAACGCATGCACGCAGGCGTGCTGTAGTTCATTAAATCGCAGGCGTGCTTTTTCTTCGTCTACGGTTTTAGGCGCCGCGTACTCCTGAATATGCAAGCGTAAATCACCGTCGACAGATACATAGACATCAATGGCAGCGGCGTACTCTGGCATATCGGCATCGTAAACGCGATAACAGGTAATTGCTTGCTTTTCCAACCATTTGTTTAATCTTTTACGGTTCTTCAGCAAACGGTTATAAACCATTTGCGCGCCTTCGCTCAATGGAGTATGCAATAAACTTTGCGGAGTGTCGCCCTGTACCGGCATTGCATTTTGTGAAATAACCTGCTCACCGCTCTCACGCAATTCGTAGAGTAACAATTCGCTGGCGATCGCCCCGTTAAACAACTGATATTTTTTATTGGCCCACAAACCGATGGCTTTGGCGAGCTCTTTGTTCCCGGTAAAAACTGCCAGCACCCAGCCGGGAAGTTCTCGTTTTGCGACACCTCCTAACACTTGGTAGGTGTATCGAAGGGCATTTATTTCACCTAATCGCTCACCGTAGGGCGGATTGCACACCATCAAGCCATCCTGCAAATTGGTGTGCGTGGGTTTTTTAAATTCTTCCAGCGGCTTTAAGGTCACCCGAATATAATCGTCGAGCGCCGCACCACAAATATTTTTACGTGCATTGCCTAGCACGCGCGGATCATTGTCGTAACCGCGAATTTCTGGGATCGTCTGCGCCCTGCCCGCGATAAAACGCGCTTGCGCTTCATTGAGCAGCGTTTGCCACAAATCGGTATCGTGCTTGGCCCAGCGGACAAATCCAAATTCGCCCACAAGTAATTCCTCGCTATTTAGCTCTGACACAGCCCGTGCGCGAATAAGCCCCGGCGCCATATCAGCTGCCATCATTGCCGCTTCAATCAAAAACGTACCGGAGCCACACATAGGGTCGAGCAAGGCACCGCCTCGTGCTGCAATCTCAGGCCACCCCGCGCGCAACAAAATTGCTGCGGCGAGATTTTCTTTTAAGGGGGCTTCACCCCGTCCAAGACGATAGCCGCGTTTGTGGAGGCTCTCACCCGATAGGTCTAACGAAATATGTGCAACATCTTTGGCGAGTCGCACGTTGATTCGCAGGTCGGGTTGTTCTTTGTCAACGCTGGGTCGTTCACCGCGAGTATCTTTCAAGCGATCCACCACCGCATCTTTAACGGTTTGCGCCCCAAATTGTGTATGTCGTATCGCCTGGTTAGTACCTAAAAAATCCACCACCAGGGTGCCGTTCTCGGGCAAATGCTCTTCCCAGGGTATGGCGTTTGCCGTGCTGTAGAGCTCACTCGCAACTCTTATCGGGCCCTTTTCAAGCGGCAGCAACACCTTATTGGCAAGGCGCGACCACAGGCAGGCCCGGTAAGCAACTTCTAGGCCGCCGGCAAAATATACCCCGGCCACAGTTTCTCGCACCTCGCTTGAACCGAGATCTGTAAGTTCTTGTTTTAAAAGACTTTCTAAGCCTTTTGGACAAGTTGCAAAATAATTGGAATTCATAGTTTTAGTGTGGGATTTTATGCATTGCTGCGATATAGGAGGCGTGGGGCTATGCAATAAAATTCGTTCACATTTATTTTCGCCTCTGGGAAACTGATCATCGCTTCGCGAAATAGGAAGGGAAGCAGATGCGGCCTTTCAGATTGAGCAAGCGTAATGGGAGAACTATTTTATTGGAATGGAGTCTTATATTCACGCAATTCATGATGAATCTGCTACATAACCAAAAGAGGTACTTCCTGTATGAGACGTCAGAAAAGAACTTCACCTGTAAGAGCTTTTTCCCGCGGTTACCGGGTAGGAGTCGCAGGCAAATCGAAAGGCTTATGCCCACATACTACTGGTGATGCCCGACACGAATGGTTGACGGGATGGCGAGAAGGACGGGAAGACCATTGGAATGGTTTCAATACTCTGGCGCAAGTCCAGAAGATTCAAAATTTCTTTTAAATTCGGCGTTACCTGGACTGGTTTGCAGGGTAGCCGACCCTCCAGATGACTGTAAATTAGCAGGGAACACCACCTTAGGTGGCCAGGAAAGGATTCATTAAACCGCCAGCATTTTTATGCTGACAACCAACGGCTTGTTCCCCAAGCCCTCCCAACGAGGCCGCTACTTCAGCGCAGCAATTGCGCTAGCGGCCTGCGCAACTAAATCCGGCCCCTGATAAATAAACCCGCTGTAAAGTTGCACCAGTGAGGCACCCGCCTGAATTTTATCTACGGCATCGGCTGAACTCATAATACCTCCCACACCAATAATGGGCATTTCCCCCTTTAAGTGCTCCGCTAATACGCGAATAACCTGCGTGGATTTTTCAGTGAGAGGTTTGCCACTTAAGCCGCCGGCTTCATTTTTGTGTGGCGAGTGCGCGATAGCTTCCCGCGAGATTGTTGTGTTTGTTGCTATAACGGCTTCAAATTGTTGCGAGACAAGGCTATCTGCTACGCTTTTTAATTGATCATCGCTCATATCTGGCGCTATTTTTACAGCGATTGGCACCTTACGATTGTATTTATTCGAAAGCTCTGCCTGTTTAATTTTGATGCCTGTTAACAGCTGGGTAAGAGTTTCGCCAAATTGCAAATTCCGTAAGCCTGGTGTATTGGGTGAGGAGATGTTAATCGCAATGTAATCGGCTTTATCGTAAATAGCCTCCATACACTTTTCATAATCCGAAAGCGCATCGGCTTCTGGGGTCACTTTATTTTTGCCAATATTGATACCTAAAATTCCCTGATAACGACGTTTTTCAACAGCCTGTCGCAAATGATCGACGCCTTTATTATTGAACCCCATGCGATTAATAATGCCCTGTTCATTAATAAGGCGAAACAAACGCGGCTGAGGATTGCCCGGTTGTGGTAAGGGCGTGACTGTACCGACTTCAACAAAGCCAAAACCCAACTTACCTAAGGCATTGAAATAATCTGCATTTTTATCGAGCCCCGCGGCCAAGCCTACACTATTGGGAAATTTCAAACCCATCACCTCACTGGGAGCATCAACCTGCTTTTTTACAAAAGGTTGCAGTAAATGCAAGCGCTCAGCTGCGCCAATTCCATCCAACGACAAATCGTGCGCAGTTTCCGGATCGAGCGAAAACAGCAGCTTTCGGGCATAACGATACATGGTTACTAACTCCTCAATTTTGCGCGAAGCATACAGAAAAGTATTCCCGCTTAAAAGTAATTACCCAATACCAAATGGGTGAAACGTCGCATATTACTATGGGAAAGCCCTGTAGAAATTGGCGAAAATCAACGAGCTACGAGCTTAGTTTTGTAGCAACAAGCGACACTTTTCGTTGCCTCACCCGCTTGAGCTTGCACGCCGTTTTTACTGTATCTATGCTTGGTTCATAAGCGAGGGATCGACGCATGCTCCGCCTACCATTCCAGCGGTTACTCTGCATTCCACTATGGTGTTTGGCTGCGAAGACATATTGCAGCGATTTCGATCAGAATTTATTCAACCTGACCCTCGATGAATTGGTAGATATACCGGTTTCTATTGCGAATCGATCCAGCACGCAACTCTCCCAAACCCCATCCAGCGTTACTGTATTCACCCGTGATCAACTTAGGCAAATGGGCATCTACACTCTGGAGCATTTACTGAATTACGTGCCCGGTGTACAAACCGCTCGTACCCAACAAGACGGCGTTATCCAAACACCCATATTTCGTGGTCGCGGCAATCAGCACGGCTCCAGCCCCAATGTCCTTTTAATGCTCGACGGACGTAGACTGAATAGCCCTGTTACCGGAGGCGCTTTTGATTTGCCGCTCAATAATCTCGATTGGATCGAACAGATCGAGATTATCCGAGGGCCCGGGTCAGCGCTTTATGGTGCCAATGCGTTCAATGGAGTCATTAATATTGTTACCCGCATAGAAGCCGGAACGGTGTCGGCGAGAGTTGGTGAATTGGATACCAACTCGGGCGCTGTACAGCTGAAGCAAGCTATCGGGGATGCTCAACTGGGTGTTTATCTTGCGGGATATCGTGACGAAGGAGAAACTTATTCGCCGTTTTACACTTTCTTCGACGAAACGTACAAAACCAATGATCCTTTCAAGCGCAACACAGTAGCTAGCTCGCTAAGCTATCGAAACCTAAGTGTTGACACTTACTATACCCGAGCACAACTCGATAATTATGTGCAGGGTTCGATTCTCAGTAACGGCAACAATCGTTATGAAACGACGCTGAACAGTTTTCGCATCGGCTACAGCGCGTTACACGGTGAAAATTGGAATCTAAACCTTAACTCCGAATATATGGACTTCACCGGTGATTTTTTTATAGGCCTAATGCCCGCTAAAGTTGCAAGCGAAATATGGTGGAGCGACGCAAGTGAGCGGGTTCCGATTGGCGGGAATCATCTCGAGTGGCAATACACGCTGTTTTCAGTGGATGGCAAATACACAGGAACCAGCCGGCATATACTGAGTTACGGTGCGGAATATCGGTATGAAGAGGTAGCGCCAAATCCGTTTCACGGAAACTGGGATCAACAGGTAATGGAAGCAAGCCGCGGCACCCGAATTTTGCCTTGCGATTGTATTAATCGGGGTTTCTGGTATCGCGGCGAACGCGCCGACTTTCTCCCCGAATCACAACGCAGCATAGAAAATGTCTGGATTCAGGATCAATGGCAACTGACTAAAGAGCTGGCCCTAACACTGGGTACACGTTACGATTACTATGATGACGTTGGCGGTCACCCTTCTTTTCGAGGTTCATTGGTATACAATTTCCTAACTGACACGCAATTTAAATTAATCGTTGGTGATGCCTTTAGAGCCCCCACAATTTCCGAAACACGTGCGCTCATCGCTTCTAATTTTGTTGGCAACCCTAATCTCGAGCCGGAAACCATCAAAACTGTTGATGCAGTTTGGCAGCAACAGTGGCAAGCAATCAATATTTCAACAACCTGGAGTCACAGCACCATTAAAAACAGTGTCTCACTCGAACCACAAAATGAAGAATACCAACCAGGCGTTATCGCTTTTCAACCCGTTAATCGCAATTCCCTGGAACTCCAAAGCCTTGAATTTGAATTAAACGCCCGTATCGCCACAAGCTGGCTTGTACGCGCCGGAGCAACTCACTTCATAGAATTCGAAAAAACCGGAACCGCACAAAATCTCGCATTCGCCATATTAAACTTCAATAGCACAAATGGCATAAATGCCAACTTAAATGCGTATTATCACAGTCATGTACTATCCCGGATGAAAAACAACAATGAATTTGACCAAGACATTTATCTGGATGATTTCTGGAATATTACATTTAATCTCAGTTACGCACTATCACCCGGTTTTGAAATTTTCACGACTATAGAGAATCTTGGTAACGAAAGCTTTCGAACCTACACAACGGCCAACAATGGCCTTGAATACGGAATACCCAGTCGCGGTCGAGTAACCACGCTTGGTGTTCGTTGGCGTTTTTCTGAAGCACGAAATTAATACCGGGAATTAATTTGGCTCATCAAGCGCCTAGCGGGTAAGACAGGCGGTTCTATTTTAAAAAATTGCGAATTTGTTCAGTTATGAAATCTTTACAATGGATTGAAACCGATTCTGCGCATCGAAATTTATTAAGAAATGACCCTGCACACCGGTATGTGAGACAAAAGGCTTAAGTATATGAGCTGGGAACCGTATGCGCCGACCATCCAGGGCACGAGCGACAACGTTGCTTGCCCTGCCCTGATACATTTTTAAATATTCGTCAGCAGATATTGATAAACTAATTTCTACCTGCTGTGCCATACGGTTTATACCCAGTGTTCCGTGGCATCCACCAAATCGACCAATTCCCGCAGTGCCACAGCAAACATTGCGTAGTCTGTTGTGGATGATGCCTGTACCTCGGTGATCATTTGCTTCCAGCGAACTATCAGCGATTCGTTAACCTTTTGCCACTGCTCAAATACTTCATCGAATGCCGCGAGATCATCCACTGTTTTTAACAAAGCGATGGTAAGTTTTCTTAAATTCCCCTCCAAATCGTCAAGATAGGTTTCACGCGCGATGGCTTGCCAATAGGTATCCACTTTAATTTCAGAAATTTGTGTTGCAAACCAATTTAAATCCAGTTTATCCAGCAGCTGGAAAAATACGTCAGTCACCAGAATGGTATCTTTACCGGATAAACGAGCAGATTCCACCACGCCTAAACCCGAAAACAAGTTATCGGGCATGGCCAGCCGCAATGACCATTTTTGAGGAACGCCCATTTCCGCGTAACGCTCACTCCGCGCTAACCAATCTTCACGGGCACTGCCCTCCAAGGCGTCGACTGAGGCATCGTATACGGCGGTAAGGCTCTCATTAAAAAACTCTATGTCGTCTTTCGGGTGTAAATCGAGGCGGCGATTTCGCAAAAACCAGCGAGTACCCCGCCGCACACGGCGAATCATATTCCCCATAAGCTCCGCCTGAAACTGCGCGGTAACCTGATGGTCCAGGGATTTAACATAATCCTGAAAATCTTCAAACCCAAAAACATCACGCGATACGATGTAAGCGCGGGCGATTTGGTCGCTGCCTGCACCCGTGGTTTCCAATAAACGGTGAGCCACAGTGATGCCCAGGTTATTGATCATATCGTTAGCCAACTGTGTGGCGACAATTTCCTTCTTGAGTCGGTGGCGATACAATTGCTCGGGATAATGGGTGACTATTTTTGAGGGAAACGCCGTTTCTATAGCACGGGCAATATAGGGGTCTTCCGCAAGCGTCGATACGGTAAGTTCCTCTTTCAACATAACTTTCGCGTAGGAAATTAAAACTGAGAGTTCCGGGCGGGTAAGGCTTTTACCGTGTGCCTGACGATCGACTAGCTGTTCATCACTGGGTAAAAATTCCAACGCGCGATTTAATCGGCCGGTATTTTCGAGAAAACTAATAAACCGGCGATACTCGTTAACCCGTTCCGATGCCTGAAACTGAGCAAGGCTCAAGGCCTGAGTTTGGCGGTAATTATTTTGCAATACCAGCTCAGCAACATCATCTGTCATTTCTACAAGCAATTTATTGCGTTGTTTTCCCGTTAAATCGCCGGCAGCAAGCATTTCATCCAACAATATTTTTATATTGACTTCGTGGTCTGAACAATCAACACCTGCAGCATTGTCGATAAAATCGGTATTACAGGCACCACTGGCCAGGGAGTATTCCACACGCCCCAATTGCGTCATGCCAAGGTTACCGCCTTCACCGAAAACTTTACATCTCAGCTCTGCACCATTGACACGTACCGCGTCATTGGCTTTATCGCCAACATCCGTGTGGCTTTCGGATGCAGCCTTCACATAGGTACCAATGCCACCATTCCAGATTAAGTCGACGGGCGCTTTAAGCAGGGCGTGTATAAGTTGTGTCGGTGTAAGCTTGCTTTCGCTTATCGAAAATGCGTTTTGCATCGCCTCGTTAATGAGCAAATATTTTTCGGCACGTGAAAAAATGGCACCACCATCCGAAAGTAGTTCGCGATTAAAATCACCCCAAGTGGTTCCTGGGGTTTCAAAAAGCCTTTTTCGTTCAACAAATGTTTTTTGCGGATCTGGCGTTGGATCTATAAAAATATGCATGTGGTTAAACGCGGCCATCAGGCAAATATGTTCCGACAGCAGCATGCCATTACCGAAAACATCGCCGCCCATATCGCCAATGCCAATCACAGAAAACGCCTCATTTTGCACATCTTTGGCTATTTCACGAAAATGGCGTTGAACTGAAACCCAAGCACCGCGCGCGGTTATACCCATGCCTTTGTGATCGTAGCCCTGGCTACCGCCAGAGGCAAAGGCGTCGCCCAACCAATGTTTGTACTCAAGTGATATTTCATTGGCAATATCTGAGAACGTTGCGGTACCTTTATCGGCAGCGACCACCAGATAGGGGTCGTCTTCATCGTGGCGAATGACATCACTGGGAGGCACCACTTCACCGCTAAGCAAATTGTCGGTGATATCCAACAGGCCACGAATAAAAATTTTGTAGCAGGCGATCCCCTCTTTTAAAATAGCTTCACGCCCCCCCGTGGCAGGTGGCAATTTGGAAACAAACCCACCTTTGGCACCAGTAGGAACAATAACGGCATTTTTCACTTGCTGTGCTTTTACCAGGCCAAGTACTTCGGTACGGTAATCCTGCAAGCGGTCGGACCACCGCAAGCCACCGCGGGCAACTTTTCCGCCACGTAAATGAACGCCTTCGATGCGCGGTGAATAAACATAGATTTCAAAAAGCGGACGTGGTTCGGGAATATCTGCAATCGTACGCGGGCTGAATTTAAACGAAATATAATCACGATTTGGTTTAAAGTAATTGGTGCGCAATGTGCCATCAATAAGCTGCAAATAACGCCGTAAAACCAAATCTTCATTGAGATTGGGTACTGCGTCTAAGGCATCCAACACCTTGCTTTTTAAACGTTTAAGACGTTCACTGCTTTTGCCATCTTTATTGAGCCGTGGGTCAAAACGCGATTTAAAAATGGCTACAAGATCCCGCGTGATGTCGAGATGATAATTTAAGGTGTCGGCAACAAACGCCTGATCGCTGGAGAACCCCACTTGTTTCATATAACCGGCATAGGCCCGCAGAACGCACACTTCGCGCCACTGTAGGCGCGCGCCAAGCACCAGCTTGTTAAAGGCGTCACTTTCAGCTCTGTTACGCCATACAGCCTCAAAAGCCTGCTCAAACAAGGTTTTAACACTGTGAACATCGGGGTTGGAAGCGACACCCTGGGTGAGTTGAAAATCGTGTAACCAAACACAACTGCGATCTTTTTTGAAGATTTGGTAAGGGTGCTCGCCAATCACCCGTAAACCCAAATTTTCCAAAATGGGTATTACATCCGACAACACCAATGGCTGGTTCAAGTGCAATATGCGAAAGCGCAGTGCACTGTCTTCAGCACCAATGGGTCGGTAAAAATTCATGGCGATATCACCTTCGCCCTGAAGATGCTCGATAAGCTTTATGTCCTGAACCGCATAGCGAGCATCGAAATATTCTTGATAACTCGGCGTAAAACCGTTTTTATAGGCGTTAAATTTGGTGATGCCATTAGCCTCTCCAAATTCTTCACACAGCGAACTGGATAAGTGGTCGGTCCAATTCCGCGTTACATCAATAATATTTTCCTCCAACTCGGTCAAATCCAATTCGCGAAGCTCCGAGGCATCCACTCGAAATATAAATTGCGCCCGTACGAGATTCGACTCAGAAAAGTAGCTGTTAAAATCGAAATCGTCGGAACCCAGTGCTTCACCGAGAATATCCTGAATACGTTGACGACTACTCGAGCTGTATACATCACGTGGCACAAAGGCATTACAGGTGACGAAATTACCGAAGGGGTCACTACGCACAATCAATTTCACGAGATGGCGTTCATTGAGATTGGCAATGGCAAGAATATTATTTTCCAGAGTAGCATCGTCAGTAAGCATGAGCTCAGCACGTGGATAATTTTCGATGGTGCGAAACAGATTCTTGCCATCGTGGCTTTGCGGGTCCAGCCCGGAATTATCGACAATTCGATTGACCTTTTGGCGTAAAATGGGTATTTCAAACGGCGAACGCGAAAACACTTCGTAAGTAAATAAACCTAAAAAGCGCACTTCCCCAGTGGCTTTACCCTTTTCATCGAGCTTTTTAATCACTACATAATCGGGATACACCGAGCGATGTACCGAACTGTGAGTTGATGCTTTGGAAAAACAAATAAGATCCTCACCCTGGTAAAACCCTTTCATGCCCTCACTGAATTGGGATTCGGGTACCGGCTCCGCATTGCCGGGAATAGCTCTGAATACTCCCATGCGCGCTGCAATGTTTTCCTGGAGAGCACTTTCTTGCTCCAATGTCACCAAGTCGTAATCCCGGTAACCCAGAAAAACAAAGTGACGATGCCTTAACCATTTTAGAAATTCGGCGATTTCATGAAAATTTTCAGGCAATTTCATGATGTAATCTCGCGTCTCGTCGAGCTTGCTGAGAATTTGTTCGTGATCATCCACCACGGCCGCGACATCAGCGAGAACTTTATTAAGATTACGCTTGATTACCCGAAGCTCTTCATCCTCCGGGTGTAAACTGATCTCCACATAAATGAGCGCCTCTCGACTCACATTATTTTTCTTGCTGGGTTTTGCTCCTGCCACCGCAACGGCCATTCCTCCATCGGCGCGCGTTACATTCAGCACCGTACTTTTTATAACGTACACCGGAATTTCTGCCTGATTGAAAGATGCTCGAATGGAATCAACCAAAAATGGCATATCACGCTGCAGAATGACCACAATGGTTCTGCCGGACTGCCACCCGTGTTCGGTCAGGGAGGGGTTAAATACATCGACCAGTGGGCGCGTTTTGCTGTTAAGCAACTCGTGATAAAGCCCAAAACACATGCCGTATAAATCGCCAATTTGACGACCCGCCCAGTCTTCCAGGGGGAATCGCTGCAAATACACTTCGAGAAAGTCCACAAACGCCTGTTGTTGCGTTACTTGACGGTTTTGTTCAATCCACTTTTTGAACTGATGTAAAAAGTGTTTACGGTCACTCAAATTCGACTGCGTTATTTCCACGGGGTGTTCCTCTCAATGCCGTGACATTTATGTCGCTATTGATATCTCTGGGTCTGCCCTCACATAAGGGAACCTGATTGACTTGGCAGGGTCAATAAGCGGGCATTAGCACAATCGTCGCCCCAAACCACAGGCGGTGTGATCGTGTAAAACAAACTCAAGACAACATTAACGTATAATTCAAAAACTCTTATAAATCAATGAGTTTTGTTGCTTTTTTAAAGGAAACGGTGTAGTTGATTATGTCGACCAAACAAGCGCTGCAAACACTGCGAACCTGGCTTGATTCCCAAATCGTAGGCCAACCTCATCTTACCGACCGATTGTTAACCGCACTCATTGCAGATGGTCATCTCCTTGTTGAAGGCGCCCCTGGTCTCGCTAAAACCAAAGCGATCAAAACCCTCTCAGAAGGCATCGAAGGCGATTTCCACCGTATTCAGTTTACGCCAGATTTATTGCCCTCGGATGTAACTGGCACCGACATCTACCGCCCGGAACAAGGCACTTTCGAATTCCAATCCGGCCCTATTTTTCATAATCTGGTGCTGGCTGATGAAATCAACCGCGCGCCGGCAAAAGTGCAGTCGGCGCTGCTGGAAGCCATGGCGGAACGGCAAATCAGCGTGGGCAAAGCCACCTATCAGCTGCCTGCACTGTTTCTGGTGATGGCCACCCAAAACCCTATTGAACAGGAAGGCACTTATCCCTTACCCGAGGCGCAGCTTGACCGCTTTCTAATGCATGTGAAGGTGGATTTCCCCGATGCCAATGCCGAAAAAGAGATTTTGCGACTCAGCCGGGCGGAAGCCAGCCAGACTGAACAAAAACCGGTAATGGCAGAACCTGTCAGCCAGGAAACACTGTTCGCAGTACGGGAAGAAGCGTTGAGCATTCATATGGCAGACGCTGTTGAGGAGTATATCGTGCAACTCACTAACGCGACCCGTAACCCCACTCATTATGGCGATGACCTGGCGCGCTGGCTGGAATTTGGCGTAAGTCCACGCGCCACCATCAGCCTGGATCGCTGCTCCCGTGCGCACGCCTGGTTGCAAGGAAAAGACTACGTAAGCCCAGACGATGTACAAGCCGTGCTACACGATGTATTTAGACACCGTCTGCTGTTATCGTTCGAAGCCGAAGCCAGCGGTCAGACACCCGACGGCATTATTGATGAACTGGTTAAGCGTGTCGCCGTTGTTTAATTCAACGGCAAAGATTTATGGCTATCATTAACAACAATCGCTCGCTGGTTGACGGGCCGTACATTTCTGTAGATGCACTGTTACGACTGCGCTATCTCGGTAACGACCTCACCCTGGACACCCGCAAAAAAAGCCTCGCTTCCGGCGACGGTGACGCCCGTACCAATTTTCGCGGTCGCGGAATGGAGTTCGCTGAAGTGCGTCTTTATCAGCCCGGCGACGACATTCGCAATATCGACTGGCGCGTAACAGCGCGCACCATGGATACTTACACCAAACTGTTTCAAGAAGAGCGTGAACGCCCGGTATTTCTCGTAATCGATCAACGTTCACCCATGTTTTTCGGCACCAAGCAGGTATTTAAATCGGTTTACGCCGCGCAAATTGCCGGCGTAATTGCCTGGGTCGCCATGCAAAATAACGATCGCATCGGCGCCCTACTCTTTGGCGATCACGAACAAAAAGACCTGCGTGCCCGGCGCGGCAAACACGCGGTGCTGGGTCTACTCAACCAATTGCAACAATTCAACCAACAGCTGTCTAGCCCCGTGGCACCTTGCAGCATTTCCGCTCAGGATATATTAAGTGATGTGCGACGTGTCGCCCGCCCAGGCAGTGCGGTTTTTATCGTCAGCGATTTTCACGATTTCGACGAAGACTGTGAAAAGCCACTGACACAGCTCGCACGACACACAGATGTTTCACTTTTTCATGTGTTCGATCCACTGGAAAGCCATTTGCCCAGTGCACAAAAATTATCCGTCTCCAACGGCACTGAACGCCTGACTGTCGATACTGCGGCAGGTCAGCTCACGAAAATGTTTCAAACACAGTTTATGCAACAACAACAGCGTTTACATCACGCCTGCAGAAATTGCGGCAGCCGTTATGTTCGCGCCAATATCGCCACGCCCGTCGCCAACTTAATGCACGATGTCTTTTTAAGCCGTCGCGGCAAGCGATCACCC
The DNA here is from genome assembly GCA_007827375.1 of Alteromonadaceae bacterium 2753L.S.0a.02. Taxonomy (NCBI): domain Bacteria; kingdom Pseudomonadati; phylum Pseudomonadota; class Gammaproteobacteria; order Alteromonadales; family Alteromonadaceae; species Alteromonadaceae bacterium 2753L.S.0a.02. Next base: position 2,829,089 of record VISH01000002.1, read on the forward strand.
CAGGGAGACGCGCCTTGAACCCCGTTGTACAAAGTCAACCTGCGGCGGCATCTCCCGTCGAACAATTATTGGCGCAAATGCAGGGTCCAGCACTACCGGACCCGATAGGTTACTGGCCTCCAGCACCCGGTTGGTGGGTGTTGGGAATCTTGGTAATTACAGCAATTGGGTTGACTGTATACAGCATCTTACGTAAGCGCGCCCGCAATCGTTATCGTACCACCGCCCTTCGTGCGCTCGACGACATTGCCCGTGGCGTGCCGGAAAATAAAGCCTATCGCTTAAAAGCGCTCTTGAAACAAACTTTTTTTACCGCCTACCCACGTGAGCGTAATCGTGTGGCCGCTCTACACGGTCAACACTGGTTACAGGAATTACACAGTTCCGGGAAACTTCACAAACTGCCATTCAAACAACAAGAATTATTTGCGCGGTATTTTTCTGAAGAAATCTATCAGCTGAACTCAAATCTGCACGAACCTGCTTCGCTGCATATCTTTATAGAAGTTTGTCGCTACTGGATAAAAAAACACACAACAAAACCTGCCCCTGTGTACCCTGTAACAGCTGCTGCACACGCCCTTGCAACAGGAGGTACGGACTGATGTTTCATTTCGACTGGCTGTGGGTGTTGTTGCTATTGCCGCTGCCAGCAATCGTGTATTTTTTTGTGCCTGCCTCAAAACAGCAGGAAGCTGCGCTTAAAGTCCCCTTCTTCGGGCAATTAAGTAGGCTGTACCAGGAGGCTGCGAGCTCGCACGCAACGCGAAAAATTTCGAAACTTATTTGGCTAACACTTATATGGCTGCTGCTAGTAACTTCCGCTGCGCGCCCACAGTGGGTGGGCGAACCCATCGCACTACCCACAGCGGGGAGAGATTTGCTTCTGGCAGTGGACATATCAGGCAGTATGAAAACGCCCGACATGGTGGTAAGGGGTGAGCAGATTGCACGTATTTTGGTTGTGAAATATGTTGTCGATGAATTTATTCAACGCAGAACCAGCGACCGCTTAGGTTTAATCCTTTTTGGTACCCAAGCTTATCTACAGGCCCCGTTAACCTTCGACCGCGATACCGTGAGCCAGCTTTTAAAAGAAGCACAGCTGGGATTTGCCGGCGAACAAACCGCAATAGGTGATGCAATAGGCCTGGCGATAAAACGCTTACGAGATCGCCCCGCATCACAACGCGTTCTCATATTACTCACCGATGGCGCCAATACCGCCGGAGAAGTATCACCACGACAGGCCGCAGAACTGGCAAAGCAGGCGGGTATAAAAATTTATACGATTGGCGTGGGCGCCAACGAAATGATTCAACGCATGGGTGTATTTGGCGGTTTCAGCCGCACCATAAACCCTTCGAGCGAACTCGATGAAGATACCTTACGCTATATCGCTGACACCACTGGCGGCATGTACTTCCGGGCCCACAATCCCGAAGAACTGCAGGAAATTTATACGGTACTCGATAAATTGGAGCCCATTGAGCAGGAAGCGGAAACCATGCGACCGGTCACAGCATTGTTCGTGTGGCCTTTATCTGTCGCGTTATTGTTAAGCGCCTGTTACGCAATCTGGCTATTACCGTTTTTCAACTTTTTACGCTATCCCAATTCGCTCAACGCTGGTGCTCGGGAGAGCAAGTCATGAATGATCTTGTCGCCAATTTTCATTTTTTGCGCCCGCAGTGGTTATTGATGTTGCTGCCTCTGGCAATGCTGGGTTGGTACCTATTAAGACAGCAGGCACAGGCCAGTAATTGGCAATCGCTCATAGCTCCACATCTACTGCCTTTTTTAGTCGATGGCAAATCCGTAAGTCGAAACAAATTACCCATTTACGGACTAATTATGTTGTGGTTGTTGGCGACTCTGGCTGCGGCGGGGCCCGTTTGGAAAAAACGCCCGCAACCGGTACTCAAGCAGACGTCCGCCTTGGTTATTGCCTGGGATTTGTCGCCTTCCATGGCGGCACAAGATATAAAACCTTCTCGACTGGTGCGAGCACGACTAAAGCTCATTGATTTGCTGAAGCAACGCAGGGAAGGTTTAACGGCGTTAATCGCCTACAGTGGTGAAGCCCATGTAGTCACCCCTCTTACCGACGATACCGACACCATTATTAGCCTTCTACACGGGCTCGACCCGGCAATTATGCCGGCAATAGGAAGCAACGCTGAAATGGCCTTGGAAATGGCCAACAAATTGCTGACAGAAGGTGCCAACGGAAAAGGCAATATTTTGTTTTTAACGGATGGTATCGATGAATCTGCACACGATGCATTTGCGCAGTTCCACGATGCCAATCCCCACGAAATAACAATCTGGGGAATCGGCACCTCTGAAGGCGCGCCCATACCCTTAAGTTCCGGAGGTTTTGCCTACGATAGAAATCGCAATATGGTAATCGCTCGTTTAAACGAAGCGGAATTAAGTGATCTCGCCGTGAAAGTTGGCGGCCTTTATGTACCCTTTTCGAAAACCGATTTCGATATTGAGACCATAAAAAAATTCAGTTTCGGCAATAACAACGACACCACACAACACACAGAACGCCTGTTCGACCAGTGGTACGAACATGGCCCGTATCTCATTGTATTACTGCTGCCTTTTGCTGCACTGGCTTTTAGACGCGGTTTGCTGCTCACACTGCCTCTGTTGCTCATTCTGGCGCCCGACAGCCATGCTCTGGAGTGGCAAGATCTCTGGAAAACCAAAGACCAACAGGCACAACAACTTCTCGCCAACGACCCCGAAAAAGCCGCTGAAACCTTCAAAAGCCCGGATTGGCAAGCGGTCGCCAAATACCAAGCGGGAAAATATGATGAAGCGCTCGAGGGCTTCAACGGGGCGAAGGCACAAGACCACTACAACCGAGGAAATGCCCTTACCCATCTCGGTAATTACGACGAAGCCATCGAACAGTTTCAAAAAGCGCTAGAGTTAAACCCCGATCTCAGCGACGCTAAACAGAATTTATCCATTGCAGAGCAGCTTAAGCAATTGCAACAAGAACAAAAAGATCAACAGGGCGATTCTCAGCGGGACGATGAGAACCAGCAGCAAAATCAGAATAATGAAAACAACTCAAATCAACAGCAATCAGATCAACAATCTGGCCAACAGGATTCCGAACAACAATCTCAACAACAACAATCTAAACAACAATCTGAACAGCAAAATCAGCAAAGCCAAAATAGTCAACAAAACCAACAAGGCCAGCAACAGGACGGAGAGCAAAGTACTTCCAAGCAAAACTCAGATTCAGATGAGCTGACACAGCAACAACAACAGGCACTCGAAGACGCTTACGGAAAAAATGACGAGGACAAGCAGCAACAAGACGCCCAAAAGATGTCGCAATCCGAGCAGGACAAAGACGAAGACGCGCCGCAAAACGACGAACAGCGAAAACAGTCACTGGTAGAACAACAGGACGACGCTCAACAGCAAGACCAGGAGCAAGACCCCGACGCCCCTCACAATCCAATTGTGCGGCATACGCTCTCTCGCGAAGAGCAAGAACAACAACAGGCGCTCGACCAATGGTTACGCAAAGTACCTGACGACCCCAGTGGATTAATGAGAAATAAATTCAACTACGAATATCGCGTAAGAAAACGAGAGTTGCGCGACAATGGCTTTCGCCAGCCTGATGGCAGCCGGGAACAGGAACGCTGGTAGACCCCTATGACAATCACCTGGAAACTATCACTAACGCAATTAACCAAAACGCGATCTTCCTTTTTACAAAGTTTGATCGTGGTTATTACGCTCTTGTGGTCGGCATGTGCCGCTGCGCAACAACTCAACGCCACGGTTGACAGAACCTCGATTGGAGAAGATGAAACGCTCACCCTGGCTGTACGATATTCTGGCGCTAGCAATGTTGCTGGCCAACCGGATTTTAGCGAGCTCAGTAATGACTTCGAAATTCTAAATCAATCCCAGAGCAATCAAATTCGAAATTTTAATGGCAGAGTCGAATCTTTCACGGAGTGGACCCTGGTCATCGCGCCAAGAAGGACGGGCAGTCTGCTTGTTCCACCTTTCAAATTTCAAGGGCAAAATAGCGACGCGGTAAGAATTGAAGTGCACGAAGCGAAAGCCTTACCACCTGGAATGGTACAGGAAGTTTTCATTGAAACTTCGCTGGATAAATCCTCAGCCTACGTTCAGGAACAGGTGATATTAAAGTACCGTTTCTATTATTCGGTGAACATCGACGAGCTCGCCAAAGATGAACCTGAATTTAACAATGTTATTGTGGAGCCCCTCGAAGAAAGTCGCTACAGCAAAACCTTAAATGGCCGTCCTTTTCAGGTAGTGGAATTCAGTTATGCACTTTTCCCACAATCCAGTGGCTTATTAGAAATCCCGCAATTAACCTGGAATGCCCGTATTTCACGATCACCCAGACGCAGTATTTTTGATTTTAATGGAGGTCGCTACGAACTTAAGCGACTTAAGACCGATTACAAAGCCATAAACGTTAAAGAGAAACCCGCAACTTACCCCGTGGGAGCGCCCTGGCTGCCAACATCAGCACTGACCCTAGAAGAGAGCTGGGCCAACGACCCTACCCAGTTCAAGGTGGGTGAACCCATCACCCGCACTTTGAATTTACAGGCCAATGGCTTAATGGCAGCACAGCTACCAGAAATCCACAGCGAACCCAAAGATACACGCGTTAAGTTTTACCCCGACCAACCCAAACAAAACGACAAGTTAACGCCAAACGGCGTTATTGCACAACGCTTGGAAACCGCAGCTGTTGTTGTGGGTGAAGGTGGTGAGATCACGATTCCCGCTGTTAAGGTGCCTTGGTGGAACGTCGATACTGATAAGCTGGAGTACGCCGAGATTCCAGAACGTCGATTCCTCGTGGCAGCCAGTGAATTTAAGCAACAGAACCAGGCTGCACGACAAAAAGCCATCGAAGAAACGCAGATTCAAAACACGGAACAAAATCATCAGAGCGCGCAAGTTGTCGAAGTCCAAACGACACCTTTCAGTATGTACCTGCTGCTTTTGCTACTAGCGCTTGCATGTGCTGTATTTGCGTTCTTATGGCTACAAACACTTAAAGCCTTGCGACAACTCCAAGCTCACGACACGCAATCTGGCGCGACAACTACTTCGAAGGCTTCTTCTGAAAAAGCGTTATTTAAAGAACTGCAAAATAGTTGTACAAACGACCCAAACCCACAAAAAATCCGTCACAATACGCTTGTTTGGGCCAAGCAATTTTTCGGAAAAAATTCTACAAGCCTGAGTGATGTTTATCGCTGCAGCAATGATGAAACGCTTAAAGCGCAATGTTTGGCACTCGACGCGAAGTTGTTTGGCAGTGATTTGAACACGGAATCTACGGAAGCCTTCAATGCAAATCGTTACTGTGAAGCCCTTGAAAAACTTAGAACTTCATACACAAAAAAAGAGCAAGCTTCCCGAGAGAATCTTGCTCCACTTTACTAAAGTGATACCTAAATAAATTGACGAGGTCGCATGGCGTTAAGCTATCCGTTGCCGCAGCCCTTTGTAATAAAACGGTACTTATCAAGGTCAAACGCGACGTCGTCTTTACTTTTTGAATGAGAGTCTACTACTTCGTCCTCTTCTTTTTCCTGCTTAATTCGATCGTAGATTTCTTCACGATGCACGGTAATCTCTTTCGGCGCTTCAATGCCCAATCGCACCTGGTTGCCTCGAATAGCCAGCACCGAAATAGTCACGTTATCTCCAATCTTAATCGCTTCATCTTTTCTGCGAGTTAAAATTAACATAGCTTTCTCCTTAACTGTTGTGAAACTATACGTTTGTTAGTGAAAACCAGATGTTTCCTTAGCTTTCGAGTACAGAATACTGTCGCAAAGGCTTGCAAACTTGACCGCAACCGCCATTGCTTTGTCCTGCACCGTAGTGTTTCACGCCAACTTGTTTTCCCTGTTCACCCAGCAAGATTTCTGCCGGCTGGTGGGTGATGCAACAAGACATCACCCCGCGGTTGACACCATAGCGTCCCCAGTTACATAACGGCCTATCGGTGCCTTTAGATTTCTGCGGGCTCCGGTTAAACAGCTCTAAATAAACCATTATGTTGGAGATATTCAAAAAAAAAGGGGCCAGCAGGCCCCTTTATTGTAATGAATCGCCTGGTTCTATTTCTTTATACCCTCAAAGGTCAACATAAGTTCCACTTGTGCTGCTGCAGGACCCAATTTTTTTGCCATGTCCAGCCCAAAGTCTTTTGGTGTAATCACAGCTCGACCTTCAAATCCCTCTCGATAGCCTCCCCAAGGGTCTTTACCACCACCGATATGTTCAACATCAATTGTTATCGGCTTGGTCACACCGAACATCGTTAAATCACCGGTAAGTTTCGCTGTGTTGTCGCCAGTGGGCGTGTACTTAGTGCTTTTAAAGCTCGCGCTTTTATACTTGTCGAAATTCAGGTACTTGGCACCAGCCAAATGCGTATCGCGTTCCGCGTGATTGGTATCGAGACTGGTCATATCAACAGTCACTTCGATACTGTTGCTTTCCGGTTTTTTAGGGTCGTAAGTAAACTGACCGGAAAATTCATTAAAGCGACCATACAACCAGCTATACCCCAAATGCTTTACCCGAAACTGCACAAAAGCATGGGCGCCTTTGGTATCTATTACGTAATCGTCCGCTTGTACCACGGGTGCAGCGCTTAATCCCATCGCGAAGACCACTGGCGCGATTGAATAACACAGTTTCTTTAACATGCAAAATCTCCTGATTTTATCGTTGGGTTAACATCATGATTAATGCAGTGTACTTGAACACACCAATCTAGAGGATTGAATTTTTCGAAGTGTATTATCGAATAAGTTGATTAATTCCGTGGCATGCCCTTCCCTAGCATACGCTTGAGTGTCATGTCCTTATCCAAAAAGTGGTGCTTCAGAGCGGCTAAGGCATGGAGTGCCGCTATCGCGATAATTGAATAGGCGCTGACTTCATGAACTTCCTCTGCAACATATTCCAGAGAGTCCACCCCCGTAATCACCGCCGGAATCGACAGAGACCAAAATATTTCGAGGCTTTGCCCTTTTGCAGTGGTGATGAGATAGCCACTGAAAAACATTGAAATAATCGCGGCGTATAAATACCAATGCACTAATTTTGCGATGACAATTTCCCAAGCTTTATGGGTATTCAACTCTCTAGGAACACCCGATTTAAAACGCCAAACTAATCTGAAGAGTGTTAATACAACTAATAACACGCCAATACTTTTGTGCCATTCTGGTGCCAGACGATAGGCTGGGTCGTAATAGTCCAGGCTTTTCATCCAAAGCCCAAGCGTAAATAAACCAACAACAGTTACGGCCGTTACCCAGTGGATGGCAATGGTTAACCATCCATAATTTTGCTCGGAATTACGCAGCATGCGGGAACCTCTTACAAGCTTTTTGTAACAATTTCATAAACGTCTTTGGACAGTTGTTGCACACCACCAATTTTTGATAATTGTTCACGCATCAGTTTTTGGCGGTGTTCATCATATTTGTGCCATTGGGTGAGTGGTGCCACCAAACGTGCAGCAATTTGCGGATTACGCGCGTCTATCTCTATGATTTGCTCGGCTAGAAATTCATAACCTGAGCCATTACGCGCATGAAATGCAATTGGATTTGTACCCGCAAAACCACCTATTAAGGCGCGTAGTTTATTGGGGTTACCCTTATCGAAGGCATCGTGATCAAGCAATTTTTTAACGCTTTCGAGCGCATCTGCAGCTGGGCGGCTCGCCTGAACGGCCAGCCACTTGTTAAGCACCAATGATTCGGTCTGCCATTTTTCATAAAAGGCTTGCAGCAGTTCACTGGAATCGCCAATGTGTTGATTGCTGTTGTGTACCAGCGCTCGCAATGCTGCGAGTTCATCAGTCATGTTTGTGGCTGTGCTCAATTGCTTTTTACACAGCGCCACACCCTGCTCACTTGCGGAAAACACCAGTGCGTCCAAACAACAGTTTTTTAAATACCGTTTCGCAATCGCCTGAGATGACACGGAAAATTCTTCAGATTCATCGGCCAACAGTTCATAGAGATTTAAATACTTTTCCTGTAGCGCGCTGCCCAGCTTGCGTTTTACTCGGTTACGCGCAAAGTGAATCCCTTCCACGTCAATCGGCGTTTTTAACTCAGCGAGATAAGCCTCACTGGGCAGTGCCAACATATAAGCAATCATGTGAAGGTCCACATTATCGCCCTGCTCAACCGCAACAATGGCTTCACTCAGAAGGTGATCGTGACAACTGATAATACGTTCATCCACATCTGGTGCCGGGCTATTTGCCATGTTTGCGATAACCTGATCGATAACATCAACAGCCAATTGTTGACTGGCATCCCAACGGCAAAATCCATCGTCATCGCGCGTGATAATACGCAGTAAATCGTCGAGCGAATAATCGTAGTTATAACGAACCGGTGCTGAAAAATTACGGAACAGTGACGGCACCGGTTTTTCTGTGACACCGGCAAATGTAAAGCTTTGTTCACTTTCAGTGATTTCCAATACGCAATGGCTAGCAGCATCTGATGTGCTGTTGTCAAGCTTCAGCGGCAAGGGCCCCTCAGTACCCAATAAACCTAGCGCCAGAGGAATAAGATAGGGCTGCTTCACCTCGCACTCAGGAGTGGCTCGACAGCTCTGTTTCGCCTTCAGTGTGAATGTTTGTTGTTTTTCATCATACAGTCCTGAAAGCGATACTTCGGGCGTGCCGGCCTGTTGATACCAATGCATGAACTGACTAAAGTCACGTCCGCTCACGGTCGCCATGGCATTCACAAACTCGTTGATAGTAACGGCTTTACCATCGTTTTGTTCAAAATATAAATCACTGCCTTTTCGGAACATCTCCGGACCCAGAAGTTGGTGAATCATACGCACGACTTCAGCGCCCTTTTCATACACAGTGAGCGTGTAGAAGTTGGAAATTTCAATATACGAAGGCGGTTGCACAGGGTGAGCCATTGGACCAGAATCTTCCGCAAACTGGCGTGTACGCAACACGTTTACGTCTTCCACGCGTTTCACGGTTCGCGAACCCATATCGGCTGAAAATTCAGAATCGCGAAACACAGTGAAGCCTTCCTTCAGGCTGAGTTGAAACCAATCGCGACAGGTCACTCGATTACCGCTCCAGTTGTGAAAGTATTCATGCGCAACTATGGCCTCCACCGACTGAAAATTATCGTCTGTAGTGGTTGCTTGATTGGCGAGCACGCAACTGCTGTTGAAGATATTGAGGCCTTTGTTTTCCATCGCCCCCATGTTGAAATCATCAACCGCCACAATCATAAAAATATCGAGATCGTACTCACGGCCATACACCTGCTCATCCCATTTCATGGCTTTTTTAAGCGACGCCAGGGCATGGTCACATTTGTTCTGGTCTTTTGCTTCTACAAAGATACGCAATAAAATTTCTCTGCCAGACGCCGTGATGTAAGTGTCGTCTTGGTGTACCAAATCCCCGGCCACCAACGCAAACAAGTAACAGGGTTTTTTAAAAGGGTCGTGCCATTTTGCTTGGTGCCTACCGTTCCCCAAATCATTTTTTTCAATGGGGTTACCATTGGATAACAGCACCGGGTATTTGGATTTATCGGCAATTATCTCGGTATAGAACTCGCTCATCACATCGGGGCGGTCCAGATAGTAAGTAATTTTTCTGAAACCCTCAGCCTCACATTGAGTGCAGAACATCTTTTGCGAGCGATATAGACCCTCAAGCGATGTATTGAGCTGCGGCTTGATACGTGTCGTGCACGTAAATTCAAAAGTATCAGGTACCTCATGTACCGTGAGAGTTTCTTCGTCTACCGTGTATTGCTGAGCGGTTAAAGCCTTGCCATTAATCGCCAAACTCAGCAACTCCAATCCACAGCCGTCCAGCACCAAAGGAGTAGAATGATCTGCCAGACATTTCATGGCAAGCTTGGAATGTACCAGAGCATGGTCGTCGTAGAGTTCAAAACTCAATTCGGTTTTGTAAATGGAAAAGAGGGGTGCCTGATAATCTTTTAAATAAATTGCCCCAGGTCGTGCATCTTTCACTGTTTAGTCTCCCTTCTCCGTCTGCTGCCAATTAAGTGGTTGATCGTGGTTGGTTGCGCAAGGTGTTTTTTTAGGCGGAAGATAACCAGTACGCTGGTGTTCTGGCACATACTTCTGCTCGTAAATTATCACGGCCTGCATGCAGGTTTCGAGTTGTTGCTGTTGTAATTTTTCGCCATTTGGCCATCGGCCCGTTTCAATTGCCGTTTTAAATCGCGCAATGATTTCTGGCGTTAAGTTGCGAAGCAAGTCGTTGGTGTTCATGATTCCCTCTTTGAGTGAGTACTGCCACTACGCCAGTAAACCTGTATTGCCGCATAGGCGATTCCGCACAGCAACCCCCCAAGATGTGCTCCATTGGCAATAGAGCCTGAAATAAAAAAATCGATTAATCCTGAAAATCCAAGGGCGAGCCAGAGAAGCATAAAAATGAAAACCCCTGCTGGCAGCTTTACTAAAGGGTTATTTGAAAAACGGTGCCAAACCAAGAGGTAGCCGAGGTAAGCGTAGACAACTCCGGAGAGCCCACCAAAAAGAACAAAACGTTCCCCAACACTCATGAAATACTGTATGTAGTTAGCACCTATGGCGCTAATTAAAAACAGCAACAAATAATTAATCTTGCCGGTGAATATTTCAATGCGTCGCCCCAGCTCCCAAATCCAAAGGCCATTAAATAATATATGAAGTGTACCAAAATGCAGGAATGCCGGGCTTAACAAACGCCACACCTGGCCCGATTCAAAAGCCTGCGGGGCCGGTAAAAAGCTCAATGGGTTTTCATAACGCGCATCAAATAAATATTCCTGATACAAATAGCCAAGCAAACCCAAAATAATGGTTAATAATGTTAACGGAAACAGATTAACAGCCTGATGAAAAGAGAGCCCCGCACCTTGCACTGCGGTATTGTGAGCGGGTTCTTCGATCTCAACCTGTGGTGTTTCAAAATAAGCTTTCACTATTGAAAGCTGGCTGGCATCTGCAAGCCATAGTATTTGTTTGCCGCGTTCTTCCGTGAAGCGATGACTGACTTGACGGCCGTGTAAATAACGGTCGAGCTCCTCAAGTTGCGCTTCGCCGGGAAATTCAGCAACCTTAAACCAACTCGCCATTAAGCAAAGTGCCCGGCTATTGGGTCTTGTGTTACCGTGACCCACATGAATTTATCACCACTCAACTGCGCCTCGCCGTCGAACCTGTAGCTGGCAAGATGTCCGTATTTCACTGCGCTGTAATCGAGACAGGCGAGATTATCTTTTAGTGGATGAGGCGTCCCCTCCAACCAGTAGTGACCAATAAACACAGGAATTTGCTCGTGGCTGTATGAGACCAATGCCAGTTTCTGCTCACGACTCAAAGCGCGCTGCCGGATATCTTCCGGCAGTGGGTCGGGCTGAAAAACCACATCTCTAAACGTTTCCGGCGAGTCGGCCCAAAACTTGGTTCGAAAAAATCCTCGTTCGAGGCCATCTTTACCAATAATTTTGCGTCCATCAGGCAGAGAAAGATCAGTACCGCGCGTGAGCCGGTCCATAAACTTGGCTTCAAAGCTGCCGGGCAGCGCGGAATCCCGCACAAAATCCCGCGATACCGTATTGCTGTCGAACTTACACCAGTAGGCTTCAATGAGCTCCTGATCCCAGCAGGCGTGTACCACGCGAAAGCCGGGCATTTCCAAAAACAGCGGCAGCGATTGAAACCAGTCGAGAAACATTCGCCATTCTTCGGGGTAGGATGCGAACTGATTGAGTGTTTCGGCGATTAATCGATTGTTGCGGGGGGTGTGCTCACGCACCCAGGTTTTGGGGCTCTGTTCCGGCGCTCTTGTGGTGTAGCCCAAGGCATCGTATTCATGGTTGCCCATCACACAATAGCCAGCTCCGGCATCGACCATGTTTTTAACCACATGCAGGGCTTCGCGGATGCGTGGCCCACGATCGACAACATCCCCTAAGAAAATGGCTTTTCGCGCCGGATGACTAAACACAGGCCAGCCATTATGATACTGGGCGGTATAACCAAGACGCTCAAGCAGAACACACAGGGTGTTGGCACAACCGTGGATGTCGCCGATGATGTCGTAACCCGTGTTCATTTTATTCGTTACCCGTATGACTCGCCCACCCCAGTTTCGAACGACAGGTTTCATAAAAATTGTGCCCCTCCGGGTGGATGAGCTTTAAGCGCTTTTCTGACTTAGTAATGAAAACCGTGTCTCCCGGTTGCGTCATGGTTTGGCTCTGACCATCGCAAGTCACCAGAGGGTTCAGATTATTGTTTTCACAAATAATCAAGCGTATTTCACTGTTGCCGCCTACGACAATTGGTCGACTGCTTAAGGTGTGGGGATATAGAGGCACCAATGCCACGGCATCGAGATTGGGGTGCATAATGGATCCACCACCGCTCAAAGCGTAGGCCGTCGAACCCGTCGGTGACGAAATAATGAGGCCGTCGGAGCGCTGGCGATACACAAATTCGTCGTCAATATACAGCTCGAACTCTATCATGCGAATGAGTTTGCCCGGGTGAATAACCACGTCATTTAATGCCAACCCGGTCGATAAAGTCTCATCGCCACGCATTAAAGTGGATTCAAGGAGGAAGCGTTGTTCTGGCAGAAAGCGGCCACTGAGTACCTCACCCACTTTAGCCTCTATCTCATCGGGGCTGATATCCGTGAGAAAACCCAATCGACCGCGGTTAATACCCAAAATCTGAACATCATGCCCCGCAAAGGCCCGAGCTGCCGACAATAAACTGCCATCGCCGCCAACCACAATAATCAAATCGCAACGATTCGCCAGTTCAGGCCGGGTAGCGACAGGCAGCGTGGTATCCGGCAAAATGGTGGAAGTTTCTTTATCAACAAAAATCTCGACACTTTGTTGTTCCAGATAGGCAATCAAGCGGTTTAGTGAGCCCTGTGTACTGGTACTCGCCAATCGACCGATCAAACCAATGGTATTGAAGCTCTGCATGCAACTCCTACAAGCGTTAGAAAAAAATTGGCACCATTCTATATGAGCAGGCCCACGATCACCACAGAGCAAAGTCAGAGCCTGGAAACGGCGATTCTTGACTTTCCCCGTCCGGCCGCTGATACCCTTTGGGCTTTTTCAGGCCCGGATTTGTTCAGCGGAGAATTGGGTGAGTATAAAAACTTTTGTGAGCACTATTCTGAGTTAATCAACTCCGTACTCGACGGTGACATACCTCACGATACCGACGGGTGCAGTGTTTCCACACCAAGCGCGACACCCAGACAGCCCCTCGGTATTTTTTTCGAGCAACGGATTGCAGATTTCATTTCCCTGCCCGCTTTCCCCCTGAGCATCGCGCTGCGCAACTTTCAAATCAACGATGCAGGGAAAACTAAAGGCGAATTAGACTTTGTGTTATCCGACGAGCGCTGTAATTTGATTCATCTTGAAGCAGCGATTAAGTTTTATTTGCTGCGGCAGGAATGCCTTGAACCACACCGCTGGAAACACTGGATCGGTCCAAACAGCGTCGACCGTCTCGACAAAAAATTACACAGAATGCTCACCCATCAGTTGCCACTTGGAAAAGCCAGCATCAACAAATTACCAAGCCCCAGTAACAACCAATCTACGGCGTCTTTCGCGAGTATGTATTTCCTTAAAGGGGTATTTTTCTACCATTGGCAGCAGGAGCGATTGTTGCCAGCACACGCCAATCCAGCTGCCCATAGTGGCGTGTGGTTGTATCGTAAAGAATGGCTGGACCTGCTGCGATCCAGCAATTCTAAATGGCTCGCACTCAATAAACATCAATGGTTGATTGCCTCCTTACCGGGCTACTTGAGGCGTTATGAACGACTGATTGCGGCAACAACACTGCATGATCAAGTACGGCAACGTGGCGAGGAGTATTTTCCACGCCTGTTTTTAGAAGTTGCAACCCAGGGGGCAAGCCCTGAGGAACGTTTGGTGATGGTTGTGAGTGACTATTGGCCTGAGACTAAATCGCCATCTTTAATGAGATAACCATCTTCCCTAACCAAGAGTTCAGCCATCCGCGACCCCACATAGCCGTCGCGTAGCGCCATGACATTGTAACCTTGCTTGCCCAGAAGATAAGCTGCGGCGCGACTACGGCGCCCGGTATCACAATAAAAAATGTAGAGTTTTTCAGGAGACAGCAGCCTCTTCTTCATACTTAACAGGTTAAGTGGAATATTGCCGGAAAATGCCAGATGCCCGGCACTGTATTCTTCGTCGGTACGCACATCGATTAGGGTGGGCTTTTCTGCCAGAGAACTGAGCTCTGATTCACTCACCTCATCGACAACCGCTTCTTTCAGCAACAGCAAAAAGTCGCTCTTTTCCAGGCGCATTAGGACACCGTCGCTTTTCATGGTGACATCGGCATTGCGCACCTTTTCGTAAACCAGTGCATCCTCACCAAAACAACGGCCCACAGCGATATCTGCTAGGATTTCTGAATGTTTAATGGTGTCACTGTGGCGCGTGACCACTGCATCCCCTTCCTTGATAAAGTAACAGCAATCTCCAATCTCCCCCTGCCTGACGACCACTTCGTTGGCGTGCACCACCATGGGAGTCAGACGGGTAAAAATCTGTTCGGCATTAACCGGTGGCACCTTTAAAAACAGGTTGGAATTGAGGACTGTTTGCATCCACTCGATGTCCTCGTCGAGATCACGCTCCAGCGCCAGTTCGGATAACAGGTATTGCGAGATCTGGCTCCAACTGAGGGTACGATCCAATTGGTCGCTGTCGATACGCAGCAGAGTACAATCTGTAATGGCCATAGCGCGACAAGGGCGTGGCTGCACATTGGCTAGGGGGTGCTGCATATCGCTGGCGACAATGAGTTCGGTCATCCCATTAAGGTATTGCAATTCAATTTCGCCATACTGAAGATAGATGTGCTGGTTATCGTAGGTGCCGGAATCGAAAATAACATCGCCAGCAAATACGGTATGAACTACCACATGCGTAAACAAATCTTCGAGAAAATTTTTCTTCAGCGACTTGAGCGGTACCAGCGTCGCGGCTGTTTCCAGCGCAGCAGCTTCTAAACCGCTGTTGTCGTGTTCCATTCGGGTACTTGCTTGACCTCTATACCCCATTAGTTAGCTCCACTTAAATATTCCAAATTTCGTCCTCTGCGCCCCTGTAGGCCGCCGGTGTGAACCGCTATTACTTTTGCACCCTCAGACCAATGCCCGCGCCGTGCCAACGCTGCTACACCCCAAAGCAATTTGCTGGTATATACCGGGTCGAGCAAGATCCCGGTATCGGCTTCGAAAGCCGAAACAAACTCAGCAAGATACCCCGGATATCGAGCAAATCCACCGCAGTGGAACTCGTCGGCGATGGTGAAGGCCTGCGGGCATACTTTGAAATTTTGGACCCCATTGGGCAAAGTTTCCATTGCAACTTGAGAATCCCAGTTACTTATGGCGTTTTCCAAGCTCTTTTTGGCACCTTTGAGAGCACTCACCCCCAACACCGGCGTGTCTCCCAAGCCCAGATGAATTCCGGCCAGAGTGCTGCCCGTGCCGCATGCCAACGCAACTGCTGAGGGGGCTTGAGCTGCGAGGAAACGCCCGATCTCAATGCATCCCAACACACCTCTTGGGCCGCCCCCACCTTCGGGTATCCAGTAGAAATTTCCCTGGGTCTGACGCCAGGACAACTGTTCTTTGAGACGATACTCGCTGCGCCGGACGAACCTTAACTGCATCCCCAGTGCGTCGAGATCCGCCAGGGTCGCGCTAGGTGTGATCGAAGGCTCACCCCGAATAAAGCCAACACAAGGCAATCCGAGAATATGACACGCGTGCGCCAAAGCATAGAGGTGATTTGAATGGGCGCCGCCGAAACTGGCAACAGGAAGCTCATACCCTTTCTCAAGATAGTCTCGCAAGTGCCCGAAAAGTTTGAATATTTTATTGCCACCAAGAGAAGGACAAAGGCTATCGAGCCGCAACAGATACAAATCGATACCCGATAAATGCACGGTTTCGGTCGCTACCCGTACCAAGGGGCAATTTTCGTGTAAAAGTTGTAGGAGGTTTGTCGTGAAATGGCTGCCGGTGATAAAGTCGTGTAGGTTAGCCGCTAACCAACTTGAGGTTTTTGCCACTGTTCAACTCTTTGTGTTCATTGCAACGGTCCTGATCGCCGCAGTGGAAGTCAGCGGGGTTTGCGATTCTTGGAATGTTCTCGCTGCACAGATTGCCTTCGTCATCCTGGGCGGTGCACACAGGTGCCTGGTAGTGTTCGAGCCAGGCTTTGTAGAGTTCTTCCGCAACACCACATTGGCTGGCGGCATAAGCAACCGGGTTTTCCATGTAGCTCGCAATATCTGCCACGGGAATGGTGATATGGCCGGCACCGGGTTGATAACTCACAAAACTGATGCCCTTAGCCACCATATGGTTGAGAAGTTCATCGCCACTGTGTGTGAGCAGAGCCTGGTTCTGCTTGCGCAAGCGTGCGATTTCATCGCGCAGCTGGCTTTCCTGCTCATTGCGATAGAGTAATTCCACCTCGCGCATTTGCAGCATTTCGCGCAACTCAGTAGTGGCGGCTTCCACTTTAGCTTCTGCCTCTGCCTGATAATTTTCTTTCAGGACAGACGCATGGGATTCACCTTCACCCTCGAGTTTTTCCAATTTATGCTCAAAGTACTCCCGTAAACCCTCAATCTTTTTAGCCTGACCTTCTATGGTGTCTTTGAGCTGGGCGTTGCGATCTTTTTCTTCCTGCAACGCACGGTTCTTGTCATCTAAGAGGCCACGATATTCCTCGATACGTGCGCTATGTTCAATCTTTAATGAGGCGATGGATTTCTGGCTGTCGTTAAGAATCGTCGCCGTGCGCAATCGCTGATCTTTGAGCATTTGCGCCATATGATCGCGAAACTCTTTGGCATACTCATTACGTAATTCTTTTGATATCTGCTTTTCAAGTTGTTCGCTACTCGGCCCCGAGTAATGGGCTGGAGCCAATTCTTCGTCGGGATTATCCCGAAATTGAACTGCCAGCTTATTGCGCTGAATCGCCTTCTTAATGGCATTGAGCTGATTACTTTTTGCGTTTAGTGTTGGATCCCACAGAGATTCCTGAAAATATTGTATCGGACACTGGCTGGCACACACCAAACGAATAGGACCTGCCCCCATATCGGGACCGCGCATGGCGTTATTACTTAATTGATTGAGGGGGATATTCCAGCTCGGTTCAATTTCACCCTTCTTTGTGAAACCCACGAGGAAAAATATTGCCGTTCTAACCCGAAACTTCGAATCTATCTCAACGAAGGTCGCCTTGGCTTGCTGCCCAGCCCATTCCTGAGCAGGCACATAACCATCCAGCAAAGCTTCGAACTCAGAGTACAGCATCTCTTTGGAAATTAAACCATCCTTGCCAAAGAAGATTATGGCCTGAGCCAATTCATCATGATCCAAAATCACAAAATCAAACCCTTGGTGCAGAACGCGTCCATTAATTATTGACTACAGGTAGAATCTAGAGTGTGACACGCCCTTCATTCTCTAGAATAAAACGTGATAAAACAAGGGGTGCCTTTAGAACAAAACAGGAATATTGTATCTTTTTGGTGCAATTAGAGGCGGTAAAGGGAAATAAAAAATGAGGGGGGAAAGCGAGCGCGCTTAAAAATTGGCGCACTCGTCTATATCGTCTTCTTCGTGAATATCGCTTTCCATAGCGTCACTAACGTAATCGTCTATGTCAAACTCTTCACTTTCCGTTAAAAGTTCTTCAATGTAATCGTGCATGTTTCTTCCTGTATTTCTAATGTTTTTACGTCGTTTTACTTTGACGAAGCAAATTTAACACCACCACTGTGACACTGTTGTGACTGCGGGGTTCCTACCCTCGAGCTGTTTATGAGTCGTTGATCAAAGTAACGAGTACCGCGCTAGCACCAGTTACGACTGGTTAAGTTACCTCCATTACGAATCACACCGTCTTAATGCAGTCGCATTAATCGCACATCTTAAAATCGTTAAAAAAACTTTTTGCTTGGGGCTTAATTGTTTATTAGTGCAAATTGTTATGAGTTGTTGGAAGCGCGATGATTCGGAGGACAGGAATGCGTATGAAATGCGAACTGAGTTACTTAATGTACGATTTTAGGGGCATCTGGATCATCATCATGCTGATCAAGAAGTTCTTGCTGGTCTTGAATATCGCTTGCAGCATCAAGCCCGGCTTCGATCATTGCCTTGGCAACTTCGAATCGGGCATCGTTGAGAAAATACAGGGATTCTTCCGAAAATCGGATACATACAAGCGGTTCTCCAGCTTCATCAACGCGCTGGAGGGCTATTTCGCCGTTTTCGAGTTCAACTATTTCGTAAAGTGTGGACATCTCAAATACGTACAATAATGCTAAACACAAGTCGATTTTAACACTTATCGAGGTGTATTTATATCGAAAGCGGGTGACTTAGCAATTTTAAACATTTTGTCGGCCTGAATGGGGCATTTGAGGCGAGCGGCAGTACTCGCTGAATTATAGCCCTGCCACCCAGGGCAAATTGGATTCAAGGAAGGTTAGTACTCCAAGGCCAGATTGCGATGTTGTTGGATTAAAGCGCGCAACTGGCACAAGATTTCACCGAGACTTTCTGGTTTAGCTGCATGCCAATCGTTTTGAAATTCTAACGATTCAGCACTGGACGCAATAAAATTGTGAGCGGTGTGTGTTGGACGACCGAAATCCATTAATTGATGGTTGAGCGCGAGAAGTTCTTTCAACCAACTCTGTTTTTGAGCTAGCTCTCGCATTTCAGTCAATCGAAAATCTTGCTTGACCCCAGGAGTAGTGGCATTAAGCACCGCGAAATTGCCGTGGTAAGCTGAATCACCCTGGGTAATTTCTAAGAGGTAGGCCTGCACTGCATGGGCCTGCTGTGTGATTGCCGCATGAATAAACGAAAGGCGCGCCATAGGATGTGCAGTACTCTGTAATTGCTCAAGCGCGTTGAGTTGCTGTTGTGCCATAAGCAGTAACTCATCAACGCTTTTTTTATAATCTGACATACGCGCGTCCCATTTTCCGCCGGCAACGCAGTACTATTGCCGCAAACTACTTTTTAGCCGTTTTTTTAACTTTCGCTTTTGGCTTTACCTTCGGCTTAGCACTGATGTTCCATTTGCCATTATCGTAAAAGGCTTTCCATCCTGTAGCTTTGCCATCGATTTCTGTCTGGACATACTGTTCTTTTGTTTTGCGGCTGTAGCGCACCAGCGTATCGATTCCGTCGTCATCTTCCGCAGGCGCCGACAATAAAAAATGATATTTAGAATCGATTTCGTTTTTGTGGGGTAACAGCTCTTTAATCTTAGGAGCGCGGGTTTCACGATTCTTTGGAAATTGACTCGCTGCTAAAAACAAACCACTGGCGCCATCACGTAACACGTAGTGATCCTCCACTTTTTCGCAGGCGAGTTCCGGCATATCCACCGGCTCCATTTTGGGTGGCGCGGCTTCGCCATTACGAAGTAATTTTCGAGTATTTTTGCAGTCTTCACTGGTGCAACCAAAATACTTGCCAAAGCGGCCCGATTTTAATTGCATGTCTTTGCCGCATTTATCGCACTCGATGATCGGGCCATCGTAGCCTTTTATTTTGAAGGTGCCGCTCTCCACTTCGTAACCGTCGCAATCCGGGTTTCTGCCGCAAATATGCAATTTACGGGTTTCATCGAGTAAGTAGCTGTCCATTGCCGTGTTACAAATTTTGCAACGACGTTTTTGGCGCAACTGTTTGGATTCCGCTTCTTCATCGTCTTCGACATTTACCGCTTCGTCGCCAGACACCAAATTCATGGTGTTTTTACAGCGTTCTTTCGGAGGTAAAGCGTAACCAGAGCACCCTAAAAACACCCCCGTACTACCGGTGCGAATCTGCATTTTGCGTCCGCAATTGGAGCAGTCGATATCTGTTTCAACGGGCTGATTTCGGCGCATCCCGCTGTCGCTACTTTGCGCCAGCTCGAGTTTTACAGTGAAGTCCTGATAAAATTCGTTAAGCAATTCCAGCCAGTTCTTATCACCTTCTGCAACCGTATCCAACGAGGCTTCCATGTTGGCCGTAAAGCTGTAATCCATTAAGTCGCTAAAACTCTCAATGAGTCGCTCAGTTACGATGTCACCCATTTTATTGGCGTAAAAACGTTTGTTTTCCACATGAACGTAACCGCGATCCTGAATTGTGGAAATAATCGCTGCGTACGTTGAAGGCCGACCTATACCTCTTTTTTCCAGCTCTTTTACAAGCGCAGCTTCCGAATAGCGCGCCGGTGGTTTGGTAAAGTGCTGAGAAGGTTGCACTTCGTGGAGCTGCAATATTTCCCCCACTTTTACATCGGGCAAAATAGTGTCTTCCTCTTTGCGAGCTACCGGAGGCATAACTTTCATAAAACCGTCGAATCGAATCACCCTGCCCCGTGCCCGCAATTCATAATCGCCGGCTTTTACTTTGAGCGAGCTCGAGGTAAATTCTGCCGGGGTCATCTGACAGGCCACAAATTGTTGCCAGATCAAGGCATACAGCCGTTCTGCGTCGCGCTCCATTCCGCTGAGTTGCGTGGGTCGAATGTGCACGTCCGAAGGCCTGATGGCCTCGTGCGCCTCCTGAGCACCTTCTTTGCTGGAATAGACGTTGGGCGCCTTGGGCAGGTAACGCGCACCGTACTCCGTATTGATATATTCACGGCAAACTTCCACGGCCTCTTTACTGAGATTGGTGGAGTCGGTACGCATGTAGGTGATGTAGCCCGCTTCGTAGAGGCGCTGCGCCATCATCATGGTTTTTTTAACGCCGAACCCAAGCCGCGTTGAAGCCGCTTGTTGCAGCGTCGAAGTTATAAAAGGCGCGCTCGGATTGGATTTTGTCGGTTTGTCTTCTCGTTCAATAACCTCGAATCTAGCTTTTTCGAGGGCGTTTTTAGCGGCCATTGCCTGGCTTTCGTTCACCGGCTTAAAGGCTTCGTTGTTAAAGCGTTTAACCTCGTACTTGGCTCGCTCGCCTTTATCGGTATCGAGCAAGGATTTTACTTCCCAATACTCTTCGGGAATGAAAGCGCGAATCTCCGCTTCGCGTTCGCTAACCAGACGCACTGCGACAGATTGAACCCGGCCAGCTGATAACCCCCGGGCGATCTTCTCCCACAGTAAGGGCGACACCATGTAACCCACCACGCGATCCAGAAAACGTCGAGCCTGCTGCGCATTTACGCGATTTATATCGAGGCGACCGGGAGATTTAAAGGCTTCCTGAATGGCGTTTTTGGTAATTTCATTAAATACAACACGACGATAACGCGAGGGATCGCCGCCGATGGACTCCTGCAGATGCCAGGCAATCGCTTCTCCTTCTCGGTCGAGGTCCGTTGCAAGGTATATTTCATCCACCTGCTCGGCGAGCTTCTTCAGTTCGGCAACAACCTTTTCCTTACCGGGTAGAATTTCGTATTGCGCCTGCCAGTTGTTCTCTGGATTGATACCCATGCGGCTGATAAGTTGCTCACGGGCCTTGTTCTTTTTATAAACAGCTTTTTCGCTGTCTGACATTTTGCGGGTTAGGGCCGCCTGTTTCGCGCGCGCTTTTGGGTCTACCGGGGATTTGGTGGCTCCGCTGGTTGGCAGGTCGCGTATATGGCCAACGCTGGACTTAACAATGAAATTGCTGCCCAGATACTTGTTGATGGTCTTCGCCTTGGCTGGCGACTCCACAATAACCAACGATTTCCCCATAAGAGCCTTCTTTACAGAGTTTAAAGATAGAATGAATTTTGAACACCAGCGTCGCGGCCAGCGTCGAAGGTGCGCATATATAAGTCCTCAGAGTTATAAGGTCAAGCATCGCGGCGCAACGCAAACAACCTTCGAGTGTAGTTTTACAGACTCCTTCTTTGCTGATAAGTTACTTGCGATATGTATGCTATCTTATTGTTTATAAAACATTTATTATAATTTTACTGCGTACAGTGTGCATTTGAATCATAGACTCACACCATTTAAATCGTCAAAAAAACGCTAAAATTATTTTTAACAACTTTTGATAACAATCGACATTTGAGAATTTTCGCATGTCGTCTATTTCTACGCTCATACTCTTCCTGGCACTCATCATGGTTTCGCTACTGGTGGTGAGCGCAATCAATCAGCGCCAGACTCGTCGTCGCTTAATCGCGCGCAAGTTACTGGAATTGAAGCGTCGCACCACAGAGCTCGACGAGCTTGCCAGTATGATCGATAGCGTCGTCGAATCGCCACAAATTGCAGGCATCGTGAACGATGAGGCAATTGATACGATTCACGCCATGCTCCGATTGGACCCAAACAGCCAGGCACTGCAAGTGCTGCTGCATAGCATGCAGGAAAAAGCCCACGAATTTGAAAACCTGGGACGGTCTCGAGAAATATACCGATTGCGAGAAAGTGACGCTGCAATTGCGCGCACCCTATACGAACTTAACGAAACCGGGAGAATCCTCAGGCGACGCCAATCCGCTGGCAAACTGGAAATGGCAGAACTCGAAACCTACATCCGCGATTTGGCCTGGTCACACTTGCTGGTTGGAGTTGTAAGCAACGTTGGCCAGGGGCAGAAGTGCCTGGCAAGGGGGGATATATTGCGCGCGCATGCTTTTTTCAAGAAAGCACAGCAAGTAGCGATTAAAACGTCATCAACGGATGAAAGACGACACCGTCTAATAAAAGAAGCGACAGACCTGATGAACAATCGCTCAAAAATGCTATCGCAAGAATTTATGCCCGAACTAAAACCGGAAATGCGGGCAAGCCTAAACGCCAAAAGTACCCCACCGCCGGAATCAATTACCGAGTGAGGTCTCCCGCTCGCTGGTGACTAGATCGGCCAACCAGCGCAGTTCCACATCAACCGTTTCGAGGCAGTGTTGCATCGAATCCTCCCAGCGGGGCTGGCGTTCCCAACAGGTTTCAGTCCAGTAAAATATAACTGAGGACTCAGTGACCTCAATGGCCCGAATGGGTGCCGGTAAATTCTGGACCCAAGGTTTTAACTCGTGCTGAATGTACTCCGAAGCGCGGCTTCCAGCCACCCAATCCCATTCAGCGAGGAAATTGAGTTCATGCTCCAGGGATTGCCGACCAAGGCACCAAGTACGAATTTTTACCCCTGCAGGCAATTCGCCCAAGGGACGGCTGTAGAGCGCCAGCTGTCTGGGTTCGCCATTCGTGGGGTTTTGCCCAAGCCGCACGCGAATGTCCTGTTTGCTGGCCAGTGAGCGCAGCCGCGCCAAACGCCGTTGCTGTTTGTTTGGCTGCAACATCATGATCGGTCCGACCAGCATTACTACAACGAATATACTTGCAATAACGACTGGCCACATATGATTCACCTGAGCTAATAAAAGTGATAAATACGCCACCTCAGGTTACAGCGATAAGCTCTGAAAAGCGGCGTATAATCATAACAACAGGTGGTATTTTGTGCCTGTTGTGTTTAACAGAAAATGAGAACCGTTTGATAGGAGGAGGGTTTATGGCTAGCTATAAAAATCTGCTCGTTGGTCTCGATTTATCTGAAGATTGTACCGTTATATTGCGCAAAGCGGCGGAAATCGCCGCGCAATTTAACGCCAAGCTCAGCGTTGCACATATCGTCGAACCTCTGGCATTCGCTTACGGCGGTGATGTTCCGCTGGATCTAACCGAAGCTCAGAACGTCATGGAAAACCAGGCACGGGAACGGCTGGCTAAAATCGTCGACGAGTGTCAGGTAGACGCTGCCAATCATTATGTGTGTATCGGCCACGCTGCCACAGAACTGCACCGTATCGCTGAAGAGCATAACATGGACATGATCGTTGTTGGCAGCCACGGCCGACACGGCCTGGCACTGCTGTTTGGCTCTATCACCAAGGGTGTGGTGCAAAACGCCAGTTGCGACGTACTCGCAGTGCGAATCTGACAGCAAACTCAGGGACTGGCGAGTGATTCCAGCTCCTCCCAGCGTTCGAATTTACTCGCCAGGGTATTTTCCAGTTCAGCCAGTTGCTCAAGCTTCTGGTTAACTGCGTCGTTCGATTGTTGATAAAAGGTCGGGCTAGCGATCTCATCGTGCAGCGCAGCAACATTTTGTTCCAGCGTCTCCAGTTCTGCCGGCAGGGCATCCAGCTCGCGCTGCAATTTATAACTGAGTTTTTTTGGCGCTTGAAACGCCGGCTTGGCAAGCGGTGCTATGGGCTTGGGTTCAACGGCCGGTTTTACAGTCAGCTGAGCAGGCTCTGTTTCCGGCCATAGCCCCCCCTGACGCAGCCAGTCATCATAACCACCGACGTACTCTTGCACTCTGCCACGCCCTTCGAACGCGATAGTGCTGGTTACAACATTGTTGAGGAACTGGCGATCATGACTAACCAGCAGTAAGGTACCTTGATAATCCACCAGAATGGATTCCAGCAACTCGAGCGTTTCCGCATCGAGATCGTTGGTGGGCTCGTCGAGCACCAAAAGGTTTGCCGGTTTACTGAAGAGTTTCGCCAACAGAATACGATTGCGCTCCCCTCCTGATAGTGTTTTTATCGGTGTACGCGCACGCTCGCCACTGAATAAAAAATCTTGCAGATAAGACATAATATGACGTGACCGACCGTTAATTTCGATGCTGTCACGACCCTCGCTGATGTTGTCTACGGCACTTTTTTCTAGGTCAAGCTGGTCGCGTAATTGATCGAAGTACGCGACCGTCACTTTGGTACCCTGCCGCACCGTTCCGGATTGTGGCTGCAACTCACCGAGTATCAGCTTTAGCAACGTGGTTTTTCCAATACCATTGGGGCCGATCAGCCCGATTTTATCGCCCCGGAATATGACCGTGCTGAAATTTGAAATCACCAGTTTATCGGGCCAGCTAAAACTCACCTTTTGAAGTTCTGCCACCAATTTACCGGAAAGCACATCACCACCCTGCTCCATTTTTGCGGTTTTCAGCGTCTCCCGGCGTTGCGCGCGCTGTTCCCGCATGGCTTTTAACGCTCTCACTCTGCCCTCGTTGCGCGTTCTACGAGCTTTGATGCCTTGCCGTATCCACGTTTCTTCCTGAGCCAGTTTTTTATCAAACAGCGCATTGTGCTTCTCTTCTTCTGCGAGTTGCTGCTGACGAAACACCAGAAAACTCTCGTAGTCACCCTCCCATACCGCCAGGTTGCCGCGATCAAGTTCGCCAATTTTATTTGCCACCGTTTGCAAGAAGGCACGATCGTGGGTGATAAACACCAGTGCACCGGAAAATTGCAGTAATTGCTGTTCCAACCACTGAATGGCAGCAATATCAAGATGGTTGGTGGGTTCGTCCAGCAGCAACACATCCGGTTCGCAGACCAACGCCTGGGCAAGCGCAACACGCCGTCGCCACCCTCCAGAAAGTGCACTTAAGCGCGCGTCGGCGTCGAGATCAAGGCGGGTCAACACCTGCTCAATCCGAGTTTGCAGGCGCCAACCGTCAGCGGCTTCAATACGTTGTTGAACCGCTTCCAAAGCGTTGAGATCAGACGCGTCACGTGCCAGCCTGTCAAAAACTTTGAGATCTTCAGCAACGGGTAGCCCGGCCGCTACAAAATCGTAGACACTCACATCATCGGCGGCCGGCAACTCCTGGGAAAGACTCGCAACGGTGATACCATCCGCCAACCAGAGCTGGCCGGAATCCAATTCCACGTCGCCACAGACAGTTTTTAACAATGTCGATTTGCCAACGCCATTTCGACCCAAAATACACAGTCTGTCACCGCTATCCAATTGCAACGCCAGTTCATCAAAGAGCACTTGCTCGCCATAGTGAAGGTGGGCGTTATCGAGTTTAAAAAGTGGCATAGATGCGTATTGACCTCGTTAAAAAAAAGATAAGAAACAGGTAGTTATTCCATATTAAGAGTGGCGAAACTGGCCATTATCTACAACAATTGGCTTATTGCTATGTGTTCGGTTGAAATTTTGTTTTAATTGCGGTTAATGATGAACATCGAGAAGTTTGGTTGTTTCACCTTGTTAAATTTTTTCGACAAATCGCTTGCTCGAAGTGTTATTAGTGGCGCGCTATCGATCGTGTTGTTGTGTGCGACCCAAGCACACGCATTATCCCCTGAAACCCTACCTCCAGCCGCAGCACAACACAAACAACTGCCATTGGCGGAGCAACGCTATCATTACGAAATGGCCAAACAGGCCCTAAACGATGGCCGTTGGCAAACCTTCGATACCCATTATGCGCTCCTGGGTGATTACCCACTGGTGCCCTACCTCGAATATTCCAAACTTAAATTTAATCTCGATAAACTCGAGATGGATAAGCTCGAAGGCTTTCTCCGCAAACACGAAAACTCGTTTCTCGAAACTCGATTGCGCGAGCAGTTACTCTATACCCTGGCCATAAAAAAACGCTGGGAAGATTATTTAGCCTATTACGACCCCGCAAAATCCACCCAGGAACTGAGCTGCTATTGGCTCTATGCACGTCTGCACGAACACGACACCAGTGCATATCAGGAAGTTGCGGATATCTGGCAACAGGGGAAATCACACCCAAAAACCTGCGACCCGCTCTTTAATCGCTGGCGTCGCGCGGGAGGCTTGACCCAAGACATCGCCTGGACCAGGTTCGATAACGCCATGCACGCTGGCAAGCGCAGTCTGGCGCGCTACGTTACCAGTTTCATGGACGAGAAGCATCAGAAATACGCTGAGCTTTATATGCACGTGCACGGCTATCCCTACACCATTCGCCAGCAGCAAAAATTCTCTGAGCATTCACCTCAGATGCAACAGATTATCGCCTACGGGATTCAGCGTTACGCGCGTCACAATGCTTTGGATGCGTTAAAGCAGTGGGAAAAATACGAGGCCCAACAGATATTTGCTGAAAATCTCGTTGCCGAAACCAAACTTCAGCTGGCCAAGCGACTCATTCGCTCAGACAACGCACAAGCAGCCGAAGCCCTGATAAGCAATTCGCCAGCGCTTGGTGAAAATACGGTGGTTGAGGCCTTTATACGCGACTCCCTGCAAGTCCAGAATTGGGAGCGGGTCTACCATTGGATAAATAAGCTCGATAACGACGCTCAAAACTCAGACCGTTGGCGCTACTGGAGAGCCCGCGCCTTGGAGCAGCTCAGCGTGCACGATGACGCGATGGGCAGCGCCCACGACATCTACCTGGCACTTTCCAAACAGCGTAGTTTTCACGGTTTTCTCGCCGCAGACAAAGTGGAACGCAGTTATTCACTCGAGCAAATACCTGTTGAACTGAGCCCGTCCACCCTGCTGGCAGTCGAACAATTGCCGGGTTTACGAAGAGCGCGCGAATTGTGGCTAAAGGGCGAGATGGCGGAAGCGCGGGCCGAGTGGTTTTTTACAACACGCAACCTGGAATCTGATGACCTTGTAGCTGCTGGAGAGCTGGCAAAACGCTGGGGCTGGTACAACAAGGGCATTCACGCGATGATTACCGGTAACCTCTGGGATCATCTGAGTATCCGTTTTCCGCTGGCGTACGAAGAACAGGTACAGCAGGTTTCTTCGCAAACCAAGGTGGCGCCCGATTTTATTTTTGCCGTTGCGCGCCAGGAAAGCGCTTTTGCAGAGAATGCCACCTCTTCTGCAGGCGCTATGGGTTTGATGCAGCTCATGCCACAAACCGCAAAATTAACAGCAATGCGTAACGGTATTAAACACACTAAAAAAGACTTGTTCGACCCAGAGCACAACATCAATTTGGGCGGTCATTACCTCAATGAACTTCTCGAGCAATACAATGGCAACCGTATTCTTGCCGCCGCCGCATACAATGCTGGGCCACATCGTGTCGACCGCTGGATTCGCAAGAATCCCCAGGATGTGCCTTACGACATCTGGATCGAAACCATTCCCTTTAAAGAAACCCGCGGTTATGTGCAAAATGTGTTGGCATTTTCTGTGATTTACGGCTATCGCCTGGGTCAGCCTAAAAACCTGGTGACTGAAACCGAAGCGAAAAGCTTACTCTGAACCGTCAAAACTCATCTATATTTAAGGGAATCATTTTAAGGCCCAGGACGCAGAGAATGAACCAAACGGCATCGGACGATCCCCAGACCACAACAGAGCAAAACTGGTCGCACGTTAAAGAGACCATCAATATGCTCTATCTGGCGGTTTGCCAAATTGAAGCCACCATGACCGATTCCAACAAATCCGTCGATACCCTGACCGAATCCTTCACTAAACTTGCCACTCACACCAGCGATGTAAGTGCTCAAGTGCAGGATCTCTCGCGTATAGATGAGCTCGAGGCTTTTAAAAGCGATATCGCCACCACCGCAACCGAATTGAATAACAATATCAGTTCCTCGATCCAGGCCTTTCAATTTTACGATCGTGTATGTCAGCGCCTCGATCATGTCGCACGCAGTTTAGAAAATGTTTCCTCCCTTATGAGCCAGGAAAACAGCCTGCAAAACCCGGAAGAATGGCGCCGTCTTCAACTGAAAATTAAAAACAGTTATACCATGGAAGCTGAGCGCATTATGTTTGAATACATTATGCGTGGTGGCAGTGTTGGAGAAGCCCTGGATATTTATCGACACCATTTCGATAAGGAACAGGATAAAAGCCCAGACGTCGATAACGACGAAATAGAATTGTTTTAACCCTCAGCTTCGAGGGAGTTTTTTTGCATGGCTGAAGTTGTTCCGCTGTTCGCCCGTCAACCTATTTTTGATCGCTCGTACGAAGTTGTCGCCTACGAATTATTGTTCCGGCAATCACACACGAACGCTGCGAATTTCACCGATGGCGATATGGCCACGGCCCAAGTCTTATTAAAGGTTTTTGGCGAGAACCAAATACAGGAAGTAATCGGCAATCACAAAGCCTACGTAAATTACACCAAGAAACTTGTGTGCACGCCTCCCCCACTTCCCTCCAAGCAACTTGTCGTAGAGTTGTTGGAAGATATCGAAGTGGATGACGATATCCTCAGTGGCCTCAGTGCATTAAAAAAAGCCGGGTACCAAATTGCGTTGGATGATTTCGAGCTGAATGACGCGACAGAAAAACTACTTGAGTTTGCCGATATTGTTAAGCTAGATGTGCTTACCCGTTCCATCAAAGAACTCAACGGACTTGTTAACCAATTACAGCCCTACAAAAAACGCCTCCTTGCTGAAAAAGTGGAAGACCACCAAACAATGCAGCATTGCGTAGATTTGGGATTTGAATTATTTCAAGGTTACTTCCTCTGCAAACCGCAAATTATTCAGGGTGTTGCAATTTCCGAAGGCAAGCAAGCGATTCTAAAATTAATCTCTGTTCTAAACGATCCGAAAGTCGAATTCGAAACGGTCATTCAAACCATCGCGACTGATCCCAGCTTAAGCTACAAAATTCTCAGGCTGGTAAATTCCTCAGCGATTGGTTTGCCCCGCCAAATTGATTCTTTAACACAAGCTGTCACGCTTTTGGGGCTAACCGCTATTAGAAATTGGGCGACCTATCTATTGATGGCCAACACCAGCGATAAACCGCGGGAGCTCTGCGTAATTAGTATGTGCCGCGCGAAATTCTGCGAAATGGTATGTCACGCGATTGGCGGTCGTAGCCTGGCGGAAGCAGGGTTCACGGTTGGCCTGTTGTATAACCTTGATGCGTTTCTCGATATGCCAATGCGCGAACTCATGGAAAGATTGAGGCTATCGGACACAATTAAAGAAGCCTTGCTCGAGAAACAGGGAGTTTTGGGTCGAATTCTTGAAAATGTGTTGTGTTTTGAACGGGGTGCCTGGGATAGCATTGAATGGCAATTTCTTGAACACAACAAACTAGCACCGAAAGAAATTAATACAATTTATGGCACTAGTATTTCCTGGGCCACAGAGACGGTTAACTCGCAGGTTTAAGCCACTGAGGCTCCTGCTCCAACTCGATACCGTAACGTTGCCGAATACTCGACTGAATAGCCCCAGCGAGCTTAACGATATTTTTCGCGGGTTTTCGATGCGGGTTGGTTAACACCAGAGCCTGTTTATCGTGCACGCAGGCTTCAAAGGCTTCTTTACCCTTCCACCCGGATTTCTCGATCAGCCAGCCCGCAGCAATTTTATTTTTGTGATCGCCAAGATCGAAATACACCAGATCGGGATACAATTGTTTCAATTCATCGATTAATTGCGTATCCACCACCGGGTTTTTAAAAAAACTACCACAATTGGGGATAAGTAACGGATCGGGTAGCTTCTCCTTGCGGATACTGGAAACCGTATGTGCAATAATATTGGGCGTGATCATGGCCCTCCGTACGCCACTTAGAGCAGCTTTTAGTGCGGGATAATCAGCCTTAATTTGCGCCTGTTTAAACAATTTAAACGTAACCGATACGATAACGTATTGATCCTTTAAACGATTTTTAAAAATACTCTCACGATATCCAAATTCGCACTGTTCACGTGTAAATGTAACAACTTCATAGGTTTTGCGATGCATCGCGCGCAACGACACAAATACATCCTGCAACTCTACGCCATAAGCGCCGATATTCTGTATTGGCGCGGCCCCCACACAACCGGGAATAGAAGCGAGATTTTCCAGGCCATAATAGTTTTTAGCCAGGCAAAACATAACAAAGCGATGCCAATTTTCACCTGCTGCAGCACAAATCTGATAGTGGCGTTCGGTTTCCTCTTCCAGAGTAATACCGCGCAGTGCTGGCTGAACAACCAAACCGGGTATTTCCTCAGGTAATAAACTGTTGCTACCACCGCCCAAAACACTCACGGGTTTTTGATGCTTAGCTGCCCACCGCAATGCCTGACGCAACTCCTGTTCGTTGGTAGCGCGCGCATAAAAACGCGCCTTTGAAGGGGCTGCCAAAGTATTTAACGGCTGTAAATTTACACGCTCTTCGATTTTCATGATAACTTCTGCTGAATGTCTTCCAAGAGCGAGCGACACGCATCCTCGACAAGGTCAAGCACATGCTCGAATCCTTGTGAACCGCCGTAGTAAGGATCGGGCACCTCAGTTATCGACGAGTTTTTCGCATAGTTCAAAAGCAGATCGACTTCACCATTATAGTTCGCCGGTCGAAGTGCTTTGATATTGGCAAGATTGTCCGAGTCCATGGCAAGTATGTAATTAAAATCCGCAAAATCACTTTGCGTGAGCTGTCTACCACGTAATGCAGAGAGGTTGTAACCCCGCTTTAAAGCCGCGGCACTGGCTCGTTTGTCTGGCGGTTCGCCAATGTGCCACCCCGAAGTACCGGCTGAGTCCACAAAAATTTTTTCACTGAAGCCAGCATCATCGACCAATTTTTGAAATACTCCGTGCGCAGTAGGCGACCGGCAGATATTACCTAAACACACGAATAACACATTCACTATTGTCATACCATCCATACCACATCAGGCGAACAGCTGGCGCACACGCTCCAGGTCTTGCTGGGTATCGACACCACCAGGCACCGCCTCGCAGGCATCTTCCACATGAATTTTGCAACCGTTTGCAAGAATGCGAAGCTGCTCCAGCCTTTCAATACTTTCCAGCGACGCTGCAGGCCATTTAACAAATTTGTGCAACAGCGAAACCCGGTAAGCATAAATTCCGATATGCCGACGCGCAGCTGGGCTGACAACTGGAGTTTCTGTTGCACTTGCAGTGCCGTAGTTATCCCGATCCCAGGGAATCGGTGCTCTCGAAAAGTACAATGCATAATTATTGTGGTCACACACCACTTTTACCGCGTTAGGGTTGTTGACTTCTTCGAAGCTGCGAATAGGTTCACACAAAGTGGCCGCTACAGCATCCTTATGGCCACCGAGGTTTTCCGCGACCTGATTGATAACAGCAGCCGGAATTAAAGGTTCATCTCCCTGAACATTGACAACAATTTCCTCGTCATCCATCCACAACTGCGTAACAACTTCCTGCAGGCGGTCGGTGCCCGATTGATGCTCTTCGGAAGTCATCACAACGTGGCCGCCGAATGCCCGCACAGTATCGTGCACGCGCTGATCGTCTGTGGCGACAACTACGCGTTTTGCTTCACTGCGTAACGCACATTCATACACGCGTTCTATCATTGTTTTTCCAGCGAGTAACTGCAGGGGTTTGCCCGGCAAGCGCTGTGATGCAAAGCGCGCGGGGATTATCACGGAAAAGGACATGAGTTTACCTCTGTTTTCAACGAAGGGCTGTATGTACCTGCGAGAAAAAGGCCTGCGGCAACTGCGCATCAATGGCAATGTACCACCACTGTGCTGTTGCAAACCCCGTGCACTTTACCGCATCTTTCTCGGTCATTACGATTGTTTTTTGAGTGACCCCATCGAAATCAGACTTACTAAAATTGTGGTGATCGGGAAACTCATGCTTCGAAAAATTAAGACAACCTTTCGGTAACAGTGCTTCCAAGAGCTTAAAAAATTTCGTCGGCTGACCGATCGCCGCAACCGCGGCCAGTTCTTCGAATTGGTGTAACTGTTGCAGTGGGAACCGTTCCCCACTTTTAATATTAACCAAAGCCACTGGTGCAACGCGGTAGGAATATTGCGGAGCACTCCCAGCAAATTCCGGCGATTCCAGCGCGATTGATTTCGCGCTACTGATTTGCGGCTCTCCACCACAGGCTTCACCAGATTCAGCGCCAGCCAGCAAAATCGCGTCAACACTTCGCAGGCGACTTACAGGCTCGCGCAAGGGACCCACCGGCAAACAGTGCCCGTTTCCAAACAGGCGACCGGCATCAACGACAATTATTTCGAAATCGCGTGCAAGGCGATAATGCTGCAGCCCGTCGTCGGAAATAATCAGATTGCATGGGTGCGCTTGCAGTAAGGCCTGGGCGGCTTCGTAGCGGTTTTCCCCCACGAAAACCGGTGCGGCTGTCGATGCGTATATTTCCAGTGGTTCATCGCCCACCTGAGCGGCATCCTGCTGTAAAGCCACATTTTTAATTCCAGTCGATTCCCGGCCATACCCACGGGATACGACTCCCGGTTGGTAACCGTTTTGTTGCGCCCAGCGAACCAAGGCTTTTACCACTGGCGTTTTACCGGTGCCGCCAACAGAAATATTGCCAACCACAATCACTGGTACAGATAAGCTCGCCTGGTTCTGTATTTGGCGGACTTTGCGCAACCGAGCCACGCCCCGAAACAACAGCTCGAGGGGTGACAACAAATAAAGTAATCCCGCTCGGCCATACCAACGCCGCTCTACAAAAGACTGCAAGACCGAACTATTGTGAGTTGCCTGCGGCATCGCTTTCCTGCGGCTGTTGCGTAGTCAGACTGAGGTTGGCAAAACCCATTTGGCCAGCGAGATCCATGACAGAAATTATTGTTTGGTAGGGCGTGTCGGCATCGCCGGTAATAATAAACGGCAGGCTGTTATCGTTTTTCGAAAGTTCATTGATCGCACTGCGCAGGGTTGCCATTTTTTTATTCACCAGCATTTTTCCATTAACTGACAAACCTCCCTGCGCATCGATCACCACTTCAATCTGATCGACTACCGTTGGTTGTAAATCGCCCACCGCTTCGGGTAAGTCTATTTTTAAGTGGGTTTCCTTGGTGAAGGTCGTCGATACCATAAAAAAGATCAGCAGCAAAAATACAACGTCGATTAACGGCGTTAAATTAATGTTGTCCTCAACTTTAACCTGACGCTTGAACTGCATGTCACACTGCCTTCAAATCGACACGGCGATCACTGTGAAGCGCATCAACCAGTTTAACGGCTTCCTGCTCCATGGTTACCACCAGCGTGTCGACACGCCGCACGTAAAAGCGATGCGCTATCATTGCGGGAATGGCTACACACAAGCCGGCGGCCGTGGTTATGAGGGCTTCTGAAATACCGCCCGCTAACACCGCCGCGTTGCCAGCGCCTTCGAGGTTGAGCGCGGTAAACACTTTAATCATACCGATGACCGTGCCCAACAGGCCCAGAAGCGGTGCAATTGCCGCTATGGTACCCAGTGCCCCCAGGTAGCGCTCCATTTCATGAATAACCTGGCTCGCGGCCTCTTCGATGCTATCTTTCATGACATCGCGGCCATGTCTTGAATTACTTAAACCGGCGGCGAGTACACGACCCAACTTAGAGGAACGACGTAATTCTTTAAGCTTTTCACTATCAAGCTGATTTTGTTGAATCCAACTCCATACTTCACCTAATTGGTGACGTGGGGCAATCTTTGAAGGGTTCAGAGTCCAGTAGCGTTCGATGCTAATAGCAATTACAGCGATAGAGCAAATCACAATTGGCAGCATCAACCAACCGCCACTTGTTAGAATTTCGTACACAGATCACTCCTTATTATGTCGTTCCGGTCGGTTCCCGAAAGGCGGCTATCATACCCCATTCAAATAACGAATTCTGCGTTGTTTTGGTGGCCCCGTTCACGTTCACCAGTACCATGGGTGTGGATGTTCCCTGCGCCATCGGGTAGCAGTCAATTGATGGCCGGAGTCTAGCTGAAACAGCACAGCACCATCGGTATCGGTGCGATAGTTTTTGGCGCCAAGCCGGAGATAGCGGTCAACGACAGTGTCATTGGGATGGTGATAGCGGTTGCCATAGCCAACGCTGAATACCACATGCTTTGGTTTCAACCGCGCCAGTAACGCTGCAGACGAAGAGCTCCGACTGCCGTGGTGTGGTGCAATCAACACATCAATAGCGTGCGGTAAGATGCCTGCACTCAACAATTCACGCTCAACGCTTTTTTCGATGTCACCCATTAATAAAAAACTGTGATGTGGTGTTCTGATAGATAGCACACACGAGGCATTATTTGACCGATCAACAACTCGCTCTGCGGGAGGCCATAAAACATTAAATCGAGTATCGCCGATGCGCCACTGCTCACCTGCAACGCAGGGTTGCACTAGGCTCAGCGGCAACTTCAAACGATGTGGTTCTCCGGCGAGCACCCTTCTTACCGGAATACCGGAAACAACACTGGCAGCACCGCCCGCGTGATCGTTGTCGCTATGACTGATCACCAAAGTATCCAAATTGGATTTCGCCAGGGATTGGAGATAAGGTAGAACCACTCGGCCACCCATATCGAAATCATCAGAAAATTTCGCGCCTGTATCATAGAGTAAATTGTATTCGTCGAGTTCAATCAACACGCTCAAGCCCTGCTGCACATCCAACACACTCATGCGCAACGCAGGCGTGCTTTGTGGAGCTGGAAACATAAAAATCACAAGCAGCGCGCACCCCGCGAAGCGCAGGCCCATGCCGCGCGGCAACAGTAACAGTAGAAGGCCCGTAAACCTGCACAAGGCAGCGAGCAGTGGTGTTTGGGCCCAACCCAGAATTTGCCGCTGCAGTGGCAAGTTGGCGAGATAATCCAGGTATCGCCACAACAACTCGAAGCAGCCATTGGGAAGCAGCAAAAGCGTATGCGATAAGCTGGCTGAGATTGCGGATGCCAAGGCGCACACAAACAGCGTTGGCACAACCAAAAACGATACCACTGGCACTGCGACGATATTAGCGAGGGGGCTCTGTAACGCCACGGGCAACCCCAGAAGGGTCAAAGGCACAGTCATTCCGATGAGTAGCACAAGCTGCGCTTTTAAAAGAGCCTTTACTTTTCCGCGCTGCGTAAAGCGTTTTCCGAATGCCAGCAGTAATATCGCGACCGCGCCAAAACTAAGCCAGAAACCTGCGCTAAGGGGCGCCAGAGGGTCTAAAAGCAGCACCATGTCGAGGGCTAATACGAAAATGTACCAATAACCCAAGCGTCGCCCCTGCCAGATAGCAAAGTTTGCGAAGCACACCATCACCAACGCTCTCTGAGTGGGAATCTCAAAACCAGCAAGCCCGGCATAGGTGAACGCCGCTAATATTGAAAAAAGTGGCGCGATAAATAAGAATCCGTGGGGCCGCAACAGACTCAAGATCCGTGCAAGCAAACTGCCCAAAAAGAAACCCAAACTGGCTACAAGGCCAATATGCAGGCCGGATATGGCCATCAGGTGTACGGTTCCTGTGGCTCGAAGCACCTGCCACTGGGCGTTGGAGAGCTGGGATTTGTCGCCAATCAACAAGGCACGAAGCAAAGCGCCATGCTGCAATTGCGTGGCGCCAAATAAACGTTTCGCCAGTTCCTGACGAATGCCATCGAAACCCGGGGAAGATGCTCCGTGAAGCAGAGTTGCCGGATGTTTATCACGGACGTAGCCACTGGCAACCACATTCCTCGCCAGTAACCAAGCCTGGTAATCGAAACCAGAGGGGTTAGCAGTTCCCCTCGGTCGTTTCAAACGCACTGATAATCGCCAAGTCTGCCCGGGTTCTACAAACCTTTGTGTGTCTTTCTGCTGGTACCAACTCAATCTCAGCCGCTTTCCCAACAGCGTATCGCATATCTGGGAACAGCTATGATGACCACGCACAAGGGCATAAAAACGGGTACTAAACTCTTGCCCATCCCGTTGGCGGAGTTCCGGCAGGCTATCGATTTGTAATTCAAGCTCTAAATCCTGCCCCTGAAGTGGCAGAGGTAATTGTTGCTTGATAAGCCATGTCAGCTGTAATCCCTGAACCGCAAACCCGAGTAACATAGCGCTCACAGTCAGAAAAACAACACGGAATTTTTGCGCGTTAAAAAGGAAAACGACGAAAATCAACCCTAGGCCCACGGAGCCACAAATTTTAGTCACATACAGTAACTGCGCGTAGGTCATGCTTATCAAAGCGGGTGCCAGTAAGCCAATGACCATTACACCGGCGTAAACTACAGGCGG
This sequence comes from Alteromonadaceae bacterium 2753L.S.0a.02, assembly GCA_007827375.1. Classification (NCBI taxonomy): domain Bacteria; kingdom Pseudomonadati; phylum Pseudomonadota; class Gammaproteobacteria; order Alteromonadales; family Alteromonadaceae; species Alteromonadaceae bacterium 2753L.S.0a.02. Next base: position 2,866,015 of record VISH01000002.1, read on the forward strand.
CAGCTTGCGATCTGTTCGGAAAATTGCCGGTATTTGCATCTAAGTCCTTTTGACATATTAATTTTATAATCGCAGTGCAGGATATTGAATAACCGGCTGCTACCCGTATGGGTGTTGTGCTCCTGCTTGTGTCGCCAGCCCACCGGGAAATTTGCAGGCCTTATAGCCGTGATAACAGTAGCCAAGTGGTAAACCTGTGGGCATAATACACGCCCCATTTACCCCGCTCACTCCACTAGGAACCGGGAAATTTCAGCACAGATCGCCCGGTAGGCGTTCTGGACCGTGTTTGCTTAAGCCCCGGGATGAATTTCTCAGGAAGAACGATCAACCTTATATGCCGCGCAAGCTATTAAAACGCTGGAGTCCCGACCCCGGGAAAATTCGCAGTACCCCTGCCCTACAGTTTCTCGGCACGTTACTTCACGACCCCAATCTGTTTCACATGAACCGGCATTCAGTTTCGGTGGCGTTTTTTGTGGGATTATTCTGCGCGTTTCTACCGGTACTGGGCCAGATTCCCTTGGCTGCGATGATGGCGCTTTTATTTCGTTGTAACCTTCCAATTTCCGTGGCGCTGGTTTGGATAAGCAACCCATTTACCTTCCCGGTCATTTATTTCGCGACCTACAAGCTGGGCGTCCGGCTCATGCAATTGGAGCCACAACCTTTCCATTTTGAAATGAGTTGGCAGTGGTTTAGCAGTGAATTCGCAGCGATATGGCAGCCCTTGGTGCTCGGTAGTTTTATCGCCAGCTTGTTTTTCGGGTGCCTTGGGTTTCTAACAATTCAATGGACATGGCGCTGGCACGTTATACAGCGCTGGCAGGAACGCCGGGCAAAACGCGCCAAGTCGAAATCGTAATTATTTTTTCTTAATGCGTGAAGTATTTGCCTTGCGTAAGCGACGCTGGTGGCGTTCACGACTGCGTTTCAATTCGGGTGAATATTTGGGCTTGGGCGGAGCTTCAAATCCTGCCGTTTCGCAGAGCTCAGCCACTTCTTTTTCATCCAATTCCAACCACTGCCCGACACGTACGTGAGAAGGAATAAAGATGTTGCCATAGCGCACGCGCTTGAGGCGGCTGACGCGAACATCCTGGGATTCCCACAATCGTCGAACCTCTCGGTTACGCCCTTCCATCACAACACAATAAAACCACAGGTTTTTGCCTTCCTTTCTGCCTTCGACGATGTCAGTAAAGCGTGCCACACCGTCTTCGAGCAATATACCATCGCGAAGACGCTGCAACATGTCGTTGTCGACCTCCCCTTGAACACGCACCAAATATTCGCGATCAATACCTGTTGAAGGATGCATAAGGCGGTTGGCTAGCTCGCCATCGTTAGTAAATAACAACAGGCCACTGGTATTGAAATCCAAGCGGCCAACGGAAATCCAGCGGCTGTTAGCAATTTTGGGAAGGTTTTCGTAAACCGTTGGGCGACCTTCCGGGTCACTGCGAGAGCAAATCTGCCCTTCGGGTTTGTTGTACAGAATCACGCGAACGCGCTGTTTAACTTTCGCGGCAACCGCCACGCGCTTGCCGTTACATTCGACCTTGTCTGAATCCAATACTCGGTCGCCAAGTTGGGCCGTTTTGCCATTAACCATCACCTTACCCAGGCTGATCAAGCGCTCCATTTCCCGCCGCGAACCCAGGCCCGCCCGGGCCAACACCTTTTGCAGTTTTTCTCCCTCTGGGCCTGCTTGAGTCTCTGAAATAGTCATGAGTTACCGCGATCCTGTTCAGAGCCATCTGATGTGTGGAACAAAGAGTCTTCCTCTAATTTATCGGGATCGGGTTCTTCATTTTGCCGGTCATAGTCCGCTTCGTCTTCGGAGGCTTCTGGTAATTCAGAATTACGATCGGTGTCACTCCCATCAGAAGGCTCATCGAACTCTTCGGGAGCTTCGAAATCGTCTTCCGCTGCGTTATCGAGCTCGCCACTGCTTTGTTCCTCAGCCTCAACAGGGACAACAATTCTGGTGTCCTCGCCAGTGCCGTGTATAGCGTCGAGATCAGTTTCCTTCTCCGATTCTTCTGCTGTAATGGGTCCCTCAGAAATATCACTTGAGTCACTTGCTTCAGCAGCAGATGCTGTCGCGGCTGCCGCCATCACACTTTCCTGCACTTCTGGCGGCAAGTTGTCAAATTCCAGGGTTTCGTTGAGACTGTCGATATCGCGCAACTCACCCAATGTGGGTAATTCATCGAGACTTTTAAGGTTAAAATAATCGAGGAACTGCCGGGTGGTGGCGTAGAGCGCTGGGCGCCCCGGTACATCGCGATGCCCCACAACCTTCACCCATTCCCGTTCCACTAGCGTTTTGATGATGTGGCTGCTCACTGCAACACCACGAACTTCTTCGATATCACCCCGCGTGATCGGCTGTCGGTATGCGATTAAGGCCAATGTTTCCAACAGCGCCCGTGAATATTTTTGAGGCTTCTCCTCCCACAATCGATTGACCCAGGTCGCCAGATCTTCACGCACCTGAAAACGGTAACCACTGGCAACTTCGACCAAACTGAAGCCGCGCCCGTGACAACTTTCAGCCACTGACTCAAGCGCTGTCGACAGCTCTTCTTCGGTCGGCATTTCATTGTCTTCAAATAAAGTCAGCATACGGCTGACTGTAAGTGGTTCACCGGCAGCCAATAAGGCGCCTTCAAGAATAAGTTGTAATTGTTCTTGTTCGTAGCTCATGGTGTGTGTCGTTATAGGGAGCGTGCTTTAACGTGAATGGGGCCAAAAGATTCGGTTTGTACAATCTCTACCAGAGATTCTTTGATAAGCTCCATGACTGCCAGGAAGGTGACAACCACGCCCAGCCTGCCCTCGTTAACAGTAAACAAACTCACAAAGGGCACAAATTGCTGACCGTTGAGTTTGTCGAGTACTTGCGCCATGCGCTCACGGGTTGAAAGCTTTTCTTTTTCGACATGATGACTCTCAAACATATCGGCACGACGCAGCACTTCAGACAGTGATAATAGTAACTCTTTAAGATCGACATCCGGATCTGGGCGAGTCAGATTGCGATCGGGGCCCTGCGCTTTAGCAATGTGAGTGTCACGATGCAGTCGCGGTAACTCATCGATATCCTCAGCAGCTTGTTTAAAGCGTTCGTACTCCTGCAGGCGGCGAATTAAAGTTGCGCGTGGGTCATCTTCATCTTCGTCTTCAGATTCCGACGAACGCGGTAGGAGCATGCGCGATTTAATCTCAGCGAGCATAGCCGCCATCACCAAGTATTCTGCTGCCAGCTCGAACTGCATCGCCTCCATCATTTCAACATAGGTTACATATTGTTGCGTAATTTCCGAGACGTCAATTTCGAGAATATCGATATTCTGACGCCTGATCAGATACAACAGCAGATCGAGCGGGCCTTCGAAGGCCTCCAGAAAGACTTCAAGCGCATCTGGCGGAATGTAGAGGTCTTTGGGAATTTGCGTGTACGCTTTGCCCTGTACAATCGCAAAGGGCATCTCCTCCTGTTCGGGATGATGTTCAGCCGGAGCCGCGGTATCACCAACGCTGCTCGCATCGCCATTTTGCAACGCTTCCGCAGCGAGATTGACGTTTGTTTCGACTCCCGACAAGAGTGTGCCTCTGTTGTGTTTTGCCAAAGAAAAGACCGCGCATTATAGCGGTAGTGTGGTGGTCATAGCTATGCGAAATGCAAATCTGGCGCAGGCTACTGGAAATCGCTGGTATCGCCGCAACCCTGTCGCACGATTACCGGCTCTTCTCCGGTGAGATCGATCACGCTGGTGGGTTCCAGGCCGCAAAACCCGCCATCTATGACCAATTCAAGCTGATGTTCCAGGGAATCGCGAATATCGTAGGGGTCGGTGAGCGGCAAACTTTCGCCAGGCAAGATCAAAGAACTGCTCATCAGGGGTTCGCCCAGCTCCTCCATAAGTGCCAGGGCTATTGCGTTATCAGGCACACGCAAGCCCAAAGTTTTACGCTTCGGATGCTGCAGGCGTCGCGGCACTTCAGTGGTTGCATTCAAGATGAAAGTGTATGGGCCAGGTGTATGACTTTTTATGATGCGGAACGCAGCGTTATCGACACGAGCATAATTGGCCAGCTCTGATAAGTCGCGACACATCAATGTAAAGTTATGGTGTTTGTCGAGCTGACGCAGGGCACGTATTCGATCCAGAGCAAATTTATCACCGATGTGGCATCCGAGTGCATAGGCTGAATCGGTGGGGTACGCAATCAAACCGCCACGACGCAAAATATCGACAGCTTGTATGACAAGACGGTGTTGTGGGCTCTCTGGATGAATAGAAAAAAACTGCGCCATTCGTTGTCCTTGTAATTGGTATTGCATGAGCTGATTCATTACCACAGCTCCCATACGGGCGACATGTGTGACGGCAAGTAACCACAACAGCCGAGCTCTTGCCACGGTTGATCAGGCACGTGGAAATCGCTGCCCAATGAAACTGCCAACCCAAATTGATTGGCAATTCTAGCAAGATTATCGGCCACGCCGGCAATTTGTTTACCGCTAATCACCTCGATAGCCGCGCCACCGCTGGCCGCGAAGCAATCAGTTAGTTGGCAGAGCTTAGTACGGGTCATTTTGTATTTCGTCGGATGAGCCAGCACCGCAACACCTCCCGAGCGTTTTATCCACTCCACGACTTCAGGCACTTCCGGCCAGAGGTTTTTAATATCACCAGGCTTTCCAGCCCCGAGATACTTCTTAAATGCCTGGTTTATATTAGCCACATAGCCACTTTCAACCAGGAAACGTGCAAAATGCGGTCTGCCCAATGTTTCGCTGCCTGCTGCGGCCTGCGCCCCATCCAGCGCCCCTTCGATACCCGCTTTGGCAAGACGAGCAGCGATGGCTTCAGCCCGCTCACTGCGACGTTCGTGCTGGCTGCGCACGGCAGCCGCCAAATCACCGCTCTGCAGATCGATATTCAAGCCTACAATATGAATGCCACGCCCCATCCATTGGCTGGAGAACTCAATGCCCGTCACGAGGTCGATAGAGGCATAAGAGGCCGCCAGAGCAGCTTGCTGCAGCCCGGCAACAGTATCGTGATCGGTAACCGCCAAAACATCAACGTTTCGCGTTTTGGCGCGGGTAACCAAGTCCTCAGGGCTCAACATTCCATCGGAAAACGTTGTATGACAGTGAAGATCGTAGATAAGTGGCATGTATCGCTCAGAAACAAAAATTAATCGCAAAGTGTACCCGATTCTACTGCCAACAAAAGCGCAGGTTTACAGAATTCGTGTTAACAGCTTGCGCCATTCCTGTTAGCATTCGCTGCCTTAAAGTGCACACCCGAGCTGTATGCAATGAAAAACCCGCAAAAGAAAGAAAACCCGCTCCTCAACATATTGCTGAATATCGTAATTCCCACCGTTATTCTGGTGAAATTTAGTGGCCCCGACAACCTCGGCCCTAAACTCGGCATCGTGGTTGCACTGGCCTTTCCCATCGGCTACGGCGTATTCGACTTCACCCGCACGCGCAAACTCAACTTTTTCTCAGCACTGGGCGTTCTCAGCGTTATGCTCACGGGCGGCATGAGCCTGTTAGAGCTAGACCCCAAATATATCGCCATTAAAGAAGCAACAATTCCGGCACTGTTCGGCATTGCCACTCTGGCGTCACTTAAAACCCGTTACCCGCTGGTGCGCACATTCCTTTTTAACGACGCTGTGCTGCAAACCGACAAGGTTTACGAAGCTCTGGAAACCCGCGGAAAGCAACGCGAATTCGACAAAAGTCTGGTTATCGCTTCCTATATGATTGCCGGCTCTTTTTTACTCAGCTCAATACTCAACTATGTACTCGCAAAAGTTGTGCTGGTAAGCGCGCCCGGTACCGAGGAGTTCAACGCAGAACTGGGCACAATGACCGCGCTCAGTTTTCCTGTTATTACCATCCCGGCAATGCTTGTATTATTCGGCGCTTTATTTTATTTGTTCCGACAAATTAAGGTGCTCACCGGGTTAACGCTGGAAGATGTATTTATCGATCACAGCGATACAGAAAAAGAAGAAGAACAAGAAAAACCTCAAGCACAATAAGCGCCTAAATACGCTGCAACTCAGGCGTTAGCATATTTTTTAAAAAGCTTGTTATTGAATCCAAAGGGGGTAACTACCATGTTGTATGCCATTATTAGCCAGGACGTTGAGAACAGTCTCGCAAAACGCCAATCCGTGCGTTCCGATCATCTGGCGCGTTTACACACTTTACGTGACGAAGGTCGCCTGATTCTGGCAGGACCCCACCCTGCGGTAGACAGCAACGACCCGGGCGAAGCTGGGTTTACCGGTAGTCTTATAGTCGCAGAATTCGACTCATTAGCAGCGGCGCAAACCTGGGCCGACGCAGACCCATACGTTGCTGCAGGTGTTTACCGACAGGTTAGCGTTAAACCATTTAAAAAAGTTTTACCCTAAGTAAAAATAAGCGAGTGTAAACCATGACCCCAAGTAAAATTCTAAGGCAGTTTACCCTTGTCTGCAGTTGTATTTTGGCAAGTTTTCTATTGAGCAAACCCGCTCTCGCTCAGCAAGAATTAAGGTATATCACTGATCTGCTGTATGTGCCTTTGCGCAGTGGCCAAGGTAACGAATTTCGCATCGTCAACAAAGGCCTTCGCAGCGGTACTACAATTTATTATGTGGCGCCAGGCGATACAGACGAGTGGATTAAAGTACGCACCGCCGAGGGCGTCGAAGGTTGGATACGCTCGCAATATATTCAAGAAGAAGAAACCGCGAATATAAAACTCAACCGCGCGCTTTCGGAACTGGCACAGCTAAAAAAAGCCAATGGGGAACTTAGCGCCGAGAACACTGCCTTAAAATCCCAAAATACCCGACTTTCAAGTACTGCAGACCACGCACAAAATTCACAAGCCAATATGGCACAAGAACTGGAAAAAATAAAAACGCTGTCTGCCGGTGCAATTGAATTAGAACAGCGCTATACCGACCTGCTGGAAAAGCACCAACTGATGCAAACCGAAAAGGATGTGCTTACCGCTGAAAACGAAAGTTTAAAAAGTGATACAAGAATCAATTACATGCTTTACGGTGCCGGCTTGCTAATTCTCGGTATGATTCTGGCTATCGTTGTACCCTCATTAAAACCCAACAAGCGCTACTCAGAATGGCGTTAAGAATCAATGACAAGAGACTCCACGCATGTTTATAAAAGCTCGCAATCTCGTCGCTTTAATTGCCCTGTTGCTGTTTAGCACAACCGGCCTTGCTGCGGAAAAAGTAAAAAACCCCCGTGTTATTTTTGAAACCGACCTCGGCAAAATCACAATTGAACTTTATCAGGAAAAAGCACCTAAAACCGTCGCGAATTTCCTGAGCTATGTTGACGATGGCTTCTATGTGGGTACCATTTTTCATCGCGTTATTCCCGGTTTTGTGGTGCAGGGTGGCGGGCTGACTTTCGACTTTAAACATAAAACCCCCAAAGAACCGGTAAAAAACGAATCGGATAACGGTCTGAAGAATTTAAAAGCTACCTTGTCTATGGCACGTACCGCCGATCCCGACAGTGCCACCTCGCAGTTTTTCATCAATCTCGCTGATAACGAACATCTCGACCCTAATGGCGGTAAGCCAGGCTATGCCGTATTTGGTGAAGTTGTGGAAGGATTCGAAACAGTGAAAAAAATAGAGAAAGAACCGCGAGGAATTTACCGCGCTTTCCCGGAAGCCCCCAACTATCCGGTGCGCGTACTACGCGCCTACCGAGAAACGGCAACAGGGGCGAAATAATTAATGTCGGCAATTGCGCTGAGTGTAAATCTGAACAAAATTGCTCTGTTGCGAAACTCTCGTGACGGCAACTACCCGAATGTTGTGGAATTTGGTCGCCGGGCAATAGCAGCGGGAGCCCAGGGCCTTACCGTACACCCTCGCCCCGATCAACGCCATATCCGCCCCGATGATGTGCGCCAAATTGCACAACTTCTAAAAGGAAACCCCGACCCTCTTCTTGAATTTAATATTGAAGGCAATCCTTTCGCAGATGCCAGCGGTGACTATCCAGGTCTCCTTGATCTCACCCTGGAAGTCGTGCCTCATCAATGCACGTTGGTGCCCGACAGCGACAGTCAAAAAACCTCCGACCACGGCTTCGACCTGCAGCGATCGGGTGACCGGCTGGCACCTTTAATCGCGAAACTCAAAGCGAAAGGTATCAGGGTTAGCCTATTTATGGATCCGCGCCCCGAGCAAATAGAACTCGCCGCACAAATTGGCGCTGATCGAATTGAACTCTATACCGGGCCTTTTGCGCATGCCTTTGCGCTTAGTGTTGAAACTGGCCAAGAGGTCTTTGAGCAACATTGTTTCGCCGCTGAAAAAGCGCTTGAACTGGGGTTGGGTATTAATGCCGGTCATGATTTAAATCTAGAGAATATGGCCCTCTATCAACGGCTACCGGGTCTCCAGGAAGTATCTATCGGCCACGCGTTAACCGTGGACGCGCTTCTCATGGGCTTTGAAACAGCGGTTAAGGCGTACCTAGAATCATGCCGGGTATGACTTTCGTATTGCTACGACCCGTTTATCGGAAAACTGCTCATCGTAGTTATTAATTCGTTAAACTGAGAGTACTAAGAGCAGTACTTAACGCAGCAGTATCTACAGCAACAGGAGGTAACAATATGCTTTCTCTATTTGTTGAAGACTGTATGGACGGTAACCCTCACGCCCTCTCGACATCAGCAACCGTGCGCGATGCTATTAATTTGTTTACCGCAGCACATATTCCCGGCGCACCCGTTATTGATGAAAACAAGCATTTGGTCGGCTACATCTCTGAGCAGGATTGCCTCAAAGAAATGCTGAATGATGCGTTCTACAGCGAACAGCCGCCATTTGTTACACAAGTGATGAACTACGATGTGAAAACCGTAGCGCCAATGAACAGTGTCTTGGAAGTCGCTGAAGCCATGAGTAAAACGTCACCCAAAAATTATCCCGTGGTTGAAAACGGTCGCCTGGTGGGTATGGTTTCGCGTTCGCGTATACTGAAATCGCTCTCTGAAAACAACAAAGGCGATTACTTCCATCACTAGTGATTACCGTTAGAAAAATGCATTGCGTTCGGGCCCGCTAACAGGCCTTACGTAAGCAGTGAGAACGTCACGCTGACAAATTGAAACCTGTATACTGATATGTCTATTTAATATTTCGGCATATTCATGACACAGGATTCAAAAGACTATCTCGCCCGTAGAAAATTTTTCGATAAGCTTCTCACAATCTATGGGCGCAAACCCTGTTTGGAAGCACTGAGCGACCCTAACGTCGAGCTTTTCCGCTTACACCTCGCCAACTCCAACAAACCGGCTGCCATTCTTGATGACATTCTCCACTTAGCACAGCAGCGCGGCGCTGAAATTCAGTATCACGATAAAAAAGCACTGTCACGTATCTCACGTAACGCCAAACAAGACCAGGGTGTCGCGGCCGATTTGGTGCTGAAGGGCTTTATTGAATTTGACGATTTTCTTAAGGACTTCTCAGCGATAAATCAGGAATTTATTGCACTCGACCGCATTACCAACCCCCAAAACCTCGGTATGATCATTCGCTCGGTTTGCGCTTCACCCTGCGCGGGGCTGATACTGCCGCGTAAAGGTTGTGCCAAGCTCGATGCATTGGTTATTAAAGCCAGTGCGGGTACGCTATTTAAAACACGCGTTATTCGCTGTGAAGACCTCGCCACTTGTCTCCAACAATTTGGCAAGGCAGGTTGTCGTACCATTGCACTCACCTTGGACGCCACAACCAGTGTGAAAAATTACAAATTTGGTGATGCACCATCGGTTTTTGTGTTGGGTAATGAGACCGAGGGTTTAAGTAATGAAGTGTCGGAACAGTGCAATACCCAGCTCAAAATACCCATGGCTAATGGCGTGGAATCGCTCAATGTAGCAGTTACAGCAAGTTTAATAGCCTTCAGAAAAGTTCTTACCGCGTAGATATGACCGTACAATGGCATTTTAATTTTGCGCTTGCTCGACCGACCATAACTGCCCACCCACAACTAACAGTAAAAAAACACAAACACTGCACAGGCTCATAGTGAGAAATAATGTCGCAATGGGAATAAAACCGATCACGTAGCCAGTGACCAGCGCGCCCAGAGGGGCCATACCAAACAGCGCAACCTGATACAAACTCACGAACCGACCCTTCTGTTCGGGTCGCGCAATGGACTGTAGCACCATGCGACAGTGAGTTGAAGAATAGCCGGCTATCCAGCCCCAAAAAACCATGAGAATATATAGCCCATTAAACGTTGGTTCTCGTGAAAGGCCATACCCTGCAATCGCAGTATATAGCAAACTAAATAAGGCACCGCGCCCCGGAAATTGTAACGCGGGCTTGCGCATAATCGTGACGTAGGCAACAAGCATACCCAACACGAAACTAAACTGAAGAAAGCCGTACTGTACAGCATTAAAGTCGTAGATATCGCGAGCCAAAACAGGGATAGCCACCAAAAACAAACCCATGTGCATAAAGCCGTTAAAGCTGATGAGTAAAATAAGTTGTCGCACCCCTGGCTCAGCCAGAGCCGCGGAAACGCCCTTCCCGAAGTCGGTAATTAGACCATCGCCTTTACTTTCGGCTTCGGCAATGGGGGCGAACGCCGGCGTGCGGTGCAACTGAAGCAAACTTAAGCCTGCGACAGCTGTAAAGAGCATTTGTATGACACACACCATCACAAGACTGATCTGCTCTGACAATGATGCGAATAAAACCCCAAGGCTCTGCAAACTGAACTGCACGATACTCGCTCGGGTTATTTTTACCTGAAGACTGTGTCGCGATAATTCCCCAATAATTTTCTCGCGCACTGGTTGTAAGAAAGCATTGGCACTTCCCACTACAGCCGCATACAAAACCAGCCAGATAAAATTTAATGCTGATAACCAAACAAGCAGCGCTAAAAACGTATAGGCTAAAAATAAAACGCCCTGCGCACAAGCCATAATTCTGGCAGGTTTGCCTTTGTCAGCCCAGACTCCCGCGATCAACATAAAAACAATATTGGGCAGCAGCGCAGATGCCTGCACCCAACCCACATGGCTGGCGCTCAAACCGACGATACCAATCGACAACCACGCCAGAAGTACCTGGTGGATACCCAGGGCAAATGCGCTTGCACCGTGTGCAGTGAGAAATAATCGCAATGCTTGAAACAAAAATTTTGTGCCTAATAAGATTACTTGGAAAAAGAAAGCCCCAGCGCAAAAAAAGAGCCACGAAGTGGTGGCTCTTGTATTGGAATTCTAATTATAAAAGATTCTAATACTTGTATCCGGTTTCTTCGTGCAGTACCAAATCCAGCCCTTGAGTTTCCTCGTCTTTGTCGACGCGAACACCGCTGGTGAGCATGTCGGTAAGTTTGAGTACACCATAAGTAACAACGGCGGTATATGCTGCCACCGCCACAACGCCTAACGCTTGCACGCCTAATTGCGCCACGATAGTTTCGTTGTCTCCACCAAAGCCAAAACCGGAAAAAATGCCCAAGCCAGGGGAACAAAAAACACCTGCGGCCAATGTACCAATAATGCCGCCAACACCATGCACGGGAAACACGTCCAGAGAATCATCAATAATCAGGGTGCGTTTTATAAATTGTGTCGCAAAGAAGCAAATAACGCCTGCGCTTAAACCGATCACCAGAGCAGCGGCGGGCCCTACATAGCCTGACGCTGGCGTAATAGTACCCAAACCGGCAACCATACCTGTAACGATACCCAAAACACTGGGTTTGCCAAACTTTGACCATTCCATCGTCATCCATGCCAGGGAACCTGCCGCCGCCGAGATATGGGTTACCAGCATCGCCATTGCAGCATCGCCATTTGCAGCCAGGGCACTACCAGCATTAAAACCAAACCAGCCAACCCACAACATACCAGCTCCAGTTACCGTCATAGTCATATTGTGCGGCGGCATGGCAGTTTCCGGAAACCCCCGGCGATTACCGATGACAAGCGCACACACTAATGCAGCAACGCCCGCCGTAATATGCACTACGGTTCCTCCTGCGAAATCCAAGAGCCCGTATTGCGCCAGCCAACCGCCGCCCCAAACCCAGTGGCAAACTGGGGCATACACCAGCAAAAGCCAGAACAAACTGAAAATAAGCACCGAGGAAAATTTCATTCGCTCTGCGAACGCACCGACCACAAGTGCCGGGGTAATAATTGCAAAAGTCATCTGAAACATAGCAAACAGAGACTCGGGTATATCGCCAGAAAGCGTATCTCTGGCGATGCCCGCAAAAAAGGCGTTGCTTAAGTCGCCTATCAATAAATTACCTTCGCCAAAGGCCAGACTATAACCCATCACTAACCAAGCCAGCGAGGCCAAACACGCGATCGCGAAGCATTGCATAAGTACTGAGAGTACGTTTTTGGTTCTTACTAAGCCACCGTAGAAAAGCGATAGCCCCGGTAAGGTCATAAATAACACCAACGCTGTAGATGTTAAAATCCAGCCGGTATTGCCGCCATTCAATTCATCGGCGTGCGCAATGCCGGAAAGCGCCAGAAAAGGCAAAACACGTAAGAGGTTTTTCATTAAATCGCTCCTAATTATTCATTATGGTTGCCAGTTAATTGGGATTGCATTAACTGGTTTTATTGAGCGAGATTGCACCTGCGGGACAACCCGTTTTTGTTTTTATCAATCTCTTGCCTGAGCGCGACAGGGCTGGCTCGGCAGGCCGGCAAAGATACCATAGAGGGCGGGGGATTTTAACAGCAGGCTGCGTATTTTTGCACCAACAAAGCGCAGAGAATCCTGCATCTTGACCTACAACAATGCTTACGAGAATGCTCAGATAAGAGACGTCTGCTTGCGAAATTGATCCAGGCGATCCACCTGTTGTTGGTAGGCGATGGCGTTGTATGTTTTTGCCGCTGCACCGAGCTGCAGAGATAACTGAGGATGGCTTTCGGAAATGCGTTTAGCCAGTGTAGCCAGGGTTTCATTTGGCGCACGCGTAACACCGTGTTTCTCAAGGCGTTTTAGGAGATCAAACAGTATGCGCTGATGGGGCGGCACGGGTATAGAGCGATGCCGAATTAAGCTCATCATATAATAAATAAACAATAAAGTGCCAATACCACCTACAAAGAATACAGCAATACGCCATGGCGCATCACCACCCAGCAATTTTTCCAATGTGCTTCGCTGGCTATCACTGTCGTAGCCCATAACCCGCATTTGCCAGAGATAATCCCACTCCTCCATTTTATTACGTAGTTGCGCTATCATCGCCATACCGCGTAATCGCAACAGCGCTCCTCCGACCAAATTTGTTTCCTCCCGATCTAGAGCGCTTAGCAGCGATTGATCAATACGTGCCGGACTCACCGCCGCAGTGGGATCGACGCGTCGCCACCCTTCACCAGGAAGCCACACCTCAGCCCAGGCATGCGCATCGGATTGGCGAACCACCAGATAATTACCTTCGCGATTAAACTCGCCTCCCAAGTAACCCACAACTACGCGCGCGGGAATTCCTGCAGCCCGCATTAAAAATACAAAACTTGATGAATAGTGTTCACAAAAGCCGCGCTGAGTTACAAATAAAAAATCATCGACGGCATTTTCGCCGAGTTCTGGAGCGCGTAGCGTGTAGTAAAAACTGTCGCGATAAAGCTGCAAAGCCTTTTCAACAATTTGCTGCTGCGACTGCCCCTCCTTCAGCCAGGATTCAGCCAGTTTCCTACTAAGCGGATTACCTCCTTGGGGTAATAAAATATTGCGACGTAATTCCCCGAGCGCCGCCTTCATTGCATTAATTTTATATTCCTGGAGCGTTATCACGTTGTATTTGGTGCGCGTACGAATCGGTTTATTGCTGACCAATAAAAATTCTTCTGTCGAGAGAATATCGATTGATGGTGAGTGAGCTTCGAGCGGTAACATGATTGAAAACAACCAAGGATACTGATGCGGCTCAAGCAACACCGTGTAGCGATAAAGCTCAGCATTTTGCGTATTATTTAAATTAATGGGCTGAGCCGATTTCGATTCAACCTGCCAACGGGAGTGTAAGCGCGTCGCATCTTCGCCGCCCATACTCAAAGACATCCAGGGTGCGCCACGTCGCGACCAACGTCTACCGTCAAAATTTTCCAACACCAAACCGCGCCAATATCGCTGCTGTGGCGGCGGAACCTCGCCGTCAAATGATGCCCGCAACACAATTTCGCTGGATTGAATCAGTTCACTGAAATCACCAGGGCTCATGGAATCACTAAAACCGGTGGTGCCCGCGCCACGCATACTGGGTACCGCCCACAACTGCCCTAATCTTGGCATTACCAAAAATAGGATTAACATTACGGGCAGACTTTGCAAAAGTAAAATACCCGCCGCACGTAGTTGATATAGAACGGAAATGGTGCGATGACGAAATACAGATTGTAACGCCGCAAGTAGAATAACACTGGAAAACAAGGCGTAAATGCTCGTGTAAAATGTTTGTTGCAACAGCAGCTGAGCACCAACAGCTACAAAACCAATATATAAAATAATCAGCACCCCGGCCCTGTCACGCACTTCTACCAGCTTCAATACAAACGATAACACCAGTAAGCCAATCATGGGTTCCACACCCATTCGGGGGCCGAAGCTCAATGCCAAACCTGCCATGCCCACCAGGCCTAACACCAATTTAATTTTGCTACCGGGATAAGGCCAAACACCGCGATACACCTGAACGCGAATAATAATTGCGCACAACCAATAAACCGGCAACCAGTGTGGCAAATGGAAAAATAGCGGCAATATAGCTACCCCCTGCGCCACAAAGATCCAGCCCAAGGTGTGACGACTGACCTGTTCACTGGCAAAGCGGCCCGCCGTGGCACCGCCACTTGCAATTGTAGAGCCTGTACGAAAAAATTTGCGCCTACTCGTTATTTTGGTCATAACGCGTAAGTTGCCAGGGCTTCGAGCACTGCGCGACGATGGTTTTCGCCTTTATCGGGTGCGACGGTTTTGGTAGGAAGCTTCAAACCGTAATACTCATCCTGAATATCAAACTGCAGCGCCCAATAACACAGTGCAGAGATGCGCTCTTCGAGATTGCTACCGGGAATGGCGTCGAGATCAAGCCAGCGTTCTTTCGAAAGGTTTTGGCTAAATTCCTTTACAAACAAACCCCGCTCCTGGGCAAAATGCTTCCACGCAATTTGTTTTAATGAATCACCTGGAATGTAATTTTTAAGCCCAGAATAATCTTCGCCACCCTTCATTGGGTGTTGACCATCACCTTCACCTTCTGCGGCGGGTGCGGCGATGGCTTCACGCTTAATCGGTTCAGGATAAATTAACGCGTTAATATCCCAGTTCAACCAAGACCAGCAGCGCAAGACCCCCAGCGGATAAAAGCTTTGTATGCGCATGCGCCCTGGTTGGAGCCAACCGCGATAAAAAGTGGCAGCAGGCACAACGACTTTCACCGATTCATTTGGCGGAATATCAATATTAACCACGGAATCGCGTTCATCCTGCCATGCCATTTCAATATTTTCAGCATAGCGTTTAGCGCGCACTTGCAACGTAAAGGTAAACTGTGCCTGCTCACCGGCATGCACACTGGGTACGCCCGAAAACTCAACAGAGAGCGCCGCCAGATTGGCGTGGGTTTGTAAAATGGCAACTATAAAAATACTGGTAAGTAGAAATGCCAGACCTAATACTAAATTGTTCTGATAATTTGTGCCTAATAGCCACAAGATAAGAATGATTCCGATAAACGCAAAGCCACGCTTTGACGGAAAAATATAGAGTTTATCTCGCGTTAAAAGATGTTGGCTCTGAGGTCTCACCCGTTTGTCGATAAATTTAAAGAATCGCTGTTGACCTCGTTCCCGAAGCGCATCAAACCATTGAGTTAACATGTTAACCTCATCGGGAGGCCAGCACATCCACGCTGGTAAGTAAATGATCGACCAGCGAACGCGCTTTTTCCGGGCGCCCGGTTACCGAATGCGAATGGACACCGCGAACTCGATGCCCTACAACCGCGGGCATTACCATCTGAATATCTTCCGGCAGTAAATACTCACGATTGTGCAGCAACGCCCAGGCGCGCGCTGCGCGTAACCAGGCCATAGCACCCCGCGGCGAAATACCGTAGCTGAAACTTTCATCATAACGGGTGAACTCGACCAAGCGTTGCAAATAATCCAGTAGCTGGTCGGTGGCTTTAATAGCATCAACACTGGATTGAATGCTCTGCAACGCCTGTAACGACATAACCGGTTCCATTTCCACAAGTTTATTGCGCGGGTCGCTGCCTTTCAGTAACTGTTGTTCGGTTTCACGGTTGGGGTAGCCCAGCGAAATACGCATTAAAAAACGATCTAACTGGGATTCAGGAAGCGGATAGGTGCCCGCCTGGCTCAATGGGTTTTGCGTAGCGATAACAAAAAACGGTTCGGGAAGCGGTCGTGTTTCTCCCTCAACAGTCACCTGCCTCTCCTCCATCGCCTCCAGCAATGCGCTCTGGGTTTTAGGAGTGGTGCGGTTTATCTCATCGGCCAATAATACTTGCGAAAAAATGGGCCCCGGTAGAAATTTAAATTCGCTCACTTTTCGATCGAATATAGCCGCGCCTAAAATGTCTGCGGGCAGAAGATCGGATGTGAATTGTACACGCTGGTATTGCAAGCCAAGAGCCCGCGCCAGGCATTGCGCCAAGGTCGTTTTACCCATGCCCGGCAGATCTTCAATCAGTAAATGGCCTCTCGCAAGCAAACAGGTCATTGCGAGCTTTACCTGGGTTTCTTTACCAAGCAAAACCGAACTCACGCTCGTAAACAAGTTCTCAATGTGTGTTTTCATAAGTTCTAGTCTAGCCGAGGCTTATCGAAGTTGAATATTATCGACGTAGAGTGTGCGTTTTTTATCAAGTTTGTAGGAATAGATCATTAATCCGCGAATGTTGGCCATATCGTTGGCGCGGTGCTTCGGACCCTGTTTGATCTTTTCGAGCGGAATCTCGAAATGATGCAAACCTTGGGTAATTTTGAGCGTTTTGTTGAAGCGATCGCTATATTGATAATCGTGATGAGCATCGTGCACCCGCAAGGTGAACCGTGCTGATTCAGGCTGCGGATTGAAAATGTCAAACTCCAATACCTTGTAGTTGCGCCAGTCGGGAAAGACTTCGGTTATATTCAGACCAGGCCAGGCACCCGGAAATTGCTCTAACTTGGCTACCTGGGTTGCATTTTCTGGCCATTCTTCGGGTGCCGCCACAAAACTAACTTTGCCAGTATTTCCGGCGTGAACAAAAAAATTAAGTGCCGGATTATCGAAATCGGCAATTACTGGAAAGGCTACGGCACGCAATCTACCAGCTTTCAAAACTTTGTAGGGGTCGTAGAGATCTACGCCAATGAGCAGAACTGCCAGACATAGGAACACCCACCGCCAAGCACCCCGTAACAACCAACTCAGGTAGAGAGAAACGCCTGCGCAAACGCCGAGCAGATCCAGCCAAAAATCGCTCCAGCTGGCGCTTCTGCCCACTTTTGACTGCACCAGTTCAACGGCTCCACCAAACGCGATACAAATGAATACGGTTGCCAGCAATAATCGATTGGAATTTTCAAAAATAAACAGGTGAAATAAAACACAAAGAGACAAAGACAACAGCAAAAAAATAAGTCCGTGGCCAGATTCATGCAGCGTGAGCCAAAACTCTGAATTTCCAGGCAGTCTGTAAGAGAACAGCAGCCAGGTATTAAAAAGTGCGAGTAACGCCAGCAGCAGCAATCCGACTATGCGACGCGTTGTAAATAGGGTTTGAAAACTATTCCCTACAGTCATGGTGCACCGGCGCTCGTTTGGGGCCTTGTCGTTTAAAGCAATGACAAGCCCCTATCGAGATCTTTCTTAAGATCGTTCACAGACTCCAAACCAACGGCTACTCGAATCAAGGCCTGCGAGATGCCAGCGGCGTCACGCTCGGCATCACTCAAGCGACCATGAGTCGTCGTAGCGGGATGGACAACAGTGGTTTTGGCGTCGCCCAAATTTGCCGTGAGCGACATAATGCGTGTCGCATCGATAACCTGCCATGCAGCATCTCGAGTTCCCGGTATTACCTCAAACGACAACACGCCACCGAAGGCCCGTTGTTGTTTTGAGGCCAGATCGTAGCCTGGATGATTTGCGAGGCCGGCGTAGTGTACTTTGGCCACTTTGGGGTGATCGTGGAGCCACTGCGCTAACTCCAGGGAATTTTTTGAATGTGCCTCCATACGAAGGCGCAGAGTCTCTAATCCCTTAAGGAATACCCAGGCGTTAAACGGGCTCATGGTGGGCCCGCAGGTTCGCAAAAAGGCAGTAACTTCCGCCATATGCTCCTCATTGCCTACCACAGCACCACCCATGCAACGGCCCTGGCCATCGAGAAATTTGGTGGCCGAGTGAACCACAATATCGGCACCCAGTGCGAGAGGTTTTTGTAGAGCCGGCGTACAGAAGCAGTTGTCGACCACCAGCAAACAGTTATTATTGTGCGCCAAATCGGCCATCGCATTAACATCAGCTACATCACATAGTGGGTTCGATGGCGTTTCGAGAAACAGTAATTTGGTATTGGACTTAATGGCAGACTGCCAGCCAGAAATATCTGTCAGGGCTACCAGATCGACCTCAACGCCAAATTTCTTCAAATACTTGGTAAACAACACGGTGGTGGTACCAAAAACGCTGCGCGAGCAGATGACATGGTCGCCACTGCTCAGCAGCGCCATACAGGTACTTAAAATTGCCGACATGCCAGAAGCGGTTGCAACACCGGCTTGGCCGCCTTCTAACGCTGCTATACGTTGCTGAAAGGTGCGCACTGTGGGGTTGGTGTAGCGCGAGTAGACGTTACCTGGCTCATCACCGGAAAAGCGCGCTGCAGCCTGCGCGGCGGTTTCGAACACGAAGCTGGAGGTGGTGAAAATGGGTTCGCAATGTTCGCCCTCGGGGCCACGCAGTTGCCCGGCACGAACGGCTAGGGTATCCAACTCAGCATCAGCGAGAAAATCGTTATCAGGGTCATCGGCCATATGTCACTCCCGTGTTGCGGCAGCAAAGCACCGCGAGATCGAATCGTTAATATTCGATCACTCAAAAAAGTACTCTATCAGTTTAAACGTAAAGGTTTGCACATTAATCGGGCTTAACTATCGAGCCCGTCGCTGCAGAGAAGTTCAGTCGTTGTGGATACCCACCATCGCGGAATCGCTCGCCTGGGCTAATTGACGCTCACGTGCAGCTTGTACCTTGTCATTACGGGAGGCATCGAGCTTGCCGAAATAGGCTTCATCAACATCTCCAGTTATGTACTTACCGGTGAAAACCGAGCAATCGAATTCCGTGATATCTGGGTTACCTTCAGCAGACGCGGCAATAAGGTCTTCGAGATCCTGATAAATTAGCCAGTCCGCCCCAATCTCGGCACACACCTCATCTTCAGTGCGTCCGTGAGCTATGAGCTCCTTGGCACTCGGCATATCTATGCCGTACACATTGGGGTACTTTACCGGCGGAGCCGCTGAGGCAAAATACACTTTAGCGGCTCCGGCATCGCGAGCCATCAGAATTATCTGTTCGCAGGTTGTGCCACGTACAATCGAGTCATCAACAAGCAATACATTTTTATCGCGAAATTCCAGGTCGATAACATTGAGTTTTTGACGCACAGATTTCCTGCGCAATTGTTGCCCCGGCATGATAAATGTGCGGCCAATGTAACGGTTTTTGACCAGCCCTTCGCGGAATTTAACACCCAGGTTCTGGGCAACAGCCTGGCCGGCAACCCGACTGCTGTCCGGAATCGGGATAACAACGTCGATGTCGTGATCGGGGCGCTCACGCAGAATTTTTTCAGCGAGCTTTTCACCTTGACGCAGGCGAGCTTTGTACACAGAAACACCATCCATGATGGAGTCAGGACGTGCAAAATACACATGCTCAAAAATACACGGCGCATAATGGGGATTCAGAGCACATTGATGCGTATTGAGCTCGCCCTCCGGCGTAATGAATACGCATTCACCAGGCGCAACATCTCGTACCAACTTAAACCCAAGCACGTCAAGCGCAACGCTTTCCGAGGCAATCATGTACTCGCGCCCATTTTTGTTATCGCGAAAACCGTATACCAGAGGCCGAATACCATTAGGGTCACGAAATCCGAAGACGCCATAGTTCGCGATCATGCCGACCACCGCATAGCCACCACGGGCACGATAATGCACGCCGCTTACAGCTTTAAACACATCTTCGGCACCCGGTTTAATTTTGCCCTGTAACTGCAGCTCATGGGCGAACACATTCAGCAACACTTCAGAATCTGAATCGGTGTTTACGTGTCGTAAATCACCTTTGAACAAATCTTCAGATAGCTGCTCGGTATTGGTGAGGTTGCCGTTATGGGCCAGAGCGATCCCGTAGGGAGAGTTTACATAGAAAGGCTGTGCCAGCGCCGGCCCGGTGCTACCTGCCGTTGGGTAGCGCACATGGCCAATGCCCATGTTGCCGACCAGACGCTGCATATGGCGTGTGCGAAAAACATCCTTGACCAAGCCCACGGCTTTCTGCTGAGCAAATTTGCCCGCGTGACAGGTCATAATACCGGCGGCATCTTGACCGCGATGTTGAAGCATGGTTAATGCATCGTACAAAGACAAGTTCACATCGGCTTTACCGACGATTCCAACAATACCGCACATAGTTAAACCTTAAGTACGCCTCAGTTTAATAAACGACTCACCGCCGACGTTAATTCGCTTGCGGCTGCTCGACACCAGTCTTCAAATTGCATAAAGGACGGAATCAAGGCTGATTCTTTCCACCACGTATCCTGATCGATGGGCACTATGCCAGGAACAATCAGAATTATCGCCATAACCACAATAAAGCCGCGCACAAGACCAAAAATCATACCGAAGAGACGGTCGGTGCCCGAAAGCCCGGTCATGCGAACCAGTTCGCCAATCAGGTAATTCACCATGGCACCCACTACTAATGTGGCTGCGAACAAAATCGCAAAAGCCGCCATATCACGTACCGAAGGCGTTTCTATGTGTGCAACCAATAAAGAGGATAGTTGATCTCTGAAAGTCATGGCGACGAAGAATGCCAAGACCCAATTTGCCATGGACAGTGCTTCTTTGACGAACCCGCGCTTTAAACTGATGAGACTGGAAACCACCAGTATCGCGAGAATGACCCCGTCTGCCCAATTCATAACCCGGCGCGCCTGACTGCGTAAAAATGAAGCCGCAATTCTATCAGAGCGGCAGACTAATCCGGAATAGCAGTTGGCATAAGATTACATGTTTTTATAGCCGACACCCTCTCACTCTGCGGGATTGATCTACACTTAAAGAATCTCTGAATACACGGTGATATCTCTGTAAGGGGCGAAACACAAGAAAGTCCCTGTTTAAGCGTTGCCGGGCTGGGCATGAAGCAGATTGAAATCATAAAAACCTATAGCCAAAAGCGTTGCCTTGTTGTGGACGACGTTCCAGATGTGCGCGCCTCGCTAAAGCGCATATTGGTGGATTTCGGTTCATCTGAGGTGGACACCGCAGGCAATGCCGAAGAAGCAATTGATTTGTGTCAGCGCCAGAATTACGACATCGTGCTTTCTGACTACAATCTTGGCCCGGGCAAAAATGGTCAGCAGCTCCTCGAAGAACTGCGTTTTCATGGCCTTTTAAAAAATACTGCGCTCTATGTGATGATCACCGCCGAGAGCAACAGCCAATATGTACTGCATGCCCTGGAGTACCAGCCCGACGATTATCTGAACAAACCGATCAACCGCGACGGTTTAAGGCCCAGATTAGATGCCGCGTTATTAAAAAACGAAGCCTTGCTACCCGCAAAAAAGGCGCTTGATAATAAAAAACCTCAGCAGTCCATTAAAGCCTGTCGCAAATTACTGGCAGAAAACAATCGTTACGCCAACGATGCGCGCAAAATGCTTGGTGATTTGCTGCTGGCAGAAAATGCCTTCGAGGAGGCTTTGGGAGTTTTCAATCAAATTCCAGAGCAACGCCAGCCAGTGTGGGCCTGTTTGGGTGTTGCACAAGCCAAAGTGGGATTACAGCATTTCGACGAAGCTGAAGCCTTGTTATTACAACTGATCAACGAAAATGCACTGTGTGTGGAAGCCCATGATCTCCTCGCGAAAATTTACGAGTCGCAAAATAAACATGAGCAAGCCCAGCAGGTCATTACCAGCGCACTGAAAATTTCACCCCGCTCTACCGACCGGCAACGGGAAATGGGGCGAATCAGCCAGCATGTTGGCGATGAAGTGGCAGCGGCTCATGCTTACCGCTATGCCGTAAAACACAGCAAAAACAGTTGTCACGAACAGCCCGAAGATTACCTTAATCTCGCCCAAAGCCTCACCAATATGGCGCGCCAAAACGATGCCAGTAACAAACTTGCCCAGGAAGCCCTTGAAGCCTTAAAGGCTGTCGATAAAAAATTTGGTACGCAACCTGTGGTCGCTATGCGTGGCAAGCTTGTGGAAGCCGATTTGTACCAAGTTAAGGCCATGCCCGAAAAAGCCCAGGCCGCCACCGCTGTTGCATTGGATATCCACGCATCGATGAAATTTAGTGCCATTGAAAATACACCAGCGGATTTATGCATCGACTGTGCTCGAGCCTTTATGGCGTTAGGCAAGTATGACGAAGGCGAAGCGCTGTTACAGGAATTGGCGCGTGTCAATCAGGACCCTACTATCGCGACGCAAATCGATAAATTGTTGCGTGAGCCTCTCACTAAGGAAGGCATCCAGTATGCCGCGAAACTCAACAAACAGGGTATCCAGTATTATCAAAAACAAGACTTCCCAACCGCCATACGCGCCTTTGAAGACGTGTTAAGAGAGCTTCCCAACCATATTGGTCTCAACCTCAACCTCATTCAAGCCATTGTGAGCAAATGCAAAGAGGGCGAAATCAGTGATGACGAAGTGGCGGCTGTCGCTTGCAGCTTTCAGCGCATCGGCCGCATAGAATCAAACTCGAGTTATCACGAACGCTACAGTTACTTGAGGCGCCATTACGAGAAACTTATCCAAGATTCGCAACCCTAAGTTGCTGCTCTGCAAGCGCCGCCGTTTGCGGTAGAATTCCCGCCCTTTTGTTCAATTTTCCGGATACGCGTTGAAAGCCAAACCGTCTTCACCTTTCGTTCGCATGGCCACTCTTTGCGGTTACACAGTCGCTTTGCTTATCTACAGCCTGCTTTTCCGGGAACACCTTGCCGTTTCGTGGCAATACCCCGAATTTCTTATCGCCCCCATAATGGCACTGGGCTCATTTGTTGCTGGTTCAACCTTTCTGGGTGGTGGTGCGGTGGCTTTCCCGGCTCTCACAAAAATTTTAAATACCGACCCCAGTACAGCAAAAACGTTTTCACTTGCCATTCAAAGTGTGGGAATGACGTCCGCTTCGTTATACATCGTAATGCGGGTAAAAAATATTCCCTGGCGGTTCTTTATGTGGTATCTGCCAGCTGCTTTTGTTGGCCTGTTTGGCTCACTTCTTGTGTTGGAGCAATACCTGGCCGCAAGTGATTTGCGCATCGGTTTTACACTGTTTTTACTTATTTTCTTACTGGTGTATTTGTGGGCCTTCGGTGACAAAGCCACGCATTATACTGATCTGGCAAAATTCTCCAGAATCGATAAGCAACTGATTGTTAAAGCAGGCCTCATTGGTGGTGTCGTGTCGGGTTTGCTGGGCTCAGGCGCCGATCTGGTGGGTTTTTGCCTGTTGGCACTGTATTTCCGCCTGGATTTAAAACTGGCAACCCAGTGTTCGGTGATTCTCATGGCGAGCTGCGCCCTCGTTGGAACTTTTTTTCAGGGCGTGGTTTTTGGGGAAGTTACCGCAGATGTGCTGCAGCTCTGGTATATCGCTGCGCCGGTGGTATTAATTGGTGCTCCTATAGGGGCTTTTTTTTGCAGAAGGGTGACTTCGCGGAGCCTTCTTGTTTTTATTTGTTGTATTGTTGCGAGCGAGCTGATTTCTACGCTTTTCCTAGTACCAATCGCCCGGGAACGATTGATCTATTATGCCGTTCTGGCTGTGCTTAGCATACTAATGTTGGTAAGCCTTCATAAAAACAGTCGACATAAAACCCATGTTGGCCAACACCCAACGCAATTCAATTAGTGGTTTGATCAGAAAATGCATGACACCCCGTACAACCCTTTCAAACAGGGATTAACACGCCGCTTACGGCTCAAATTTTAACAATATGGTTGAGAGGCTGTATTTCTTTTCGATGGATTGTTGAATTTTCTCTAGCTTGGACTTATCGAGGTTTGGCCCGATAAACAAACGCCGTAATTTTCCTCGTTCAGTTTTTACGTCGCGGATATAAGCGCTGTAACCGTCGGCAATGAGTTTGTCGCGCATTTTTTCGGCATGCCCCTCAAAGCGGTAACTGGCCACCTGTATCACCCAACTGTTGGGCACTCCTTTAGTATCCAATACCGGCTCATCCCCCACTGTAGCAACATCTTTATCTTTGTCGGGCAAAAACATAGTATCGGGTGGTGCCGCCCTCTCCTCCACAGGTTTTTCGATGGGTGCTTGAATATCTACAGTTTCGATATGTGGTGCCAGAGGAATTTGTGTTTTACGATTAACGGGTTCGATACGCTCACGATCGAAGATTAAGGGAAGTAACACGACCCCAACTGCCACCAATACAAATGCACCAATAATGCGTTGTTTTAATCCGTCGTCCACGATTTACCCCTGATTTATGTATCGTAAAACCTGCTCAATGGTATAAAAAGAGCCAAATGCCACCAGCAGGTTTTCGGAATTATTTACAATGGGTGCATTCATCTCTGGCACCTCGCCAAGGTCGGTAATTATTTTAATATTTTTCTCCGATACTCCGAGACGTTCCAAACAGTCTGCTATCACTATAGGCTCGGCCGCTCGAGGGTTATTTTTTAGCGGCAACAAATACCAACTCGATATTGGCGATACCAAGGGTTTCAGAGCGGCAAAAATATCTTTATCGGCCATCATGGCAACAATAGCACTGATCGGCGGGCAAGGTTTTTTTCGAGAAATGTTTTTCGCAAGCAATGCTGTGGCGGCGGGGTTGTGGGCAACATCCAAAAGCAAAGAATTTCCGTTTGGCAGTTGGATTGTTTGCAGTCTGCCACATAATTTCAAGTTTTCAATTTGCGTTGCTGTGTTGGCAGCGCTGCAGTTTATACCGAGCAATGCGCCCGCCTGAAGGGCTGCCGCAACACTGGCTAAGGGTAAGTCGCAACGGTTTACAGTAAGTTCACCACCCCGCCATCGGAAAATAAGATTGTGCTCGTTACGTGCTGCATCAAATGCTTCGCCCAAATAAAGCGTGCTATTGGGTAATCGCTCACGTAGATTCGCAGGCGGGTTTTTATCCGCGACAATAACCGTTGCCCCATCCCGCACGATACCGGCTTTTTCAATCGCGATTTCTTCACGGGTGTTCCCCAACCAAGCTTGGTGATCCAGTGCGATTGAAGTAATTACAGCAATATCCGGATGGAGCACATTAACAGCATCAAGTCGCCCACCCATACCAACTTCCAACAACCAGAAATCCAAATCACTTTGTAAAAAAATGAGAAAGGCTGCAAGCGTACCGAATTCGAAATAGGTAAGCGAGATATCCGCGCGAGCTGCTTCAATTTTTTTAAAGGCAATGATAATTTCTTCATCACTGGCGTTGTTACCAGCAATACGAATGCGTTCGTTGTAACGCAACAAATGGGGCGACGTATACGCACCGACGCGAGCACCCTGGCCGCGGAGTAACTGCTCTGTGGCAGCGACAAAACTGCCTTTGCCATTGGTTCCCGCAACCGTGATAATTTTTGGATACTTCTTATTGTCCGGTGTGGCACGCGCGATCATCAGCGAATCGAGTTGCAACGCCCTCGCTACGCGGGCCACTCTATCCAGTCCGAGTTCAATTTCGGTGGGGTGCAGGGTTTCCAGCCAGGCAAGCCATGCGTCGAGCGTTTCAAATCGTTGCATGGCTATATCTGAAAATTATCGGATCTCGAACAGCTCATTAAGCCGCTGGTTGGTGGGTAAGCTTGGCCAATATTGAAGCAACGCGGTCACGCATGTCTTTGCGGGGGATTATTAAATCGATCGCACCATGCTCCAATAAAAACTCACTGCGCTGAAATCCTTTCGGAAGTTTTTGACGAATGGTTTGCTCAATAATTGCCGGACCGGCAAATCCGGCACGCGCGCCAGGCTCTGCGGCGTTGATGTCACCCAACAACGCCAAACTCGCTGAAACACCACCGTATACCGGGTCAGTCATAATCGAAATGAAAGGCGTGCCCTGCATCTTGAGGCGTTCTACAACCGCACTGGTTTTTGCCATTTGCATCAGCGAAATCAACGCCTCCTGCATACGCGCACCCCCCGTTGCAGAAAAGCACACGTAGGGAATATTTTCTTCCAAAGCCACCTGCGCGGCACGGGTAAACTTTTCGCCTACCGCATACCCCATTGAACCACCGTGAAAGGCAAATTCGAAGGCACTTGCCACGATGGGCATACTCTTCAGAGTGCCACGCATTGCGATGATGGCATCTTTCTCTCCGGTGCTTTTCTGAGCGGTGGTGAGCCGATCTTTATATTTTTTTATGTCTTTAAATTTCAGGCGATCGATGGGTAGTACATCCGTCGCCAATTCTTCCCTTCCCTCCTCATCGAGAAAAACATCGAGGCGACGCCGAGCTCCAATACGCATGTGGTGATCGCATTTCGGGCAAACATCGAGGTTTTTTTCTAGTTCAGGGCGGTACAACACCGCAGCACAGCGGGTGCACTTTTTCCAAAGGCCTTCGGGAACTTTACTTCCACCGCGCGCGGCCTGATTGGAGGAACGTATACTACTGGGTACAATTTTTTCTAACCAACTCATAAGCTGTCTCTTCTGTCACTGATTAGCTACTTGATTGCGAGTTTTCTTAACCCGCCAGCTCGTCTAAACCTTCACGAATAGGTTGTGTAAGGGACTTTAAGCTTGCACAGATCTCGGCCGGGTCAGCATCTTTATTACTTCCCATGGCATCGACAAACAAACTTCCAACAACGACACCCTCCGAAACTGCGCCAACAGCTTTGGCCGACTGTTTGTCTTTAATGCCAAAACCCACCAGTAGAGGCAAAGTGGTATGTTTTCGGATCTGTGCCAGTTTTTGCTCTACCGATTGAGTGTCCAGATGGCCCGCGCCAGTTACACCTTTTAAGGACACATAGTAAATAAAACCGCCGGCGAGATGTGTGATACTTGCGATGCGTTCATCCACCGTCGTAGGAGCGATCAGAAATATCGCCTCCATGCCTTTTGCTTGCAACGCTTCCTGTAACTGCGCAGCTTCTTCGGGGGGAAGATCAACCGTTAGCACACCATCGACACCTGCGGCACTGGCTGACTTGGCCAGGCTTTCATATCCCATGCGCTCAACTGGGTTGGCATACCCCATAAGCACCACGGGTGTTTTAGGGTCGGTTTTGCGAAATTCTGCGACCAATGCAATAGCACTGGTTAGGCTGGCGCCGTTTTCCAGGGCCCGCTCGTGACCACGTTGAATCACCGGACCTTCCGCCATTGGGTCGGAAAAAGGTACCCCTAACTCGATAATATCAGCACCGGCTTCCACCAGCGCGTGCATCGCCGGCAGGGTAGTCTCGGTTTTCGGATCGCCGTGTACAATGTAAGTTACCAGGGCTTTTTTACCGCTGGACTGCAACGCGTCCAAGGTTTGCGTAATTCTGTTCAAGCTCGTCTCTCTTAAATTTTTATTGGGATCGCACTTAGATTTCAATGCCGTCAATCTTGGCAACGGTGAGAATGTCTTTATCTCCGCGCCCTGACAGATTAACAACGATGACTTGGTCACCCGCCATCGTAGGCGCTAATTTCTCTGCGTATGCCACCGCGTGGCTGGACTCTAGCGCCGGCATAATCCCTTCAATTTTTGTCAGGCGGCGAAATGCATTCATGGCTTCATCGTCGTTAATGGCGACATAATCGACACGCCCAATATCTTTCAACCAACTGTGCTCTGGTCCCACACCGGGGTAATCGAGTCCAGCTGAGACTGAATGCGTTTCGATAATCTGGCCGTTTTCATCTTCCATTAAGTAAGTGCGGTTACCATGCAATACACCGGGGATGCCGTGATTGAGTGGCGCGGCGTGCTTACCGGTATCCAGGCCAAAGCCCCCGGCTTCCACGCCGTACATTTTCACCGTTTCGTCTTCCAAAAATGGATGAAATAATCCAATGGCATTAGAACCACCACCAACACAGGCAACCAGCGCATCAGGCAGTTTGCCGGTCATCCCGAGACATTGGTTTCGCGCCTCTCGGCCAATAACGCACTGAAAATCGCGGACCAATTGTGGATAAGGGTGGGGACCTGCGACAGTACCAATAATGTAAAAGGTATCGTCTACATTGGTTACCCAATCACGCATCGCTTCATTCATAGCATCTTTGAGTGTTTTCGAGCCAGAAGTTACCGGGATAACCGTGGCACCCAATAGCTTCATGCGGTAAACATTGAGGGCTTGCCGTTGAACGTCTTCCGCCCCCATGTACACAACGCATTCAAGGCCGAGGCGCGCAGCCACAGT
This sequence comes from Alteromonadaceae bacterium 2753L.S.0a.02, assembly GCA_007827375.1. Taxonomy (NCBI): domain Bacteria; kingdom Pseudomonadati; phylum Pseudomonadota; class Gammaproteobacteria; order Alteromonadales; family Alteromonadaceae; species Alteromonadaceae bacterium 2753L.S.0a.02. The sequence goes on from VISH01000002.1 coordinate 2,894,802, forward strand.
TGCAGTTGCAACACCATGCTGCCCCGCCCCAGTTTCGGCGATAACACGCGGCTTGCCCGTGTGTTTTGCCAATAAGGCCTGCCCGATAGTGTTATTCACTTTGTGGGCGCCGGTGTGGTTGAGATCTTCCCGTTTCAGGTAAATTTGCGCCCCACCCAGTTCGCGAGACAAACGTTCTGCGTGATACAAAGGTGACGGTCGTCCTACATAGTGGGCAAGATCACGATCGAATTCTTCTTGGAAACCTGGGTCCGATTTCGCTCGTGTGTAAATTTCCTGCAGCTCATCCAGCGCGTGCATCAAGGTTTCTGATACGAACCTTCCGCCATAAATTCCGAAGTGCCCCCGCTCATCGGGCATGGCAGCGTAATCAATATTATGTGTGTTACTCACTCAAAGACTCCAGCTTCGCATTGTTAATAAACGCGTGAATTTTATGTTTATCTTTTTTTCCAGGGGACGCTTCAACGCCACCACTGACGTCAACGCCGTAAGGGGTGGTCATCTTAACGGCTACGGCAACATTTTCCGGTGAAAGCCCACCCGCAAGAACAACAGGCTTTGGCGGGTTTAAAGGCACTTTGGTCCAATCAAAACTTTCACCGGTGCCACCTGGAACCCCCTTTTTGTAAGCATCAAGTAAAAAGCCCGAAGCTCCAGGATAATCTGCCATCGCCCGGTTAAGATCCAGATCTTCCTTCACTCGAAACACTTTTACGTAGGGGCGTGAAAATTGTGCGCAAAACGCCGGAGACTCATCGCCGTGAAACTGCAACAGGTGCACCGGCACTTCCTGCAGAACTCTATTTACCCACCCGCTCTCGGGGTTTACAAACAAGGCCACGACAGTGACAAATGGCCCTGCCTCCAGAGCAAGCTCTCTCGCCACAGCGAGATTTTTGATATTGCGTGGGCTTGGCGCATAAAAAACCAGCCCTATTGCATCTGCGCCTGCAGCTACTGCAGATCTCGCATCTTCAATATTGGTTATGCCACAGATTTTAACGCGCACCGGGTGAACTCCCATCACTAAAACCGCGGAATCTTACCAGAATTGAACGCACTTTTGGCGGGAGACGTGCTTGCCTTGGGCATTCTCCCTCACAAATAAAGCTGTCGGCTATTGGTAGCTGGAATTGCGAATTTGTCAGGGTAGCCTACGGCTACCAGAGACAAACCCCAGGGCGGCGCAGTCGCTGCAGCTTTTGTTCTGTCACGCTCTGCGAGCAATTGCTCGATCCAGCCAGTAGGTTTTGCATGCCGCCCCACCTCCATGAGACTGCCGACAATATTGCGCACCATATGGTGTAGAAAGGCATTTGCTTTGACATTAAATAAAATCAATTCACCAACCTGATCCAGGTTCACCGAGCAAATACGTCTTATTGGGCTATGGGCCTGGCATTGCGCTGCGCGGAAGGCACTAAAATCGTGTTCCCCGATAAGATACTGCGCGGCGGCGCGCATAGCTTCGATATCTAGCGAATGACTGGTCCAGGTAAGCTGTTTACTGAAAATTGCTGATCGCACCGGCGCGGAGTGGATTTGATAACAGTAGGAACGCCACAGAGCACTGAAGCGGGCATGAAAATCAAAAGGGACAGGCTGCGCCCAGACAATGCGTATTTCATCTGGCAGATGGGTGTTGGAGCCCATAAGCCATGCTTTGGTTGGGCGCGATGCACGGGTATCAAAATGCACCACCTGACCTGTGGCGCTTACCCCGGAATCTGTGCGACCTGCACAAACCAGCGTAAGCGGCTCATTGGCAACGCGACTGAGGGCACGCTCTAGATGCGCTTGTACTGTGTGCGGTGTCGATGCCTGCTTCTGAAACCCCTGAAAACTTGCACCCAAATACTCTACGCCCAGTGCCACCCGCTGAACGTCAGGAGGAACATCCATTCCGGGCAACACTTCACCATTGGTTTTGTAAATTCTGTCGCTCACGTGCAATCGCAGTACAAATAAAAAAGCCCTGCACAAAGCAGGGCTTGTAGATAATTACCGGGGGCTAAACTTTTGCCAGGAGGTTTTCTGCTTCCTGCTTCTGCTGTGAATTACCTTCTTTCATAATTTCGTCGAGTATGTCCTTGGCACCCTCAGCATCACCCATGTCGATGTAAGCACGGGCAAGATCAAGCTTTGTGGCAGTTTCATCGCTGTCGCTCAAGAAACCCAGATCATCATCACCCTCAGGGTCGACATCTGGAATTTCAAAATCAAGATCCGACTCTGGTACGTTTGCCAAAGCTTCATCGAAGAGATCTTCACCACTGTCGCCAACAGAATCATCCTGTTCATCGCCCAGATCCAGACCGGCTTCGAGATCTTCGCCGACTGTATCCGCATCGAGACCAAGCTCCGATTCGAGATCATCAAAATCGGTGACCGGCTCTTCCATAACAGTGGGTTGTGCCAAAGAAGGTTCTTTTTCCTGCGGTGCATCTGTCATTTCGATATCAGCAATATCGGCACCTTCAACGCTTAAATCTGACGTTAAAGCGTCTAACTCCTGATCTAACGCAGAGAGGTCGAGATCATCAGAGAGTTCGAGGTCATCGGACTCGCTGGCAGCGGCCATTTCCTGAGTCACCGAAAGGGGCGCTTCATCGTCAGCTAACAGTTCTTCGTCTGCATCCAGATTTAGATCGTCAAAATCGACATCCACAGAGTTATCTGGCTCGTTTGAGCTCTCAATAGAACTGTTTATATCAACGTCGACATCACCCAAATCACTGAGGTCGTACTTGCCTGTTCCGCCACTACCAATGGCATCTTCATTGAGACTGTCGAGATCGAGATCGAACTCATCATCATCGCTGCTCTCGTCCTCCAGACTCAAGGGTTCCGATGAAGAGTCACTGGCAGTTTCAGCAAGCGAAGCAATATCGAGTTCCTCGTTATCTTCCTCGTCGTCCAGCGAGAGGTCACCGAGATCGAACTCTTCGGCATCCAAACCGGATTCTTGTGCGCCATTGTCTTCTTCGTCGTCAAGCGACAAATCGAACTCATCTGCACCGAGTGAATCCGATCCCTCAGAATCGCCGAGGTCGAGAGTGAATTCATCCTCCAGGGCATCATCGTCGTTTTCCGCTTCTGCGCTTTCGAAGTCAATACTCAGATCATCATCGTCCTCGTCACTGTCATCGCCGCCCAAATCCAGAGAAAGGTCGAAATCGCTGTCACTTTCCTCAGAATCATCTCCGAGATCCAATGTGAACTCATCGTCTGATACGTCTACTTCTCCTGAATCCCCTTCCAGATCCAGTGATAATTCATCGAAGTCCGATTCAGACTCACCGTCCAATTGAAGATCGAGGTCTTCTAAGTTATCGTCAAGACCATCTGATGCGCCGGACAGATGTGAACTATAAGACGCTGTGGTGCCTGCATCGTACTCAGTTGCATCAAACGGTTCGGCATCGCTGATGGCGTCTCGCAAATTCGCAGCTCGCTCGTTGGCTTCAGCGTCGCCCAAAGCGAGGAGCGCTGCATATTGCGGATCAAAGCGCTCAATATCTTGTTGAGTTGAGTAGACCTCAAGCAGCTTAGTGCGAATTCGTGGGTCATTGGGATCTTTCGCAATGGCTTTGGTCAGCATCTCTTCCGCTTGATCATACTTGCCATAAGCGATGTAGATGTCGGCTTCGGCAACCACATCCTCGGTTTGAGGCTCTGCTACAGGCTCTGGTTCCTCAGCTTCAACTGGCAGTTCTTCTGTTGCTTGAGCGGGCTCCTCTTCGAAGTCGCCCAGGTCGAGCTCTTCGCCAATTTCCTCGGCTTCCGGTTCCACCGGCGTTTCTTCAAACATCGGCTGTTCCAAGAAGTCGTCATCAAATTCACTTTCCTCAGATTCAGAACTGCGGAATTTCAGGAATGCGAACACACCCGCGAGAATCGCCACCAAACCCAAGCCGATAAAAATAATATTATCGAGAATGTGATCCACAATGGTTTTCTGAGGTGGAGCAGCCGGTATTACCACTTTGTTCGGAGCAATGGTCGGTGCAACCGTAGGTTCGGGCGTGGGCTCGGGAGTTGCTTCAACCAAAGACTCGTCAGTTGTACCTGCCAGATTGGCGGCATCGGCGGTTTCCGCTTCCATCCCGGAAAGACCAGACTCGGTTTCACTCTCGGTTGTAGCCAGTCCTGAGTCAGCCAGAGCTTGCTCGGTTCCCTCTGCATCGCCGGAGGTTTCATCGCCAACTGTTTGGCTGGCGGCCTCATCCGATGCCGAAGCCTGTTCCTGGCTGTTTTTCTCTGCGGACAATTCCAACGCGCGCATTTCTTCGTTGGTGATATCGATCATGCGCTCCATGGTGCTAATTTGCTCTTCTAGGGAGCTGATGCGTGATCGCAAATCGGAATTCTCACGCTCAGTTTTATCCAGCTGTTCAAGCGTGATTGCCAATTCATTTTCAAGCGAATCCAAACTGCTTTCGCCAGCACCAGAAGCGCGCCCTTCGCTGGCGCCACTATAGTCTTCGGGCGAGGAAAGCTTTACGCGACCTTCCGCGGAGTCGGAGCGAGACGCCGTCGACTCGTAACTGCGACTACCCTCGAGCTGGGCTCCGCCAGAAGAGGCAAAACCACCGTTTGGGTCTCCAGACCAACGCATATTTTGCGCAGCGACCTCATTCACAGCCTGACGCTTGTTGTATGACACTATCTCTGTGCGGTCTGGTATACGCAAAATCTGCCCCTTTTTGAGCAGATTGATGTTGTTCTTGATAAAGGCTTCGGGGTTAAGCCGCTGCATCGCCAGCATGGTTTGCTGGATCGAGACCCCGGTATCCGGCCGCACCTGTTTGGCGATCTCCCAAAGAGTATCGTTAGCTCGAACCGTGTAAGTATCTTGCGATGTGTATTGGCTGTTACTGGTATAGGACGTAGGCGTTTTTGATTCGCTCGGCTGGGGTCGCGGTGGCGCTTGATCGTAGCTGGAACGCGGATTGTAATGGGAATCTTTGCGCGGAGCCGACGTAGAAGGTGGCGGGGTTTGCTCCACAATAGGCTGTGTTTGCGCCGCTGCAACCGGTTGCGACTGCTCGCTACTGAATACCGGCAAATCCATTAACAGGGTGTATTCTCGCAGTAAGCGACCGCTGGGCCACTGGGCTTGCAGAACAAAATTCAAAAAAGGCTCGCGCACGACTTTTCGAGAGCTGATCCGAATAATAGGACCACTTGGGGATTTCAATACAACCTTGAAGCGAATATCAGTGAGGAAGTAAGGTCGATCAACGCCCACGCGCTGAAAGTCTTCCGGTGAAGCGAGGCCAACCAGGATTTCATTTTCAGTGAGGTCGCGAACCTCCAACAACTGGATTTCCGCGTTGAGCGGCTGATTGAGGGAAGATTTGAGTGTAATCTCACCCAACCCCAAGGCGAAGCTCCACTGCGGCAAAGTAACCGCAATTGCGCTTAACAGCGACACCAGTATTCGACGACCCATAGGAGAATCCTTTTTTTGGTAACTCAGATTGGCGCTTTTTTTTGTATGTGTATTGTTGCTTTTTTAACGCCAGCCCAAACCTTGCTTACAACCGAGGCTCGAAAACCTCGAATAATCTTTCAGTATTGGTCGTAAGTATTCATTATAAATAGGTTTTTTTCAACTTTTAGGCTGCGGAATACTACCGATAAATTGACTTTTACGCGGTTTTATTTCGTGGTGCAGCACAAAAACTGGTCGAATTTTATGCTTTTAAGAGGATGGGGCTCGCCAGGAGGGAGAAAATAATGCTATTGACAGATGATTAAAGGGGTGATCGCAAAAATACAATCACCCATTTAGAAACTGTTTTACTGCTCCCGAAGGATGCGCAGCATGCGGCGTAAGGGCTCAGCGGCGCCCCATAACAATTGATCACCAACAGTAAACGCACTAAGGTACTCTGGCCCCATAGACATTTTTCGCAAACGCCCCACGGGAATAGACAGTGTGCCTGTAACCTTGGTTGGCGTAAGTTCCTCAAGGGAGATATCGCGATCGTTTGGAATAACCTTCACCCATTCGTTGGCACTTGCAATAATATTTTCGATATCAGCTAGCGGAACATCTTTCTTCAGTTTGACCGTTAAGGCCTGACTGTGACATCGCATAGCGCCGATACGCACACAAATACCGTCAATCGGGATCGGATTGCGAGAGCGCCCAAGGATCTTGTTGGTTTCCACCTCAGCTTTCCATTCTTCCTTGCTTTGCCGTGACTCCAGTTGTTTATCAATGTAGGGCAGCAACGACCCAGCCAAGGGCGCGCCGAAACGGTCAATGGTTAAATCACCACGCATGGTTTCAGCCACCTTTCGGTCTATTTCGAGAATTGCTGACGCCGGGTCTGCCAACTCGGTAGCAACACTATCGCGGATCTGACCCATTTGGGTAATCAATTCCCGCATATTTTGAGCACCGGCTCCGCTGGCCGCCTGATAAGTCATGGCGGTTGTCCATTCCACCAGATCTTCGCGGAACAGACCGCCCAGGCCCATCAACATAAGGCTCACGGTGCAGTTACCGCCGATGTAATTTTTAACGCCTTTGGCCAGTCCGTCACGAATCACATTATCGTTGACCGGGTCGAGAATGATCAGCGCATCGTCAGCCATACGCAGCGATGAAGCCGCATCGATCCAGTAACCCTGCCAACCACTGTCGCGTAATTTGCCGAAAACTTCCCCGGTATAATCGCCCCCCTGACATGACACAATCGCATCCATCTGTTGCAGGGCTTCTATACTGAACGCATCTTGCAATGCTGGTGTCGAAACACCGATATCTGGTGCCTCACCACCGACATTCGAGGTGGTAAAGAAAACGGGTTCCAAACCCGGGAAATCATTTTCCTCCAGCATCCGCCCCATGAGCACAGACCCCACCATGCCCCGCCAACCAACAAAACCTACTTTCATTGTTATGTACTCACTCATCTAATTGGTTAATCTGTTAAATAGCTGCAACAACCGCATCACCCATCTCTATGGTCGACACTTTCTTACACCCATTGGAATAGATATCGGCACTGCGATAGCCTTCATCCAACACTTTGCCAACGGCACTTTCAATGGCATCAGCCGCGCCACTCTCATTGATCGAATAGCGCAGCATCATCGCCGCAGATAGAATGGTTGCCAACGGGTTGGCAATGCCCTGCCCCGCGATATCTGGGGCGGACCCGTGTACCGGTTCGTACAAACCGCGGCTTTCTTTGTTGAGCGAAGCCGAAGGCAGCATGCCAATCGATCCTGTAAGCATTGCTGCGGTATCGGAAAGAATATCGCCAAACATATTGCCGGTTACTATGACATCGAATTGTTTCGGTTGGCGTACCAACTGCATCGCGGCGTTATCGACATACATATGGCTGAGCTCGACCTCCGGATATTCGCGAGACAAGCCCTGAATAACTTCCCGCCACAACACAGTAGCTTCCAGTACATTGGCCTTATCCACGGAACACACACGCTTGCTACGTTTCATGGCCATTTCAAATGCAGTACGCCCGATGCGCTCAATCTCATGCTCAGCATAAACATAGGTGTTGTAGCCCTGCCGTTCACCACTATCGAGCAGCCGAATTCCCCGGGGCTCACCGAAATAAATGCCTCCGGTTAACTCACGCACAATAAGAATATCCAAGCCTGCCACCAGCTCTGGCTTCAGAGAAGACGCGTCAGCCAGCTGCGGGTACAAAATAGCCGGGCGTAAGTTCGCGAACAGTCCCATTTCATAGCGAATTTTCAGCAGGCCTTTTTCGGGGCGAATACTGGCGTCCAGTGCATCCCATTTGGGACCACCAACGGACCCCATAAGTACGGCATCGGCCGCCTGGCACTTTTCCAAGGTGGAATTTGCTAGCGGCTGGCCATGAACATCGATTGCACTGCCACCAATAAGATCTTCTTCAAACTTCAGACCTAACTTGAATTTTTTATCGACTGCCTGGAGCACTTTAACCGCTTCCGTGACAATTTCAGGCCCGATTCCATCGCCAGGCAACAAAACGATTTTCTTACTCAAATGGTGTCCCTCATTCAAATGACTGCGTGAATTCTAGAGATTTTTTAGTTCCAATCATTGATGCACAGCATTAAACAACCAGGGCTGAGTCTGCTTGCGCTGCTGTTCGTACGTGCGAATTTTGTCGGCATCCTGAAGCGTTAAACTGATGTCGTCAAAACCATTCAGCAAACAATGTTTTCTAAAGGCATCCACTTCGAAACTGTACACAATGTCGCCGTCGCGAACCTGCTGTGCTTCAAGATCAATTTGCAGTGTAAAACCGGATTCACCATACATCTTTTGAAACAGCGCATCGACGATACTTTCGTCCAACACAATGGGCAGCAAACCATTCTTAAAACAATTGTTGTAAAAAATGTCTGCAAAGCTTGGTGCAAGAACAGCGCGAAAGCCGTATTCATCCAATGCCCAAGGTGCGTGTTCACGACTGGAACCACAGCCGAAATTTTTGCGGGCCAGTAGAATACTTGCACCCTGATAGCGCTCGTGATTTAACGCAAAATCCTGGTTCAGGGGGCGGTTACTGTTGTCTTTTCCCGGTTCACCTTTATCAAGATAGCGTAATTCATCAAACAGATTAGGACCAAAACCAGTTCGCTTAATAGATTTTAAGAACTGTTTTGGAATAATCAGATCGGTATCTACATTGGCGCGGTCCATAGGTGCAACCAGCCCTTGATGTGTCGTAAAACTTTTCATAACAACTCCTTTATTGCACCTGAATTTCGCGAACATCGACAAAATGCCCGGCAATTGCCGCAGCGGCCGCCATAGCGGGACTTACCAGATGAGTGCGGCCACCATAACCCTGCCGCCCTTCGAAATTGCGGTTTGAGGTTGACGCGCAATGTTCTCCAGCTTCGAGTCGGTCTGCGTTCATTGCCAAACACATCGAACATCCCGGCTCACGCCATTCAATGTTTGCTGCCGTAAATATTTTGTCGAGACCCTCAGCTTCAGCTTGCGCTTTTACAGCGCCAGAACCGGGCACAACGATAGCTTCTTTTACCGATGCCGCTTTGGTTTTGCCATTGACTACCGCCGCCGCCGCACGAATGTCTTCAATACGTGAGTTGGTGCATGAACCAATAAACACTCGGTCAACGTGTATGTCGGCAATACGTTGCCCTGCCCTTAAGCCCATATACTCTAGCGCTCGCGTAATGCCCGCGGCTTTAACCGAGTCGTTTTCCTGCTGTGGATCTGGTATCACGCCATCGACAGGTAATACCATTTCAGGCGAGGTTCCCCAACTTACCTGCGGTTTGATGTCGGCGCCGTTCAGTTCGACCACGGCATCGAAAACAGCGTTCTCATCACTGTGGAGGTCTTGCCAGCGCAACGCGGCCTGGTTCCAATGCTCATCTTTCGGTGCAAACGCACGATTTTTGACGTATTCGAGAGTTATCTCGTCTACGGCAACCATGCCCGCGCGTGCGCCAGCCTCAATGGCCATATTACAAACTGTGAGGCGACCTTCCATGGACATAGCGCGAAACACTGGTCCCCCAAATTCAATGGCATAACCTGTGCCACCCGCGGTGCCAATTTTTCCGATAATCGCGAGCACGACGTCTTTGGCCGTTACCCCTAGCGCTAATTCGCCATCAACACGTACCAGCATGTTTTTCATTTTCTTGGCTACGATACATTGTGTTGCCAGAACATGTTCTACCTCACTCGTACCAATACCGAAAGCCAGCGCACCAACGGCCCCGTTAGTGGAGGTGTGGGAATCGCCGCACACTATTGTCATTCCGGGCAGACAGGCTCCTGTCTCCGGCCCGATCACATGAACGATGCCCTGACGCTGATCGTTGATCTTAAATTCCACAATTCCCAGGGCATCGCAATTGTCGTCGAGTGTTTTTACCTGGATCTTCGAAACCGGGTCTGCGATCCCGTTCACGCCGGAAGCTCGCTCGTTGTGCGTAGTCGGCACATTATGATCGGGCGTGGCGATAACACTGTCGGTACGCCAAGGCTTGCGTCCAGCAAGACGCAATCCTTCAAAAGCTTGTGGGGAGGTCACTTCGTGCACGATGTGCCTGTCGATGTAAAGAAGCGAAGAACCGTCATCACGCTCACACACAACGTGATCGTCCCAAATTTTGTCATAAAGTGTCCGGCCCGCCATGAGCAATCCCCTCTGTTTAAGTTATCCAAGAGCAGCAAATTTTATCGATCGAACCAGGATAACTCAAATTCATTATTTTCATAATTTGCATTCCAAACTAGAATAGTTGCTAAATGTTCCTAGGGGCTTAACTATGGATACCGATACGCTCAAAGCGTTTGTCACAGTGGCACAGTTCCGCTCATTTTCTTTGGCGGCAGAACAGCTCCACCTCACTCAACCGGCGGTGAGCAAACGCATTTCGGCGCTGGAAAACCATCTAAATCACACCTTATTCGATCGCCTCGGACGAGAGGTGCGCCTGACCGAAGCCGGGGAACTTCTGTTGCCCCAAGCGAATTTAATCCTCCAGTCTGTGGCGGAAGCTGAACGTCGTATTCGCGAGCTCAGTGGTGAGATCTCCGGAGTGCTGCGCGTCGCGACCAGTCATCACATTGGTCTACACCATCTGCCCCCGGTACTTCGCCAGTTTGCGCTTTGCCACCCAGACGTGAACCTGCAATTCGAATTTCTAGATTCCGAAAAAGCCCACGAAAAAGTACTTAGAGGAGATTGCGAATTGGCGGTTGTAACTCTCGCACCTCTGGCTGCGCCTCAATTGCTGGATCGCGAGATCTGGACAGACCCTTTAGATTTTTTTGTGTCTCCGGATCATGAGCTCGCCCGATGTTCGCACGTGACACTCGAGTTATTAAGCGGCGTCGACGCCCTGCTTCCCGACCTGACAACCTTTACCGGACGCATTGTTAAACAATGTTTTGATGACGCCGGATTACAACTCGCCCTGAACATGACCACCAACTATCTCGAAACCATCAAAGTAATGGTTTCTGTCGGCTTGGGGTGGAGCCTTTTACCCCGATCCATGAAAGATATCACCCTTCATACCTTGCAAGTGCCGGGCATAAATTTGCATCGCAAGCTCGGTGTAGTGATCCACAACAAGCGTTCGCTCAGCAACGCTGCGCAAGCTTTTTACGATCTTTTATGTGACACAGGGGTCGATTCTGCTGCCTAGATCGGGAATGGCAGAGATTGTTTGCTATAACCTGTAGTGACCATAACAAAGTTGTGAAACGCAACGAATCTCAACGAAGAAACGGGTAACACTATGCAAAACGTGCTTAACAACAATTATTTGCGAGCGGCCTGCCTGACTGCAGTACTGCTGCCAGGCGTCGCATCGGCAGATACTGTATTGGGTGTATACGGCGGAATCGGCGTATGGACTACGAGTATCGACGGCTCAATCGGGGTGGACGACATTCCAATCACTACTGAGGAATTGGGAATTAAAGACGAAAATGCCAACTTCTTTTATATTGCCTTGGAGCACCCAATTCCTGTAATTCCCAATATTCGCATTGCTAGGGCCACTGTCAAGAACACCGGCTCTGCTCTGGTTGAACGGGAATTTACCTGGGATAACATCACCTTCCCCGCCAATGCCCAAACTGACACCACAATCGACCTCACGCAAACTGATGTAACACTCTATTACGAAATTTTAGACAACTGGGTGAGCTTCGATGTCGGTCTTAACGCGAAAGTCATTGATGGCTTTGCCAGCGTATTGTCGCAACCGGAGGGCCAGGAAGCCATTTACGAGGAATTTGAACTGAAGGGTGCGGTGCCCATGCTCTATGGCATGGCGCGATTCGACTTGCCGCTTTCGGGGCTGTTTATAGGTGCCCGTGCTAACTATGTCGGCTACGATAACAGCATGCTTTCCGATTTTGATGTTCAGATCGGTTATCTATTTGAGAGTGTTCTCGATGTCGGTGCTGAACTGGGGTACCGACAATTCAAATTAAAACTCGATGAATTTGATGACGCCAATCTCGATATTACTTACGACGGGCCCTATCTAAACCTTGCCGTGCATTTTTAGTCATAATAAAAAAGCGCATCTGAAGCAACAGATGCGCTTTTTATTTGTCTTGCGAAGCTTCGTTTAATTACCGACGGTTTGCACACTCTCTTCGTCTTTACGCTCTTCCGCTGCGATTAACAACTGATGCATATCGTCCTTACCGGACAATTCCTGAGCCTGCGCCAGGGCTTGTAAGACGTTATCTTCATTGGCCTCCAAAGCCCAGTAGTAGGTGGCGCGATGCAAACGTGAACTGGCCTGATAACTGTAGAAAGTCACATGACTTGCAGGGGCACCCGATTCTGTTTTGTGTTGCATCACCACTTTGGCAACATCGGCAGCCACTGACCAGGTTTTCGCGGCCCGTTTGAATTTGCCCGTGTGGCCGAACCCGGTGGCGGCCATTTCATACGCCTTACCTGATAGGCGTATGACTCGGAATGCAATTACACGATAAGCTTGCTTAGCCTGCGGGCTGGCTTCTTTGAGGTACATATCCCACACCAGATCGCCATATTCCCGCCAGATTTCGGCGAGCGGCTCTGAGGATTTAGCGAATTCATTCCACGTGGATCTCGCTTCGCCTTCGTCCTCATAAACCAGCCAACTGGACGATACCCGTATTTGCTGCTGGTAAAGTTGGTCGAGTGTTTCGTCCATTTTTTTAAGGATGTTGATACTTTCGGCAAACCACAACGATGAGACTTTGTTTCGCAACAGCGAAATTTCGCTGTCCATGGCACGAAACTGTTTTACGAGGTTTTGTTGTGCCTCAGGAATAATATCTTTACTCAGGACTGGAGATTCTGCCGCTTTCAACGCCAGAGGCAAAGGAGTAGCCCCTGGACCGTGTAGGGAACAATACTCATTGGGAACATTGTTATTCGCCACACAGCTTTTCTTGATACGCAATTCGTGTGCGTAACAATAATCTTGCCATGCCTCTCGAGGCAGGCTGGTACAATCACAATTAACTGCAGGGCAACTTTGTTGGTCTGCGACAGCCTGCAAAGTTGTACCTAGCAAGCCAGCGACTACCAACACAATCAGAGTGTTTCGCATCATAAATTTCAAGTGTGTCTCGTTTCTGCACTGCCTCTCGATCCCTGCGAGTTTGAACAGGCTATGACAGCAACCAGCCCGTTGTATTAAAGGCATATCTACCGTGTTTTTTATAACGTTTAAAAATCAGTTTGGCACGCATTATTGTAGTGTATTCATACTTTTCAACAAGAGGTATGGCGCGCAAATTCATACTATGTGAGACAAATCAACCTATCCGACCCATAACTAAGAATGATCAAGAAATAACACAAGGCTGCTTATCAAAGAATTGATACCGCTCGGCTGTCAGCTGAAAAATCAGCAATGCAGCCAGGGTTACCAATAACGAAAGTAAGAAAGCTGCTTCGGCGGATATCTGCCACAAAATGCCGCTGAGATAAGCACCAATAGCATTTCCGCCACCAAAGCACAACGCACTGTACAGCGCCTGCCCCTGTCCTTGAGACTTGCGACCAAAGCGCACCCGTACAAATTCCACAGACAGCGCATGCGCGGCCCCAAATGAAAATGCATGAATCAACTGCGCCAGAACTAAAAGTACGAGCCAGTCCGCGAGCCAGCCAATTACCGCCCAGCGAAGTGCCGTTATCCCCAAGGTAAATAGCAGTAAATGCTCCGCGCTAAAACGCCGCAGCAGTAGGGGCATTTTAAGAAACAGCACAATCTCTGCTATTACGCCGATCGCCCACATCACACCAATGAGTGTTCGGGAATACTCCAGAGATTCCAAATAAATACTGTAGAAGGTGTAATACACCCCATGGCTAACCTGCAACAACACCATGACCGCGAAAAAAATAATAACGATGGGAGCTCTAAGTACTTTTAAGAAATTCCCAGGCGAACCCGACTTGCGACTGCGCTTTTCTCGTGGCAACGTAAGGGTAGAGAGAAATATGCCGAGCAGGAAAATAAAAATGACAAGCGGCAGATGAGTTACGCTCACTGCGTCAAACAACAAACCTAAACCAACTACCGCAACGATAAATCCGATTGACCCCCACAACCGGATACGGCTGTAGTCGTGCGCCTGGTCTCCCAAATGATTTAAAGTAACTACTTCAAATTGCGAAAGTATTGCATTCCAAAAAAAACTAAATACCGTTATAAAAAATGCTAACCACAGCAAATTGTTGCTGATAAATACCCCACAAAAAAATACGCAGGCACCCAGTGCACCCAGCTGGATAATGGTCAGACGACGTCCGCTAAAGTCGGCCAAAACGCCCCATATGTTGGGCGCAGCTATTTTTGTAATCATTGGGATTGCGCTAAGCAGGCCAATCTCGGCGGGCGAAAATGCAACGCTCTCCAAATACAATCCCCAGTACGGAGAGATTGCTCCGACAACAGCGAAGTAAAAGAAGTAAACGGACGATAAACGCCAATAAGGCATGCGTCGAAAGCCGTGAGTTAACCGGGAATGGTAAACGACTCGGGAACCTGCGCATTCTGCCCGCGATGGCGCAGAGCATGATCGAGAATAACAAGCGCCATCATCGCTTCTGCGATAGGAGTTGCACGAATACCTACGCAGGGATCGTGGCGGCCAGTGGTAACCACTTCGATAGGCTTACCAGAGACATCAACGCTTCTGCCGGCGATCCGCAAACTGGATGTCGGTTTAAGAGCCAGGTGAGCGACAACTTCCTGACCGGTAGAAATGCCTCCCAAAACCCCACCGGCGTTGTTAGAGAGAAATCCGTCTGGAGTAATTTCATCGCGATGCTCTGTGCCTTTTTGAGTAACGCTCGCGAAGCCCGCTCCAATTTCAACCCCCTTAACAGCGTTGATGCTCATCAGCGCGTGGGCCAGATCCGCGTCGAGACGATCGAATATGGGTTCTCCAAGACCGGCGATCATATTACTGGCGACTACGGTTATTTTCGCTCCGACTGAATTGCCCTCTTTATTCAGTGCCTGCATATAGGCTTCCATCTCGGCGACTTTGTCAGCGTCGGGGCAGAAAAACGGGTTTTGATGAACCTGGTCCCAATCAACTTTTTCCACAGCAATCGGGCCGAGCTGTGACAGATAGCCCTTTATTTGGATACCCCAGAGTTCGCCCAACACCTGTTTCGCAAGTGCTCCAGCCGCCACGCGCATTGCCGTTTCTCGCGCCGAGGAGCGACCACCACCGCGATAATCCCGTATGCCGTACTTTTTAAAATAGGTGTAATCTGCATGCGCCGGGCGAAACTGATCTTTGATATTGGAGTAGTCTTTTGAACGCTGATCGGTATTTTCGATGAGCATTCCTATGGGCGTGCCGGTGGTTTTTCCCTCAAAAACGCCCGAGAGAATTTTTACCTGATCGTCTTCACGTCGCTGTGTGGTATAGCGGGACTGACCGGGTTTGCGGCGGTCGAGATCGCGTTGAATGTCTGCTTCGCTTATTGCAATCCCCGGTGGGCAACCATCAACAATACAGCCGAGCGCGAGTCCGTGGCTCTCGCCGAATGAAGTGACTGTGAAAAGTTTGCCAAAAGTGTTGCCCGACATAATGAAATGTTCGCTCTATCGTTAAATTACTGAGAAATCTATAAATTTAGAATTAAAAGTACTCGTGCAGTTGTTCCGCAGTGATCATAAATACACCGTGACCACCGTGTTCAAATTCAACCCACATAAAAGGCACTTGTGGATAAGCAGCTTCAAGCGCTTCCCAACTGTTACCGACCTCCACGATTAGCAAACCGTTTTTATTGAGGTGTTTGCCTGCCTGCTGCAATAACCTCCTCACAATTGCCAGGCCATCATCACCGGCCGCGAGACCTATTACAGGCTCAGCACGGTATTCATCTGGCATTGATGCGAGGTCACGGACATCGACATAGGGTGGATTGGAAATAATGACATCGTAGCGTCGCCCAATAAAATGGGGAGCTTCAAAAACATCGGATTCAATGGCAGTTACCTGCGCCTGTAATGCGTGGGCCTCGATATTTCGCGAGGCCACAGCGAGCGCCTTTTTGGAAACATCGCTTACATCAACCTGACACTCTGGAAACACATGCGCACACAAGATACCGATACAGCCGCTGCCCGTGCATAAGTCCAGTGCCGATACCGGTGCTTCCTGCAACCAGGGGTGCAAATGGTTGAGCAGCAGCTCGGCAATGGGCGAGCGCGGCACCAACACATTCTCATTAACGATAAATTTTAAACCGCCAAACCAGGCCTCTCCGGTGAGATAGGCTGCCGGTAGTTTTTCTTTGATGCGTCGCCCAATCAGCTGATAAACACGTTTCTTTTCATCGACAGTCAAGCGAGTGTCGTAAATCGACTCAAGTCGCTGCCATGGCTGAGAAATGGCCCAAAGCACCAATACAGCGCACTCATCCCATGGGTTATCGGTGCCATGACCGAAATACAATCCGGCACGGGCAAATCGGCTAGACCCCCAACGAATCCAGTCTTTGACAGTCACCAGTTCTGTTTTGAGTTCTTCTAACATAACCTAACGCGAAGCTAAAAGGGCCGCTATTCTAGCCTGAATGGGCGGCGAGTTCACACAGTAAATAGTACTGTGGTTATAAGATCAACGCGACGGCAGCGAAAAGTGTCATGCTGCTGTAATATAGCCGCAATCTACCTTCGGGCGGACTTTATTATTTTGTAAGGACTCAGTATGAAACATCAATCTGCGGATCTGTTCGCAAAACTCATTGAATCCACCGGTGAAGATATCACCCGCCCCGGTCTATTGGACACTCCACAGCGCGCGGCCGCAGCTTTTGAATTTCTAACCAGTGGATACAAGCAAAGCACCGAAGAAGTGGTGAATGATGCTCTGTTCCCCTCCGATTCCAACGACATGATTGTGGTGCGAGACATCGAATTGTTCTCTATGTGCGAGCACCACATGCTGCCATTTATCGGTAAAGCGCACGTGGGCTACATCCCCACCGGCAAAGTGCTGGGTCTTTCAAAGGTCGCGCGTATTATTGATATGTTTGCGCGACGCCTGCAGATTCAAGAACAATTAACCCATCAGGTCGCCAGTACGATTGCCGAGGTGACCGGTGCCGAAGGTGTGGGTGTGATCGTCGAAGCCAGACACTTGTGTATGATGATGCGAGGTGTGGAAAAACAAAATTCCACCATGAAAACATCGGCAATGCTGGGCACCTTCCGTAAAAACCTGAGTACCCGCAACGAATTTCTGGCGCTGTTGGCTAATTGAATGCCAGGCTATTTTCGTAACTGGAATTCTTTCGAATTGGCGAATGTTTGCAAGATATTATTGTAGGTGTGCATGTCGTCATTGGAAATATAGGTGGTACGCAGCTCAAGCACCGCACCCGCATTGTTTGACAACACCCGACAGTAAACGACACTGGTCTTGGCACGCAGGCGTTGCGTGGCGCCTCGGTATTTTACGTACAGTTCGATATTGGCGTTAGACCCCAGAGGCAACGCCTGTTCGAATTCAACTATAAAACCGTGTTGCGAAGCTGCTGATACGCGGGCTTCTCTGATTTGACGATCGGGGGTCATTACCCGCGACTTCCAGAACACCATGTAGTGCGGGCCTTCGAGTCTATCGCTCACATTGTATCCTTGTTGCTAATTCGCGATAGTTTAAGTTTAGACAGGAAACGCCATCGCGCTGTTATCTCAGCACGATTTCTATGCGATCTGGCGCAAAGCCCTGGCGCGGCGCCAAAGGTCCAACACCTTGAGCGATAATCTGGGACTCCCTTGCTCCGCCCAAGACCAACTGCTCAGCAAATTTTTGCGCCATTTCCAGCGAGCTGACCTTAAGACTTTCCAAATCGCCACGACCTGCGTCGTGACCAACCACATATACTTTTAAGGTCGGACGGCTAGCTAACGCGCGCGCTACTGCTTCAATTTCTTCCGGGATCTGAGCCGCGACATAAAATTTATGAGCGGCGAGCGTCTGCAGCAGCGTTTTCGGACTTGCGTGCAGATGCAAGCGAGTTGCGCTGGCGAGGCGAACCTGTTCGACCTGTGCATAGAGTCGACCGTTACCACGCTGAGCAATATAGGCCACAAGGAAAGACGTACCCTGCTTGGTATTTAAGTCCCACACCCGATACGCCTGGTACTGATCGAGACCATAGAGTTGTTTCACTTCAAAGACTTCGTTTGCCCAAACGTTGCTACTACCGCAATCGAGCCCGTCACACAAAAATACAGTTCTGGCAGCAGCACTGTTCATATGCCGGTCCATTGTGGTGGTGACATCTTCCAGGCTGAAACTGCTGTTAAGTTCGTAGGTGGCAGCAATAACGGTGGAATCGATCCGCTCTTCCCTGTCGAACTGCCAGCGACTGTTGATTTTCTTGGGCGCCGATAAAATCAAACGATAGCGTTCATTTTGCATCGACGAGGCGTACATTTCGCGGCTGCCCGGAAATAGTGAATTAAAGCTCAGTGCAGGTACTTCGGCCCACACAAAGTGTGGCAAGAGTACGACTAAAAGCAGTGAGTATCGAATCATGTATGGCGCGCTTGTTTTTGAAAATAATCATTAAGATAACGAGCAATGGCTTCACATTGTTCCGACATGTGTAGATGGTGCGAGCCCGTTAACTCGATCTTTTTGATATGAGGGTATTTTATCAGCAGATTATCAAGTTCGTGAAAACTGTTCACCAGGCCACCCTCCCCGGCAAACAAGGCAACATCGAGATTAAGGCACTTTAGGAATGCCTCTGCCTGCTCCAGTGTAAATTTAATTTCTGATGGAGCCATGGCTTTGTAGTCGTTCGCCCAATAATAACCGCGATCATCCTGCTGCACACCGCGCACAGCCAAAGCATGTGCGTCCTCATGATTCAAAGCCACAAATCCGTTACGACGCGCGGCTTCAGCAGATTCGAAATTTTGGTAATAGCGCCGTGGTTTTTGCCGTAGCGACTTCAAAACATTAATAGACGATGCCAATTGTGCAGGGGCTTCATCGGCCTCCTGGGGCTGTGGAATTAACGCTTCGATAACGGCAAGGTGTGTTATTTTTTCGGGAAACGCGCCTGCCAACAGTGTTGCAATCATGGCTCCGCGCGAATGCCCAAGAAGAGCAAACTCCTTCCAGCCTACGTGTTCGGCCACCTCAAGCACCTCGGAAACGTCGAGCCAAATATTGTAGGCGGCATGAGCACTACGGTGTGCGCTGCGACCATGCCCAGCTAAATCCAATGCAATAAGATCGACGTTTTCCAAAAGAGGGGTTAAAAAATCGAAAGAGGCGCAGTTATCCAACCACCCGTGCAACGCGATTACGGGTACGCCTCCAGAATTGCCCCAGCGTTTTCCGCGAAGCGATAAGGCAGAAATTTCAAATTCTACATCGTGACCGCCAGTGGCTTTCATTGAACGTGCTTCATCCAAATTACATCGGCGCAACCAGCGGCGATTATGTCAGTTTCCAACAGTGCCATGCTGGCGGTAGCGAAACGGCTTGTCCCAATCGGATTGCCGCACAGTCCGTCGACAAAGTCTGCAACGAATGGAAGGTGGGACACCAGTAAAACGGCGTTTGCTTGATCACAGGGTATTTCGGCCAGTTCACTAATTGCAGAGGGTGTCGCCGTATCTGGTGTGAGCCAGGAGACGGTTGAAGTGGGTCGATCGCCAATCTGAGATTTAACCAAAACCGCAGTTTGCTGCGCCCGTACTAAAGGGCTGACGTAAATGTGCTCGACCTGACGCAACTCTTGCGCTGCTTCCAGCGTGATCGCCGTAACCTGGGTTCGCCCCTGAGAGGTTAATTCTCGGTCAAAATCTGAAGTGAGGCTAAATTCAGCCTCACCATGTCGCAGTATGAAGAGTTTCAACGGTGTTAATTTTCTGCTTTTTTCTCTGAATCTGTAGGCTCAGCAGGCTCCTCTGAAACTGCTTCAGTCTCAGCAATTTCAGCTGCGGGAGAAGTCTCACTTTGCTGTGCAGCGGTTTCCTCAACATTTTCCTCAACAACAACTTCCTCTACAACAGCCTGAGATTCAGGCCAGTCGGAAAATGGGAACGGTTTCTCTTCGCTGTTGTAGGTTAGAAATTGAATGGTCTTAAAAATGTATTGCGACAGCGAATCACCAAAGCTTCGCAAGTTAAGATTATCTTTGCCAGTAATCAGCGCGAAGATAAATTGTATGGCTACCAAGACCCACATCACCGCAAGTGATACCTGCAGCAGCACTGCAAACAACAGCATAAAAACGAGTCGTAACCAATGTTTGCCGGATGTTAAGTTTGATTTGAGTTGTTCGTCCATTGCACGCCCCCTTGCATGTCAACATCGCTGGTCATGGCACCGGTCATCAAGCCGGTTACCACCTGTAAAATATCTTTGTTTTCAAACAGAACTTCATACAGCCCAGATACCAACGGCATATATATTCCCATGCTGTCGGCCTTTTGTTTAACAATTTTTACGGTATTTACGCCTTCGGCAACCTGACCGATATCTGCAAGTACTGTCTCCAGCGCTTCACCTTTACCAATTGCATAACCAACGCGGTAATTGCGACTCAAGTCTGAGGTACAGGTAAGAATCAAATCGCCAACACCCGCCAACCCCAGAAACGTCATTCCATTAGCACCCAGAGCCGTAGCCAGACGGGTCATCTCCGCGAGGCTGCGCGTTAATAACATTGCCTGGGTATTCCCTCCACAACCTAAAGCAGCCGCCATCCCGGTGACTATGGCATAAATATTTTTAAGAGCACCACCCAATTCCACACCATAACGATCATGGTTGGCATAGATACGAAACGTATTAGACGCAAACACTTTTTCAATGCATTGAATCACTGAATCATCTTCGCTGGCAATCACACTGCCTGTAAATTGATTTTGGATGATCTCTTTGGCAAAGTTTGGCCCGCTCAACACGCCAATGCGTACATTGCTGAGCTCCTGTTCGAGAATCTGACTCATCAGCAGAAAACTATCGCCTTCAATACCTTTGGTAGTGCTTAGCACTATCGCATTGGACCGAGTATGCGGTGCCGCAAGACGAGCCACTTCCCGAAACGATTTACTCGGAACTGAAATTGTTACCACATCGGCTTCGGCCACTGAGCTTACCAAATCTGCTGTAATTTCGAGGTGATCGTTTAATCGATAGCCCGGCAGATATTCTGGGTTTTCCCGTTCAAATTGGCACTTTTCTGCGCGATCTTCGTCTCGCATCCACAGCAAGGTGCGGTGGCCGTTGGCAGCTATAATATTGGCAATAGCGGTTCCAAAACTGCCACCACCCAGCACGGCTACTGTGAGAGATTTCGTCATTACTGATCCTATTGTTGTATTCCATGGCGCTTTAACGAATCTTACATCGCATACGCAACTGAGTTGATTTTAGCATTGTTTGTACGGCGCTTTATAAACCGAACACCATGGCGCATAGCAACGCATAAACCCTCCCATTTTGGATTGTCCATCTACAACAAATGGCACTACACCCGGAGGCGAAGTGCCATTAAGATAGAGTCTAATATGCCTGTGTTACCGTTCTACTGATATACAATCCGCGTTTGGTGCGGTGTGCGAAACACTGCGCTGACTTTGTTCGGTACCCGCGCCAGGGCCACAGGTACCTTAGCCGATATCCATCAACAGTTTATTCATACGTCTGACGTAAGCAGCGGGGTCCTTGAGTGCTCCGCCCTCCGCGAGGCTCGCCTGATCAAACAACACATGAGCGAAATCTCCGAAGCGGTCTTCATCGCTCTCGCCATCCATTTTCTGAACCAACGGATGCTCCGGGTTCACTTCAATAATTGGTTTGGATTCCGGCACCTTTTGGCCAGCCGCTTCCAACATGCGACGCATTTGAGCGCCCATATCATGCTCACCAACGACCAAACAGGCGGGAGATTCGGTGAGACGGTGGGTTACGCGAACCTCTTCCACATCACTTTCCAAAACATTTTTAAGACGCTCAACAAAACCTTTAAAGTTTTCCTCGATTTTTTCCTGTTCTTTTTTCTCGTCTTCGGAATCCAGTTTACCCAGGTCGAGTTCACCCTTGCCAACATCCTGGAACTGTTTACCATCAAATTCCATCAAGTGACCCATCAACCAGTCATCGACGCGATCACTGAGCAGTAATACTTCAATGCCTTTTTTACGGAACACTTCCAGATGCGGCGAATTTTTTGCCGTGTTGAAATTCTCTGCCACTACGTAATAAATTTTATCCTGACCATCTTGCATGCGGCCAATGTAGTCGTGCAGAGATTGATCCTGATTTTCTGAATCTGTATGGGTGGTGGAAAATTGCAGCAGACCCGCAATTTTTTCTTTGTTGGCGTAGTCCTCAGCCGGCCCCTCTTTGAGAACCTGACCGAATTCCTTCCAGAACGACGCGTAATTTTCGGGTTCGTTTTTACGGATTTTCTCGAGCATATCGAGAACGCGCTTGGTGAGCGCTGAACGCATGCTGTCGATGTTAGGGTCTTTTTGCAAAATTTCTCGAGATACATTGAGCGAGAGATCATTGGAATCAACAACGCCTTTAATAAAACGCAAATACAGCGGTAAAAACTGTTCCGCTTCATCCATGATAAAAGTACGCTGCACATAGAGTTTTAAACCACGAGGCTTATCGCGATTGTATAAATCGTAAGGAGCACTTGCGGGCAGATATAACAAGCTGGTGTAGTCCAGTTTGCCTTCTACACGGTTGTGGCTCCACTTCATGGGTTCTGCGAAATCGTGAGAAATGTGCTTGTAAAATTCTTTGTACTCTTCATCACTGATTTCGTTGCGAGAGCGAGTCCACAACGCTGTAGCGGTGTTGATAGTTTCGTCTTCCGGCTCTTTTTTATCGGCGTCTTCACCGTGCTGCTCTTTGGTCATAACAATGGGCAGCGAAATATGATCAGAATATTTCTTTACAATTGAGCGCAAGCGCCAACCATCAGCAAATTCTTCCTGGCCTTTTTTCAGGTGCAGGGTGATGCTAGTGCCGCGCTGCGGTTTTTCGAGCGTTTCAACACTGTATTCAGCTTCACCAGCACTTTCCCATAACACACCTTCTTCGGGACTTAAACCAGCTTTGCGAGTGTGCACAGTCACTTTGTCGGCAACGATAAAGGCAGAGTAGAACCCAACGCCAAATTGGCCAATGAGATGGGAGTCTTTTTTCTGGTCTCCTGTCAGATTGGATAAAAACTGCG
This sequence comes from Alteromonadaceae bacterium 2753L.S.0a.02, assembly GCA_007827375.1. NCBI lineage: Bacteria > Pseudomonadati > Pseudomonadota > Gammaproteobacteria > Alteromonadales > Alteromonadaceae > Alteromonadaceae bacterium 2753L.S.0a.02. The sequence continues at coordinate 2,918,054 of VISH01000002.1, forward strand.
CAGTACCAGACTTAGCGATTGTCCCAAGGTTCTCGATAACCTCGTCACGACTCATACCAATGCCGTTATCACTGATTGTCACAGTATTGGCATCCTTATCAAAGTCTATGCGGATTTGAAGATCGGGATTGCCTTCGTACAAATCACCGTTGTGAAGTGCCTCGAAGCGCAGTTTATCTGCGGCGTCTGACGCATTGGAGACCAGTTCACGCAGGAAGATTTCCTTATTGGAATAAAGGGAGTGGATCATTAAATGCAGAAGTTGCTTGGCTTCTGTTTCGAATCCGCGCGTTTCTTTGCTTGCCTCGACAGTCATTGCTGTTGTTATCCTCCGGAGGTTGTCACGATGCTGGCATATATGGAGGTGTCGCTTACAAATTCAAGCCCCGCTGGCCTCAGATCAAGGCAGACAGGACCGGTGACGCTTCGATGGTCGCGGACGAGCGTTTTCAGAGCTCACAACTAGGAGGGTTACCACGACCCACTATAAGTTTACGAGGCCCTAAATCAATCTGATTGGGCCTATGCAAAGCGGGTATCTGGCCAGTTTAGGGGCAACTGTAGATGCCAAAGGTCTGTCGCCCCTGTTCCATCTCAGTTTCGTTCAGAATCACATTACCACCCATCTGGGCGGCGTCATTACGCGCCAGTGTTTCAAGTTCACGGCCGACTTTATCCTGATCGCGCTTAACAAAAGTTACCTTAGATTTCACCATCGCGTTGGTGGAACCCAGGCGCTTACAGTTTGCGACTTCAGCGGTGCTCTCAGCAATTCGTACCGCCTCCGCTTCCTCAGTGGGCTTCACCCAGGTACACGCGCTGCAGGCCAATAGTGCAACCACGACAAATAAACGTTTCATAGCTGTCCCCTTTTAAGAATAATTTTTAGTGTTTTAACGAAAAAAGGCCGACAACTGCCGGCCTTTTCCGTGGGTTGTACTGGCGCTTACCAACCGGTAATTTCCTTCAAGCCATCGCCAATTTGAGCGAGGCTTCGTACAGTTTTAACACCGGCATCTTCCAACGCTGCAAATTTCTCATCGGCGGTACCCTTACCTCCAGAGATAATCGCACCTGCGTGCCCCATACGCTTACCAGGAGGAGCGGTAACACCAGCGATGTACGACACTACAGGTTTGCTAACATTTTCTTTTATATAGGCTGCCGCTTCTTCTTCCGCAGTTCCACCAATCTCACCAATCATCACGATCGCTTCCGTTTGCGCATCGTTTTGGAACATTTCCAATATATCGATAAAGTTTGAGCCGGGTATTGGATCGCCACCTATACCAACACAGGTCGACTGACCAAAGCCATAATCGGTCGTTTGCTTAACGGCTTCGTAAGTGAGGGTACCGGAACGCGATACGATACCAACTTTGCCTGGCAAGTGGATATGCCCTGGCATAATACCTATTTTGCACTCGCCGGGAGTAATAACTCCGGGGCAGTTAGGGCCGATTAAACGTACACCCAGCTCGTCGCATTTAACCTTGGCATCCAGCATGTCCAAAGTGGGTATACCTTCGGTGATACAAACAACGAGTTTTACGCCGCTGTTCGCTGCTTCCAGGATTGAATCTTTACAAAATGGCGCGGGAACATAAATAACGGACGCATCTGCACCAGTTTCTGCAACAGCTTCTGCCATGGTGTTAAATACCGGCAGATCCAAATGTGTCTGACCACCTTTACCAGGTGTTACACCGCCAACCATCTTTGTGCCGTAAGCAATCGCCTGTTCCGAATGGAAAGTTCCTTGTGAGCCGGTAAATCCCTGACAGAGCACTTTGGTTTCTTTGTTAATTAATACGCTCATTCTTATTTGCCCTCCGCTGCTTTTACAACTTGTTCTGCGGCATCGGTGAGGCTTTTAGCAGCAATAATATTCAATCCGCTGTCAGCCAGAACTTTAGCGCCAAGTTCCGCATTGTTACCTTCAAGGCGACAAACCACAGGAACTTTAACGCCGACCTCTTCAACTGCACCTATCACACCTTCAGCGATGAGATCGCAGCGAACGATGCCACCGAAGATGTTAATTAATACGGCAGATACATTTTCGTCAGACAAAATAATTTTGAAAGCTTCAACCACTCGCTCTTTTGTAGCGCCACCACCCACATCGAGGAAGTTGGCAGGCTTACCACCGTGCAGTTTTACGATATCCATGGTGCCCATTGCCAGACCAGCGCCGTTCACCATGCAACCGATATTACCGTCGAGCGCAACGTAATTGAGCTCCCACTTAGCGGCATGGGCTTCACGTTCATCTTCCTGGGTAGGGTCGTGCATTTCCTTTAGCGCAGGCTGACGATACATCGCATTGCCGTCGATATTAACCTTGGCATCCAGGCAGTGTAAGTCACCATCCTTAGTGATAACCAGCGGGTTGATTTCCAGCAAGGCTAAATCTTTTTCCTGAAACATTTTGGCCAGGCCAAGAAATATTTGCGTGAACTGCTTTATTTGTTTGCCTTCAAGACCCAACTTAAATGCCAGATCCCGACCTTGATAAGGTTGCGCACCGGTAAGTGGGTCTACAGTTGCCTTGAGAATTTTTTCGGGGGTTTCTTCGGCAACTTTTTCGATTTCAACACCACCTTCCGTCGATGCCATAAAGACGATACGACGCGAAGAACGATCTACTACGGCACCCAAGTAGAGTTCCTGATCGATATCGGTACATGTCTCGACCAAAATTCGACTCACAGGCTGACCGTTTTCATCGGTTTGATAGGTAACCAAATTGTTGCCCAGCCATTGTTTTGCGAATTCTTCAATTTCGGCTTTGGATTTAACCAGTTTTACGCCGCCCGCTTTTCCGCGACCTCCAGCGTGAACCTGAGCTTTAACCACCCAAGTATCGCCACCAAGAATATCTGCAGCATTGGCTGCTTCAGCAGGTGTTTCGGCAGGTACGCCTTTCGATACGGGTAAACCGTATTCTGCAAACAACTGCTTACCCTGATACTCATGTAAGTTCATTGTCATTTCCTGTTGTTTTCACAGCTCGCAACACTGCTGCGTTACCGCGAAACTGTTGATTACGTCTTATTCGGCTACACACTCTAGCCGTACCCTGGTGAGCACTTTTAACTTTCACCAATACGCTGAAAGCCGAAGTGCTTCATTGTTATTTGTGATAGTGCTCTCGCGCTATTTTTTCTTCCGATTGGGCATATGAATGGCATGCCCGTTAACAGCAAGCGCCGCTTCCTTAACAGCTTCAGAAAATGTGGGATGACCAAATACCGTCATACCAATATCTTCTGCACTGGAACCAAATTCCATCGCGATAGCTACTTGTTGCACCAAATCTGGCGCGCTTGGACCAACAATGTGGCAACCCAATACGCGATCTGTTTTTGCGTCGGCAATGATTTTTACCATACCGTCTGATTCGTCTGCGGCGACAGCACGCCCAATTGCCACGAAGGGGAAAGTACCCACATTATATTCTTCACCGTCGGATTTAATTTGTTCTTCTGTGCGGCCAACTGAAGCAATTTCGGGATGTGTGTAAATAACGTTGGGGATGATGTCGTAATTCATCACAGTTTTCTGACCGGCAATACGCTCGGCAACCATAACACCCTCTTCAGAACCTTTGTGGGCCAGCATTGGGCCGCGAACCACATCGCCAATAGCCCAAACACCCGGAGCACTGGTCGAACACAAATCATTAACGTAGATGGAACCGCGCTCATCCAATTTAACACCGCTATCTTCCGCAAGCAGGCCATCAGTAAACGGGCGGCGCCCCACGCAAACAATAAGTTTATCGAATGTTGCTGTAGCGTCGTTGCCACCTTTATCGGTATAGGTAACAACAACTTCTTTTTTACCGTCTTTCTCGACAACTTCGCTGCCCGTTACGCGACAGCCCAATCGAATATCCAAGCCTTGTTTTTTATAAATTTTCTGGGCTTCTTTGGCAATCTGTTGGTCCATCATTGCCAGGAAGGACTCCATCGCTTCAAGCAGAACAACTTCAGAACCCAGACGCTTCCAGACACTGCCCAATTCCAAGCCAATAACACCAGCTCCGATAACACCCAAACGCTCGGGAACTTCTTGAAATTCCAAGGCACCGGTGGAATCGACAATTACATCGTCATCGACGGGTGCAACGGGTATATTCACGGGCGAAGAACCGGATGCTAGGATCACATTTTCCGCATCCAATATTTGCTCTTTACCTTCAAAGTCGACAAACTGAACTTTTCGATTAGCCAATAATTTACCCGTACCGTATAACGAATCAACTTTGTTGGCTTTGAACAAACCGCTAATACCTGTCGACATTTGTTTAACGATTTTTTCTTTGCGGGAAATCATTGCAGGTACGTCAATGGAGATTTCACCGGTGCCAATTCCGTGCCCACCGAATGCTACTTTGGCTTCATGATATTTATGGGAACTATCTAGCAAAGCTTTGGAAGGAATACAGCCTACGTTCAGACAAGTGCCGCCGTTAACGCCCTTACCCTGCTTGTCTTTCCATTTTTCGATACAGGCTGTTTTCAAACCGAGTTGCGCTGCACGAATCGCTGCGACATAACCGGCAGGACCAGAACCAATAACGATAACGTCATATTTGTTGGACATAGGAATAACCCCAGAATGTTTTTTTTAATGTAGAAATAGTTGTAGTCAGCAAGCTAAAAAGCGAACCTCGCTGAGTGGTTCGCTTTTTGGTGATGGCGCAGAGCCTGTTAGATTTCCAGCAGAATACGCGCTGGATCTTCAATCATTTCCTTGATGGCAACCAGGAAAGTCACCGCTTCTTTTCCGTCGATAAGACGATGATCGTATGAAAGCGCCAGGTACATCATTGGTAGCACCTTTACTTCGCCGTTCACCGCCATAGGACGCTCTTGAATCTTGTGCATGCCTAAAATGGCTGCCTGCGGTGGGTTGAGAATTGGCGTAGACATCAACGACCCGAACACACCTCCGTTTGTGATGGTAAAAGTACCGCCCTGCATTTCTTCTATACCGATTTTACCTTGTTGAGCACGTACACCAAAATCACGAATTCCATTTTCAATGGCAGCCAAACTCATGTTTTCGGCATTACGCAAAATTGGTACAACCAAACCTTTGGGTGTCGACACGGCAACGCCAATGTCTTGGTATCCGTGGTAAACAATATCGTTACCATCAATGGAGGCGTTCACTGCAGGGATACGGCGCAGAGCTTCAACAGCCGCTTTTACGAAAAATCCCATAAAGCCAAGACGTGTGCCATTGTGTACTTTTTCGAATTTCTCTTTGTACTGTGCACGCAATGCCATCACAGGCGCCATGTTCACTTCATTAAAAGTTGTTAACATCGCAGTAGATTGCGTTGCGTCCAGCAGTCGTTCGGCGATACGAGCTCGCAAACGGGTCATGGGTACGTGCTTCTCAACCCGATCTCCACTACCTTCAACCGCCACAGATGGAGCTACGGCAGTTGTCGCCGCTTTAGGCGCCGCAGATACAGGTGCAGGCGTCACTTCTTCCGCTTTGTAATTGGCAACGTCTTCCTTAGTAACACGACCACCTTTTCCTGTTCCTTTGACTTTAGAAATATCTATGCCTTTTTCATCCGCCAGCTTCTTTGCAGCCGGAGCAGCGATTGTCTCAGAATCACTCTCGAGACTGCTGGAAGCAGACGCAGTTGGTTCTGCGCTGGGAGTGACCGCACCAGCGTCACCATCCGTGAACACCGCGATAATTTCATTACTGGTAACTGTGTCGCCCTCGCCTTTCAATATTTCTTTAAGCACACCCGCAGCAGGCGCTGGTACTTCCTGCACAACCTTGTCGGTTTCAATGTCGACGATCACTTCGTCGCGCGCGAATGCTTCGCCCGGTTGTTTGTGCCAAGTGGCAATGGTGCCTTCCTGAACCGATTCAGGAAACGTAGGGACTTTTATTTCGTTACTCATTACGGGTGTGTCCTTATCGCTTATTCGCTAAGAAACTGTTGTATGGTTCAGGCACTGGTATCCAGTGCCGCGTTAACAAATTTGTTGAGTTCATCTAAATGGGTCGACATATAACCAGCAGCGGGCGCAGAAGAAGATGCGCGACCCACGTAACGCAGGTAGGCGTCTTCATTAACGCGCTCGATTACGCGGCGCATACGATGGTGGCTGGAGTACCAGGCGCCTTGATTCATGGGCTCTTCCTGGCACCACACAACATCGGTTACATGCGCAAAAGATTTCAACGCCGCTCGAAGATCTTCCTCGGGGAATGGGTAAAGTTGTTCAACCCGTACAAGCGCGATGTCGCTTTGTTCGCGTTCTTCACGTGCTTCGTATAAATGGTAGTACACCTTACCGCTGCAAAGAATTACGCGTTTGACCTCGTCTGGCGTTACGTCGTTATCGCCCAAAACAGTTTCAAAGCGACCATTGGCCAATTCTTCCAAGGTGGAGGTTGCAAGCTTGTGTCGTAAAATCCATTTTGGACTCATCACCACGAGTGGTCGTCGCATGTAGCGCAAAGCCTGACGACGCAGCATATGATAAACCTGCGCAGGTGTCGTGGGTATACACACCTGAATATTGTGCTCTGCGCACAGCTGCATGAAACGCTCAAGTCTTGCCGATGAATGTTCTGGGCCCTGGCCTTCGTAACCATGCGGCAATAACATGGTTAAACCGCACAAACGCTGCCACTTGTGTTCACCACTGGTAATAAACTGATCGATCACCACCTGGGCGCCATTGGCAAAATCACCAAACTGCGCTTCCCAAATAATCAACCCGCCAGGCGAAGTGGTCGCATAACCATACTCGAAAGCCAGCACAGCTTCTTCCGATAGGAATGAATCGTAAATATCGAATGGCCCTTGACGCTCACCCACGTTAGCCAGCGGAATATACGGCTCGCCATCTTTCTGATTATGAACAACGGAATGGCGGTGTGAGAAGGTTCCACGACCCACATCCTGACCGGTTAAGCGCACACGGTAGCCATGCTTTAACAGAGTCGCGTACGCCAAGGTTTCAGCCATACCCCAGTTTATTGGCAATGCACCACCCGCCATTTTACGGCGGTCATCATATATTTTTGCAACCTGGCGCTGCACCTGAACGCCATCGGGGACGCTAGTGATTTGCTCGGCCAAGGCCTGTAATTCTTTCAGAGGGTAAGCATTTTCATACGGCGTCTGCCAATCGTGACCAATATAAGGAGACCAATCAACAAACAGAGAAGAATCGGGCTCACTCACTAAACCTTCTGCCACATGCTCACCACGATCGAGCGCCGCACGATAATCGCTGGACATACTCTCAGCATCTTCGGCACTGAGCACGCCTTCGGCGACCAATTTTTCGGCGTAGAGTGTGCGTGTGGTTTTGTGGGCGCGAATCGCCTTGTACATCATGGGCTGAGTTGCAGAAGGTTCGTCGGTTTCGTTGTGACCACGGCGGCGATAACACACCAAATCAACAACAACGTCTTTGCGGAACTCATTGCGGTAATCGGCTGCCAGATTGGATACAAACACCACCGCTTCGGGGTCGTCGCCATTCACGTGGAATATCGGCGCTTCGATCATTTTCGCCACGTCAGTGGAGTAGGTCGTCGAGCGGGAATCGTCTTGACGACTAGTAGTGAAACCCACCTGATTGTTAATAACGATGTGCACCGTACCGCCTGTTTTATAGGCGCGGGTTTGCGACATCTGGAAGGTTTCCATAACCACGCCCTGCCCAGCAAAAGCTGCGTCACCGTGTATCACAACCGGAACTACGGTGTTGCCACGGGGGTCTTCACGGCGATCCTGCCGGGCTCGTACCGAGCCCTGAACCACCGGTGATACAATTTCAAGGTGTGAAGGGTTAAAGGCCAGCGCCAAGTGCATCTCACCTCCTGGCGTCATCACATTGGACGAAAAACCCTGGTGATATTTTACATCGCCAGAAGTATCCACCAGTTTTTTGCCTTCAAATTCTTCGAAGAGATCGGCCGGATTTTTACCCAAGACATTCACGAGCGTATTGAGGCGACCACGGTGAGCCATGCCAATGACCATTTCCTTGGCACCGTAACCTCCGCTGCGTTTGATAATGCTGTCGAGCGTTGGTACCAGGCTTTCACCACCTTCCAAACCAAAACGCTTGGTACCGGGGTATTTGCTGTCTAGATGACGTTCCAACCCTTCAGCCGCCGTTAAACGACGCAGCACATTGAGTTTGGCTTCAGTCCCCAACTCGGGTTTGGCTCGCGAGCTTTCGAGACGCTGCAACAACCACCGGCGCTCCTCGTAATTGGTGATATGCATCACTTCAGCACCGACAGTTCCGCAGTAGGTTTTTTGCAGGTCGGTGATAATTTGTTTTAACGAAGCTTCTTTGTAGCCAAATGAAAGGTCGCCGGTCTGAAATACCGAATCCAGATCGGCGGTGTTTAAACCGTGGAAGCTGAGATCCAAATCTGCCGGGCTGGTTCTTTCACGCAGTTTTAAGGGGTCGAGATCCGCATTTAGATGACCGCTTAAACGATACGCGTTTACCAATTGAACAACTTCAACCTGCTTGCGCTCATGAGCGATATCAGCAGCACCAGAACCGGGTGCAACCATCGGACGCGCACGATTTCTGCCGAGGAGCTCAAAGTACTCAATAATCTCAGAATGACGAACATCAGCGCCCGTGCCGCCATTTACTTTTGGGAGCTGCTCAAAATATTCGCGCCACTGTTCAGGCACGCTGTTGGGATCTTGAAGGTACTGTTCGTACACTTCTTCCACATAGGCGGCGTTGCCCCCAGAAATGTGGGAAGTTTTCCAAAGTAGCTCCATCAAACTTTCTTGCATTTTTTACTCACCACTATTTGGGGTATCGCGCCGACGCGCCCCCGTGAATCGTCTGGAAGTACCCTGAGTATAGAAAAGCTCGCACTTTACGTACGAAACCGGAGCCCTTATTTCGGAACTCCGGTGCACAATTATTCCAACCTGGGAACAGAATATTCGCTCTCGGTTTAAACTCAGGTACCCCGATGCAATAGCATACTACGTATATGGCCAATAGCACGTGTGGGGTTCAGCCCCTTAGGGCATACATCGACACAGTTTTGAATTCCATGACAGCGGAAAACACTGAACGGATCATCCAGGTTTGCAAGACGGTCATTGGTTGCGGTATCCCGACTGTCGGCCAAAAAACGGTAGGCTTGCAACAACCCGGCGGGGCCTATGAACTTGTCTGGATTCCACCAAAACGACGGACAACTGGTTGAACAGCAGGCACATAAAATACATTCGTACAAGCCATCGAGTTTTTCGCGATCTTCCGGGCTTTGCAAGCGCTCGATGGCTGGCGCAGGTTGATCGTTCTGTAAAAACGGGTCGACTTTGCGAAACTGCGCATAAAACTGACTCATATCGATAACGAGATCACGAATCACCGGCAGACCGGGTAATGGACGCAATATCAGCTTGTTGTTTTTTGTGCATTCAGATAACGGTGTCACACACGCCAAGCCATTTTTACCCGATATATTCATACCGTCTGACCCACAAACTCCCTCGCGGCAGGAACGGCGGTAAGAAAGTGTCGGATCTTGCGCTTTCAATAACTCCAGCACATCGAGAACCATAAGGTCTTTGCCCTGGGTATCAACCTCGTAAGACTGCATGTAAGGCGCCTTATCGGTTTCGGGATTGTAACGATAAACTTCTACTTTCAGCATCTTTCCATCCACCCCACTTAATAGGTTCGAACCTTGGGTTCAAAGGCTTCCATGGTTTTCGGTGCGAAGTTTACCGCACGCTTGCCAACGCGTTTTTCGCTGGGAAAATACATGGAATGGCACAACCAGTTATCGTCATCACGCTCCTGAAAATCTTCACGCGCATGAGCGCCACGAGATTCTTTGCGTACTTCTGCGGCAATTGCAGTAGCTTCAGCCACTTCAAATAAATTTTGTACTTCGAGCGCTTCTATACGGGCAGTATTAAAGGCTTTGCTCTTATCCGCCAACGTAATATTTGCGACGCGTTCACGCAGTGCAGCAAGTTTTTCGATGCCCTGCTGCATAAATTCGCCTTTGCGGAACACACCGAAATGATTCTGCATGATGCCTTGCAACTCTGCACGTAAAACGGACGCAGACTCTCCCTCGGAAGAATTATCCACTTTGTTAAGTCGAGCCATTGCCGCTTCGAGATCGCTGTCAGACGGTGCGCGCATTTCAATACCTTCACGCAAGGCTTTTTCAATAAATAAACCAGATGCACGCCCGAATACCACAAGATCGAGTAGCGAATTACCACCGAGGCGGTTGGCACCGTGAACTGATACACAGGCCACTTCACCGCAGGCGTAAAAACCTTCAATAACTTCGTCTTCGCCTTTGTCGTTTTGGGTAAGAGCCTGGCCATTCACGTTGGTGGGGATACCTCCCATCATATAGTGACAGGTTGGAACCACGGGAATGGGATCAGTGATTGGATCGGCATGTGCAAAGGTGCGCGACAATTCCAAAATACCGGGTAATCGTTGATTCAAGGTGTCGGCACCGAGGTGATCCAACTTCAAGAACACATGGTCGCCGTTTTCACCACAACCACGCCCCTCCAAAATCTCCAACACCATGGAACGAGCCACCACATCGCGACCAGCGAGATCTTTTGCGTTGGGTGCGTAACGCTCCATAAAACGTTCGCCATCTTTATTTATAAGATAACCACCCTCACCGCGACAACCTTCAGTTACCAAAACCCCGGCGCCGTGAATACCCGTTGGATGAAACTGCCACATCTCAATATCCTGTACAGGGAAACCTGCACGCAGAGACATACCAATGCCATCGCCGGTGTTGATGTGCGCATTCGTGGTGGAGGCATATATACGCCCAGCACCGCCTGTTGCAAATACAGTGGCCTTGGACTTAACAAAGACAACTTCGCCGTCTTCCATATTAATCGCGATTACGCCGCATACCACGCCATCCTGGTTTTTCACCAGATCAATCGCAAACCACTCGTTGAGGAACACAGTATCGTTCTTAACATTGCCTTGATACAGCGCGTGCAACAAGGCATGGCCGGTGCGGTCTGCAGCCGCACATGTTCGCGCTGCCTGCCCACCACGGCCGAAATCTTTAGATTGACCGCCAAACGGTCGCTGATAAATGCGCCCATTTTCGGTTCGTGAAAATGGCAAGCCCATGTGTTCCAGCTCGAACACAGCCTCGGGGCCAACAGAACACATGTATTCGATGGCATCCTGATCACCTATATAATCAGAACCCTTAACCGTGTCGTACATGTGCCAGCGCCAATCGTCCTGAGGATCAGAACTGGCAATGGCACAGGTGATGCCCCCCTGAGCAGAAACCGTGTGGGATCGAGTTGGGAAAACCTTGGTGATCACAGCTGTTTTGAATCCGGATTGCGCCATCTGCAGCGCTGCGCGCATACCCGCTCCGCCGCCGCCAACGACAATACCATCAAACGAAATTGTGCGAACATTAGCCATTAGTTGAACCCCCAAAGGATTTCGACACCCCAAACTAAAAAGGTGATACTTATTAATGCATATATAAGTAGTGCGAGCATGCGCAACATCAACGCCGAATCTCCAATCATGCGCGTAGTAATGTAATCGGTAAGCACGCCCCACAAGCCAATCCAGCCATGGGCAATGGTGCAGATAAGCACCAACAGGCTTAAAACGCGCATCCACAAATGTGAATAAAGGCCAGACCACTGCTCGTAAGAAAGCCCAGGGTGCGACACCAGAAACCCAACAATGATGAGCGTGTATACTGCCAACACAACAGCGCTAAAACGCTGAATCAACCAATCGTAGAGGCCGCTTCGCCCCCAGCTCGTGACTGCCGTTACCATATCCACACCCCCGTAGCGATAATTAAAACGCCGGCCAGAACCAGCGAAATTTTTGCACCCAACTTACCACCCTCCAAACTTTCACCAATGCCCAGATCCATAATTAAATGGCGTACACCGGCGACAAAGTGATAAGCCAACGCGGCAAGCACAGCCCAAAGAATTATTTTTACCAGCGGGAACGCCAGAAATTCTTTTAATTCAGCAAACGATTCTTCGGACGACAAACTCATATCGAGCATATAAAGCAACACCAGCACGCCCGCCAACAAAACGACACCAGACACCCGGTGCAGAATTGAAACATAAGCGGTCACAGGCAGCTTAATTGTGGAGATATCCAAATTTACAGGTCTATTGGTTTTCACGGTTGGGTCACACCTTTACTTTCCAATTTAAGGGGTCGCATTACTCCAGCATAAAAGAGTAACGTGTCAGTCTCAGGAATAAAGTCGCATGGAATTTATCCCGCTAAAAGGCGGAAAAAGATTGCCAGGAGATAAATATAAATCCATTTGTTTCCTGTTTGCCGGCTTACATGTCTGCCTAACAAAAACCGCAACAGGCCGCGGCTCACTGTATAACAATTGAGCCTCAGAAAAGGACGGCATTGAGTGTATTTTTGGAAGGCAGCGAAACGAATTAGGCGCCAATTGTCTCACGCGAGCGCGCTCAGAAAACGCGCGGAATTATAGTTATGCGACAGTAAAATTACAAATGCTTATAAGTACTTAGCAACACTATCTCGCACAATCTAACAAGAAGCTCGCACCATTTTGGAATAATCCAATAATTATTCCCCAAAATAGGTCACGCAACTCGAAAAATCACCCAGTCAGGCTAAATTAAAGCATGTTTTTTTGATTCTGCGCAGAGCAAAAGTACACCCATGGGCGGAAAATTCTCTATAATCGAGCCTCTTCGCCAGTGCGCCCTACACTATTTTTATTACCAATAGCGCTGATCAATACCGTTTATACCGCTAAACGGTATTAGCAGAAGATACTGATTGGCGATTTTAAACAAATCGCTTGCATTGACAATCACGGATGGAGCTTTTTATAGTGCCGTCCCCTTTTGCTTACCTGTGCACCTCTCCAGGCTTCGCACAGTCACTTCACGATTGCCGCGCAGCGAACCTGCAAAAGCAATCCGCAAGAAATAACAGGAGTCCACAAATGACTGATCAGAAAGCAAAGCTTACGGTCGATGGTCTGGATGGCGCAATAGACTTACCGGTTTATTCCGGCTCGCTCGGCCCAGACGTGATCGATGTTCGTGCTTTAACGGCCAAAGGATTTTTTACCTACGACCCCGGCTTCGTTTCGACCGCGTCATGCGAATCTAAAATCACTTACATTGACGGTGACAAAGGTGTACTGCTGCACCGCGGTTACCCCATTGAAGTTCTCGCTGAAAAATCCGATTATCTGGAAACGTGCTACCTCCTGTTGCACGGCGAACTTCCGTCGCAATCCGAGTATGAAGAATTTGTGGGAATCATTACCAACCACACCATGGTTCACGAGTCGATTTCGCGCTTTTTCCGCGGTTTCCATTACGACTCCCACCCCATGGCAATGATGTGTGGAATCGTTGGAGCACTGTCCGCTTTCTACCATGACTCTCTCGACATCAACAACGCACGCCACCGCATTATTTCTGCCCACCGTCTTATCGCCAAAGTACCCACCTTAGCTGCAATGTGTTTCAAGCATTCGCAAGGGCAACCCTTCATGTACCCCAACAACAATTTGGGTTACGCCGAAAACTTTTTGCACATGATGTTTGGAACTCCATGCAACGACCCGGATGTTAACCCGGTACTAGCCAATGCCATGGACAAAATATTCCTGTTGCATGCCGATCATGAACAAAATGCATCCACCTCTACGGTACGTCTGGCTGGTTCATCCGGTGCTAATCCGTTTGCGTGTATCGCCGCGGGTATTGCCACTTTGTGGGGCCCGGCACACGGTGGCGCCAACGAAGCAGTATTAAACATGCTCGAAGAAATCGGCGATGAGAAAAACATCGATAAATTTGTGGCGCGTGCCAAAGACAAAGACGACCCCTTCCGCCTCATGGGTTTCGGTCACCGCGTTTACAAAAACTTCGATCCGCGCTCCAAGGTTATGAAACAAGTGTGTGACGAGGTGCTTGGTGAACTCGGGCTCGAAGACGATCCACTGCTGAAAATCGCTAAACGCCTGGAACAAATCGCACTGGAAGACGATTACTTTATCGATAAGAAACTGTATCCAAATGTCGATTTCTACTCCGGCATTATTATGAAGGCGATTGGTATCCCCAAAGATATGTTTACCGTGATTTTCGCCACCGGCCGCACCGTTGGCTGGATCGCTCACTGGCATGAAATGATTACCGATGGCTATAAAATTGGCCGTCCTCGCCAATTGTACACCGGTGAACCAACACGCGATTTCATTTTACGTGATACCCGTCCGGACGCAGACCCCTCGATTTTCTAAGTGTCTGCCCTAACAAAACCGCCAAGCCGCTCGCGAGAGCGGCTTTTTTGTTTGTCACTGACAACTTTCCATTGCACTGTCGCAAGCACTTGAATTTTGCTTAAAAATCGCCATCTAGCCGGGTTAGTGGACGAGGCTGTGGGACTGTATCCAGGGACCATCTCCAGGAACTAACCCCTGGAAATACAACCTGGAACTATCTCGAGCAAAACCACTCTTACTAGGGGCGCTTCGCCCCGTAAAATACGAAGCCACATCGAACAATAAAAAATTAAACACCATTATGGGAGTCAGAGATGATTCACGCGGAAAACCTCAGTCGTCGGTACGGCGATTTTGCGGCGGTGGATAACGTATCCTTTAATATCTCAGCCGGCGAAATAGTAGGCTTGCTCGGCCACAACGGTGCAGGTAAAACCACCATCATGAAGATGTTGACCGGTTACCTGGAACCCAGCGATGGAAAAATCACGATCAATGGTTTAGCGCTCGACAGCGATCCTAACAATATTCAGCAGGACATTGGCTACTTACCTGAAAACCTTCCGGTTTATCATGATTTGAGTGTAATGGACTACTTATTCTACTGTGCCCAGGTACGCAATATACCAGAAGAACAACAAGACACTGCGGTGAGTGATGCAATACGTCAAACGGAACTTGGTGAAAAAGCCTTGCAACCTATTGCGACCCTCTCTCGGGGTTACAAGCAGCGGGTGGGAGTGGCCCAGGCACTAATCCACAACCCCAAAATTTTAATTCTTGATGAGCCCACTAACGGCCTCGACCCCCACCAAACGCAGCAGATGCGTAATCTAATTCGAAATCTTGCCAATCACGCTACGGTAATTATTTCAACTCACATCATGCAGGAAGTCGACGCACTCTGCGATCGCGTTTTGATACTCGACAGCGGCCAACTGGCGGTGGATGAATCCATGGAACAGCTGCGCAAGAGCGACACCATCGCGCTGCATTCCAGCGTTCCACAATCCACTCTGCAAGCACTGGTAAAAGAAAAAGACAAAACATTGATTGTAAAAAGTACTCAGGAACATCACTTTCAAATTGCCATTAGCGAATCGACCGATGCGAACGCGCTGTGCGCCTGGCTTGCTGAAAAATTAGTGACAAGCGGAGAAAGAGTGTTTGCTATTAGCCCACAATTACGTGATTTGGAAACAGTGTTTCGCAATATTCATGAACACAAGCAGAATATGGGGGATGTAAGCAATGCTGCATAATGCGCAATCTACCCTAAAAACCACGCTGCAAATTGCCAATAAGGAATTAAAACTATTTTTTGCCTCACCCATTGGTTATTTGTTTCTAGCAGTTTTTGTTGCTGCCACTTTATTTATTTTTTTCTGGGGTGAGTCCTTTTTCTCTCGAAATATCGCCGACGTACGCCCCATGTTCGAATGGATGCCCATTCTATTAATATTCTTAAGTGCAGCGCTCACAATGCGTATGTGGAGTGAGGAAAAACGCAGCGGCACCCTAGAGCATGTATTAACTCTGCCTGTGCCCACTTGGAATTTTGTGCAAGGTAAATTCGCTGCATGTAAAATTTTATTGGTGCTGTCTTTATTGCTTACACTGCCGCTTCCCATCACTATTTCATTTATTGGAAATCTAGATTGGGGGCCGGTAATCAGCGGTTATATCGCCACTATACTACTGGGCTCGGCCTATATTTCGATTGGTCTTTTTGTGTCGGCGCGCAGTGAAAACCAGATTGTCAGCCTTATTTTAACCACTGTGGTTTGCGGTGTGTTTTACATTATCGGCTCAGGTATATTTGTCGATCTGGTTGGTATAGAAACCGGTGAAAAGTTACGTCACCTGGGTACCGGGTCACGCTTTGAATCCATCACCCGTGGGGTTTTGGATATTCGTGATTTCTACTACTACATTAGCATTGCTGTGGTATTTCTAGTACTTAATCGCTACAGTCTCGAAAAAAGTCGTTGGGCTGACGACGGCGACAAGAAATACCATGCCCGTTGGTCATTGGTTACAAGCTTGATACTGGCCAACGTGGTTGCGTTAAATTTTGTTATCGCACCTTTATCAGGTTTGCGTATCGACACTACCACAGGAAAAATTTATTCCATTAGCGATGCAACACGTGGTTACTTAAGCCAGCTACAGGAACCACTGCTGATACGTGGCTATTTCAGTGCAAAAACCCACCCATTGTTAGCTCCACTGGTACCGGAGATTAAAGATTTACTCAAAGAATACGAGGCGGAAGCGAAAGGAAATATTCGCGTTGAATTCATCGACCCGGCCAGTAACCCCGATGCCGAAGAAGAGGCAGGCAGCAAATACGGCATTAAACCAACACCCTTCCGAGTCGACGACCGCTATCAATCAGCACTGGTTAATTCGTATTTCGACATACTTATCCAATATGGCGATGAGTATAAAGTTCTAAGTTTTCGCGACCTGATTGACGTAAAAGCACGATCCGAAAAAGACATAGACGTGCGTTTGCGCAATCCGGAGTATGACATTACCAACAACATCAAGCAGGTACTTTACGCCTACCAGGCTGGCGGTAACCTGTTCGACAGCATCCCGTCCCCGGTGAAATTTACTGCTTACATCTCCGACGCTTCGAAGCTGCCTGAATCCCTCGCGGCATTTAACGATCAACTGCGAAGTGTGCTACAGAAAACCCGTGAGGAATCCAACGGAAAATTCAGTTTTGAATTTGTTGACCCTGAAGCCAACGGCGGCGCAGTTGCCCGGGAAATCGAAGAAAATTATGGTTTCCAACCCATGGCTTCCAGCCTTTTTGATGTCAACACTTTCTACTACTACATGGTGCTCGGCAACAACCAATTGGTGATGCAAATTTCCCTGCCTGAAGACTTTTCGGAAGAATCCTTCACCCGTGCTTTGGATGGTGGTCTAAAACGCTTTGCGCAAGGCTTTACCAAAACCGTTGGTTTTGTTGCCCCAAAATCCAACCCCTACGCAGCACAGATGGGACAGCCAGCATCTTCGACATTCAATGCCCTGCAACAATCGCTCAATGAGAATATGAAAGCCGTTCCCATCGACCTCAGCAAAGGTAGCGTGGCTGAAGATGTCGACCTATTGATGGTTATGGCACCCGAAAATCTTGACGAAAAAGCGCAATTCGCGATCGACCAGTACCTTATGAAGGGTGCCACCGTCGTTCTCGCAACGGCACCAATTCGCGCCAACGTAACTCAAACCGCGCTTTCAGCAGGAGAATACAAATCCAACCTGTCAGATTGGCTGGCGCACAACGGCATCGACATCGGCGACAAGCTGATCATGGACCCGCAAAGTGCTGCCTTCCCGGTACCTGTAACCCGTCAGGTTGGCATGTACTCCGTGCAAGAAATGACACTAATCAACTACCCCTTCTTCGCTGAGTTACGCGAACAAGGCCTGGATCAAAAGAGCCCGGTCACTTCCAACCTGGTGCAACTCACTGTGCCCTGGGCATCTCCTATCACCTTAGACGACAGCAAAAACACCGGGCGTGACGTGGTGAAACTGGCGCAGACCTCCCCCGGCAGCTGGCTGAGCGACGAGACCGATATCAGCCCCCGTATGAATCCTGATGGTACCCATGGGTTCCCCATCAAGCCTGCTGAAGGCTCGCAGTTGGTAGCTGTCGCTATTACCGGTCGCTTCGATTCCTATTTCACTGGGAAAGAATCTCCATTGCTGAAGCACGAGGCAACCGAGCAAGATTCGGAGGAAAAAGAGCAGAAGCCCGGCGAAATCATCACCAGCATTATTGAGCACTCCCCAGATTCCGCACGACTCGTGGTTCTGAGCTCAAACAGCTTCGCGGAAGATGGCATCATGCGCATGCTGAGCTCAATGGCGGGCAACGACTATGTCGCCCCCTTGCAAATGCTGGTCAATGTTGTGGATTGGAGCCTTGAAGACGAAGGCTTGCTAAGCATTCGTTCACGAGACCACTTTAACCGCACTCTACCACCGCTCGACGACTCACAGCGACAGTTCTGGGAATTGTTGAACTACGGATTGGCGTTGGTCGGTCTGCTCGCGGTGTACCTGTTTATGGTGTGGCGTAAACAAACTAGACGCGCCCAGTACACGCGCCTGCTTGCTGCTATCACCCTCGACAACTCCGGTAAATCAACCGCTGACCAAGGAGCTTCCGCATGAACAAAGCGATAAAATTTCTTGCGCTCTTACTGGTTGCGCAAGTCGCCGTAATACTCGGTTTAAATGTCGGTACCGCCAACCCGGAATCCAGCCAACCTAAACTGTTACTTCAGGGAATCGATAAAATTGATACCCTCAAATTAAGTGACAGCGATGGCGAATCTACACTGCTAAAAAAAGAAGGTGACGCCTGGGTAATGCCAGATTACGGCAATTTAAACGTTACCGAGGGCAAAGTTGATGAACTCCTTGAAAAATTGCGCGGCGCTAAAGTTATGTGGCCGGTAGCAACAACGGATGCCGCTGCCAAGCGCTTTGAGGTTTCTGCCGAGAACGCGCAAAAAATCCTGAGTTTTGAATCGGATGGCAAGGTCGTGACGCAACTTTACCTCGGCACCAGCCCCAGTTACCGCCGCTTACACGCTCGTGTGGATGATAGCAAAGACATTTTCGTGATTGAGCTCGCACACCATGAGCTACCCGCTACCTCAGCTGAATGGCTCGACAAAACCCTTCTCCAGGTCGAGGGAGACATACTTGGGGTTAAAACCGACAGTTTTGAAGTATCGCGCGCCGCAGCTGACGACGATTCACCGTGGACCCTTCAACCCGCTCCCAAAGGCGAGGTTGATGGAGAAGCGGTGGCGAAATGGACCAAGCGCTTTAACAACCTCATCGTGAGTAAACTTGTTCCAGACGACGCCGTTGAAGCCATCATTGTGCAAAATCCAGTGTCCAACGTGCATGTAACAAGCAGTAATGGCGAAGCCGATTACGCGTTTTATCGTCATGATGAAAAAATCTACGTTAAAAAATTCGGTGAAACTCATGTGTTCGAGATCGCTGGCTACCAGGCTAACCCCTTGTTAGACGCCAACTCAGAGGGGTTTTTGAAAGCCGAAGACGAGGCCAAAGCTGAAACAACGGCGCAATAAGCTGTAATTAGCGCGTAAGCCCCGACCTGTCGGGGCTTTTTATAACTCGAAAAGCATAGTTTGAGCACCTATCGATCAAATTGCTGTCATAGTTCACACTGCTCTGCTATTATCCGCGCCCTTTTGACGCTCCGACCTGCAGTATCACTTCCGCTCAGCTAGACTTTTCCCAGGGAATCTCTGAGTCGTTAAGTAACATCGCTAATACAGAAGCGCACTCCTGCTCGATCGAAAAAACAACGCTGGCAGGCGCGAATTCGCACAAATCAGTTATTCCAGTTAATCACGTTTTCAAGGTAATCCATGTCAGAACACATTGAGGGGGAAAACCCCAGCTTTGCCGAACTAAACCTTCCTGCAAATCTGCTAAAAACTTTGCAGCATCTCGGCTACGAGCGCCCGTCACCCATACAGGCGGCAACCATCCCTGCCCTACTAGACGGTAAAGATGTGATCGGAATGGCACAAACTGGCACGGGAAAAACAGCCGCCTTTGCACTCCCCATTTTGGCAAACCTCAAACCGCGTCGCAGCAAACCCCAGGCGTTAGTTCTTTGTCCCACACGAGAATTGGCCTTGCAGGTTGCCGAGGCATTTCAAGCCTATGCCGCGAAAATATCCAATTTCCATGTATTGCCCATATACGGTGGTCAGGATATGCGCACCCAGTTGCGCGGCCTGCAGCGCGGCGTTCAGGTGATTGTGGGCACACCGGGCCGACTTCTCGATCACCTCGATCGCCGCAGCCTCGATCTCAGCGAATTGCAAACCCTAGTGCTGGATGAAGCCGATGAGATGCTACGTATGGGCTTCAACGAAGATGTGGAGGCGATTCTCGATAAAACGCCGGGTAAACATCAAATCGCCTTATTCTCTGCCACTATGCCGCCGCCAATTCGACGCGTGGCCGACACCTACCTGCATGACCCCATCGAGATCAAAATCGAAACGGCGGTTACTACCAACGAAAATATCGAACAGTTCTACTGGCTGGTTGCGGGCACCAACAAACTGGACGCACTCACGCGCATTCTCGAAGTGGAAGATTTTGACGGGATGATTGTTTTTGTGCGAACCAAAACGGCGACCGTTGATCTGGCAGAGAAGCTGAACGCCCGGGGTTTTTCTGCGGCTCCCCTAAATGGCGATATGAACCAAACCTTGCGACAACGCACCGTTGATCAACTAAAAGGTGGTCAGCTCGATATGATAATCGCCACCGATGTCGCCGCACGGGGCCTGGATGTGGAACGTGTCAGTCACGTGCTTAACTACGATATTCCCTACGATGATGAAGCCTACGTTCACCGTATTGGTCGAACCGGCCGTGCAGGTCGCAAAGGCAAAGCCATTCTCTTTGTGGCCCCTCGTGAACGTCGCATGCTGCGCAGTATCGAAAAAACCACGCGACAAAAAATCACAGAAATGAAGTTGCCGTCGCGCGTCGACTTAATTCATCGCCGTACTCAGGAATTCAAAAATTCCGTCGCACAATCGCTCACGATGGAAAATAAATCGTTCTTCCAGCGCATAGTGGCGGAGATGTGTCATGAACAGGAAACCAGTGCTGAAGATGTAGCTGCGGCACTCGCCTTTTTGTTGCAAAAAGACCGCCCCCTTCTGCCACCAAAAGACAAAACCAGCCAGGAACCAACACCCAACGCAGAACAACCCGACAACACTCCGAAAAAGAAAGCAAATAACACGCAAAGCATTCCTAACCTAGGCAATGCAGAATCGTTACGCGATTATCCTGAAATAGTGATGGAACGCTTTCGCCTGGACGTGGGCCACAATCACAATGTCACTCCCCGAGAAATCGTCGGCGCTATCGCCAACGAAGCCGATATCGATAGTTGTTATATCGGCCAGATTAAAATATACGAGTCTTACAGCACGGTAGATTTACCCGCAGGCATGCCTAACGATTTATATCAATCGCTGAAAAAAACACGCGTCAAACACCGCGCCATTAACCTGGAGCGAGTCGCTAACCCAGACAAGCCCAACAACGAGCCACCCAAAGCGCGTAAACCACGTAAAAGAAAGGCCGCACCCAAACAAAACAATCGGGATACACCTCGAAATCGCCGCAACTAAGCAACAGCTATTCAAACGACCAGCTGTAATTAAAAGCGAGCTTAGAGGCGCCCGCTGCGCTTTAATTTGAAATACTCATTGACGAGATCAAGGTGTAAGTTGTGCGGAAGTGAATCGGTAATTATCACCCCCATTCCCTGTAACTTGCTCAACATGCGACGGCGTCTTAAAACATAATCGCTGATGCCACAATAATTCAGTGCTTCGTTAAAATTGGATACAGGATGCGCCATAAACTTGTCGAGAAAAACATCGCGTAAACTGGCCACCATAACTATATGCCTGCGCGATAACAGTTGACACGCCGTTGCCAGATCTTCCAAATCTTCTTCACGTACGTTGGTTATCAAAATGACCAGCGAACGCTTTTGGTTTTTTTGCAAAAATTCTTCAGCCGCTTTTAAATAATCGCTGGTATCAGTGGTACTGTGTAAGTCGTACAACTGGTTGAGAATCAGGTTTATTCGCGCCGGGCCTTTCAGTGGCGTGAGCCAGCGTTCCGAGCCCGCAAAGCTCAATAAGCCAACAGCATCACCCTGCCGCAAAGCAACATAACCGGTTAATAGCAAAGCATTTAGGGCATGATCAAAATGACTGAGCTGATCATCTTTGTTTCGTAAACGGCGACCACAATCCAACAAAAAAACGATATCCTGATCGCGTTCATCCTGGTATTCGCGGGAAATGGGTTTACGGTAGCGCGCAGTGGCTTTCCAATCGATTTGACGGAGGGAATCACCTTCACGAAATTCCCGCAATTGATGAAAGTCGCTACCCTCCCCTCTGCGTTGCTGCAAATGAATACCGAGTTGTGCGATCTGGTGTTCGAGTCCTATTGCTGCAGAATTTGCAATCGGCGCAAAGTTTGGGTAGACCTTTACAATTTCCTGTTTACCTCGTTTTTCAATACGTTCCCACAATTTCCAGCGCGACAAAATCCGCAGGCAGGTTTCGTTAAACGCTGCCTCTCCACGTTTAATAGGCAATACAGGGTAGTGCAATGTCTTATGACTGTTGGCAGCGATCGTTAATGATAACGGAAGGTCAGCAGCGATAATCGAATTGGGCAGCAATTCAGTAATATCGACGCAAATAGCAAAAGGGTAGGTATTTTCCAGTTGTATCGATACCTGGGAATGCACGCCTAGAGCTAGGCTGTGCGGTAAATTTCTAGAAATTATCAATCCCGGATAACTGCGATGCCGAAAGGCGTCGAAAAAACCAACCAGCATTAAATAGCCACAAAAAAACCACCAGAGCTTTTCGAGCGTATCGACAATTGACGCCCCTGCTCCCAACAAATCTGTTTGGTTGGCGCTGTCATAAAAATACACTCGCGCGGCAAACACCAACAAGCCTGCAGCAAGCCATGCCAGTAATGCTCTGAGTAAAAAACGACTCGGCCTCATAGACGGGGAGCGTCCACAGCATTCATTATTTTTTGTAGAACCTGGTCTACAGAAAAACCGTCGATCTCCATTTCTGCTGAAAGTGACACACGATGGCGTAACACTGGGTAAGCCATGGTTTTAACGTCGTCTGGCAGTACAAAATTAGCACCGCGTAATATGGCATTGGCCCGAGCACAGCGTACCAGTGCAATACAAGCACGCGAGCCCGCGCCGCGCATAAGCGATGTAGTCTCTCGGGTGGCACGCACCAATCGCACCGCATAGTCTAGCACCTGATCGTCCACCACAATATTAGAGACCAGTTTTTGCAGTTCGAAGATTTCTTGGGGCGTGATGATAGATTCCTGTTTGGAAACAGCGTCGCTGTCACTGATATTACCCGTGGTGATTTGCCGCGTAAGAATTACCTCATCGGCATGGTCAGGGTAATCGATGAGTATTTTTATTAAGAAACGATCCAACTGCGCTTCGGGTAAGGGATAAGTACCTTCCTGCTCGATCGGGTTTTGCGTGGCCATCACCATAAAGGGCTTGGGCAATGGCTTGGCGCTGCCTTCCAGGGTAATCTGGCGCTCCTGCATTACTTCTAACAAAGCCGCCTGGGTTTTTGCGGGCGCACGATTAATTTCATCGGCCAGTAACAAGTTGGTGAATACCGGCCCTTTTCGAACTCTGAATTTACTCTCGTTCATATCGAAAAGCACATGCCCGGTGATGTCTGCGGGCATTAAATCTGGTGTAAATTGAATGCGCTTGAACTCGCCCTCGAAACACTCTGCCATCAATCGCACTAGCAAGGTTTTACCCAAGCCTGGAACGCCTTCGACCAACACGTGCCCATTTGAAAGAAGCGCAATGAGTACCTGATCGACAACCGCTGCCTGGCCGATGAGTTGGCTATTGATTCGATCGCGAAGTTGCTGAATTTTCGCACTTGCACTGGAAGCATCAGCAGAGGAATTATTGTCATCGGTCATAGTGAATCCTTAATTCGTTGCAACGTTTTTATTATTTGCGTAAAACTTTCCTCATTAAGCCCGGCAGACGCCTGCATGGCAGCTTTGATCGTGTCGGTTTCCATGTGTGTAACTGCCGCCAGCAGTTCCCAACGCACATCATCGGAAGCGCTGGAATAGGCCGGCAATACTTTTTCAGCACGATGATTAATATCGAACTGAACTGGCTTTAAAAGCTTCGATTGCCACCCTCCCCGCCAGTAATAACCAGAAGCGGCGGCAATATGTTCGAGAATAGAGCGACGGATGTGATAGTCGACCCGTCGCACACTACCGAAGCGTTGCATTCGGTACCACAACCAGGCAAACACAAAACAAGCAAAGGCCACCAAAACCTCTGGCATAAAGGTTTTCAACATGTACCACAACGAAGGCATATCAGAACCGTAAAGCAGTACCAGTGTATCACCGCCTTCTATTAGAATTTGCCAGAGAAGCGCATGATCAAAATAACTGATATGGCTTGAATCAAATACGTCTGGATCAGATAGCACACTAACTAAACCATAACCCAGCTCGAGCTGCACGAGATGCGTAGCCCAATCATCTCCGGCCCAATACAATAAGCGGTAGTTGCTATTTTGGTTGGTGTCTGCGTTTTCGCCAAAGGATGGATGACTTAAACCTGCGCTCACATCAAATTGTGCACGCAACTCGTAGTTGATGTTTTTAAAACGTAGCTTGGTAATCTCATCCGCCTCGATACTCTGCTCAAAAAGTTGCGCTTTTTTAAGAGAGCTTTCAGGTGTTTCAGCATCATCCAGTTCACCCGAAGTCAGTTCCTCATTATATTTTTTAAGCTGATCGCTTAATTTTTCTTTTTTCTTTTTCTCCCTTATTTTATCTTGCTCGTCACTGGGCATAGCGGTTCCATCTGACTCATTCGTTTCGATTTCAGCCTGCTCCAAATCGTCTTCGTCATAAAAATCATAATCTGAATGGACAGCGCTTAAATCAAAATATTCGAGTATACGATCGTTATGCCAATTCGAAGGAGGCTGAGCAGCTACAATCAAATGGCCGCCGTCAGACACCCATTCCATTAGCTCTGCGAGTCGTTTTTCGGAAATCACCTGGCCACTTTCAGCGATGAACAAGGTGTCTATATCGTCTAGCCCGGGTACTTTTAAATAACTGTCATAACTGTTCGCAGCTACATCGATGGATTTTGCATAAAGCTCAGCCGCATAAAAACGATTGCGTCTGGCTTGTTTACTCCAACCGGTGTCTTTGTCTTCTTCATAATATTCGAGCGAGGTATAAGCCACATAGGCGAGTAAAATTGTGAGGAAAGTACCTACAACAATCAACACACGGTTATTCATGAGTGAACACCTCTCGCCAGCCATCGCAAAGGTGCACTACATCAGAAGTTTCCGGCAGAATATGGCCATAAGCAAGATTTTGCCAAAAACCGGTGAGAGTCATGGTATAACGGCTGAGCGCTAAATCACCACGGACTTTTACGGTAGCAACACATTCCCCTTCTGTGTCACTGTCGGCAAAGGTAAAGCCATGCTGATGAATGAGTTCTGTTAACAACGCGCGATACAGAAGACTTATCGACTCCCGGTATTTTCCCTGCTGCCACAAATTAAGCGCTTCGCTGGGTACATCCTCGGGCAGACTTTCACGGGTGACATCCAAACCGAACATCACCTTGGGTGGTTCGTGTTGCAAAGACTCTTGTTGTGTTTGTTTGATAAAATTTTGAATTGGCTTACGAAACTTATAAATAATCAGTACGACAATCACCAATGCCAGAAGAATCAGTAAGTACTCGATGTACTTGAACGGAAAGGCAAGTATTTTTCCCAGAGCCCCGAAAAATTCAGCGTGGTTTTCAAAGAACTCTATAAGTGACACGAGCCAACCGGGCACCTCACTTTCTTCCGATTGCGTGTTCTTGAGACGCCAACCACTGACGCTTTCGATTTGATGGAATTGTTCTCCATCCAAAATCGTTGTAATTTTGGTTTTAGCCTGTTCGCCAATTGCTGGCTCGTGGATAAATTCCGCAACGGGTTGCGACGGCGGATTCGCATCATCAAATACCGATTGAATTTCCGGTTCAAATAAATCGCTTTGCGCCCACACCGCTTGCGGGGTAATAATAGCAAAACTCAATACGCCCAGTAATAACGCACTGGCCGACGCACCTAACAAAGTGTTTTTACTTTTTTGCTTTTCTACTAAATGTCGAAAGCGAATTTCTATGTCCCAGGCTTCCAGGTCGATGCGACGACTGATATACATTGCGAACCCAGAAAGCGCATAGAATGGCCCGACTATGCTCATGATAATAAACGTACACACGTGGGCCGCATAGATGAACAGGGTATCTTCACCTATAAAAAGCCCCCAATAATCAATTTGTATTTGCTCAGGAATAAGCAACGCAATAAAAACAAACGTGGCAAAAAATAATATGGCCTCCACATGTACACACACGACGGTTAACCAGCTCGCTGCACCGGCATAACTGCGGTGTAATACCTGCTGGCGAGAAGCGCGCTGTTTCCCCTTAACTTTCTCAAGAAGGGTTAGCGGCATATCGAAAGAGCGTGTCACACTGAAGCGCCTTATTGTTAGCCACTGGAATGCCTCCGTGCGATATAACCGAGGCAGCTCCCGAAATAGCTCCGAGAGCGCAAGGTCATCGCCAAATAAACGTCGGCTGGCAATATACAGTGGCCCGCGATCAAACAGAGGCTTGAGCCACCAAACTATCAACCATGGGAGCCATTCAGAGTTGCCCCATAGTAATAACAGCGGTAAAAACACACACAACGCCGGTAGAAACCAACTGAGAAATAAGGGCTTCCACCAAGCACGCGCTAAAACAAACCCGAGATCAAGTGCCTCCCATGCAGACCGGGTACGCGCTTCAATACTGATCTTACTAAGATCCATAACTCGCCCTGTTTGTTTTGCGCCCAGCAAACAAGAAGTAAGCTATTACCAAAACCCAGAAGACAGCGCCCACACTATATTTAATCAGAATGGGCATACTGGCGGAGGACGACCAAAAAGCCTCTAGAAAAGCAGCGATTATCAGCATTATGGTGGAACCGTATATAATCGACACCGCATCGCGTCCTGCTTTTCGCAGGGCGTCAAGACGTCTAAAATTACCGGGGTTTACCAGCGCGTAACCAAGCTGAAGCCCCGCTGCGCCGCTAAATACAATCGCCGTTAACTCGAAGGCACCATGGCCTACTACAAATGGATAAAACGTAGTGGTATACCCCAATTGAGTAAGGTGCCCTGCCACCCCACCTATGGCAAAGCCATTGAACACCAGAAAGAAAATGGTACCCAAGCCAAAAATAACCCCACCGGCAAAGGTACGAAAGCTGACACCGATATTGTTTTTGATGTAAAAACCAAACATCGCCAGATCATCTTCGGAATCACGGGTACGTCCCAGCTTCAAATTTTCGGGGTCGTACATGCTTTCGTATTCGCGAACCTGGTCAGGGGCGCTCATGCTGTAGATAAATTCTTCATTGTGGTAGCAGGTAATCGCCATACCCAACAGCGGAATTAAAAATAACGCTAACGCAACATACACAAAGCGCCGGTTGCGCCTTATTGCGCACGGGAAACCACTGATTAAAAAATCCAGCCATTGCAGTTGGAAACGGCGATTGTGCTGATAGAACCGATGATGTGCTTTGATCACTGTTTCGTTTAGCCGATCAACGAGCTGCGGGCTGTAACGACGATTTTTTGCCAGTGCCAAGTGATGGCATAGCTCCCGAAAGCGATGTGGAAAATGGCTCGATGTGTTGGCTTTTTCGTCCAGACTTGCTTCGAATTCCAGCCACTGCTTTTGATGTTTTGTCTCGAAGGACTGCTGCCTCATTTGTTGTGCCCTAACAACCAGTTGCCAATCCCCTGTGCAAGCTTGACAGCCGCATCGCCCTTGGTTTGCGTAACTGGCTCGAGAATATTGGCAAGTTCTTCCTTGCGACCATGGGACAACTGCGAATGACGTTGCACATAGCCGGTAAAGGCGACCTGATCTTCAAGACTCAGTGCAACAGGCGGAGGGGTGGCCACGCTTTCTGGCAGCTTGAAGGCATCTTTGGAAATCTCGCGACGGTAGATCACCAGTGATCCCGCAGCAATATCACCAAAGCGCTGAAACCTGCCGCTAGTCGTCATAGCGATAAGACCAAACGCGTAACCCATAGGTAGGAAATCGGCAGCCCGCAACAGGTTTCGGATAATGGAGGTACTCCACGTAACCGGTGTAAGATCGTCGCTAACCACAGCAATTTTTAAGGCTTTTTTACCCGGAGTTTGCCCATCGCGCAGTACTTCGAAAAATACCGGATAAAACCACTCCATAAGAAATGAGATAACAAGAAAAATACCCATCCCTGCTTTACCGGCGAACAACAGCACAATCAGAATCAGCAGTTGCACAATGCTCCTGATCGCGAGATCGATACAATAAGCTAACACCCGGGGTATGGGGCCTGCGAGTTGGGCAATTAGATCGATGGATTCCGGCGTTTCCACCCGGTAACTTGTATCGAATTTTTCGGCTAGCATTCAAACAGCTCTAACAACCTGAACAGGATTGCCGCTTCAGCCTACGGCACGAGGCATTATTCCTGATCGATGGTCTTATTAATTTTGTATTGCAAATAAAGTACGGAAAAGAAAAAAGTAAGAAGTGGACCAAAACGATTGGGATTACCGGGTTCAAGGTTCAAATAATCGTGAATTCGGCCCCGTACCATAAACACCCAGACTATCATCATAATGCCGGAAGGCAGACCTGCAATGGTAAGTACACTGCCGATGGCCGGGTCTGCAATAGCGACAAAGTTGGATGCGAATGACATCACATACAATATGAGCGTGATAGTGACATAAACCGAATTAATGGGTTTCTCGACCTTTTGATTGAGTTGCTGGGTTCGTGTGTACAACCAATAGACCGCATACAAACCCAAGGTAATCAAGCTTAACCCAAACACTCCCCACGCAGAAAAACGCTCGAAAACTTCACTTAATCGCCCGCCAGCACTACTCGCAACTTCGGACTCTGGCGCTTTATAGGGGTTGGCACTGTCATTTTCCATGTGTAGAACCCTCGTTCTTCGTTATTGATAATGTTATCCGGCGAACGGCACCGCCATCCTAACCTGATAACAAAAGTAGTAGCAAGACTGATATTTATCTAAAAATCTAATAAAAAAACTAAGCTACGTCACCAAATCTGCGGTTATTTTATACCCATCCCAAACACTACCCGCCTATATTGATCTAGCAACTATACTAACTATAACTCACAGGCAAAGAGGGTGTGGATGTGCCCCACTCAAATTTCGATGCAGATTACCCGCTCGTTACGGACGAGTTATTTTGCCTGGGGTTTTTTGCGCTTATTTTGAGGCGGAGAGTATTCGCATACCTTCGTTGGATTTACAACGCACAGTGCAGCCGGAAAGTGGCTATCTTTTCAGCAGCGTTAGCCGTGCTTGCCTTATCTATGTTACCGGCGCATGCCACAGCCCAGCCCTGCGAAGTTCCCATTCGTCTCGAAGGTTTTGGACCTGGGCTGAGCGATTATGAAATAGGTGTTTTCGAGTTGGCACTAGCGGCCACCGCAGACCAATATGGGCCCTGCAAACTGATCGCCAAACAAATTGGATTCCCGTTCAAGCGATTTTGGAAGGAGCTGGAGAAGGGTAAGACGATCAAAGGAGGAATTAGCGCAGGCATCGTGCCGCAAACATCCGACGACCTAATAGCGATGGAAATGCCCTTTCTGGGTGGTGCGCTGGGGCTGCGAAAAAGCATCATACGCCGGGAAAATGCCCAGGATTTCGAAAACACCCAAACATTCGAAAAGTTAAAAACCTACCGTGTCGGACAGGTAATTAACTGGACAGATATTGCAATTTATCAGGCCGCAGAGATTCCCGTATTCGACACCTTTGACATGAAGCAGTTGTTTCGAATGCTGGCGCACAGTCGCTTTGATCTCATACCACTGTCGATACTACAAGTTGACAGTATTTTTGAACAATACTCTGCAACAAACCCAGAGTTGGCAATTGCTGAAAAAACCTACATATACTATCCCATTCAAACTTGGTTCTATTTCAACAAGAATGATGAAGAACTGGCAAATCGCATCCTCACCGGATTTCAAATCATTTTTAAAAATGGCGCCGAATTACAACTTTTTCAAAAAAAATATGGCCACATCATCGACTCACTGAAAGCCGATAAAAGTCGTATTTACTTGTTGGATTCACCGCACTTGAGCGCGCGCCAAAATCAGGAGCTTACCGATAAATTTCTGCGACGATTTGGCCTGCTTGAATATGCAGTCAGCACACCAGCATCAACCTTCAAAGCAGAGCCACAGCTATAAGCCCGAGAATCATTAAATTCGCAATCAGGCCCAACAAATAAAAATAACTGCGAGGGCTAGGGTTCTGTTCAGTGGCAATTTTGTAATACAAAATCATGTGAATTATTCGCGCCAAAGCGTATATCAACAACAAGGCGCCGGTCAAAACTGCATGAGCACCCACATTAATGGCCAGCAAACCAGAAAGTGCCATCGCTGGTGTATTTTCCAGTGAGTTCATGAAGGTACGCTGTGCTCGAAAAACCAACGAGTCGTGGCTAAGTTCCGCTGGCATTTTTCCTGGAATTGCGCCAGGTTGCTTAGCCTTAATTGAAGCCGCTATAACAGACTGTACCACCAGGGTTAACAACATAAGAAGCAAGCCAAAATAGGCAAGCGTGTAGTTCGCAGTAGTATCCAAATTCGTATCCATCTTGCCTCCAAAATGTAAAATTACGGCTCCGCCGAGCGCAGGCTGTACTATTAAAGAAGAAATTCACGCCAATAATTAAGTAGGCCCCCCTTCGCTGGAACAAAATGCGCCGTTTGGCGCTAATCTTAGAGTAACTTATGACTACCTCACCGGTCTCCGATCCAGCGTGAATCAAAGCATTCTTAAAAAAATATTTTTCATTTTTATTGGTTTCGGCCTGGCAATGGGCTTGGTTTTTCCTTTCTACGCGTCTTTCTTTGTGGAATACAAACCCGGAATGAAAATATGGTTTGCCACTGGTTGCCTCGTTGCTGGCGTGATTATCGGTATTACCAACTATTGGCTATTAAAAAGCTACCTATTGGTGAAACTCAGCGAAGTCTCTCACATTGCCCAAGCTATCAGCGCGAAAGATTTATCCCGTCGCAGCAACATCGAAAGCAAGGATGTTGTTGGCGATATTGTTTCGAGTGTCAACACCATGGCCGACAACTTGTTAACCTTCGTCAATCAAATTCGCAGCAACGCCCAGCAATTACTTACCATGGAAGCAAAGCTGCATCAGGGTATCAATAAGGCGTCGGGATTAACAGACGATGGCCAGCGGATATGCGACGGGCTTACCAGCCATTACAGTACAGTGGATGCAATTTCCAACAAACTGACCGAAGATGCTCAAGATGCCAACCATGCGCTGCAACAACTGATGCAACAATTGGATGCCTTGGAGAAAGTCACCAAAGATCTCACCCAGCGCACGGCAGAGCAATCTGTGCAAATGGACGCCACTTCGGCACGGCTGAGCGAACTCGAAAGGAAAAGTGCCAAGATTGGCGAGGTAACAGCCATTATCGACACGGTTGCGGAACAAACCAATTTGCTCGCGTTGAACGCAGCCATCGAAGCGGCTCGGGCTGGCGAAGTGGGCCGGGGTTTCGCGGTGGTTGCCGATGAAGTGAGGGATTTGGCAAGGCGCACTCAGGCAGCTACTGGTGAAATACGCCAGACAGTTTCGGAGTTACATCACGAGGTGGGAGCAGTTGTGCAACAGGCGAGCAGCATGGCGGAACAAACCCGTTCAACAACCGCCTCTGTGGATCGCTCCCATGAAGTTGTTGAACAAGCCAGCACAGCAATACATGCCATACGTGAACGTATCGGGAATCTTATTACAGGTGTTGGACAAAACTCCACCAGCGTCGACTCTCTAACGCGCGATATCCAAGAAATACACAAAGCCAGCGAACTCAGCCGTAACGAGTTGCAACACTTGAAAAGCCAAGCCGGTCAGTTGTCAGATGTTGCTCTGGGCCTCAATGTGTCTATTGTTGCCTTCAAAACCAAACACACCGACACTTCCGCATAACAGCGCGATCACGTCCATCCATATCGTCCATGCGATCCCAATTTAGGCGGCCAACCGCGAAGATGTTACACTGGAGCCCTTTTGCTATCGGGAGTTAAAACATGTCGGATACACCAAGTTATACCAGCAATGAACAAATCGCCAGCTACGGTATTGGCCGTCAGGTGGGCGACCAAATAGGCGGCAACAGCTTTGATGGGCTCGATCCAGACGCAGTCGCGCAAGGCGTTGCAGACGCCCTGCGCGGCCTGGAGCTAGCCGTAAGTGCTGAACAAATTAATTCGGCGTTCAAGGCACTGCAATCCAAAATGCAAGCACAGAAAGCCGAACAGGCAAAAACAATGGCAGCAGACGGCGAAGCGTTTCTCGCAGAAAACGCCAAAAAGCCCGGAATATCAGTAACCTCCAGTGGCTTGCAATACGAGGTTCTGCAAGAAGGCTCTGGCGATAAACCGGGCATCGCGTCTAAAGTAAAAACCCATTACCACGGCACGCTGATTGACGGTACGGTTTTCGACAGCTCTGTTAATCGCGGCCAACCCGCGGAATTTCCCGTGAATGGTGTCATAGCCGGGTGGACTGAAGCCTTGCAAATGATGCCAGTGGGTTCCAAATGGCGTTTGTTTGTACCCTACCAGCTGGCTTACGGCGAGCGTGGCGCTGGTGGTGCTATCGGCCCCTACTGTGCGCTTATTTTTGAAGTTGAGTTGCTGGAGATCACCGCTTAATGTGGTTTAAAAACTTGCGGGTGTTTCAACTCACCCGCGCCTTTCAATTTTCCCCAGAACAACTGGCAGAACTGCTCGAACAACACCCCTTCCAACCCTGCGGAAAATTAGACCCAGTTCGTTCCGGCTGGGTCCCTCCGCTGGGTAGGCAGGGCTCGCAATTGGTTCACGCCTGCAATGGCAATATCATGGTATGCGCCAAACGCCAGGAAAAAATTTTACCGGCAGCCGTGATAAGAGAGCAGTTGGAGGAACGTATTGTTGCCATCAACAATGACGAGAACAGACATGTGGGTCGCAAGGAACGTGACAGCCTGAAAGACGAGGTTATTTTTGACCTCCTCCCTAAAGCACTCGCCAAATCTTCGTTGGATTTTGCCTACATCGCCCCTAAAGAAAAGCGCCTGTACGTGAATGCGGCTTCAGCCAAGCGGGCCGAAGATCTGCTAAGCAGCCTGCGCGAATCACTCGGCAGCATTTCTTTAATTCCGCTTGCGGGAGACAGTGCACCGGTCGCGATTATGACCGAATGGTTACGACAGAGTGAACTGCCTGCTCCTTTCGCATTGGGAGAGGAATGTGAATTACAAGCGCCGAAAGATGGCCGTGTGATTCGCTGTAAAAATCAGGATCTCACTGCCGACGAGTTGTTAAATCATATCCACTCCGGCATGGTTGTGAGCAAATTAGCGTTAACCTGGAATGAAGCCATCCACTTCGTGCTCGATGATCAATTCGCCATAAAACGCCTAAAATTCGATGATAAATTACTGGAACTTGCCAGTGAACGAAATCCAGAGACGGCTGCCGAACAATTCGACATCGAATTTGCTGTAATGGCAACGGAACTCAAACAGTTTCTCGATGACTTATTAAGCGCTTTCGCCGCAACATAAAAAAAACCGGCGCTAGGCGCCGGTTTTTTTAGGACTACTCCTTAAAGGATTACTGAACTTTGCCTGAAACTTCAGGTTCGGTGTGCGATTTACTCCTGCCAAGCACGCGAGCAATATAGGCCATAAGTTGCTCCCAACTGTAATACCCGCAAGGAACAAGTATTAAGGTAACGACCGATGAAAAGGCAACACCAAAAGACAGCGAAATAACCATCGGTTTTAGAAATTCGGCCTGAATACTACGCTCCGCCAAAATCGGCATCAAGCCAACAAAGGTTGTGATGGAGGTAAGCACAATAGGGCGAAAACGATCAACCCCCGCATTCATCACCGCATCCAAGAGAGGCTCGCCGCGTTCTCGCAGCGTGTTGATGCGCTCTAACAACACCAGATTATCGTTAACCACAACGCCCGAACAAGCGAGCAAACCAAACATCGAATAGAAACTGATATCGGCTCCAAATAGCAGGTGCCCGATCACCGCACCCACAAAACCAAACGGTACCGCCAGCATGACCAGGAACGGTTGGAAAAGCGAGCGGAAGGCGATCATAAAAAAGGCTGTAACCAGTAGAAAAACTTTTAGAAAATTAACCCCAAAATTTTCACCAAATTGTGCCTGAGTACGCAAGCCCCCGTCTGTAGACAACGACAACCCGGAATATTTTTCTTTCCAGGCTGTGAGATTACTATCCAGCATTTCATCCACAATTTTGCTGGGGTCGTGCTCATCTTCGACTTCGGCTGTAATTGTAATATTACGGCGGCGATCGACTCGCCTTATGGTGCTCGCGCCGGGTACCAGCTGTACGTCAGCGACTGCACTGATGGGAATCTCGCGACCATCATTGGTACGAATTCGAATTTGCTCCAGGGTATCCAAGGTTTCCCGTTCCGCCTCAAGGTAGCGCAACATCACTTTAACGTCTTCTTTAGCGCGTGGAATACGTTGAATCTCCTCGCCGTAAAAACCCTGGCGCACTTGACGTGCCACCTGGCCGACAGTAATACCGAGATTCTCAGCATTGGGTTTTAAC
Source organism: Alteromonadaceae bacterium 2753L.S.0a.02 (assembly GCA_007827375.1). Lineage (NCBI taxonomy): Bacteria > Pseudomonadati > Pseudomonadota > Gammaproteobacteria > Alteromonadales > Alteromonadaceae > Alteromonadaceae bacterium 2753L.S.0a.02. The sequence goes on from VISH01000002.1 coordinate 2,952,893, forward strand.
TGCACATCAATTTCAGTGCGCTCCGAATCCAGGTTTGAACGCACATTAAATACCCCGGGATAGCTCGAAAGTGCTGCGACAACATCGTTAACAGCAATTTGTTGTAACTCCTGGCGGTTTTCAAGCATGCTCAGATTTAATGTGATCTCAGGCCCGCCACCGCTCATAGCTCCGCTAAGCGAATAACTTTGTGCCTCGGGAAGCGGCCCGATGAGTTTTCTTAATTTATCAGCAACCTGATCAACAGTAATTGTGCGCACTTCCGGCTCAGTTAGCCCTACAAAAACACTGGTATAAGTATTGTTTAGGCTGCGATTCACCTCGCGGATAAACGGTTGACCATTGTTGAGCTTGAGTAGCTCAGGGTCATCATTTAACGATTCTGCGTATTTTAAAATACGATCAGCAACGCCTTTAGTTCGCTCGAACGCTGTCCCCGGTGCGAAACCAACATTAACGATAATGAAATTATTCGGCACACTCGGGAATGGTCGCATGTTTAACCATCCACTGAACACCACCGTAAGCGCGATGGCAAATACGAAAGCAAAACCCACAAAAGTGCTGGCTTTATGCCTCATAAAGACTTTTAACAATGGCAGATATTTATACTTGGCAATATTCTCCAAACCATCAGAAAACCGATGTCGGATTTTTTCCAATTGTCGAACCAAAGCAAATCGACTGGTTTTCTCAGGCTTCATGTGGCTTAAGTGCGATGGCAATATAAATATTGACTCCACCAGAGAAAAGAGTAAACACAGCATCACGACATAGAAAATCGACTCAGTGTATACCAGCACATCCGAAGGTACGTCGATCATTGGTAGGAAGAACATGATGGTACTGATCACAGCCAGGTTGACCGGTTTCAAAACCGAAATTGTACCGGTAAAAGCCGCCAAACGACCTTTTTCACCGCGCTGCTGGTGTCTGTAAACACTCTCACCAACGATAATTGCATCATCAACAACAATGCCCAGCACCATAATGAAAGCGAACATCGATAACATGTTGATGGAGACATGAAAGTACGGCAACAACCAAATCGCACCGGCAAATGTTGTTGCGATTCCGGCAACCACCCACAGCGCCAACATAGGGCGTAAAAACAACATTAATATAATAAACACCAGCACCAGACCACCCAGTGCATTATCTTTCAACAAATTAAAACGATTATCGAAAATACTTTTGGACTCAAAATTAACTTTAAAAATAACCCCTTCAGGCAATATTTTCTGAAATTCTTCCACATAGGCTTTTGCTGCCGCCGTGCCTTCAAACAGCATGGGGTCGTCACTCATTTTAATTTCGAGATTCAAACCCGGTTTGCCATTCATAATGAAAGAATTTTCGTTCTCGGTAAATCCATCTTTAATTACTGCGATATCACCTAACAAAAGTTGTTTGCCATCGCGTTCACCACGCACCACAATTTCCGCAAAATCGTCATAATCGAACGCTTGCGAGCGGGTTTGAATTTGAATGTCGCCATCTTTTGAGCGAATCATACCTGCGGGAACGTTAATGGAAGACTGTCGAATAGCCGCGGCGACTTCATCGAATGTTAAGTTGTACTGTCGCAATATGTCTTCGGAAAGCTCAATACTTACTTCATCGTCTTTCAAACCGATAATTCGAACTTCTGAGACTCCTTCGAGAAGCGACATTTCATCGCGAATTTGATACCCCAGGCGTTTTAACTCACGAAGTTCAGCATCACCGTATATGGCCGCCCACATTAAAAACTGACGTTGTACTTGCTGACGAATCACAGGCCGCTCGGCAGAGATAGGGAAGGTGTTGATCGAATCAATTCGTCCTTTAATGTCATTTAACAGTTCGCGAACATCATAACCTTCTGTGACATCAACATTAACGGAACCAAAACTTTCCTGCGACTCGGAGGTTATCTGGAAAATACCGGGCAAATCGGAGATCGCTTCTTCAATTCTAACAACAATCTGTTGCTCTACTTCGGCAGGCCCGGCACCCGGATACGCCATATTTATTTCGATAATATTCCCCGTATAAGCGGGAAATGTTTCTTTTTTTACTACACCTGAGCCAACCCATCCGCCAATCAACATTGCTAACATCAATAAATTTGCAGCTATGGGGTTATCGATAAACCAGCGTATGATTCCGTTCATAATTTACTCCTTGTCGCTAAGCACGACTTCTTGAGTGGGCTGCACATCTGCGGCCACTGGCTGGTTTGAACTTTCAGCTAATAAAGGGTCGACGATAGAACCTGCAGGAGTAAGGGATTGTTTTTCCAGGGCTATCAAGGTTTGTTCAGGTATATCCGCTTTAACCCAAACGAAATCGGCAGTGCGACGCAAAACCCTTACCTTTTTTTCTGAAACTTTATTGTCGCTGTCCAGCATCAGTAGTTTGTCACGTTGATAGAGCGCGCCGCGCGGCAGTTTCACCACGTTGTGCATGTGTTTACCTTCAATTTCGGCATCAACAAACAAGCCTGGCAGCAACGGCACGCCCGTAGAAAAAGGCTGCTCCACTTCAACAACAGCTACATACATGCGGCTGTTCGCATCTATATACGCATCGGTGCGGGCCAGCACACCATTCCATTCATACGACTCCCCAGCCACACTGCCGCGTACGGTAACCAGTGATTGACGCTCCAAAGGGCGCGGCGAAAACGGCAAATCGAGTAAAGCGGCTTGAGCTTCGGTAAGCGGTAAACGAATCTCTACTTGAGACGAATCAAACACCGTCGCCAGCTTGGTACCCTCGGTGACGTATTCGCCGAGATCTACAAACGTTTCTTTTATTCGCCCCCCAAATGGCACACTTATGCGAGTACTGTCGAGATCCGCTTGGGCTTTCCCCAAGTCACCGCGCGCTGAATCCAAATTTGCTTTAGCGGCTGCCAACTGGGGTTTGCGTAAGAATAATTCGTTGGCATTTTCATTACCGAGATCCCGCCACTCACGGCGCGCTTGGCGACTTAAGCCCTGTTCTTCAGAAAGACGGTATTGCGCCTCTGCAACACGCGCCTTAGCGTTCAATACCGCAGACAGATAATCGCTTGCATCGATGTTTAATAAAATTTGTGATTCATTAAAAAAAGCACCATCTTCAAATACGGGCTCAACAGATGTTATGCGACCGCTGACCTCAGCAATCACATCGATTTCACGTGTGGGGGTAACCGTGCCCTGCGCAGTAACAGAGAGTTGCACGGTTTGAAATTCTACCGGCGCTACAGCAACTTTGACATTAGCCTTTTCAATGCTGAGGGGCGCTGGTTGCGGCTTGGGTTTTAGCAATACCAGAAGCGTAATTGCGCCAATACCAGCCAATGCGATTAATCCTAAGGGAATTAACTTCTTGTTCATCGTCGAATCCTTTGTGAGCAAAGCGAATGCAAGGCACCTTAGTTTGTTTTGAGATTATAGGTGACAGAGCGAGTGTAATGCTGACTTTGTGAAATTTTGGTTGATTAGCAAACGTGCAATTGCTACAGATAAATTCAAGCTCTCCCCTACTGAAGAACATGAAAATAAAGTGAAGATGACATGTGCGGAGCAGTTAACGTAATCTCGTTATCCACGATGGAGACGGTTAACTCCATAGTACGGGTTATTCCTTCAGAAAATTCCTGCAACGGCCGTGCATCAAACTGTACCACCTTGGCAGGTAGCTCAGAATAATGCTTGCTGTTTTGTTGCCACCAAATATCAGATTTAGTATTAAAACTGTAAATCCAAACTTCCTCTGCACGACGACAGGCTTTTTTTATTTTTTCAAAACTGGGCTCGCCGACTTCTAGCCACTTGGTAATATCACCATGAAGATTTTTTTGCCAGATATCTGGGCATTCTGGGGTAGACAAACCTTTGGTAAATTCGAGCGCTTCGTGTGCGTGAAAGCAGTAAGCGAGCACGCGCGCGAGCATGCGCGAGCTATTTTCGCTGGGATGCAATGCTAGCGTGAGCGGGATAGTGTTGAAGCGACTCTGGTTAAAGTCACTCAGATTGATGGTGAGCTTGTAGATTGTTGCATTTAGAGCCACAAAGATTCCTTGGAAGCGCGGGTTGGTCGTTAAATGTTACTGGATAGAACCAGGGCGGAGAAGTGCCAAGCGGGAATGCGAGCTAGACGTTTTGACGAGCAGCTATATTGAGAAATCTTACTTGCGCGACTCAGCGGGATCAAACCGCATCAGTGGTTCTCACCCAACTAGGCTCCACCAAATACAAAAAAACCGCTCTTTCGTCGACTTAAAGCGCGCTATCAATTTACGTAAGCTTGGCGGTCGCCTTTGGGCGGCACTGTTTTGGTAGAGCCTAGCCTGCGCGGCCCGGCGGGATCAAACCGCATCAGTGGTTCTCACCCAACTAGGCTCCACCAAATACAAAAAAACCGCTCTTTCGTCGACTTAAAGCGCGCTATCAATTTACATAAGCTTGGCGGCCGCCTTTGGGCGGCACTGTTTTGGTGGAGCCTAGCCTGCGCGGCCCGGCGGGATCAAACCGCATCAGTGGTTCTCACCCAACTAGGCTCCACCAAATACAAAAAAACCCCGCTCTTTCGAACGGGGTTTTTTTGTATTTGGTGGAGCCTAGCGGGATCGAACCGCTGACCTCAACACTGCCAGTGTTGCGCTCTCCCAGCTGAGCTAAGGCCCCAAATTCTTTACTAAACTTCCAATCTTCGCAGCAAGCTTTTTATTCCAACCGCTGCCCGGAGCGCCGGCCGCCTCAACACCGTCCAGTGTTGCACTATCTAAACTGAGCTAAGGCCCCGTAATCTGTAACGAGGGGGCGCATTTTATCAGCGTTCTGCGGGGTGTCAACAGGAATATTCACGTTTTGGTAGCGACCTTTGCTGCGGTAAATCCTGCTGTGCGGGAGCACAATAAAACTCAGTAGAACGGCCGGGGTTGGTCGTTTGGATGTTGAATTTATAGGGATGTTGAGAGGTGCTTATGCTTATTGAACATATTGTTTTCGCTCCAAAAGCCGAAAATGCCTTGGTACGCCTTGCTATGGTGATGGAGATTTACGAACACCAGCGCTACCGCGTCTTTCAGGGGGTTGCTGAAACCCTAAAACTGTTGCGAGCCGCCAAACGCAGTGCGGAACCCAAAGTGCGTCAACAATTGGAAATCTTTCGAGACCAGCTGACTCAGGAGCACAAACAGGCGTTTCTCGAAGTGCGCCTGGATTTGTGGGCATTGCCAACGCTTAGTGCAACCAACAACGTTCACAGCTTCGAAAAGCTTATGTTGACGCCCGAGAAGAAGCCAGCAGTACGAATCTACCGGGGCGTCAAAGTCGCTTAGAGGAGTTCAGCCTGCAAGCGGTGCCTCGGTGAGCGCTGCGTATTCTTTCTCGTAGCGCTTAAGCACTTTTTTACCTGCACCACCCAGCAGCTCCACGGCTTCTCGCAGTCTCGCCCGACTCATGTCGGGCCCGAGCAACACCATGGCATCCATCACTGAAAAGCTTGCCGTGGAGCCGGAAATCGCAATAAAGAGTGGTGCCAGAAAATCCTTGAGCTTTATCGCGAGGCCATCCGCCAGGCTCTTAAGTTCTGTAAAAATGGCATCCCGTTCCCAGGTACGGAGGTTTTCAAGCTTCCAAAGTGCAAATTGCAAAACCTTCTTCTGTGTTTCAAGGTCGAGCTTGTTGGCCTCAAACACGTCTGGCGCTATCGCCAGCTTGCCACTTGCCAGAAAGGAAACCAGCGGCAGAAAATCGCTAAGTGTTTCCATGCGTTGCTTTACGTGTGGAATCACCGCCAGAAGGTTTTGCTTATTTAACAGCCAAGTAGCCAGGGTGTCTGCCAGTTGTTCATCGCTGTGGTCTTCCCTGATCCAGAGCCCGTTGAGCCATTTCAATTTGTCGATATCGAAAATCGGACCGCCTAACGACACCCGCGCGATGTCGAACTGTTCGAGCATTTGCTGCAAACTGAATTTTTCACTTTCATCGGGCATCGACCACCCCATGCGACCCAAGTAGTTCACCAGCGCTTCCGGCAAAAATCCGGCACGCTGATAGTACAGAATGCTGGTGGGGTTTTTACGCTTACTCAACTTGGTCTTGTCGGGGTTACGCAATAACGGCAGATGACACAACACAGGTGCCTGCCAGTCAAAATATTGGTATAGGAGAATATGTTTCGGGGCGGAATTGATCCATTCTTCGCCGCGAATCACATGAGTGATCCCCATTAGGTGATCGTCGACCACGTTCGCTAGGTGGTATGTGGGCATTCCATCGGACTTTAAAAGTATTTGCGCATCCACCAGGCTCCAATCCAGCTCCATGGTACCGCGCAGTAGGTCGTTAACCTCACAACTGCCCTCTTCTTCTGGCACCATCATTCTCACCACATAGGGCAAGCCCTGAGATTCCCGCTCAGCTTGTTCTGCATCGCTTAATTTTAAGTCTGACGGTTTGAGTGCTGAATGAATGCCAGCTTCCTTACGGGTGGCTCGCATTGCATCCAATTCTTCGGCTGTGCGATAGCATTTAAACGCGTGCCCAGCATCGAGCAGTTTCTGTACATACTGTGCGTAGATATCTTTGCGTTCACTTTGACGGTATGGCCCATACTCACCGCCAACATCCGGTCCTTCGTCCCAGTCCAAGCCCAACCAGCGCAAGGAATCTAAAATAGCTTGCTCAGATTCGTCGGTAGAGCGTGTTTGATCGGTATCTTCGATACGCAATATAAACTTACCACCATGCTTGCGCGCGAAACACAGGTTGAACAACGCAATATAAGCCGTTCCCACATGAGGGTCGCCTGTCGGCGAGGGTGCGATTCGGGTTCTTACAGACATACACTTCTCTGACACAATGAATTAGGGCTGGCGATTATACCCTCGCGCGCCGTGACAGTAACCCGCTACACGCAGTTAGCTTGCATGGTGTATACAATTTAACCCGTTTCGTGTTGAAACACCCACATCAATAAACTGTCATAATTCCTCGCAAGGCGCGAACACAGATGTATGCTACTTGCAGAATACGACTTTGGCATATAGCCTATTAAGGCGCCAAGGCGCGAATATTCATCGAATAAATATCTGAGTACTTTCTGATAAAATACCATTCCGGTGCCCATTGGGGCTTATACCCTTAGACTATTACACCAGCATCTTCCAACTGGACCCAATCTAATGACTACCGAGCTAACCGAATTATTGTTAAGCCGCCGATCTGTTCCTGCTGCCGAAATGCAAGAGCCGGGCCCCACCAACGAGCAACTCGAAGTCATGTTGCGTTGTGCACACCGGGTTCCAGATCACAAAAAATTGGGGCCTTGGCGATTCATTGTCATCAAGGGAGATGCTCGCAAAACTTATGGCGATCTCCTGGCTAAAATTTTTAAAAAACAAAATGACAATGCCAGTGGCAAACTTGTTGAATTTGAGCGCAATCGCTTTTTGCGAGCTCCTTTGGTAGTTGCAGTAGTATGTTCACCGGTGAACAACGAAAAAGTACCTGACATTGAGCAGATTCTCTCTACAGGTGCGGCCTGCCAGAATCTACTTTTGGCAGCCGCTTCTTTGGGGTTTGGAGCACAGTGGCTAACCGAATGGTATGCCTACGATAAAAAATTCAACAAAAAAATAGGCCTTACCAAAGCCGAGATGATCGCTGGATACATCTACATTGGCTCCAGCAATAAAAAACCTGATGAGCGCCCAAGGCCAGATCTCGATTCCCGCATTCGCACATTGTCAGCGGATTAGTAATATTTGGCATAAAAAATGGCGGAACCCGAAGGTGCCGCCATGTGAAGGAGTAAGATTTGGGGAGTGTAGGGAGTAAATCCATCATCTACACTCCTTTTGAGTAAACCACCATTTGTTAGTTCCGCAGAAATAAAAATAATTTGAAATTTGCGGACATTACAGCTACCACAAAATTCTGAAATAATTCCTTCACAAAACTGCAATATCGAACAAAGTGCCGGCTAAGGCACTAATCACCATAGCGACAGCGCCCCAAAAACTGACTCTAAGTACGCTGGGCACGACGGGGGCACCACCAAGTACCGCAGACACAACTCCAAGTAGCGCTAAAAAAACAATTGCGCAGCACCCTGTGATAGCGATCAACAACGGTAAGGGTGCCAACCAGGCTCCCAGCAACGGCAATACGGCACCAGCCACAAACGCCATTGCCGAAGCGAAAGCGGCTTGCAGCGGGCGAGCCCGGTTGCGGCGGTGAATACCCAACTCATCACGTGCATGCGCTTCCAGTGCATCAAACTCCATCAATTGTGTGGCAACTTGCGTGGCTAAGGATTTTTCCAAACCCCGTTTTTCATAAATTTGCGCCAATTCGCGGCGTTCGAAGTCAATATCACGTCTTAAGTGATACCGTTCTAATTCCAAATCCGCATTTTCGCTGTCAGCTTGTGAACTTACCGAAACGTATTCCCCTGCAGCCATCGACATGGCCCCTGCAACCAAACCTGCAAAACCCGCCAATAATATTTCCAGCTCTGAGGTACCTGCGGCAGCAACCCCGATTATCAAACTCGCGGTTGAAACAATGCCGTCATTTGCACCCAATACCGCAGCGCGTAACCAACCAACGCGATGTGAGTAGTGTTTGTTACCTTTAAGCTTTTTTTTCACAAGCATTCTTTTTATTTTGTGCAGCCGTAGTGAAGATTAGTCTATTTTCCAAGATTAAGGTATTTAGCGAATTAAATTAAAAAATAGCCCAGTATTCCCTGCACAAATACAGGCGAAGCATGTCGGTCTTTTAAACGGAAATAGCAAGTAAACAACACATCTAACACAGCAACGGGAAAATTTTTAACCGCATAGTGCAGCAATGCCAAGCGTGGCTTAACAAAGCCTTTGGTCACTTTGTGGTTTCGGTAAAAGCCCTGAACAGCCTGCCACGCCCTCCTTCGCGCCGCACCATTTGCTATGCGATGCAGATTGAAAATATATACGCTGGTAAACTTGAAATCTCGAGCGAGTATTTCTGCGCAATGTGGACTATTGCGATTGTGATCCAGCGCTATTAGTAATGGCACTACCTGTTCAAAGCGATAAGCGCTATCTTCCAGGCTTACCGGAGAACGCGTCAGCGATGATGTATTGTCTGGGTTATAAAAATAGTCGCAATTTTTGGTAAGGCAGGCTCGTTTAACATATTTAAAATATCGCACGTTAAAACACATATCCTCCCCAAATGAAATGCCTTCAGGAAACTGCACAGCGTTATCATCGATGAGTGACTTGCGATACAGTTTGTTCCAAACCACACCATAGTTTTTGGAAAATTCCAGGGAGTGAATCAATTCGATGGGGTACTCACCCTTCCAAAATATATCCTGCTCACTCACCGCAAATTTCTTATTGCCTTGTTTGTATCCGCAACACACCACGTCTGCATCATATTGTTGTTGGCAGGCCACTAAATTCGCGTACATATGCGGCGAGATTGCATCGTCACTATCTACAAACGCTATAAATTCCCCAGTTGCCCCAAGGATACCCCGGTTACGTACGCGCGATACGCCACCATTCGGCAAACTTACTGTTTTGATGCGTGAATCACGATCAGCGTAAGACTGGCATATGCTCAAGCTCGCGTCAGTAGAACCATCGTCTATAAGCAGGATTTCAAGGCTACGATAGGTTTGCGCAACAAGGCTATCGAGACAGCGCGCAAGATATGCCTGCGCTTCAAAAACGGGAACAACAATTGTGACAAGCGGCGTAACGTTTGAAGGCATAGTTAACTGCTTCTATTGGTTGGGAACTCAAAATGAAAACACACAACCCTTAAATAAAATGTGATACGTATTCCGCCGAAGAAAATCAGTGTACGCCTGAGAACACGCCGCTGCTGGAAATTCCATCAAAGATAAATTGCACAGCCAGAGCAGTTAGCAATACCCCGAAGACACGTGTCACCACATGCATCCCTGTAATACCCAAAATTTTCTGAATTTGAGCAGCGACTAACAACATCAGAAAAGTCACCAGCATGATTGTTGCCAAGGCCAGTAACACGGCGCCCTGCTGCCATGGGTGCCCTTCGGCATTCGCCATGAGCAGAATCGCCGCGCCCATTGAACCTGGCCCTGCAATCAAGGGCGTTGCTAGCGGAAATACCGAAAGATCTTCTCGAGTACTGGCTTCCTGCTTTTCATCGGCGGTTGCAGATGTGCCGCCGGAACTTCGTGCAAACACCATCTCGATACCGATAAGCAGCAATAAAATTCCGCCACCCGCCCGTAACGCGGCAATGGATATACCCAATTGCGACAGTAGCCATTCTCCAGAAAGCGCAAATAGTACAAGAATGGCCGTTGCGATTGAGACGCCTTTCAAGGCAGTGGCTCTTGCCTGTTTAGGTTGATAACGGGCAGTGAGCGCAGCGAACATCGCCGCCACATCCAGGGGGCCAACTGTTGCAAAAAAAGTCGTTACGGCCACCACAAAGTGTTCCATTAATTTGCCTGCACTTTCTGGGCGCGCTGCAATAAGAGGCCCGCCATTAAAACCACCAGACCAAACAGGGTTCCAAGCGAAACCGTTTCTTCAAGTACTTTATGAATGAAAAACAGAGAAATAAAGGGTGAAATAAAAATGAGATTAGAGATGATCGAAACACGCGACACTGTTTTAAGCGCCAATAACCAAAAAATAAATGCTACGCCCATTTCAAATATACCGATATAAATTGCTGTAAATAGTGCCGACGTTTGCAAACGGACTTCACCATCGAAAACCATAAAAACAACAAACGACAGGGGTAACGCGATTAAAAAGTTTTGGAATAGTGCAATAAGTGGTTCGCGTGAATCGCGGGCGCTTAACAACCAATACAATGCCCAAATCACCGTACTTAAAAACGCCAGTAACACGCCCAAACCGGTGACATCCAAACCCGAAGCTGCCCCCGCAAATGAAACAACAACAACCCCTGAATACCCCAAAAACAGCGCAAGACTGTCTCGACGCGTAACACGATGTCCGAGCAAGGGCACAGAAAGTACAGTTAACGAAAGTGCCCAGGTGTAATTAATGGGTTGCGCCACTTGCGCCGGAAGCTGGTTGTAGGCCGCGAACAAAAGCACATAGTAAACCACCGGGTTTAATACGGCCAACATCAAAGTTGTAGGCATGGCCGGCCAGTGGGTTACAGCTTGCTTAAGTTTTTTTTGGGAGAGAAGCGCAATTGCGAAAGTTACCAGTGAAACGCCATTTGCGATCATTAATAACTGGTAAATCGACTGTTGCTGTAATGCCAATTTAAAGGCTGTGGCGACAGTCGACCAACAAAACACCGCCAGCAACGCAAAAACAATGGCTTTTTTGTCGCTGGCGGGCACTTTACTGTTGCGTAACGCTTGGGAAAGGAACGAGCGGCGTGTTGCGACTATACAGTTGCGCGCAACATCCAGGCAGTTTTTTCGTGAATTCGCATACGGTCTGACACCAGCGATGCAGTGGATTCATCAGCTGCATCTTGGGCAAGCACCAGTACTTCGCGACAGGTTTTCACTACCTGTTCGTGACCACCTGTTAGAATTTCCACCATTTGACCCGCCTCAGGAACGCCTTCCACTTCCTTGATAGAAGCAAGCTCAGCAAACGCTTTGTAGGTACCAGGTGCAGGAACATCCAGGGTACGAATTCGCTCAGCGATTTCGTCGACAGCCAGGGCCAACTCGTTGTAATGCTCTTCAAACATCAGGTGTAGTTCCCTGAATTGTGGCCCGGTAACATTCCAGTGGAAATTGTGGGTCTGCAAATACAGGGTGTAGGAATCTGCCAACAGTTTTTTAAGACCCTCAGCAATCGCGATACGGTTTTCGGATGAAATACCAATGTCAATCTGACTCATTTTTAAGCCTCCTTAAAATTTGACTCGACGTGAGTGGAATAGTGATAGGCTAACACGCACTAGAGATTTATTTAATTAATCTATAACAAGGGAGTCGATAGCTTGACTCAATATCACTAGCGGATCGTTGAATTATATCAACCAAGCGATCAATAGCTCGTGAGGCAAACCGCTAACTAAAAGCGGGCAGACTGAGGGTGCCAAAATAGGCACCCTTTGTGTGCGCTTTTTTTAGAATGCAAAGTTTCGGAGCATAACGGCGAAACCACCATCACCATCCATGTCATCTTCCCAGGTCACCAAGAAACGATTATTGTCTGTAAAACCAACAGACGGATTAAATTGTTGCCCGCTGGCATCACTATTTACGGTAAAGTCACTTTTCCGTATGGTGCCGTTGGCATTGTAGCTTTTCGCATAAATCTGGTAATAATTATTGCCATCATTGTCGTCTTCGAAGGCGACTGCGAATCGACCATTGGGTGCAGTGGCAACACTGGGGAAACGTTGCTGGCCTGAAGCCTCACTATTCACTGTGAAATCCGAAATACGCTCAGATCCGTTAGCGTTAAAAGCTCGCGCCATCACCTGATAATAGCCGTTGCCATCTTTATCATCCTGCCAGGCAACAACAAAACGCCCATAATCATCCATGGCAATTGTGGGCGACTGTTGATGGCCCGTAGTGACGGAATTAACAGAAAAGTCGCTGATGCGCGACGAGCCATTGGCATTGAAGCCACGCGCTAACAGCGTGAAGTCACCGTCATTATTCTGATCGTCTTCCCACACAACAACATAATCACCATTGCTGTCCATAGCAATGTCTGGGTTAAATTGCTGCCCCGCGGCCACTGAATTAACAGTTCTATCCGCAAAACGTTGACTGCCGTTCGAATTAAAACCGCGCGCAAGAATTTGATAGTAGCCGTTGCCATCCTGATCATCTTCCCAGACGACGACAAAATTACCGCTGTAATCCATCGCCACTGCGGGATTAAATTGTTGCCCACTGCCAACAGAGTTGACCGTTTTATCTGAAAATTTCTGACTGCCGTTGGCATAAAAGCCACGTGCAAAGATTTGATAATAGCCATTGCCATCTTTGTCGTCTTCCCACACTACAACGAAATTTCCTTGATGATCAGCAGCTACTGCAGGTTTTGTTTGCTGGCCACTGGCAACGCTGTTCACCACAATTTCATCGGTTAATGCATTACCGTCACTATCGAACACGCGGGCATAGATTTGATGATAGCCGTTGCCATCGCGATCATCCTGCCAGGTAACAATACTGTTGCCATTCGCTGCCGCAGTAATTTTTGCATTGATGTGGTCACCCCTCAAACTGGTATGGGTTTTTCGGTCTTTAAACAAGGTATCGCTAAGCGCATAAGCATAATTTTGCGATTGATTCATGTTGTAGAAAAAATCGTAATTGAGTTGATTGTGTTTGCTTTGCGTGGGGGTTGCGATTGCGTTGTAAGTCAAAAATAATTGTGGCACACCACCGGGGAAAATACTGCCATTGCCATCTTCAACGGTGACCGTTTCCACCGTAACTTTGTTTTGATCTGGGTCGAAAGTCAGCTCACGTAACCAGCCATTACCCAATGCGGTACCATTCCCCAACACCGGTTCCGACTGAAAATCGGACAATATCTCGTGCACATCATTGCCATTCAGCCCAGTACGCAAGCGGTATGAAACCCCTTGAATATGGCCGCTCACACTCATAAACACATTGCTGTGTCGCTGAATCAGTTCCTGCCAAAGATCTTCGCCTTCGCGCCCGGCAATATTGTAACCATCAGCCCAGCCAGTGGTGTATTCACCGGTATAATCCTGATGACAGTGAGTGACAATAATCACGCGATGATTGGGGTGCGCGCTAATCACTGCGTTGGCCCAGGTAACAACATCTTTACGCGGTAAAAATTCCACGCTTAGCACCATAAAATTCAAACCAGCAGCGTTAAAAAACATGTAATTGTTTTCGCCACTGCTATCAAATGAACCACCATACCAAGGTTTGTTGCTAAAACGCTGCGGCCCAAAATATTGAGAAAAATACGACTCACGGGCGTGCACATCAGCGCTTGGGTATAAGTCGTGGTTACCCGACGCCATACTGTAGGGAATGCCGGCATTGTCGAGAAGACTGTGAGCATAATCTGCAACCGACCACTCAACAGCCAGATCGTGTTGCGTGATATCACCCAAATGAATCACAAACTTAATGTTGCGACTTTGTTCATTATCGACAATCCATTGCGTTTGGTGAGCGTAAACATCATAAGTAGCTTTTTCAGCGTAGTTCTGCGTGTCCGGTAGTAAAATAATTGAAAAAGGCTCTTCAGATAAAACCGAACCACTTATAAAAATCAGGTGTAAAAGTATCGCCCGCATGAGGTAATGCATGGTTTTCTCCGTTATTTTATTTAATGCAAGTAGACAGACTGAAATCACGTAGCGCTTAATAGTGAACAGGCTAAACAATTATTGTTTCAAAATTATTCGAGCCCGCAAAAACGCCGTTACCCCCTTTCAGAGAATTAAAAAAGCACCCCATTTAGCAAATGGCCGCAAGCACAATAGGCGCGTTCAACTTTTAATAGTCGCGCTCTAACACCCACCTTTCGGCAACGGCGGGGAAGCGATTTTTCAAACTTGATTTGCTGTATGCCAATAGGGGAAAATATGCGTCCTGATGTATCCACTCACTGCCTGTTGCCGTAATGCTGGCCCAACCGAACCTGATGAGCACCACACCTCCCGAGCCGACAACGCCCCAGTGCCACCCAAGAGCGCCGATAACAGATAACTATCGCTTTTGCATCGCGCCCATGATGGATTGGAGTGACCGACATTGCCGGTATTTCTGGCGACTGCTCACGCAGCGCAGCCTGCTGTATACAGAAATGGTTACCACGGGGGCCTTACTTAACGGCGATGTTGCGCGTTTTCTGCAATACAACCAAGAAGAACATCCAGTGGCTCTGCAGTTGGGGGGAAGTGACCCAGAAGCCTTAGCGCGTTGCGCAGAGATCGCGCAACAATGGGGTTACGATGAGGTAAACCTGAATTGTGGCTGCCCCAGTGATCGCGTACAGGAAGGTAAAATTGGTGCAGTTCTGATGACCGAACCCGACTTGGTTGCCGATTGTGTGCGACACATGCGACGAGCCTGCGACATTCCGATCACCGTAAAACACCGCGTTGGAGTGGATGACCAAAATGACTACCCCGACATGCTGCATTTTGTAGATACAGTCGCCGAGGCCGGCTGTGAACGCTTTATCGTGCATGCCCGAAAAGCCTGGTTAAAAGGCCTGAGCCCTAAAGAGAACCGCGAAATCCCGCCGCTGAATTACGCCTATGTTCAGCGGCTCAAAGCGGAGCGACCTCATCTAAGGGTGGTCATCAACGGCGGAATTACTAACCTGGCGCAATGTGAAACCCTGCTTAAGGATGTTGACGGCGTGATGATCGGGCGCGAGGCTTACCATAACCCCTATTTTTTAGCGGGCGTTGATGCCGCCTTGTTCGCAGATGCGGGCCTTATTCGGCCGCGCCGCGACGTATTGGAGCAATTTGCGCAATACTGCGAGGCTCAAATCAATCTGGGGCAACGCTTGCATCACATGTCGCGCCATATTCTGGGGCTTTATGCTGGGGAATTTGGTGCGCGCATTTTTCGTCGTCACATAACCGAACACGCCAATGCGCCCGGTGCTAGCCCCCAGATACTTATGGACGCCCTGCATGCCATGGAGCAACGGCCACAAACTCATGTTTAAAGCGTTTACTCGCCTCACAATTACGGCCTACCTTTTAGGATTTTCTTGTCTGCTACAGGCACAAACCACCGAGCCACAATTTATCGACGAAGCACCAGTCAATTACATCTACGCCGCCGTTCTCGGAACCGGTTTTTATGACCTCAACGGCAGACAAATTGCTGTGGTTCGTATGCCCTTTTCCACGGGCAAGTACGACCTTTCTGAAGACACGCATTGGCGTGTCATCTACCCGGTTGCGGTGGGTTATGAAAATATTGGCGAAGACAACGATTTCGAAAAGTGGATACCCAGCGAGATACTCAGTGTTACAGCCGTACCCGGAGTGGAGTTCTTTTACGCTCCCGACGAAACCTGGCTGGTGAAGCCCTTCTTACAACTGGGGTTGGGGCGCGACTTCACCCAGGATAAAACCACCAGTCTGCTGATTGCCGGCTCCCGGATTCTTGGCGACATGTACAAATCCGAACTGTGGGATATCACCCTGGGCAGTTCGCTGCAGTGGGCAGGAGAACACATGCAACACACCGATCAATACAGTAGCTTTGCGATGTTTGAAGCCGGTATGGATTTTAAGCGCCATCTGCCTGTCAAAGTGTTCAATCGTCGCCTAAACATGAGCTTTTTCGGCGTCTGGCAACATTTTTTTCTGCAGCGCAACAATAGCGATCCACTTGCTAAAGTTGTCGATGTCGATAATCTGTTGAAACTCGGCTTCAGCCTCGGGCTGAACAAGCCGAAAAAAGTACTTGGCTTTAAAGTTGATACAGTTTCAGTTGGTTTGAGCTTTGGTAAGAACAGCTATGCCCTCACCTTTGGTACTGGTTTCCCGTTCTAAAACGAATCGGGTTTTATAGTCAAACTGACAAAAAGGCCGTAATTCAGGTTGTTTCGCATGCGCGCAACCCGGATAATGTGCGCCTCGCAAATCTCACGTGTTATGGGGAGAATCATGACCAACAAACTCGAGCAATTGAAGCAATATTCCGACGTTGTGGCCGATACTGGCGACATCGAAGCTATCGCCCGTTACAAGCCGCTGGATGCGACCACTAACCCATCGCTGCTCTACAAAGCCGCACAGATGGAACAATACGCTCCATTGGTTCAGGATGCCCTGAAAAGTACCGACTCCATTGCCGCTGCCGGCGATAAACTCGCCGTTGCCATTGGCTGTGAAATTCTAAAAATCGTCCCTGGCCGCGTATCCACTGAGGTAGACGCGCGTCTTTCGTTCGACACCAACGCTAGCATCGAAAAAGCCAAGCACCTGATCGGCCTCTACGAGGCCGCTGGAATCAGCAAGGAACGCGTGCTGATCAAATTGGCCTCCACCTGGGAAGGTATTCGTGCTGCAGAAGTACTGGAAAAAGAAGGCATCAACTGTAACCTCACCCTGCTATTTAGCTTCAGCCAGGCAGCCGCTTGTGCCGACGCCGGCGCATTCCTAATTTCGCCGTTTGTAGGTCGCATACTCGACTGGTACAAAGCCAATACCGACCAAAAAGAATACGCTCCAATGGAAGACCCCGGTGTTGTCTCTGTTACCCAAATCTACAACTACTACAAGCAAAATGGCTACGATACAGTTGTCATGGGCGCAAGTTTCCGCAATACCGGTGAACTGGAAGCCCTGGCAGGCTGCGACCGTCTTACCATCAGCCCGCAGCTTCTGGGTGAATTGGAAGCCGATGGTGGTGAGCTGAAACGTGTACTCACCCCAGAAAACACCGGCGACGCTATTGCCAAACTTATCGAAACCGAAGCGCAGTTCCGCTTTTCCAACAACGAAGATGCCATGGCCACTGAAAAGCTCGCCCAAGGCATACGCGGCTTTGTGGCAGACCAGATCAACCTGGAAAACTTCCTCAAATCAAAGGCGTAATTTTGCTGGAGTCCTCACTGTGCTGAATGCCATCAAAGAGTTTTTCTGCAACGAGTTGCAGGGCGCTGATGAGAATCACAGTGAACAGCAGCGCAGGCTTGCCTGCGCTGCCTTATTGTTGGAAGTGGCCGTTATTGATCAGGAATTTGATCCGGTCGAAATGACCACATTACGCCAAGTGCTCGGCGAAAAATTTGCCATCACCGAAACCGAGTGCGACACCCTCATAAAGCTGGCAGAAAGCGAATGCGAAGATGCCACCTCGACTTATCAGTTTACCCAGCTGGTTAACGAATTCTGCAACGAAAATGAAAAGTACGAACTCATCAAAGGCATGTGGTCCATAGCCTATGCCGACGGCACACTCGACAAGTACGAAGAGTATGTGATCCGCAAAGTTGCCGAACTCATCTACGTCAGCCACAGCCAGTTCATCCACGCCAAGCACGCCGCCCGCCCAGAGTAAATACGCGCCAATATGCTATACCTAAAGGTAGGTAAACTATCTTTAGTGGCCCATCGGTGAACGAAACAACAACCCCTCCCGCCAGCAACGAGCGCTACGAGCTCACCTTAGACGACAAATCGGGGCGTCTGTTTGGTGTTGTTAAACCCCTTAAACCACCAGAAATAGATGAAGAGCCTCAAATTCAACGTGCCGGCCCCTCGTTGCGATCCCTAAACGAAGATTTAAAAGCGCTGGGTTTTCATGAGTTTTACTTCCCCACCAACAGCCTCGAGCAGTTTTACAAAAAGATTCAACGCTTTGATGTTGGCAAATACCTTCTCGCGGAAAAAAGGGATGCCAAAATTAAAATCACAGTGGCGCGAGATCGCAGTAATGCCCGCGTGCAAACGGACCAGTCCTGGGGAGGCACTCGCTTAACCGAGTCATCCATCATGGCGGAGGTTGACAAGCTCGGTATTCATAAAGACACGCTTGACCAGGAAAAACTGCAACAATTGATAACAGCTGAGGTTGCTGTTGATCTGATTATCGCTAATGCGATTCCTCCCGAAAATGGCAAAGATGCGAGCATGGAGCCGCTGTTGGAGAGCAAGTTGCTGGCCGCTCGTGATACCGACTCAGAAGGTGCGATTGACCAGCACGAAGTTTATGATTTTGTAGTGGTAGAGCCCGGCGACGCCTTGGTTCGTAAAACTCCTGCTACCGCTGGCAAAGAAGGGATGGATGTTTTAGGTAACGCCATCAAAGCCAAAGCCGGTGCTGATATTCTTTTTGAAAAACCCTTCCAGGGTGTGGAAATTTCGCCCGACGATGAAAATCTGCTTATCGCCGTTCAAAAGGGTCATCCGGTTTTTTCCCGTTACGGAGCGCGGGTCGATCCGGTAATGAGCCTCGAGGCCGTCGACATACACAGCGGCAACATTGAATATGATGGTTCGTTGATTATTAAAAACGACATCGAAGCGGGTTTTGTGGTAAATGTGAGTGGCGACATTCTTGTAAAAGGTTCCATTTTTAAAGCGAGTGTCACTTCTGGCGGCAATATTGATGTTACCGGTGGCATAACCGCCGATGACATTGACGACGAACACGGTTGTCACTTGGAAGTGGCCGGGAATCTGACCGCTAAATTCCTGCATCATGCCAATGTTCACTGCCACGGCGATGTAAACGTTCACGAATACATTATGCAGTGCCGCATTACTGCAGAGGGTTTCATCAACGCCGGTGAAACCCGAGGTAGAGGCTGCATCATTGGCGGTTTTTGCTCCACGAATTCTGGTATTAATGCCAAGGTGCTGGGTAGTGACGCCTACGTCACTACTTGTTTAAGTTTGGGTAGTGACAGCGAACTGCACAAGGAATTAAATCAGCTACAGTTGCAATTAAAACGTCGAACCTTCGAAGAAGAACAACTCACAAAAATACTGGAGAAAATCCGAAATACGGGTAAGCCCACCAATATCGGGCAAACCACGCTCGACAAAGCGCGCAAAATTGAAAACACCATTCAACTGTTAAGAACTAGAATCTCTGAGATACGACAGCAATTGGCCAGCTTAAAGCCGCGCGTAAAAATTTCAGATAATCTCCTGGTAAATGTTAAAGGCAATGTCTTTCCTAATGTTGTGGTTAGCATAAACGGTCACCCCTGGTCATGCGAAGAAACCCAGCGCCGCATTCAGATTAAACTCAAGGGAAAGAAAATCATTGTGGAAGATTTAAAAATTTAGGAATGCAAAATGATTGTTGCAAACATCATGACTAAAAAAGTGCACACTGTAGCACCTGAGGAAAAACTTTCGGAGCTGCGTGCTATCTTTTCACAAGTCAATTATCGCCACCTGCTCGTTGAAGAAAACGATAAACTGATTGGCGTCGTCTCCGATCGCGATGTACTGGCACACCTCAGCCCTTTTATAGACACGGGTTCCGAGCGTGCGTCTGATCGCAGTTTGTTAGAGCTGCGAGTCCGCGAAATCATGTCCAACAAGCTGGTTACCATCGACTCCGGCACCCTCATCGACTCAGCATCCATCCTACTCCTGGAAAATCACATCTCGTGCCTGCCCGTAGTAGATGCCGAGATGGCGATAGAAGGTGTCATCAGTTGGAAAGATATCTTGCAATATCACGTTTACGGCGTAGACACCACACTGCAGGGCTCGCCGTTTTAAAAACCTACGATGCAACGACGCAGAACCGCTCATTGTGCCCTAAACTTAATCGATTGAAGTAGTCCAGAACTCCCCCTTGCAATAGGCCTTCGCGCAACACAGGATAAGTGCCGATGTCGATACTTAAACAAGTATTTTCCAAAAACGAACATGATAATCGCGAATGGCAGGTTATCGAGCCAGGTCTTTATGGCCTCAGCGATGCCAATGAAGCCTACTACCGTTTTTTATACCCAAAAGACACCGAGCGTCCTCTCACTGTTCCTCAGAAACTGGTGGTCGATATGGTGAAAACCTCGCTACAAAAAAAAGAGGTACGTGCCAAAGCCGTACCGCGACTACCCACAGTAATCCCAAAACTGCTGCGCAGCCTACGCGACCCCGATAGCTCCGCGGTGGATTATGTAGCGATTATTAACAAAGACCCAGTAATGAGTGCAGCCGTACTAAAACTTGCCAATAGCGTCTATTTCAACCCCATCGGTGCACGTATTAATGATATCGAACGTGCGGTGGTAAAACTCGGTATTGATGGTTTGCGATTGGTGCTTTCTGCTGCGGTAATGCAGCCCATCGTACAGCGTGAGTCTCCGTATTTTTCACAGACCGGTTTAAAAATGTGGCAGCACTCCCTGGCCTGTGCCGTCGCCTGCGAAGTAATTGCCGATTACCGACAACTCGAAAAATTTAAAATGTACGTTATGGGCTTGGTTCACGACATCGGAAAAATAACGGTTTTTAGTGAATTGTGTAAGCAATTTAAACTCAATGGTGAAGATGTAAAGCCAGGCTACAACGCGTTTGTGCCTATTATGAAAATGTTGTCTCCGGCAGTGAGCTATTGGGTTGCAAAAGACTGGGAGCTGCCGAAAGATATTTGTAAAGCCATCGCTGAACAAGTGAACTTACAAGCGAAAACAAAAATAAGTGCGTTTGGGCACGTGCTATACCAGGCGAACATGGTGGCGGAGTGCTACGTAACTTTACGAAAACAAAACGAAGGTTTGGCTGCGGGTGTTCTAACAGATTTGGAACTACCCAGTAATCTTTACGACACACTAGATCAACTCTCCAGAGAGGTGTAATTTCAGGTATGGTTTCGGGCGTAGTTTTGGGTGCGGTTTCGGTGTATTTTCAGATCTAGCTTCGGGCGTAGAACTAGCTGTATTCTCTCGGGCCAAAAACGGGGAAACTAACTTTTCAAACTCAATGGTGACCAGGATTCAATATAGGTCGCACCGCGCGCTGCCCATTTCTGCGCCTCCGCAACATCGGTGATATCGTATAAAAACCACGCCCAGTTGCCAGGCCACAGCACGTCTTGCTCGTCGGGAAGGCGGCGATAATTGATAATCAGAAAATCGGGTGATAACTGTTGTGCCAGCGTCAGATTTTGCTCCGTGTAATCGTTCAATACCCAACCACATGCCAGCTGGTGTAATTTGGCTTGCTGCACGATTTGAAAATCATAAGAGATAAAGCGACGATTCTTCGCCACACAACGCGAATCTTCTTCAACGAGAGACACAAATGTTTCGGCATCACACACCTGCAGGCTCTCATTTTTTAATTCCAAAAAAATTTCGCCTTTGTAGCGACTCATTTGTTCGCAGGCTTGCTTCAAGGTGAGCATATAACTTGGAAAAAAGCGCTCTCCAAATCGCGCAGGTTCATGCACACTGGTTTCGGTGAGCTCTGAAGAGTGAGATTCACAAACGAGAAAGTTTTGGTGCCCTACTCTGCGCGTGTGGTCGTCATGTATTACAAAACAGGTGGCGTCTTGCGAAAGCTGAATATCCAGCTCCAATGAATCGATTTTGTTATCCAGTATCGACTGAATACCTTCCCTGGAATTTTCCGGAAAGTCGGCCGGGTTTCCCCTGTGGCCGACTAACCGGAATTTATGAGCACTTAAATGGGACATCGGATGTGTTGTTCAACCTCGCTTTGATAAAAGCGCTGTAGTTCGCCGTGCAGCTCTTCAGGCAGGGGTGCGAGATCAGCCACAGCGACATTCCCAACAACCTGCGCAACAGAACTGGCACCGGGAATTATGGTGCTTACCGCATCGTGATCGAGAATCCATCGCATTGCGAACTGTGCCATGCTCAAACTTTCCGGCTTGTAAGTTTCCAATTCGGCAACCAATTCCAAGCCTTTGGTGAATTCTATACCTGAAAAGGTTTCACCAACGCTGAAGGCGTCACCATTTTTGTTGTAATTTCTATGATCACTCTCGTCGAACTGGCTGTCGGTTTTAAATTTACCGGTTAACAGGCCACTCGCCAACGGCAGACGTACAATAATGCCCACATTCCTTGACTTAGCAGTATCAAACAGTTCGTGAATCGCATTTTGGCGAAATACATTGAATATGATCTGTAACGATGTTAGATCATCCTGGGCCGTACAAAGCACGGCTTCCTCCAGGGTTTCAACACTCGCGCCGAAATGCGCGATATGCCCCTCCTGCTGGATCTCCCGTAAAAAGTCGAAAATTTCACCGTGGCGCATCACTTCGGTGGGAATGCAGTGTAACTGCAGTAGGTCGATACAGTCCCTTTTTAAACGATCTTGGGCACGCTTAACAGAATCTCGCAAGTCGATGAGGCTGTAGCCGTCTGGATACGTACCAGGGCCACGTCCATATTTGGTGGCGATTTTGATATCGGAGCTGGCACTACCTAACACTTGCCCCAAATATGACTCGCTTTTGCCTGCGCCATAGACATCGGCGGTATCAAAAAAAGTGACGCCCTGATCCAGCGCGCTTTCGAGTATTTCCTGAGCGCGAGTATCGCCTAATGGACCAAAATCCCCCCCCAGCTGCCAACATCCTAAGCCAACTTCACTGACCGAGAGTTTAGAACTTCCCAAAATACGTTGTTTCATAAATATCACCTAGTTGCGAGTTTCAAGTGTCGCCGCCAGCCTGTATTTGCATGAACAGATTGGCGCTCTATATAACTTTTCTTGTTCTATACTCAAACGAGAGTGTTGCAATTCGTTCACGCCGACGACTACCAGAGCGATGCGAACTGTAACAAATTAACGGGTAAAACCAACGGCAAAACCAAATAACGCAAGGCCACAGGGCAGATTGAATGAGACCAACGAGTAAACGTTTTTTAAGCCACCTCAAATCCGCATGTGTTGCGCTGAGTTTTACTGTTTGCCTCTGCGCGGAGTCGGCCGAGATTCGCGTCAATCAAACCGATCATCCCTTGGATGCCTATGCAGTAGGTGCAATTCGCGTCGCACTCAAACATATGCCAGGCTACACCCTCAAAGTTACCACCGATCAGATCACCCAGGCTCGTGCCATCGAATATCTCGAGACTGATCAAATGGATCTCATGTGGCTGGCGTCCAATCAGGAAGTTGAGGATCAACTCCTGCCAATACGCTTTCCCCTGTTGAAAGGCCTGCTGGGGCATCGCGTTTTTATTATCAATCCGCAGGAACAAAGCCGCTTTTCACAGGTACGCAACTTCGATGACATGCGTTCCCTAAAATTTGGCCAGGGCGCTGGTTGGCCGGATGTTGAAATTCTTAAGAGCAATGGCTTGCAAGTGGTTACCACCAGTAAATACAACAATCTGTTTTACATGGTCGAAGGAGGCCGTTTCGACGGTTTTCCCCGAGGCGTGTTGGAACCCTGGGTGGAACTCGCGGCGCGGCGTGAATTGGGCCTGACCGTGGAAAATCATGTTGTGCTTATCTACAAATTACCCTTTTATCTATTCGTGGCAAAGAATAACCAGTTGCTCGCTAACAAAATTCAAAATGCCTTGGATACTGCATTAGCAGACGGCGGTTTCGACGAATATTTCTACGGCCATGAAATGGTTAAAGATGCCCTCTCGCGTTCAAAACTCAAAGATCGACTGGCATTTCACATTACCAATCCCTTTCTCTCTAAAGAAACACCCTTGGACAAATCCAATTACTGGCTGGATCTAAACGAGCTTTGATTCCAGAGCGGGCCATTTTGTTTACGTTACTCCACAAAGACACGCGCATTGCGGAACAATCGCATCCAGCCACTGTCTTCATCATCCCAATCTTCTGGTCGCCAGGAATTGCACACCGCGCGGAATACGCGCTCGGGATGCGGCATCATGATGGTGACGCGGCCATCCTTGGAACTTAGTCCGGTAATACCTGCCGGTGAACCATTGGGGTTGGCCGGGTAACGCTCGGTCACTGCGAGCTGGTTATTGATGAAGCGCATCGCCACAACGCCCTGTTGTTCGCAGGCATCACGCGCTTCGAGCGAGGTAAACTCAGCACGACCTTCACCGTGAGCAACGGCCACAGGGAGATGGGACCCCCCCATGGATTGCAAAAGCACAGAGGGAGACTTTTCAATAGCCACAAGGCTGTAACGGGCTTCGAACTGCTCCGAGGTATTCCGCACGAAATGTGGCCAGAACTCGGCACCGGGAATCAGTGCTTTCAGGTTAGAGAACATCTGACAACCATTGCAGACGCCGAGGCTGAATGTGTCGGTGCGATGGAAAAAACCAGAGAACTCATCACGCGCCTGGGAATTAAAAAGTATGGATTTCGCCCAGCCTTCACCCGCGCCCAAAACATCGCCATAGGAGAAACCACCGCACGCCGCCAGGCCTTTAAATGCAGTAAGTGAGACACGCCCGGAAAGAATATCTGACATATGCACATCGACACTACTGAACCCGGCACGATCAAAGGCCGCAGCCATTTCCATATGACTGTTAACACCCTGCTCACGAAGAATCGCAACCTTGGGCTTCGCCCCGCGTGAAACAAAGGGGGCTGCAACATCATCCTTGGGATCGTAAGACAATTTAATGCTCAAACCGGGATCTTCAGCCGCTATCTGGGCAAATTCTTGGTCTGCGCAATCTGGATTGTCCCGTAAGCACTGCATTTCGTAACTGGTTCGACTCCACAATTGTTGCAGGTGAGAACGTTCTGCGCGGTAATCTGAGTCAAGCGTGTGAATGCTGAGAGTTTGTGAAGGCTGCACAGCACCGATTTCATGTAGCAAAGAGGCAATACCGAACTGGTCAAATATCGCCTTCACGTGGGAAATATCGTCATCGGCTATTTGCACCACCGCACCCAGCTCTTCGTTAAAGAGTATGGCTAAGCTATCATTTCCGAGACCTGACACATCCAAACTTACCCCGCACCTACCCGCAAAACACATTTCAGCGATTGTAGAAAAGAGGCCACCATCAGAACGATCGTGATAGGCAAGAATGACTTCGTCTTGCAAACAGCGCTGTATCGCATCGAAAAAGGCTTTCAATTGCATAGGATTGTCGGCATCTGGCGGCACATCCCCAATTTGGTTGTAGACTTGCGCCAGAATGGAAGCGCCCATGCGCTGTTGCCCGCCAGCTAAATCGATGAAATATATTTTGGCGGGGATTTCGGTTCGCAGTTGTGGCGTCACAGTTTTGCGAATATCCAGCACCGGGCTAAATGCCGAAATAATTAATGACAGCGGCGCTGTAACGGCTTTTGATTCGCCGTTTTCACTCCAGGCGGTGCGCATCGACATGGAATCCTTGCCGACCGGAATGGTTATACCCAAAGTTGGGCAAAATTCCATTCCAACGGCTTCGACAGTGCGATACAGCTTTTCGTCTTCACCCGGATGACCCGCCGCACACATCCAATTGGCCGACAGTCGAATATCACTCATCTTAGCAACGCGTGTTGCGCAGAGATTGGTAATGGATTCCGCGATAGCCATGCGCCCGGAAGCTGGCCCATCGAGGAGCGCCAACGGTGTGCGCTCGCCCATGCTCATCGCTTCACCGGCGTAGCTGTCGTAGCTAACCGTGGTCACCGCGCAATCGGACACCGGTACCTGCCAGGGGCCCACCATTTGGTCACGAGCCACTTGCCCGGTAACAGATCGATCACCTATGGTAATCAAGAATTGTTTGCTGGCCACCGTTGGATGCTGCAGCACGCGCTCTGCAGCATCTTCGAGTGTGATCGAGCTGCAATCCAATCGCTGGCTGGCAACCGTTTTTTTATCACCGGTGCGGTGCATCTTCGGGGCTTTACCGAACAACACACTCATGGGTAAATCGACCGGGCGTGCATCAAAGTGGGTGTCGTTGAGCACCAGTTTTTGCTCACTCAGTGCATCGCCAACTACGGCGTAGGGGCAACGCTCCCTTTCGCAAATAGCAATGAAACGTTCCAGGTTTTCTGGAGAAACCGCTAAAACATAGCGTTCCTGGGACTCGTTGCACCAAATTTCCAATGGTGACATGCCGGGCTCATCGTTGGGAACCGCGCGTAACTCAAAATGCGCTCCGCAACCACCATCTTTGGCCAACTCAGGAAAGGCGTTAGACAGCCCACCTGCCCCAACATCGTGAATAAACGCGATTGGATTTTGCGCCCCGAGTTGCCAGCATTGATCAATCACTTCCTGGCAGCGCCTTTCCATCTCAGGGTTCTGGCGTTGTACTGAGGCAAAATCCAAATCTTCGGAAGACGCCCCGGAAGTCATTGACGAAGCGGCGCCCCCACCAAGGCCAATCAACATCGCAGGCCCACCAATAACGATCAGCTTGCTCCCAGGGGCAAAATGGTGTTGATCGACGTGCTCCTCCTTAATATTGCCATAGCCACCGGCGAGCATAATCGGCTTGTGATAGCCGCGGCGTTCGCCGTCAAAATCCTCTTCAAAGGTGCGAAAATAGCCACAAATATTCGGGCGACCAAATTCGTTGTTAAACGCGGCGCCACCTATGGGGCCGTCGTTCATGATCTCCAGCGCCGTTACAATGCGATCGGGTTTGCCATAGTTTTTTTCCCACGGCAGCAGATAGCCTGGGATCTGGAGATTGGACACGGTAAAGCCGGTGAGCCCAACTTTCGGTTTGGAACCGCGACCCACAGCACCTTCGTCACGTATTTCTCCACCTGACCCAGTGCCGGCACCAGGAAAAGGCGCAATGGCTGTGGGGTGGTTGTGTGTTTCGACTTTCATCAAAAGATGAATGGCTTCTTTGTTGTAGCCATACTCCCGGGTTTCCGGATCTGGGTAAAAACGCCCCGCCAGGGAACCTTCCACCACGGCGGCGTTATCGGCATAGGCAGACAACACCCCTTCACCACCCTGCTGGAACGTGTTTTTAATCATCTTGAACAAGGAAAGCGGTTGATCTTCACCATCTATTGTCCAGGTTGCGTTGAAAATCTTATGTCGGCAATGTTCAGAGTTGGCTTGCGCAAACATCATCAATTCAACGTCGGTGGGGTTTCGCTGGAGCTCAGTAAATGCCTCGGTCAGGTAGTCAATCTCGTCTTCAGCGAGCGCCAGCCCCAAGGAGACGTTAGCGCGTTCGAGGGCCGTCCTGCCCTGAGAGAGAACATCGACCCAGGTCATTGGCGCTGGCTGGTCCTTGCGAAATAACTGCTCAGCATCCGCAACTTCAAGTAATACCTGTTCCACCATACGGTCATGTATCAAAGGTATGACACTATCTGCATCGATACTGCCACTAAATTCGTACAAAATGCCGCGTTCTATCCGTCTTACATTTGATAATCCGGCGTTTTTGGCAATATCGGTTGCTTTTGACGACCAGGGTGATATTGTGCCGGCCCGCGGAACTACGAGTAGCTGCAATACACCCTCAGCTGGCTCAGTTTGTGCTGCATTTTCTGTGTTTGATGCAATTCCCGGCTCCACTCTGTCGCCAGAATGCGAATGGCAAGCCGGACCGTACTCCAAAAGCTGTTGCAATACGGCCATTGCGTCAGAATCCAGAGGCTGCTCTACATCTACAAAGTGGATAAAGTGGCTGTTGAGGTCGCTTACTGGCAGTTCTGGTAGCTGCGTTTTAAGCTGATTTGCGAGTTTTTGTAAGCGGAAGTCAGAAAGGGCGGGAGCACCACGCAAGGTTAACATCGTTGGCTTGTGCCTCATAATTTGCATTAGGAAATCGAAGGAGGGTGTAAAAAATCGGGTGCATTGTACTCGATTCGTGCTGTGATAGGGAGCGAATACGCCCAAACATCGGGTAACCGACGGCAATCAGTCGGCAAATGAAGTGTTGCGGATTGTTTAGGTTTTCGACACCTTTTTGGCAAGACGTAAACGAATTTATCAGGTGCATTTAGGTCATTGAATTTGGCACACCAGGGAACATATCTGCTATTGATGACCTACACTTGTGAAACAGGTGCCTACACGAAATTTTGCGCCAGCACAAGCTAGGCGCTCACACTTTAACCGTGTAGAATGACTAAATATTGATCAGGAGCGGTAGCGCTTAGTATTGTTCAGTTATAAAGACGTGGAAATTAACTTAAATACGCTATGAATTTACAAGCCCGTTACCGCAAGATCGCCAAAATGGAGCATTAAAACAAGTATGTTATTTCTTACACAAATCAAGCCTTTAAAGTGGTTGCTGCGCGGTGTTGCACTGCTCACCAAGGTGGCTATTGTTGTTGTGGTTTGTGCCTCTATGGTCAGCAGCCGTATTCCTACAACACTGGAATCAGTACAGCAATCGGGTAAGCTTGTGGTAATTTCCCGTAACGGCCCCACAACCTACTACGAAGGCCCTGCAGGCTTGACTGGATTTGAATATCAGCTCGCGAAAAAATTTGCCAAATACCTCGGCGTCTCATTGGAAATCCGCGAATCAGAAAACTTGGGAGTTATGCTCGATTCCGTGGGCACCTCTTATGGTCAACTTGCGGCTGCCGGGCTCACCATAACTGAAACACGCAAACAAAAAGTTAAGTTTGCAGAACCCTACATGCAGATCACCCAACAGGTGATTTATCGTCAGAGTGAACCACGCCCCACGTCTCCTGCCGATCTCGCCGA
Organism: Alteromonadaceae bacterium 2753L.S.0a.02; assembly: GCA_007827375.1. Lineage (NCBI taxonomy): Bacteria > Pseudomonadati > Pseudomonadota > Gammaproteobacteria > Alteromonadales > Alteromonadaceae > Alteromonadaceae bacterium 2753L.S.0a.02. The sequence goes on from VISH01000002.1 coordinate 2,981,954, forward strand.
TAAGAATATTCTGGTTATCGCCAACAGTTCTCACGCCGAACGTTTGCGGGAACTTCAAAAAGAAGTGCCGGGCTTGCACTGGAAAGAAAGCCACGATGTTGAAATGTTTGACCTTATCGAGATGGTTCACGACGGCAGTATCGATTACACCATCGTCGATTCCAATGCATACGAAATCAACAGTAATTTGTTTCCCGAAGCGCAAGTCGCTTTTGCCATCAGCGAGCCACAAGATCTCGCCTGGGCGTTCCCTGCACAGTACGACGACAGCCTCTACAAAGAAGCTCAAAAATTCTTTGCGAGTATTAAGAAAAAAGGTGTGATAGAAGATGCTCTCGAGACCTACTACGGGCATCTGGGAGAAATCGACTACAGTGGCGCTGTATTGTTTACCAATCGTTTGAAAACCCGCCTACCAAAGTGGCAGGAGCTTTTAAAAGAAGCTGCCGACGCACAAGATTTGGATTGGCAATTGTTAGCGGCAATCAGCTACCAGGAATCGCACTGGAACCCTAAAGCCAAATCACCCACCGGCGTTCGGGGCTTCATGATGCTTACCCTTGATACTGCAAAATTTGTAGGTATCAAAAATCGTCTTGATGCCAAACAAAGCATTAATGGCGGCGCGCAATATTTTAAATCGGTCTACAACAGAATTCCCGCACGCATCGCCGACCCAGACAGAACCTGGTTGGCAATGGCCGCCTACAACGTTGGCCTCGGCCACCTAGAAGACGCCCGTGTGCTTACTGCGCAACAAGGCGGCAACCCCGACAAGTGGGCGGAAGTTCGCGAGCGCTTGCCACTGTTAGCGAAGCGTAAATACTACAAGCACACCAAGCATGGTTACGCGCGTGGCTGGGAACCTGTGGAATATGTGCGCAATATTCGCAACTTCCAAACCATTATCGCCTGGAACGAAAAAGGCCGGGTTTCCGAAGAGCAGCTTGCCAGTATCAATGAAGAACCGAAAAAATTCGCGAGTTTTAGCCCTGTTGTTGCTGAAGCAGTGAAAACAATTGCGGGCGATATTTCTTCGTTATAAATTTAATCTTCCGATTCATCTTTTGAAAAGGCGCTGTTATTTTTAAGCGCTTTTTTTGCAGAGCGTCGAAAGCTGAAAAAATTTTGCATCTCCTCAGCACACTGGCTCTCACACACACCACCCAACCACTCGAAGGTGTGATTAAAAATATTTTCTCGCAGTAAAACGGGATTGCTTTTTAATACTCCCGCCTTAGGTTCACACGCACCGAACACAACTTGACTTAAACGCGCATGAACGATTGCACCAAGACACATGGTGCAAGGCTCAATCGTCACATAAAGCGTTGCCCCCGGTAGGCGATAATTTTGTGTGGCAATTCCTGCATTACGAATCGCCTGTATTTCTGCATGACCGGTTGCGTCACAACTGGTTATTGGCTGGTTATAACCACTGCCAATAATTTTATCGTTTTGCACAATCACGGCACCAACTGGGACTTCCCCCTGATTTCCGGCTCTGCGTGCTAATTTTAACGCAGCGCACATCCAACGCTCGTGTATCTCTTCACTCACAGGGACCTCCAGAAACACATAAGCGCTGAATAAAAAAACTGGCTTCTATATCCAGTAGCGCATTTTCTAAGATCGCCTCCTTGGCTTCTGTATGTCCGTGCCAATTAAACGGGGTCATGGCGAGAAGATTTTCAATATGATCGCGTCCACTCAGCGCCACCACAAAATCCAACTGCTGAGTAGCTACAAGCTCATAACCAGGATCTGGTGGCGGAGGCTGATGCAAATTAACGCTGTCGTAAATGGCCGCTTTCAGTTGAAATAAATGGCGAGGACCAGGGCTCACACGAATCAGGGTAGCCCCCCTTTTTAATACACGCTTTACATCATCGGGGGAGTAAGGCGCAAATATATTAAGTACAACATTGGCGCTATTATCGGGTAGCGGAATTTCGTAACTGTTTGCCACAGCGTAATGCAGATTGGACAATTCTTTTCGTTTTGCAGACACCGCTGCCCTGCGAATAGCCGCCTTGGAGATATCAATACCAAAGGCTTCGCTCTTTTCACTGCAGGATAGCCGGCGCAACATATTTTCCAGATAATAGCCTTCACCACATCCGACATCCACGAGGCGGAGCGCTTCGACATTGCCCGTTGCAGCAACAATCTCTGCCTCGAGAGTCTCAACGAGTGGAGCGTAAAATTCCTCGCGTAAAAAGTTTTGTCGTGCGGTAACCATGGCTTCGTTGTCACCGGGGTTGCGACTGTGTTTCTTGTTAGCAAGCAGTAAATTCAGATAGCCCTGCTTGGCGCGATCATAACAATGGCCCTCGCAACAGGCTGGCGTTGCAAGCGACAAATCCAATGGCTGGTGACATTTGGGGCAAAGCCACATCAGGCGAGCCCATCTGAATCGGAAAGCCGATCGTCTGCCGGCGCAATCAGGCGAAACCGCGGAACCTGCTGCCTAACACCATTCTGTTCCACTTCCACCAGGGATGAAAACAACGATAGTGGCCTTACCCAAAGCCCGTAGTCGCCGTATAAACAGCGATAAACCACCATTATTTCTTCGGTTTCCGAATGTTTCGCGGTGCCAATCACCTGATATTCGTTTCCGCGAAAATGTTGATATCTACCGGGTATAATTTGATGACTCAAAACCTGTACTCTCTGCCGTTTACAAATCTGATAGTATACGCACCCCTAGCAATCAGGTCATTGTCCAGTACTATGTTGTCCAGCACTACGAGTAATACCGCCAGAGCGCCAATTGCCCTATTCTATGGCAGCTCTACCTGTTACACCGAAATTACCGGTGAAAAAATTCGCAGCTGCCTGGGTGAATCCCGTGTCGACCTATTTAATATTGCCAACGAACCTATCGCCACCGCGCTTTTCTACGATTACCTGATTATGGGAATTCCCACCTGGGATTACGGAGAATTGCAGGAAGACTGGGAAGAAATCTGGGACGAATTGGACGACTTCGATTTTAGTGGAAAAAAAATCGCTCTCTACGGTTTGGGCGATCAAATTGGCTACCCGGAATGGTTCCTCGACGCACTCGGTTACCTTTATCACAAACTCATTGGCATGGGGGCCACCGTCGTCGGCTTCTGGCCCGCTAGCGGTTATGAATTTGAAGAGAGCAAGGCACTGACTGAAGACAAAACCATGTTCGTTGGCCTGGCTTTGGATGAAGAAAACGAATTCGACAAATCTGAGCAGCGCATTCAAATCTGGTGTGAACAAATTATCACTGAGTTTGGGCTGTAATGCGTGACGCAGACATCCCAAAGCTTGCCCGTTTAACCTGGGATGAAAACAACCAACCGCTTTCCGAACAATTCAACGATGTTTATTTTTCCAAGCAGAGTGGCTTGGAGGAAAGCCGTTATGTGTTTATTGATAATAATGATTTAAATCATCGCTGGGCTCAGCTACAAAATAACGAAATTTTCACCATTGCTGAAACCGGATTCGGATCAGGTTTAAATTTTTTAGCTACTTGGCATGAGTGGCAAAAGCAATTTGGCAACACAAAGTCACCACGTACGCCACAGTTGCATTTCATTTCGCTTGAAAAACATCCGCTCAGCAAGAGTGATTTGCAGCGGGCATTATCACTTTGGCCGGATCTCGCGCTCCTCGCAAACGATTTAATCGCAAATTACCCACCACAACCCACTCCGGGTACGCACCGTATTTTACTTGCAGAAAATATCAAGCTCACAATTATTTTTGGTGATGCAGCACCGAGCCTCACCTACTTGGCTCCCGCTGCGGCAAATGGCGAAATGGCACCAAATAATTATCAATTTGGAGGGCGCGATTTTTATGTAAATGCTTGGTTTCTCGATGGATTTGCACCGGCCAAGAACCCCGATATGTGGTCGATGGAATTATTTTTGGCGATCGCCCGCTTGAGTCGCGAGGCCAGCACGTTCGCTACGTTCAGTGCTGCAGGTATTGTAAAGCGCGGCTTGGAGTCTGTTGGATTTCGAGTGCAAAAAGCCCCGGGGTTTGGCCGAAAAAGAGACATGCTCAAAGGCATCTTTGCCAGCACTACACCCAACAATAGTGAGCCTCTTGATGAAATGCGGGCAAAGAAACGCGGCGATCCGGCGCGATTGTACTGGCACTTACAAACAAGCTCCGCAGAAGCGCAACCCCCCAAGCAGATTGCCATTATCGGGGGCGGCTTAGCCGGATGTCAGGCCGCGTTTGCTTTGGCTCGACGAAATATCGGGGTCACTTTATTCGAAAAATCGACTGAGCTGGCGCAGTCCGCTTCGGGCAATCGCCAGGGCGCGCTCTATACCAAATTATCGCCTCACAACAATCCCCTCAGCGAGCTAAACCTTACAGCGCAAATTTTTGCGAGCCATTTTTATCGCCAAAACTTGTTACCATCCGGTGATTCTCTTTTTGAGATCTGTGGTGACGCCTGCGGAGTGCTTCACCTTGCCGCAAAAGCCAACCAGAAAGCACATTATCAATCTCTTGCATTGTGCTATCGTGATTCTGATTTTTGCCGCTGGTTGGAGCCGCGAGAAGCCAGCATCATTGCCGGCCTCAATGTTCGTCACCCTGCCCTTTATCTGCCGAATTCGGGCTGGCTAGCACCGGAAAAATTATGCAAAACCCTATGCAGTGTACCGGGCATTGAATTGCGCCTTAATACAGCCGTTGTTTCGCTCGCACAGAGTGCCAAGAAATGGCAATTGCTCGATATTCATGGCGAAACGCTATGCTGTGTCGACGCAGTGGTCATTGCCAATGCCCACAGTGCCAGGCAATTCCCCCAAACCCAGGGTCTACCGCTAAAAACCATCCGTGGCCAGGTGACTCATATCGCAAGCACTCAGCGCTTAGGCGTCACGCTCCAGGGTTTAAAATCGGTGATTTGTGGCGAAGGTTATATTGCGCCTTCTTATCAACAACAATATTGCTGTGGTGCGACGTTTACGCTGAAAAACAACAATCCCGACCTGGACCCGAGCTGCCACCAGGCAAATCTGGCTAATTTACAAGAGATGCTGCAGTGCCCTGATTTTGGTGATGCGGATATTCACACGCTGGATGGTCGAGTGGGCTTTCGCACCACAACACCAGACTATTTTCCCATCGTAGGGCCAGTTGCCGACGAGCCAGTCATGTTGCAGCGGTTTGAACGATTGAGAACCAAGGCCAACGCAGACATCGCCAATGCAGGCGCTTTCATACACGGTCTTTATACTTTGCTCGGGCTGGGGTCTCGGGGGCTTGCGTACAGCCCTCTGGCGGCAGAACTGCTGGCATCGCTGATTTGCGGCGAGGCTCTCCCCATATCGCAACACCTTTATCGTCATTTACATCCGGCTCGATTTATAATTCGCGAGCTTATGAGAAACGGGCCATTGCGCTAACGGCAATCCAAGCTGACTTTGGCGCTGAACGCTTGCTCGCTAATCAGGGGGGTCTACACTTATAGGATTGTAGACAGGAACCTCGATTATGCTGCTTAGATCCCGCAAACAGGTAGGCCCGGTAATCTCCGCCCAAGACAGTGTGCACAACTATTACGAGCATTTGGTGATTGATCAACTGCTGCGCTCCAATGATCGCGCCAAGACTGATGCCGAATTTATGGCAGACGTCACTTGTGTTGCGCTTAATCGACTCCCGCCGCGCTATGTCCGTCACGATGTCGATATGACATTCTTTTTGTCGCCAGCAGAAATGGAAGAAATGCACAATAAGGTCGCGCTCGCGGTGAACGACGCAGTGGCTTATGTTGAGCAGCGCGAACTTGAAAAATTCGGCTCCCAAACCTCCAGCAGTGATCCTGAACAACTACCACCAGGAACAGGTATCTAATTCCAGCCAAGGGCCGGTCAAGTTCCGGTATATTTTCCTGCATTGCGATAGAATGGCGAGCATCTAACGCAACAGGCACCTCCATGCTCAGCAAAATAAAATTTCTAATCTCCTTGGCAGTCTTGCTTCCTGCGCTGGTATACGCAACACCGGAAAAACTGCAATACAAAATTTTATCGAAACAGGATCATGACGAACGCCTGTTCACTCAGGGTTTTGTGATGCATGCGGGCGACCTCTTCGAATCCAGTGGACTGTATGGCAAATCGTTTTTGCGGCGCTACAACCCCGACAACGGCAAAATAGTGTCTGAACGGGAATTGCCTGCGGAGATATTTGCAGAAGGCCTAAGTTATTTTAACGACAGGCTCTATTTACTCACTTGGCGCCACGGCATTTTATTTATACTCGACCCAGAAACGCTCAAAGTAAAACACACACAGAAATATCGCGGTGAGGGCTGGGGAATCACCCATAACAACGAGCATTTCTTTACCAGTGATGGCTCGAGTTTTATCACCGTTCGCGATCCCAACAGTTTCGAAAAGCTGAACACTCTTCAGGTGGTTTCAGGTACCCAGGCAATAAATTGGATAAACGAGTTGGAGTTTGCCCGTGGCTTTATTTGGGCAAACCGCTGGCAAAGCCACATGATTTATCGTGTCGATCCAGCGAGCGGAGAGGTTACCGGTGAGCTCGATCTATCTGCTTTGGTCCCCACGCAATACCAAAATTCTCACGAAAGGGTGCTTAATGGGATAGCCTATGTCAGCGATAAAGACGCCTTCTGGGTAACCGGTAAAAACTGGCCCGTGCGCTATCTCCTTCAAATCAGTAGCTCGCAACCGCAGCCGCGCTAGCAAAAAGGCTTGTATCCCACACTCTACCTTTTAAAATGCGCCCATTCTGAGTTACGAGACCTATTTCGAGATACCTGTTATGCCTACTGAGTTACTGTCGCCTGCCGGAACCTTAAAAAGTATGCGCTACGCCTTTGCTTACGGTGCAGATGCGGTTTACGCCGGTCAACCGCGCTATAGCCTGCGGGTGCGCAACAATGAATTCAACAAACTCGAAAATCTTGAAGCAGCTATCGCTGAGGCTCACGGCCAGGGCAAGCTTTTTTATCTAGCGAGCAACCTATCACCCCACAACGACAAAGTACGTTCTTATCTGCGTGATCTAGAGCCTGTCATCGCAATGAAACCCGATGCACTCATCATGTCCGATCCAGGTTTGATTATGATGGTACGGGAGAACTGGCCGGAGCAAGCCGTGCACTTGAGTGTCCAGGCAAACGCGGTAAATTACGCCACTGTGAAGTTCTGGGCGAAGCAAGGTATCGAACGCGTAATATTGTCGCGCGAACTATCACTCGATGAAGTTGAAGAAATACGCCAGCAGTGCCCCGAGGTGGAGTTAGAAGTTTTCGTACACGGCGCGCTGTGCATCGCCTATTCCGGCCGATGTCTTTTGTCAGGATACATGACACATCGGGATTCCAATCAGGGAGCCTGTACCAACTCATGCCGCTGGGAATACAACGCACACCCTGCAACGGAAACAGATACTGGCGATCTAATTGCCGTTGAGAGTGTAACTTCATCGGGAGCCTCACCCGAATCCTGGTCTCCCGATGAAGTTGAGCCAGTCTTGTTGCAGGAAAAAAGTCGCCCCGGTGAATACCTGCCCGCCTACGAAGACGAGCATGGCACCTACATTATGAATTCCAAAGACTTGCGTGCCGTGCAACACGTCGAACGTCTCGTAAAAATGGGCGTTCACTCTTTAAAAATTGAGGGTCGCACCAAGTCACACTATTATGTCGCGCGCACCGCTCAAGTGTATCGACAAGCAATTGATGCAGCACACCGGGGTGAGCCATTTGATATGGCATTAATGAGCCAACTTGAACATCTCGCTAATCGGGGCTACACCGAGGGTTTTTACCGTCGTCATGTACCCAGTGAATATCAAAATTATGAGAAAGGTGTGTCCGATAATTCATCACAGCAATTCGTCGCGGAAGCAATTGCCTATGACGCGGCGAGTGGCTGGTTAACGCTTGATGTTAAAAACCGCTTTGAACAGGGCGACCCTGTGGAATTAATTACGCCATCAGGAAATCTGCAATTTAAGGTGGAAGCGCTGGAGAAACACGACGGCAGCCGTATAGATGTTGCGCCTGGTTCGGGACACATTGTTAAAATATCCGCACCTAACTTACCGTTGAATGAAACAGGTGGTTACGCGATGTTAATGCGCCACCTCTAAAACAAGAGCCTTTTGAAATGGCAGACAATCCACACACAGTCAAACGCGGTGAGCTGGACGTAATTCAAATCGATAACGCCGCTTGCAGTGCTGAAATCAGTTTATTTGGCGGCCATATTTTACAGTGGCAACCTTCGGGGCAAAAACCAGTTTTATGGATGAGCGACGATGCGATCTACGATGGTAAAACAGCCTTACGTGGCGGTATTCCAGTATGCTGGCCATGGTTTGGGCCCGTTGATGGCAAGGGCCGCCACGGCCTGGTGCGCAACTTGTCCTGGCAGCTTTCTGATTTCCAGGAAACCGGTAATGCGACTTACGTCGAACTGTCGCTACAGTTAACAGAACAACAAAATCCCTGGCCCCACCCAAATAATATCACCATGAAAATCACTTTCGGTGAGACGCTGTTACAATCCTTGATTATTAGCAACGCCAGTGATAAACCTCAATGTTTTGCTTTTGCGTTACACAACTATTTACAGGTGAGCAACCCTGCAACTGTGAAAATTCCACTGTTAGCCAATTGTTTTTTCGAAGACAAAGTCACCGGGCAACAACAGCAATTGGAAGATCGCGATACACTGCCGACTGGGTATGCCGGGCCACTGGATCGTATTTACCACAGCGATGATTCTGTCGAGTTGATTGACACCGAGTGGCAACGCATTATCCGTATCGACAAACAGAACTCGCAACAGTGGGTAGTGTGGAACCCCGGAAATGAAGACGCTAAAAGCATGATTGACTTGCATGACAATGGTGAAACGCAATTTCTCTGTGTTGAAACAGCCAATACCACAGATCTCGTGCTTGAGCCCGAAGAAAGCCGGGTAATTTCGCAAACAATATCCATACGAACCCCCTATTAAAAGCTGCGCCAAAAAGTGATTCGCGCTGCGCAATTTAAATCGATAGTGGTACTTACCGGCGCGGGAATTTCCGCGGAGTCCGGCATAAAAACATTCCGTGATAACAACGGCCTTTGGGAAAATCAGCGCTTCGAGGATGTAGCAACGCCCGAAGCTTTCGCTACCGATGCCGATCTTGTGCACCGTTTTTATAATCAACGTCGCATGCAGTTAATCAGAGAGGCACAACCTAATGCTGCTCACATCGCTTTAGCGAATTTTGAACGCAGCCTTGCAAATACCCATGCCAGCAAATTTACTCTGATTACCCAAAATGTTGATGACCTCCACGAACGGGCTGGCTGTCAGAGTGTGGTACATATGCATGGAGAGCTTCTAAAAATACGTTGCTCAAATAGCGGCGAGGTATTTGAGTGTCGTGAAGCAATCAATTCGCAGGTTTGCTGCGAGTGCTGCAAGCAACCTGGATTATTACGGCCGCACATCGTCTGGTTCGGTGAAACTCCTTTTTTTATGGAAATTATTGAGCGGGCACTGCAGGACTGTGATCTCTTCGTAGCCGTTGGAACCTCCGCCCAAGTATACCCGGCTGCCGGTTTTATGCATCTCGCAAAATCCTGCGGCGCAGCAACTGTTGAGCTGAATTTGGCATCTACAACATCCAGCCATCTTTTTGACCACAGCTTGCTCGGCCCCGCAACCCAAACCGTAACCAAATTCTTTGAAACTGGTCTGGATCAAAAATTTTTCTAATTCGCAGCCGATTATCGTTTTAAGCAAGCATTAGCCTCGTGTGCCGTTGATTTCCATCAAAGCAGATGCTCCTGCCTGTCTTAGACTATTTTCATGCAAACGACAAACGAATCTAAATCCAATATTGCTGAACACCCAACCCTTAGAAGGCACACAAAAATCACCGCCTTCGAAGCATCTCAGGTGTTGGAGCAATACAGGCGCCACCCCTCTCAAACCGTGAGCATTTGCCTCGACGGAAATGCTTTCGGGTGGGCGAATGGCAATCCTCAAACTCCGAGTGCTGGAAACCTGCTCGCTAAGGAAATTAAGCTTTGGGCCGAAGCGCTGGGGCGGAAAAGCGTCGAAAACTTATTACTGTGCTATCCGTTCCAACAATTGCAGCCCTATGAGCTCACAGAAATTATGCACGCCCTGGCGTCGCACTTCTGCCTTTCTGAATCGGACCTCCGCGTGCATCGTGTTGTCACAAATATTGACGAGATCAACAGTGATCACATTGCACTGCTCAAAGGGCTTGGTTTTAATCACTATCAGATCGCACTCAGCCGAGATGACCTGGAAGATCTCCACCGTCTGAAGGAAGTCACTGAATTGATCCGCAAATACGCATTCTCAGGTATAGGGATCCAGATTCATGATTCCAACTGTTTGGACGATCTGCGAGACCATGTGATTGACGTGAGGAATCTGGTATCACCGGACTTCATCTACATCGGTAATCGCGCCAAACTGCTGCAGCGGGACATGAGTTTCAGCGGCGGCATCTTGTTTGACGGCGAATGCGAACTCAACGAAAACTGTATATATATGGGGCTTGAAGGTACCAGCCACTTACAAAGTGTGGTTCTTCAGAATTTTTGCACCCCAGAAAGGTACCTGGAAGCGTTGCAGGAGGGAAAATTGCCGGTTAATCATGGCCCTTTGAACGTCTAATTTAGCAAAAAGCGAATTTTTTTACCCCTAAACGGACTTCTTGGAGGTACGGCGGGTCGTTTTTGGATATAATAATCGGTGCCCAAAATTTGTTCTTGGAAGGTGCCATGCCCCCGCAATCAATCGCCAATCATCAATGCCATCAGAACCCTCACGTAAACTGTGCCGACTGCCGCTTAGCTTCGATTTGCCTACCGATCAGCCTACACCTGGAAGATATCAATAAACTCGATGAAATCATTCAGCGCGGGCGCCCGGTGCAGAAGTCCGATCACGTGTACCATGCTGGCGAATCTTTCCGTTCGGTGTATGCATTGCGTTCAGGCGCTGTTAAAACCGTAAAAGTTACCCAAGATGGTCAGGAGCAGGTCACCGGGTTTTATCTTCCGGGCGAAATCATTGGTATGGATGGTTTGGCATCCAATCACCACACCAATTCTGCCATTGCCTTGGAAACTTCCGCGGTTTGTGAAATACCTTTTACCCGCCTCGAAGAGTTGAGCGCCCAGGTTCCAAACCTGCAGAGACGTTTTTTTCAGCTCATGAGCAAGGAAATTACGCACGAACAACAACTCATTACCCTGCTGAGCAAAAACAGCGCCGACGAGCGTATCGCTTCATTGCTGCTAAGTATTTCCACTCGAAATCACAATCGTGGCCTCTCCGCTAAAGAATTTTATCTGCCCATGTCGCGCTCAGATATCGGCAACTATCTCGGCTTAACTATTGAAACTGTAAGCCGCGTGCTGAGCCGCTTGCACAAGCAAGGCGTGATCACTCTCGACAAGAAGCACGTAATCATTTCCGATATAGACGCGCTTAAAAACATTGCGTCGGTACCCATCGAATAAACCATGACAGCGCAAAACAAGCTGAGCCTCGTTATCGCAATGATAGACGAGGCAAACGCCATGGACCCAAACCAGGAAACCTGTGCGCAATCTGGGCAGACGATTGCCAAAGAGCTGCTCTATAGCCAGAGAATGACTCAAGAGCTGGCTGAATTTGCCCCAAACGCCGGCGAACACCTGCAAATTGCCGCACGCGCGCAGCACATAGAACGCTGGAAATCGCCACGCAGCGACTACCCGGAGGGGCGCACAGGCTATAAAAAATGGCGAGCAGAACTCGGTTTGTACCATGCAAACCGAGCGGCGGAATTGATGGCGCATGCCGGTTACGAACAGCAGGACTGCAAGCGCGTGAAGTTTTTGGTGCAAAAACGGCAAATGCGTCAAGATGCAGAAACCCAAACTCTTGAAGATGTTATTTGTTTGGTATTTTTGCGCCACTACCTCACTGATTTCGCGAACAAACACGCAGAAGACAAACTGATCGACATTATTCAGAAAACCTGGAAAAAAATGTCCGACAACGGCCATGCTGCCGCACTCAAATTACCCTTTTCAGAAGACCTTTCGCACTTGGTGAGTAAAGCACTGAGTTGATCCCATGCCGTTATTTTCTATTATCAAACACTTTCACGTGTGGTTTGCGCTGCTGACATTCGCCAGCTTGACTATGCGATTTTTATGGTTACAAAGCGGCTCTCGCATGCTTCGCCACCCCGCGGTCCGGGTTTTACCCCACATCAACGATACAGGCTTACTGCTTACTGGCGTAATTTTAGCGGTGTACCTCGGCTACACTCCGTTCACCGCTCCGTGGTTTGCTCTGAAACTGGCGCTAATAGTGGTATATATCGCTCTGGGCTTTGTACTGTTCAAAGCGAAACTCAGTCGTTTATACAGATTTATTATCTACTTTTGTTGTTTTATTACCTACTCCGCAATCATTCTTACCGTTCTCACTAAACCACACTAATCTACTAGCCTGGCAAATCTTTATAGCACATTCATCTAATACTTTTGTGGAAATGGCGCATGCATCCACAGAAATTTAAAAAATACGCTGAATAGACAAGGAACTACATCACATAGGGTTGACAATGGCGTATGGTGCCTTTTTAATTAGTTGGAAGATTGCACAACTCTCCTAATAACTTCTAATTACAAAGGGTCTCCGGTCATGAAAAAACTAGTGGCAATGTTATCTCTCCTGGCACTCGTGCTGGGATCACCTGCCCAGGGATGTGACGAGCAGTGCAAAAAGGAAAACGCAGAGCGTACTACCGGCGAGAAATTCCACAGCTATCTGAGTTGGAAGTTTTGTGAAGATACACGCATGGATTTTATTACGTCGTCCATGAGAAGTCTCGACACCTATCGTTCCAAGCATTTCGATACGCGCTACAAAGGTGGTATGCGAAACATTAAAAATTACGTTGAACAGCGCAAAGAATGGCTTATTGAGTGCGACAACTACCTGCAACTCACTAAAAAAGAGCGGGTTTTCGACGACGAAAAAACAACCAAGGCCATTTTTAAAGCGATGGATGATGTTACCCATGAGCTGGACGATCTGATTGCGGGTGTCACTTACTCGTCTTCTCTGGGCCAGGACTCGGCGGAAGTCATCAACGAAAAATTTGACGTTTTACTGAAACGTGTTGACGACCACAAGACGCTTATGCACCTGAAAGGTCGCTACGTAACACGCTAGCTTTAAACTAAATGCAAAAAGGCGCCTTTAGTTAGGCGCCCTTATCTTTGGTTATCGCTACTTTCTTGAGTTGCTGTCGCTCAGGAAACGGCTTCGTCGTACTTGTTTGCCGCTTGAATACTGGCTTTTGCAGCATTTTTGATGGCTTTCATACCACAGCGAATCAATCTAGCTTGCTCAACAGCAGACAGATCATTGGGAAAATGGCTTGGCGACACGCCAAGCGGCTGCATTGGGCTCCCTTCTATCGAAATTCTGAAACCCGATGTGTGATACGCGGACATGCTTTCCAAGTCCACGTTCCATGCTTCAAAATCCATTTAAGTTTCCTCGAATCTTCGTGATATTGTTTTACCCAGCTCCAGCAGGGAAGCGTATTCTAACAAAATCTAACCAAAAACAATCGTACTCAAGGTTTCGGCAAAAATGTGCCGTAAGACCTTGATCCATCGACGCTGGGATACTTATTTGGCACCTTAGAGAACGCGAACTTTAACGAAAATTGGCGCCATAATCCAGTGGCAATTTAAAATGAAAAGACCTACGTCTTATTCCCATTCGATAGTAGCCGGTGGTTTGCTGGAAATGTCGTATGCAACTCGGGAAACGCCCGAAATTTCATTGATAATTCGATTAGAAACTTTCTCGAGTAATTCGTAGGGCAAGTGCGCCCAACGCGCCGTCATGAAGTCTACGGTTTCCACCGCACGCAGGCTAATTACCCATTCGTAACGTCGCGCATCCCCTACTACGCCGACAGATTTTACTGGCAGGAACACAGCAAATGCTTGGCTGGTTTTGTGGTACCACCCAGATTCACGGAGCTCGTGTATAAAAATGGCATCGGCTTCCCTTAAAATGTCAGCGTAAGATTTTTTCACCTCACCCAAAATTCGTACACCAAGCCCAGGGCCCGGGAACGGATGCCGATACACCATATCGTAGGGTAGGCCCAGTTCGAGGCCAATCTTGCGGACTTCGTCTTTAAACAACTCGCGCAGTGGCTCTACCAGTTCGAATTGCATATCCTCCGGCAAGCCACCAACATTATGGTGGGACTTAATAACATGTGCTTTACCGGTTTTTGCGGCTGCAGATTCGATGACATCGGGGTAGATAGTGCCCTGCGCCAGCCAGCGGACATCCTGCAGCTTGGTGGCTTCGTCATCAAATACATCGATAAAGGTGTTACCGATGATTTTGCGTTTCTGCTCGGGGTCTGCAACACCGTCCAGTTTCGACAAGAACAAATGCTCCGCATCCGCCCGAATAACCTTAACGCCCATATTTTTAGCGAACATATCCATGACTTGATCGCCCTCGTCTTTGCGCAGCAAGCCATTGTCCACGAACACACAAGCAAGCTGATCACCAATAGCCTTGTGCAGCAAAGCAGCGACAACAGAAGAGTCAACCCCGCCAGAGAGGCCTAGCAGAACCTTGTCGTTCCCGACCTTCGTCTGTACGCGCTGAATTGCGTCCTCGACAATGTTTGCCGCTGTCCACAGAGGGTCACAACCAGCGATTTCCAGCACAAAATGTTCAAATATGCGCTTGCCCTGGAGTGTGTGAGTAACCTCAGGGTGAAATTGCACACCGTAGAAATGTTTTTCCTCCCAAACCATACCGGCTATGGGGCAGGAGGCAGTCGACGCCATGAGCTCAAACGCATCTGGCATAGCGATAACTTTATCACCATGGCTCATCCAAACATCAAGCAGCGCAGCGCCATCGCTATCGACATGATCTTTAATATCTCGGCATAGCGCACTGTAGGCTTCAAGCTTAACCTGGGCATAGCCAAACTCTCGCACGTTTGAAGGTTCCACCTTTCCACCCAGTTGCTCCGCCATGGTCTGCATGCCATAACAGATGCCCAATACAGGAATCCCCAACTCAAACACCACCTGCGGAGCGCGTGGAGAAGCGCCTTCCGCTACCGATTCCGGACCACCCGACAGTATGATGGCCTTTGGATTGAATTCGCGAATCTCCTTCTCAGCCATATCAAAGGCTCTTATTTCGGAATAAACACCAACTTCCCGCACTCGGCGTGCAATCAATTGAGTGTACTGCGAGCCAAAATCGAGAATGAGAATGCGCTGGGAATGAATATCCTGAGTCATGGCGGTGTATCCACAAATGGTATTAAAGAACAGAGCCCGAGGGTCGGGCTCTTTGATAAGCAGTTTTTAGCGGCCGGAAACCGGGTAGTTGGGCGCTTCTTTGGTGATGCTCACATCATGCACGTGGCTTTCTCCCATACCTGCAGAGGTAACCCGCACAAATTGCGGTTTGGTGCGCATGGTTTCCACATCTACTGAGCCGGTGTAGCCCATAGCCGCCCTGACACCACCCATAAGTTGGTGAACGATCGCGCTCAAAGGGCCTTTGTAAGGCACCCGTCCTTCAATGCCCTCTGGCACCAATTTCTCCATACCCTGGCTGGAATCCTGGAAATAGCGATCGGAGGAGCCCTGGGTTTTTGACATAGCGCCCAAAGAACCCATGCCTCGATAAGATTTATAGGTACGCCCCTGATAGAGTTCGACTTCACCAGGCGCTTCTTCAGTACCAGCAAACATAGAACCCATCATTATTGCGTGCGCACCTGCGACCAGTGCTTTTGAAATATCGCCGGAAAACCGTATACCACCGTCTGCGATAACCGGAATATTTTTACCTTGCAGCGCTTCAACCACGTTCGCAATAGCGGAAATTTGGGGAACCCCAACGCCGGTTACAATGCGTGTGGTACATATTGAACCAGGACCTATACCCACTTTGACGGCATCTGCCCCCGCATCAACCAGCGCCAGCGCGGCATCGGCGGTGGCGATATTGCCGCCAATCACATCGACGTGAGGATATTTCTGTTTAATGCGGGACACGCGATCCAACACGTTTTTAGAGTGGCCATGCGCAGTATCCACCACAAGCACATCAACACCAGCTTCAACTAGCGCTGCAACTCGGTCATCGGTATCGGGGCTGGTACCAACGGAGGCACCTACCCGCAAGCTGCCATCGCGATCTTTACAGGCATTGGGAAAGGTCTCTGCCTTATTCATATCTTTAACAGTGATGAGACCGCGTAACTCGAAGTTGTCGTTAACCACCAGTACTTTTTCGATTCGGTGTTTGTGCAGGAGTGCTTTAACTTCGGTGTGATCCGCGCCCTCTTTCACGGTTACCAGTTTTTCTTTGGGCGTCATAATACTGGCGACGGATGCGGCGAGATTGGACTCAAAACGCACATCACGTCCGGTGACAATCCCCACCAGATTGCCATTTTCCAGTACTGGAACGCCGGAGATTTTGTTTTTACGGGTTAGCGCAATCAGCTCGTTGATGGTGGCTGAAGCCTCAATAGTTATCGGGTCTTTAACAACACCTGCCTCGAATTTTTTAACCGCACGTACTTCTTTCGCCTGCTGTTTTATACTCATGCTCTTGTGGATGATGCCGATACCACCCTCTTCCGCCAGTGCAATCGCCAGAGCGGCCTCTGTGACGGTATCCATCGCAGCGGAAACCAGAGGAATATTGAGCGCAATGTTGCGCGTAAGTTGGGTTTTCAGACTAACGTCTTTGGCGGTAACTGCGGAATAACCGGGAACTAACAGTACATCGTCGAATGTAAGAGCTTCCTGAGCGATCCTTAACATAGAAACAACAACCTCAAGGGATAGTAGAAGAGCCTCTCTGGGAACGGTGTATGCCGCGGTGGCACCGAACTGAGGAGGCCCTGAAATAAACCGGGCATTATAGAGTTTAGACTCAACCCGGTAAACAATTGATTTAGAAACAATTTATTCCCCGGCGAAGGTTTACAGCGAAGGCGCTGAAAGTAACAATGATGCACTCAATTTTAAAATTCAAAACGCTATGAGCGATCTCTTCGACACGCCCGCCCCGCCGCCCGTTCCCACTAGCCGACAGGTAATCTCGGTAAGCGAACTCAACCGCCGAGCGAAATCCCTGCTGGAACTGCATCTGCCTCTATTGTGGGTTGAGGGTGAATTATCCAACTTTAGCAGACCCTCGTCGGGGCATTGGTATTTCACGCTCAAAGACGATAGCGCACAAGTTCGTTGCGCGATGTTTCGCAGCCGCAACGCCACCTTAAAGATTTCACCGAAAGTTGGCGACAAAGTCATCGTGCGGGCGAAAACCAGCTTGTATGAGGGCCGCGGCGATTACCAACTGATCGTTGAGCACATGGAAGACGCCGGTTTTGGTCTGCTGCAAAAACGCTACGAAGCCCTTAAAGATCTGCTAAATCAACAGGGGTTGTTCAGTGCTGAACATAAAAAATCCTTGCCCAATCTCGCGCAACACATCGCAATCATCACATCGCCGACCGGTGCCGCGATTCGTGATGTGGTTGCTGTAATGCAGCGCCGCTTTCCCGCAACACGGTTATCCATCCTGCCCGTCGCGGTGCAGGGCGAGGGAGCAGCCGATCAAATGATCGAAGCCGTAAAATGGGCAAATACCGCGCAGCGCTTTGATGTGATATTACTGTGTCGCGGCGGCGGTTCGATCGAAGATTTGTGGGCCTACAACAATGAGGCGCTGGCGCATTGCATTTTTGAATCCCAACTGCCCGTTGTGAGCGCTGTAGGTCATGAAATTGATTTTACAATCGCCGACTTCGTCGCCGATGTTCGCGCACCAACGCCTTCTGCTGCAGCGGAACTTCTCAGCCCAGATCAATCCGAACTCGCGCAAACACTGCTCCAACACGAACGGAGTTTGGCCAGAAACATACGCGCAATCTTAAACCATGCAAAGCAGCATCTTTCCGGTGCACAACGGCTGCTGCGCCATCCCGGGCAGCAAATTCAAAACTGGTCGCAACGGCTTGATCAACTGGAACTGCGATTACTACAAACTTGCCACCAAACACTCACTGATCACCGAAAAAACCTGAGTACCTTGCAAAAACGTCTCAGCACTCAAAAACCGGCCGCCGAAATCGCGAGAAATCAACTGTTAACCACAGAGCTTACACTGCGCCTGCAAAAAGCCCTGAGCAAATCCTTGAAAGATAAACGGATGGCGATAGACAAAGCTTCCGGAATGCTCAATTTGGTGAGCCCATTAAATACGCTGGAGCGGGGTTATTCGATAACACGAAAACAAAACGGTGAAGTTGTTCGAAATACAGAGCAGGTCGCAAGCGGTGACATCTTGCAAGTGATGTTGCATCATGGTGAATTACAGGTAACCACCGTCAACCCCAAAAAAAATTAAGGGCACGCTACAAACGGATCCATTTTTATGCCCGTCCTTAAATCGGTTAAATCAACAACTTAGAACAGCACGTAAAGCCCCTAGCCACTAAGCGCTAATAAATAATCGGATGCCCCTAGCACCGCATCCCTAAAATTTTCGCTGCGCCAATTTGTTTGCAATAATTCGCCATGCTCCAACACATCGAATAGGGTTGCCGGGCATTTACGGGTCACATTTAAGACATTAATTCCAGCTGCAAACCTTTCTACAGGAAAACCCTGTATTTGTTCTACGAATTCAGGAGCTCGCTCCTCACATACCCGCAATAAGCCCTCACGAATTGTCTGGTTGTAGCCGATTTGTCGCATTCCTCCAATGCAGGCCAAGCCTTCAACAAACATTAATTGTACAAAAACCAAAAACAAACCTGGCAACAAATCGCCCTCTTGCAGCGCGTTATAGAGTACCTGTGGTTGTAATTCAAATTCTGCATTTGGATTCGATAAACAATTGTGTTCCAGTTTTAACAACGGATACATTTTTCCAGACTTCTGTTGCCAGAAGAACAGCGTCCCGGAATTATTTCGGGAGTCCCAACATCCCCCCACCCCGTCAAGAACGTCTAAAACCGCAGCGCGAAATTCCGTATCAAAAAGTATTTTATAAATTATCGAACTTTGATCTGTAATGGATTTCTTTAACAAGGGTAGGAAAAAATCGCTCACATTAATGTAGTGCAATGCAGTTTTTGGAAAAAGTTTTTGCCAGGCGAGCTGATTGACCAAGGAACATTGCCGTCTATAACTGGTTTGGCCCAACACTCTTGAATCCAAATAAAATGTTTCCAGAAAATCAACACCACGTCGTTTGGTATTTTCGCTTACAGCCCCGCTTCGGCTCGATTTATTAAGATCATCAATGAGATTACGCACCATAGCTGCGTCGAAGGGGTTCGTATGCGACACCAATTGTTTACGCGTTTTTTTGCTGAAAAGATGATAAGTAACAAGTTTGTCTTTTTCAGGTAAAAGAATTCCTCTGGGGTGAAACATATTGTCCATTGGAACCCAATCAGTCGCCAATACAGGTAAACATTTTGGAGGGTGATTTCCAGCCATCGCCAGCAGCAGCGTTTGCAAAGCAATTGGGTGAAAAATCGGCGCCGTATGGTGTACTGTTAAAACTACCGGGTTTAACCGGAGTTGCTCTGCTATACCAGTATCCATTTCCGCTTGCACACTGGCAATCTGCTCAATGTCCAATAAGGTGTCATTCGAGGGCTGTTGTTGAAAACTCTTCGAAAATGGTTGCCATATCGCATCGGAATAGCCCGCAATAGTCACTCCCTGCCATTCCTGTAAATGTCTTGCCAATGCGGGGTTCAGTGTTTGTAAACGTGTTAAAAGCTGCATCCAATCCATGTCGCATTTCCTGTATGCTGTGTGTGAATCAAGCGCAGGCTTCAATTTCTACCTTTCCAGAAAACCAGGTTAAAGCTCTTCCAGTGATTCGTACCGTATTTCGGTCAACCCAGCAGGGTATAGGGCCGCCGCGCTCTGACACCGAATACCCTAGCATTTCCGACTTCTTTAGTTTGTCGCTCCAAAGTGGACCGAGCGCGCCATTGGCCGATCCACAAAAATAATCTTCGTCCACCCCCACCGATGGTGCAAAAACGCGATACACATAGTCACAATCGCGCCCAGGAGCGGTTGCCAGCAATGCTCTTATAGAACTCACCAAGGGAACACTAAAATTGGGCCGCAGTGTCCGCACGCTATCTTCGTGGGCAAACTCAGCGACAACGTCATAAAAACTCCTATAACATTGTAACGGCTTAGCGCCAAGAAACTGAATGACGCAGGGTACATGAGGAATGGGCTTGTTGGGGAAAGCCGGTATCTCCAATTCAAAACCCTGTTCCCGCACAATCACTTTCACATCCATAGGCCCGAGGTGAAACAAAATAGTTTCGTCTTTGTGGCGTAGAAACTCGTGAACCACGTGCGATGCGGCAACAGTACCGTGGCCACAAATCTCCACCTGATTTTTTGGACCGAAATGGCGCAATTCGTAGCTGCCGTCTTCTACAGGAACAACAAAAGAAGTGATCGGCTGATTGAGCTCCCTGGCAATCCGTTGCAAATGCTCCCCAGGCAGGAGTTTTTTTAATATGCATACCGCCGCCGGATTACCTGTAAATGGTTGGCTGGCAAATGCTTTAACAATAAATAAATTTTCGCTGCGACCCATGCAAATCTCACAAAATCTTACCGACTTTTTCAAGATGATTTGATTCCCTGGCGGCCCCGACCTCGTAAAGAAATTTGAATGTGCTTCTTAGTCACCGATATTATTAAATGTAGTTGCTTGGATCTTTTTTGCACAACAATAGTGTAGATTTTTGCAATAGCTCGCAATTTCTCACAGGACTACTGACTAATAGGCCAAAACAATTTGCGCCAAAACAAATCCGCTACCATTGCCCCATTAATGCTGTTGCAGCATATTGCTATGGCGCGGCGCGGGGATTAGACTTGTCGCCCCTGTTAATAAATCTCGTCGGGGTGCCTGATTAATGATTCAACAGGCTGAGAACATACCCGTACGACCTGATCAGGTTTGAACCTGCGTAGGCAACGACTATGAGCACATCCCAAACAGTACATCCCTCTTCGTTTGTTTTTCCTCAAAAACCATTGAAAATCGCCATTGCCGGAGGCGGCCTACTCGGGCGACTTCTAAGCTGGCGCCTGGCAAAACAGGGACACGCGATTACTTTGTTCGAAGCGGGCAGTTTTTCGCAGCCTGCCGCTGCGGCCTTTACCGCAGCAGGTATGATTTCCCCCTTTAATGAAGTGGCAGTGTCTAAGCGATTAATCTACGAAATTGGAATTCACTCAATTAAATTGTGGGAAAACTGGCTGTTAGATTTACCACCCGCGTTGCAAGCCAGCTATGCCCGAAAGGGTTCTCTGGTTGTGGCACACCCGCAGGACGAAAGCGAATTACACCAGCTGCAGCAAGAGTTGAATTTTCATCTAGGCTCAGACAATTCCGCACAATGGGTCGACAATTCCGAAATTGTAAATCTCGAAAAAGATTTGGCGCAGTTTCAGCGGGGCCTCTACCTGCCGATGGAAGCTCATCTCGATAATGTGATTTTTATGAACGGCTTACTGGAATTACTACCAGGGCTCGGCTGCGAACTTTACGAGAATACACCGGTTAACCTGCGTGAGAAACCCAGTGCTGGAGATAAACCACTCACCGCTTATGATCTCATTTTCGATGTACGAGGTGTAGGTGCGAAAGAAAGCAACCCGGAAGTGCGAGGTGTTCGCGGAGAAGTGCTTTGGGTGGAAACACAAGAGGTTGTTTTGAGCCGGCCCGTGCGTTTAATGCACCCGCGCTACAAACTTTATATCGTGCCGCGCTCGAACAACGGTTATATTTTGGGCGCTACGGAAATCGAAAGCGAAGATATGTCTCCGGTTAGCGTGCATTCCTGCCTTGAACTCAGCAGCGCGCTTTATACGCTCAACCCGGCATTCGCCGAAGCTCGCATCACCAAGCTGGACGTCAATCTGCGCCCCAGCCTTATGGACAATATGCCCCACATTCATTGCACAAGCAGTGGTGATACTCCGCTAATCGCAATCAATGGCTTATACCGTCACGGTTACCTGCTGGCGCCCACACTGGTTGAACAAGCGCTGGCGTTGTTAGAAGATAATGCCCCGAATCTTCCGTTTACCGCACAGGTGGTTAATTCCTGAGGGCAACACATGAATAGCGACGCCGATATTGAGATTAGTCTCAATGGTACGTTTATCCGCATACCCTGTTTGAATCTGGCAGATCTTATCCGCCGCGAAAATCCTGAAGGCAACGCTGTTGCAGCGGCCATAAATGGTGAGTTTGTGCCGCGAAGCCAGCATAACGCCATCGATTTGCGCGACGGTGATCTGGTGGACTTGGTGTCGCCGGTCGGTGGTGGCTAACACACTGCGCTTGGCTGTTTTACAACACCGTTCCTTCAATTGTAATCCCAAAATTAATTAGCGGGCGAGATGTGACGACATCTCCCCAGAGACTGAGCGATTATGTCTGATATTAATACAATTCCAGAAATCTCAAACCGAGCGGACGACAAGCTCTCACTGTATGGCGAACAATTCGACAGTCGCCTGTTACTCGGAACTGCACTTTACCCGTCTCCGCAGCACATGCTCGATTCTGTGCGAGTTTCGCGCTGTAACATCGTGACGTTGGGCTTACGCCGCCAGAACCCCCAGGAAAAATCTGGTCAAGCAATTTGGGAGGCCATTCAGAGCACCGGCTGCAAATTGCTGCCAAACACCGCCGGCTGCAAATCAGCGCGGGATGCCATCAATCTCGCCGAAATGAGCCGAGAACTCTTCGCCACAGATTGGATTAAATTGGAAGTAATCGGCGATGATTACAATCTGCAACCCGACCCATTCGGGCTCGTCGAGGCCAGTCGCGAACTGATCAATCGCGGATTTAAAGTATTACCTTACTGTACCGACGATCTGGTTTTGTGCCAAAAACTCCTCGACACGGGCTGCGAGGTCTTAATGCCTTGGGGCTCGCCAATTGGCACCGGTCAAGGATTACTCAACAAATACAACCTGCGTACGATTCGCGAGCGTTTACCCAAGGTGCCTATGATAGTCGATGCCGGCTTGGGCGCCCCTTCCCAAGCAGCCGAAGCGATGGAGATGGGCTTCGATGGCATACTCCTGAATACCGCAGTAGCCAAAGCCCAAGAGCCACCGCTGATGGCTAAGGCATTCGCCAATGCAATTTGTGCCGGGCGCGACGCCTGGAAGGCTGGGTTAATGCACAAAAGACAAACGGCAAGTGCCAGCACCCCCACCATCGGTCAACCCTTTTGGCACCAGAAATAATGGCTCGCGAGCCCATTCTCACCCTTAAAAACGCCACCGTTTTTAGGGGGGGACGCAAAGTGTTTGATAAACTCAGCCTCGAATTAAATTGCGGCGAACATACCGCCATTCTCGGCCCAAATGGTGCCGGTAAAACCACCCTGTTGAAACTCATCTCCCGAGAACTCAGGCCTGTGGTAAAGGAAGGCAGCACGTGTGCCCTCTTTGGAAAAACGCTTTTCAATCTCTGGGATCTCCGCCAGCAAATCGGCGTGGTATCGCATGAGTTTCAAAACGATTACCGCAGTCTCGCGAGCGGCCTGGAGGTTGTACTATCAGCCTATTTCGGGTCGGTTGGGATTCACGGGCACCACAAGGTTAGTGAAGCGCAACGGCGCGATGCCTTAGCATTAATGGAAGAAATGAATATCATCGAGCTGCGCGAACAGCGTTACCTCGAACTTTCTACAGGTCAGCAGCGACGCCTGTTATTAGCACGAGCCTTAATCCATCAACCTCGAGTTTTAATTTTTGATGAACCTACCGCAGGGCTCGACATGGGCAGCGCATTGCAGGTGCTCACAGATTTACGCCGTCTTGCCAAAAAAAATATCACACTGATTTTGGTAACACATCATCTCAATGAAATCATCCCGGAAATATCCCGCGTTATTTTATTAAACCGCGGAACGGTTTTTTCGGATGGAAACAAGGCCGACGTGCTCAGTAGTGCTACGATCAGTGAACTGTACGGAATGCCTCTTATCATTTCAGAGCACCTGGGCTATTTTCAGGTTACACCCAAGTAATGACCCCAGTAGTATGCAACAGCACTAATTAACATCTTCAACGCCAGTAGAAATAAAAATATCGCGAGAATTAGAGACAGCCGTTTAGCTGAAAGGCGTTTGCCAAACTTGGCGCCCCAGGGTGCAGTAACAACCGTGAATGCTGAAATAAGAAACCACGCTGGTAAATTGATTAAGCCCAAACTATAAGGAGGTGCATTCGCAGGAGACGTTGAAAAAACCGCGATTAACACGATGGAAGGCAGCGCAATCATCACCCCAAAACTCGCCGCAGTTCCTACCGCACGATGCACACGGAACCCCGAAGCAACCAATAGTGGCGACCCGAGTGCACCGCCGCCAACCCCAGCCAGCGATGAGATCATCGCGAGTGCAGTCATTAACAGCCGCATCGAAGCCATCGAGATATTTAAGTCACCCGACTTTACAGCAGCTTGAGAGCGACCTTTTTTAAAAACCAGCCAAGCGACTCCCATCAAAGTCACCCCAAAAATGACAGACAACCAATAACCGGCAAAGTAACTTACCAGCAACGCGCCACTGATCGCACCGAACACCAGCCCGGGACTAACGGCTCGCACAAATGGCCAGTCTATATTTTCGAGACGGTGATGCGCGCGCAACGAGGATATTGCCGTGGGTAGAATGGTTGCCAGGGATGTTGCGACCGCCATCGCCATCGCGTCGCTGAGCGGCAAACCCACAAGCATGAATAAATAATACAGCGCGGGCACAATAATGATGCCACCACCAACGCCGAATAATCCCGCCAGAAACCCGGCCAAAGCCCCGCTTATGGCGCAGAGCAAACTGTATTCGAGCAATTCAGTCATCATTGTTGGGTTGATGTCATGTGATTTATGGCGAGTTTCACGTTTCGTGTTTAAACTAATTTCTCAATTCGACTTTTTCAATACAATGCCATTGTGTAACATCGTCACCAAATTACGCATTGAGGAGAATACCATGCCATCCCTGCATTACCCGAAAAGCGTTGTAATAATATCCACTCTATTGCTACTCCCCACGCTCGCAATAGCTCAAACAGACGATGCCAAGGTGCCTACAGAAGAAAGCGCAGCGAACACTGCAGAGCCTATGCAGGCAAGTGAAGAAAGTAATGATCCCGCCGCAACAAACGCCAATGCTTCGGGAAATTACACCTGCGCACTTAATGGTCTGGTGCGTCGCGTTGAAATTGCCTATGACGATGCCACTTTAAAAGTGCCTTGTGCCGTTAATTACTACAAAGACAGCGAAGCACCAAACGAAATGAGCACACTTTGGAGTGCTCAAAATATGGCTGGTTACTGTGAAGAAAAAGCCAACCAATTCGTTGAAAAACTGCAGTCCTGGGGCTGGTCTTGTAATTTAAATTAGCGGCGTTTCCAACACGCTGCTATTTTTTCTTTTTAACGTGTTTCATGAGGCGGCGTTTTTTGTTGATTTGCCGCTCACTCAACTTATTTTTACGATCTGCGTAGGGGTTGTCGCCTGTACGAAACTCTATCTTTACCGGTGTCCCGTGTAATTCAAGGGCACGCCGGAATACCTTCTCTAAATAACGGGTGTAGTGATTTGGCACCTCGCCAGTTTGCGTGCCATGAATCACAATCACAGGGGGATTGTGCCCCCCTGTATGGGCATAGCGTAACTTGATACGGCGCCCCCGCACTAACGGTGGCTGATGTGCCGTGACAGCATCTTGTAAGATTCGTGTGAGAAAATTGGTCGAGTATTTTTCGGTGGCCGCCTGGTAAGCTTTTTCGACCGACTTGTAGAGATTACCAACGCCTGTGCCATGTAAAGCCGAAATAAAATGCAAATCGGCGTAATCAATAAAATTCAGACGACGCTCCAGCTCGGTTTTGATGTAGCCCTTGTGATCACTGTCGAGACCATCCCATTTATTCAGTGCAACCACCAGGGCCCGACCGCTTTCGATGGCATGACCCAATAAATGTAAATCCTGATCGACAACGCCTTCGCTGGCATCCAATACCAGAATCACGACATTGGCATCACTAATCGCCTGTAACGATTTAATAATCGAAAACTTTTCAACGGTGAGCTTTATATTCTTGCGGCGTCGTACACCTGCCGTATCAATGATGGTATATGGTTTACCATCGCGTTCATAATCAATGTAAATGCTGTCTCGGGTGGTCCCCGGCAAATCGTAAACCACCACACGCTCTTCACCCAGCATACGATTCACCAAGGTGGATTTACCCACATTGGGTCGCCCCACTATCGCCATTTTAATGCCGCGCGCGGGCTCGTCAAACTCATCGCCAACGGCTTCCACCTCAGACAGTACCAGGCTCATCAGAGAGTTCACACCGCGCCCATGCGCTGCGGCAACAGAATGAATATCTCCCAAGCCCAGTTCATAAAATGGTGCAATCGCCAGGTCGTGATTGAGACCGTCTATTTTGTTGGCGACTACAAAAATCGGTTTCGACAGGGTACGCAGATGTTCGGCGATCTGAGTATCGGTGGCTGTGATACCATCGCGACAGTCGACCAAAAACAGCACAATGTCACACTCAGCGATAGCCTGTAACGACTGCCCCGCCATGATGCTGTCGATACCCTCTTCATCGCCACTGATACCGCCAGTATCTACCACGATAAAACGCTTACCCTCAAATTCTGCATCACCGTATTTACGGTCACGTGTCAGGCCCGCAAAATTCGCCACAATGGCGTCGCGCGTTTTGGTGAGACGATTGAACAATGTGGATTTACCCACATTAGGTCGCCCGACCAGAGCGATGGTTGGAATCATGCGTTATCTCTTGAACACTTGGGTAGGAGGTGTTTCGTGTGTGACTGGCAACCGCCAGTACACAACGAACAGAATATCAGTTTAGTCTTTGCTTTTGGGCTTTTTGGGTTTCTTGGACTTTTTGGGCGGTTTGGTGTGAACGGTGTACGCCGTTAAGCGACCGTTGTCTGCAAATACGTAGAGCATGTCGTTCGCATTGATCATCGGTGATCGAAAGTGATTTCCCGCCGGTTTAAAACGATAGGCGAACGAGCCATCACTTTGATTAAGCAGATGCAAATAATCGTCTTTGTCGATAACCGCTAAATAATCGCCAATCACCTGAGGAGCTCCAATATCGCGGCGTTTTAACTCAAAGTTTTCCCACTCCGGCTCTCCCGTAATACTGTTAAAGGCCATAACGCGAGATTCTTCCGTAGTTACAAATACCCGCCCCCCAGCGACCGCTATATTATTTGCGGTAGATAGTTCCTGCTTCCACAAAGAGCGCCCCGCTGAGCGATTAATGGCAACAAGATTTCCCTGAAAACTGGCGGCATAGACATATCCGCCATTGAGCACCGGAGTCCCATCGATATCAACAATCCGTTCCAGCTCGGTACGCCCTTTGGGACGACTGCCACGCACTTCCCACTGCGTGGAACCATCGGAAATTGAAAAGCTTAAAATCTGGCCGCTGTCGAAACCAACAATAACCTGTGTAGGCGTCAGCACTGGCGATGAGGTGCCGCGCAAGGTAAGGATGGGAACCGCTTGATCATAGCGCCAGCGCTGCTCTCCGGTTTTGGCATCCAACAAAAATACGCGACCGTCGATGGTAAGTGCTGCTACGACGTCATCACTGGCGGCGGGAGGTGCCGCCATCTCACTGCTGAGCTGGGTTTTCCAGAGAAAATCGCCATTTTCGCTGCTCAACGCGTAAATTTCGCCGCTGTATGCGCCGAAAAAAACGGCAGAATCGCTCGCAGCAATACCACCTGAAACTTGAATATCGTCGACGTCAGCTTTCCATTTGCGCTTGCCCGTTAGCGCATCAAAGGCGTGAACATCACCATCGACACCCACGGTGTATATTTTACCGTTGTCATCGAGCGCAGGCAGGAACTTGGCAAATCGCCGGTCGAGACCCGAGCCACCATTTCGACTCCATTTTTTCTTGAGTTTTGCTGTGGCCTCAAACTTCACCAGGTCTGCCGGCTTCAGAGCCAACTTTTTCGGATCATTGGAATCACAGGCCGCAAGCGCTAACACCGCCAGCAGCAACAGCAGTGATCGCAGCATTAAGCTTCTCCCTCCGATTCTGCAGGTGTTTCTGGTGTGTCTGCGTCTTTTCCGGTTACGGCAACAGCGTCGAGTTTAAGTTGAATAAGGCTACGACGATTGAATTCTGAGGGTAACAACGATGCCATGGCCTGCTGATAGGCAGCATTGGCTTCAGTGGCTTTGCCCTGCGCCAGATAAATATCGCCGCGTACTTCAGCGTAAAGCGCTTTAAAGGCTTCACTGGCAGTTTGGGAAATTTTGCTCAACGCGGCATCATATTCGCCTTGCGCCGCTAATACTCGGGCTAAACGCGCTGTCGCAACTTGTCCCATGGCTTGGTTGGCAGGAGCATTAACAATGTCTTCCAGGCGTTGCTGAGCGGCAACCAACTCACCATCATCCACGTGAATGCGAGCCAAAAGGAGATTGGTCATATTGGCATAAAGTGAATTACTGTGGTCAGCGAGCAATTGCTCCGAGAGTTCGCCAATTTTAGCTTTTTGCTCTGCACTGAGCTGTTCACCCGGCTGAGTTTGCGCCGCCTGCGAAAGCTGTTGGTAGAGGTTAGATGCAGCTTCTGCCTGTGCGTGTTGACGATCCTGCCAAAAATTCCAGCCGAGATAGCCACCCAACACCAATATGATGGGTAACACGATCGATACCCAATTTTCATTCCACCAGCTTTTTAACGCTTCGACCTGTTCTTCTTCTGTAAGATGTTCTGCCACCTTTTAGCTCCTAAACAATTATTTGCATTATTTGTTGTTGTTTTATGGTTTGTTGCGGCTCGTCTGAGCGCAAATATTTTACGGTTACTTCACCAGCCGAAGCTTCGTCTTCACCGAGAATTAACGCAATGAGGGCGCCACTGCGATCTGCTTTTTTCATTTGGCTTTTAAAACTGCCAGCACCGGTATTCAGTTGCAATCGAATATGGGGTGCCTGTTCGCGAATAGTTTCAGCGAGTGCAAATGCTTGGGGCATAACATCACCCAGAACCATCAGGTAGACATCAGCCGCGCGAGAAATATCCTCGGGGAAGGCGTTCAATTCGTGCAAGAGCAAGACAAGTCGCTCAAGCCCCATCGCAAAACCTACGGCGGGCGTCGCCTGACCGCCAAGCTGACTCACCAGTCCATCGTAACGGCCTCCGGCGCACACCGTACCCTGAGCGCCCAATTGCGTAGTAACCCACTCGAAGACGGTACGACTGTAGTAATCGAGGCCACGCACCAAACGGGTGTTGACCTCATAGGCTACGCCTGCTGCATCCAGGTATTTTTGCAGCAAACTGAAATGCTCACGGGATTCGTCATCGAGGAAATCTGCGAGATCGGGCGCAGCCGCAAGCAGTACCTGGGTGTTTTCGTCTTTGCTATCGAGAATCCGCAACGGATTGCTGGAAAGACGCCGCTGACTGTCTTCATCAAGCTGATCCTTACGCGCTTCGAGGTATTCGACCAACGCCGCTTTATAAGAAGCTCGGGCCTCGTTGGTCCCCAGGCTATTTATCTGCAATTTAACCGCCGAATCAATACCCAGTGTTTTCCACAGGCGCGAGGTCATGATCAACAATTCGGCGTCAGCGTCGGCACTGGCGATACCGTAAGCTTCGACACCAAACTGGTGAAACTGACGCAGGCGACCCTTCTGAGGTTTTTCGTACCGAAACATTGGCCCCATGTACCATAACTTCTGGGTCAGGGTTCCTCTGTTGTAGAGCAATTGCGCCTGCTCGCATGCCCGTACACAGCTTGCCGTGCCCTCCGGGCGCAGAGTGATGCTATCGCCGTTGCGATCATTGAATGTGTACATTTCTTTTTCAACGATATCAGTCACTTCGCCAATAGAACGCTTAAAAAGCTCGGTTACTTCTACCAGTGGAAAGCGAATTTCCTGGAAACCGTAGCCATGTACCACCTCTGCAACTGTCGCTTCCAAATATTGCCAACTGGGCGAATCTGCTGGCAGCAGATCGTTCATGCCTTTAATGGCTTGTAATTTTTTCAAGTTTCTATCCCAAACACTGCATGCCACCACCAGGCTGCCCTGCCTAATGGCGATTAAAAGATTGATTGCTCAACGATAAGCGTGTGAGGCCCCGGTTCTATGGAGTCACGGTAAAACGCAGGGTGTTGCGATTGGGGATCGGATTAATCGCGACCGGATTTCCGTTTATTAGAATTTCCGCAGCCCGCGCATTGCCCAACATCACTTCAAACGGGGCCTCGCCAAAAAGCTGCAGATTATCCCCTTTCGTCTTGAGTTGCGCAAACAATACCTCACCCTGAGCGTCAGTTACCTTTATCCAGCAATCTTCGAGGAAGGTAACAAACAACAAATCTTGAGAGCTCGTTGCCTGAGGTTCGGTTTCGGGAGCCGTGTTTGATGGGCTTTCCGGGACTTCAAGCGATGCTTTAGAGGGTTCAGTTGACGCAACTGGTGCGGGGTTTTGGTGAGTCACCAAAGCTTCTTTAGCAGTCTGATTATCGACCTCTGGAGTGGGTTCTTCGGGCTCTAGCTCTTGAGAAACTTGCTGTTGCGCTGCAACCGGTTCTGATTCAGGTTCGAGAGCCTGCTCACCACCCATGAAATACACCACAGCCCCCATACGAAGAGCAAAAATACAACCGCCGCCGGCCCGGGGATACTGTTTATACCCGCAAGCAAACGATTCTTGCGCTGCAATCTGGATTCCAGATATTGAGGTTGTTCGCCCGAGCTCACGGAAGGCGTAGTAATGGCGACCATTTCCGTGGGCAAGGAATCTACAAAAGCGTCGGAATCGACATCCAACAATTTCGCATACTTTCGCAAATAACCGTTTACGAAAGTCGCACCACCCAGTTCCTGGTAGTGGTCCTGTTCAAGATCTTCGAGTTTGCGTTTCGGAATTAAGCTCTGACGCGTAATCTCATCCAGATCGATGCCTTTTGATTCCCGCAGAACGCGCAGTGCGGCCCCTGGCCTATTGTGGTTTAGCAGAATTTGAAAATCGTCGCTGTCTGGTATTTCCCCGGTCATGCATCAGCTTCTTTTATTGTCGGTGGAGAACGCTCGGCTTACTTTTCCATGAGCCTTTTATACTCAAGGTATTCCTTTGAGTAGGGATACAGATTCTTTAATGCAAGCACATAACTGGCTTCTTTGTCTTTATTTCCAAAGATACGCTCAATGCGGATGCCCAGCCACAAGCTACGAGGCGTATGCCGTGTAATACCATCGAATTGCGCCAAATACTTTGCCGCATTTGAGTAGTCGCGCTCCGCAAACGCCATATCGGCGAGCTCCAATGCGGCCTCCGCCTGGCGACTATCAAGGTTTAATGCGTGCTGGAAGGCTCCTTTGGCACGAGCTTTATCACCCAATTGCAAAGACGTGCGGCCCACATTCACCAAGGACTCGGCACGCCGGGGATAATTGAAATCGGTACTGGCCGCCTCAAAATATTTAATAGCTTCATCGTAGCGTTTTTGTTCGTACAAGAAGCGGGCGTAGCTAAACTCAATCGAGGCGCGCGAGAAATCAACACGATTCTTGAGTGCTTTTTTAAACTTCTTATCCGCCTCATCGACCTCGCCATTCAACTGATGAATCATCGCCAAACCGAGCCAGGCTTCCGCCGATTTATTATCAATTTCCAGCGCTTTGGAGAAAGAACGAATCGCCCCCTCCCGTTTATTCTGCTGCAAATAACTCATTCCCAGTTTGATATTCGCTTCAACGGCCTGCTTTTTATCAACTTTGCGTTCCGGATTATCCATGGTGGTGACGCAGCCACTTAGGGCTACAAGTGCAATAGCTAAAATAGCAGCGTTGAAAATCTGAACTGTATAAATACTCATCCGACGAAACAAATGGGTATTGTGCGGCATAAGCCCCCCGGTGAATCACCTTGTTACTTTTTTATAAAAATGGAACTTGTAGTTTATAAAGCGCCGGTCGTGAGCAGCGCTTGTTATTGCACCATTTTTACAGGAATGGTGTCGGTATTAGAATTTAACAGCGCGGCCTGGTCGAGCTTGTAGCGCTGACTGCGCTTGGTTCGGTCGTTAACCTGGCCGGCTAACTGCCCACAGGCCGCGTCAATATCGTCACCGCGCGTAGTTCTAATGGTTGTAGTGTAGCCTGCGTCAATCAGTATTTGCTGAAAGCGTTTCAGCGCATTGTTGCTAACCTTCTTATAATTCGACAGCGCGAACGGATTAAAAGGTATGAGGTTAATTTTAACCGGCACATCTTTCAACAGTTGCGCTAACTGATGTGCATGCTCAACCCGGTCGTTAACCTGATCGATCAAAGTGTATTCTATGGTGATCTTACGGTGGGTATCTGGTAGCCCCTCGATGTACTGTTTGGCCGATGCCAATAATTTCGCGATGGGGTATTTTTTGTTGAGAGGAACCAGTTGATTGCGAAGTTCGTCGTTGGGAGCATGAAGTGATATAGCCAAACAAGCATCGGTGTACTTACCCAAACGATCGAGCGCTGGAACCACGCCTGAAGTACTGAGCGTTACACGTCTTTTGGAAATGCCATAGCAATTGTCATGCATCATTAGGTGCATGGCTTCGACGACATTATCAAAATTCAACAAGGGTTCACCCATACCCATTAGCACCACATTGGTGACTTTGCGATCCCCGCGACTACCGCCTTCCTGAAGTTGCCCAAATGATTTTGCAGCTATCCAGACCTGCCCAATTATTTCATCAGAGCTGAGGTCGCGATTAAAACCCTGTTTGCCAGTGGCGCAAAAACTGCAATCGAGTGAGCAACCCACCTGCGAAGACACACACAAGGTGCCGCGCTCACCTTCTGGAATGAATACCGTTTCTATGGCAT
Organism: Alteromonadaceae bacterium 2753L.S.0a.02; assembly: GCA_007827375.1. Taxonomy (NCBI): domain Bacteria; kingdom Pseudomonadati; phylum Pseudomonadota; class Gammaproteobacteria; order Alteromonadales; family Alteromonadaceae; species Alteromonadaceae bacterium 2753L.S.0a.02. Next base: position 3,015,078 of record VISH01000002.1, read on the forward strand.
TGTCACCCGCAACGCGAATCAGGAATTTACGTGTGCCATCGCTGGAATCCCACTGCTTGATCACTTCGGGAATACGTACCTCGGCAACTTCAGCTAGGCGAATACGCAAATCTTTACTAATGTTGGTCATCTGATGGAAATCGGTGACTCCCAGCTGATGCACCCACTTCAATACCTGTGTTGCACGGAATTTCTTTTCTCCCAACGAAGCGAAAAAGGCCTCCATGCGGCCTTGAGACATGCCCAGCAAATTGATTTTTTCGCCAGAGGGTTCGGATTGCACAGTTTCAACTGCGCCGGTATTGCAACTCACTTAACTCACTTCCTCAAAAACTAATGGGGACAAATTTCATCATCGGCGAAGAAATAGGCCACTTCTCGTGCGGCCGACTCGGGGCTATCAGATCCGTGCACGGCATTTTCACTTAGCGAATCTGCAAAGTCTTTACGGATGGTGCCTTCAGCGGCGTTTTGCGGATTGGTTGCCCCCATAACTTCGCGATTCAACGCAATCGCATTGTCACCCTCTAAAACCTGAACAAGTACCGGGCCGCTTATCATGAATTCGACCAGTTCTTGGTAAAAAGGTTTACCTTGATGCTCCTCATAAAAACCGCCAGCCCTGGCTTCGTCCAGACACAACATCTTAGCTGCGACAATTTTTAGACCAGCCTTTTCAAAACGACTGTAGATTTCACCGATCACGTTTTTTTTAACTGCATTAGGCTTAACTATTGACAAAGTTCTTTCGATAGCCATTAACTAAATCTCCTTCACGGTCCCAAGGGGTACTAACGCGGTCACAATATTTGTTATTAACATGATTAAAATCATTGTGTTTGCGCGAATCATAAAACCAGCAAATTATACGTGTATTGGCGCTAAATAGCAGCCAGGATCACTTTTCGAACACGCACAACGCAGCTATCACGTTTAACATTTTAGGCTTTATGCCTTGGTCGATTAGAATCTGCATTTCACTTCAAGCAAAGGAACGAAAACAAACACTATGTCTGTTATTGGCAAATTGGGGAAATGGCTCACGGGTCTAATAGCGGTAATCTTGATGCTGCTAGTTGGAGTGATAACACTGGTAGTGTTCAGCGATGCCAACTACTTGAAACCGCACATTGAAGAACAACTTGCGCAACGCGGCGTATACACGCAGTTTTCCGGTGATCTCAGTTGGTCGCTGTATCCCGTTACAGGTATCACTACCCGCGATTTAAGACTGTTCAACCACAACAACAAACAGCAGACCGCCCTTCTCGCCAGCCTCGACAAACTCAGCTTACAAATCGATCTACGCGCATTGCTGTTTCAGCGTGCAATTGCAATAAATGCCGTCGTACTGGATGCGCCGATGATTAACTATCAAGTGGACATCAGAGGCATGAGTAACTGGCAACCAGTGCTGGATAGTGTTTTGCGTAGTCCAGAACCGCCAGGAGAAACTTCCCTGCCGGATAATGAAAAGCCAACGAATTTTCGTATTTCCCAATTAATCATCAACAATTTGCGCGTTCAATACAGCGATAAGCAGGCAGGAAGCGCACTCGAACTCCACGAGGCGCAACTCAGAGTAAGCAATATCAATCTGCAAGGCGATGCCATAGCATTGCAAAGCGAGGGAGAGATTATCGTTGCCCCCTATCCCTCTATTAGCTATACGCTCAGCGGTAGCTTCCGGCAACCGAGTAATTCAGAACTCCAACTGCATCAGCTTGAATTTGGCCTAAGAGCTTCTCAGGCAAGGTTTGGCGGTTCCGGCAAACTCGCGGTTTCACTGGATGAACCGCAAAGTGCCCAACTTGATTTTAACCTTTCCCGTTTCGATCCACGCCCGTGGTTTAACACCCTGCAATTATCAGTGCCGGAAATGGCAAATGCCAATGCACTATCTCAAGTGTCTGCTTCTGGCACACTGGCGCTTAAGCCAGAAAAAATAGAATTAAGTGTGTTAAAACTGCAGATGGATGACTCAACTATTGTTGGCAACCTCAGTCTTACACCAAGAAATAAGCTGCCACCTAAAATCGATGCTCAATTTGATATTTCAAAAATCAACCTTGATGATTACCTGCCTCCATCTCGCGAACCTAATGATGATGTCGAGTCATCGGCAACACCACTCGATCTAAGTTTTCTGGAACAACAAAATTCAAAAATAAAGCTTCGTGTTGCTGAAGCACAAATATATAAGCAAAAGCTGTATAAAATCGATAGTGTGATTCAAGCAAAACATAACACACTAAAACTCGACCTAAAACAGGCTGCGGTCTATCGTGGCAATACTGCATTGCAGGCTGAGATTAGTAACAGCTCACCTGGCGCTAGCTTCACAATGGCGATAAACGCCAGCGCAATTGACGTATTCGATGCGCTAACTTCACTTGAACTTTATGACCAGCTTAAGGGTTTGGTAAATTTACAAATAAATGCCTCAAGCAAAGGCATGACCGGCGAAGAACTGCAGCAACGCATGCGCGCAGATGTAGAGGTAGACGCACCGGAAATTTTGTTTACAGCCTTAAATGTAGAGCAACGCTATTGCGATGCCCTGGCGAAATTAGAAAATAAATCAAAAATAACCAACTGGCCACCACACACCACGATTGCACCCTTTCAGGCCAAGCTGGATTACAGCCAAGAAGCAGTAAACATTAAATCATTACAGGCACTTATCCAAGGTATGCAAACAACAGCGAACGGGCGATTCGTGCCAGACAGCGGCGAATTTTATGTTCCGTTAGATCTTGCCTTTAAAGATTTCACTGCCGCCCAAAAAGATTGCCCATTGCTGAACGCAAAATGGCGTAGTCAGAAAATTCCTCTGCTGTGCAAAGGAACACTGAACAAATTAGGAACCGATATATGTGCCCCGGATTACAAACGCTTAAGCGATAAACTGGAAGACAGATACAAGCAAGAGAAAGACAAACTTGAGGAAAAAGCCGAAGCTCGTGCTCGCGAAATTCGCCAAGAGGCTCGCGATGAAGCCAAAAAAGCCGAGGAAAAAGCCGAGCAACGCGCCAAAGAATCCCGGGAAGAAGCCAAAGATAAAGTGGATGAAGAAGCGAAAAAACTGCTTGACGATATGGTCGGTGAAAAGAAAGCAGAAGAATTAGAGGATAAACTTAAAAACCTGTTAAACCGCAAGTAGCTCTACAACGTATTTACCCCCAAAACCCCGAGGCACAAGATATGAAAATCGACACACGACTATTTGGTATTTTCGCCATTATATTAGCCCAAACCGCATACAGCGCTGAAAAACCGGCCGAATGCCCAGCGTTTTTAAACCACGACTTCAAAAAGCTTCACAGTAGCGAAAATGTAAATCTGTGCTCGCTCTACCACGAAAAGCCAATGGTGATTGTAAACACAGCAAGCCATTGCGGCTACACCAAGCAATTCAAAGGTCTTGAAGCACTTTATAAAAAATATAAAGAACAAGGTGTCGAAGTGGTTGGTTTCTCATCCAACGATTTCAAACAAGCGGCGAAAGATGAAAAAGAAGCGGCTACTATTTGCTACAAAAATTACGGGGTGACCTTTACCATGCTGGCACCTACAGAGGTGACTGGCGAAGGTGCCAATCCCGTATTTGCCTACCTCAACGAAGCGGATGGCGACCCTAGTTGGAATTTTAATAAATATTTGGTATCCGCTGATGGAAAATCCATTAAAAGATTCGGCAGCAACACCAAGCCTATGGATTCCAAATTGGAAAAATCATTACAAAAAGCCTTAAAAATGTAGTGTGTTTTTAGGCGGCAAGTATTTTTATTTTTTCGACCATTGACCTCAGTCCATTGCCTCGCGTTGGGCTGAGGTGCTTTAAAAGCCCGAGTTGCTCGAAGTAGTTTTCGATATCAAAACTGCCAATCGCGTCAGCCGTTTTACCATTATAGGCCGCCAATACAACACCCAGCAGACCTTTTACGATAAATGCATCGCTATCGACTTCAAACCAAAACGTCCCGTCGATTGTTTCGTAATCAATCCACACCTGACTCTGGCATCCTTTAACGATATGTTCTTCCGTGTGCTTTTCCTCGGGCATTTCAGGTAATTCTTTACCGAGATCAATAATGTATTTGTAGCGATCTTCCCACCCGTCGAAAAAACTCAGTGTTTCAATAATATCGTCGCAGGTAATCGCAGTACCGAAAGGATTTTTAGTTATATCGCTCACTTAAAAAAACAACCCTGTTTCCAGCTGGGCTTCCTCCGACATCATCTCCCGTTGCCAGGGAGGGTCGAAAACCAGATTTACATTAACAGAAGCGACATTTGGAACCAATGCCACCCGATATTTTACATCGCCCACCAATACTGGACCCATACCGCAAGCAGGCGCAGTTAAGGTCATGTCTATCGCAACACTTTTTGAGTTTTGATCAACATCGACTTTATAAATCAACCCAAGACTGCGCAAATTAACCGGAATTTCAGGGTCGTACACAGTTTCCAGAGCCTGCCAAACTTGCGACTCTTTAATTTTATCATCTTGTGGTGATTCAAAATGCAGTTCAAATTTCTCCAAACCCAATGCGTCGGCGTCGGTACCGTCCACACGCAACATATTCCCCTGGTAAACCACGGTATAATTGCCACCCAAGGATTGGGTGATCGTAATAAACTGATGCGCGGGGATTGTGACCGGATCACCTACGGGCACCAAACGCGCCGGACAATCTCGAACAGTGGTCACCATTCTTTGTTCAATCATACTGCATATCCACTAACGTTGTTGGCGCATCTAGAGGCTAAAACTTTCACCGCAACCACAGGCATCTTTCACATTGGGGTTTTTCAATACCAAATTACGATTTAAGCCTTCTTTTACATAGTCAATGTGAGTTCCCTGAATGCCATTAAGGTGCTTCGCATCTACAAACAGGGTTACGCCATTGTCCAGAAGAACCGCGATATCGCCCTTCTCACCCTGACCAACCTCATCAATGACATATTTAAATCCGGTACAGCCCGCTTCAGTGAGACTAACGCGAATTGCAGTGTTACCGCTTTTTTGCAACAACACATTAAAGTGTTCCGCGGCTGCCGTTGTTACGGTAATTACCTCTGTAACGCTAAATGTTTCGACAGTCATACGAATCTCCGCTTACAGAAACTGCTTAACCTTTTCCAAGGCGCTGAATAATCGATCTATTTCTTCTCGGGTATTATAAATTGCTAAGGAAGCGCGTACAGTGCCGGGAATATTTAAGCGCTCCATCAAAGGCTGAGCACAGTGATGGCCGGTGCGCACAGCAACACCCTGCTGATCCAACAGCATACCAACATCAGACGGGTGTGCACCTTCAAGCAAAAAGCTAAACACACTAACAATATTGTGAGCCTCACCTACTCGCTGTAACCCACTGCAACCAAGCGCTTTCTCGTGACAGTAATTCAACAGATCTGCTTCGTGCGCCATTAATGCCGATCGATCAAAGCTTTGCAAGTATTTAATGGCGGCACCCAAGCCGATAGCACCAGCAATATCCGGGGTACCAGCTTCAAATTTATAGGGTAATTTATTGAATGTTGTGCCGCTAAATGAACAGCTCTCGATCATTTCGCCACCGCCGTGATAAGGCGGCATAGTTTCCAATAAGGGTTCCCGCCCCCAAAGCACACCAATGCCGGTTGGACCAAAAACTTTATGGCCAGAGAAAGCATAAAAATCAAAGCCTAATAGCTGTACATCAACCGTAAAATGTGAAGTTGCCTGTGCACCATCGACCAGCGTAATTGCGCCAGCCTGTTTGGCAAGAGCAACCATTTCTGCCACAGGATTCACCGTTCCCAACGCATTCGAAACATGCCCAAAAGCCACCAGTTTTACTCGGCTATCAAGTAGCGCGCGATAGCGCTCCAAGTCTATCTCGCCGGTGTTGCTTATCGGCAATGCGACAACTTCAGCACCTTTGCGCTGCGCCAACATTTGCCAGGGCACGATGTTGGAATGATGCTCCAAATTGGATACTAAAATCTTATCGCCCGCAGCAATGTTGTTGTCACCCCAGCTTGCGGCTACGAGATTGATCGCTTCGGTAGTACCACGAGTCCAAATCACCTGCCGTTCAGAAGGGCTTCCTATAAAAGATGCCACCGTTTTTCTGGCGTTTTCAAACGCTTCTGTTGCACGATCACTGAGATGGTGCGCACCGCGATGCACATTGGAATTGTAACCCCGATAATAGTCACTTATCGCGTCAATCACCGCTTCGGGCTTTTGCGTGGTTGCGGCATTGTCGAGATAAACCAACGGATGACCATTAATTTTCTGATGTAAAATAGGAAAGTCGTCGCGTACCTTGTTTACATCGAACCTTGTAACGCTGTGTTGTTCTATGGCGTTCACGCTATATGCCTCATTAAGCGTTCATCTCGAGCAAACATTTTTGCCAATAGCGGTCGCAGATATTCAGCAATTACTGGATGTTTAATATCATTGATTAATTCGTTAATAAATCCAAAACTTAGCATTACTTTAGCTTCTTCAGCTGATACACCGCGAGTTTGCATATAGTGAAGTGCCGTGCTATCCAGTTGTGCGACTGTTGCGCCATGTGCACATTGCACATCGTCTGCATAGATTTCCAATTCCGGCTTGGTATCGACTTCGGCTTTATCGCTGGTCAGTAAATTTTTATTGCTCAGTTGTGCCAGCGTTTTTTGAGCATCAGGATGAATATGAATACGACCATTAAATACGGCTTTGGCGCTGTCGGCGACTATACCCCGAAAAATTTCGTTGCTGGTGCAATGGGGTACCACATGCTCAATGCAGGTATGAAAATCAACCAATTGCTTTTGACGTGGTAAATAAACGCCACGCAACTCACAATGCGCACCTTCGCCGCGATGATGAACCACGATATCGAAGCGTTTCAGCTCACTACCCAAGGCCAGATAAAAACTCTCGAGATTGGCATTGCGGCCGAGCGCCACATGTACACCCCCAAGGTGTAATGCAGTTTGTTCTTCTAAATTAAGGCGATAATGATTTAAGCGTGCCCCTTCGGCCAGTTGGATTTCCGTGAGGGCATTGGTGAGCACTGCTTCATTATCCTGGAAAGATTTTTGCGATAGGTAATGCTCCAGCAAAGTCACTTCCGCGTTAGTGGATAAATCTACCAGTACGCGCACTTGTGCAGCTCGAGATACCGATGAGCCACCGTTTAAGTAGAGCAACTTTACGGGTTTGTCGAGCACTTGATTTTCTTGCACAGCAAGGTAAACGCCTTCACAGATTTGCGCACTATTAACCGCCGCAAACAGATGCTGCTCTGACTTACAGATTGTATCGAGTTTTTCGGCGATCGCTGTCTGTTGCTCAGCGTTTGCCTCAGAGAAAACCACCAGCTCTGCACCGGCAGGCAAACCGTTACAATCGGACAATTCCCTTTTAAAAACCCCGTTTACGAAAACCAATGTGTAGCAATCGAAGCCTGGAATCTGGCTTTGTGTCGGTAGATCAACGCCCGTAATATCGGCCGAATTCACCGCCGAAAAAAACGCATTTTGCTGCAGTGCTTTCAAACTGGTGTATTTCCAAGCCTCAGTTTTACGCGTTGGAAATTGTGTTTTCTGCAAGTTCTGTTTTGCGCGCGTGCGAACCTCGGCGAGCCACGGTAATCGGGTTTCCGCATCGCTACTAAGCACCGGCTGTAGTGGATTAAACATTATGCCGCCCCGCTTAGAGACGGGTCCAACCAACCATAACCTTTCGATTCAAGCTCCAACGCCAATGATTTATCGCCAGATTTTATAATTTTGCCATTGGCAAGCACGTGCACAAAATCGGGCTCAATATAATTAAGTAAACGCTGATAGTGAGTCACTACAATAAAAGCACGATCGGCACTGCGCAACGCATTTACTCCCTGCGCGACGACTTGTAACGCATCGATATCCAAGCCGGAATCCGTTTCATCAAGAATACAGAGTTTGGGTTGCAACAGCATCATCTGCATAATCTCATTGCGTTTTTTCTCGCCCCCGGAGAAACCCTCGTTAACACCACGCTTTAAAAAATTCTGATCCAGATTTACCGATTTACTGTACTCGCGTGCTAATTTCATAAAGCTCACAGCATCCAAGGGTGCTTCGCCTCGGTATTCGCGTACGGCGTCGACAGCGGCCTTCATGAACTCCATGTTGCTGACACCGGGAATTTCCACCGGGTATTGAAATGCGAGAAATAGCCCTGCACGAGCTCGCTCTTCGGTGTCCATTTCGAGCAAATTATTACCTAAAAAGTCGATACTGCCTTCCGTTACTTCGTAACCATCGCGACCGGAAAGCACATGACCGGTGGTACTTTTACCAGAGCCATTAGGGCCCATGATGGCATGCACTTCGCCAGATTTAACGTCCAAATTTAAGCCTTTAAGAATGTTTTTGTCATCAACATTCGCATGTAAATTTTTAATCGACAGCATAATTGTGCTCAACTCTTGAATTCTGATTCTAGCCTACTGAACCTTCGAGACTCACTTCCAATAATTTCCCAGCTTCTACGGCAAATTCCATAGGCAATTCTTTAAAAACTTCTTTACAAAAACCGTTAACAATCATGGAAACGGCTTTTTCTTCATCGATACCTCGCTGTCGACACAGATAGAGCTGATCGTCGCTCACTTTGGAGGTGGTCGCTTCATGCTCTACTACCGCGCTGGGGTTTTTACTTTCGATGTATGGGAAAGTATGTGCCGCACATTTGTCGCCAATTAATAAAGAGTCACATTGGGTGTAATTACGGGCACCGGACGCACCGGGATTCATACGAACCAGACCGCGATAGGCATTAGAGCTTTTACCCGCAGAAATACCTTTGGAAATTATTGTTGATCGCGTGTTTTTACCGAGGTGAATCATTTTGGTTCCGGTATCGGCCTGTTGATAATTATTGGTAAGCGCGACTGAATAAAATTCACCGACGCTGTTATCGCCCTTTAAAATACAACTGGGATATTTCCAGGTTACCGCCGAACCTGTTTCAACCTGGGTCCAGGAAATACGGGAATTAGTATGTGCAATTCCACGTTTGGTCACAAAATTATAGATTCCGCCTTTTCCTTCCGCATCACCGGGATACCAGTTCTGTACCGTGGAATATTTGATATAGGCATTATCGAGCGCGACCAGTTCCACGACAGCAGCGTGTAATTGATTCTCATCGCGCATCGGCGCGGTACAGCCTTCGAGATAACTGACCTGACTGCCCTCATCGGCCACAATTAAGGTGCGCTCGAATTGACCGGTTTTAGATTCATTAATTCGAAAATAGGTTGATAACTCCATAGGGCAACGCACACCCTTGGGAATATAAACAAAGGAGCCATCGCTAAAAACGGCACTGTTTAACGCTGCGTAAAAATTATCTTTTTGTGGAACAACACTGCCAAGATATTTTTGCACCAGTTCAGGGTATTCGTGGACTGCTTCCGATATCGAACAAAAAATAACACCGGCATCTTTGAGCTTCTCTCGAAAGGTCGTTGCTACTGACACAGAATCGAACACGGCATCCACCGCAACACCGGCCAGCATTTCCTGTTCGTGCAACGGAATACCTAATTTGTTGTAGGTATCGAGTAATTCCGGGTCTACCTCATCAAGGCTTTTCGGTTTGTCGGCCATACTCTTGGGCGCTGAAAAATACGATAACCCGTTAAAATCGATTTTAGGATAACTAACGTGCGCCCACTCTGGCTCGCTCATTTCCAACCAGGCGGCATAAGCTTTCAATCGCCACTCGAGCATCCACTCCGGTTCATTTTTTTTAGTCGAAATAAAACGAATAACGTCTTCATCCAGTCCCGGCGGCAAGGTATCGGACTCGATATTGGTAAAGAACCCGGCAGCGTATTCTTTTTTAATCAGGTGATCTAATTGTTCCTGAGACATAGTCATACTTCCTCACCGAAACTGAATCGGCGATGATTTCAGGCGTGAATGGTAGTGGGCGTAGTCGAAGCGCGTAGTTTCTGCACCGCTTCGCAAACTCTGTTCGCAGCGAAATCGACTTCGGCTTCAGTACTGTAGCGCCCGAAGCTAAAGCGAATCGAACTATGGGCCAACGCTTCATCCACACCGATAGCTTTCAAAACATACGAGGGTTCGACACTGAAGGAGGTACAAGCAGAACCGGTGGACACAGCAAGATCGCGTAACGCCAGCAGGAGCGCTTCACCCTCAACCCCAGCGAAGCTGATATTGGCGTTGCCTGCAACACGGTGGTCGAGCGACCCATTCAGATTCCAACCGGATAAATCGCACAAGCCCTTGAGGAATTGATTGCGCAACGCTAACACTCTTGCGTTTTCTTCCCCCAACTGCTCATTGACAATAACGGCCGCAGCACCCATACCGGCAATCTGATGGGTTGCAAGCGTTCCAGAACGCAGTCCTCTCTCGTGACCACCACCGTGCATTTGAGCCTGCAAAGGCACTTGCGATTGTCGTTTCACATACAACGCACCAATACCTTTGGGACCATAAAACTTATGTGCCGAGAGAGACATAAGGTCCACTGGCAGTGCCGCGGTGTCTATTTTCAATTTGCCAGCAGCTTGCGCGGCATCAACATGCAAATAAATATCGCGCTCGTGGCAGGCTTCGCCAATCGCTTTAATGTCGTTAATTACACCGATTTCATTGTTCACAAACATCATTGAAACCAATGTGGTTTCATCGCTGATTGCATCTCGCAAAGCACTTAGGGAAACGCGACCGTCGTGTTCAGGCCTTAGGTAGGTAACAGAGAAGCCCTGGGTTTCCATGTACTTAAAGCTGTCGAGCACAGCTTTGTGCTCAATCGCAGAAGTAATCAGGTGTTTACCCCTGCCTTGATTGGCAAATGCAACGCCCTTTATTGCGAGATTATTAGCCTCGGTGGCACCGCTGGTCCACACGATTTCTCGGCTGTCTGCATGAAGAAGATCTGCTACCTGTCCACGCGCGAGTTCCACCGCTTCTTCCGCTTTCCAACCGTACACATGTGAGCGCGACGCAGGATTGGCAAAATTGCCCTCCATCGTCAAACAGCCCATCATGACTTCAGCAACACGTGGGTCTACTGGCGTGGTTGCGGCATAGTCGAGGTAGACAGGTTTTTGCATCATTTTCCGTACTTATAGGCTCCCGGCGGAAGCGGTAATCATATTCGCGCTAACTGGCTCATTGCTTGGTAAGCCTTCGCGTTCATCTTGTCGTGCGGCAGTACTTTGCACATCCTGCCGGTCAACGAGGCTCTGCAGGCTAATACCGCTCAGAAAATCGTGAATTTGTTCGCTCAAATCACACCATAAGTAATGCGTTAAGCACACATCGCCCTGATGACAATTCCCTGCGCCACCGCAGTTCGTAGCATCAATGGATTCATTGACTGCATCAATAATTTCAGCCACAAAAATTTCTGCGGCAGACCGGCTAAGTTTATAGCCACCACCTGGACCTCTTACACTTGCAACCAATGTGTTTTGGCGAAGCTTGGCGAAGAGTTGCTCCAGATATGACAGCGAAATACCTTGTCGCTTGGAAATATCTGCCAGACTAACCGGCCCACGCTGCGCGTGAAGTGCCAGATCGAGCATTGCTGTAACCGCATAACGGCCTTTAGTTGTTAAACGCATAATGACCCACCCTCGTGATTATCGCTTCTCCATTATCGAATAACCAACTAAAACAGTCAACTATATAACCGTTTAAATTACAGGCTATTTATCCATGCTATTCGTCAGGTTTTGTGGGCTTGGTTTCGGTATGGTAAATGTAATTTTGAATGGATGTGAGCATTCCCCTCAGGATATTCAGCTCCATTTGATCCAATCGAATACGGTTAAACAAGCGTCGCAATCGCGTCACAGTTTGGCGGGGGTTATCCGGGTCCAGGAAATCCAGTTTTACAAGAGTATCTTCGAGGTGTTCGTAGTAGTGTTCAAGCGCCTGACTGTCCGCCGGCGGCATATCCCAATCATCAAAATGGGGAAGTTTGCCGTCTCGCGCGGTGAGACAGGCCATACGAATTTCATAACAGATAACCTGTAAGGCAGCAGAAATGTTTAGCGCACTATATTCGGGGTTTGCAGGGATATGCACATGATAGTGGCATTTGTGCAACTCTTCGTTGGTGAGGCCGCGATCTTCACGCCCGAATACAATTGCGACTGGATGCGATGCGGCTTCACTCCAACAGCGCTCACCGCACTCGCGGGGCGTAAGTAAGGGCCATGGAATGCGTCGCTCCCTCGCGCTGGTACCGATGACCAGGGCACAATCTGCTACGGCTTCGTCCAATGTTGCCACCACACGCGCCTGTTCGAGAACATCCACTGCGCCAGCTGCGCGCCACACAGCCTTTTCCGCCGGGTACTCCTTGGGATCGACCAATACTAATTGCGACAAGCCCATATTCTTCATCGCACGAGCTGCAGCACCGATATTGCCAGGGTGTGAGGTATTCACCATTACCATGCGAATTTGCTGAAATTGAGGCTCAGTCATAGCGGGTCTTTGATTATTTCGAGGGGCGCGAAGTGTACCAGAGGCCGGCGGCGCAGAATAGCCGGCGCCAGAGCTTACTGGTATAATCGCCGCCCTTCTTTATGCTTCCCTACCCCCTTGGGGTTTTCACGACCAAGAGAATATCTATGGAACCCATGCTCACCGTTGCGCTTAAAGCAGCGCGCAAAGCCGGCGAAATTATTGAACAACACTTTGAACGGCTCGATTTAATTACCATCGAAGAAAAAGGTCGCAATGATTATGTGAGCGAAGTGGACAAGAAATCGGAAAACGAGATTCTCTATCACCTCAAAAAAGCTTACCCGGACCACGCCTTTATTGGCGAGGAAACCGGTAACTCTGGTGCCGCAGACAGCGACTACGAATGGATCATCGACCCACTGGACGGCACCACCAATTTTATACACGGTATTCCCCAGTTTTCTGTTTCAATCGCATGCAAGTTCAAAGGACAACTTGAACATGCTGTAGTACTGGACCCTATTAAGCGCGAAGAATTTACGGCAAGCCGGGGTAAGGGCGCCACACTCAATGACCGTCGCATCCGGGTTTCATCCCGTAAAAGTCTCGACGGGGCATTGATTGGCACAGGCATTCCCTTTAACGGTTTTGCACTAGAGCATATCGACCCTTATTTGGCGGCGTTACGCGAAATAGCCAGCCAAACCGCAGGCATTCGTCGCCCCGGTTCGGCAGCGCTGGATTTGGCCTATGTCGCGGCCGGACGCTTTGATGGCTTCTGGGAAATGAACCTAAAGCCCTGGGATATGGCCGCAGGTCTACTGTTGGTGAAAGAGGCCGGCGGTTTGTTGAGCGGTTTTAAAGGTGACAGTGATTATTTGAATACCGGGCATGTGGTTTGTGCAACACCGAAAGTGTTTAAACCACTACTGCAAATTGTAGGAAAACACATGAGTGGCGTTTATTAAACGGCCACGCCGCTCATTATTTCAATCCCGCAGTAAGTCATTGAAAACGTCAATAAGCTGTTTGAGATTAAGGGGTTTAGTGAGGTAATAATCGAACCCCGACTCCTTCCCTTTTTCAATATCCTTTACAAGCGCATTGGCAGTGAGCGCAATGACCGGAATATTTTCGGTAAGCGGGTCTTGTTTAAGCACCGATAAGGTTTCAAAGCCATCCATACCCGGAAGGTTGATATCCATAATAATTAGATCTGGTCGCAGAGTTCGCGCCAGGTAAATACCGCGAATGGGCTCGGCGGCGATATCGAGGTGCACATTTGGGTAACGCACCAAGAGCTGCTTCATAAGACGCTGGTTAGGGGGGTTATCTTCCACATAAAGCACCTGACGCCTGCCTTCAATTTCCAGCTCAGGAATTTCGCCAACATCACTTTCGATACGCTTGTATTGATCGGCCAATTGCTCAATCGCCTGGCCTGTGTACAATGGAAAATCCACCCAAAATACACTGCCGACGTGTTCGGTACTCTGAAAACCAATAATACCGCCCATCTGCTCAACCAGTTGTTTGGTAATAACCAATCCCACACCACTGCCTTCAATGTTCGAGCCTTCGGCACCTAGACGATTAAAAGGCTGAAACATTTGTTTTTGCAGATTTTCCGCAATACCCCGGCCAGTATCCGTGACCGCAACCCGCATAAAACGGTTTTCAATTTCGCTGCACACCACAGACACTGTACCGGCATCGATATTATATTTAATGGCATTGCTGATAAGGTTTAGAAAAATCTGCTTTAACCGTACCGCATCTGCCACAACATCTTTCTCTTCCAGGTCGCCTAAATCAAGTTGCAGCTGTATTCCCCGCACCTCTGCCTGAGACGATAACGATGAGATCACCTCCCCCAATAGCCTCGCTGGAGAAACCGGTTCGAGAGAAAAACCCATACGGCGCGATTCAATTTTGGCGAGGTCAAGTACGTCACCAACCAATTGCAACAAATGCTCGCCGGCATGCTTAATTTCGGCGATATTTGCGCGCTGCTCAGCGGATAGGGTTTTGTCTGAATCGCACAACTGGGCAAAACCCAGAATTGAATTGAGCGGCGTGCGCAACTCGTGGCTCATACTGGAAAGAAAATCTGACTTTGCTCTGTTTGCTTCTTCGGCAACTTCTTTGGCTTTTACGACCCGCTCTTCAGCTCGTTTAATTTCCGTAACATCCATATTGGTGCCCGACATACGAGTCGGCTTACCGTTCTCATCGTAGGCCATTTGTCCTCGCCCGCGAATCCAACGCCACTCATTGTCTTTGCCACGAATCCGGTACTCCACGTCGAACGGCGTTTTGCGGTGAATGTGCTCCTGAAGAATGCGGTCGAATTCCCTGAGATCATCTTCGTGGATGCGGTTGCGCCAGGCGGTCATGCGATCCATACCCTGGTTTACAATATCGTCGTGCTCGGTGTATCCCAAATGTTCCCAGCAACGGTTGGAATAGTGAAAACCACCGTGCACCGATGACCATTCCCAAATACCATCATTGGAAGACTGAATGATACGTGCATGACGCGCTTCACTAATGAGTAGCGCCTGCTCCGTTTGTTTGAGCTTGGTAACATCGAACACGATACCCGACATGTACACCACACGGCCTTTGACGTTACGCTCAGACCCCATACGTGCCTCAGCCCAGATATGACCGCCCTTTTTTTTGCGGATTCGAAAAATCAGCTCGCCTGGCCCGGAACCCCGCAAGTGAGCAAAGATTGAGCTCATCAGTTTTTTCTGATCATCGGGATGAACATACTCAATAAATTTGTCGGGGTTGGATATAAACTCCATGTCCCCCTCGGAATAACCAAGATTGCTCCAGAAGGCACCATTCCAGGCCATGCGTGAATTGGCGAGATCCCAATCCAGGAACGCATATCCCCGGCTGCCACGAAAGATTCGCTCGTAGGTAGAAACAGCGTTTTCCAACGACTCCAGCCGTTGTCGCACGTCAGTCTCGGAAGACTTCTCAGCGTCAAGATGCGTTGATGATTGTTTCTTAAACCACACGACCCTGTCCTCTTCCGAGTGTGTTTCCGACCCCAGCGACTAAGCAATCATTGGATTACAGATTATGGCATTGATTACCGTATTGATAGAACATTTATGCCTATTCAACCCCACTACTCTAGCAGCTTCTATACTGCCAAGAAGTCTTTCGAAATTTACTCCTCGCAATTTGCAGTTTCGCAGGTGAACACTCATGGCATTCAGATTTAACGCCATCGCAGGGAAAACCCGACAAAACCTAACCACGTGGTTTGTGCTTTTGGGCGATGCCGTCTGTTGTGAACGCAGCCATCGCTTTACCTCCATTGAGCGAACGTCAACCACACTTGCCACAGCTGCACATCCTAAATTCGATCATAAAAAAAGCGGGACAAGCTAACCCGGCCCGCTTTTTCTGCATCGTAATAGTCGTCTAAGGCATCAACGACTCCTGATCCTCCCCTTCTTTCTCGATAACAATCAGGTCTTCTTTGGAGAGTTTCATCGCCAGCAGCACATTTGCGGCAACATAAATCGATGAATAGGTACCCACGAATATGCCTACTAACAGAGCCAATGCGAAATTGTGAATAAGATCGCCACCAAAAATAAACAGCGCGGCTAGTACTAATAACGTCGTTAATGAGGTAATTAAAGTTCGCCCGAGGGTTTGAGTTAACGAGACGTTAACAATTTCCAAGCCTTCCGCCTTACGCATTTTTCGAAAATTTTCGCGAATTCGGTCAGACACCACAATGGTGTCGTTTAAGGAGTAACCAATAACGGCCAGGACGGCAGCCAGTACCGTAAGATCGAAATCCAGTTGAAAAATCGCAAACACCCCCAGCACAATGAACACGTCATGAGCCAATGCGGTAACGGCACCTATCGAAAATTTTATCTGGAAGCGCAAAGCTACATAAACCATTACCACGGCTAGCGCAAACAACATGCCCAAGCCGCCATCATTGGCAAATTCCTCCCCAATTTGGGAACCGACATATTCAATACGCTTCAGGTCAACAGAGCCACTACCGGAATAGGCTTCGATAAGTTTCTCCGCAACAACATCACCGATTTTTTCGCCGTCGGATTGGATGCGAATAACAACGTCTTCATCGCTACCAAAATTAGCAACTACAGCGCTGTCAAAGCCCTGTTCTTTCAATTGGTTTCGAATCGCACCGAGATCAGCCGTTTCAGGATAGTGCAATTCGATCAGGGTACCACCGGTAAAATCCAATCCAAAATTGAGGCCTTTATAAGCGAGCCCACCAATGGAAATCAGTACCAACGATATCGAAAAAACCGCCGCCAGGAGGCGATGCCCCATAAAATTAATAACTTTTTCTTCACTCATTATTCTGCTCCAGGTCGCAACGGTTCTTATATCCACAGCTTTTTAATGCTGCGACCACCGTACATGAGGTTAACAATCGCGCGAGTTCCCATAATGGCGGTAAACATGGAAGTCACGATACCAATTGCCAGGGTAACCGCGAAGCCTTTCACCGAGCCGGTACCAATGGCATACAGGATGATCGCAACAATAAATGTGGTGATGTTGGCGTCGAGAATAGTCACGAAAGCCCGCTCAAAACCTGTTTTAATGGCCGTTTGTGGCGGGATGCCATTTTTTAATTCCTCACGAATTCGAGAAAATATCAGCACGTTAGCATCCACAGCCATGCCCACCGTTAACACAATACCGGCAATACCAGGCAGTGTTAGCGTTGCGCCGAAAATCGACATCACAGCAATCAGTAACACCAGGTTGGCCAGCAGCGCGATATTGGCAGCCAGGCCGAATACCCGATAGTAAACCAGCATAAAAACGAGCACCAACGCGAGACCAATTTTCACGGATTTAACGCCCAGCCCAATGTTCTCAGCACCCAGCGATGGACCGATGGTACGCTCTTCCACAAATCCCATAGGCGCTGCCAAAGCACCAGCGCGTAGCAACAGCGCCAATTCCGATGCTTCCTGAGGATTATCTAAGCCGGTAATTCGAAAGTTTCTACCCAAGGCATTTTGAATGGTTGGAAAAGAAATGATGCCCGCTTCAGGAGTTTGCGTATACGTGGTAATTTCCTGACCGTTTTCATCCAAGCTATGTTTTGTCTGAGTTTTGTATTCAATAAACAAAACCGCCATTCTTCGACCCACATTGTCGCGCGTACGACGATGCATCGCGGTCCCGCCTTGCGCATCCAGAGTAATATTGACCTGCGGTAAACTGGTGTTGGAGTCGTAACCCACTTGTGCATTGGTTACTCGCTCACCGGTTATTACCGGGCGTTTTTCGACAACATTATCGCCGTAACGACGCTGTTGCACCTCATCACGCCATGGAAAACTTTCGCGTTGACTGGAAAGGGTGGTTTCGTTGGCTTCTAGCCGGAATTCCAAATTTGCTGTTTTACCAATCACCGATTTTGCGCGTGCGGTATCCTGAATACCGGGGAGTTCGACCACAATTCGGTTACGGCCCTGGCGTTGCACCAAAGGTTCAGCCACGCCAATTTCGTTGACGCGGTTGCGTAGCGTAGTGAGGTTTTGGGTTACTGCGTAATCTTCTTTCTCGCGTATGTATTTTTCCGATAATTTTGCGCGCACTAAAAATCGTCCGGCTTCATCGACACGCTCGTACTCGACTTCCGGTAGATTGGAACGTAAAAATTCGGTTATTTTCATACGTTCTTCTTCGGAGCTTGCCGTGATGGTAATCACCTGATCGCGTACGTTGATCTGGGCACCATGCATCCTCTCGCTGCGAATCAATTTGCTGATTTGCTCTTTAATGCTATCCAGTTCGGCAGCAATAACTTTGGGGGTATCCACCTCGAGTAAGAAGTGCACACCACCGGCGAGGTCCAAGCCCAATTTCATGGGCCCTGCGCCTAAGTCGAGTAGCCAATCGGGCGTAGTTGGTGCGAGGTTTACCGCTACTACATAGTCTGTTCCCAATGCTTCCTGTACTTTGCGCTGTGCAGTCAGCTGATCGCTTTGTTTGCGCAAACGAATCAATCCGTTGTTCTGATCATGTTCAGCGCCAAAATGCGCGATTTTCAGCTCATCCAGTACCGCGACCGCCTTGTCCATGGCTTTCTGATCAATTTCCAATGCAGCGGATGACCCCGAAAGCTGAATTGCCGGGTCGGGTGCATAAATATTAGGCAGCGCGTAAATGAATCCAATCACAAGAAGGACAAGAATGAGAAGATATTTCCAAAGTGGGTAGCGGTTCATGAGTAATTCCAACTGGCCCTGCAATGCAGGTTATGGTTTTTTTATTCTCTTAAGATAATTTGCGGCGGGATTATACCCGTGTTGCGCTTCAAGTATCAGCAAGATGGCGTCGGCGACGCTATTATTCAAGGGAGTGCTCAAATTGTGGCCGGGTCTTCCCCTGCCGCGCATAAAAATCGAATACCCAAGTGGTTAAGGCTCCCGCTTCAATTGCTCCACGCAACTCCGCCATAATGGTTTGATAGTGACGCAGATTGTGAATTGTATTAAGTTGCGCGCCCAGGATTTCTCCGCACTTATCGAGATGATGTAAATAAGCACGACTAAAATTCGAGCAGGTGTAGCAATCACAGGTGGCGTCCAGAGGAGACGTGTCGTGGCGATGGCAAGCGTTGCGAATTTTAATTACCCCATCACGCGTAAACAAATGACCATTGCGTGCATTGCGTGTGGGCATCACGCAGTCGAACATGTCTACCCCGCGACACACTGCTTCAACGATGTCCTCCGGTTTGCCAACGCCCATTAGGTAACGCGGTTTTTCATCCGGCATACGGTTACCCAGATGGTCGAGAATGCGCACCATATCCTGTTTCGGTTCTCCGACACTCAATCCACCAATCGCGTAACCGTCGAAGCCAATATCCAGCAAACCCTGCAAGGATAGACTGCGCAAATTCTCAAACATTCCCCCTTGAACAATCCCGAACAAAGCGGCGGGATTTCCCTGGTGGGCCTCTTTACTGCGTTTGGCCCAACGCAGTGATAATTCCATAGATTCCCGTGCCTGTAGCTCGGTTGCTGGGTACGGCGTGCATTCATCAAAAATCATCACAATATCTGAGCCTAAATCACGCTGCACCTGTATGGCTTTTTCCGGGTCGAGAAATACTTCACTACCGTCGATAGGTGAACGAAACTTAACACCCTCTTCCGTGATTTTTCGAATATCACCCAAGCTAAATACCTGGAAGCCACCCGAGTCGGTAAGGATTGGCCCCGGCCATTGCATAAAACCGTGCAGGTCACCGTGTTTTCTGATGACGGCTGTGCCGGGTCGTAACATAAGATGGAAGGTGTTTCCCAAAATAATTTCGGCCCCGGTAGCCTGAATATCTCTCGGCAACATACCTTTCACGGTACCGTAAGTGCCTACCGGCATAAATGCGGGCGTTTCGACCGTACCTCGGGGGAAAGTCAGTCGACCACGTCTGGCCACACCATCACTTGCTGACAGCTCAAAGCGCATATGGCAATCAGTCATGCAGTTCTCCCATGACTGGCATCACTTTCTCGAGAGGAGCCAACGGGTTGCGCGTGAGAAACATAGCATCACCGTAGCTGAAAAAACGGTAGCGTTGCGCAACCGCCTCCTGATAAGCCCGCATAATATTGCGGTAACCAGCAAATGCTGAAACCAACATCATGAGTGTCGATTCGGGCAGGTGGAAATTAGTCAACAAGGCATCGACAACTTTAAAGTTGTAACTGGGGTAGATAAAAATATTGGTATCTCCCTGATAGGGTCTTATTTCGCCACTGGCTGCGGCGGTCTCCAGACAGCGAACACTGGTTGTCCCCACCGCGATTACCCGTTTGCCATTGGCTTTGGTTTCTTTTACCAGCTGGCACACCTCTTCAGTCAACCGCATAACTTCAGCGTGCATTTGGTGCTCTTCAATGTTGTCGACCCGCACCGGCTGAAAAGTACCCGCCCCAACATGGAGGGTCACAAACGCCAATTGCACACCCCTGGCACGCAATTCGGACAGCATTTCTGCGTCAAAGTGCAATCCCGCCGTTGGGGCCGCTACAGCGCCTTTGTGACAGCTGTAGACGGTTTGGTAACGCTCTTTATCTGAGTCGTCATCACTGCGATCAATGTAGGGAGGCAAGGGCATGTGTCCGAGCTTTTCCAGCACATCCAACGCATTGGCACCTTCAGGAAAAGTTAATTGAAACAAAGACCTATCTCTATCACTTACAATTATTTCTGTACCATCCTGTAATATGAGAACACTGCCACTCTTGGGGGATTTACTGGCTTTGACGTGGGCGCTGACCAGTTGTTGGTTGTGAACGCGTTCCACCAATATTTCCACCTTGCCACCCGATGCTTTTTGGCCGAAAACACGGGCAGGAATAACACGGGTATCGTTAAACACCATGAGATCACCGGAGTTTACGCGGCCGAGCAAGGTCGCAAATTTACTGTGCTCGATGGCGCCAGACTTGCCATCCAAAACCAGCATGCGACTGCCGCGCCGCTCTGCTGATGGGTACCGAGCGATAAGCTCGTCAGGTAACGCATAACTAAAGTCTTGCCGGCGCATAGCAACCTATTGGCGATTTAAAGGGGCGGCAAGGTTAAATGAAATGGAGTATTTTTGCCAATGACCAAGCGGCATTAGCACTGGGCTCGAGTCTGTTAAGCGGGAGTGGGCAGCATGGTTAAAAATAAAATTTTCTTCACGGCAGGTTTGCAGGCACTTACCTGAAAACCCTTGGGGGATGTGGTACCAGAGGTCGGACTCGAACCGACACGCTTTTAAGGGCGGGGGATTTTGAATCCCCTGTGTCTACCAATTTCACCACTCTGGCACATTTCTACAGATTTCCCAGAAGAACGGCATGGATCTGGCGTTGTTTCCGCTGGGGGCGCTGCAGAGAGCGCGGAATTATACCAGCGCTTTTTGCGGGGTCAACAACTGTAATAAGAATGACACTAACCTGCGTCAAATCACACCGCAAGACGTAAAAAAAAGGTATCTTGCGACAGTTTTAGACCATAATTTAAGCGTATTTGGGTGTCATTGGTCGGCAAAAAGTCTAGGCTTGGTCAGCAGGTTAAAGACTTAAGTAGCACAGAATGGAATAATAATAACCACTACTAACAACTAAATCCTTACAAAAACGAACACACTACTGTACAATATTTAACCCGTTTGATCGCCCATAACCCACTCACGAGGAGTTGTTAACTCATGAATTATCAGCGCTTAGCGATTAGTTTTTCGCTCTGCCTCTCTATTTTTGTGTCTTTCTGCAGCTGGGCAGAAACCAGTGCGCAGGCTGCAGTAACTCTCGAAAGACTCGAAACCACGCTGGCGACCAAACAGGATGCCTTGGAAACCGTTGAAAATCGTTTGCAATCGTACGAAGCCAAGACCGAAGACGCGCAAACTCAACTGCAAAAGGCCCGCGAGGATTACGCGGAAGCACAATCTCGTATGGAGGACGCCAAAGCTGCCACAGATGAGGGTAAAGAGCGCCAGATGGATATCGCGCAACGTCGCCTGGAGTTGGCCGAGCGAGGTTTACAAAGCCGGGAAAGCCGTTTGGAACGCATCACGTCTAAAACCGATGAACTCACTGAGGAAATGAGTAAGATCAACAACGACATTAGCGGTTTAAAGAAAAAAATCAGTGAACAAAGTGAGCGAGTTAGCATACTGAAAGAGCAGGAAACCTCCCCAAGTAAAGTGGCTGCTGCCGCAACACCACGCCCTACCCCGGTTCCCACAGCAGAACCTACCCCTGTTGAACCTGCTGCTATAGAAGTGGAGGAAGAAGCACCGCTTGCGGCTGCGCCCGCCGTTGCCGCGACCCTGGCGACGCCTGTGCCAGCAGCGGTCGCGACACCGAAGCCAACAGCAAAACCTACGCCTAAGCCTGTGCCAGCGTTAGCCGCGACACCCAAACCGACCCCTGAACCTCAAAAATTGGAAACATTGAGCCCGCAAAAGCGCTACGCCCGGGCCCAAATGAAACGGCTCAATGAACTCACCAAGAATGCAGACAAATCGGAAGACCGGCGCTATTCGGAGCTGTTGGTTGAAATAGATCGCGACGAAGTATTGGAATTGGAGTACCTGGGAGCCGAGCAATTCTATGCTGAATTTCCACTATCCGAGGGTCGACACAAACTGAGTATCAATTTGCGACAGTACAAAGTTGGAATTCCCGATGACCAGGGCGGCGACACCTTTGTTCTCATCTATGACACCCGAGATCATCGCAATCCGAAATTCGTGTTTTTTAACAAGAAGCTGCTCGACTGACAAAACTTCCCGGAAGTGGCCACAGCCACTTCCGGATTGATGCGATAGCTATTGGACCTGGGTAACCTCGCAAGAAGGCACGCTAAAGCTCCCCGAGTGCGAACCTTGGAAGCCGAAACCCACAGTTTGCCCTGGAGCAACTGAATTATTCCAGCCAACCCCGCTGCCCGTAACCGTGTTAGCTGTTTGTGTGAGCACCACGTTCCAGCTCCCTGTCACATTTGGACTTCCCACAAAAGTCAGTGTCACTTGCCACCCTGAAATTGTAGTAATGCCGTTATTGCTGATGTTCACATTGAGCTGATATCCCGAATTCCACACATTTGGCGAATCGATTGAACACACCACGTTCGCGCTACCACCCGAGCTGCTTGAACTGCTCGAGCTACTCGAACTGGAGCTGCTGGAAGAACTGCTGCTTGAAGAGCTGCTGGAGCTGGTTGTACCGCTCGAGGAACTGCTCGACGAACTTGAACTGCTGCTGGAACTCGAAGTGCTGCTGCTTGAGGATGTATTGGAATCGTCGCACAGGAGTACTACGCCGCCGTCACCTTGTTGACTTTCGCAGGTACCTCGCCCCACACAACTCTGCTGATTTTCCCAGCCCCAGCCAAATTCCTGATTAACGCACAATGGGCGCGGTGCATCCTGATACCATTGACAAACTTCACTGCAAGCGCTGCCACCGGAAGATGAACTGCTGCTGGAACTGGAGGAACTGCTGCTTGTGCTGGAGCTGTTTGAACTGCTGCTCGAACTGCTTGAAGATGCATTATTGCCATCGAGCACAGCAGAAAGCGCATCAAACCAGACATCCGCCATTTTTTGATCCCCCACTGCATTGGGGTGAACGCCATCATTGGTATCTGCGACGGCGTCAAATCCAGTCCACTGGTCTACGACAATAATTGGTGACGCCAAGCTGCTCAAACCCGCAGCCCATGCCGGGATACTCGCATTAAGGGCAATTACGCGCTGATCACAATCAGAACAGGAGCCCGCCGGGTCCATGGGTATGATTTGCGCCACCAGAATGATCATATTTGGGTTGTTCGCCCGCATTTCGTTTACCAGAGTGGTAAAGGCGGTGAGTATGGTTTGCGTGCTGCGGGCACTCCACACGTCGTTGGTTCCAAGGTGCATCAGAACAATGTCAGGGTTGGTCTGGCTCAACCATGGCCCCAATTGCCCCTGATTCGCCATATTGGTAGCGAGAATCCCACCGTGACCTTCGTTGTCACCGTCGTAGGGAATTGCGCAACCTTGTGGCCCCAAGGTCCCAACAAAGTCCAGATCGTAACCCGCCGTTACCAGTTGATCCCACAGATAGGCTCGCCAGCAGCCTGGGCTGCCGGTGATTGAATCGCCAAGTGGCATTACACGGGTTTGCGCCGAAGCACTTACGGCTGCTATTACGCTAAAAGCAACAACTAATGTTTGAATAAACCGCCGCAACAGCGGCCTTGCATCTTTGATTATCATTGATCACGCCCCTTATTCGTTGTTATTTAAATGGCACAGAGAGAACAGCAACCCGCTTAATTTATGAACTCAAATGTTACCGGTTACATGCGTGTACTTTGTACCAGCCCTGGAGCGAAAAAAAAAGCGTTTACTTCAAGCAAAAGGAAGTATGCCGAGCGATGTGAAGTAATCGCCCAGCACGGGTGACATGAAATTTTAGGAATTAAATCTTAATGCGTACACCGGCAGCAAAAATGATACCGTTCGACGTTGAATCCAAAATTGCCACGTCGTCATCGACAGTATCAATCTTGTCGTAATCCAAGCCGCGACCTGTCACATTTTTCTGGTCCAATCCATTAATAACATCAATGATGTACTCGGTATCCAAACGCCAGATTTTGCTGTACCACTTAAACCGCAAGTCCAGCTGACTGTATGTTGGCAAACGGTCTGAGAAGGCATCGCCATACACCGGCAACACGCTGTCTTCGAACCAGGGGTTTTCCTGCAAATCGACAATTGGCGTATAAGCCGCACCGCTTCGTACAGTCCATCGCCATCCCAAATTAAAATTGCGTGTGGGAGAGTAGTTAACAACCCAATTAAAAATAAGCGGTGTATCCAGATAATAGTCAATGGTTTGGTCGGTGCGCTGGTTGGTTCGCTGACTTTTTGAGTAGCTAAAGGCTAACCAACTGTACCAGTTAGCGGTAAGTTCTTTGTTAATCAGTAAATCGAACCCATAGGCTTTACCAGTTACCTCATTCACGTACAGTTTATCGCCATCAGGCTCATCTTCGTCGAGAGCCAAGGGCAGATTGTCCATGGTTTTATAATAGCTCTCGAGGCTCCAGCTCCAGCCATTATTGAGTTCGTGTATTACACCCAGAGTAAAATGGTCCGCTGTTGGTGACTTTAATTCGGGATTGCCTGCGGAGGGTAATACAGTGCCCAGGTCTGGAAATCGATTGTAGCGACCCGCGCTTGACGTAAGTGTCCAATTCGGCGTAATTAAATACTCTATCGCCAATCGTGGATTCACAAAGGTTTCTTCGGTGTAGTCGTTGTACTGCCATTGCAAGCCGATATCCACGAAAAAATCTTCTGTCATTTGCCAGCGATCGTTCGCATAAACCATGCTTTCGAGTGGTTCAATTTTATGGGTGTCGGAAATACGTTCACGGCGCGCCAGGCTGCAGTCGGGTTCGAATTCAGTACATACAAAAAGTACCTGGTCGTAACTGTAACTCAAGGTATTTTGTTGCGCCTTGCCGCCCACAGTCACGGTATGTGAATCGGCAACGGGTACAGCGTATTGCATTTTAAAGGTTTTTGTTTCCGCTTCACCGCGATAGTAATAATCATCGCCCCACACCACTGAATCGCTGTTTTTTAAATGCCCGATTCCCACTTTTAAATGTCCGGCGGTTGCGTAATTATCCCAAATTAAATTTTGGCCGTCGAAACCGTCATCAATTTCGGCATAACCCTCAAAATCGGGGTTACTGCGCACAAAATCAGCTTCGCGCGTAAAAGTGGCCGCGGCATTATCGGTGGCTCCTGCGGCACTGAGCGTAAGGCTGTTGTTGTCACTAACGTCCCATTGATATTTGAATTGATAGTCGGTGTCTCGGGGCATTTTTTCCACACGTAAACCGTCTTCCTCTTCAACGTCTGATTCGTCTATAAAATAATGAATCAAACTTTGGCGACCGGAAATGTAAAACGCCATATCGTCGGTGACTTTACCCTCCACAAACACACCGGAGCGCAGCATGGAAATATCCACCACGCCGTAAACCGGCTCTTTTTTGGGCTGTCGCAAGGTAATGTCGAAAACCGCCCCTGTCACATCGCTGTATTGCGGGCCGAAACCAGCGGAATGCAACTGAAAGTCCTGCATGATGTATTCGTGAAAAACAGAGGTATTAAAATCGTGAAAAATGTAGCCCGCGGGCATAAAGTCCACGACAAAGAGATTGTCTTCCGGCGATGAACCCCGTACGGCAGGTTCGCCACCATCCCCTTCGGAATAGACCACACCGGGTAAGCTGAATACCGCAGCAAGAGGGTCACCCATGGCACCAGGCATGTCCAGTAGCTTTTGAGTTTCCTGGGTGATTTCGGTGAAGTTTCCGCGACGTTCACCGAGCACGAGCGTTTCCTCCAACTGGCCCTGGGCCTGTTTAGTCTCTTTCGAATCGCCGGCTTGCTGTGCCATAACGTGTGTTGATACGACACTGGTTATAAGGCTTCCGGCGCATAGCAGTGCCCCAAATCGCTGGGGCATGTGACGCGTATATAACGGCATTGTTGAACTCCTGACTTTAGTCCTTTGAAAGCTGGAGCTAGTGTAAACATTTGTTAGATCGGCTCTGTTTCAGTTCGTTACCGAAGCCACTTGGCAAATGAATATTGGGAGTCTCGACAGCAAATATTTTTTGTCAGGCGACTTAGCGCCTACCTGACTATACTAGGGGGGATATTCCACAGTTTAACCCGCGCGAGGTTGTCGATGAGTCAGATCAGGCGTATCCCAATTGGCAAGCTGCAACTGGGGATGTATGTTTCCGATCTCACCCCCGGAATCGAGGATGGCCAGCTACGCGCCAGGGGATTTATTCGTCGCCACGAAACAATCGATAAGCTCATATCCAAAGGCTTAAGCGAAATCTACATCGATATTTATAAAGGTATCGATTCACCCTACGCATTACCGGTAGACCAAAACACCGCTTTTCTGAAACCCCGTGTGAAACTCAGCGAAGAACGGCTGCAGGCAGCCAAAGTGTATGACGAAGCCCGCGGCCTGGTTTCCAACCTGCTGCGTGACATCAAACTGGGCAAGCCCATTAATATCGGGCCGGTTGAGAGCCTTGCCGAAGACATCAATAATTCGGTACTGAACAACCCCAACGCTTTATTGTGCCTCAGTGCAATTCGCGAAAAAGACCAATACCTGCTCGAACATTCCATCAACGTGGGAATTTTAATGGGGATTTTCTCGCGCTACTTGGGATACGAAGACAATTTGGTCCATCAATTGGTAACCGGTGCCTTATTGCACGATATCGGTAAAATTCGCGTCCCATTTAACGTGTTACATAAACCTGGCAAGCTGGATGAGACGGAATGGACCGAGATGAAAAGGCACGTTCCATACGGACAGGAAGTTTTACTTAAATCCCAGGGGATTTCAGAAATCACCCTGGCAATTTGTGGACTGCACCACGAGCGTTTGAACGGCACAGGCTATCCGTTGGCACTCAAGGCCGAGGACATCAACAACTATGGTCGGCTTGCCGCAATCGTCGATGTTTACGACGCGATCACAGCCGATCGTGTATACCACAAAGGCCGGGCACCGGCAGAGGCCATGGAATTTCTTCTGGAAATAGCTGACGGCCACTTGGATCGCAATCTGGTAAATCAGTTTATTCGCTGTATGGGCGTTTACCCGGTGAGCACCCTGGTCGAGCTCGATAATGGTCGTGCTGCTGTTGTGATTAGCAGCAACCACGCGAAGCCCCATAGCCCAACGGTACGCGCCATTTATAATTTACGGCAAAAACACTACGAAAAACCCAAAGATCTAGACCTTTCAAGCCCTCTGATCGAAAACAAAATTGTTGCAACCTTAAACCCCGAAGACTACGACATCCTTGTAAAAGATTTTTTATAACCAGCAGCGACAAATTTAAAGCAATTATCGTTGGCTGATACTGCGTGAGCGGTGGATTCGCAGGAGCAACACAGGTACTCTAGGGCCCTAATTTTCTACGTCGCAATAAGAATAACAACCATGAAGGCCCTCCCCCTTTGCGCAGCATATCCACTGCTACTCACCGTTTTAATCTGCAGTTGTGCGACACCGCCCTTACCACTAAACGGCTGTATCAGCGGCGAAGCCATTATTTGCGAAGATTTTGAACAGGCCACCGACATATCCCGCTGGAGCAACCGCAGTACCATGAGTCTGAGTTCTCAGCAGGTATTCAGTGGAGCACACTCACTACAAATTCGCGCACCAGGTGGTGAATACAACCACAATTACCTAGTTTACGATATTGCTGAGACTGCGCTGCAACGCGCCCAATATGGCCGAATGATGATATGGCTGGATGAAACAAACAGCCGCAGCGGCGATTTTTCCTTCGTACAGGTAGACGGTGATGCGACTGTCGCATCGGGCGCACCGAAAGGCACCCGCGTGGTATCAAGAGGCCGACTTGATGGACGTTTTGATCATTTTTTTGCGAATTACGACACGCTCGGCGATAAAAACAATGACGGCGAAGCAGATTGGTTAACCGACTGCTGGAAGCACCCACCGTTTTCCGACACCAGTCCGCCCCCTGACGCCTACCTTATCCCAGCTAATCGCTGGGCATGTGTGCAATGGCACTACGATGCAGCCCACAATGAAATGCAGTTTTGGCTGGACAATAAATCGCTGGACGCCATTCACGTGACCGGAACCGGCGATGGCTGCCTGGGACACAAACAGCGGGATTATTGGATTGCGCCGCAATCGTACGACACACTGAAGGTCGGCGTTGAACAGTACCACCGCGATACCCAAGCCCGCACCTTGTATATCGATAACCTCGAAGTGGGCAGCGAGCCTATTGCTTGCCCTGCGCCCTAGCCGAATACTAACTTGCTCTTTGATCCCTCAAAAGTCGAGTTGAAAATAGCTCGTGAGCGTTGCTTTTGGCTTTGTAAGACTGTTTTTATGCGGCTAGAGTGTGACGCAAATGCCACTCAGATTTAGCCATCAAATTTTCTTCAGCCCTTTAGAAAATGCAGTGCTTGGCGTAGTCTGCAGCCTCGTTAGCCGTCCAATCACCTTTGGGCTTTTCTTCCATATTTTTACACCAGGCTTCGCTGCCAACCTTGGGCGAACAAGCGGCAGTGAGCAGTATCAGCGATACGCTCAACAGTGTAATGCGTAATTTATTCATAAAATATTTCTCAATTTTTAAAATAAAAACGGCGATCAACTACCGCTGACCGCCGTTTTTTTAAACCCGATTAATTAAATAACTTACGCCTTGGAGGCCATGTAAGCCATCAAGTCAACAACCTTGCAGGAGTAGCCCCACTCGTTGTCGTACCAGGAAACCAGCTTAACAAACTTGTCGCTTAACTGAATACCAGCGTCCGCATCGAAAATGGAAGTGCGTGAATCACCAACGAAATCGCAGGAAACAACGGCGTCTTCGGTGTAACCCAAAATACCTTTCAATGCACCTTCAGAAGCGGCTTTCATTTCTGCTTTGATTTCTTCGTAGGTGGCAGGGTTAGCCAATTTAACGGTAAGGTCTACCACAGAAACGTCTGGAGTAGGTACACGGAATGCCATGCCGGTCAATTTGCCATTCAGCTCGGGAATCACTTTACCAACGGCCTTAGCTGCACCAGTGGAAGAAGGAATGATGTTCTGACCTGCGCCACGACCACCACGCCAATCTTTCATAGAAGGTCCATCTACAGTTTTTTGAGTGGCGGTAGTCGCGTGCACTGTAGTCATCAAACCTTCGTCAATGCCCCACTTGTCGTTAATCACTTTGGCCAGCGGCGCCAGGCAGTTAGTGGTACAAGATGCGTTTGAAACAATGTTGATGTCGTTGGTATAGCTTTCGTTGTTAACACCCATAACGAACATTGGTGTGTCGTCTTTGGAAGGTCCGGTCATAACGACTTTTTTGGCACCAGCCTGCAAGTGTGCTTCAGCAGTTTCTTTGGTGAGGAAGATACCTGTGGCTTCGGCGACAAAATCTGCGCCAATTTCGCCCCACTTAAGGTCGGCGGGATTACGCTCGGAGGTTACGCGAATTTCCTTGCCATTTACAATCAACTTACCGCCTTCTACGGCTACGTCGCCTTTAAACTGACCATGAGTGGAATCATATTTCAGCATGTAGGCAATGTAGTCGACGTCTAACAGATCGTTAATACCAACAACTTCCACGTCGTCGCGCTCTGCTGCAGCACGAAAAACCAGTCTGCCGATACGTCCAAAGCCATTGATTCCGACTTTAATGGTGCTCATAGTTTTCTCCTAGAGTAGTAATTGAGGCAGCAAACAGCCGCTCAAGTTTTTGCGTGGGTAGTAAAACTGTATTGATTTGCCGGCGCTCCGACTGTTGGAGCAATAGACCAGCGATGAAAGGATTCCCTGGCGTGCTTGCTGTCTTCTTGGGTGAAGATGCGTTTACCACACCGGGCGCAACCAAAATCGGCCGCCATTCTAGCGGTTTTCCTGGCAATGCTCCAGATATAGTGGTCGCTAACTGCTTAAAAAATGTCACGCCACAACCTAAAAATGCCCTAAATTTGCTCGAAATCAGGCGTTTGCCAGGTTAACCTAAAAATCACTTCAACAAGCCACCAGATTTTATAGGGTTATGATTCCAGCTCGCACCAGAGTTCAAAACCTTCATTGAGCCATTTGCGCCCGTCGCGCTCAAGTAACTCTTCTGCCGCCTGAGGACCGCGACTTCCAGCTGCGTATTCCTGCGCCGGCATCTGGGTTTTTTTCCAGCCATCGAAGATTTGATCGACCCAGCGCCAAGCGGCCTCCACTTCAGCAGCACTTACGAACAGTGTTTGATCATTTCGCAATACATCGAACAACAGGCGCGAATAGGCATCGTGGGTGACCTTGCCGTTTTCATCAAACGAGAAATTCAAAACGCCATCTTCCACCGGAATTCCCGCATCCAGCCCTGGGATTTTATGCATCATACGCAAGCTGACTCCCGCATCTGGCTGTAATTGAATAATCAGTTGGTTGGCACGATGCTCTGAGTGATTCTGCTCAAATATCTGGTGGTTACTCTGCTTAAATTGAATCACGATTTCCGAATGGCGTTTGTTGAGCCGTTTGCCAGTTCTCAAATAAATCGGCACGCCAGACCAGCGCCAGTTCTGCAACTCCGCTTTTATAGCCACGTAAGTTTCTGTTTGGCTATTAGGATTAATTTCGTATTTATCCGATTCTTCAGAGGTGTAACCGGGAACCTCAACACCATCGACAAAACCACTCGCGTATTGACCGCGTACGGTTAATTCCTGCACCTCATTTTCTGGAATTAAACGCAATGCACTCAACACTTTTAATTTTTCAGCACGCACCGATTCTGCGTTAAGACAGGTTGGGGGTTCCATCGCCATGAGACACAAGACCTGAAGCAGATGGTTTTGTACCATATCCCGAGTCGCCCCGGTTTGATCGTAAAACGCCCAGCGATTACCAACTCCCACAGTTTCAGTCACTGTGATCTGGATATGATCGATATACCGAGAATTCCAAAGCGGTTCGAAAATATCGTTTGCAAAACGTAGGGCCAACAAATTTTGCACCGATTCTTTGCCTAGATAATGATCGATTCTAAAAATCTGCTCTTCGGAAAACGCGCCGGCCAGTTCGTTGTTGATGGCGAGGAAAGACTCGCGACTGTCGCCCAAGGGTTTCTCGACAACCAAGCGCGTGGTAGGACGGTTAAGGCCGCAACTATCTATCGAGCTACAGACTTTGCCGAATATCATTGGGGGAATGGCGAGATAAATAACAAGATGGTTGTCGTTATCGAAAAATTCCTGCTTCGCTGCACTTAAATCATTGGGTTGCGTCGCGTCGCCCTGCGCAAACCATATTTTTGCCGCGAAACTTTGCCACTTTTCTTCCGAGAAAAGCTCAGCTTTCACACTCTTCTTTAACCAAGTATAAATTTTGGTATGAAACTCTTCTCGAGTTTGGCCTGTACGCGCCATCCCGAAAATTCGCGTATTTTCAGGCATGCAGTTATTCAATTCGAGGTAATACAACGATGGGTAAAGCTTGCGCAGTGCAAGATCGCCATCCCCACCAACAATTAACAGGTCCGTTTTCATACTAGGGAATACCTTGTTTTTGGGCTCAATATTAGGTGCGCCGCTAACATTAGCACGCACTCAAACCGTTGTTCACGCTGCTCCCTTCACATTATCAGTGCACATAGTCACGGAGTTTTGGAGAGGGGGAAATCGCAGACACAGCAGACAGGGCGGCAAGTTAGCCGACATCGCACATTCGCTGAGCGTCAGTTCCGCGATAGTCACGGCATCACTTACAGAATTAGGTCGCGCGGCACTCTAATTGGCGAAACTGGCGAAGATTTGAGCGGATTTGCGCGACTTGCAAAAAAGCGCGGCCATTTTAGACTGAGAGTCTCTGACGATCAACCAGCGTCTGACACATACTCCAACAGCTTCACCCTAAAGTATGAGATTCATAATAGGTTCAGGAACCAAGGCCTAGAATGAGTATCAAAGCGAGACGATTCTCGTGAATGCGCTCTATAATACGATTGCGATCAACACCTTAATCGCCAGAGGAAAACGGATGACTTCCACAACCAAGCTTCCCAGAACATCAACCGCGAGTCTGCCCCTGTATTTCCTTTTGGGAAATCTATTGCTAGCGTTTTTTTGGGTTGCAGCACCGGCATTTGCTGAAGAAGCACCACTTTTTATAGCGGAGTATGAAGGAAAATATTCGGGGATGCTGGTAAAGTCAACACGAAAACTCATTCACAAAAACGATGCTAATTTTGTATTAAAGTCAAAAATAAAAAATGCCTTTGCATCCATCGAAGAACAGAGTGATTTCACAATAGAGAAAGGTGTGCTCATCCCGCAGAATTATCACTACAAACGCAGTATTTTTGCATTTAAGGCCGATGAAAATTTAAAGTTTGACTGGCAAAAAAATATTGCGGAATATCGCCGCAAGAAAAAACCCGAAAAAAACAAAGATCACGAACTTTCTCCGGGAATACTCGACCCCGCGCTCTATCAATTACAGTTGCAGCGGGAAGTTTTTCATGGCAAAAATAATATTGCGGTTACCTTTGCAAAATCCACGAAAATTAAATCGCTGTATTTTATTAACAAAGGGGAGGAACCTTTAAAAATCGCTGACCAAACGTATCCCGCGGTTAAATTGGAGCGAGATAATAAAGACGACGAAAAACAGACCCGATTGTGGTTTATTCCTGCGCTCAATTATCAAGTTGCCAAGGTCGAACATGTTGAGGAAAACGGCGACGCTTACACCATTTTGCTTACCCGTTATGAAAGTGACCCCAAATTGATTCCCCTTATTTACGACAGTCTGCCCCCAGAGTCGAACTAGCCGCCAAAGCAGAGC
This sequence comes from Alteromonadaceae bacterium 2753L.S.0a.02, assembly GCA_007827375.1. Taxonomy (NCBI): domain Bacteria; kingdom Pseudomonadati; phylum Pseudomonadota; class Gammaproteobacteria; order Alteromonadales; family Alteromonadaceae; species Alteromonadaceae bacterium 2753L.S.0a.02. Next base: position 3,048,569 of record VISH01000002.1, read on the forward strand.
ATTGCTTGTGGGGCCTCCTAGCCTGTATCCAGCAGTATCCTCTGTTAAAAGACGGTCAACTTAACACTTTTTTACTATATTGTTTTGCTATTTTGGCGCCTTAATATTCTTAATATAGGAATATAGACTGAAGCAAGGTATTATATTAACAGTGTTAATGTAAATGCTTGCTAACCATTGGATGCTCAGCGGTGCTGGCGGCTCAACCCCCTCCTACTTTTGTGTGATATGCGGCGCATATTTTGGTCAGAATCGATTACTATTCGATCTAACCCATGCTCTTTCATCGGTGTGTAAATCGCGTATTCTCAAATCATCGGTAACCTCAAACGCGAATAAAACGGCATGTTTAATCGTTACATAAACAGCATCAAACAAAATTACAAGCACCTGCTGGTGGGCTTGTTCGGTTTTGGTTTGTGCTGTCCATGCCTGGCGGATGTGTTCGACAATTTTAATGCGCACATAGAAATTACACCGATACGTTTTATGGATAACCAAGCACTCTTCGAAACCGCTCAATTGCGGCGTGAAGGACGAATCTGTAACGAACGCCACTTAATGAACAGTCGCTGGTTATTACAGGATGACCACAATACCTGGTCTGGCAGCGGAGCAATACGCAAATTATTACAGAGTAGCTTTAGCTATGTGTGGAACGCCGGAAAAGAATCCAGAACTGTCAGCAGTATCGCAATAAACGCCAATGCAGACGCTTCCGAGGGGTGGTTATGGCCTAACTATGGCGTTTCAGTGTCTGAAGATGAAGCGCATTTAAAGGTAAAACTGAATTTTTAAAATCACGATTTAAGACAATTTAGAACAACAACGATTTTCCTCATACAGACGCGCCCCCAAATCGTCTGTTACCTCTGGTCCCGCCTTGTGCGGGACTTTTTTTATACGCGTCATCCTCCGCACCCTGTCGCCGGTGTACAATGCGCGCCTCATTATTTCCAAACGAAGATGTCTATGGCAGCTACCGCTTCAAATTGCAGCGCCCCGCTCTGGAGGCGCTTTCTTTCCATGGTCTACGACAGCTTTCTGCTCGGTGCGCTGACTATGGCGTATGGCGCAATGGTGACCTTGCTACTGTACGTTTTTCAGGGCGATACCTCTGGGGGTGAATACCGCCCGATGATTGCCACAGACTGGGGAAATATTGCATTTTTGGCGGGTTTGTTCATTTCGTTGTCGGGTTTCTATGTGTTTTTCTGGATGCGCGCCGGACAAACAGCCGGAATGCGTGCCTGGCGGCTTAAAGTGGTCAGTTGCGGCAATACAGGAAGTAATCCAAGGTTTAAACAGAGTGTAATTCGCACCCTTATTGCGCCGCTGTCTCTGTTAGTTTTCGGTTTGGGATACTGGTGGCGCTGGTTGGACAAGGGCGGCGATTGTTTACATGATCGCATCAGTGGCACGCGAGTGATTGTTACGCCACCACGCAAAAGCCGTAAAGTTACTGAGAGCGCTTAATTAAAAACCAACCAAAAGTAAAACAGAACAGAATCGGTATCAATACAGCAAACATCGGCGAGAAGCCTAGAATAATCGACATAGGCCCCAACAATTTTTGACTGGTTTGAAAAATCAGCCCAACGATCACGCCGATAAACACACGAAACCCCATCGTAGTTTGCCGCAGCGGCCCGAATATAAAGGAAATCGCAATCATCACCAAACTCAACGTTGCCACCGGTTGCAAGGCTTTTTGCCAAAACGCGAGACGGTATTCGCTGGAATCTATGTTCTGTTTTTCCTGGTAATTGGCGTAAGTGTAAAGGCGTTGCATTGGCAATTCGTCAGGTTCCAAGACAAGCACATTCAACAAACCTGGCGAGATTTCGGTATACCAATTTCGGGTCACAAATTCCTGCCGGCTAATGGTCCCTGTATTATCGAATTGCGTGATCTCACCGCCCTGCTCAACCCAATAATCTTTCTGAAAAATAGCGGAGCGAATGAAACTCGCCTGGTCTAACTTGCCGCCGTCGTCAAAGCGATAACGGGTAATGCCGTACAGCCTGCCATTGGGCAGTACAGCGTTGAAATGCATATATTCATTACCTTCGCGAAACCATAGACCGCGCTCACTTTGCAAGGCACGTTCATGGCCCTGCAACAGATCGCGACGACTGTCTGCGTACTGATCGGTATACGGAGCGACATATTCACCAATCAAGGCGCCGCCAATAATAAACAGGAATACCGGCCGCATTACTGCCCAGATGATGCCTCTGATGGAAACTCCCGCCGCGCGCATCACCACTAATTCACTGGAATTCGCCAATACCCCCAAACCGATCAGGCACCCGACGAGCGCCGCTAACGGCAGAAAGTCGCACACGCTTGATGGTATATACAGCACCACGTAGAAAAGCGCCTCGAGCAGGGTGTATTTGCCCTTCAGCTGACTTAATTGATCAACCAGGTCTGCTACAAAATCGAGCGAAACTATAACCAGTAACACGCCCAAAATTGAACTTAGAACCTGCAGGGCGACATAGCGCCGCAGCTTTCTCATCCCGCCCCCTGTGTGCGCTTGGAGCGAAAAATAAAACGCTTCTCCGCCAACAAAAACAGCCCAAATACCGTAAACCCCAGGTGCACCCACCAAAGAATACCGGGAATAGGCTCCTGCCCTTTTTCGATCATGCCGCGAGCGGCATTCACACACACCAAATAAACCATATACAGAACAATTGCTGGGAGCATTTTTGCATAGCGCCCCTGGCGTGGTTGCGTTTTACTCAGCGGTACCGCCAACAAACCCACAACCAGTACTAACATTGGCATTGACAGCCGCCACTGAAGTGCAGCATGGGCTTCGCGAGAAGGTGTTTGAAGGAGCTTTAGAGTTGTCAGACCATCAGTAAAGCGTTTTGGTTTTACCGCATAATCCGGCTCGGGCAGCAATTGGGAATAGCGCCCGAATTCCACCACTCGATAATTTTGGTTGCCGGGTGTGCCTATGTATCGGCGCCCATTTTTCAAGAGCAGATACTTCTGGCCACTGCGGGGGTCGATTACTGTTTCGCCGGACTCGGCGGTTAACACAGTGAGGTCAGCTTCCTGAACAGGCGCTTCATCAATACTTTCATCGAAATCAATGGGCGACACTTTCGCCATAAACACACCGCGCAACTGCTTTTTATCCTCACTGATGGACTCCGCATAGCTGGTACCAGCGCCTTTATCGAGATTATGGAAACGCGCGGGTTTCAGGGTTTCGAAATCGGTGCGGCTGCGCTGCTCGGCCAGCAGCGCTTCGGACGCACGAACACCCTGTGGCCCCAAATATAGGCTGAATAATCCCACCAGAAAGGCCACCACCAACGATGAAGCCATGGTGTAAACCACCAGACGACGCTGACTCAAACCGCAGGCGGAAAGCACCGTCATTTCACTGTCGAGGTAGAGTCGACCATAAGCGAACAAAATGCCGATAAACAGGCCAAGCGGCAGAATGAGCTCCAAATAGGCTGGCAGTCGATAGGCCATGAGGGTTAATAGCACCCCCGCATCAAGTTTTCCTGCGGCAGCCTCTGCCAGATAATTCACGAACCGCGCGCTGATGATAATCATCAGCAACACCAAGCTTACAGCGAACATGCTGCTCAGAACTTCTCTGGCCAAATAACGAAAAATAATCAACGTAGGGAGTCTCGTCTCAAGTTGCGGCGAATTCTATCAGCTCGTGACACATTTATTAATTGCTTCCACTCCCTTACACTTGCAAAGTATTTTTTCAGTTATGACGGTAAAGCTTGTGACTATGAAATTTCAAATTCAGAAAACGGATGTACTCTCTCGAAAAACACCCTGTGCAGTGGTGTTTGCACTTAACGATGAACTCCTGCCGAGCGCGCAGCAACTCGATGCGGCGTTAGACCATGTGCTTTCTAAAATGCTCAAAGATAAGGATCTCAAAAACAAACCGGGTTATATACAGTGGCTCCCGGTGAACAATGTGGCCTGCGAACGAGTATTACTGGTTCATTTAGGCACTACCCTGGATAAAAAAGCTACGCAACTCGAAGCTGGTAATGTGATTACAGCGATAAAAAGCAGTGCGGCAACACTTGCCCGCTACCCCGTGAAGGAGGCTTGTTTATACCTCGACGATATTTTCAGCGAAAAAATGCCAGAACTCAGATATCACGACGAGGCCGCTACACCACAATGGCTGGCAGAACAACTCGCCACCTTGTTTACTAAAGCGACCTACCGTTACACAGAGACCCTGAGTAAACCGGAACCTAAGCCTGTGTTGAGCAAGCTTATCTATGTTTGTAACGATGCCAATCGCAGTCGCACACTCAAAGCGAGCCTGGAGCGCGGCGCGGCGCTCGGCGTGGGCATTAACTTTGCTCGGGAACTGGGAAATCTCCCCGGAAATATTTGTACTCCCAGCTTCCTGGCGGACAAGGCGAAAGAGCTCGCAGCCAATAGCAGTAAGCTGACATTCCGCAATCTCACCGAAAAGCAAATCGAATCCATGGGCATGGGGGCTTTCCACTCTGTTGCCAAAGGCAGCGATCAGGATTCCCGCCTGATTGTGTTGGAATACAAGGGTTCGAGCGCCGCCAAAAGTCGCCCTCATGTACTGGTGGGCAAGGGGATTACCTTCGATACCGGCGGCATCAGCCTCAAGCCCGGCTTAAACATGGATGAAATGAAATTTGACATGTGCGGCGCTGCCAGTGTCCTTGGCAGCATCAAGGCATTGGTCGAAATGGACGCAAAGGTCCACGTGGTTGGTATTATCGCCGCCGCAGAAAATATGCCCAGCGGTCGCGCTTCAAAACCTGGCGACATCGTAACCTCGCTCTCAGGTCAAACCATCGAAATTCTCAACACCGACGCCGAGGGTCGCCTGGTATTGTGCGACGCACTCACCTATGCGGAGCGCTACAAGCCGAAGTCGGTGATCGATATCGCCACCCTAACAGGAGCCTGTATTGTTGCGCTTGGTCACCACGCATCAGGGCTCTACAGCAACCACCAAGCGCTCGCCGACAAACTATTACAAGCGGGTATCTCCGCGAATGATCGGGCCTGGCAAATGCCTCTGTGGGACGAATATCAAAAACAGCTCGACAGTAATTTCGCCGACATGGCCAACATTGGCGGACCAGCTGGCGGGAGTGTGACGGCCGCATGCTTTTTGTCGCGTTTCGCTAAAAAGTTTCACTGGGCGCATCTCGACGTCGCGGGCACCGCATCAGTGTCTGGCACGCATAAGGGTGCCACGGGCCGCCCTGTGGGGCTATTGGTGAACTACCTACTGAACGCCTGATATGACACGAGTAACATTTTACGTTCTGTCGCAACAGGCACCAGGTGACAGGCACAACTTTGCCTGCCGCCTGGTAGAAAAAGCAGTGAACCAGGGCAATCGGGTTATGTTGGCGACACGCGATGAAAGCGAATCTCAGCATATCGATCAACTGCTTTGGAGCTTCCGGCCGGAGTCGTTTGTACCCCACCATCTCGCGCAACAAAATATCGATTCACCGGTGCTTATCAGTCATCATGAAGATGACAACCGACACCATGACCTACTGATAAACTTGCGAACAGACATTCCTCCACAATTCAGCCGCTTTAATCGCCTGGTGGAAATCGTGATTCAGGATGAGCGCGATAAGGTTTTTACCCGGGAACACTACAGTTTTTACAAAGAACGCGGCTACCCGATAGAGACCCACACGCTATAAAAGAGCACCCGTGCCGAGCCGTTTTGCAATTGCGCCAAAATCTTCTTTAATTAATGAGTAATCGGGTTTGAACCAGGCGCTGAAAATTGTTCAATTGCCGCGCAATTATCGAGCGCCAGCACCGTCAACCAAGAATAACTTTACCCGACATTTCAACAACGGAGCCCATGACCGCAGGCGCGAATTTCCCAGAAAGCATTCGCTTAGACTGGCTATCGTTAGTCATCAAGTATCTACTCGTACTCGCTTTCACAGTGTGTGCAGCAAACCACGTGGCAGCGGGCAGAATCCCGCCCCAGGTAAAATTTAAGGCCACACTCCCCAACGAACTCGAAAAAATTGGGTTCATCAACAGTATCATCGAAGATGACGTCGGCTATTTATGGTTTGGTGCGATCAAAGGCCTTGCGAGGTACGACGGATATCAACTCAAAATATACAGTTACAACGAAGACGACCCCCATTCCTTAAGCCACCCATGGGTAAAAAAACTGCTTCTCGATCACGACGGACAACTCTGGGTAACCACCCACACCGGATTGTGCCAGTATCTCGAAAAAAGCGACAATTTTGATTGCTTCACAAGTGAACCGGTTGCTACAGAGCAAAACCCCGTGGAATTTTATTACCTCTACGAAGATAGCCGGGGCAAGATGTGGGCAAGCACATCGCAGGGAATGCGTTATTTTTCGCCAGGGAAACGTAAATTTTCCGGGCTGTCAGAGCCTCTTAACAGTGCACTAAAACCGGAGCGCGACTCCGACGATAATTTCGTGACTGCACTGGCTGAAGACCATCAGCGCAGCGTTTGGATTGGGTTGAGCGGCAATGGCATTCTTCGTTACGACCAGGCCAGCAACAGCCTGGTGCATTACCACCAGCAGGACGGTGCCAGTCGCTTACCCTCCAACAACATTCGCGAAATCTTCGTCGACTCCAATGATACGGTGTGGGTGGGCTCCGAGGGCGGTGGCGTCAGCCGGTTTGATCGTAAATCGGAAAGTTTTACCCGATTAGTACACAGCACTAACGAGAAAGCAGACGCTGTCTGGGATATCGTCGAAGACAGAACCGGACTCTTTTGGATAGCGGACGGCTCCGGCGTACACATCTACGAACCGAGCTCTGGAAAATTTGCGGGATATCATTACATTGAAGGTAAAACCGGTGGACCTGGAAATTTTGTGGCGCGCGATTTATTTATCGACAGCGCAAACGGAATATGGGCGGGGTACTTTCCGAGCGGGGTGGATAAGGTCGACCTGCAGGCTTCTGAGTTTATCAACTATATGCACGACCCCAATGACCCCCAATCGCTTGCCGATGGAGGCGTGCTGACCACCGAGGAAGACCTGCAGGGAAATCTCTGGGTGGGCTGTGGCTTTGGACTGAGCTACCTCGATCGTCACACAGGGGCGTTCAAAAACTACGTTCACGAGCCGGATAACCCCGCATCACTCGGCGGTAGTACGGTACTCGATTTATTGTTACAGGAAGACGGCACACTTTGGGTGGGCACTTGGGATCGAGGCCTAAATCGCCGCAACCCATTCACGGAGGAATTCCATCGCTATCAAGAAAACCTTGACGACCCACATTCCCTGTTTGGGAGAGAACCCTGGGCGCTCGCTCGTGATTCCCAAGCTGTACTTTGGGTTGCCACCGAAAAAGGCATTAACCGCTACAACAGCAGCAGCGACGATTTCACCCGGGTTATGCCCAACGACGACGACGGTCGCCCGCTAACACAGCTCTACACGAGACACATCAACCTAACCCGGGATGGCAAGTTGTGGATCGCCAGTTTTGATGGGGTGTATGTATTGGACCCGCGCAGCAATACCTATACTGCGCATTACACCCATAACGAGACTGAGCCACACTCACTCAGTTGGGATCAAGTACTTACTACCTTCCAGGATACCGCCGGCAACATCTGGGTGGGCACGTTTGGTGGTGGTCTGGATCTCTTCGTGCCGGAGCTGGATGGCTTCGAGCATTTCGGGCTCGAATCCGGCCTTCCCGATACTTCAGTCACCGGAATTATTGAAGATACCGAGGGGTATATTTGGGTATCGACCTATCAAGGCCTTGCGCGGTTCGACACATCTCAACGGCGCTTCAGCCACTTCGATAAACACGACGGGCTGGTGAGTAATCTGTTTAACCGAAACTCTCCCAGCCTGCTGCGCTCTGGCGAATTGGTGTTTGGCAGCAGCCGGGGCCTCACCATTTTCGACCCACGCGCGTTGCAGCGTAACACCCATTTGCCTCCGGTGGTGTTCACAGATTTCCAGATTTTCAATCAAACCATAGCGCCAGGTCCAACGCAGCCCTTGGCGACCGCTATTGGCACGAGCCCTACGATCCACCTGGACCATAAACAGTCGGTTTTCTCCATTGAGTTTGCGGGCTTAGATTACAACTCACCCAATGAAAACCAATACGCATACCGCCTTATCGGTTTCGAGCACACCTGGAACCAAGTGGGCAATCGGCGCCAGGCGACTTACACCAACTTAGACGCAGGGACCTACACATTCGAGGTAAAGGCCTCCAACAACAACGGAGTATGGAACCCTAAACCCGCTAAATTAAGTATTGTGGTAGCGCCCCCCTACTGGAAAACACCCCTGGCTTACACTCTGTATGCATTTTTCGCAGTCACTGGTGCAGCGATCCTATATCGCACGCAGCGCAATAAATTGGAGCGACAACGCGTTCTCGTGCAAAGGCTCCAGGAAATCGATCGAATGAAGGACCAAATCAACCGCAACCTGGATCGCAAAGTCGCCGAACGCACCAAGGCACTCCAAGAAGAACACGAGCGTCTTCAGGAAACCCAGCAACAATTGCAGAGCCTCAACAAAAAGCTTGACGATGCCAGTGTTACTGATCAACTGACAGGCCTCAATAACCGCCGCTTTCTGTATCGCACCATTCAATCCGACGTCATGATGGTCGCTCAGCAATACGAACTTGCCAAATCTCAGATTTACAACGACGACGCTTTAAACGATCTCACTTTTTTCGTTGTCGATATCGATGATTTTAAAGAAGTAAACGATGAATATGGACACGCCGCGGGTGATTGTCTGTTGGTACAATTCTCCCACATTCTGCGCAGTGTTTTGCGCGACGACGACTATATCGTTCGCTGGGGCGGCGAGGAATTTGTAATAGTGATCCGGAATCTCGCGCGCGGCCGGATTAACAACATTGCCACGCGCTTACTGGATAAGGTGCAACAACACCGCTTTGACATTGGCGGATCACAGTACTTGCACAAAACATGTTCAATTGGTATCGCCTGCTATCCGTTCATTGCTACAGCACCTAGAAAACTCGACTGGGAACAGGTAATTGGGCTGGCCGACCATGCATTGTACGGCGCCAAATCTTCGGGAAAAAACGCCTGGGTGCGCCTCGATGCAGCGCCAAATATCAAAGCCGACTTTACCAATAGCACAGTCTCAAACGAAAAATTAAAAGACTTACTGAATTGTGAAGCCATAGTCGCGAGCAGTTCGCTCAACACTGCTGAAATTCATTGGAAGCTTTAAAAATAATCACAAGCGCGGGAAATCAACACCGCTTAGTGGTTTCCATATTTTTACGCCAAGTTGTGATACCAGTAATTTGCACAGAGGCACTAAATCGCTAAGATAAGCGTCTGTCGTACTCAGCCACGGAATAGCCCACTTGAGCACTAAGGATACCTACAAGCCATCGCGCAACGACCTGCTAAATGATTTGGAAGATATAAAATCTTCACTCGAGCAGGAAGTTTTCGGCGACCTCATGGCCGAAGCAAACCCCAAAAACAAACAGCAACGTGAACTCGAAGAAGCACTGGAAAAAGAAGTTTTTGGTGATGCCGAAGCAGCGCAAGCCGAGCAACAGGATGAAACCGATGATGTGCCGCTGCTCACGGATGTTACTGAGAACGTTGTTGACCTTTCAGAAATATCACTCGACGATGACGAGTTGGATGAACAGGAACTGACAGAGCTGAGTGACGAAGACGCACAGGTCGAACAAGATATTGCACAAATTCTGGCAGAAGAAGAAAGCCAACCCGCTCTACCCGTTGTAGAAAAAACCACAAGCACTGTAGAACTGCCCGAGCGCAATACTGCACCTACATTGGATAATACTTCAACCCAGGCAGCGCCATCACACGATGGGCCGGCCAAACCCGCTACTCAGGTCAAAGCTCAGGCTGCATTGCCCGGTCAACAATCATTGTTCGACGACGCAAAAATACCGACTGCCGCTACCCCGAAAATCAAACCCGAAAAAAAATCTCCGGCCAAACCAGTGCCACCACCAGCCGCGAAAGAGGCCCCGACGGGCAACACAAAAACGGAAAACCCCTTCCTACCAGCACACATTCGTGAACGACTAAACCGCAATCACGAGCAATCCGTGCTTCAGGAACTGGCGCAAGTCGGCGATGCCCTCGCCAAGTCAGACACCGCACTGGCCAGAGGGCTGAGTGGCGAGGAATGCGCATTGATCGATGCCTTGGTCGCCAGGTACCTGCCGGAAATTGAGCGCGAATTGCGCAAGCAGCTCGCGGAAAAGATCGCCAAAAAGCCTGCAACTCCCTGATAATTCCTGCATTTCACGCCACCGCACGTTATAATCGCGCGCTCGATCATTTTCCTATACGTTTCCTTTTCAGCGCGGTAATTAGCAAATCTCTATGGATAAAACCTATCAGCCTTCGGCAATCGAAAAACAGTGGTATGAAAACTGGGAATCCAAGGGTTATTTCGCCCCCAGCGGCGAGGGTGAGCCCTATTGCATTATGATCCCCCCGCCGAATGTAACCGGCAGTCTACACATGGGGCACGGCTTTCAAGAAAGTATTATGGACGCGCTGATTCGCTACCACCGCATGAAAGGCTGTAATACCTTGTGGCAGGTTGGTACCGATCACGCCGGCATCGCGACCCAAATGGTTGTGGAACGCCTCCTGGATGTCGATGGAAAAAGCCGACATGATTTAGGCCGCGAACAATTCATCGAAAAAGTGTGGGAGTGGAAAGAACACTCCGGCGGCAATATCACACGGCAACTGCGTCGCCTGGGTGCGTCACCCGATTGGAGTCGTGAACGCTTCACCATGGACGAAGGCTTTTACAAAGCCGTCCAGGAAGTCTTTATTCGCCTGTACGACGACAAGCTGATATACCGCGGTAAACGCTTGGTCAACTGGGACCCGAAACTGCACACCGCAATTTCCGACCTCGAGGTAATCAGCAAAGAGCAAAAAGGCCACATGTGGCATTTTCACTACCCTCTGAGTGATGGCAGCGGCCACCTTACCGTGGCGACCACGCGCCCAGAAACAATGCTCGGGGACACCGCGGTAGCCGTAAACCCCAATGATGAGCGCTATAAAAATCTTGTGGGTAAAACGATTGACTTACCACTCACTGGACGTGAAATTCCCATTATTGCCGACGACTACGTCGACATGGAATTTGGTACTGGCTGCGTAAAAATTACTCCCGCACACGATTTTAACGACTACGAAATGGGTCAGCGTCACAACCTGGAAATGATTAACATCTTCAATGATGATGCCCAGATCAATGGTAACGCACCTGAAAAATACCGAGGCATGGATCGCTTCGAAGCCCGGAAAGAAATCGTGGCCGACCTAGAGGCTCTGGGCCTACTCGATAAAATCGACGACCATACCCTGAAAGTACCCTACGGTGACCGCTCGAATGTGGTTATCGAGCCCTATCTCACCAACCAGTGGTACGTTAAAACCAAGCCTCTGGCCGAAAAGGCCATCGCAGCGGTTGAGGGTGGTGATATTAAGTTCGTGCCCAAGCAATACGAAAATATGTATTTCAGTTGGATGCGCGACATTCAGGATTGGTGCATCTCACGGCAGCTGTGGTGGGGCCACAGAATACCCGCCTGGTACGACGATGCCGGTAATGTCTACGTGGGTCGCGATGAAGCCGAGGTGCGTCAAAAATATTCAATCGACGAAAATCTCGAACTCCAACAAGACGAGGATGTGCTAGACACCTGGTTCAGCTCCGGACTGTGGACTTTCGGTACCCTGGGCTGGCCGGAAGACAACGACTTTTTACAAACCTTTCACCCAACTTCGGTGTTGGTAACGGGCTTCGATATTATTTTCTTCTGGGTGGCGCGCATGATTATGCTCACCCTGCACTTCAAAAAAGAAATACCGTTTCATACCGTGTATGTCCATGGCTTGGTACGCGACAGCCACGGCCAGAAAATGAGTAAATCCAAAGGCAATGTGCTCGATCCGATCGACCTAATCGACGGCATCGATCTGGAAACCCTGGTGCAAAAACGCACTTCGGGTATGCAAGTGCCGCATCTGCGCGAAAAAATCGAGAAGATGACGCGTAAGGAATTTCCCGATGGGATTGCACCCTATGGCACAGATGCTTTGCGCTATACCTATTATTCACTAGCCAGTACTGGGCGTGACATTAATTTCGATGTTGGTCGCATTGAAGGCTACCGCAATTTTTGCAATAAATTATGGCAAGCTTCCAATTATGTCTTTATGAATACCGAGGGCGAAGATTGCGCACAGGATGGCAGCAGCAATTACCAACTCAGTCTGGCGGATCGCTGGATTATTTCGCGCTTACAACAGGCCGAACAAGCGGTTATTGAAGGCATGAACACCTACCGCCTCGATCTGGCCTCTCAAGCACTCTACGATTTTATCTGGAACGATTACTGTGCCTGGTATCTGGAACTCACCAAGCCGGTATTAACGGGTGATTTTTCAGAAGCGCTAAAACTGGGCGCACGTCGCACGCTGGTACGCGTTCTCGAAACCATACTACGCCTTGCCCACCCACTCATGCCATTTATCACCGAGGAAATCTGGCAACGTGTTAAACCACTGGCCAGCGCCAGCGGTGAAACCATTATGCTCACCCGCTATCCTCAGCCCGACTCCAGTAAAGTGGATGAACAAGCGATGGCAGACCTTGAATGGGTAAAAGGTGTTGTCGAGGGCGTTCGAAATATTCGCGGTGAGATGAACATTGCCCCGTCAAAAAAACTCCCGGTGTTTTTCAAAAATGGCAGTGCCAATGACCAACGCTGCATGAAAGACAACCAGCAATTTTTGATTAAGCTAGCCAATCTCGAAAGCATAAACTGGCTCGCAGAATCCGACGATGCGCCGCTCGCCGCTACTGCATTGGTGGCAGGCTTGGAAATATTGGTTCCAATGGCCGGTTTAATCGACAAAGACGCAGAGTTAGCCCGTCTTCAAAAAGAAAGCGACAAGCTTGAAAAGGAACTGGCGCGTCTCGCCGGTAAACTGAAAAACCCCAAGTTTGTCGACAAGGCTCCCGACGAGGTGGTTCAGAAAGAACGCGACAAGCTGCATGATGTTGAGCTTGCACTGGCCAAACTGGCTGATCAAAAAACCAAAATCGCAGAAATCTAAAACCAATCGCAGTAGTCTTTAGACGACCGGGCAGTTGAATTTCTGCCCGATTGTTCTCACCGACTTCTAGCAACGCCTCGAGCCCTTGCTACTTTTTTCAGTTTTTAACGCAATCTCCCAGGCAACTTCGGGTTAAACCCACGAACAAACTTTTGACGAGAAAGTTTGATCGCCTACCCTACCACCTAGCCTCCGCCGCCTTTGGCATCAACCAAACCGCAGCACGGATCCTGGTCTACACTTGGCTAATAACCCACCCCCTTCCCAGACGGCCCAAACCAAGTGACGTAATGGAGTTAGATCAGGAAACACGCCGAGATTTGATGGACGCCTACAATGACCTCCATCGCGAAGCCGAAGCGGCCATCAACGCCCTTCCCACCACGACCGATCCCGAGCTCAAACACGCGCTGTTCCGTGCCATTCACAATGTTAAAGGCAACGCAGGAATGATGCAGTTAGAGCCGATCGTGGCCTTTACCCACGAAATGGAAGAGCTGGTAAGTGCGTTGCGTCGGGGTTCTCTGGTGCTCCACCCAATGATCAGCGAGCTTTTGCTTATCGGCCTGGACCGGTTGCAGGATCTCCACCAGGCGGAACTGTTTGGTGGAACCAGCGTGGAGACCAACGCTATTGCCTTACTGCAAAAAAGTTTCAAAGCGATCGCCGGCGCAGACCAACTGGAGGCGCAAAGCATTGCCGAAGAGAGCCTCAACACGCTGGCCCAGGGCATTCAAAGCCCCCCAACAACAATCGTTGTGCCATTGGACAGCCTCGACGCCCGAGATCTGGAAGATCAGGGTAACATCGACGATTTAATATTCTTCCAGGAACTCAGTCTCGAACTCGATGCGCAAATCCCCCATTGGCAGGGTCGTAGCGGTCAATTGTTCGACTGGGCGATGAAGATCAATCAGCTCACCTGTACGCCGGTGAATTATGATCAACTGGCCGCCGCTATCTATATGCACGATATCGGCATGAATTTGGTGGACCGAAAATTATGGCAGCGCGACCAGCAAGCGTACCCGGAATCTGAATCGGCGCTTTTCAAACACCCACGCTGGGGAGCCGAATTGTTAACCCGAATGCACGGCTGGCAGGATGCGGCAGGCATCGTGTTACAGCATCATGAATTGCTCGATGGCAGTGGCTACCCAAACCGTATAGTGGGAGCGGACATCCACCCGGGGGCAAAAATACTGGCAATACTCGACAACTTTTTCCAGCTGACTCAAGGCCCCGTGGACCCGAGCCGGCGGCAATCCACTATTCGTGCCCTGTCAGCAATAAACTCCCGAATTGGTAGTCATTTTGAAGAGGAGCTGGTGCATTGTTTCAATCACATTGTGAGAAGCGAGGTGAGAGCCGGCAATATTTGAAGAGCGTCACTGTACAAAGAGGTACATATTTTCACCAGATACAATGCTAATGTTTGCTCTACTGGATCACAGTATTCCAAATAACGGGAGATATAATTTTAGGCGACACACTTTCGGAGACTCCAACCATGAACAAAAGATTACTATTACTTTGTTTGGGATTGAGTCTGCATGGCTGCAACGGCGACAACATTGAGTTCCTCAACTCCTCCAACCAACTCGAAACCTCTGACATTTACATGCAGATTATCGCTGACGTGCGGCAACGCACGAATGATCAGAACGAAAGCGAAGATTACACCGCTTTGCAGGTTAATTTTATGGGCCAGCATCGCGATGGCTACTTTTTCTCAATCGAATTAAATGATGATGACAGCGTTTCTGCGAGCGTTGACGGAGCGCCCTCAACACTGGTTAAACAGGTTTTTCCCGACCGTGGCGACCCCATGGCAGTGCGCTATGCACAGGACTACACCACAACCGATGCAGCTGCTGTGTACAGCGTTGTGTTGGACCGTGAACGCGATGCCGAAACCCACGAAGTGGACTTCAATCTACCGGAAGAAACACCTTTCTCGGTGTCTGGCGAAGAAACCGGTATTGAGTTACAGGAAGCCGTCCTTGTTGAATGGAGTCCCCTGGCCGATACTGACTATGATTTGCGCTTGGCTTACAGCTGCGAATACGACAACGACACCATTAATTTTCACCTACATTACCCAAACCCCGACGAACCTGAATTAAGCAGTCCTTTCACGTTTATACCGGGTGATTATTTGGATTCGACGGAAGGTTTGAGTGACTGTACGCTTACCACCTCGCTGACTGGCAGTATGTACCAAGAAATCACAGACAGCGCTTTCGCTCAGCAGGAAATTCTCACCTCCCGCCGCCAAGCGATTACACGAAGCTTGCTGTTGCAGTAGCGAATTATTTTTTAAGTGGGCTTTCTTTTTGAAGCTTCTCGAAATCCCTGTGGAAGTGCTCGAAAATAAATTCAAACGAGCGCTTCCAGGAACGCTGGTGATTGTCGCGAGTATTGGTCACCTTGCGCGGCGGCGCTATATTGATGTCGTCTTCGATAAGACCAATGGTTTGATGTGTTGCCGAATCTAACAAAGTGATTTGATAGCTCAATTGACCTATCGATTCGATTAACTCTGTGCCCACCGTACCTAAGGCCCGGTCACGATAAGCGCGCGGTAAAAACTCCAACGCGCGAACCTGTACAACCAAAACACCTTTTCCGCCTTTTTCGGTGGGTTGTAAACGACTGTTTTTAAATTCATCGTAGGAAACCTCTGCCATACGATCAATTAACAATTGCGATTCTTCCTGCTGAAAATCTTCCCAGTTTTTACGAAGTTGGCGTTTGGTTTTATCAGCAAGTTTAAATTCTGACAAATCCAGCGGAAATACAATAATTTTATTGTATTGACTATAATCCAGCGATTTATCCACCACAAAGCGGTGGAAATTGCCACCCTTCCAAACAGTAAAATTACTGGCAACTTTAGCCTGATTATTCGAACCGGCAAACGCCTCACCACTCCACGAAAGTGTTGCAATTAATAGCCAAAAAAGTGTCCTGATTTTAATGTTCACAAAAGTCATTGAATTCTTCCGAGTTGATTTATCGTTGCTTCGCTCATTGAAATTTTGAGCACTATCGCACCTCAAATTTACACTGTCAATTTCAGGGTAACCGGCTAAGGCCAAACCCCTGAATTAAGGCCGTCATCGCTGTTATCGTGTCTATACTGAACGGGAACCGAAGTTAAGGAGTCCCAGTACAATGGCAACCCCGATAGACCCATTTTTAAAAATTCTCGCCCAGAAAGATGGCTCCGATTTATATCTGAGTACCGGTGCGCCGCCCTGTGCAAAATTTCAAGGCACACTCAAGCCGTTGTCGCAAACCGTCTACCAATCTGGCGAGATAGAAGCCATTGCCAAAAGCATCATGGATGAAGAACAGCGCGAAGCATTTCTTCACGAACTGGAAATGAATCTCGCCATTTCCATTCCCGGTGTGGGGCGATTTCGTATCAACATTTTCAGGCAACGCAATGAGGTTTCCATCGTTGCACGCAATATCAACACCGAAATTCCACAATTCGATAAACTGGGCCTGCCCGAGATACTCAAAGACATCATTATGACCAAACGTGGCCTGGTGCTGTTTGTGGGTGGCACAGGCTCAGGTAAATCAACCTCTTTGGCAGCGCTTATAGATCACCGTAACGCCAATTCCGGCGGGCACATCATTACCATCGAAGATCCGGTAGAATACGTGCACAAACATAAAAAGAGCGTGATCAACCAGCGTGAGGTCGGGGTAGACACAAGGAGCTTCCGCAACGCGCTCAAAAACACGCTTCGCCAGGCGCCAGACGTAATACTTATCGGCGAAATTCGCGATAGGGAAACCATGGAACACGCCCTGGAATTCGCTGAAACCGGGCACTTGGCCATATCTACCCTGCATGCCAATAACGCCAATCAGGCGCTGGAGCGCATCATCAACATGTTCCCCGAAGAACGACGCCCACAATTGCTGTTGGGCCTCTCGCAGAACATTCGCGGATTTGTTTCGCAACGCCTGGTACCTACCGTGGACGGCAAGCGATGCGCGGCTGTCGAAGTACTTCTGGGAACCAAAACCATCCAAGAACTCATACTCAAAGCGCGGCTTACCGAAATAAAGGAAATTATGGAGAAATCGGAAAACCTCGGTATGCAAACGTTCGATGCTGCGTTGTTTAAGTTGCACAAGTCCGGAAAAATCAGTTTTGACGATGCTATGTCTAACGCCGACTCTCCCAACAACCTGCGTTTGCGCATAAAACTCGCCGATGGCGAAAAGGGCAAAGGCGCTGGCAAAATTCCGATGGACAACGCGCCAAGCGCTAAGCCTTCCACGAGTTTTGGAGAGCTCTCACTGGAAGCCATGGAAGATCCCGAAGCGGAACCTAGCGAGGAGACTTCATTTCCGCCGAAATTGGGGTAAGGCAATAAAACGTGACGTATTTTTGATCGAAAGACACATTTCTTCACAAAATAATGAAAAAACTAATAGACGCTTATAGTCTTTATGACTACAATGCGCCATATAGTCTGCATGACTATTTGACAGAGTTGTTATTGTTTAAGACAGAACCTCTGCGCCCTCACCCTAACGGCAAGGTTTTAAAGTTCGATGAGTGTGAACTTTCAGGGGTGACCGGCGCCCTGCACAGACCGGTTGCGTAGAGATTTTACTGTCATCAAAATGGGCGACATTCATGTCGCCCTGTTTTTTCTCCCCCCTTAACGCATCACATCCTCAGAATACGTTACTATTCGCCTCCGCAAATTTCAGGGAGACGCAGATATGTCGAAAACCGTATTAATTACCGGTGCATCCTCGGGTTTTGGCGCGGCAACAGCGCGACTATTCGCAAACAAAGGCCATCGACTCGTGTTGTTGGCCAGACGCCAGGAACGCCTCGAAGCGTTGCAGCAGGAACTCGCAGAACTGACAGAAGTGTGCGCACTCACAGCAGACATATGCAATATCCAACAACTGCCGGGACGACTGAAATCCATCCCTGATGCATTCACCCCCATCGACATTCTGGTAAACAATGCCGGCCTGGCGTTAGGCATGGAAAAGGCCCACGAAACCCACTGGGAAGACTGGCAAACCATGGTGGATACCAACATCACCGGTTTGCTGGCCATCACCCGGTATTTTTTGCCACAAATGGTGCAACACAACACCGGCCATATTATTAATATCGCTTCTACCGCTGGCAGTTGGCCCTACCCCGGAGGCAACACTTACGGCGCGAGCAAGGCTTTTGTGCAACAATTTTCGCGAGGCCTGCGGGCAGATTTACTGGGCACTAAAGTGCGTGTCACCACCCTAAGCCCCGGCATGGCCGAAACCGAGTTTTCTGAAGTCCGGTTTCACGGCAACAAACAGCAGGCGGCATCGGTTTATGAAAACACCAAACCATTGAGTGCTGAAGACATCGCCGATATTATTTATTGGGTGAGTAGCGTACCTTCCCACGTTAATATTAACGAAATGGAAATAATGCCGGTGGATCAATCCTGGGGACCGCTTGCAGTGCATCGTAACGGGTAATTCAAGTCCTTTAAACTTCGACGGTGATGCCTTTTCATGCCTTCTCGCATCACCTCTGAATCAAGCGAAGGCGTTCCAGGCTAGTTTGAAGTGTTAATCAAGACGGTATAAGAAAATTATCGTGCTAGCCTTACCGCAACTGTGAGGCGCGACGCACACACCAATTCGCCGCGCTCATCACTTATCTGAATATCCCATACCTGAAGGGTGGTGCCAATCCGTAATGCTCTGGCTACTCCCGTTACTGTACCCGCACGAACCGAACGAAGATGGTTTGCATTGACCTCTACACCAAAACTCACCGTGTTTTCCTCAGCCATTAAATGCGCGGCAACACTGCCAAGGGTTTCGGCCAATACGACCGATGCACCACCGTGTAAAAAACCCATGGGCTGACGAGTTCGCTCATCAACCGGCATCGTAGCAGTGATCGAGTCATCCCCAATTTCGGTTATTTCAATACCGAGGTGGCTCACCAGGGTGTTTTGCGAAAATACGTTCAAATCTGAAATAGATGCTTTCTTTTTCCAAAGGCTCATAACAACGAAATCTCTCGTAAAATAAGTGCGGCCCGGCGGGTGAGCTCAGCGCGACTGGGTTTTAAACTGCCACTAGCTGCTAAGGCGGCATAATAACGTGGCACTAAATGGCCCGGCAATTGCCGTTTTAATGTATCGATAATATGTTTGCGAAAAGAATCAGTAAGTTCGCCTCTGTTTAATTCCACAAAAGCAAATGGTACTTTTCCAAACTCTGAATGTTCTACTGGTACCACCACCGCTCGCACAATTTCGCTTTGATTGAGCAAGCCGTATTCAATTTCTTCTGGTTGGATATTCTTACCGCCGCTGATAAATTGATTATCCAAACGCCCTGTTAAATGCCATTTCCCATCTCGCCGCTCGGCTAAATCGCGGGTATGGAACCAGCCATCGCCATCACGGCCGTTATCGATTTTACCGGCGCGCCAGTATCCCAAAAACAGATTTTTACCACGTAACAAAATTTCATTTTCCGGAGAAAGCTGCAGTTCCACTCCAGGTATAAGGCATTGCTTACCCGAGGTATTTGTTGTAAACACCTGAGAAGCCGCTTCACTCATACCGTAAGTTGGGCACAATGGCAAACCTAGCTGTTTACCTCTATCCAGTAATTCGGCATTACAAGGTCCCCCGCCCAGTAACACCGCTTGCAACTCCGGTAAGGGTTTAAAATTCAAAAGTAAGCGCTGCAACTGTGTACTAACCATAGAGCAATGGCTAATGCGTTGTTTAAACAGATTTTTGCCATCTTCTACCACGCCATTTATTACCAGTGTGGTCGCAGACAATAGCGCGCGCAAAACCTGAGCAAAACCACCAATATGGTAAATGGGTAAACTTAACAAGGTTCGGCTGAGCGGTGCGAGTGGTATCAGCGAATTACAAGCCGCAGCATTGCTTAACAAACTTTGATAACTGTGTACTACCAACTTGGGTACGCCACTGGAACCTGAAGTAAAAATACCGAGTACCGGCGCAGTATCGGCAAATGTTTGCTGGGAAAGGCTCGAATGTGCAGCTTTTAGCATTAAATTATGCAGATCCAGCCGTTTCAAGCCCAAATTTTTTTCAAGAGAAATAATGCGTTGCACCGGCAAGTCTGCGTAAATAGGCACTGCTACATGACCCGCATTCATAGCCGCAAACAAATTAACTAAAGATTCGATGGTATTGCGAACAGGCACTAAAAGCGGCGCACCACGGCCAATATTTTTGAGTTCCACTGAAACGCCTGAAACCCGCTCATAAAACTGCCCGAAACTCAAAGTCTCTTGGGCACTTTCTAGAAAGGGTTTTTCGCCCGCGACAGCAGCGGCACGGGCGAGCGGGCATGCTACATTCACAATAATTGCTGTTCGAAATGAAGATATTCTTCGATTGGGTGTTCAGACTGATGATTTATGAAATACTTGAGCGTATCCAGCCCGTGGTACTCAGTTCTGGCCGTTTTATTTGCCAGCGCATAGAGAGCTCGCAGTCCGATCGGCGTTTCGAAACCGCTACTAATTACGCGATTTATCTGCTGTTGCTGCGCCCACTCGAGCAGCGCCAGGGTTCGCGCCATGCCCAGCAAGCTGGGTTTTAAAATGAGTGCCACCAAACCGGCCACTTTGCGAACCGTACGATCACTTTGAAATAAGGTTTCATCGTAAGCGAAGGGTATTTTGCTAAATTGTTCCCAGCGTTCATAGTCATCAGCCTGCCGCAAAGGGTCTTCTATCCATTGCACGCG
The DNA here is from genome assembly GCA_007827375.1 of Alteromonadaceae bacterium 2753L.S.0a.02. Lineage (NCBI taxonomy): Bacteria > Pseudomonadati > Pseudomonadota > Gammaproteobacteria > Alteromonadales > Alteromonadaceae > Alteromonadaceae bacterium 2753L.S.0a.02. Next base: position 3,069,551 of record VISH01000002.1, read on the forward strand.
GGTAATATCTATATTCGCACATAATTTATCAATAAAATCGGGCGTCCATTGTTGGTTAGCATCCAAACGCAACTTTCCCCTGAAATTATTTTGCGAGCAGATGCGCCTAATGCGCTCGATATCTTCTTCAATAGGATGCAATCCTACTTTTACTTTGGTCACAGCGCTGTAAGTTGGAAACTTAAATACGCCTTCACTGAGATCACTTTCAGTTAATAGACCACATAATTTCGGTATTCCGAAATAATTGTTCTCCAATTCGAGAAATAACGCCGCCAAGCCCATTTCCACCGACGGCGATAGTGCACCGGTAAAGGTGGCAAGGCGTCGCGAAAGCGTGTTGGACGTCCAATTGAGGTCTGCCTTAAAAAAAGCGCGTACTTGCTGATCGGCTTCTGCGAGACTTTCGCGGCTATAGCCTGGTAATGGTGCGATTTCGGTCCAATAGCAGCGGCCATTTAAAGTCCACTTCAACAACAAACTCTCGCGCTCGGTTAGCAACGCAGCAGACAAGCGCAAGGGTTTTAACAAGGGCAAGCGATAATAATAAAGCTCCACCCTCTCGATGGCGTAATCCACTATGGTTGCCTTTTAAATTTAGTAAAGTCGGGCTTGCGTTTTTCGAGGTAGGCATTGCGACCCTCTTGCCCTTCTTCGGTCATGTAGAAAAGCATGGTGGCATTACCGGCCAACTCCTGAATACCGGCCTGGCCATCGAGGCCGGCATTGAAAGCTGATTTTAAAACACGCAGTGCAATGGGCGATTGCACCAGCATTTCTTTGGCCCATTGCACGGTTTCGATTTCGAGATTTTCCAGTGCAACCACAGTATTAACCAAACCCATATCAAGTGCCTGTTGGGCATCGTATTGGCGGCACATAAACCAGATTTCCTTAGCCTTTTTAGGGCCGATTAAGCTGGCCATATAACTGGCGCCAAAGCCGCCATCAAACGACCCCACCTTAGGACCAGTTTGACCAAAGCGGGCATTTTCAGCAGCGATGGTGATATCGCATACCAAATGCAACACATGGCCACCACCAATGGCGTAACCAGCCACCATAGCAATTACCGGTTTTGGAATGGAGCGAATTTCTTTTTGCAAATCCAGTACATTGAGATGGTGCGTACCAGAGTCATCTTTGTAACCTGAATCTCCGCGTACCCGCTGGTCACCACCGGAACAAAATGCCAGATCGCCCTGCCCGGTTAAAACCACAACACCAAGCTCATCATCAAAGCGCGCATCGGCCAGTGCATCGCGAATTTCTGAGATGGTTTGAGGCCGAAAAGCATTGCGCACTTCGGGTCGATTAATTGTTATTTTTGCTATGCCCTGCGATTTTTCGTAACGGATATCTGAATAGCTTCCAGACACTTGCCAGTCTAATGCGGGTTTAATTGAGCTTTTTGCTGGGTCGTTCATGGGTGTTGTTCAACGTCCTTTAATACATTAATAATACGGTCTGCAATCCACTGAGGATTCTGAAAATGAATATTGTGGCTGGCGCACTCTGCAATGTGGTGACTCACGCCCTGTAATTGCTTACCCACTGCGGTGAACTTGCGATCGTGTTCGCCGGTAAAATACCAAACATTCAAGGCTTCATCGGCGAGCACTGTACGAAAATCCGGTTGCCAACCCAGGCTGAATTGCATAATTTGAGTTGCCAGTTCACGGCCATTGAGATTTAGCCGCTGGGCAACCAGAGTATCGATTTGCTGCTCCGTCATGCCCTGAAAAACAGACTGCTGAAACCAACGCCCCAACACTGCGGGCATCGGCTCGAAACCAAAAGCCTTGGCCCAGGCCGTATCCCATTGCAAGCGTCGATAGCAATCATCGGGCTTTTGCAGTCCTGGATGAGCACTTTCCAAAAAGAGCCCCAATAAAGCCTCGGGTTCAGTAACAATCAGGTATTGTGCCACCGCCATGGCCATTCTGCCGCCCAAGGAGTAGCCATACAGATAAAATTGCCTGGGCAAGGTTGCGCGGATATTTTTAAACCAGGTCACAATCACTTCCTCAAAAACCTGGGCGGTATTTACCGCTTGGGGCAATTCCAGGGTGCGCATCTGAACATGCCCACTCAACAATTCATTAAGGTGTGAAAACTCCTCTTGCTGCCCCATAAAGCCAGGAAGCAGTATTAGATGTGGCTTTGCAATTGATGACATTTTAGCCCCGCCATGAGCGCTTGGATGTGTGAGATACCACTGTTTTTCGTAATACTACATTCCAAGATAGCAGACCCGTCGTGAGCCACAAATGATTCGAGCGCCCCAGGGAGTGATTGCCAACCTTCTGCGTGGAAATAACGAAGCCCAAAAAGCTCTGCAGCTGATTGAAAAGTCAGGTCGTGAGGCATTGCAAAAAGTGGCTCGAAAGCCGCCTGTTGAGCCGCTGGTAATAGAGAAAAAATGCGCCCGCCGTTGTTATTTAACACAACAACTTTTACAGCAACAGCAGGTTCTCGCAATAGGGCCAAACTATTGAGGTCATGCAGCACTGAGGTGTCCCCAAGCACGGCAAACACCTGGCTGAAATCAGCATGCGCAAGAGCCGCACAGCTCGCCACCAGCCCGTCTATACCGCTAGCACCTCGATTACTAAAAATCACCGGCCGCTGCTGCAACACCGGTAACCAGCTGTCAAACATACGAATTGCCAGGGAATTGCCGATAAATAACGCGTGCTCGTCGCACAATAGTTTAGCGAGCTGCACGCATACCGCAGGTTCACTCCATTGCATCTGTAAGGCTGTACCAATGCTGTCGTTCAGAAACCTGTCGGCCTGCAGTAAGAATTCACGATCACGCCATCGCAAGAAGGCACCGGAAACAAGCTCATTCATTTCGCTGAGTTCCGCTGTTATACGCTGTGCCTGGTGAGTAGGGTCTAAATCCCTATCCGTGGAATTCAATAAAAAGTAGTCTACCGGATTGTTGGCTAACCAGGCATTAAGCCGCTTGCTCACCAAGCGCCCCCCAATTTGAATGATTAATTGAGGTTTAAAATTATTAACGAATTCACTATTCAGCAAACACAAATCATAATAATGTAATTTGCCAGGTAACTCTCCAAACTTGTATTGACTGTTAATATCTGCAAATACCAAGGCGGAACCGGCCTGTAACCAAGCCTGAATTAGCGTAGCAGCATTGGCAGACAGCGCCCCCAAAATAATAAGGGTACGCTCGCTGTTTTGTGCACAATGCTCAAGCTTTTTAAGGGCGTCTTGGCGGGGTAATTGTTGCAGCGGAATCGCTGTATTTCCAGCTCGTTTTTCGCCAGGATAAAGCGGTTCATCAAATTGACAATTAATTTGTGACGGAGCGAGCGCGTTGCAACAAGAAGACAAACGCTGCAATTGCGCAGTTAATTCCTGTTCGGTGTCGGGAAGCGTAAAATTCGCACTGCAATTTACCTGCCCCCTAAAAAGAGCCTTTTGGGCAATTGCCTGATTCGCACCGCAATTGTGTAAAGCGTCGGGGCGGTCTGCAGAGAGAACTATCAGCGGAACTTGGCTTTCCCAGGCCTCGATTACGGCTGGATGCAGGTTAGCCACCGCCGTGCCTGACGTGCATATCACAACCACCGGCTGCAGTGTTGCTTTAGCCAGATTCAGAGCAAAAAAGCCCAGGCCCCGCTCGTCAAAATGGGTGTGGATTTTTACTAAATCTCCCTCAGCATCGGTTTGCCTTGCAAACACCGCTAAGGACAAAGGGGCGCTGCGACTCCCCGGGGCAACACAAAAATGTCGCACGCCCTGCGCGAACAAGGTAGCAATAATTGCCTGTGCCCAGCTCTGATTATTTAACGCCATGCGACTCTGCAGTGTGCTCTGTTGGAGTGCCCAAAGCCTGCAATAGCGACTGCAGTTTACTTTCCAGTTCCTGCCATTCCGTCGCCGGGTTTGAGCCACGTACGATGCCCACTCCGGAGTACAGCCACAGTCTGGCCCCCTTGCTCAGCCCGGAACGTATCGCGACCGACAACTCGGCCGTGTGGGCGCCAATAACACCCACTGCACCGCTATACCATCCCCGCTGGAAACGTTCGTGATCACGAATAAACATCTTGGCATCAGCGGCGGGAAAGCCACAAATTGCGGGTGTTGGGTGCAGCTTGGCAAATAACTGCGCTGCTGTTACCTCGGGTAATAGGGTTGCGGATATTTTTTGATAGCTGTGCTGGATGTGGCTTAATTTAACAACACCAACCTCCGCACTCTGAGAAATATTTGTCGCCAAAGCTTGCAAGGCATTACGAATTGCGTCCGCCACCAAGCGGTGTTCACGTACCAATTTTCGACTTTGAATCAGGCGGTTTTCCAGTTCCATATCTTCACTACTGGTATCGCCACGCCGCACGGTGCCTGCCAAAGCCTCTGTTGCCAAACGTCGTCCTTCAACACGAAACAATCGCTCTGGAGAACAGCCAAAAAACAGACTCGCCGCACTTTCGATGGCGAAAAGGTAACCTGGATTATCACTGCGATCGATGCTCGCGAGCGCGCTAAATGGATCGGGACTGCCTTGATAGAGCAACTCAATTTCCCGAGCCAGCACCACCTTTTTCAAGGGTTCACTATCGATTTTATTCAAGGCGTTTAATACCAAACCATTCCACACTCGAGTAGTGGTTGTGTCGCGGCGGTTAACGACCGTCCCCGCGTTATTCAGTAAACGGGGGGCACGTAACTTTTCGGTGATCGCAGCGATCTCGTCCAGCTTGGATTGCCATTGCGCGTAGCTCTCGGCGTATAGATTCACTGCGAGAATTTGCTGATTAAGTGTTTCCCGAATTTCCACCAACGGGAGTGAGAACATCGCTGCGGGAAAATCCTGCCATTGTCCGGCCCCATTATTGCCGGCAAAAGAACAACCACCCACCCACAGACATTCTGTTCCGACCACCATTTGCTGCGCCTGATCCATTACCTGTTGGATTTGCAGCGCGTTGGAAGCCAGCAGACGAACACTGTGACCGAGCCCCGCAAGAGAAAGGCTTTGGTCGCGCAATGAAAAAAACTGGCGCTCTACACCACTGAGCGACGACAACAAAGCCAATAAAGGCTCATTTGCAACAATTACGCTAAGACGCACCAGACGGTGCGACTCATAGGATTTGGCGCACAGCTGTTGTAACAGGTCTTGGAGACCATCGCTTAGCCTGGGCGGGTTACCAGAGGTGGAAACAGTGGACTGAAAGTTCATGGAGCTGATGCGATCGGACTTCTACAAGGTTTAGCTTACCATCCATTGTGCAAAAGCGAGTGACATTCATCAAATCAATAATCGCAAAAAACACCATTTCTCTTATTGGATGGGTAATTGGCTCATCGCCACATACCCTGAGGTTCAAAATTCCTACAAATTCGGCACCAATAATAACCCGTTAGCCAGTGCGCCCTATTCTCGCCAGATCTGCGCTGGCATTCTGCGCTTCATTTTGTTCGAGAAAACTCACCGCTGTTTCTACCATCTTGGGCGAGCCTATGATCAAGGGCACGCGCTGGTGCAGTTCTTCAGGTTTAATGTCGAGAATGCGCTGCGTAGCGTTAGCGAGGGCCAATCCGCCAGCTTGCTCGATTAAAAACGCCATGGGGTTGCATTCATAGAGCAACCGGAGTTTGCCGTTGGGGTGCTGGCGTGAGGTGGGGTAGATATAAATCCCACCCTTAATCAAATTTCGATGAAAATCCGACACCAGAGAACCAATATAACGTGAGGTATAGGGGCGCTGGGTGGCAATGTCTTCGGCCTGACAATATTTGATATATTTTTTAATCCCCTCCGGAAAATGTACGTAATTACCTTCATTAATCGAATAGATAGTACCTGCCTCGGGGCAACGCATATTGGGGTGCGACAAACAAAACACGCCCAATGACGGATCATAGGTAAACCCGTTAACCCCATTACCCGATGAATACACCAGCATTGTGGATGAACCGTACACCACATAACCCGCGGCCACTTGTTGTGTGCCAGGCTGCAGAAAATCGTCGAGCTGGGCGGGTGAGCCCACTGGCGACAGGCGCTTATAGATGGAAAAAATGGTGCCCACCGAAACATTGACGTCGATATTCGACGAGCCATCGAGCGGGTCGATCAAAACCACATATTTGCCCTGTTGGTTCATCTCCGCATCAAAGGCCACAAAATCATCTTCCTCCTCGGAGGCGAGTCCACACACCACGCCGCGCGCCTGCAAGGCGGTTTTGAATTTAGTGTTGGCGTACACATCGAGTTTTTGTTGCTGTTCGCCCTGAATATTCTCTTCGCCGGATGCGCCGCGAATATCGGCAAGCCCGGCCTTATTCACCTCGCGATGAACAACCTTTGCAGCCAAACGCAATGCCGCAAACAGGGCAGAAAGCTCCCCGGTGGCACTGGGATAATGGCTTTGATTTTCGATAATAAATTCGCCAAGGGTTTTTATAATGTCCATAACACAGCCAACTGCTTTTAAAATTTATGAAGGCTTAGTGTATCGACTAATCCAGCGAAGCAAGGATTTGTGAAATTTACACAGTAAAATTTAACAGGTTCGAACCCGTTAACGGAGTGAAGGAAACGTAATGGAAGGAAGATAAACGACCGGTGAGAATTCACCGGCCGCTCCATAAGATTAATTCAGGATGTTACCCAGGTTGATCAAACGGGTTTCACCACTGTTGTCATCGACGCCATCGTTGTCGTTAATGATGAACACGTCACCATTTGCCATAACCGCCGAACCTTCAATTTTCTCGGGGGTTAAGCCACCTGAGGCCGTCAAATCACCAGCCAGCATCAAATCGCGAACCGGGGTTTTTACGATTGTGGCACCTGGAGTGTAGCTAGCCAGGTTGATTTTGTAGAGACGCTTGATAGCAGCGTCTGGGCCACCTTGGTTGTCGCGTTCAACGATCAGGAATTCGCCGTTACCCATGGCGCTGATATCACTTAAACCAACCCAACCTTTATTTTGTGATTCACGGGCATCCAGTGGGTAGTAAACAAACTCCCAGGTTTCGCTGACAATGTCGTAAATACCAATGCGGGGGTTAGCTTCGCCTTCCCAGGCGCGTTGAATTGCGACGTACAGCTTGCCTAAATATTCGGCAACACCTTCAAAACCGAAACGAACCTGAAGTGCATTAACCTCGCTAGGAAGGCTTACCACATCTTCGATCACGCCATAGGCATCGGTTTTAAACAAAAAGTTCAAAGATTGGATCGGACGACCTTCGGTGTCAGACATAGTACCCGCACCTTCCGAGGCAACCCAGAAGCCGCCGTCAGATGCCCTGGCGATGCCTTCAGGGTCGATGTTCACCGATTTGTCGCTGTTGATCATAGCGGCAAGATCAACCGCATCAAAACTGGCAGGATCTTCCGTAGCGCCAGACGTGGTAACACCGGCAAACACATTGTTGCTGTCCATGATGGTGGTTTCCGCTACCAGTAGTGCTGGTGACTGGCTTGCATCAATAGTGAAAATGCGGTTGGAGCCATAGAAACTGTCTTCGATGGAATACAGCACCGAATCATTCCACGGATCAGATGACAAACCGGACATGGCGCTCCAGGGAATGGGAGTACCGTCGAAGCGGTTAACTGACTGTAAAGTTGGGTAACTGGCGGGCAGCGTGTTGTACTGATAGATGTTAACAACAGAACGAATCTTGTCGTCGCGCGCATCTTCTTCACTGGCAACCACCAACAGGTTTCGCGAAGGAATCGCCAAACCACCCTCAGGTGCAACACCGGCTGGCAGTGTTTGTTTGTAAACAGGCTTGGTCGGGTCGGCAACATCAAACACAAATACCAGGCTGGAACGCTCAGAATTCACAAACAAATAGCGATCACCACCGTAGATGCCCATTTCGATATTTTCCGGCTCGTTACCTTTGTTACCGGAACGACCATCTGGGTACTGGCCCAGTTTCACGGTCAGATGCTCTAACATCGAGCCGGAATCCCAAACGACTTCGCCACTGGTGTTGTAAACGCTAAAGCCGCGGCTGCCACCGTCCAAATCACCTTCGTTGGCCGTGGCAAAGTACTCGTTATTGATCCAGGAAACACCGTCTGGCTCACGCAACACGCCGTCTTCAGAATCTGTAAGGCTGATGATTGCCGGATCTTCCTCTTCGGTATCGATCATTTCAAGATCAACAGTACCGGCAGTGAAGTTGTTAACGATGCTGCCGTCAGTCAGATCAACCAGGAAAAGATGGTTGTTTTCCTGCAGTGTGACCACAGCGATGTTGTTTGCATTGATATCAACATATTCGGGTTCCGGGTCTGTGGGGTAAAGCCCGTCGAAACCGCTCAAATCAACCGTGCTGGTGCTCCAGTTCGCAGGCGCCGCATCGCTGATATTTACCACAACCAAAGCACCCGCTGGCGCCTGGGGTGGCAGACCTAATTCGCCATTGCCTTCGTCTTCACATTGCTCTTCGGCGAGGTCCTCATCGTCGTAGGCAGTGCCCGCATAGGTGCCACTGACACATAAGAGTTCATTGCGCTCGTTCTCCAAAACAACCGCCGCATAGTTGCCATCGGGGCTCACCGCGACGGAATCTGGCTGGCCGCCCAAATCGAGTGTGGTCACGACAGTTTGCGTTGCGATATTAACGACCACCAGATCACCGGCAACATCCACATAGTTTTCTGAGGTATTTACGCCAACCAAAGCGTATTCGCCTTTCACCGCCACAGAGGTGGGTTCACCGCTAAGCGCAATAGTACCGCCCGCAGCTGGCATCGCAGGGTTCGAAATATCGACGAAGCCCAAAGCGTTCATAGGGCTATCGGTGTAAACCAGGGTCATGCCATCGCTGGAAACAGCGGCAATCTCAGCCGAGGTTTGGGTATCGGTATCGCAGCTCGAGTCGAGCTGGCTACATACTGGGAAACTCGCAACACGATTGAAATTACTGGAAGTGTTGAGGGTGGCTGCGGCGCAGTTGTAACTGGTTTCGGTAATTTCTGCAGTGGCCAGAACACCGTCGCCATCGCTGTCCAAACCGCCTTCTATCATTACACCGCCTTTGAAGCACATTGCATCGCCGGCAGGCAGATCGGTAAATTTCACCAGGCTGTTAACACCATTGCTGCCGGGCGCACCGTTACTGCCGTTGCTACCGTCTTTGCCGTCATCCCCTGAACAGGCCGCTAAGCCTAAAATGGCTGTCACAGCCAATGTTTTTATAAATATCGATTTTTCCATTGCGCTTTTACTCTTTATGAAAGAACGAAAGCGCTAGTTGTAAGGCACCGCGATGACAGGAGAATTAACGAATAGTGACAGAAATATGTTAACTATATGACACGGCAGGCGCTCACCTGCCGCGTTTTATGTGATTTTGGCGTGCTTAACAGTGTTATTAACCGTTTTGCAAAACCCGGATGCGTTCCTCCAAAGGCGGATGCGTTGCGAAGGCGGCCATCATCTTGTTGGAAAACCCGGAAGAAATACCAAATGCCGTTAGAGTATCTGGCATTTGATTGGGAACCTTTTGCTGGGTTTCTGCCTGTAACCGCTGCAGCGCACCGATCATTCCCTGACGGCTGGCAAGTGTGGCGCCCGCGTGGTCGGCGCGGTATTCGCGACGACGCGAAAACCAGGCAACAATCATATTGGCGAGGAACGCTAAGATAATTTCAGAGACGAAGGTGGCTATGTAATAGCCAATACCGTGGCCGCGTTCAGTTTTAAATACCACCCGATCAACAGTGTGGCCAATAATGCGCGCAAAGAACATCACGAAGGTATTCACAACGCCTTGGATAAGCGCGAGTGTCACCATATCGCCATTGGCCACGTGGCCAATTTCGTGCCCTAATACTGCGCGGACTTCTTCTTTGTTAAAGCGCTGCAGCATACCCTGGCTCACCGCAACCAGGGCGTTATTTTTATTCCACCCCGTAGCGAAAGCATTGGCCTGTTGCGCCGGGAATACACCCACCTCGGGCATGCCAATGTTGGCTTTTTGGGACAGGTCGCGCACGGTTTCCAGCAGCCAATGTTCGTCAGGGCTTCGCGGCGTAGTGATCACCTGAGTACCGGTTGACCTTTTGGCCATCCATTTGGAAATAAACAGCGATACTGCCGAACCGGCAAAACCGAATACAGCACAGAAAATGAGTAACGCCTGCAAATTCAATTGGCTACCACTGGCATCCAGATAACTGCCAACACCCAATAAATTTAAGGTTATGCTGGCGATAACCACTACCGCCAGGTTGGTCATTAAAAACAACCCAATACGAAGCACACAAACCTCCAGGAAAGTGAATTAATCAAACGCTATATGGTTACCAGCAGCTTGAATTCAAGCCTGCAACGACGATTGGCGCACAGCGCTCTGCAAAATTGCCTGCTTATTAATACCCAGTTTCTTTATACGGGATGCCAGAGTGGTGGGTTTCACGCCCAACAATGCCGCCGCCCCATCTTTCCCGTAAATCTTGCCATGCGTACGTTGCAGTGCATTGACAATCGATTGGTTTTGAAAGTTGCGACAATCGGATTCGGTGGCGATGCTCGCGTCGGGTTCAACCGTTTCGCAACTGGAAGTGCTCGTGACATTGGCTAAAGATTCCAACACCAGACGATTGCCGCGACTGAGAATAACCTGGCGTTCCAATAAATTTTCCAACTCACGGATATTACCTGGCCAATCGTACAGTTGCAGGTTTCGCATTTGCCCCACCGATATTTCCAGCTCAGGTTTGTTAAATCGCGTACAGGCTTTTTTGAGAAAATGCCCGACCAATAAAGGAATATCGGAACGGCGTTCCCGCAAGGACGCCGATCGAATTGGAAACACATTTAAACGGAAATATAAATCTTCGCGAAACTGGCCGGTTTTAACCCGTTCCAACAAATTGCGGTTGGTGGCGGCAATCACCCTGACATTAGCGGTGCGTGTTTGCGACTCGCCAACACGCTCAAACTCCTGATCTTGTAATACCCGCAGCAGTTTGCCCTGCAATTCAAGGGGGATTTCACCCACTTCGTCTAAAAACAGAGTACCCTCGTCCGCCACTTCAAAACGCCCGAGCCGATCAGAAACCGCGCCAGAGAAGGCGCCTTTAATGTGCCCAAAGAATTCGCTTTCGAATAAATCGCGTGGTATCGCAGCACAATTGACACGCACCAATGGCCTGTTATTGCGCTCACTGGCGTTATGAATTGCGCGAGCGATTAATTCTTTACCGGTTCCCGATTCGCCAGTAATTAAAACAGTGGCATCTGTGGGCGCAACCAATTGCACTTGATTAATAACCTGGCGAATGGCGGGGCTTTTACCAACGATGTGATGAGTGTTGTATTCCGCGCTGATTTCTTCCTGCAGGTAGGCATTTTCCAACTCGAGGCGCTGCTTTAGGCGTTCCACTTCCTGCAGCGCATTACGTAATTTGTTTTCGGCATTTTTACGATCGGATACATCGCGAAAAATAACCACCGCGCCCACCAGGTGGCCCTTGTCCAATATCGGGGTACTGGTGTATTCCACCGCTATGGGCTCACCAGATTTGGTCCAAAACACCTCGTCCTCGACACGCTTCACAACGCCATCTTTAAACGCGGCATATATCGGACAATCCTGCACACAATAATCCGAGCCATCCGGGTGGCTGTAATGAATGGCAGAATGAATATTAACGCCAATCAATTCTTCGGCCTTCCAGCCCAGCATTCGCTCTGCCGCGGGATTAACGAATGTCGCGCAGCCTTCGGCGTCGATACCGTAAATGCCCTCGCCTGCCGCGCTGAGAATAAGCTGGTTCTCACGTTCAATATTTTCAAAAACCTGGTGAATACGTTGCCACTGCAGCAAACCATTTTTATGAGAGCGGTGTGTACTGGTGTGTAATTGCCAATTTTCAAATTCCCGTTTGTCGCGCAAACATAAACACAGTAATGATTTTGAATGGGCATGCAGTAGGCTGCCACTCACCTCAAGCTCGAGTTGTTGCCCGCCATTATCTTCAAAAATAAGTTCATCACTAAAACCGTATTTTTGGTCCAAGACCTGCTGGGTAAGGGCAATCAATTGTGGCAATGTCTGTTGGAAGCAACGCAGCACATTCATGGCATAGAGCATGTCACTGCTTACTTGGAGCAGTGTTAACGCCCGGTTGTTCGCGTGCACAATTTCACCGGCGAATGGATCGATCACCACCAAGGCTTCCGGTAATTCATTCATCACTGCATAGGTGTCGGCACTAAGTCGCATGATTCCCCCAAAACAAATTTAAACGCTTCGAAAGAGCAACGAAAATTCGTGCCAACAGCCACGATAAATCGTGATCAACGAAATTTCGTGCTACCGCCCAAAAACTGAAATTTGTATTTTAAGCATAGTTTTCAGTGACTTAGACGCTGCATCAAAAGCTGGCACAGTCATCGCACAGAGGAAAATACAGGAACGCTCGATGCAACTCGATGCAAGTAGTTCAGCGCCCAGCTGAATTCAAATGGAATCATTTTGCTGCACATCAGGTGTAAGGCACCGCCAAGTACTGTTTTTCAAGCGCCATGCGCTAATTCAGTGCTCACATTCTGTAGAAAGGGGGAAACGCATGACCAATAAAAGTCTCGGTAATCCATACGACGAAAATACGTCGCTCACCCACACGAAAAGCTGTACCTGTGAAGCCTGTATTCAGGCCCACGATCACAAGAGTTATTCTGAAGCACTGGAAAAGCAAGCGGATCAAATAAGCAGCCACACGAACAGTCACACGAATACATCGGCAACTCATCAGCTTCAGGACGACCCTCTTCCGAGCAGTGAAGCTATGATGGAACGCGCTATCGAAAATGCCATCGTACGCGGTATTTTCGGACACAACGACGTCAACCGACGCGCCTTTGTGCGCGCCCTGGGGGGCGGTACGTTAGCTGCAGCACTCTCTTCGATATTACCCATGGGTGCCATTAAGGCCGCAGCCATGGAAAGCAACGGAAAGTTGGAAAAAACCAAATTAAATATCGGCTTCGTGCCCATCACCTGCGCGACGCCCATTATTATGGCGCACCCGCTGGGCTTCTATTCAAAGTATGGTCTCGACGTAGACGTGATAAAAACCGCCGGTTGGGCGGTTGCTCGTGACAAATCCTTAAATATGGAATACGACGCGTCTCACATGCTAACGCCCATGCCTCTGGCAATGACGATGGGCGCGGGCTCCACCGCAAAACCTTTTATTATGCCCGCGGTAGAAAACATTAACGGCCAGGCGATTGTGCTGCACAACAAGCACAAAGACAAACGCAACCCTAAAGACTGGAAAGGTTTTAAATTCGGTGTGCCGTTTGAATATTCGATGCATAATTTCTTACTGCGCTACTATGTGGCAGAACACGGCATTGACCCAGACAAAGACATACAGATCCGCGTTGTGCCGCCACCCGAAATGGTTGCCAACCTGCGCGCCGAAAACCTCGACGGCTATCTCTCGCCCGACCCGTTCAACCAACGGGCCGTCTGGGAAAAAGTGGGTTTTATTCACACATTAACCAAAGACATTTGGGAAGGACATCCGTGTTGTGCGTTTGCGTGCAGTCAGGAGTTTGCAACCACCAATCCCAACACTTTCGCGGCATTATTTAAAGCCATTGTGGACGCAACCCACTACTCGGCGAAATTTGAAAACCGCAAGGAAATTTCTGCGGCTATCGCACCCAAAAATTATCTTAACCAACCGGTACCGGTGGTGGAACAGGTTCTCACGGGTCGCTATGCCGATGGTCTGGGCAAGGTACAGAATGTTCCCGACCGAATCGATTTCGATCCCTTCCCCTGGCATTCCATGGCGGTATGGATTCTTACTCAGATGAAACGCTGGGGTTATGTGAAAGGCGATATTGATTACAAAGCCATCGCGCAGCAAGTTTATATTGCAACCGATGCCGGCAAGGTGATGAAAGACCTCGGCTACGAAGCGCCCAGCAAAACTTATGAGAATTACACCATTATGGGCAAGGAATTCGACTACACCAAGCCGGAAGAGTACATCAGCAGCTTCGCCATTAAACGCACTTAAACCCTTAATAGCGGCAGCTCGAACTGCCGCGTCGTCGCCCGAATACCAGGGGGAATCATGCTGTCGCTCAGAATACGCTCCATAATATTGTCGTTAACAATTTTAGTTATCACAATGGGCCTTTGGGAATTGGCCAGCCAACCGCCTGAAACCAGCGAAGCCCTCACTGAGTATGAGTTGCTTATGGGCGGTGCAGATCAGGAAGCACGTGTACCGCCGCCATCCGACGTGATTAAATTAGCCGCCGAAGAAATTTCCAATCCATTTTACGACAAAGGGCCAAACGACAAAGGCATCGGAATTCAATTGGGTTACTCGCTTTATCGCGTGTTAACCGGCTATCTTGGCGCTGCTCTGTTGGCGATTCCCATCGGATTTGTGATCGGCATGTCGCCATTAATGTACAACGCACTCAATCCTTTTATTCAGGTGTTGCGCCCTATTTCGCCATTGGCCTGGATGCCACTTGCACTATTTATTATTAAAGACTCAGAAGCTTCAGCAATTTTCGTCATTTTTATTTGTTCCATCTGGCCCATGTTAATTAACACAGCTTTTGGCGTCGCCGGCGTTCGCAAAGATTGGGTGAATGTGGCACGAACTCATGAGCTGAGTGCGTTGCGCACCGCGTTTACCGTAATCCTGCCCGCTGCCGCCCCCACCATTCTCACCGGCATGCGAATTTCCATTGGTATCGCCTGGTTGGTCATTGTTGCCGCTGAAATGCTCGTGGGCGGAACCGGGATCGGCTACTACGTGTGGAACGAATGGAATAATCTGGATTTAACCAGTGTAATTTTTTCAATATTAATGATTGGCTTGGTCGGAATGTTGCTGGATCTCGGTTTAAATGCAGCCACCCGTTTGGTGCAGTATCAGGAGTAAGCGTTCATGACCGTAAAATCATTTTTAAAAGTCGAAAATCTCGCCAAACGTTTCCCCAGCCCGAAAGGTGAAGCAGAACTTACTGTTTTTGAAAATGTCAGTTTTAGTATCGAGAAGGGCGAGTTTGTCTGCATCATCGGGCACTCCGGCTGCGGTAAATCCACAATTATCAATACCCTTGCGGGGCTCGATACTCCAAGCGATGGTATTGTACTCATGGATGAAAAAGAAGTGTCTGGCCCGAGTCTCGATCGCGGCATGGTCTTTCAAAATTATTCTCTGTTGCCCTGGTTGAGCGCGCTCGATAACGTCCGCTTCGGTGTACGGGCACGCTGGCCAAATTGGAGCAAAGACAAGCTAACAACTCACAGCCTTGACTATCTGGAGATGGTGGGCTTGAGCGATGTCGTTAACCGCAAACCCGCACAACTTTCCGGCGGTATGCGGCAGCGTGTATCCATCGCACGCGCGTTCGCAACGCAGCCCAAATTATTATTACTGGATGAACCATTCGGCGCCCTGGACGCGCTCACGCGCGGCAACATTCAGGATGAACTCATAAACATTTGGGGACGCATGCAACAAACTGTTTTTATGATTACTCACGATGTTGATGAAGCTATTCTGCTGGCCGATAAAATCTTGCTGATGTCCAACGGTCCCAACGCCGTTATCGCCGAATCGGTTACCGTAGATATTTCCCGGCCACGAGTACGCGCCGACATTATTAAAGATGAAAGTTATTACCACCTGCGTAATTATCTGGTTGATTTTTTAGTAAACCGATCTGATGAACGCCCAACTGATGCAAACCAAACCCTGCCTAAAGTGGTCAACCCCATTGCAGGCATTAAAAAAAAGCCTTCGCTAAGCGCAGTAAAGGCCACTAAAAAAACTATTGAAATGACAGCATAGGAGAAACTGACTATGAATAAAGTAGACGTAACAGAAGCCATTGTTCTCGCAAAAAAAGCCCGCTCACTCAGCTGGGAGGCGATTGCCGGGGAACTCGGCATGGGCACCGTGTGGGTAACTTCTGCGTGTCTGGGCATGAACAGCATGCCTGAAGAGTCCGCAGAAAAACTCTGTGCGCTGCTCAATTTACCCGAGGGCTCCAAAGCGGTTTTAATGGAATACCCCACCAAAACCTGGGAAAAAAGCGTGCCGCAAGATCCTTTAATTTATCGCTTGTACGAAATTGTGGGTGTGTATGGCGATACTTTGAAGGAAGTGATTCAAGAGCAATTTGGTGACGGTATCATGAGCGCTATCGATTTTTCGATGGACGTTGCCAAAGAAGAAAATCCCAAAGGTGACCGTGTTGTGATTACCATGAACGGTAAATTCCTGCCCTATAAAGCCTGGTAACGCAACAATGACTGAAGAATTGCGGCACCCCCTGCCGCCCTTTACCGAAGAAACTGCTCGGCAAAAGGTGCAAATGGCTGAAAATGCCTGGAACACGCGCGACCCTGCCAAGGTCGCGCTGGCCTACACCGAAGACAGCGAATGGCGCAATCGCAATGAATTTTTTAGCGGGCGAGAAGCGATACGGGAATTTCTGACACGCAAATGGCAGAAAGAACACGACTACCGTTTGAAGAAAAGTCTGTGGGCTTACACCGGTAATCGCATAGCCGTGCGCTTTGAGTACGAATGGCACGACGACGCCGGCCAGTGGTATCGCTCCTATGGCAATGAAAACTGGGAATTTTCAGAAACCGGTCACATGCAAAAAAGATTTGCGAGCATAAATGATTTGGAGATTACCGAAAGCGAGCGACGTATTTGTTCGGAAAACGAGTAGCGCCTAATTCTTAGGTTCCGATTCGTCTTCATCCTCGTCATCCTCGCCCTGCGCATCGAGATCGTCAATCAGCGTTGATATGGCCTCGTCGAGCTCGTCTTCAGCGAGATCGAGGCCTTGCGCCTTTAGCATTTCGGCCACCATCTCATCGTCTTCCGCTTCCAGTTCGTTGTCTACATCTTCCTCATCTGCCGTCATCGCATCGAGATCATCCAGGTCTTCAAGATCTTCACTGTCGCTTTCAAGATCGTCCTGCGACATATCATCGGGTGGCGGCATCTCGTCGTTAGTGTCCGGTTGCGCCAAATCTTCCATGGCGGGCTCAAGGTCTTCCATCGGCGGCTCTTCTTCAGGCACCGGCTCGGGCTCAGGCTCAGGAGGTGGTGGCGGAGTCTCGATTTGTTCAGCGACCTTCTCTTCAGAAAACTGTTCGAGAATATCGTCGTTTTTCCCCATTATTTTTTTGAAAGCGAAATAACCCAAGGCAAACAACAGTAAATTGCCAACGCCGAGAATGGTGTATAACAACCACGAAGGTACACCCTCTTTTGCTGGAGCTTGATCTGGCGCTTCAGCGGCAGACTCAGTAGAGTCCTCCGGCTGTGGTGACGGTGTTGGGGTTATTTCTGGTGTGGCGGTTGCTTCGAAGAAAGGCGCTTTTTCCTCGGTAAAGCCGCCGTCCAGCGAATAATTAAAAGTAATTGCATCAAGCGTAACTTCAAATTCCTCACCCTTGCTGTTGAACCCCTTGGCTTTAATTATTGCCTGGTACTCACCTTCAACATCTGGCAATAAATTCGCTTTCCAGGTATCAACATCAGTCGCTTTTAAAGGGCGTATTTTTTTGCGATTTTCAGGGGTAATAATTGTTGCAACAACCTGAGTACGGGGAATATCGATGCTTTGATTATAGGAGTTTGCGATCAAGACATATTCGGTTTTACCCTCTTCAAACAACTGCTTAACTTCAGCGCCGAAGGGCTGACGCACGTGAAATTGATGATTAAACTGGCGAATGAAGGTTTTGCCGTCGACGATAACATTTAACTGGTAGATACCGCCCTTATCAAAGACTGGAAGCGGGTGTTGATATTTCCCGTCATCAGGTGGTGACTCGCCTGAAATTCGCTTGCGCCAGAATTCCTGCAGATCAAATTCATCATTACCGGCTTCCATGACAGCGTTAATGTCCATGAGTTTAAGAAATTCTTTGCGGGTAATGGTTTTGCCGTCTTCCTGCAGGAACAGAGATAAATCCTCCTGCTGACCTTTAAACACGTTAAGGGGCAGCGGTTTTACCCGCAAATTTAAATTGCTGACCACCGTTACCCGACTTTCCGGGTCCATTTCAGCTTTAACGCCCCATTCACCTTCCAGAGGCTGCCTAACCGTGATCAAATCGTATTTGTCAGCACGATGCCATTTAACGTCCTTATCTTCGCTTGCAACGGAATACACGGCTTTGTCGGGTCCGACAAGTTCGGTCTGCTCTGCGGGGTTTTTACGAAATATCAGCGCCGTAAATTCCTCAACGCTGGAATCGATCACAAACTGGTTATCAGTAAGCGGCACCTGTTCGGCGGGCGCAGCGGCATCGAAGGCTTTAAGAAAAATACGCATGAGGTCGTCAGCCGTATGCGCCACCTCAGCCATACCGTTGGTGCTGAGCGACAGTTTGCTCATGAGGTTTTTATCAGCGTTATCGGATAAGGCGATGGTGTGAATCGTAATGCCGGCGTCTTTAAGTTTGGGCAACACTTCGTCGGCAATACGGCGCCACTCCCGTTTGTTAAGGTCTGGCGATTTATCGATATCCACCATGCCATCAGTTAATAAAATGATGCTGGTGCGATAATCGTTGCCAACACTCTCTAAATCGTAAGCCGCCTTTTCCAGCGCTTCTCCGATGTTGGTGTACAGACCAACCGAATTGATCGCCTTGGCTTTACCGAGTGCAACTTCACGCCATTGCTGAGTGACTGGTTTATGGGGTACCAGCATGTTGATCCACTTGCCGAAAGTCCAGACACCGGCGCGACTCTGTTCGGGCAGTAATTGCACCAATAACTCAACAGCGGGTTGTCGCAGGTTATTGGGGTCATTGCGTTTCATGCTGCCTGAGACGTCGATTACCAGGCGAATATCGGGTGGCAATGGCGCAGCAGCGCTATCGGCAGCATCCGCTTGCGCCAGCGTAGCAGGCGCAATAGCGAGCCCCGCGAGAAGCAATAACACGCAAGTGATCAAAGGTTTTGCTGTCATAACCGGCAGTTACTCTGCTGTTGGTATGTGGCGCGCCAACCCTGCGCTCTATGGCAGTCGAGCTATTCGTTATCTGGTTAAACGCTTTTTTATCAGAGCCTGCTGACACTCATTTATTCGCACCTGTTTTCCGCCGAAAGCGTCCAATTGAGGCACGAGGAGTGTGGTTTAACCGCTTAAATGAGCGACGAGAAACGAAACTTGGGCGCTTTTGGCGGTAAACCCTTCGGGCCAAGGCCATTGTGCCGCCCTCTGCATTGCCTACATGGATATAGGTATTTGGCGAGCGCAGGAGCAATAGCTGTTCCGATCGTTTATTTAGAACGACTAAACTTCACTCACGGCGCCTTGATCGCAATAAAGGGCCGGGGCACGCAGCCTTATGGCAGGAGTGAATAAATTGGTATCAACAGGCCCTTAATAGTTATAGCAGGAAAGTGGCAGCATTGCCGGTGATGGTCAGTTGGATAGGCTGGCTTGTAACACGACCGAAGAATTTCAGAGAGAGACTTTTCGATAATCAATGCGCAGCGCGTCGGCGCATAATCATCCAACGCGCTGTATACGCTAACGCCGATAGCGAGACGGCTAATGCTGTCGCCACCAGTAAGGGTGTTCCCGCGCGCCAGAAAGCATCAGCACCATCAAACAACGCCTCAACAGCGGCAATGAGCAAGGCTGGCGAAAGATAATCCTGCTGGGTATTGCTGTACCACGGAACCAGAAGTACCACAGCCACAATCAAGCGTAACACATGACGCACTTCAGCCCAGGGAATGGGTCGGGTAAGATACCACCAGCAACCGATGAGGATGAAACAGCCCACAATGTAGTAAATCCAGGCGTAGGTGTATTCGGCGGATGTCATCATTGTTGTGCTAACTCCAAAAGCATGTGACTGGTTGCGGTAGTGGTGTAAAGAATCATGTTAATTCGTAACGGGGTTCACGACTAAACTGGCCTCACAAGTAAAGCAGCAAGATTAGCAGAATCCATTTATTCAAAACCTTCACGAAATTAATAGTGCGGCGGTTTTTCGTCAACCGGGTTTGGAGCGGAATTTGAACGCTGTTCCAATTGATACGCCATATCATCCATTTTTTTATAGAGCAGTCGCATTTGTTTTTGCAGCGACATGACCTCATCGCTTAATTCAGTAAGTTGTTGATTCAAAGTGTCGATGGTTTCATCCTGAAAGGCCAAACGCATCTGTAAGTCGCTAATTGCGTCGCTCATGGTCACTCCTCACTCTCAACCCAATTAACGATATGATCTTCAAGATCTTCCGGGTGAACATGTTCTTCGGAAAATACTCGCCCCTGCACACTGTGACCTTCTTGATGCAGCAATTCTGTGGAACCGCACACCAAGGGATGCCAATCGGGTAGCGGCTTATTCTGCCACAGCAAACGGTAAGCGCAGGTGCTCGGCAGCCATTCGAAAACCTCAGCACTTTCCCGGCGTAATACTATACATTCCGGCACATTGTGTTGGCGATTTGAATAATCACGGCAGCGGCAGGTATCGGTATTTAAATAGCGACAGGCGACATTGGTAAAATACAATTCATTGCTGTCTTCATCCTGCAATTTCTGCAGGCAACATTTACCGCAGCCGTCACACAGTGATTCCCATTCAGTAGCGCTGAGTTCAGCGAGCACTTTAGATTCCCAGAAAGGTTTCACAGCTTGGCGTTCGGAATTTGCTGCATGTAACTCTCGCCGACAACCACAGGCGGCATCTGTAAATAAAAGCCCTGCTCCTGTATGGCATTTATCACTGCAGTACTTTCAGCGCGAGCGAGTTTCTTTTCGGGTGTTAACACAAGGCTCATCGCCAACTCGGCACGGCCAAATTGTTTGCGCAGCGCTGGCGGCAACTCTTCCAGGTCAAAACCTTTGGCAACATAGAGGTACATGCCTTCTTTGTTCACTGAGCGGTAAATATCAGTAATCAGTTTCATGGCGATTCATCTCTGGCGGCGTTGAGTACTGCAATGGTTTTTGCCAGCAGGTCACCGAGCAAGGCGTACCGCCAGCCGTCAATACAACTGTGCAAGGCTTCTAAAAGCTGGCCTTCATCGCGAGTCTCGGCTCCAGCAAACACACGAGTAAGCGTTTCGTAGTCGCGTTTCTTTAACAGCATTTCCGGCGCAAGCTGCAGTGACTCAGCAAGATCAACCACCGATTCGCGTATTTTTTTTGCCCAGCGGTTTTCGGCACCGCTCAGTGGGCGAACTATGGTCGCAGGTAACTCGCTTTCATCAATGGCGACTGCCCGACTGACACAATCAATAATCGCCGCGCCATCTGTGCGAATCATGCGCTCGTTGATACCTTCCAAGTTGCGTAATTTGGCGATGTGCTGTGGCCTGCGCTGCGCAATATCCATTAGCGAATGTTCTTTGAGTACACGATTTCGCGGCACATCTCGCTGCTGCGCCATCTGCTCACGCCAGGTGGCGATGTTCTGTAAAATAGCAAGCTGCCGCGATGACAAGCGCCACGCCTGTTTGATGCGCAAATAGCTTTTGGCGATATCCTGGTTATCGACAAACGCCTGTAAAACAGTGTCGCAATCTTCTGTTACCCAGCTTAAGCGTTCGCTATTTTTAAGCTTTAAAATAAGTACCGTTGCCAGCTGAAATAAATACTCAACATCGATAGCCGCATAATCGACCTGGGCAGCACTTAGCGGCCGTTGCAGCCAGTCTGAACGGGTTTCTTCCTTGGGAAGTTCCGTGCCCAACACCGCAGCCACCAATTTTCCAAAGCCTACCGAAAACCCGTAACCGCAGAATGCAGCTGCAATTTGGGTATCCAAGAGGTTTACCGGCACAACGCCCAAAAAGCGCTGAAACACTTCGAGATCTTCCGAGCAGGAATGCAGTATTTTTACCACATTTGGATTACACAGCAGGTCCGCAAACGGTTCGAAGTTTTTGAACGCCAAAGGGTCTATAAGATAATTGCGCTCGCCGTCGTTGAGTTGAATCAATCCGGTTATGGGATAGTAAGTTTGGCTGCGCATAAACTCGGTATCCACTGCCACCATTTTTTTTGCGCTCCAGCGCTGGCAGGCAGCAAGCAGCGCAGACTCTGTGGAAATCCACTCTATCGGTTGTTTTACAAGGGAATTTGACATCAAATCTCGCGACGACTACTTATTGCGTGGGCCAGGGTTCCACCGTCGATATACTCAAGCTCGCCACCAATGGGCACACCGTGAGCAATTCGCGAAACCTTAATTTTAAATTTTTTAGCGCGTTCGGCAATGTAATGCGACGTCGCTTCCCCTTCTACCGTAGGGTTGGTTGCGATGATCACTTCAGAAATTTCTTCATGCTGAAAGCGTTGCTCCAGAACATCGATTCCAATTTCTTTCGGGCCTATACCATCAATGGGCGAAAGTTTGCCGAGCAAGACAAAATACACACCCGAAAACGTGGCCGACTGTTCAATGGCAATCACATCGGACGGCGATTCCACAATACACAATTGCGTGTGATCGCGTTTGCTGTTGGCACAGATGTTACAGCGCGTTTGTTCTGTGAGTGTACGACACTGCTCGCAGCGCTGCACCGCCTCCACGGCCTGCGCCAGCGCGTTTGAAAGATTCAGAGCGCCTTCGCGATTATGTTCCAGCAATTGCAACGCCATACGTTGCGCCGATTTCGGCCCAACGCCGGGCAGTACACGTAATGCGGTAATTAACTGATCAATTAACGGTGAGAACATGCAGGGGGTTCTTAAAATGGCATTTTGAATCCGGGGGGCATTTGAATACCGCCGGTTAAATCGGCAAGGCGATTTTTATTGGCTTCTTCGACACGGCGCACCGCGTCGTTAACAGCGGCCGCTAATAAATCTTCGAGCATTTCTTTGTCTTCTTCCAGCAAACTCGAATCGATGTTTACTTTTTTAACGTCGTGACGACCTGTCATCACGACTTTTACCAGTCCAGCGCCCGACTGACCTTCTACCTCATGATTGGCAAGCTCCTCCTGCATTTCCTGCATTTTGGCTTGCATTTCCTGCGCTTGCTTCATTAAATCGCCCAAGCCTTTCATAAGCTACCTCATTCATTTTCCAAGATGGTGACCGACGATTCATCCAATGTGGCACCAAAAGATTGTTGCAAAGTTTGTACAACCGGGTCTTCCGCCAAACGCTGCAGAGCATCGTTGTGTTGTTCCTGCTTTTCGCGTTCAGTGATTTGCGCGGGGGTTTCCACCCCGGCTGGCAGGGTTTGCACGTTAATATCAACTTTTACGCGTTCGCCAAAATAATCGCTGAGTAAATCCGCTAAACGCTGCGCGTGTGAGCTGTCAAATAAACTCCCTCGCGACTCGTCCAACGCAAAAAACAGCTGGTTCGTCTCCCGAGTTAAAAGCGCGCAGTTGGCGGCTGTGCTCTGCATAATGCCGCGAATATTTGCCGTGCGAAAGACGTGTACCCAATTATCGGCACTTAAATTTTCCAGCGGTATCGTTTGCCCGGCAATTGCTGGCGATATTTCCCGTCGCGCTTCACTCACGCCCGGCGCATCGACGTCGGGTTCGAGTCGCTGAGACTCGGCTGTTCGCGAGCTCATATCGCGGGTTTTACTAAACCCCTCGCTTCCGGTGATTTCCTTAAGCTGTTCGCGCAGCTGCGCCGCAACAGCCTGCGGTTTTGGCACTTCTGCAACGACCGCTTTTGGCACTTCTGCAACGACCGCTTTTGGCAATGCGGGTTCATTCGCTGCAGTTTCCGCCATTAAGTCACGCGCTGCCGGGGGCCTTACTGAAGCTGTAGACTCTGGATGACTTACAGCTTCGGTTTCACACTTTTTTTCGGGCGGTGGCCCCTCCCCAAGCGGGGCGGATTCCTTGCCAGAACTGGCCGACGCCCCCGCAACCGGCAAGGTATTTTGGGGCACATCCAGTAAGCCTTGGGGACGAAACGCCAGCATCCGCAGCAGAGTCATTTCGAAGCCGCTGCGCGCATCAGACGCCAGCGCCAAATCGCGGCGACCGATTAATGCGGTTTGATAAAAAAGTTGCACATCTTCGGGAGTTAGGCGTTGCGCGAAATCGAGTATCTCACTGCGATCACCAAAACTGTTATCGAGCGCTTCGGGGAGTGCCTGCGCAATGGCAATACGGTGTAGCACCGTGAGCAGATCGGCCAGTGCGGCGTCGAAATCCGGGGCGTGTTCGGCAAACTGCGCAACCGCTTCGAGGATACTTGCCGCGTCGCTGTTTGCCAGTGATGCCACCAGTTTTTGTATCAGGTGGTGATCGATGGTGCCCAACATTGCCGAAACATCGCTTTCGGCCACCTTGCCATTACCGAAAGAGATCGCCTGATCGGTAAGGCTTAAACCATCGCGCATACTGCCGTCAGCGGCGCGTGCCAAGGCCCACAATGCGGGCTCTTCAAAAGGTACCGCCTCTTTTTCAAGAACATTCTGGAGATGCCCGACAATGCGCTCGGGGCTCATATTCTTGAGGTTGAACTGCAAACAGCGCGACAAAATGGTGATGGGCAGTTTTTGCGGATCGGTTGTCGCCAGCAGAAATTTGACGTGCTCCGGCGGCTCTTCCAAAGTTTTCAACAGCGCGTTAAAGCTGTGGTTAGAGAGCATGTGTACTTCGTCGATCAGGTAAATCTTGTAACGACCGCGGGTGGGCGCGTATTGCACGTTATCGAGCAATTCACGGGTGTCTTCCACTTTGGTACGTGATGCCGCGTCCACCTCAATAAGGTCGACAAAGCGGCCCTCAGCAATCTCAACACACGATGAACACTCACCACACGGGGTGGACGTCACCCCTGCTTCGCAGTTCAAACATTTCGCGAGTATCCGCGCAATGGTGGTTTTGCCGACACCCCGGGTACCCGTAAATAAGTAGGCGTGGTGCAGACGGTTGTGGTCTAAGGCATTGATCAGCGCGCGCAGCACATGCTCCTGACCGACCATTTCGCGGAAGTTGCCTGGGCGCCACTTGCGGGCAAGAACCTGATAGCTCATTGCGGATTTGGGTCTCGCGTCGTTAAAAGGTCTGCATTATACCCGTGCTGGCGCTGGATTTCCGAGGGATCATTTAAACCCTGCTCGGCGTCGCAATTGTGATCAATATTCGATCACTTCAGCGGGCGAGTAAAAACTTCTGGCACACAGACCTTTTTGTCATTTAATTGTAACAATTGCCGTTTTGCAAGCTCCTAGACTAAATGCATTCACCCTGATCAGAACAAAGGAAACGCCATGATACTGGGGTTTAGATCCCTAAAAGTCACCCATAAACTGGTGTTACTCGCGCTAATACCCCTGCTACTTTTGGGCAGTTTGATCGTGTTTGCAATGCGGGACTCCAACATCAGTCACCAACGTTCTTCGCAGTTGGTAGAGCAGCGCTTGCAACAACTGCAAGCAATCGATGCCATTGACCATGCCATTACCGCCAGCACTGTCGATATCGCGTATAAAACCCGTTCCGGCATGATGTTGTGGCAGGAAACCCGCGAGAGCTTCAAAAACAGCAGGAAAACCATTGACAGCAATTGGCCGCTATTACCAGCGGCCTCCCCTGACGAGGTGCAGGGCGCCCAACAATTCGAAGACTCCGGCAGCGTATTGCGCGAACTCAATGCAATTCTAAGCAAGCTAAGCGACATCGCCGCAGAAGAATCTGGTTATGATCTGGGCAATTACATCGATCTCGATTTATACACACAACTCGACCCCATATTGCATTGGCTGCGGCAACTCAACCAGCAGGTGTATGCCGCCAGCCTTAAAGATCTGGAGGAAAACCGCTCCCATCTCTCGGCTCGCCAATCGGTATTGGCGATCATATTCGGCGTCAGTGTACTTGTGATCCTGGCGTTTTCCGGGCTGATGTTAAGTGCCATACGTAACCCGGTTGCGAAACTCCGTGAAGCCTTGCGAAAAGTGGGTGATGAAGCCGATTTGAATGTGCGCGTGCACATTGGCAACAACGACGAATTCGCTGAAATTGCCAAGGACTTCAATACCATGATGGCAAAAATTGCTGCGTTAATTAACAAGGCTAAAAATGTAGCCGATGCGCTCAATGCAACAGCGCACGATTTAAATAGCAGCAGTGATGAAGCGCGCGAAAAAGCCAGACGCACTCAGAGGGAACTCAGCAATGCGGCAGTTACCGCACGCGAAATGAGTGAATCAGTAAACGCCATTCAGGGTTTTTGCCAAACCTCGGCAGAGGCGGCACAAAGCGCCGACAGCCACGCCACCACCAACTTCGCGGTTATCAATGAATCGACTGAAAAAGTACGCTCACTGTCGCAGGCCATTAATGAATCGGTGCAACAAATTGAAAACCTCCTGGGCCACAGTCAACAGATTGGCGGTATGGTCGAGGTCATTGTTTCGGTTGCGGAGCAAACCAATCTACTGGCACTAAACGCCGCTATCGAAGCTGCGCGTGCCGGAGAACAAGGCCGCGGTTTCGCTGTGGTCGCCGATGAAGTGCGAGGCCTGGCACAGCGCACACAGCAGTCCACGGCCAGTATTGAAGGCGTCATTTCACAAATCCAAAAAGCCACCGACAACATAGCCAGTCGTATTCATAACAATGCCGAGTTTGCCAATAACTGCGCTGAAATAATTGCCAAAAGCGACCAGGAACTTTCGCACATTATGCAATCTTTTCGGAATGTTCATACGCAAAACGAGGGTATTTTAAAAAACATTAGCGAACAAGCCGGCAGTACTGAGCGAGTTGCCCATTCCATCGGAGTGATCGCTGATATTGCCGAACAGAGTTTGCAGAGTCTGGAAAAAAATGCACAACTAACCCGATCGGTTTTCGAGTTGGCGGGGGAATTAAAAAAAGAAATTTCTTCATTCCAGTAAAAATTTCTGGAGAAACAATTCCGACGGAACAATTCCGCCGGAATTCCATTCAGTCGATATTATTCAAACACTTCACTGCGAAAAAATGGCGCGGGTCGTTCATCCATAACTTCGAAAGTAATGCTCGACTTATACACTTTGCCATACACGTCGCGCGTAATAATACGTGCAGTGTGTACACCGTCTTCGATATCAGCGGGAATATCGATTGCCCAGATGTGGTTTGAAGCACGGGTCCAGATCCAACCTTCCAGGGGTTGTGGATCAGCGGTACCCAGGCGCGCTCCGTTGAACATTTCGAAACCCTGAGTACGTTCATTACCGGATTCACTTTTGGCCGCATAACGGAACACGTACATTTGCTTTTTAAGCGCAAAGGGGTCTAACGTGGTTTGCGCCGCTTCGCCTTCACCCTGTTGTGTGCGCGTTGCCATGAGCGGGGCCTGGTCGTCGATTTGTACCCAAACCCGGGAATCTCGAGAGCCGTTCCAAACATTAATCATTAATTGAGTACCGCCTGCCAGGTCTTCACTAGTGAGAATACTGGTGTCGGGCAGGTCATTAATATTGACTGGTGGCACCTCTGAACGTGCAGCGGCAGGTGTCTCAGCCCAGTCGCGCATAGCTTCGTACCAGGTGAGGAAAGTTGGCGACAAAAAATCCACCGACATTTGTTCTTCCGCAGCTTTGTTGGCGGCTTTAAACGTGGCTGAGAAATTATTGCCGAAGAATTCGAAAATCAAATAGCCCCGGGGCGCACCCAAACGCTGAATCGACATTGGCAAATTGTATTCACTCAAATCACCAGACCACCAGGAACCCGACGTGGCACCGGTAATAATTTGAGGAATGGGCGAAGCACCCAGGCCGAGGGCATCGTTCCAACCTTTAAACGATTCGCCCGGCAAGAAGGTTTCCAGAGTGTGAGTATGGCCACTTAGGGCCAGCGCCGGGCGATCACCTAAAAGATCGTAAAGCGCCTGGGTATTGTCGGTTTGGTGTTTTGGTGAGCCCATATCCACAAACGACACCAGCGGGATGTGCATGTTCAGCACAATTAATTTGTAGGGTGCGACATGCTGCAAATCGTTGGCGAGCCACTCCATTTGCGCTTCATCAATCACACCATTGTAGGTTGGCGACGTTTCAGGATTTTCACAAAAACCATGCTTGCCATCGGTGTTATCTTCAGGTGTGCAGGGGTAACGTACGTTATCCAAAACCACAAAATGCACATCGCCCGTTTCGAAGGAATAGTAGGTGGGACCCCATTCCCGCTTGAAGGTATCGAAACTGTTTTTATCGCTGGGC
This sequence comes from Alteromonadaceae bacterium 2753L.S.0a.02, assembly GCA_007827375.1. Classification (NCBI taxonomy): domain Bacteria; kingdom Pseudomonadati; phylum Pseudomonadota; class Gammaproteobacteria; order Alteromonadales; family Alteromonadaceae; species Alteromonadaceae bacterium 2753L.S.0a.02. The sequence continues at coordinate 3,097,756 of VISH01000002.1, forward strand.
GCATCAGCATCCAGATCGTGGTTGCCGGGAACAAAGTACATCGGAATACCGGCAGCACTGAGAATTTTTTTGAAGCGTGGGTATAAGCCAAGATCATCTCCCATGATGTCGCCTTCGACCAGTACGAATTCCAAATCGTTGCGCATCGCAAGTTCGTTGGCCAGAGCATCGCGTACATAGCCCACTTCATTATTTGAATAGGGTTGTGGGTCGCCCGATATGGCAACTTTAAAATGCTTTTTATAGTTGCCTCGAATCATTGGAAAATTAATAGCCGCAGGTTGCGCACCGGTTGCCGGCATGCCACCAAAGCGCATTTCAGGCGAACCAGCAGGCATATGATGATAGAAAAATTGCGGTACATTGTCGGTATTTACCGGTACATCGTAAGCGGCGGGTTTTGTAATAAATACCGTAAAATCATTCAAGCCACCGGCCTTAGCGGGCAACTTGTATTCACCACGACGATTCGTGATTACCACATCAACGCCATTGGAAACCATTACACCGGGAATACCCTGCTCGCCGCGGTCCAAGCGACCATTGCGGTTTTTATCCAGAAATACTTTGCCCTCAACATAGTCACGGGTCATTTCGCCGTTGTCGGAGGGAATAACTTCTACGCTGGCCTCATACTCGCCCTGAAAAAAAAACTTTCCGGGTTTGAGAAACGCAGTATCACTCAGTTTGGTGGCGGCCTCACCAAGACTGGCGTGTGCGCCAACAGCCAAACAGCTAAGCGCCAGTCCGCAGCTGGCAAACGTCAGGGATTTATAGCGATTCATAGTGCCTCCAGGGGATTGCAGATTTGGGGGAGAACCCATAGTTGCAAGAGGGTATGTAGTTCGCGCGAAAGTTTTTTAAAGATTTATTGACACTCTGAAGTAACTCGACGACTTTTTGGCACCCCGGCAGTTGTTTATCGCTATTTAGTTAACATGTTTGTCACATTTAAGGAAGGCTGTCGTCAGCCCTTGTTCACGAACAAGCCCGCAGCAATAACAATTCATTCCGCAATTCACACATCAATCTCAAAACAAGAATAAAAAATTCTAAACAATAATTTTTTTTGTGATCCAGTTCTCAGCTATTCTGAAAGGATGATTTTTTTCGGTCAGCTTAGCATTGGAGATGGCGGCCTCAACGATGATGATGGTTTGGAGAGCGGCCGGGTGTGCGACCCCGTTGGTGTGGCGATTCTCAAGCCGCGTCGAGTTACGACCCATCGACATGGCAAACGCCTGCAATTAGCAAACACTCGGGCGTCCGACATCTGACGTCCGACGTCCGACCGATCCATCCACCCTCCATCCGCCCTATCCATCCACCCGCCATCCGCCCAATGACCCTTTTGTACCGCCCGAGCGTATAAACACTTGTGTAATCAGCCGCCATCTGCTAAAAAATGATTTACGTGCCACTAACGGCATCGAGAGGTTACAGCAGCTATGGGCAATGTTATCGATCTGGGCCAGGTGCGAGAGCAACAGCAGCGCAAGCAGGCCAAAATATCCGTAAGCTTGAAGCGCATTGCCCGGCAGAATCGCCTGGAGATTTTGCAGTCTTACCCGTTTATTAAATTCTGGTTAAGCGACGTTAAAGCCGAACACTATATTTTTGGTTTGCATCTTCACCTGGCCTTGCGTAAAGAACTGGAAACTCAGTTTAAGACCCTGGGCGCAAGCTTCAATGTGGTTAATCAATTTAACGACGAACACAAACAATTCGATATTCAGCAATATGTTTCGCCGAATCATTACAAAACACAACTTATAAAAAGAGATCTCGCAGAGCTGCATGCGTTTCTGCCTGATAATTTTGAATTGCCCTCCAAAGCCAAAGAATTGATTGCCTATATGCGCCGAGCCAGCGAAGTGTATTCCGTGGCGCTTTTGGGCGTTTTATTTATGCTGGAGGAAAACCTGTGTTACGGTGGAATGCACCTGGTGTCAGCCCTGCAGAAAAACGGCGTAAGCCCTAAGCATAATTTTCGCTATTTAAAATCTTTTTCTGATTCGAAATCGGATCTCTGGAAATTTCGGGAAACGCTCGATTCCATCAGTGATTTTCAAACCCAGGCCAATGTCGTAATAGCAGCGACCATCAGTTACGACATGCACCGTGAGCTGCTTAACCCGCGTTATTTCAGACAGCAGGCCATTAAATTCAGTCAGCTTTTTCAAACTGAGCCTACGCAGGTTTAGCGCTGCATAAAACACTTGGGTGTGCTGTGCCATACAAAATCTGGACGGCGGTTTATCGCCATCAATTTTTAGCCCTCGATTTATAGCCAATAGGCCGTAGTCGGAATTACACGACAGATTCACAGCAAACCTTTCTCTTTGTGAATACACTGCCTCCTTAAATTTAATCTCTTCCAGCCGTAATAAACTTTAATTTCACAAGCACCGTAATATTGTTCTGAACTCCGCGCGATGTTAACAGGCGCCAATTTCATTAAATTTTGTATGCCATTAACATCGAGAAAGCTCTGAAATAAACACTTATGAAACGAATGGGTTTTTTGCACCTTGTTCTCTTTCTGGTTGCCTGCAGCTGTACCGCACCACACCACTCATTTGCCCGTCACGCACCGCCAGCAGTTCTTAACGTGCAGCCATTTAATCTTACCGAAGGCCCATCTTGGGATGGCGGAGATTTTGTTTACTTTAGCGAGATTTATGCGAATCGTATTCATCGCTACAGCCTCTCGCAGCACACTTTTGAAGTGGTTTTTCAAAATAGCCACGCAGCCAACGGTATGGCTTTCGATAATGCGGGTCGGCTTTGGATCTGCGAACAGGACACCGGCAGCATTGTGGTTTTCAACCCAGAGACGGGCAACAAACAAACGCTGGTAAACCGCTTTAATGGAGCGCCATTCAATCACCCAAACGATTTAACGCTCGACAGCCACGGCGGCGCGTATTTCACAGATCCTGCGTGGGATCTTAAACGCCATAAAAAACAGCCGGTCAACGGCGTTTATTATGTCAATCAGCACGGCGAAACGACGCTTTTGATTTCTGATAACGACAAACCGAATGGCATTTTGCTCGATCGACACGAGCAATTTCTCTATGTGGCAGATATGGGCAACGACAGCTTCAAACGTTACACCGTGTTGAAGCCTGGCGTGCTGGGCGACGGCGAAAATTTTGCCAAACTCGATACCACCGGCGTAGAGCTGGCAGCACCGGATGGGCTCGAAGAAGATGAGCAGGGCAATATTTACGTTGCCGCCAGTAATGGCTTGCAGGTTTTTTCATCCGATGGAGCATTTTTGTATCGCGTAGCATTGCCACAGCGCCCCACCAATCTCGAATTTGTAAACCCTCAACAAACACAGCTGCTGGTTACCACCAACAACAATCTGTATTTACTTACGCGGCAATGATTGGCTTTTCGCAGGCCAATTCACGCAGCAATTAAGGTTGCGACACTACCGACTGGTAATTGCGTTGTGCTCGTGTAAGTTGTCGCTGTAGCTTGCGCAACACGCCCTCCTCGCTGGCGAGTTGCTCGTTCAGTTTTTTTAACGCAAGCACAGCTTCCAAACGTGTTTCTGCATCCGTATCTTTAGCCACCAGCGCGTGCTCATTGCTGGCAATATCGGTTTTGATAGTTTCAATGCGATTCTCTGATGCAGAGATATCGCGATTAATAGTATTCACCACCACACGAGCATCGTAGACCCGCCTACCAAACGCGTAGCCATCCTGGTATTGCACGGCGGTTTCTGGGCAGGCTGTATTTAGCGCACTACCGCGCTGACCCAGGTTATATCCGGTTTGATACACACAATAATGTTTCAGGCCGTCGTTATGGCCTTGTTCATAGGCCGCCAAATCGGGCACAACATCGACTTCGGAACAGGCCTTGCGATACCCAGAAAGTGACAACATAGACTTGCCGCGCATGCCGTCTTCGAGCCCAATCATCCGCCAATCGGCGTTTATACACTCTTTTTCACTTAAGGCTGCGCCACAGCCCAAGACCAGATAACACATCACCCCAATAAACAGTGCGCATGCCAGCTTCATACTCTGCCCCTTCTTTGCGTTCTCTAACAAAAGATAGTCAGCGAAGCCCAAAAACGTGGGGAGAATTCCTCGATTTGTGCGTTACCAGCCAGCAATTGTTACCTAAAACGAATTCCGTTGCTGTAGCCCGCATCCAGCAAGGCATTCCCGCGCTGTTTATCGTTTGCAGCTATAGTTAATTTAAAGAGAGCTGGACTTTGGTGTTTCTCAGCCCTCGACTGGCGAAATGGCCCGTCTGAAGCTATGTTGATATAAGCGCCAGTTTGGATGTTTGCTTGTGGATTTACAGTATGGCACTTTGTAGTTTTAAAGTGACAAGCCCTGCCCGATACCTGCTCCTGTTCATGCTTCTCTGCAGCACCTGCGCGATCGCCTCACCAGAACCTATCAAGATCATTTCCCGTGGTGATGCCAACGCCGAGCACGCGCTTGGTATGCTGAAATTGGCATTGAGTAAAACAGATAAAAACTACACTCTGGATGTCACGGAGGGCGCGCTCACCGGTTCCCGCCAACTGCAAAATCTTATTGAGGGCAAAATTCATATTGCCTGGACAGCCACCAACGCCGAGCACGAAGACGCGGCGCTTGCCATTCGCGTACCCTTGTATAAGGGCCTGCTGGGCTACCGGGTTATGATTATTCACCGTGATAACCCTCATGTTTTCGATGGGGTGGAATCACTCAGCGAACTGAGCCACTTCAAACTGGGCCAGGGCAAAGGCTGGACAGACACCACCATTCTCAGAGACAACGGCCTGCAGGTTGTAACCGCCAACAAATACGAAAGCCTGTTTTACATGACCGATGGCCATCGCTTCGACGGTTTTCCCCGGGGAGTCAACGAGCCCTGGGCAGAACTGGCATCCCGTCCGGACCTGGAACTGACTGTGGACGAAAATATTATGCTGGTTTACAAGATGCCATTTTATTTATTCGTTACTCCGACTCGGGAAGCTCTGGCGGCAGATATCCGGCGCGGTATGGATATCGCCCTTAACGACGGCAGTTTCGATAATTACTTTATGAACAGCCCTACCGTAAAAATGGTGCTCAGTAAGGTCGACATGTCCAGCCGTCGAACCTTTGAACTCCATAACCCCGACCTTCCCAGCGCAACGCCAGTTGCCGACAAAAGACTATGGTTTGATGTGATGATGGCAAAACAACAGGATTTACAGCCAGGCAAAATGCCCTAAACAAAATATCACCTGAGGGTTAAGCCCACTTGCGATGTAAAAATGCGCAGCAGCACCGGTAAATTTAACCGCGCCGAACATTGTCTATGCATTAATAATGTCGATAGATGAACACTGTCGATGCAAAAAACAGCAAGCCTGTGAAGGCTTCGCAAGTGTGAGCAAAAATCAAACAGATTGATATTCCTCTGTTGATATTTATGGCGTGTATGTTTATCTTATTCGCGAATCAGCTAACCACCCTTATCTTATTCCCCCTTATTTATTTGAGACCCGCCATCATTGACTTATTTTGATGAGTACCAAAATACCCGGCGATTTGCATCGCTAAACGGTATCCGTTGTCTGTGCATTATCGGAGTGTTTTGGCATCACTCGGTGAGCATTCCCGGGCTACCCAACCTGTTTAAATTGGGTTTTCTCGGTGTGGATATGTTCTTTGTATTGAGCGGCTATCTGATCGTTACGCTGGTACTGAGAGAAAAACGAAAAACCGGGCATTTTTCGCTGTTTCACTTCTATGCAAGGCGCGCCTTGCGAATTTTCCCGGTGTATTACGGCACCTTGCTCGCAGTCACTCTGATGTACCTGGTGTTTCGATCAGGCGATGAATCTGCAACGGTGTTGTTTCAAACCCTGCCTTATTATTTAACGTTCACGTCGAATTGGTCGGTGGTTCAAGCGGCTAATTTATCGATTTTCTGGTCACTCGCAACCGAAGAACAGTTTTATTTAGTCTGGCCTTTTCTGGAAAGATTTATCACTTCTAAGTGGCTGTATCTGGTTCTTGGAGGGCTAATCTTTTTAAATCAATTGATTAATTTCGGGGTATTGGATAGCGCGTTCGATGCTCTTATTGGCGAGGGCGCATCCCAACAGTTAAGTATTCTCGGTGCCACGTTCACCCCTATTTGCCTGGGTGTAGCGTTAGCGCACACACTGCACAACAAATGGAGCTTCGAACTCTACTATCGAATATTTGGCGGCTACCTACCCTCTGCGCTGATATTCGCCGCATTATTTATTTTCCTGAGTTTTACCCACGGTGATATCGCCGGCTTACCCCGCTTGCTTATACAGCTTCTTATGTGTTTCTGGCTGGGAAGTGTGGTAATTAACCAGAAACATTTTTTAAAGCGATTTCTTAATATTCGCATCATCGACCGATTGGGCGAGATCAGCTACGGTGCTTATATTTTCCATATGCTGATATTCCACTTTGCGAGAGAAGCGATTCATAAATTGAATGTCTCTCTCGGCGGTCTGGAACTCTTCCTTATAGGCGGAACCCTGGTAATGATCATCGCTGAACTCAGCTTCAGGTTTTACGAGCAACCGTTTCTCAAGTTCAAATCGCGTTTCAGCTAGGCCCCTGGCATACGCCACGATGACTATTCGCTGATACGCCCATTCCCCGCAACAAAAGCACCGCTCTTTTGGGTGAGATCGTCTCCCTATGGAGGTCAGCCTAGTATTACTACCGTTTATCCGTTCCTGCTACACCATAAGCGGTGACCGTTAAGTAATGGCACGCTAACTGCTCTGTTGCTTTAAACGCAGAATTTATTAAAGCATTTGTTTAAATAACCGACAGTAATCAGGCGCCAACTGTCGGACCTTAATGCTTTAGCATTAACTAATTTCGCCCCAAACAGCGCCGGGGCGCAGGACCAAAACTCGATGTATCCGCTACGCACAGCAGAGAATTATCAGAATGTGTTAAACCGGCTTTCAACGCCGATTAAGATGTCTCGGGTGGTCTGTATCCTGTTCATGACCTTCGCTCACAACTTCATCATTTTAAAACTCAAAGCGTCCCAGAACCCCTTCATCGCCAAATTCTGCACCGCGCTGGTCGACGTTATGGCGCGCTCCAGTGTGCCCCTGTTAACCGTAATTTCGGGCTTTTTAATCATTCACTACCTGGTGAAATACGACTGGCAACAGATCGCGCGCAAGCGGTTTAAAAGCCTTATTTTGCCAATGATTTCCTGGAACCTGCTGTGCGCAACCGTTGCCATTGCGATAGGTATGACGGTGCCCAATCACCCTAACACCATTCTCGCGCTCACCGACCACAGCTTTGTTATCCCACTCACCTTTTTGCGGGATTTGTTTGTACTTTCGGCACTTTCGCCGTTACTTTACTTTGCACTCAAACACGTCCCATTGCTAACGCTTGCGGTGATTGCAGGTTTTTGCAGTTTTTTCGATTTACACCCCATACTGCTGCGAGAACAAATGCTCATTTTCTTTGCTGCGGGCATGTATGCAGGGATGTATCAAATTTCGCTTGGAAGGGTCACGCTTCCCCTGGTGACAATTCTGTTTGTGATACTGGCTGTGGTGGAATTAAATCTGTTTTTTGATTTTTCCAATTTCAGCCTGTTCAAAACAGAAATCTATGAAAATCTTATTAAGCGACCGATATGCGCCCTATTCGTGATTTTGCTGATGCTGCATTTGGTCCGGTCCCATAAACAAACAACACAATCTCTGCTAAAAATCGAACCCTTTATTTTTATTGTATTTTTAGCACACCCGCTCCTCACACATTTCTTAAGCGCGGCGCTTGGTAAATTTGGGTTAACAAGCAGCGAACCGCTAGCGCTGTTTTCCGGCCTGATGCTGCCACTGCTTGTTTTGGTGAGTTGTTTTGTGCTGAATGAGTGTTTCAAAATGGCACCTCGCTCAATCCAGCTGCTGTTTACCGGTAAGCATTCCGAACCACAACGCTTGAGCGATTTGCGAAGTTTGTTTGCGAAAGGTTGATGAACCGCCCGGCACAAAACCAATCTGCCAGGGCGGCTCGAGAGTCCTTATCGGGTTGCGCAGAAACCTATTGACGATGTGCTGCCACCCGCGGGCAGGTTTGCATTCCAAGCCACACCGCTAAGCGTTAAAACGCCGCCATTTTGCGTCCAGTTCGCATTCCAGGCATTTCCCACGCTACCTTCCACTGCAAGATCAACGCTCCAGGTAACAGCACTGGAACCGGCATTGCTGACGGTTACCGTTGCGCAGTAGCCCTGGCCCCAATCATTATCGATAGCCAACGACGCTGAGACACCGCCCGCGGCACCCGAAGAGCTGCTGCTAGAAGAACTGCTTGAAGATGAGCTGGAACTGCTGGATGACGAACTGCTTGAAGATGAGCTGGTTGAAGTTGAGCTGCTTGAAGATGAGCTGCTTGAATTGGAGCTGCTTGAAGAGGAACTGCTACTGGACGATGAACTGTTTGATGATGAACTACTGCTAGACGATGAACTGCTTGAAGAGGAACTGCTCGAAGAAGAGGAACTGCTCGAAGAAGAACTGCTGCCAGTTCCGCTAGCAGCACTAATTTCGCCGTTGCTAACGGTAAGTGTTACGACATCAAGCTTGGCGCCATCCTCGCGGCGCTGCATGGTTAGAGTGTGGTTGCCCGCCGCTACATTATTAAAAGTGCTTGGCGTGATGGTACCCCAGCCACTGGTGGTCTGATTGTTTTGGGTACTCCAGGCGGCATCATCCAACTTGTAGTAAAACGAATCGTCATTGGCGTTCGCCATGTTAACCTGAACTTCAAAAGCGACATTGGCGGTTTGCGTCAGTGTAAAATCGACGGCCACCTGGCCAGGCTGAGCGTTCGACGCGGCGCTGAGAATTTGATTGCCGTTGTTGGGCCAAACAATATACATACCTTCAGAAGCGGCGTTGTCGTACTCAACAGCGAAGGGTGAAAAATCGAATTGCGCGTTGAGCGACTCCAATTCCACATTGAGAACGTTACTGCCGGTGGATTGATCCGGCATGCGGCATTGCTCACCGTTGTTTTGCTCACCCCAGCCATCGCCATCCGGGTCGGCATTGGGGTCGCAGCACCAGGGCGTGCCGTCGCTGTCGGTACCGCAATCCACCGTGCTGCTGCCACCACTCACTTCGAGCATTTTCGCGGCATACCGTTTACCCATCTCGATAACAGAGAAAGTACTCCAATGCAGGCCATCGCTGCGATCTCCCAGAACAGTGCCATCGGGCATCGGGCCGGAAGACACCCAATATCCATTTTCCACATAGTTCGGAATTTGCTGCACAAGCGGATTGTGCGCCGCGGCACAGCAGCCAGTGCGGGGCAATTCACCGGCGATGAAAGGCACCTCCGCCGGGTCGAGATTCAAATCGCGGCGCAAGGCAGTAACATACTCGTTCACCCACGTTAGCCAGGCCTGTTGGCCGGCGTTATTTTCGCCGTGGTGAAAAATAATGCCTTTAATAACACCAACCTCCTGGGCGCGTGTCGCCAAATCCAGAATCCAGCGGTAGATTGGCGTAGTGCCGTTTACCACCGGGGCACCACTTACGTCACCATAGGGAGGTCGACAGGCTCCGTAATCCGCACAATTGGGCAGGTGCGCCTGAATGTCGGTGCCACCATAGGCCGCCCCGACCAAACCGATTGTCACACCGGGGCCCGCGGCCTCGGCCATGGCTACGGCAAAGGAATCTACCGGGCTTAAGCCGATCGGCCCTGAACTGCCATCGGGTTTGGTGCGAACCCCCTCCTCACAGCGAATCACCGGCTGAAAATGCTCGCGCCACTGGCCGTAGGGAATGTTGTGCTCAGAGCAATTTTGACCCTGCAAGACTCGCACATTGGGGTGGGAAATGGGCGTATCCGGTAAATGCGCGGCGCCCTGCATGTTGGATTGGCCTAGCGCCAGATAAATGTGGAAATTTGGGTCTGGTGCTGCGAATGCACGCGAGCTAAGCACCAGACACGAGAGGAGAGCGGGCAACAATGCCCAGATGATTGGTTTCATGATTCAATTCCTTATTCATTATTATTCGCACGGTATTTTACGTGATAACAAACTCAGGAATTGTGATCTGGGGCAGTGTGAAGTGGCTTATTGGCGGCTAAATAGTAAGCTATAAACGTGACAGTTAGAGCAGAACGCTGTGCCTCGGCAATGATCTGCACAGCGTTTTAAAACCCAATACAGACTTAGCTTTCAAAAAATTACAATTAAATCGGAAATAGATTTATTTGATGAGGGCTACATCGTCGACGCCAAACCAGAGTTCTTTCCGGCCTACGGGCGTATCTTTCGGTATCACTTTATTTTCCAGGTACAGCACCCGCCGCTTATCCAGATTCGCAGCGAGTATAGGCTTTTTAAAATATTTAACAAAAAGCTTAAACAAAGAGCCGTCTGCAATTATCTTTTCAAAACCATTTTCAAGCAGCACGGCTAAACGCTTATTTTCAGGGGAGACAAACAGATAATAGGCCGCGGGATAACTCAACACCAAATTACTTTCAATTTGTACCCAGTCTTTGACAAATTCGAGTTCATTTTGAATTTCGATAATCGAGCGGGGAAAATAATCGATGCGATTTGCCTCAAGCATTTGAAACAGGCTGTAGTGGTTAACGGCGGTGCGTACTCGCATCCCCGCAGCCTCAAGCACTTCCGTGTCTGGCCAGGTATAGCCCTGACCTGCGTAAAACTGTGCCAACTGCTCCAGTGATTTTACATCGCGGAGTTTATCTTGCCCCTCCCCGGTAACAAATAACAATCGCCAACCAATAAGGCCGCGATAAATGGGTATACGTATCGGGCGCAGTTGCGCTTCGCGCTCAGTGCTGGTCGCAAGAAAACTCACATCATACACACCGCGCTGAAGGTATAAGATATTTCTGTTTAAAGCCTTATCTTTTAAGAGCACGGGCTGCAACTTATAGTCGACTCCCGAATTCGACATAATCAAAGTGAGCAGTTCTTCAAAATACGAAAATATCCACTCGTTAACTCCCCCCGATTCGCGCACCGGGTAGTGAACGATAAGGGGGTATTTTGAGGTGTGAATTTCTGCAGTTTTTTGCGAAGTTTCGTGCGTAGAGGAAGCACCACGGTTCGCTTCAAGACCGACCGCCCAGGTGAAACAACAGAGCAAGCTCAATACCAAACCTGCTAAATAGGAAGCCATCCAACATATCCCATATCGACCCCCGTTTGCAGTTACCCTCGAACGACATAAACGGGAAAATCTCGAACTTGGGAACAGACGTCACATCAAATTCCCCACTATGCTCCAAGCATAGTACAGCGCCAACTGTCTATCGAATAAGCAAACATAGCTTTTAGAAAGGATTTGGAGATATTTTGTAAAAAGTTTTTGGAATCTATTCAGGCAACTTATTGGCAGGCTGTAGATATACAATTGTACGCGGCGGTAACCATCTATTAGATCGGTTTGTTATTTGTGTATCAGACAGGTTTTCAGTGCAGTTGCCGATTGTGTCGCTTCATACCGTGAACGCGGTTGTAAACGTTTGCGAAGTGTCGCAATGAACCGAGTGCACAGAAAGCTCCTACAAAAGCACTCGTTCGCAGAAAAGTACCACCAAGCTTGCAAACGCTTTAACTGAATAATAAAACTGGTCACGTGGCCCTTTCCACGCCCGACGATTTGCGAGATCACCCGGATTACCTCCCCATAGAACCCGAAAGATAATCACCGCGCCAATCCCACTCTTTGAGCTCCTAGCGAGTTTGGAATCATGCTTGCTCACGCCGCAGTCGCCCATGCACCCCGTTTTGACCGCTTTACTGAGTAAATTTACGATCAAACTCGCCCTTTCAATGGAAATTTTCAGTTTTTAACGACAGCAACTCAGTCTAAGTGAGCATAATCTCACCATTTTAATAAGCCATCTCACTCTAATTACAGTCAAACTCGTATTTTAAGTGGCACGTATCACAATAACTGTACACAATCTCACCATATCTAAGGAAAAACTCATACTTGCAGCTTTTAAAACTCACCAATTTGTACAACATCTCATCGAATAGCCGATACATCTCAGGTGCTGTGGTGTTTGTCGCTGCGATTAATTGATGCGGTTGTCGTGGCAATCGGCTTTGAGGTGTTGTTGCGCTGGAAGGCTTTGCGGCGTTGCTGCGTTTTCTGGCGCGAGGCTTTGTTGAAGGTGCGTGCGTGGAGGCTGAGTCGCGCAGTTTTCTGGCTTGGTGATGGATATGCACCATTCCCTTGTCCACCAGTTCACCCCTTTTAACCCAAAAGCCCAACGCTAGGCTGGGTGTCGAAAAGAATCAGTCAAGGTTGAATAATTGGCGGATGTCCCAGAGTGTTGGCAAAAAGCAGCATAGCACTGACCCCGGTGGTTCTGCTTTACTGCTTTTAGTTTAATATTTGTGAGTTTGGCGGTTACGGATCAAAGGGGTTTGGCCTGCCCCCTATTTTGATCCTCGGAACCCGCGATACTATAAATAGCCTTGTAGTTTTGTTAGACCGTATTTCTCAACAATTTTTTTCGGAGTAGGCTTCATAGGGTGATCTTCCAAAATGCGGCACAAACTACTGATAGCGCCCATTGCATCTTCGTATCTACCCAAAATGTATAAGGAAATAATAGAAATTTCATTTGATTCGCGACCGAGCCGCCACTTATGGCCTATATAGTCTGCAACAGACTGTAAAGCGTTTAAATTAGGTATGAAATCCAAGAGTATTTTCTCGAAAAGCGTGGCATCATGAGATCCTAATACTTCTGGCCAATCGATAGCGCGTTTATCAAGATTGCTTAGTCGGGTATATATTCCAGTTAAACTACATTGCTCAACCTTATCCACGCGCCGTTCGATTGAATTGAAATCAGCGATTTCATGAAATGAAACACCTATATTTGTGTAATAGAGTGCCTCTGACCTACTTTTCTGAAAATTAATTATTTGAGTAGTTGCACCCCATTCCCGTAACAATGTGTTGCCTTTTTTTCTGAATTTCAGATCAAATAAATATTTTTTATGAAATTCCGAAAGAGCAAGCCTAAAATTCTTAATATTATTCACTACACACTCGCATCAATTTCTGCACTTTTAAACACATACTTTATTTTTGCTATTTTCAAAGATACTAAATGTTTCTATCAGTTCGTGTATGAGTTCTACAAAGCGGTTTTCATTACATGGGTCCATGCTCACGCCAAAGAAAACGACAGTCACTATGTTTACAAATACCAGTATATAGCGTGATTAAAGTAAAGTTTTGACTCAGATGATTGCGTTACCAGTGGAGATCATGGTTAAAAAGTTTGACATTCAGTTGTTTCATGATCTGCCATGACTAATTATAAAGTGTGTATATTGGAATAAATGGCAAAATATACTTAAATGGCTTCGTGTTGATTTTTATTGTAGGGTTCAAAATACAATGTTAGAATTCGCGCCAATAAAGTATTGTACTATCACTCTTAAAGCTGCTTTTATTAAGGCTATTCTTGAATATTTTTTAATATTTATTTTAAGGCTTTTTAGGGTCATCTATTTTTTGGGGTAAGGTGAATGATTGAAATTGGATTGTATAGTTTAAAAGAGCATGTTAAAAAAAAGATATTTGTGCTGCTTATAGCTTCCATTTTCTATCTAGCAAGTACAGCTGGTTACTCACAAGTTTTAAACTTTTGCCCTGGGCAGGTTGCCGCTTCGTGTGGCGATGAATTTTACCTCTACGATGATATATGTAAAAAAAAGTGTTTTGACGTAGATGTGGGAAGCCTCGACTCTTCTTCGAGAGAGGAGGAGCGAGTTAAAGTTTTTTGTGAAGGTGATCCCGCATGCTCTGGTTATAACTCTTTGAGAGATTTCGATCCATATAATTACGTGGTCGGTTTCTTTAAGAAAGAAAGCATCGCACGACCAGATATTTCGGAGGGTGATAACGTAAATCCATCATCACAAGGCACTGGAGATAAAAAAACCAAAAAGAATACGAGCTGCCACCCCGTAAATTTTCAAACTGGCGAAAAAGTAGAGTTTGCAACAGATTATCTAGAAGAAAATTCTGATTTTCCGTTGGTGGTTACAAGAACGTTAGTTGGAAAAACGTATAGGACTGGGCCGGCGGAAGTATCAGGCATTTTAGGTGTCGGCTGGAGGACCAATTTTGATAACCGGCTGAGAGTAACAACTGAAAGTTCAAGCGTCCCAAAAGGAATGTGCCGTGTTACGACAGATGGTATAGTATATAACAGCGCCAACTGTAATATTGCAACCGCATTTACAACAAAAAGAATAGCCTTAATGTTGGAGAATACGGTTACTGTATTTGAACCCGTTGATGGCTCTCCTGGTGAATTTGAGAATATTGGCTTCCAAAGCTATTACAAGGATGCGTCGTTAATGTACGACTCTGCGCTAAGTCAATGGGTCATTGCGTTTCAAAATGGGCTAGTTTATCGCTATAACAAAAATGGCCTTTTGAAGAGCGTCACGAATATTAATGGAATCAGACACTCCTATGCCTACAGTGGTAATAAGCTCTCAAGCATTACACACAGCTCTGGCAAGCAACTATTTTTTCATTGGAACGCTGAACATGTTGAACTCATTATTACTCCTGAGGATGAAATTATTAGTTATTTTGGAGAGTCATATTGGGACGCTTTTGTTGGCAGAAATAGATTCCTTCTAGAGCGCGTAGAGTTTTCCAACACTGATGCCGATAAAATTAGATATGAGTATAACGATCCTTATAGCATTTTACTCACCGATGTTTACTTAGATGACATAAAATACAAAGAAATCACCTACCACTCTGATGGTAGGGTGAAGTCCAGCGGATTAGTGGATAACGTTGAAGTTAGCCACTTTGAATACGATGACTATAACAACACAACTACCGTAACTAACGCTAAAGGTGCTAAAACAAAATATAAATATACTGGAACCTCCAACGAGGTATTGACAAAAATTGATAGGTTGGCTGAGTCGAGTGATGCATGTCCCTCAGCGAGTATTCACTACGACTATGGTAGCACCTATAATTTGCGCAGAATGGATTTCAAAAGAGATTGGAAAGGGAACAAAACGCTGTATACATACTATCCAGATACAGATCTTGTCGAAACGGAATATTTTGATGGACTAACCACTAAATATGAATGGGATATAAATAAGCGTCCAATCATGGTTACTCGTTGGAAGGGCGCGCTACCACAAGTTAATTGCCACTTAAGCAGCTGTTCAACTTACGTTACCGAAGACGACCCCTTCATTCATCGTCAAGAGTGGGTTTACAACGCTGAAAACAATCGTTTGTCTATGACTAAAATCATTGATTCCAAAGGCAATATATCAGAAACAAATTATAGTTATGAATTTTATTCTAGCAATATCGTCAAACAAGAAATTGTAGACGGGCCAAGAGAAAACGTTAATGATTTAACTTTTATTAATTATGACTCGCGTGGAAGGGTGGTATCAACAATCAATGCAGCTGACCACAAATGGGAATATTTCTATTACTCAAATAAATCAAAACCATACAAAACAATCGACCCAAATAACGTAGTAACAGAGTTTCTCTATGACGGTCGAGGACGAGTTAAAGAAAAAAAAATACATGGCGATTCCGTCTTGTTACATAAGTACAATTATAATCGATTTGGAAAGCGGTCTTTCGTTTCAGTTCCTGGATTTACTAGGGAGTATAAATATGATTCCGCAGGTAGGTACACAGGTTGGTCGGATGGCGAAGTACAAAATACTGATTATATAAACAGACGAAAAGTAGTAGTTTATGACAATCTTAGCAATGTTATTGAGACAAGGATGGAGTATGTAAAAGTTGAATTAGACGGGAGCACGCCCATTTATATTGATATTCCAGACTTGGCTTTAAAGTGGAAATACGATCGACTGGGCAATCTGGAAGCTTCACTTACAGATTATGGCCATAATTCAAATACTTTTACTTATGATGCGGCTCTGAACCTGAAAACTTCTCATGATTCAGTATCGTTTACAGAATATCTATACGATGCAAAAAATAGGATCACAAAGCAATTAACTGACAATGTGGAAGCCATGGGGTTTGTTTATGGTGACAATAATGAATTAAGTAAATTTACAGACCCTAGAAATAACGTGACTACTTACTCAGTCCACGATATAAGTAAGAAGGAGGTTAATAGTCCTGATGCTGGCTATATACAAAAGAAGTTTGATGCAGCAGGAAATTTGGTTTCTCTACAAAAAACTGGAAAGAATATTATTTCGTACAGTTATGATGAATTAAACCGATTGAAATATGCATTGGAAGGAGGAACTCCATACCCAAAAATATTTTTCTATTATGATGATCATCCAGCATGTCCAGATGGTAAAAACCTTATCGGTAAAATTTGTTATGTGACAGATGGGGTGGGAACTACGCATTATAGCTACACAAAAACAGGGAATATAGAGTGGCAAAAAACTAGCATTATGGGTAATAAATATTCCTTGAATTACCAATATGATTCGTTAGATCGACTATCCACTATCATGTACGGTGGTCAATCTATGGGCGTCAGATATACGTACGGGAAAGACAGTGTCCCGACAGGGGTGGAAGCCCTCGTAAATAATAGCTGGGTACCCGTAGTATCGCTTAAAGTTGGCCCGCGCTCTAAGGAATATACATATGGAAATGGCGTGGCATCGCAATATATATTTGACGGTGATGGTGGGCTATTGGCGATTAACAGTGACGTGTACAACAAGCAATATACATTAGATACGTCTAATCGCGTTACTGGTGAATATAAGAAATTATTAAATGATGAGGGATCCGCGTTTCACGCATATTATTATGATAATCGCGGGCGGTTAGAGGAGTCTTACATATCCGGCACTTCTTCAATGAAGGCTCGGAACAATGAATACTGGTCTTATGACGATAATGGAAACTTGACTAGCTATAAGAACAATGGACGTACAACAATTATCGAATACGACGATAACAGCAACAAATTGCTGTCATATGATGGCCGGGATACTCGGTTTGATGAAGCGGGAAATATTACCCAATATAAACAGACTTATGGCTTCACGTATGATAACTTCGGGCGGGCTGTTAAGTTTAGCGTGCCAGCGCCTACTTCTTACGACCTATACTACAATTTTCAGAATCACCGTGTTATGAAAAAATATTCGGCCTACGGGAACGTGACAAGGCATGATCTATTTTTATTTGATGCGTCTGGAAGACTTATGTATGACGAAAGGCACGAAGGAGCCAGTAAATCTGGTTCCCCTACCAAGCGCAAACAATATATATATTTTGACGGTCAGATAGTTGGTTATGTTTATAATGGATCATTATATTACGTACACAACGATAACCTAGGTAGACCCGAATTGCTTACAAATGCGAATAAATCTATTGTCTGGCAGGTTCAAAATACCCCTTTTGGAAGGCACAAACACTTAAAGTCAAACTCGACGCTAGACTTTAATATTGGCTTTCCTGGGCAGTATTATGATACGACTATAGGGATGTGGTATAACTGGAATCGCTGGTATGATCAGTCGACTGGGCGCTATCTTCAAAGCGATCCGACCGGTATACAAGCTGGCGCAAACACTTATTTGTATGTTAATGGAGACCCTCTAAACAATGTAGACCCCGAGGGTCTTAGGTCGGTTATGCGAGCAAACCAATATATAAGAAATTCTTGGAATCGGTTTTTAAACACTTTTAGGGGTCAAGGCATGTCTCCAGCTGAATTGGCTCCGGTATACAATACACTAAATCGAACAAGCCCCATACAGCTATCACTTACGCCAACAAACGCTGCGCGAAACCCGAGATTACATGAGATGCTAGGTAATCTTGACGTATATAATGGAGTCAAGAAAGAAACTGTTGTTAATGTTCCCGCTGCATGTTTGGGAGGCTCGTGCCAAGTAGATGTTGAGGTTTGTTACTGTCCGGCTAGCGCCGGATACTCCCAGTGTAGTGTCACCCCTGAGTTAAAAACTTCGATGGCTGACGACCCAAATTGTTTCTGCTCAGTTGAGAAGAAACCTTTTTCTGGGATTAACTAAATCATAGGTAAAAAAGCATGCTTAAGCTATACCGGAGTTTATTAGTTATTTCCTTCGCTATTCAGGCGGTCTGGTTATTCGTTCCTGAGGGCGTGAGGTATCCACCTACTTTAGAAGACCCCTTTTCTTGGGAGATGCAATATTCGGTTTTGGGTGAATCGTTAATATATGGCGGCATTCTTTTATTTTCATTAATGTATTTTATTCTAATGGTGGGCTTATTTTTCTTTATACGATATGCTCGGCATGCGTTCTTAATTCTAGTACTAGCTTCAGGATTATTTTCTACTCTCTCAGGGCTTAGCGTTCAATATGGTTTTGAGATTTTGGCTAATTATTATCTGACACTAATCGATGGTGTTATATTGGGAATGATATATTTTTCAAGACTGGGGCAATATTTTCAACGTGATCATCGATAATTTTATTCTGCTTTTTAGCATGCTCGCGTCGCTACTCATATCTTCAGTCTTGCTATGGAGGCTTTGGCGCAGCTCGGAATATTTTGTTTTAAAGTTAATAATCTCTCTGGTTACATTAGTGCCTTATTTAGGCCCATTATTTTATTTTTTCGTCACAGATCGCACACCTCCTAAAAACCCTGAAGATGAGGTTCATGGAAAAGGTGACTACACAATAGCTTGGATAAATAAGCGAGAGCGTATGTTGCGTGAGATGAAAGAGAAGCAATAGTTTGTCCTTATTTGTTTAGAAGTAAGCGCCAAACCAACCACACTCTGCAAGCTTGGCGCTAGACGCGATACGCTTAAGCCTCCTTTTACACCCGGAGGCTTTCATGTCCAAACGTCGCACTTACAACTGGCCGCAGCTCTTTACTGAATTCGAACAATCAGGCCTGTCTCAAGTTGAATTTTGCAAGGTAAGCGCCAATCGAATCACACTCTAGCCAGACTTCAAAAGCAAATGTAACGTAAAGGCTCCATCCAACGAGGAGTCCCCATGCCCAACAAAAAGCACAACTGGCCCCAGCTCTTTGCTGACTATGAGCAATCAGGCCTATCGCAAACAGAATTCTGTAAACAACGCGATATTAATCCCAAGTACTTCAGCTTGAAGCTTTCCAAGCGCAGAGCCTCTGAGGGCAGCCCTTTCGCGAAAGCGATTGTACTACCTGAGGTAGAACACACCAATTGCCTGGTTTTACAAATCGGCCACTGTAATATTCTCTGCCCCAGCACCATGCCGATTCCTTCATTCGTTGCCCTGGTAAAAGCCTTGGCATGATTCAGTGGCCTGATTCCATTCCCATTTACCTGCATCGCGACCCCGTCGATTTCCGCAAGGCCATCAACGGGCTGGCAGTGATTGTGAGTGATTCCATGGCACTGGATGTGTACAGTTCGGCACTGTTCGTGTTCTGCAATAAAAACCGCTCACAACTCAAGGCAGGCAATCAAAGGGACAGGCACCCCAATTAAAATAATGGAAGCCTTGGTAAGAGGGTGACGAGGAAGGGTGACGAGGACAGGCACTCCTTAACAATCAGGGGCACAGGCACCCCGGTCGGCACCCCAGTCCTAGAATTAGAGACAATCAAAGGGGACAGATAACAATCACGGGGACAGACACCCCAGTCGGCACCAGCGTGGGCAAAAGGCGCTGCTTCAAGTGCTGCATTAGCTCCTGCTGCCGCTCAAATTGGAGGCGATGATGACTGCAGTTGTTGAAAATGGAGAAAGGCTTCTACTTTTTGATATGCGGCAAGAAAAAGTATATGCGATAGTTGGTCAGGCTCTAAGTTTATCTCAATCAACTAAGGCATGCCTACGAGACACAATTGGGTCACTGCTTTTATCGGAGACTGGGAAAGCATACAAAATAATCCACATAGAAAGAGTGTGCTATTTTGGTGATGGCCTCTTAAAAAAAATCGTCAGTTTCTTGGCTGGTGCCTACAGCATAAAAGTTGAGATGGAGGAAATTGATATAAACTTTGAAGCCATCAGAAGAATGGTGGTTCAATATTTCGAGAAAGACGTCGACAGTAGTAATCCAACTTTCTACTATTTAAGTGAAAGAAAAGCAGAGATCGTAAGCGAGCTTAGTAGTGCATCCTCTATACAAGATCTTCTTGCGGTTTTAGAGGTTCCACCTATTGAGGATTGTATGGATTCGATTTGAGTACAAACTAAACAATTAGAAATCAGAGGGGCAGGGCAGCTCTTTCACGAAAGTGGTAACGCAACCTAAGGTCGAGCATGCTTTCATGCCTGGTTTTACAAATCGGCCATTGCAAAATTGTTTGCCCTGCTACCATGCCGATTGCTTCATTCGTTGCTCATGTGAAAGCGTTGGCATGATTCAGCGGCCTGATTCTGCGTCGATTGGGACAGGCGCTGAAGCCAGGGCGCTGAAGCCAAGCCACTATGTGGGGACATATATGGACGCCCCATAAAAATCAAGAAAAATGCGCCTTTCCCAACTAAAAATCATTGGGTTAAACGACTTTCTTCAAAATGTACCGCCCTGATTAACCGTTTTTTTAAATGTAAATCGGTGGCAAATACTGATATATATCCGGCGTCTATCGAGGGCGGTGTTTTTGACCACCGCGCCCAAATGAGAATGGCTATGGCAGCTAAAAGTGACTCTGATTTAACCTCATCCATTGCCGACAAGCCGATTGCCGATTCGAAGAAGCCCGTTAATTCCGTCTTTACCTCCAATATTATAGAGCACCACAAACCGATTAACCTTTGTGGGTTCCTTTGGGAGAGCGTTACAGGAACAGGCAGTGAAGCCTTCTCGTCCTACTAAGGCCATCACAATTGTGTAATACCTTGTAATAGTTATACACACCAAGTGCCGTTCAAAATACATGTATAGGGATCATTCATTACCGATATGCCACCCTAAACCGTTCTATCATCTACTTTTATTAAATTTTATGTACTTGTTTCTATTTGTTGCCTGGCTTTAATTTCAGCGTTGCATACCCAGCTTTAATCTGCGAAACAATGTGGTCATGCCTTACATTTGACAACAATTGAAATCGCACTACACCCTTTCCCCCATTTTCACTGTCCGACTCACCTTGGCCCTGCTGACCCAAAGGCCTCCCCTACCAGGTCAAATTGTAGTGGACTTTTCGGTAGGCCCCTGCCATATCTTCATTACGCGGATAGCTTACAATTATTGAGTGCTAATGGTTTCACTGAGATTAATTTTTGGGTTTGGGATTATCGTCTAACGATTGCTCTTCTATCATTTTGCGTTGGGACTTAAGCAAATTCATCCTATTCAATGTAGCGCAATTCGTGGGCGGTGCCCACGCTACAATGGCGTGGTGATTGAATAAAAATGACATGAATTGGCGAATTTAGTCTGCTCAGTTCGGCTGTAAGCCCAGCGTCTGCCAGTCACTCCCGGGCAGAATTCTTACATCATCGCTAAACACGGGTCGCGCTGTCCAAATCTCCGGGTTTTGCGGCGGTACTGTTCCGCCAGGGCATGGATTTTGTTGGCACTTGTAAGGCAAGCCAAGGTGCATAACAATCGTATCCAAGGGGTAAGCTACCGGCTGATTATCACCACGCGTTTCAATAGCAGCCCACATTTCAAGATCCAGGTAATTGAAATTATCCGGCAAGCCGCTGTTAACAAATTGCAAGTTTGTTGCGGCATCATTTTGATTATCGCTGCTGCTTACGTTGCCACTCACACCGTTGTTGCCAATAAGATTGCTGAAATTTTCCGGGCCCTGCCAGGTATTTTTTTCAAGCACCAACGGTGTTGTGGTATTCACTACGCGGAGTAAGTGATTGTAGGGCGTTGCCTCGTAGACCTGATCGCGATCGAAACGATAATTGGCAAACACATTATTTTCAAAACGGTATGTCATATTGGGAAGTACCACATTATTGATGTACATACCGAGGTTGCGAATGCCGGTGAAGTAATTATTCGTGAATGTGGCCCCCTGGTTTTCACTGCCAGCGTCTCCGGCTATGTCCTGCGCGAAGAATGAAATCATTGAGCCTGCGGAACCGATAAAGATATTATTGCTGACCTCAAGGTAGCCTTCGCGTAAACCGATTTGAAAATTATTATCCTGCCAGGCTTGAAACGCCGCACGCCAATCGATTGCGGCCGGGCCAAATACATTGTTGTGCACACGTGTATGACCGGCGAGTTGACCCAGTTGAATGGCCTCGGTGCCGGTTCTTAAAATCCGGTTATTGTAAATTTGCCAGTCGCGAATTTGGTGCTGTGGCTGCGCTTGGGTACTGCCAATATAGAGCCCTTCGCTTCCGGTATCGTGAATATAATTATCGTGCAACTTCACGTTGCTCATGTGCGCTTCGCCAGCGTCGTCGGTTTTTAAAGACATCCCAGCAAATCCCACTTCTTTAATTTCGATAAATTCTATTTCGAAATCCGTGGCGCCACTCACACCCAAACCGGAAACACTGTCTCTCACAAAATCATCGTCGACCATAAGGCCGTAAGTGTCCTGAGAATGGGCAAATCTGCCACCGCGATGACCGGGGAAGTCGGAATGACCGGTTCCACTTTCAGGGTCGTAGCGGCCAGTAAGAATCCAGTTGCTACCACCGCTTAACACGAATAAATAGTAGTGATCCAGCCCGCCTACCCGCACTTGACCATTAATATTTGTAATTACCAGCGGCTTGTCAGACGTTCGCTCTGGCAGATTACCGAGTCGAATAAATTTGTAGTGCCCGGCTGGGATATACAAGCGATCCAATGTTTGCCAGTTAACTTCAGGAAAACTGGCCTGTACATCCATTAAATAGAGACCACCTGAGGCGGATGGCCCAGGTAGGGTGAAAGTTTCTTGAGGTGTTCCGAAACGACCATTCTCGACGGGCCAAACCAAAGGGTCAGCGGTGGGTTCCGGCGTTGCCTCATCGCTCGGTAAAACTGTTGGCTCCAGAGTGGGTATGGCTGTTGGATCTGGCTCAGGCGTGGCCGTGGGTTGATTTCCCATGGGGCTATTGCCATCACTTCCTGTGCCGCCGCCGCCGCAAGCACTGAGCAACAGCACCCCAATTAAAACACACCATAGGCACCGCATATTTGTTCCCCAACTGGTTTCTTCGATATCCGGTAGCCTTATCCAAACTCTCATCGAAGTCGGTGATCGATGTTTAATTTTGCAAAATTAAGCCTGCTGTATACGCACTGAATATACATTTATTGATATCGATTATGGTCACGACAACACTTTGACGGAGCGCCCACTAATCGAATTTCATATTAACAAAATGCCGAATATCCGACTTTTTAGGGTGTACCTCCAGCCACTCTTTGAATTCCCGCGCGCGCGAAAAATCCTGTTCGCCCAAGAGCGTTTCGAAGTGCGTATACAGGCTGGCTTTTTCCTTTTGTTTACGCAGGTTACGCTGCCAGGCTTCGGTAAACACGGATGATAATTTGTCGTGCAATTTGAGTGTTTTAATCAGGTTCCACTCACCCGCGTCCAACCAGACTTCATCGCAATGCGCACACAATTCGATACGATTATTTGTGGCGGTATCTATACGGTACTTGGTCATCATACGGTTACACTTCGGGCAATTTTTAGCACCCTCGGGTTCCTGGGCCAATTCAGTAGAGGCTGCACTGACATGTTCATTATGGTCTGCCCAATATCGATAGTTCATTAAAGGTAACAGAGAACCATGACATTGCGGACAGGTCGCCGCTAAAAGACCATGCTCCAATTCCATCGGTTCTAAATCGGCATTTTTACAGCTACAGCATTTCATAGCACACCTCCATAATTAGATGACCTTTTCCACTTCTTCCATAGCTTGCAACAATTCTTTATCAATCTCCTCTTCACGCACCTTGGCCATAATTGCAGCGAGTACGCGCTTTTCATTGTCATCAATATTGCCGTCACGTTTTGCAATAGCCAGTAGTTCGCGTAGCTCATCGGCATCGAGGCGACCATCGTTGGCAAAGCAATTAATCGAGCGAAAACTCAGTTCCAGATAATCTCGTGATTCCATGTTAATATCTCCGTTAAATTTTATTTTTAAGAGCCAGTTTTTCCAGCTCCCGCAGTTGACCGGAAACCTCAGTCATTTTGTCGTGGGTACGCAGATCGATTTCGAGCTTCTTATCCATACTGCGCACCAATGGGAATATGCTATTTTCAATGGTATCGGCCAATACTCGTAACAACTGATCGATACCAGGAACCGGCTGATTGACCACCTCCACTTTAGGCGGCGTTTGTTGTTGTGATTTTTCAGCGAAACCCTGCAAGCTCTCTCCAAACTTGGTTAGTGCCACGCGTAAAAGCTTGAGGTTTTTATCTGTGTGTGAATCCTGCGCTTTTGCGGCATTCGCGGAGTCGCGTTGTTCTGCAAAGTTGGCGATATCGCGTACTCCCGAAACCAAATCCACCAATTGTGCCACCACCTTGGTGCCGGTATCGGTATCATCACCTCCCATGGCTTTGTTACGCATAAAGTCTGCTTTTATCTGTTGCCACCTTGATTGCTGTTCATCGGTCATATTGCCACGCAGCTCCGCCAGCTTCAGCAGGTTTTCTTCGGCACCGCCGGTAAGCAATTGGGCTTCACCCAGATAATGATCTTCAATTAATTGCATTAATTCTTTTTGATTCATTACCGCCGATATTTTTTCACCCATTTTATTCATATTGCGATAACTGCCCTGCAATTTGAACGGAGGCTCGGTGCGATATTTATCGGCTTGTGCGGCAGAAATAATGTATTGCTGATTTATTTTCAGTACCACATCGCGAATCACAAACAGCTTTTTGAGCACGTCGGTGATTTCGTTGATTTCGGCTCCACTGTACTGATGCGTTAAATCGGTAGTCGCAACATCCTTACCCAAGGCCAGATCAATAAGCAGATAAACATCCTTGATGTCGCGCGTTGCCAAGGGGGCCAGCACCGGATTTGAGGTGAGTGAGTTTTCGATATAGCTCAGTGCAAACTGCTCGTCCATGCCACCGAGAATGTCACCCAGGTTATAAATATCAGCCCGGTTGGCCAACATATCGGGAATTTTGAAGACTTCACCCGATTCCGTGTACGGGTTACCCGCCATCACCACGCAGAATTTTTTACCGCGCATGTCGTAAGTGCGGGTGCGCCCCTTCCAAACACCTTCGATACGTCGGGTTCCGTCACACAGTGATATAAATTTTTGCAGAAATTCAGGATGGGTGTGTTGGATATCATCCAGATAAAGCATGACGTTGCTACCCATTTCCAAAGCAAGATTAAGTTTATGCAGTTCCTGCCTTGCAGTGGCGTTAGGTGCCTGGGCTGGGTCGAGCGACAGCACCTCGTGCCCCAACGATGGGCAATTAATTTTCATAAAAATCAAGCCCAGGCGACTGGCAACATATTCCATTAAAGTGGTTTTACCGTAACCGGGGGGCGAGATCATCATCAACAAGCCCATCAAATCGGTGCGTTTGTTCTCGCCAACCGTGCCCATTTGTTTCGCGAGATTATCGCCAATAATCGGCAAATAGGCTTCATTAATTAAACGGTTTCTAACAAACGAGCTGAGGGGGCGCGGTTTGAACTCTTCGAGTCTGAGTGATTCGCGCTCGCGGGCGGCAATTTGCTGACGAATTTCGAGGTATTCCAAATACCCCTTCACAAAGACATTACGATGGTGATCCAGTCGAAGGAAAAATTCATCAACTGCAAGTTGCAATGTGCGGTTAGCAATACGCTTGTGATCGCCCATTAAGCCAGACACACTCAGTTCCAAATCGGACTCGGTAAATCGTCGGTCGATTCTCTCATCGGCGTTGATCAGCGCCGCAGCTTCAGGAACATAACGCTCTAATCCGGTGAGCTGTTTTTCTCGTACCAAAGCCGTTAACCAGGCGCACGAGAGATTCCAGCGCTCGGCCGGCCAGCCCATCATCTTTTCTAATGCAATCTGAAATCGTCGCCAACTGTCATCATCCAGATACCGCTTCAGCGCTTCCGCGAGTTGTTGCGCGTATTTACTGCCTATAAAGGCCGTGCGCTCGCGGCTGAGTTCGTTTACCAGATAATCTGCTGCACGTCTTACTTCAAAAGGTGTTGCCGCAATAGGATGCAGCGATAGAAATTCCTCCATAGCAGCAAGTACTTCGGCAACCAACAATTCATGGGCTTCGCTGCTGGTAAAATGATGACGCATCTCACCGGCAGATTGGGCGCGCTCTGTCCAGGTTTCGTAGGTGAGGCGTTTGGATTTTAATTCATCGGATATTCGCTGAATATTGGCCCAAAATACCTGCGCCAGGCCGCGACTCTTTGGATCGAAAATCAACAAGTCTGCCGATTCCATGGCCGGTAAAAGTTGCTGAAGTATTTTCAGCGCATCGAAATCGTGTATGCCTTTTTCGTAGCCCTCCTTGTAGCGCGGTGTTGCATAATCCCGTACCAGCTTTTGTAAAGCGTTTTCATCCAGGAGTGCATGCTGCAACACTTCTGTACTCAAATCATCTTCATTGCGCTGCGCACTGCGAATAATATTGGCCGCGAGATACTCTGCGCGATAGACCTGCTCACTTTCGGATTCCAGAGTAAGCTGCCAATAGGGTTTTAAGGTTTCCAGTTTCGGGTCTTCAATTTGTTCGAAGAAATCGGTACCTGTGAGATGAATATTCAGTTGTTCACCACGCGGCAAGATGGTTAGGTCGAGTTCCTGTGTATTAACGCTGAACCTGTGTCTCGGTCCAAGCTTGATAACACTGCCACCACCTTCGTAAATATCGGTTTTATCCCGCAATACCCGCAACGCCTGTTCTTTGGCGGCTTTAAACTTAGCTTCGATATCGTCGACTTTAACCGCGGCGTTTAAGTCACGCAATTGCCCGACAAACTCGCGCACTTTGTGCACCAGAGGGTCGGAAGCGAAATAGGTATTTAATTTATCGGCTTCGGTAAATTTTGTGGATCGCTTTTCAATACTGCTGATAATACGTTGCGCTGCATCAGCCACCGATTGCGCACGGCGTGAGCGTTCGTCCAGTAATTTTTGTTTATGCGCTTCGAAGGTCTCGTATATTTCCTCGCGTTTGGCCATGATGTCGCCGAGAAACTGGTCGTAATCGCTAAATTGACTTTCCAATTCCTCGAGTTGCACCAGTAGGCGCGACATCTGTTCTTCACAAGCCTCCGGTGTGCTCGACAGACCCAGCGCATTGGTGATGCTTTGTGTAAACAATTTAAATTGTGCAGCAAATTCAGCGATGGCTTCGGCGGAACCCAAGCTCTTCTGTTTATGACGGGCATCGGCTTTGGATTGATTGAGCTTGGCATAGACTTCTGATATCGCATCGATAATGCGGGTGCGCAATGTGGTGTCATCGACCTTTAACGAGGCCAGAAGCTCAGACAGTAAATCCAGACCCGAAGCGGTACTTTCGATGGTTTCTATCAGAGGAGTTAACTCGGCGATTGTTGCCGCGTTTTCAACTTCGGCATTGAGCGTTGTAATTTTTTGATAGTAAGGCTGCAGGGCATCTTCCTGGGAAAGAAAAACGACGGTGCGCTCGCTCAACTGTGATTGAACCTGCTCCAGGGTCTGCTCCATTTTTCCAATGGCGGCGGTGTCGATATAACGATAAGCTTTGATGGTTGCTAATTTACCGGCATGCTGGCGCAATTCATCCAGCGCGCCCACATAACCCTCGGCTGTTTCCCAACTGGCCGATCGTATGGTTTCAATCAGTTTTTTGTGAGTGGCTTTGGCTTCTTTGAGGGCTTTTTCAGACTGAGCGCGAATGCTTTCGACCTTGGCAAACTCATCGATGGCCAGCTCGGCAGTTTCCGAAACTTCGTGCAGCAGTGGCGCTATATCTACGAGGCAGCTGACTTCACTGGATTGGTCCGCCACCCAATAGTGGTTATCGAATATCTTTAACGCCGCCCTGGAAAGTTCCTCATAAATCCGTGACGATACCGATTGATTGTTGATGGTTTTGCAGACGCTCAACAGATCGGATATACCGCGCACCAGCGGTGCATTTCCCACCCGACCTAAAAAGGTGGTGCTCGCCGGGGCACTACTGGCAAACTCATCACTTACATAAGGCGTTTGCCAGATCTGCATGGGATGAATGCGGGTTGCTTCGGCTTCAGCTGAGAAAATTACCAGTTTGCCATCATCGGCAAGTGCGTAACCGTTACCCAAAATGGGGTTGGCAAGGCGCTTGTCGATCATGTTGTAGGCCATTAGCCCAACAATACCCTCTTCGGGCTCATAAAATACATACAGCACATCTTCGCCGTTGGGTGAGCGAATCATGCGTTTGAAGCGCAAACCCGGCGGGTTGTCATCAAAGGTTTTATAGTCACCACTTTGCAAGTAATAGCCGCCCGGAAATACGATACCGTGATCTTCCGGCAGCTGTACACAGGAGGCGCCAATGGCATCGATACGGTTCACAGCAGCATTAATGGTGTTAAAAACAAAATAACGCCACACCGTTTCGCGATAGGGCAGAATTTTTATAAGAATTAAGTCGCCCAGGGCCACGTAGAAATATTGAGCATCGGTGATCGACTGGGTTTTATCCTCAACATCTTCGCGATAAATACCCAAGCCGTCTTCAGTGTTGTTTTCAATTTTAATGGTGAGGTCACCACCGACGGTTTCCACGAAGACTTTATCGAGAATATTAACGTGTGGATGTTTGCCGTTGACGGTATCGTCTCGCGAGGTTTCGATCCATTCAAAATCATATTTCGGCGGTAATTGGATATCGCGCTCACCGCGATTATCAATATATTCAACCTTGTTGCCATCGGGTGAAACCGTCCAGCGAAAAACGCGGATATCTTCGAGTTTTTCGCCAATTTGAAAACCCATCAGCAATTTGCCGTCTTTAACGGTTAGCTCGAGTAATTTGGTGTTCTTGTAATAACGGTAGAGTTCGGAGAAATCCTGTGTGAAACGGGTATCCTGCAGAAATGTTTTCTGACTGCTGCAGGCTTCCAGCTCCATGGCTGAATCGTGCTGTACCAGTTTAAACAAAGAAAACACATCGCTTACGGCGGTTTCCTTTTTTAAGCCAATAAACACGTTGTAACCGAATAACAAATAAGGCCCTACCTGCACAATATCGCGGGCGATACAATTATTTTCAGTGCGTATGCGTGCTCTGGCGGCAACCGCCATTTCAGAACTGCCAAATTCTGCAAGACGCGCTTCATTAAGCGATCGCGCCGCTTTTTCCAGACCGGCGCCCTGCTCCAGCAAACGCTTTTTTAAAACCTCGTAGGCGCCACCCTCGGCAACAGCTTTATCAACCGGGTTGTCTCCGGCTTGCACCTCAGAATTGCGACCTTCTGTATTAGTACCCTCGGCCATAGTGTTTCCCTAACCTTTTTCTGGCAACGTTGTTTCGGGTTCGTTCTTTGTTTGTGATGTTGCGCTGTTTAGCAGACTGTTTCCGAACAAGCCCACCAGGGCTCCGACACCGGCACCCAGCAACGAGGCACCAACAACATTGTTATTTTTGAGTCCGTGCAATACACCCAGCCCCGCGCCAATCGCTGTTGCAACGCCCACTTCTTTATTCAATGTAATGGATTTATCGCCCATAATGGATTCCCTAGCGAATAACAGAGCTGGCACGCCAGCTCTGATTAATGTTTATTGAGGGGTAATTTCGGTTCCATTCGCCGCCTGCGCACCGGCAGACATCGCCATGACCTTTTCTAACAAAGTGGAAATGGTGCCGCTCTTGGAGGCGAGACCATCGACGGCTTTACCAATCGACAACGACTTGGCAAAGTTATCGAAGAAGTGGTCTTCACCACCGACAATATCGATATGGGCTTTTTGCAGAGCCACTGCCAGAACCTCGGCATTTTCCTTGGCAATATCTTTACCGGCTTCAATTGAGGCGAGCGCTTCTTTGAAGGCTGTTTCCAGCGTCATACGGAATTCTTCATGCTGGCGAGCCTGATCACTCATACGGCCCATGGCTTCGAATTTATCCACCAGACCATCGGCTTCTGCTTTGAACTGCTCGCGAGTGACTTCTGCCTGGGCAACTCCGGTTTCGCGTACCGCTTTCGCCTCGGATTCGCCTTTAAGCGCAATAACCCCGGCTTCTGCCTCACCTTTCGAAGCAATAACGCGCGCTTCTGCAAGGCCTTCTTTTTCCATTGCATCGGCTTTGGCTTCCTGCACCTTGGCTTCAGCCAGGCCTGACGCAGCTTGTTCGGCCTGTACACCTTCAGCCAGTTTCTTCTTGGCATCAGCCTGTTTCGCAGAAGCTTCCAGTTCGGCCTGAGCTAAAGTCGTTATTTCTTCTGCTTTGTGCTTGGCTGCAACTTCCTGCGCCTCGGCTTCTTTCACTGTACGTACTTTTTCTTCCTCCGCTTTTGCCACAGCAGCCAACACCTGTACTTGCTTGACACGATCAGCTTCTGAAACTTCGCGAACCTCTTTGATTTTCTCTTCTTCTATCGCCACAGTTTTATCAACGGATACCCGCTCGCGAATAACATTGGCAATTTCTTTCTTTTCAACTTCAATGGCTTTTTCAGCTTCAATGCGTTGCAATTCCACTTCACGTTCACGCGAGACAATTTCAAGATCTTTAGCACGGGTGACTTTTTCAATTTCAATCACCACGGCACGCTGACGATTTTGTTCCGCCACTTCAATTTCTCGCATCTGGTTTTCGGCCTGAACTTTGAGGTCCTGGTCGGCCAACAAGGTCGCCATCTCCGCTTTTTTGCGCTCTTCTTCCTGAATACGCTTGGTTTCGGCTTCTTCCCTGGCCTGGAGGCTTAATATTTCGCGCTGTTGACGCGCTTCGGCATCGGCCTGCTGGCGCTCGAGTTCCAACATCGCTTCGACGGTTTCAACATTCTTTTTCTTAATGGCCAATTCTTCATCGCGCTCAAAAATATTGGTTTTAACATTTTGCGTTGCGGTGAGTTCGGTAATTTTACGAATACCTTCGGCATCGAGAATATTGGCAGGATCTAACGCGGCTTTCGGCGTTTGCTCGAGATAGTCAATTGCGACATCTTCCAGGGCATAGCCATTGAGGTCGTTACCAATAACTTCAATAATCTTATCGCGGAAGTGTTGGCGATCTTCAAAGAGCTTAACGAAATCGATTTGTTTACCCACGGTTTTTAATGCTTCAGAAAACTTGGCATTAAAGAGTTCATGAACCGCATTTTTATCGGAAGCTCGATTCGCCCCTAAAGATTTTGCAACTTTTAAAACATCTTCAGGCGTTTCGTTGACCCGCAGGTAGAAAGCAACGGTAATATCGGCACGCATATTATCGGCGCAGATCAAGCCTTCTTTACCGCGACGGTCTACCTCCAAAGTTATTAGAGATATCCGCATGAGTTCTTTTTTATGGATTACCGGCAATATCCACGCACCGGTAAAAAAGACTTTCGGCTTGGTGCTCAAATCATTCTTTATTAACGCAACACCTTGTTCTACTTTTACATAAAACGCTTTGAACAGCGCCATAATGCCGAGTATAACCAGGAACGCAATTCCGACACCCGTAAGTATCATCGTAAATAGCGGTAAATGGGATGCCATTGTTTAGCTCTCCTTATTGGAATGAAAAATTATTCGCCGTTAAAATCAGCTTCCGAGATTACTTTGTACACATTTTCTGCTGCCAGATACTCCAGCAATACCACACGATCATTTCGTTGAAAGGTTTCATCTTTATACGGGCGCACCTTTACAATTAAACCCGCACCACCATCGGCAACAGTTGCCTCACCAAAACCCGCATCAACGCGGCCAGTGCGCACAATCGCGACCTGACCCAGAATTTGTTTTTCAACCTGTTGGTTGGCCGCTTTAAAAATGGGCTTAAAGGGCTTAAGAATCGCTGCAACCACCCGAGCTGATACATAAAAAACACCCACCAGCACAGGAATACCCACGGCAAATCTCAGCAGCGCTGTGGGCACAAGCGGAAATAGAAAATACACCACGGTGAAACTGAGCATCCAGCCAATGAGTGACACCAGCGACAGCACAATGGTAAACGGTACAGTATCCAGCCCGAGCTTTAATAAAAGCCCAGACATTACATTGAGATTACTGAGGTCATCGCCGGCGTCGGCAGTTTCCAAACCTTCCGGCACATCGAAATCCAACGCATCGATTTCAACCAGCCCCAGTACCGCAAGTACCCAGTAGAGCACACAAAAGAAAAGTAATATGGTAAAAATCACCGTGGGAAACGACGAACAGATTTGATAGAAAGGGTCCATCGCTTCAGTTAGGAATACCGCAAACATATTATTCTCCTTTTAACGGTGATTGAGATGTGCTCCTCCCTGAGCGGCGCAAACTAGCGCTGATCCCTGTGTTACTTCCCTTTTTTCTTTAAGCGTTCCAACACCTCTGCTGCACTGGCAGAAGAAGATGCTATGCCCGCCTTCTGCAATTTTTCATGCAGAGAATCTGGGTTAGCATCTTGCGCCAATTCCGACGCAGCTTTGATTTTGGCACCTTTAAGCGCCTGCTTTTCCTTGATGCGCTCCAGCGAATCCATCGCTGTACGTAATTTCGAATCGCTACCGCTGTAGCGTTCCGCGACGGCCGTTTGGGCACGCTGCACACTTTCGGTGGCTTTAACGGTGTCTATTTGCTGCTTTAAGCGGCGAATAGTTTGTTCGGCCGTACTGATGGATTTACGCAGCGAATCGGCACTGTTAGCAAACTCTGCCGCAGACTGTTTTTCAGTCTGCAATTGCGACTCATAGCTGGCAATTTTTTCTGCCACTTCTAACGCCAGGGTTTCGTTATCCTGTTCCAGCGCTTTTACAGCGTAGCCCTCGTATTCACTAATATTTTTTTCAAGCTGCGAACATTTTTCTTCGGCAAGCTTTTGACGCGCAATGATCGCTGTCAAACCCTCTCGGGATTGCTTGAGCTCTTCCGTGGCATCACGTACTTCCTGATCAAGAATACGTAACGCCTGACTGTCTACCACCGCTTCACCGGCTTCGTTAATACCACCACGCAATGCGGTAATCATTTTTGCCCAGATGTTCATTTGCTCGCCTCCTCTATCCCTGCTCTTCCAGCGGGGTAACCAGGTAATTACTGTAGGCTTCGGTTGCATGTATAACGTTAGCCGCCAGCATTTCGATTTCAAAAATAATGTTCGGCAAAACAGAGGTGGAACTCAGAGCGCCAAACATTTGATAGTACTGCTTGCCATCTCCCATGCGATCCAGACTGATCGTTGAAAGTGGGAAAAACTTATGGGTGCGCAAGACCACGTCGTTAAAGGTTGCCGCATCCTGCACTTCATCAAGCGACCACAAAATGGCCTCGACGATAATTTGCTCACCGGAAACTGTCACAAACAGTGGCAAGTCTCCAAATTCATGCATGATCACATGCAGTGAGGGCGCAACGCCGTCAATCAATTCGACCGCCGCACTACCGCTGGTGAACAACTCCTCTCTTAACAACGCACCATGCAGGGTTTCTGTGGTCCAAACATTGAGATGGGTAGTCATAATTTCCTCTCCTTTCGCCAAAATAGATTTGGGATTTTTTTGCCGCAGCCGTTTTTCAACAGCCGATAACTGCTTGGCATTTTCCGGGAGTATCCAAACTTCCTTTTTTACCAACCCCATCTTCCTGAGGCGCTGGCGATACTCTCGCTGATAATGTGCTGATGATTTCGCTTTCATGGGTTCACTATAATCACTTACATGTGAGATGTAAATATAATTACATGTAATATTTTTCATGTCATATCTATATTGGGTAAGACACCACTTTCCCAACTTACCTCCTCCGGAATACGGAGATTCCCTCCGAAGATTAGAACCCCTCAAGGGAAACTAAAAAAATTCGTTGTAACCGGTTACATAGCAAGATAACCTGTAGGTAACCGGTTACATAGCTGGCATTTGTCGTTTGAAACAACATTTTGCACCATGTGTAGTTCGAAGCTCTGCAACGGAGCCTTCATGGATGCGTTGTAGCCGGGGCATAAAACGGAAAATCCGAATTACTAATAAGAAAAATGATGAGGACCCTATGAATACTTCCCTGTTGCTCACTGCGCTGCGCTTATGGCTGCTTGGCCTCATGGCCACTGCGGCGTTAACCGGATGCATCGGCAAATCCGACTTGAATACCGAAGAGGCCAATTACCAGCCGGAAACTCGCCCCCTTGATGTTATTGCCGGCTCTGGCGGCGAATTCGCGATAGGCAGCCTGGTGACGGTGCAGGGTCGCCTGGTAGGTTCGGCGAGCAATGGTGAGAGCATAATCTGGGAGCAAACAGCCGGAACCCCGATCACCGTGGACGATTGGACGGCCTCCCCGCTTAGCTTTACCG
Organism: Alteromonadaceae bacterium 2753L.S.0a.02; assembly: GCA_007827375.1. Lineage (NCBI taxonomy): Bacteria > Pseudomonadati > Pseudomonadota > Gammaproteobacteria > Alteromonadales > Alteromonadaceae > Alteromonadaceae bacterium 2753L.S.0a.02. Next base: position 3,132,224 of record VISH01000002.1, read on the forward strand.
CCCCCCAAGTAGACGGCATCGAAAGTTTTACCTTCGTCATCAGTGGCCTGGATCGAGATGGTGAAATATTGCAGCGCACTCTGGTTGATTCCGAAGGCAATTCCTCTACAGAGCCCATGCAGGCTGAAGTCACCATTACGGTTTTCGACCCGGACAAGGTGGTACGTTTTGAAGTGGAAGATGACAGTTTGGTAACGCTCGACAGCCTGGTACTTACCTCCGAAGGTCAAGACCAATATATATCCGGAGCGGTGGGCAGCCATACTCGTGATTTCACACCTGGCGCCTCTGTGACCTACTCGCTCGACACCACTCAGCTCGATAACCTCGAGCCAGGCTATTACTCGCTGTACGTGCGCTACGCCATCCCGGCCAGCGGCTATGGTGAAAAAGGCACGGTGGTCACCGTTAACGGTGTTCCCTTCGAATTTATGATTCCCGCAACAGGCACCTGGGAAAACTACCGCGTCGGCGTGGTAAGTTTCGACGAAGGTATTAACACTGTTGAGATCGGCGGCGGCTGGAACTATTACCGCGTCGACAGCATTGCCATTATCCCGGCAGCGCCTCCCGCCAAGCCCCTTGCTGTGGCGCCCACCCTGGTCAACCCGGAAGCCATTGCGGAAGCCCAGTCGCTTATGGAATTTCTTACCGGGAATTATGGGGAATACACCCTAAGCGGCCAAACTGAATTTGTTAATTACAACAATGGCCCATTGGAACTTACCGAGTTTAATAAAGTAGTTGATGCGACTGGCGGTGATTCTCCAGCCATAGTCGCTTTCGATTTTATGGATTTTTCATCGTCACGAGTCGCTTGCGGCGCAACACCGGGCACGCTTAGCGAAGACATGATTACAGAACACCAAAACCGCAACGTGATTTTGTCTGCCCTGTGGCATTGGAACGCCCCGATGCATCTGGTCGACAGCGACTGCAGCAGCGACGTTTCCGGTGAAGCCTGGTGGCACGGGTTCTACACAAGCGCAACCAGCTTTGACCTCGCGGCAGCTTTGGCCGATGAAAACAGCCCGGAATATGAAGCTCTGGTCACCGATATTGATGCCATCGCTGCAGAATTACAAAAGTTTGAAGATGCCGGCATTCCCATTCTGTGGCGCCCGCTGCACGAAGCCGAGGGCGGTTGGTTTTGGTGGGGCAACGCCGGGCCGGAAGCGCTAAAAGCGTTATGGATTCTGCTATTTGAACGACTCACGGTTGCGCACGACCTCGATAACCTTATTTGGGTGTATACCTTTGCCAGCGATTTGAGCGCGGACTGGTACCCAGGCGATGCCTATGTGGATATCGTTGGCTACGATGGCTACGACGGTAATAACCGCGACAACCCGTTTTCAGCGCAATTTGCCACGCTGAAAAATCGCTACAACGGTAAAAAGCTGGTTGCTTTAACAGAAACCGGCACCATCCCTGATGTCGCTGCAATGCACGACGCCAACGCCTGGTGGTCATTCTTTATCACCTGGAATTCCGATGGTGACCAATACGGCCCCGATGGCGCAGCCCCAGCCGATATTGCGGCCAGCTACGCGTTTGATGGCGTACTCAATCTCGACAACCTCCCCGGCGGTCGCACCAAATTCGGCCCAGGGATTTACGACAATTTTGAAATCTCTGTGGGCTCATGGCACAGCCAAATCAACTGGAGCACCACACCGGGAACCAAAGCCTCAAATAGCTGGGCATCCAGCGGCTTATACAGCCTCGCCATTTCTAAAGATTTATCGCAGGAAACCTCAGTTGATAGCCTGGTATTCCAGGACTACCCGGCTGGTGGTATTGATGTGAGTGCGGCGACCAGCTTAACGCTCACAGCACGTACCGCCAATGCCGGCAGCACCGCAACTGCAAAACTCTTCGTGAAACACGGCGACGACTGGGTTTGGGTAGACAGCGGGGCTCAAGCCGCGAATGGCGAGGTTACCCTGCAAATCGATGTCAGCGCCTACGACTGGCTTGCCGGCCTGGGTGTCCAGTTTGAAAACCTCGATGGCAGCGCCACTGCCGCCGAATTTTATTTGGATGCAGTCGCGCTGGATGGTGAGGTGATTGCCGATTTCGAGCCTTCGGCAGAGGGCTGGCAGAGCCAGATAAACTGGTCGAATGTGAGTGGCACCAGCGTCTCTAGCAGCTGGGCAAGTGATGGAAATCGTGCCCTATCGCTCACCAAAGATTTAAGCGCGGTGAGTGGTGATACTCCAAACAGTGTGATTTTCCAAACCTACCCCTCTGAGGGGTTTGATGTCAGCGAAATCACCAGCCTAACGCTCGATGTCAATACCATGAACAGCGGCGCCAACACCACCGCCAAATTGTTCGTTAAATTTGGTGATGACTGGACCTGGGCGGATTCCGGTGCAGAGGCAGCGGTTGGTGGAAGTACGCTCACCATCAACGTCAGCGCTTACGACTGGCTCGCGGGCCTCGGTGTGCAATTTGAAAATTTCGATGCTTCCGCCAATGCCGCTGCTTTCTATCTCGACAATGTGCGCTTCGACGGTAACTTAGCGACCAGCTTCGAAGGCACAGGCGCCTGGGATTTTCAGGTGAACTGGGCCAGCGTGCCGGGTATTCATTTGGCCACACAATGGCGCTCCGATGGCGACCTTGCCTTGGCGGGTACCACGCAGCTCGCTGCGGGTGATAACGACATTATTCTGCAAACCTACCCGGCTGACGGCATCCTTCTCGATGGTGTAGCAACCCTTTCCCTGCAGGCCTTCGGTGAAGCCGGTTTTGCAAAATTGTGGGCGAAAGACAAAGCGGGAACCTGGCGTGACGGGGGATCGGTAGCCATGAGCAACGATGGCGTAGCGCTATCGCTGGATATTTCGGACCTCAGCGAACTGCAGGGCTTTGGTGTTCAGTTTACCGAACCCACCAATACAGCAACGCCCGCGAGTTTCTACATCGATGCTGTGACTTTCGAAGCCGCTCCCGGTGATTAACTGCTCTTTAAATCCTTCAAACAAAAATGGGGTTGGCTCACACCAACCCCCAAAATAATTTTTACAGGATTGCGCCATGTTAAATCAAATTTCAAATTTCAAGCAGCGCTTGCTCTGCACAGCAATATTAACGGCAAGCCCCCTGGCCTTCGCCCAAACCGAAACCAACGCCGCACCCAACAACGAAAAAAACATCGAAGAGGTATTAGTAACCGGTATTCGCCAGTCTGTACAAAAATCCATTGATATAAAACGCAATGCCGGCTCTGTGGTGGATTCCATTACCGCAACCGATATCGGCAAATTACCCGATGCCACCATCGCCGATTCGCTGCAACGTATTCCCGGCATTCAAATTACCCGGTCCGGCGGTGAAGGCGCGGTGGTGAATATTCGTGGCAACGGTAATGTCACCACCACACTCAATGGTGAACAAATGCTGTCTGCCGGTTCCATTACCACCATCACACCAGACTTCGCCGATATCCCCTCGACCATGGTAAGTGGTTTGGATGTGTATAAATCGCCTGAAGCCAAACATCTCGTCAGCGGCCTTGCCGGAACCATTAACCTTCGCACCAGCCGCCCTTTTTCGCTCGAAGAAGGCTTAACGGCGGTCGCCAAAGCTGAAGCCACATACGGTTCCCTGGGTAAAGAAGTCGACCCCGGTTTTTCGGCGTTTGTTGGCTGGAACAATAATGACCGATTGGGAGTATCGCTAAACCTTTCCAAGTCCACCAGCTATTTGGCCGACTACAACAACGGCGCTCAGGGCGCTGAAACCGGACAATACGGCGGCTGGTCTTTTAACGCCTCAGAAGCCAGCAGTTTTGTGGTGGACAACCTCGATGTGAATGGCGATGGCGATACCAATGACGTGTTCTATGCCTTTCAGGGTCACCAGGCAGGCAATCGGTTTATCGATCGCGACCGCACTGGTCTTAACGGAACACTGCAATTCCGTCTGAACGATGCAATCAGTTTTACGGGCGATGTTTTCTATACAAAGATGGAGGAATACCAATACTTCGCCGGGTTTGTCGCCAGCCAGGGTTGGCAAAATCAAACCGGCTGGTTTACGCCCGACCCAGGTGGTTTAAGTGAATATCCCAATATTAATTTTCCGGATGATGAACTCACTGTTAACGAAGGTAATTACTACACAGTGCAATCCGCCGAGTATCAGGCGCGAGCCATTAAAACCCACACCCAAACCTGGGCCATCGATAAAGAAGCACTCAACACCAATCTGCAAATGGATTTTGAAGTGGGTGCGATCAGCGGCAAGGTACGCTGGATTCACGCTGAGGGAACCAATGATATGGCCCGCAGTATTGTGGATGCCCATATCGATTCCGGTGTGCAACGCGGCGATGTTTATCAGGCATTTGGTGAAGACCCAATTGCTGCCAACCCCTGGGGTTACGATGGTGTACCTGCGTATTTACCCGATGGTTCACGCGTGCCGCAATTGGATGAAAACGGCAACCCAGTGACTGATGGCGATGGCAACCCTGTGTATGCCGACCCCTACTATGTTATCCCCGTTGGCATTTCCTATAACAACGGAAGACAAAACTGGACGCTTCCCATGTTAACGGTTACCGAATCGGATGGTAGCGAAACCACGGAATTATTGGGCAGCAATCTCGCGCGCTACAGCGCAAAATCCACCAACGTGTACGGCGAATACACCAACGCCTCACTGGATGCATTGCGTGTCGACGCTAGTATTTCCCTGAATTTCAATCACCTGCAATCGCTCGATGTTGGGGCACGCTATGGTACTCGCGAAGTGGAAAAATCCGGTTGGTACGGTGGGGTTGCGCGTACCAACCAATACGGCGACGCCTTTTTAGCCCGCTGGAAAGATACCGCTACCCGCGCGCCCTACCGCGCCGGCGAAGAACCACCGGGGGGAGAGGCGGAATCCTATATCGAGCCCATATCATTCACTGAGCTGCAAGCCCAAGGCATGATTACCGCCATCGACGATTTCCACGGTACCAGCGGTTTGGGCACGCTGTATTTTATTGACCCCAAAGCGATGAAAGATCCACTCGCCTGGCATGAAAAAATGTACGGCACCAACATAACGGCCCCGGATGCGGCTAACGTCTATACCGTTGAAGAAGCAACCTCCTCCGCGTTCATCCAGGCCAATCTTGAAGGCGAACTTTTTACACTACCCTACCGCGCCAATATCGGTTTTCGCTATGTGAATACCGCATTCGATGTTGCCCAAAGTGAAGCACTCCAGGGCGAGTCTGCCATTTTCGGTGGCCAGGAATTCTTATTAGGCCCGGGCATGGTAGCGCCCGTCGGTAATATTATTAAAACTGATACCAGCTACAGCGATGTATTACCGGCATTTAATTTCGCGGCTGATCTCACTGATAATCAGATATTGCGTGCTTCCTACAATAAATCGGTGTCGACCCATAACACCGATATGCTCGGTGGCGGTTTAACCGTCAATCGGGTAGCCAATTGCGGCCTGGTTTCCAACGGCGCCACCGTCTTCTGTGCAACCGGTGGCGGTCAGGAAGGCAACCCCACCCTGGAACCCAATCGCAACACCAACGCAGATATTTCTTACGAATGGTATTTCGCCGACTCCAGCCTGCTTAGCGTGGGTTTGTTTTGGGTGCAAGCCAACACCGGCTTTGAATCAGTCACTATTCAACGGGACGATATTCCCGATAGTGACGGCGTGGTACGCGGCTACGATTTAAATACGGGTGAATTTCGTGGCTACGTGGAAATTCAAACTACTATTACCACAGAAGAAAGCTCTGAAACCTACGGGGCGGAGCTCGGTTATCGTCAGTCGTTCGATTTTCTCGATGGATTTTGGGGTGGCTTCGGTATAGATGCCAACTTTACTTATTCGCCCAGTGATGGTTCGAACCACGATTACTATGGTGATAAAAACCCCGCCAGTGGCAATTCGGAATACCAAACCAATTTTGCGTTGTGGTACGAGGCGCATGGTTGGGAAGCTCGCATCGCGCACAATTACCGCAGCGAAATGTTTGTAAGCCGTAAGCAGGAAGTGAATTATCACTTTGGTTACTGGGTGGCTCCCACCAATTATGTCGATGCGTCACTCGCGTATCAGTTTAATGACTGGGCAAAAATCAGTTTGCAAGCGACTAATCTGACCGAGGAGTACATAGAAACGTACCATCAATGGGAAAACCACATAGACGGCCGATTTTACAACGAACGCCGCTTAACTCTGGGCTTCCAGTTAAGCTATTAACCCGGCATATAAAGCTGCCGAGATAATATTAACACCAAGGCAAGCAGTTTGAAGCTCAGCTGGCTTTAGCGCCCCGCGCTATGGCCGGCTCGGTTCGCCATGGAACGTTTTTTATAACACGTAGTAGAGCACATGCATTTATCAATTTTAGATACTCTCGTTATTCTTCTTTATATCGTCGCGACAATCGTTATCGGCCTCTGGATATCCCGAAAAGCCTCACGCAGCCTGAAAAACTATTTTCTCGGCGGCAATCAACTGCCGTGGTATCTGTTGGGTCTGTCAAATGCATCGGGCATGTTCGATATCAGCGGTTCCATGCTTATGGTTTCCTGGCTGTTTATTTACGGCTTGAAAAGTATCTACATTCCCTGGCTGTGGCCGGTATTCAATCAAATATTTTTAATGGTTTTTCTGTCTGTCTGGTTGCGACGCTCTGGCGTTATGACCGGCGCCGAATGGATAAAATTCCGCTTCGGCAACAATCTGGGCGCAGAACTCGCACATATTATTGTTGTGGCTTTTGCCTTATTAAATGTGATCGGTTTCTTGGCTTACGGTTTTATAGGTATTGGCAAGTTCGCGGCCATATTTTTACCCTGGCAACTCGCCGCCGATTCACATACCAATGAAATTTTTTACGGTTTAATCATCACAGCCATTACAACGTTTTACGTGGTTAAAGGTGGCATGTTCAGTGTGGTGTTCACTGAAGTATTGCAATTTATCGTAATGACCATCGCCTGTATCGCCGTGGGTATTATTGCCATGGTTAAAGTATCACCCGCCACTCTGGAACAATTACTGCCCACTGGTTGGATGTCGCCAGGCATCAATTGGCAGCTCGGTTTAGATTGGTCGAATACACTCGCCTCTGCCAACGAGCGCATTATTTCTGACGGCTGGTCTTTATTTTCTGTATTCGTGATGTTAATGCTCTTTAAGGGCGTACTACAGAGTCTCGCGGGCCCAGCTCCCAACTACGACATGCAACGCGTGTTATCTGCCAAATCGCCGATTGAAGCGGCGAAAATGAGCGGGTTTGTTAATGTAGTACTCATCTTTCCCCGCTACATGTTAATTGCTGGCCTTACGGTGTTGGCCGTCGCCTTTTTTATGGATGAACTCCGAGCCATGGGAAGCGGCGTGGATTTCGAAGCAATTCTGCCTTTCGTGTTAAAAAACTTTGTACCTGCCGGTCTGTTAGGTTTATTAATTGCCGGTTTATTAGCTGCGTTTATGTCGACCTTTGCGGCGACCACCAACGCGGCTCCAGCCTATGTGGTCAATGATATTTACAAGCGCTATGTGCAACCCGATGCGCCACAAAAGTTGTTGGTAAAACTCAGCTATGTGGTTTCTGTGGTGTTTGTGTGCATCGGCACGGCCATTGGCCTATTTATTCCATCGTTAAACGAGCTGGTATTGTGGATCGTGGGAGCCTTGTATGGCGGTTATACCGCTTCCAATATGCTCAAATGGTACTGGTGGCGATTCAACGGCGTGGGCTATTTTTGCGGTATGTTAGCGGGCATTTTAACGGCGATACCGTTAATGTTTTTAGATCTCTCGCCACTAAACGCATTTCCTTTACTGTTTTTAATTTGCCTTGTATGCGCGATTTCAGGTTCGCTTTTAAGCAAACCGGATGACCTGGACACGCTCAAACATTTTTATCTCACTACCCGCCCTTGGGGGTTTTGGCGCCCCATCCTTATCGCCTGCCAGGCAGATAACCCGGAAATTAAACAAAACACGCAATTCAGTCGCGATCTGTTTAACGTCTTTGTTGGCATTTTATGGCAAACCAGCCTCACCGCCGCGCCGATTTTTATGGTGGTAAAACATTGGCCTGGTTTTTTTGCAGCTGTAATCATCGTGGCTGTTTGCAGTGTCATTTTGAAATTCTCCTGGTTAAAGCGCCTGAAAAATTATCCGCAAGACACTTGTTCCCCCGAAAACACGTCGAGCCCGCCTGTAAATGACACGCTAGCCGTTAAATAAATAATCTGCTTTAAACCACTGAGTTTTACGCCCTGGAGCGATAATGTGTTTCAACAACTAAAAACAGAATTTACTCAGCAACAAGCCGCTATCAGTGAGTGGTGGATGAACAATGCCATCGACAAAGAGCATGGGGGTTTTTACGGTGCTGTAAACAACCACAATCAACCGATTAAAAATACCAGTAAAGGCGTGATTCAGCATTCCCGTATTCTCTGGTATTTTAGCGAAGCTGCCAAGCATACCGGCAATACCAAAGAACGCCAGATGGCTGATTACGCCTTCGAATATTTCTTCCCGGTTTTTTACGATAACACCCACGGAGGTGTCATTTGGGAAGTTGACTGCCAGGGTAAGCCTAGCAATACCCGCAAACAAATTTATGCTCAGGCGTTTGCCATTTACGCTTTCACAGCCTATTACCGCCTCACACATTCATCGCAAGCATTACATGCCAGCAAAGCAATATTCGACAATATCGAACGCGTCGCCTGGGACAAATTACATCAGGGATATTTTGAAGCGTTTGACCAGCGCTGGGATGCCATTAGCGATGTTCGTTTGAGCGAGCGTGACCCCAACTGGCCGAAATCCATGAATACCCATCTCCATATCATGGAAGCCTACACCGCATTGTTCGAAATATTACCGGAAGCAAGCGTTGCGAATGCCCTGGAAAGATTGATTGAGTTGATCATCACCCGCTTCGTAACTCCCGGGGGACACTTAAACAGCTTCTTCGATCATCATTGGATAGATAAATCCAACACGATTTCCTATGGCCACGATATCGAATGCAGTTGGCTTTTGCAGCGCGCAGCGGAAGTGCTGGGAGACTTCAGTTTGCTGGAATGTACGCGAAAAATTGCGCTAAAAATCGCCGCCAATACTTTACGAATTGCCGTTGATAATCTTGGCGGAATTTCCGAGGGTTACACTGTATCGAGCAACATAAAACATGAGGATCACGTATGGTGGGTACAGGCAGAAGCATTGGTAGGATTTCTAAATGCGTATGAAATCTCACAAGACCCTAGCTATTGGCAGGCCTTTGTAGAGCTCTGGAAATTTACGCGTAAATTTCAAATAGATTCTGAGCGCGGCGAATGGTTTTGGCATGCCACCCTGGACACTCCAAGCTCCAAGGAAAACCTAAAAAGTGGATTTTGGAAAGGACCCTATCACAACGGTAGAGCAATGCTGGAGATTTGCGAGCGACTAGATCGATGCGCCGCCAAACCATATTCCATCGACAATTTGTTTAAGGGAAATCTAACGTTGTAAACCCTTTGGGTGTGAGGTCGCCATTCACACGAAAAAATCTTGGAGGGAGTAATCGTAGAGTGGAGATGACTCAACCCAGCAACACCTCGGCACACAATTATACTGCTACCGTTGCTTCCTTCCGGACCTGGCGGGGTTCACAGCGAATTGTTGCGAGGGAACCAGGCTGAGCCACCATAACGACCGGGGTAGCAGATGCTACCCCGAGGGCTGGGCATTATCCGGTTTTCGCCAGACAATGCAAGCCCATTTCAATTAAGCATCGCGATTGATCACTCGCAATGAAATCACATGGGCAACATTTTTTATTGCGGCTACAACGTCTTCACTGGGGCAGGTATCGATATCGAGAATATTGTAGGCCACATCGTTGCGGCTCTTGTTCACCATATCGATAACATTGACGTTATTTTCTGCGAATACAGACAATACATTACCTAGAACGCCAGATACGTTTTCGTTGGTAAACGTAATACGACAACCGCTCACCAAACCGCCCATGCTGGTTTCAGGGAAGTTCACTGAATTTTTAATATTGCCATTTTCGAGATAATCGCGCAGTTGGTTCACCGCCATGACCGCACAATTTTCTTCAGCTTCGGCGGTACTGGCACCGATATGCGGAACGGCAATAACTTTGTCGTGACCAATTAAGCAGGGCTCTGGGAAATCACACACGTATTTTCTAAGCTTGCCGGCATCCAAAGCAGCAACAACGGCCTGAGCGTCGACGATTACATCGCGTGCGAAATTCATAATGGCAGCATCGGGTTTCATAAACGCCAGAGTATCTGCGTTAATCATGTTCTTGGTCGCTTCAATGGCGGGAACGTGCAGCGACAGATAATCGATTTCACTCAGCAATGCTTGCAGGCTTTCCATCCTGTGCACGTTACTCGGCAAACGCCACGCCGCCACTACCGATAAAGCGGGGTCATAGCCATACACATCCATTCCCATGGCCAAGGCCGCTTCAGCGACCATAGAACCAATCGCTCCCAAGCCAACTATTCCGAGTTTTTTGCCAGCTAACTCGCTGCCGGCAAAACGCTTCTTCTCTGCTTCCAAGAGTTTGGACATCTCGCCTTTATCGGTGATTTCTGTGAGGCTGGATACGAATTCGCGCCCCTGCAAAATGCCACGTGAACTCAGAAGCATACCAGCGATAACCAGTTCTTTTACTGCGTTGGCATTGGCACCTGGTGTATTGAATACTACGACACCCGACTTGGTACATTCTTCGACGGGCACGTTGTTCACCCCTGCCCCGGCACGCGCAACCGCTATCACGCTCTCGGGGAGTGGTTCGCCGTGTAATTTTTGACTGCGCAACAGGATAGCTTCTGGCGACCCAACGTCTTCCCCAACCTTGTATTTTTGCTCGGGAAAGAGGCTCAAGCCTTTATTGGAAATTTTGTTGTAGGTTCTGACCTGATACATGTTATGCACCTGTTTTTAAGACTGTGAAAATTCTATGGGTCGCGCGAAATTACGCATTCGTTTGTCGGCATTTTTGACATCAGGCAATACATGCCGGCTTAAGGCACTGATTTTTATTGGTTTTTTTTCTGGCCTTGATATTGCTTTTTAAGAGGTACCAAGCTCTAAAGGGTCCAACGGTCCGTTTACAGCGAGGTAAAACCTTGTTTCTTCGATTCGGCCCTGGAACCTTCCAGGGCCTTTTTATATAGCGCTTAGTTACGCCTTCACTACCTGATCATATGCCCAGCCAATCCAAGGCATGAGCGCCTCGATATCAGCCACTTCGACAGTTGCGCCGGCCCAGATTCGCAAGCCAGCTGGAGCGTCTCTATAGGCGCCAATATCGTAAGCAACGCCTTCTTTATCCAGCAATTTCACAAGCGCTTTAACCTGCTCTGGTTCTGCCTGCAATTTTAGACAGACGCTGGTGTTTGAGCGTGTTGCCGGGTCTTGTGCGAGGAAATCGATCCAATCGTTTTGGCTCACAAAATCGGCAATGGCAGTGAGATTTTGCTGAGATTTTTCAATTGCTCCTGAAACTCCCCCTAATCCCTTAACCCAATTTAACGCATCCAGGTAGTCGGCAACGCAAAGCATTGATGGTGTATTAATGGTCTCACCAACAAAGATACCCTCAATAAGCTTGGCGCCCTTGGTCATTCTAAACAACTTGGGCATTGGCCAGGGCGGCGTATAAGTCTCAAGCCGAGCCACTGCGCGAGGGCTTAAAATCAGCATACCGTGAGCACCTTCGCCGCCCAACACTTTTTGCCAGCTGAAGGTGACTACGTCCAGTTTTTCCCATGGCATTTCCATGGCAAATACCGCCGAGGTAGCATCACAAATTGTGAGGCCTTGCCGGTCACTGGCAATCCAATCACCGTTGGGCACTTTCACACCAGAAGTTGTTCCGTTCCAGGTGAATACGACGTCGTGCCCAAAATCAACCTGAGCGAGGTCTGGCAGTAAACCGTAGTCGGCCTCGTACACACTCACGTTCTCGAGTTTAAGCTGTTTCGTGATGTCGGTTACCCAACCCTTACCAAACGACTCCCAGGCAAGCACGTCTACCGGGCGCTCTCCTAGCATCGACCACATTGCCATTTCCACAGCGCCCGTGTCAGAGCCTGGCACCACGCCAATGCGATAACCTTCTGGCAAGCCGAGCACTTTGGCGGTTTCTTGGCACACTTCAGCCAGAGTGGCCTTGCCCAAGGAAGAGCGATGGGACCGCCCCAGAGTTTCCAACGCCAGATTAGATACGTCATAACCTGGACGTTTGCTGCAGGGGCCGGATGAAAAATTGGGATTATGTGGTTTGGCTTGCGGTTGCATTTTTTATCCTCTGGATAACGATGGGAACTCCGCCCGAGCTCCCGAGATGTTTAGCGGTTTGAGCGCGACTTACGTGACAACCTGTAGAGACGGGTAGCGTGCAGATAGTACGCTGAGATGTAAGGTGTGAGCATGGCCCCGCTAAAATGGGGCGCCATTATGCCATTGTTGCTGCTGCTCTCCTAGTACTCTGGAAGTCTACAGTTGAGATATTTCAACAAGAGTGCAATTTACACGTGGAAATTGCAGCTCAGTTGATTTCAAGCACCAAAAAAGGAGCACACACCAAACTTTTTTAATAAAGCAGGGTGTACATTTTGCGCTGGTATTCCACAGCCAGTGGGTCACCTTTTCCGAGAACAGCAAGAATATCTGTATAAGTTTTGCGGGCTTCACCCTCGTTGAAATTAAGATCATGCTTAATGAGGCCATAGAGAAGCTCTAACGCTTCAGCGTGAAAGTCGTGCTGACTGTACTGGAGTGCCAGCAAGTATTCAGTTTGCTTGTCGTTTGGGTTTTCCTTGAGTTTCTGTTCGAGGGCTTCAATCTCCGGAGCTTTACCTGCCTCTCTGGCAAGCTCGAGTTTTGCCATGAGATTGTGATAGGTATGCTCCTGATCAACCATTTTAATCGCGCTTAAGACCTCTTCAGCGTCAGACAACCGTTTTAATTCCAGCAACACATCGGCTAAAGCCAATGCGATATCGGCCTGTTGCTGCGAATCCCGATAGGCCTCCTGCAATAGGGGTAACGCCGCGTTGTAGTCTTCATCCTCAATCAAGTTCTGGGCTTTTTGCAATGCCTTATCCCAGGGTTTGGGTAAGTATTTTTCGAGAAGCTCACGAATCTGCACTTCGGGTTGCGCACCAACAAAGCCGTCAACAGGCTGACCATCTTTCATCAGCATCACGGTCGGTAACGAGCGCACACCAAACTGCGCGGCAATCATCTGTTGTTCGTCTGCATTTACTTTTGCCAACAACAACTCGCCTTGATATTCATTCACGAGTTTTTCAAGAATTGGCATTAAATCTTTGCAGGGTGCACACCAGTCGGCCCAGAAGTCGATGAGTACCGGACGTTTAAATGACTCATCAATCAATAATTGCTGGGCGTTTTCAGGTGAAATTTGTACGATATGTTCGCTCACAAAAGCTCCTCGTTCGCTGAATCAGTGATGCAATCCTATATTGCTTCAAAAGTTTCGATTTCAATTGTGCGATTTAACCACTGTCTGGCGTAGAATGGGAGGCTCGTTTTGTCAAAACCCTCACCCAACGGTATAAGGAGAAAACCTATGGGAAGACTTGCCTTGGTAACGGGAGGAACACGTGGTATTGGTGAAGCTATCTCCGTTCGTTTGAAAAAAGCCGGGTACGAAGTGGCTGCAAATTATGGCGCCAACGATGAAAAAGCTAAAGCTTTTGCAGAAGAAAACGCCATTCCGATCTATAAATTCGATGTTGCTGATTTTGACGCCTGCAAAGCAGCCATCGAGCAAATTCGTAAAGACTTTAAACAAGACGTGGATGTACTGGTCAATAATGCCGGAATTACACGTGACAACACCATCAATAAAATGACCCCGGAATGCTGGCACAAAGTTATGGAGACCAATCTCGGTTCCTGCTTCAACCTGTGTCGCAACGTTATCGAACATATGCGGGAAAATAATTTTGGTCGCATTGTAAATATTGGTTCGATAAACGGGCAGGCCGGGCAATATGGTCAAGTGAATTACGCCGCTGCCAAATCCGGTATACACGGCTTTACCAAGGCCCTCGCGCTGGAGGGGGCTCGGCACAATATTACCGTTAACGCAGTAGCGCCGGGTTATATTGCTACGGACATGGTGCGCGCAGTTCCCGAGCGAGTGTTGGAAAAAATTGTTGCAAGAATACCTGTTGGACGGCTCGGACAGGCAGATGAAGTGGCGCGCGCTGTGGAATTTCTGGTGGCAGATGATGCAAGTTTTATAACGGGATCGACGCTATCGATCAACGGCGGCCAACACATGTATTAAAACATGTGTTGTTCGACGGCGCGTATGTAACGAGCACATTCTATGTGCTCGCTGCACAGCCTTCACAGATGATTTAGCAAAACAGCTTATTCACCAAACATCGCTTAGGTGTTAATAAGTTAGTTTAGTGCCGAGCCCAATATCGAGCCTAAGCCACTATTCGCTACCCACCAAATCTCCCTGGGGTGCAGGTTCAGCTGGCGCCGTCTCTTCCTGTTTGGGCGCAGCTTTAGGAGCCGCTTTTTTCTTCGCGGCTGGCTTGCTCGCCTTTTTAGGTAGCGACGCCTTGCTTGCTACCGGTGTCGCTTTGCTATCCAGCCAGGTGGCACTCTCTTGGATAACCTCGCCAATTTTTTCCTGACTTTCATTCAGAAGCGCAAGCGCATCTTTGGCATTATTGGAAATTTTATTCTGTAAGCTTTCCCAATATTGCTTTTGCGCAGAATATAAAGATTCAACGCTTTGGTAGCCGCCGACCCCCTTGGCATATTCGATACCATCAGCGACCATGTCATTGACGAGTTCAGTTTGTTTCTCGCGCAATGCGTCTAAGGTTTCAATATTAATGGCAAATATTTCATTAATAGGTTTAAAGAAAGAGTCTGCCTGCTCATATATCTTTTCGTACATGATGATACTCCTTAGTTTATCTGGCGATCGACCTGAACAATGTACATCATCACGCTACGGTGCTGCACCGCAATATCGGCAAAAGTGTAAGGTACCAGGGCGTCTGGGTCAATTATTGTGCAGCCAACCTAGCTGATTACGCGCCACTATTTTTAGAGCGCAATCTCCAGCATTGATTAATGGTGGGGCTACGCAGGTCAGCAACGAAAAAACCCGACTTTCGCCGGGTTTTTCATCGTGGTTCCAGAGCCAAACTCGTCCCCGTCGAGCTACTAGACTAGCCGTTACTGGATAGTCGCTGCGCTCTTAATAACTTCGCCGGCTTTTTCCTGAGTGTTGGTGAACAGTTCGTAGATTTCGGTAGACGCAGACACCAACTTATCTTGTGTAGACTCCATATAAGACTTCTGAGCCTGATACACACCGGAAAAGTCTTTTTGTGCTCCCAGTTCTTTTGCAAAAGCCATGCTGTCATTCATCATTTCAGACACCAGAGCCTTTTGTTTTTCAGCCAATTCTTCAAACACCTTGGTGTTTAAAGTGACTAGTTCGTTTACAGGTTTAAACGCATTTTGAGCTTGTTCAAACATTTTATCAAACATGGTGTTACCCTCCTCGTGGAATGCTGCACCGCAATATTTAGACTTAGTTTAGAGCTGAGGCGTATGGCAGTCAAGCAATTTTGACGCAACGCAGCATAACATTTTAGATAGGTTTGAACTAAGCAATAAGCTGCTTATAAAGACATTCTTGAAGTGTGCTTAGGGGGTATTGTTGTTGGGTTCGTCTTGGGAAGGTTCGTCTGGGGGAGTGTCGTCGGAATAGCTGTTGTTCACCGTACTACCGGAATTTCCGCCGGGCGTCGCGAACGGGTTAACCACGGAGCCGCCGGCGAATTGCTGCCACATCTGCATGTTTTTTTCCATCATCTGATTAAACACGCCCATGGGTGAAGTAGATTCCATAAATTCCTGCATCACGCCCTGGAATGCATCCTGCCGCTCCAGAAATGTGGAGATACTTTGCTCCAAATATTGACGCAGGAAAACCTGCATATCACTGCCATAAAATCGGATGAGCTGCTTTAACACAGATTGGGTTAGCAATGACTGACTGTCGTTAGCTTCTTGCTCGCTGATAATCTGCAAGAGGATGGATTTGGTAAGATCATCTTCGGTTTTTGAATCAACCACCTTAAACTCTTGATGCTGCATAACCAATTGCTTGATGGTCTCGAGATTAACATACTGACTTTTTGAGGTGTCATACAAGCGGCGGTTCGGGTATTTTTTAATGGTTATCACAGCAATAATCTCTTAAAACTTCGACGGCTACGACTTTAGTATACCGCTTAAACCACCAAGTTACACTTTGTCTGAAGCCTTAACTGTGGGTTCAAGACGAATTTTCACGTAACTGCCGGGAGCCTTTTCAATGGCCTTCCCCATCGCTGGCGGTTTGATAAGTTCGCCCGATAGCGGAATTAGCCAATCACGCCAGTCACTCCACCAGGAGCCTTTCGCCTGACGCGCACCAGCAAGCCACTGGCTGTGGCTTTCCGGCAGTGTATCGTTGACCCAATGTGGGTATTTACCCTTGTCAGCCGGGTTGACCACACCTGCAACATGGCCCGATTCGGTGAGTACAAAGCGTTTTTTTCCTCCCAAACACATTGCGCTGCGATAGGCTGCGGGCCACAACACGATATGATCAGCCATCGCAGCCAAGAAATAACTCGGCGTTTTTATTTTGCTGAGGTCAAGAGCAACGCCGCCCGCTGTTACCCCTTGCGGCACTTTCAGACGGTTTTCAAGGTACATATTACGCAGGTAAAAAAGGTAAGCTTCACCGGGAATGTTGGTGGAGTCTGAGTTCCAATATAAAATATCAAACGGAGTCGGGTCTTTTCCTTTAAGGTAATTTTCAATAAAGAACGACCAAAACAAATTGTTTTCCCGCAACAAACTAAAACTCAAACCTAGTATGCGACCGTCGAAATACCCTTTGGCCTTAACCGTTTGTTCAATGAGCGGATACATTTGTTCGGAGATATAATTTCCTACCTCGCCAGGTTCTGAGAAATCAAAGAGCGTAGTTAGGAAGCTTAGCGAATTGATCCTCTTATCATTTTTATTTAGCAACCATGACTGCGCCATCCCAAGCAAAGTACCCCCGACACAGTAACCTGTAACGTTGATTTTTGACTGATCTGTTATATTTTGCACTTCATCCAAGGCCGCTTTAACGCCTTCTTCGAGATAGTCATCAAAAGTAAGATCACCGAGTGAATCTCCGGGATTAATCCATGAAATCATAAATACCGTAAAGCCCTGTGCCACCAACCAACGGACTAAAGATTTTTTAGCATCGAGATCTAAAATGTAATATTTATTAATAAAGGGCGGAATAATTAATAAGGGTAGTTTATACACCTCGGTTGTGCTCGGCGCATACTGTATGAGCTGGATTAATCGATTTTGGTACACAACCTCGCCTGGCGTGTAAGCCAAGTCTTTACCCAAGGTAAAAGCGTCCAGTTTTACCTGGGTAATTTTAAAGGCCTCATTCGGGCTATTTTCTAAGTCTCGAATAAAATTATCGATACCTTTCGCGAGATTTTTACCTTCACTTTCCAAAATTTCTCGAAACACTTCAGGATTAGTAAAAATATAATTGCTGGGTGCCATGCTATTGATAAATTGACGGGTATAAAAACGCACCTGTTCCTCTACTTTTTTATCATCGAACTGCAGTGCATCGACTAACTTGTGCATGTATTCAGCATTTAATAAATAAGCCTGCTTGATGTAGGAAAAAACTGGATTGCCCTGCCAGTCGCCATCCGCGAATCGTTTATCGTCTTTTTCCTCTGAAACAATAGGCTCAACGGTTTGCCCCAACATGCTGCGCGCTGCGTTTTGCCAAAGTAATTGTTGTTTATTGAGAAACTCCAGCTGCTGCTGAACAAACTGCTGGGGATCGATACGTACGCTTGGAATTGTTTCACGCAGATCAGGCGCTTCCTGCTGTGCCGATGGCATTATTTCTGTATCGAATTGACTGCGCATGATGCGTTGCACTACTTCGCTCATCATATCGTTAAAAACACCACTGAATTTCTCCAGATATTGCATTACCTCCAACTGCTTTTCGTAACTCATGCTAGGGTTTTCAGTATTTTCCATTATTTGATTGTCCAACCCCCGTCTAACACCAGTGCCTGGCCAGTGATGTTGCGCGCTTGATTTGCGACTAAAAATTCCACAGTCGCAGCTATTTCTTCCATATCAATAAAGGATTTTTTCGGCATTGGCTGTAACATGATTTTCTCAATAACCTCATCCTCAGACATACCATGCTCTTTTGCTTGCTGCGTTATCTGGCTTTCCACGAGAGGGGTTTTCACATAAGAGGGGCAGATTGTGTTTATGGTGATGTCATATTCTGCGGTTTCCAGCGCTACCACTTTGGAAAAACCCAATAAACCGTGTTTTGCGGCAACATAGGCGCTTTTAAACGGCGATGCCACGAGCGCGTGAATGGAACCAATATTCACGATGCGCCCAAAATTGCGTGTTTTCATCGCAGGTAAAACCGCACGGGTGAGCATCGCTGGACCGACCAGTAATACGTCGTTCAGGAGTCGCCATTTTTGCGCAGGAAATGATTCTAATTTGGCAACAAATTGTAATCCCGCGTTGTTTATCAATATATCTATTTCAGGAAAACTTGCAGCAACCGAATCGATACTTTCTTGTGAAGATACATCCAACTGCGCTGAGCGCACGCTGCCGCCTTGCGCGCTTATTTTGGCACATACTTTTTCAGCGCTGCTTTGGTTGAGATCGGTGACGATAATATGAAATGATTTTTGTGCCAGACTTTCGGCAAGCGCGGCGCCAATACCGCTACCTGCCCCTGTGATAAGTATCGTTTTTAAAGGCCCAGTCATAAGTCAGCTCCTTGTCTTCTACAGAAAACACGCTACATAACTGCCATTGTACTCCACATATCTATGCGGGAAAAAATAGATAATGCTAATTCCCAGAGCATTCAACCACTGAATTTTGTCGGCGCATGTTAATTTCCCAAGTCCAATAGCGTTGGTTCTAAGACAAGGTATTACCCCAAGCCATAGAGAACACGTATCACACCGCGGCGGACAGAGCCATTCCGAGCTGGGTGTTAACAAACTGCAACAGGTCGCTACTGCCCTTCACGACTTTCACATCACGTGGTAATTTGAACAAGCGCCAGTCTACACTCCAATTTAAACTCATACCCGGCATAATTGCTTTAAATGGGCCTTGCTGTTCGATTTCCACATAAGGGTTTAGCGGATCGGCATGCGCGTAAATTTCAACTTCAGCTTCCATTGGTGCAACTTCAAGACTATTTACCTGCGGAAATGTCTTCAAAAATAAATGACCATTCGCAACGTTCGCTAGCCAACCCGCAGTATTATTGGCAAAAATTTTAGGTATCCCAGTTAATTGGGTTACGTGATAGTCATACCAAAAACAATCACCAATACGATCAATGCCACACGTTGAAAATTTTTCAGGCGCAAATCGCGATTCGTAAAAAGTGAGCCCGCCACTCACTCGGCTGATTTCCCAAGGGGCCATAGTCACGACTTCATGGGTCTGATTCTTGAGAGAATAATGCACGGTGAAACCATCAGATACCGGCATTATTTTTTTCACTAGGGTAATCCCGAGCGATTCCTCCAACGCACTTTCAAGGGAAAGTAGTGATTTTTGACATTCAAGAACTCTGTAGGGCGCTGCGTCCAGGGTTGCCGGCGGTGGCCACCCCCAGAGCGACTGCGGCGATGGCCAAAATGTTGATCCGGTTTGAATACCTGACGAAAGAAGAGCATTAATTCCGTTAAAACTGAATTCGGTGATTCTTCCACCGTAACGGCTCACAACAATTTTACGACCACAAGACTCGATTCCGAGCTGGTCTTTTTGTTGATATATATTCACAAAAACTCCCGGCTTTAATACACCTCCCTCTTTTTGAGTCACATGCCGTGTGACGAACATATTTCTTGCACACAAGTATGCTTAGCTATTGCTCGGGGAGATATATTCTCTATATTTTTATAATGAGCCTCGGTTGTGCCAATCTCACAACCCAAAGCGACCCTGCAAATGTGTTATATCATGTATCTCCCACTGGCGACAAACCTGAGTACCGCATTTCCTCCAAAACCACAATCAATTGCAATTATTGCCTCTTTAAGCAGGTATCTATCCATTAATTTCCTGTAAATCGTATGTACGTGCCCGACGCAAGGCGCAGGTTGTACATCACAAACAGCATTAACCACTACTTTTCTACCAATTTTCAACACATTTGAAGCAAATTAGTGCCAACTTAACGGATATCTCTTAAAATAGCCGCGCGATCCTGCGCAACTAAATCAACTCGCGTACACCAACTCGCGTGCACTAGGGACGCTCTCTCGTACCAAATGAAATGGTGCAACCAGAATAACGAAAAAGTGCATCAGCTGTTATGCAACTCAGTCTTGTTGACCTCACTATTCTCTGCACATACCTCGCCGCTACCGCTGTTATAGGTTTACTGGTCAAACGCAAGGCCTCGCAAAACCTCGACAGCTATTTTCTCGGTGGCAAAACGCTTCCTTGGTATATGCTGAGCCTTTCGAATGCCTCTGGGATGTTCGATATTTCGGGAACAATGTGGTTGGTTACTTTGTTATTTGTCTACGGCTTGAAAAGCGTCTGGATTCCCTGGCTTTGGCCGGTTTTCAACCAAGTATTCCTCATGGTGTTTTTGTCCCTATGGTTACGTCGTTCAAACGTGCTTACTGGTGCAGAGTGGATGCGCACCCGATTTGGGGACGATCTCGGCGGCAAACTGTCCCACGGAATCATCGTAACTTTTGCGGTGATCGGCGTGATTGGGTTTCTCGCCTATGGGTTTGTAGGAATCGGTAAATTCATGGAAATATTCATTCCCTGGGAAGTGCTAGCGCCTTACGTGCCTGTGACCGTTCCCCTTGAGTACGTACCTCACCTCTACGGCATAGTCTTCACATCAATCGCGACTTTTTACGTTATTCTCGGAGGCATGTTGAGTATTGTTTGGGCCGATCTGCTGCAGTTCACGATAATGGCGGTGTCTGCTGTAATAATTGCAGCGATCGCCATGATCAATGTTTCACCAGAAGCCCTGCAAGCCGCAGTACCCGACGGCTGGAACAGCCTCTTCTTTGGATGGCATTTGGGGCTTGACTGGTCCGATCATATAGCCGAAGTGAACTCCAAGATCGCTTCCGATGGCTACGATCTGTTTGCTCTCTTTATAATGATGTTGCTTTTTAAAGGCGTTCTGATGAGTGCCGCGGGGCCTGCGCCAAATTACGATATGCAAAAAATTCTGGCGACCCGATCCCCTCGCGAAGCGGCCAAGATGAGCGGTTTCGTTTCTGTGGTGCTCATGCCTATCCGCTACCTTATGATTTCTGGGTTTACCGTTCTCGCACTGGTATATTACGCGCAGTTGGACTTGAGCACAGCCCACGGGGTGGATTTCGAGAATATACTGCCAGCGGCAATCAGTGAATTCGCCCCTCCGGGACTATTGGGTTTGCTCCTTGCCGGGTTGCTCGCTGCGTTCATGTCGACGTTTGCAGCGACGGTTAATTCAGCACCAGCCTATTTGGTTAACGATATCTACAAGCGCTACATAAACCCGAATGCCTCGGCCAAACGCCTGGTTAGGGCGAGCTACCTGGTATCGGTTGGCGTAGTGATAATCAGCACGTGCATAGGCTTGTTCATCAGCAGTATCAATACAGTGTTACAGTGGATTGTCTCTGGCTTGTACGGCGGTTACACCGTCAGTAACGTGCTGAAGTGGTACTGGTGGCGGTTTAACGGGATGGGGTACTTCTGGGGGATGGCAGCCGGTATCATTTGTGCGATCATTGCGCCTGTTATACTTGGCATCATAATGCCCCACACTGCAAGCGACATATTACCGCTGTACAGCTTTCCGATAATACTGATAGTGTCTGCTGCCGCGGCTGTTTCTGGCAGTGTGTATAGTCAGGCAGAAGATGAAGAGCGCCTGATTACGTTTTACGAACGAGTTCGCCCGTGGGGGTTTTGGGGGCCCATACAACGCAAACTCGCTGAGCGTAAACCTGGATTTACCCGGAACGGTAATTTTCGACGCGACATGCTGAACGTTGCCGTGGGAATCGTATTGCAAACGTCGCTTATCGTGTTGCCCATCTTTTTGGTCATAAAAGAACAGACGGCAGCTGCTATAACTGCAGGCTGCGCAGCGTTTGCAGCATATGTACTTTGGCAAACCTGGTATCGCCACCTGCGAGACTGGCCAGAGGAAGAAATCGCAAGGGAAACAGCCCGGAACACATAATAATAATGATTACAACGGGAGCGGCGACGTAGGGAACACCACGCGTTCGCTACTCCAATATTTTTATAACCTAACCGAAAAACTAGCTAAGGTAGAACAAAATGAAATTTGGTCATTTTGACGACAAGGCAAAAGAATACGTCATCACAAACCCGAAAACTCCGTATCCGTGGATAAACTACCTCGGTAACGAAGATTTTTTCAGCCTCATATCCAACACCGCCGGTGGTTACACCTTTTACAAAGATGCGAAATTTCGCCGCTTAACTCGATACCGTTACAACAACGTTCCCGTGGATAACGGCGGCAAGTATTTTTACATCAACGATGACGGAGATGTTTGGTCTCCCGGTTGGAAACCGGTAAAAGCCGACCTGGACAATTACAGTTGCGCGCACGGTATGAGTTATACCCGTATAACCGGAGAACGCAATGGCGTGGCTGCCGAGGTAACTTACTTCATTCCACTGGGTACCTGGGCGGAAGTTCAAAAGGTGAA
The DNA here is from genome assembly GCA_007827375.1 of Alteromonadaceae bacterium 2753L.S.0a.02. Classification (NCBI taxonomy): domain Bacteria; kingdom Pseudomonadati; phylum Pseudomonadota; class Gammaproteobacteria; order Alteromonadales; family Alteromonadaceae; species Alteromonadaceae bacterium 2753L.S.0a.02. Next base: position 3,155,137 of record VISH01000002.1, read on the forward strand.
GCTCAGCAATAAATCTGGTGAGACTAAAAAGCTGAAATTTTTCTCTTTCATTGAATGGTGCCTGTGGAACGCCGAAGACGACATGCAAAACCTGCAGCGTAACCTATCTACCGGCGAAGTCGAAGTTCAGGATTCTGTGATTTATCACAAAACAGAATTCAAAGAACGCCGCAATCACTACGCTTTTTTCTCGGTAAATGCGCCGATTCAGGGTTTTGATACTGATCGCGACATTTGGAAAGGCACCTACAACGATTTCGATCGACCCGACGCAGTGTTCGAAGGAGAGCCACGAAACTCTGAAGCTCACGGCTGGTCACCTTGCGCCTCCCACTATTTGGAAATTGAATTGGCGCCGGGCGAAGAAAAAGAATTGGTATTCGTACTGGGATACATCGAAATTGATAAAGACAACAAATGGGAAAGCAAAGGTGTCATCAACAAAACGCCCGCAAAAGAAATTATTGCGCGTTTCGACTCTGTTGCGAAGGTCGATGCCGAGTTGGAAAAATTGCGGGTCTACTGGGAAGAATTGCTGAGCACGTACTGGCTGGAAAGTGGTGACGAAAAACTCGACCGCATGGTGAATATCTGGAACCAATACCAATGTATGGTGACGTTTAATATGAGTCGCTCGGCATCATTCTTCGAAACAGGCATTGGCCGGGGTATGGGCTTCCGTGATTCCAGTCAGGATTTGGTTGGCTTCGTGCACCAGGTTCCCGAACGCGCTCGCGAGCGCATCATTGACATCGCTTCAACCCAATTCGAAGATGGTTCGGCTTATCACCAATACCAACCGCTTACCAAGCGGGGGAATCACGCACTGGGCGGCGGTTTTAACGATGATCCACTGTGGCTGATTCTATCAACCACCGACTACATCAAAGAATCCGGTGATTTTGGCATTCTCGATGAAATGGTTCCTTACGATAACGATGAAACCAAAGCCACCAGCCACTTCGAACATTTGAAGCGTTCATTTTACTTCACTGTAAATAATCTCGGACCGCACGGATTGCCACTTATCGGCCGGGCTGACTGGAACGATTGCCTGAATTTAAATTGCTTCTCTGAAGATCCCAATGAATCTTTCCAAACCACGGGCAACAAAAAAGGCTTTACAGCTGAGTCCTTGATGATTGCCGGCTCTTTTGTGCTTTACGGCAAAGAGTTCATTAAACTCTGTAAAGTTCTGGGTAAAGACGGTGAAGCAGCGGAAGCTCAACAGCATGTTGATGCGATGATCGAAGCTGTGAAAAAAGATGGCTGGGATGGCGAATGGTACCTACGCGCCTACGATTACTACGGTAATAAAGTGGGCTCTAATGAAAACGAAGAAGGTAAAATTTTCATTGAATCACAAGGTTTCTGTGGAATGGCAGGAATTGGACTCGAAGAGGGTCTAGTTCAAAAATCGATGGATTCAGTGAAAGAGCACCTCGATTGCGAATATGGCATTGTTTTACAGCAACCGGCGTTCACCAAGTACTACATCGAGTACGGAGAAATATCCACCTATCCAGCTGGCTACAAAGAAAATGCTGGTATCTTCTGCCACAACAACCCATGGATTGTGATTTCCGAAGCGCAAATCGGTAACGGAGATCGTGCTTTCGAATATTACAAGAAAGTCGCTCCTGCTTATGTGGAAGATATCAGTGATCTCCACAAAGTAGAGCCCTATGTTTATTGCCAAATGATTGCCGGGAAAGATGCCTACAAGCCCGGAGAAGGCAAAAACTCCTGGCTCACCGGTACTGCAGCCTGGAACTATGTCGCTATCACCCAATATATTCTGGGTATCAAACCCGATTACAACGGCCTGAGCGTCAACCCTTCGATTCCGCAAGCTTGGGATGGCTTCAAGGTAACGCGTAAATTTCGAGGCACCACTTACAATATCGAAGTGAGTAACCCGAAGCATGTCAGCACGGGAGTCTCCTCAATGAAAGTAAATGGCGAGGCCGTTGACGGCAACGTCATCCCATTACAGCCCGAAGGCTCAAGTGTCACCGTCGAGGTTACACTTGGCTAATTGAGAACCCATCTCAATAAAACAAAAAGCCCCTGTCGCGAGGGGCTTTTTTTTGTCATAAATAAGTTACCCGAGGTAACATATAACGCACCAAGATGACACTTATATTTCAATTAGAAATTAATGGCGCTAAAATGTGGCACTTTTAATTACTTATATAAATATAAAAATGTGAACTGGTGCTTTTATAAACAAAATAATCTAAAAACGGCGTAACTTTAGGTAACACCTTTCGAGATCTTTCGGTAACATATGCACATCTTTTAGAAACAACCCAACGTTCTCGGAGGACGACCCCCATGTTGAAGAAAACTGCTATCGCTCTCGCAATTTCACTGTCTGCTACTTATGCTAGCGCTTATTCAATCGTAAACACCGAAGTTGTAAAAGGCACCATCGAAGCTGTAGACGAAAAATCAAATTCACTGGTTATTGAAAAAGCCAACGGTCGTGAAGCACTGGTGACCTTGTCTGAAAATGCCAACCTGTACATCGATGGCACCGCCAGCGAAATCAGCGCCCTGGAAGCAGGTCAGGAAGTACGCATTGACCGCAAAACCTTCACCAAAGTTGAAGAAAATCTCGTTGGCGAAATCGTTGCTGTTAACCGTAAAGCCAAGTCTGCCAAGCTTCGCCTTTCCAACGACGAAACTGTTAACGTGCAGTTTAGTGATAAAGTAGCCGTTACCGGCTTGAAGAGTGTTAGCTCTTTCAAAGAATTGCGTCCTGGCCACCAAGTTGTGATTCGTTACGCTAACTAAGATCACTGCTCGCTGCCTGCCTTAACCCCAGCTGATTCCAGCTGGGGGCATCCCTCCCAAAAAGCCCGAAATCCCTGCAATCGCATACCTATTCGAAGTGTTCCCAGGTATACTGCTTGCGCCAAAAAAATCATAATTGCTGTGTAAATCAGACGCGTCTCGCGGGGAATGCACTAACTGCAAGGCCACTCAGATTGGGAGTGCCTGGCAGATTTGTCGATTACTGCTTCGGATAGATTTACACCGAGGTAACTTTTAACTTCGCACCTCCCTCTATAGACTCAGCTCCATACCCCTGGTTTCCCCGCATACAAAAACTAAAAAAGAGATGTTATGCCTACTCAAAATACCACTAACCCCTCCCAGGTAATTCCTTTCCAAGAAAAATTCGGTTACGCCCTCGGTGATTTTGCATCGAATTTATTTTGGATGCCCTTCGTACTCTACGGGACTTACTTTTACACAGACGTGTTCGGTATATCTGCGCTTTCCGTCGGTATTATGCTGCTGGTAACACGCATATGGGATGTTGTTAACGACCCGGTAATGGGCATTATTGCAGACCGTAACCCGCCCAAAGCGGGTGTCGGTAAATACCGCCCTTTTTTATTCTGGTTTGCCATTCCGTTTGGAGCAGTCGGGGCGATTGCTTTTTTTACGCCTGATTTGAGTCCAACCGGTAAATTGATCTATGCCTGGGTAACCTATGTAGCTTTCGGCATGATCTACACCGTAATTAATATTCCATATTCTGCCTTGATGAGTGTCATGTCGCGCGAACCGGGCGAACGCAATAGCACCAGTTTTTTTAGAATGATCGGAGCCCAAGCAGCGGGATTATTGGTGTCCAGCAGTTTGATGACATTTGTTGCTAAACTGGGTGGCGAGAGCGCACAGCGGGGCTTTTTTCTCACAATGGCGATATTCTCGGCTATCGCCGTGTTGTGTTTTTTCCTCACAGGTAAACTCACCACTGAGCGTGTCCAGCCAGCGGAAAAACCACCGGGAGAATTGACGAAAGACATGCAGGCCATTTTCACCAATATTCCTTGGTGGATACTCTTTTTTGTTGCCTTTTTCACCATTGCAGCTTTCACAATTCGCTTTGGCGTTGCGGCCTACTACTTCAAATATTACGCAGACCCAACAGCTGTTGCGAGCTGGGATATCGGTTTTATCAAAGGCGGGGCAGTTAGTGCGTTTTTTACGTTTGGAACGATTTTTTCGCTGCTAGGCGTTGTGGTGTTCAGCTTTTTTGCAAAAACGATCGATAAAAAGAAAATGTATTTCGCGCTGATAATCATTTCCGGATTTGTATCGGTTTATTTTTATTACATTCCGAATACCAATATCACCACAATCATTGCAACTCAGGCTGTATTTTCGTTCTTAACCGGGCCTACAGCCGCGATTTTGTTTGCGATGTACACCGATATCGCTGCGTTTATTAAACATCAGAGTGGCAGTGATTCATCAGGCCTGGTGATGTCTGCGGGCTCGTTGTCACAAAAATTCGGCTGGGCTGTTGGCGGTTCTCTCACTGGGATATTACTCGGCCTGGCCGGCTATGAACCGGGTCAGGTGCAAAGCGACAATGTAAAAGAAATTATGAGTATCATGATGAGCTGGGCACCCATGGTAGCCTGTGTACTCGGCGCGCTTGCGATGCTTATTTACCCACTGGATGATAAAAAAATGCGAGTAATAACCGACGAGCTCGCAGCCCGTGAAAACATCTGATTGTTTTCAGTAAAGCGCTTGGGTGCTGCCGAATTAGCGGCGCCCAAAATCTCTCTAAGTGGAGCACCGCGTAAGCCATTTACTATAATCAGCAGCCACCAAAATAATAACGATATCCCGTCATAACCTAACGCTAGCCATGAGAAATACACATGAAATACGGATTCTTCGACGACGAAGCGCGCGAGTATGTTATCACTCGCCCAGATACACCTCGCTCCTGGACCAACTACCTGGGTTCAACCGAATACGGTGCAATTATTACCAATAACGCCGGCGGTTACAGTTTTTATAAATCGGCGGCTCAGGGACGTTTCACACGTTATCGTTCCAACGCAGTTCCCATGGATCAGCCCGGACGCAACATTTATATCCGTGATCAGGAAAGCGGCGACTACTGGTCGAACGCCTGGCAACCGGTCGGTAAGCCTTTGGAACAGTATCAATCGGAGTGCCGTCATGGCACGGCTTACACAAAAATCACCGCACACTACAGCGATATTGAATCGCAAACCACATACTTTGTGCCCCTCAATGAGAATAACGAGTTGTGGTACACCCAGCTGAAAAATAACAGCGATAAGCCACGCAAACTGCGTTTGTTCACCTTTGTGGAATACACCAGTAGCTGGAAGCTCGCAAATGACCTTCTGAACCTACAGTATTCTGCTTACATCGTGAACATGTCGGTGCACGAGGGTATTATCGATCATGGTACTAATGTAAGCATGGACCCGAACCCCGATAATTTTGAGGATGCCGATCAGGGTCGCCACACCTTTCTGGCCATCAGCGGAGCAGACATATCGGGCTACGATACCGATCGGGAGAAATTTTTAGGTTTGTATCGCAGCTATCACAACCCATTAGCCGTGGAACGTGGGGAGTGCGGCCAGTCGCTCGCAATTGCCGACAACGGCTGCGGCACATTGCAGATTGATATCGAACTACAACCTGGCGAGAGCAAATCTTTTTGCGTCATCATGGGCATTGGTCGCGGCGATGTCGAAGGCCTTGCCGCGCGTGAAAAATATGCCTCCATGGCAAGTGTCGAGCAGGCACTTAACGAGGTGAAACAGCATTGGCATTCACGCCTAAACAATATGCATGCGACCACCCCCGACCCTGAACTCAACAGTTTTTTTAACACCTGGAACCCTTACAACTGTCTAGTCACCTTCGCATGGTCACGGGCCGCGAGTTTGGTCTATAACGGCGAGCGGGACGGCCTCGGCTATCGCGACACAGTGCAAGATATGCTTGGCACTCTGCACTCGATTCCCTCAGAAGCGCAGCAGCGTTTGGAACTTATGATTACCGGCCAGGCATCCAGCGGCGGAGCAATCCCAGTCGTCAAACCCTACGCTCACAACCCAGGCCACGAAGCTTGCCCCGAGGAGACAGAATACCGTTCCGACGATTGCATGTGGTTATTCAATACCATTCCGGCTCTCGTAAAAGAGACAGGCGATCTGAGTTTTTTCGATAAAGTTTTACCCTATGCCGACACCGGCGAAGACACCGTACTCGGCCACCTGAAACGCGCTATTGAATTCAGCCTCGAGCGTCTCGGCAATCATGGTCTGCCCTGTGGCTTACTGGCCGACTGGAACGATTGCCTGGTGTTGGGTCACGATGGTGAAACTGTATTTGTTGCCATGCAGCTGCGTTATGCCCTGGCAACCTACATCGAAATCTGTGACATGAAAAGCGGATTGGATAGTGAAATTACCTGGGCAAAGCAATATTTGGAGGTGCTCGATAAAAACATCGATAGCCATGCCTGGGATGGCGATTGGTATCGCCGTGCGTTTCGGGTTGATGGATTTGTGTTTGGATCGAAATCCAGCGACGAAGCTTCAATCTTCCTCAATCCACAAACATGGGCGGTGTTAAGCGGTCACGCTTCACCCGAAAAAGCCAGGCTAGCGATGCAAAGTGTAAACGAACGTCTCGCAACGGATGCCGGGTTAATGGTGTTGGACCCACCCGTAACCCAGCTCGACCCGAACATCATGCGCGCGCGATTGTTCAACCCCGGAATGAAAGAAAATGGCGCTGTTTTTTGCCACACGCAAGGGTGGGTGGTTATGGCTGAAAGCAAACTGGGCAACGGCAACCGCGCATACCAATACCTTCGTACATTCATGCCTGCGGCCTACAACGAAAAAGCCGAAATACGCGAAAGTGAGCCCTATGTTTTTTGTCAAAGCACCCACAGCAAATACAGCCCGCGCTACGGAGCTTCGCGTTTACCCTGGCTTACCGGAGCAGCCACCTGGGCATACCACGCCACCTCGCAATACCTGCTGGGGATCAGGCCGGAATACAGCGGTTTGGTAGTCGAACCTTGTATACCCGGCGATTGGTCAAGCTTTTCTGTAACACGAGTGTTTCGCGGCAAGACCTTTAACATACACGTCACCAACCCAGACAACGTAGAAAAAGGTGTAAGATCAATCACGGTTAATGGAAAACCAACATCAGGCGCCATCAACCCAGAAGAGTGCGCAACCACAAATGAGGTATTGGTGGTTATGGGTAACAATTAAGCGGGTGAGCACTGATAACACCGATTAAATAGCTCGCCAAACTAAAACAAATTGGCGATAGAATCGAGTACCAAAGCTCCCTCGGGTAAGCGATTCTCATCGCCATTTTGATATTTACCGGTCTTTACCAGGCAACCCTGCAAGCCCGCACTGAGAGCCCCCAATACATCGCCTTCGACGTCATCGCCCACCATCAAACATTCTTGTGGTGTCAATGAAGTTGATTTAACAACTTCAGCAAAAAAGCTAGCACTGGGCTTGCCCATTATTATTGCGTCACAATCCGCGGCCCAACATACAGCCCGCACGAAGCCACCGGCATCCATTTGTAAACCGTGTTCGGTTTGAAAATATTTGTTCATTCCAATTGCAACCAATGGCGCGCCAGATTTACACAATTGAAAAGCTTGGTTTAAGTTGGCATAGCTGAGACCGTCGCGGGCATCTCCGATGACCACACAATTGGGATGCGCTTGAATCACACCGTCAAAGTCACTGACGATTGCCTGGTGTACTAAAAGGAAAGGACGCAGATTATTGTTGAGGATATAGGCGCGCGCTGCAGCTGGTGCGGTAAAGAGTTCTTCCGGGCGTGCATCAAGACCCAGTGCGGCCAATTTGTCGAGAACGGCCAGTGTACTTTTAGTGGCGGTATTGGTAACAAAGCGCAGTACAATTTTCATTTCACGCGCTGTTTCAATGGCCTCCCGGGCACCCTTTACTAAAGTATTGCCTTCGTAAACCACACCGCTTAAATCAAGGAATAAGCCACGAAATTGCCTGTCCATGATGCCTCCGCATACCATCGATTTCATTATTGCGTATGGCAAATATAGCAAGCTCAGTTTTGCGAAACAGTTATTAATGTAGAAAACGGCAGGAAAAATTGTTTGCTTTTAAAAAGCTTAATTAGGTGACTCAGTAATTAATGACGCTTGGATGTTTGTAAAATATCCGGAACCAATAAACCTAAAAAAACCAATACAAAATTAAGAACCAGCAAAACACTGACGAGATCCCCACCGATTTGGCGGAAAAAATGGAGCGATCCCATGATAACGTTCGCTCCCATAAATAGCTTCAACAACACCAAAATACAAACCGGGAGCACGATTGTTGCTATAGCGGCGATGCTAAAGCCTTTAACAAGCAGCCGACCGATTCCAACGATTTCGCACTGGGAATTACCAGCGGGTTGCCCCGACATTTGTTGGTTGCGGGGCGGCCAAACGTGGCCGCCCTCCCCGGGTTTGCAGCTAACACATTGCGTATTCATAGTTGGCCATCCGTAACAGTTATATCAGGTGGCTGATGGATTACAGCCTATTGATCTCATCACTGAGTTTAAAACTGGGGGAAGTTACATAGGCTTCCAGCCTGCGCAACCGTTGTTCCACTTTGGTGAAGCGTTCGTGTACACCGTTGAACACCGTTTTACGTTCGTGAGAACTGCGAAACTTAGCATTCAAATTACCGCTTTTATCGGTAAGGGTATTCGGGTCGACATCCAATACAAAATAAGCAACCCAGTAAGCGATAAATGCGACCTGCAAGGTAAAAAACAAGCACACAATCGCCATAATGCGAATCAGCTTCACATCCACCTCGAAATAATCTGCCAGACCTGCGCAGACACCACCAATTACGCCTTTTCTGCGATTGCGGTAAAGCTTGCGATCACGTCGAAATTCGCTCATGCCTCATGCCTCCAGTTTGGGTCCTGGCGGTCGAGAATCGCCTCCAGGGTTTGAATGCGAGACTCCATGCGATCTGCCATCGCCAAAAGCTCCTCAATTTTCTTTTTGTCGGCTGCGGACTCTTCCGGTGCCACCGCCTTATTTTTCTGCTTGTAGTGCATGTACACCCAAATGGGCGCGACGAACACGCAAAAAATAATTAGCGGTGCTTCTAGCATGCCGATTAGCTGATGCATCCTGTTGCTCCTTAATTAGCACTTTCTGATTTAGACTTCACTTTTTCTTTGAGAGCGGCCAGTTGAGCCTCGATTTCCTCATCCTTGGCAAGTTGCTCGATTTCCTCCGCCAGCGACTTTTTACCCAGGTCATAGGATTCCGCTTTACCCTCGATTTCGTCGAGTTTGCGCTCATAACCTTCAAGTTTCGACAATTTTTCGTCGACGGAACCGCCTTTTATAACCATGCGGACTTTAAGCTTGGAATCGGCAGTCTGACGGCGAGAAACCAATGACTTTTGACGCGCCTTCGCTTCTGCAATTTTACTCTGCAATTGGGAGATTTCATTTTCAAGGGACTGCAGATTTTCTTCAATAGAATCCAGTTCTGAATCAACATCACTGGCATCATTGTTGAAACGTAAACGCTCTGCCAAAGCGCCTTTAGCGAGATCTTCGCGACCTTTTTGGATCGCCAGCTCGGCTTTTTGCTCCCAGCTTTCAGCTTGATCGAGCAACCACTGTTTACGTCGCAACAACTCTTTTTTATCTGCAATTGCCTTGGCGGAAACTGTACGCACCTCTACCAGGGTTTCTTCCATTTCCTGAATAATAAGGCGGACCATTTTCTCCGGGTCTTCGGCCTTATCGAGTAAGGCGTTAATGTTGGAATTAATAATGTCTGAGAATCGGGAAAAAATGCCCATAATCTCTTTCTCCTTGGCTACTTTGATACGAAGTTTTGAATGAAACTAAACGTTTACAGCATAGCTATTACATCTATCATGCCAACTCTCTAGAGAGTTATAAGTTATTGTTTTTATTGATTTTTCTAAAAAACAAACAAAATTAGATTTAATCCACATGTAAAGAGATGCTATTCTTTGGCGAAAATAACCAACACATAGCCTAAATGACTACTCCCAGCACAAAGCAGCTAATTGGCGAATCCAACAATTTTCTCGAAGTTCTCGATCAAGTGTCCCAGCTCACCAGCCTAAATCGCCCGGTGCTGGTTGTTGGTGAGCGCGGTACCGGTAAAGAGTTGATCGCCGAGCGCTTACACTTCCTCTCCGAACGTTGGAGCAAACCCTTAATAAAGATGAACTGCGCTGCGCTCAATCAGGAGCTTTTGGAATCAGAACTATTCGGGCATGAGGCGGGCGCATTTACAGGCGCCACCAAACGTCACGTTGGCCGTTTTGAACGCGCCGATGGCGGTACATTGTTCCTCGACGAGCTGGCTACCATGTCATTGCAGACTCAGGAAAAACTCCTACGTTTCATTGAATATGGCGAATTTGAGCGATTGGGTGGCTCCAGCACGGTACAAGTGGATGTGCGCCTGGTTGCCGCCACCAATGAACACCTGCCGCGTCTCGCAGATCAGAACAAATTCCGCCATGACTTGTTGGATCGCCTCGCTTTCGACGTCGTCACCCTGCCCCCGTTACGCGCGCGACAGGAAGATATTGTGCTGCTGGCAGAACACTATGCACTTAACATGTGTAAAGAACTGCAGCGTACTTTGTTCACCGGATTTAGTCCTGAAGCACAACAAGCTCTACAAAACTACGCATGGCCGGGAAATGTTCGCGAACTGAAAAATGTAATCGAACGCAGCATTTACAGGCATGGCGACGATGAGGAACCACTGCAAGATATTCTATTTGACCCATTCGATTCCCCCTTCAAACCCGGAATCATTGGCGACGCAGGATCATCCAAACAAGAAATGACGCAAAATAACTTAAAAGACTCGTCCGCCAACGTGTTTGATTCTCCCCAATACAATATGCAAACGCGTGTTTTCCCTTTGGATATTCAAGAGCATTTACAGGAAATAGAGACGGAATGCATACGAGAAGCTTTGCAAAAAGCGCAATTTAACCAGCGAGAAGCCGCTAAATTATTAAAATTAAGTTACCATCAACTACGCGGCAAATTAAAAAAGTATAATTTCCTAAGCGACCAATCCGAGTAGACAATACGCGGCACATATGGAAACTTTTTAATCTAAAAGTCCCATTTTTAGACCGGCTGCCTATATCACAGCCAGGCAATGTGTTCATTAAGAACCAAAGCTAAGCATCCGCCAAAATTAAGCGCCACCGTAATTCTCAGATTTTACAATTGACATCAAATTTTACGTTGACTAATGCTCTCAGGTTGCTAAAGATATATTAATGACCTGCATGAAGCACCAGTAAACGCTGGAGATGTTTAGCCAGGATCGGCTGTTTCTTGTTTCAAGTGTTACCAAATTTCACTAAATCCAAAAACCAGCCGTCCCGGGAGACATTTCTTAATGCGCGGTTTCAAAAATAGCGATACCAGCAAACCTATCAGCGATTTTTCAAAAGGTGATTCTATGAGTGCAACCCCCATTAGCCAGCCAGCATCCGTGGCTACCCCTGTATCAGAAGCCAGTTCTCGCCCGGTAGCGACTCAACAGCAGAGCGCTCCCAGTGCAGTAATCGGCTCTAAAATTCGTTTCAAGGGCGAATTAGTCGGTGAAGAAGACTTGTTAATTCAAGGTCAGGTCGATGGCACCATCGACTTAAAAAATCACTCGTTAATTATCGGCAGCCAGGGAACCGTTAAAGCGAATGTTTTAGCAAAAACAGTGACCATTGAGGGCACAGTAGAAGGCGACCTATTTGGACAAGAGCGTATATCCATACTTGCTTCAAGTAATGTAAAAGGCAACATTGTAGCTGAACGTGTAATACTTGAAGACGGTGCGAAATTCCGCGGTTCGATAGATATGGATGTTGAGCACCACAAAGACAAACTACAGGGAATTTCCGGCTCCTCCAGCTCCAGCTCCAGCAGCCCGACTTTCACTAAACCTGCCGCTTCCAGCCCAGAGAAATCAAAGCCCTCAGAAACTGTATAACCGTGTAATTTACTGCCGGCTTTTTGCAAAAAAAGCCGGCAACATTCCAATATGCTGCATAGGTCGCCCGGCCTTACCGCCATCTATAACGAAATAAAATCATCGCGGCGAAATCGAATACTTGATTTGGGATCGATGGTTGCTGGCAACTTCAATTTTCTGGCAAACCTTAGTTGTAAAGTTCACTTTGAAAATCTCGACGAATTTATTGATGAACACGGTAAGCTCTCATCCGGCAATCAGGTTTATCGTCTCAACAAATTTTTATTGCAGCACGATGCCAGCGTAAAATTCGATGTAATTCTCGCATGGGATTTTCTGAACTACTTACCGCTGGAAGTGGTTGAGGCGATGTTTGTACGCTTAAATGCGTGGTGCCAACCCAACACGCTGATGCATTCTATCGGTTATTTGGGCGGAAAGATTCCTGAACACCCTGCGCGCTTCGAAATAATCGATCAGTACCATGTAAATATTCGTGCCCGAAACTTGCAGCCACGACGTGTAACAGTGCATCAAACGGCAGCGCTGTTAAAACGTATTCCAGACTATTACCTTCACAACCATCTGATGAATGAAAAGGGTATGGTTCGCGGAATCAACGAACATGTGATGCGCTTTCAGCCAGACAACTCGCGCCGTAAGCAATTTGTATCCAGTACTGAGATTGTTAGTTTAAAAGGCGTAAATTTAACAAACGGCACGGCACGCACCGCTTCAAAACCGCTGAATGGAGAAAAATACCGTTCACCAGCCATTAGAGAACTTTTAACGTCCACTTCAAAGAAAAACACACTGCTCGATTTGGGTAGCAAGTCGTCACATAATCTTGATTTTTGGCGTTCATATTTTCACGAAGTTTATACCGAAGACTTGGCTTCCTCACTTCGTTGGCAAAGTAACAAATATCATTTCTCGGAAATCAACCAACCCAAACCCATCAGCGACGAAGCATTAAAGTTTGATAAATCATTGATCTTCGATACGATTATTTTTTGGGATGCGTTAAATTTTTGCGACCGCATGCAATTAACGGCCATTGGAGAGCGCTTGGGGCATCATTGTCGTGCTGGAACCAAAATCGTATTGTTTTCCTATCTCGGGGAAAACATCCCAGAGTATCCCTTAAAATTTGAGTTGATTTCTGACTCTCATTATCGCGTTACAGAATCCCGAAAAATACGCCGGGAATCTGTAGCACTAACCACCGCTGGCATTATGAAATTAGTCCCAGGGTGGAGAATTACCAGCACACACATTTTTACACAAGGCATGAAGCCAGGAGTAGTTGAACTTATATTCGAGCAAATGCCCGCGCCAACGGTTTAAATTAAATCTAAAGGGGTATCTATATCGCGTAGAATACCCTTGTCGTTCACCGGCACTAGCACTAAATCCTTTCGATGTGCCTCTATAATTTCACGGGCTCCCCGATCCCCGTTTAGGCAACACAGCGCGCTAAAATAACGCTTGCTAAAAAACACCGGGTGCCCTGGTGCATTGTTAAAGCTTGGTCGTACCAAAGGATTGTTGAGAGCCACGCGATGCAGCTTACGCAGTACTTGTACTCCGATGAACGGCATGTCGGCGAGATAAATAATCCAGCCCGCCCAGTTAGGGGTGTTGGTCACACCATAAGCAATTGAATCTCCAAGGCCCGGAGAAATTCCTGGCATTACGATATTGAACGCCCGCATCGCGTTAGAAACTTGCTGAATATGTTTACCATCTGAAGATGAAACCACGGCGGTCTGGAGGTCAAGTTCAAGAACATTTGCCAGCGATGTCTCAAATAACGTCTTGCCGCTGGAAAGTTGTTGCGCAAGCTTGTTGCTGCCAAATCGGCTCGACCGACCAGCGGCCATCACGAGAACTCCAATATCATCAGCCATACGAATACTGAGCGTGTTTAACAAGGTCAGCGGCAATACTCAGTGCTATTTCCGCAGGGGACTTACTTCCAATGCTAACGCCAATTGGCGCATGAAGTTTTTGCAGTAACATTTCGGGGACATCGAGTTGTCGAAGGCGCTCTCGTCGCGCAGCAGAGCTTCGTTGCGAGCCCATAGCACCAATGTAAAAAGCTTTCGAGGGTAATGCCTCCAAAAGCGCCATGTCATCTAGCCGGGGGTCATGGGATACCGCCACGATAGCGCAACTGCTATCGTTAAATTGTGCATCGACGAAACCATCCGGGTAGCGACGAATTAAATGGATATCACTGGAACACCAATATTCGCCAACATCGTCGCTGGGATCACAGACCGTAACGTCGAATTCCAGCGGGATAGCGAAATGGGCCAAGTGGTAAGCGATTTGGTTAGCCCCAATGATTAACAATTTACGCTTAGGCCCAAGGTAAACACGAAAGGAGTTGTTATCTGTTTCAGCTTTAAAAGGTTTGCTCTGCTGCCATTCCCAAGTACCACTTTGCAGGTCGACAGTACGCGCAATACCTCGACGCGATCGAATCGACTCAGCCAGTTCCCGCCAACGCGCCGCGTGGTCAGGCGCTAAATGCTCCACCAGGAGAGTAAGAATGCCTCCACACGGTAATTGCACCTTTTCTGTGGCAAAGCTACTTGTTGCACTCACAGTTTCGCTTAACGGATCGCCATAACGCACAATAGTTGGATGATCTTTACAAAACTTGTCCTGCTTAAACTGGGCAATCAATGCCTCTTCAACGCAGCCACCAGATACTGAACCCACTGGGCCGCTGTTGGAACTCCACATCAGCGTTGCGCCAGGCGGCCTGGGAGAACTCCCCCAGGTGCCCACCACAGTGGCCAGCCATACATCGTTTTCATTGTTGTCGAGGTGCGCAACACATGCCTGAATAACTTGTTCGGAACTTGAATAGATTTCCATAGAAAGCAACAAATGTTTACAAGGGTTCGCTGAAATTTAACTCAGGTTTATTGTCGCGACTCCGGGTAAAAACCCGGTTAAACCGCGGTCATACTCCAGTTCGTTCGTCACAAATTCCGGTTTATTCGAATACATGCACTCATAAAAATGCTTTACCCAGCATAATCCCCCCCCAAATCACGTTGCGATCCCCCGCGCCATTTCGAATTTCAGAGGTGTGGCCACGCAAGCCGTAGTTAAGATGATAGCCGTTGCAAAATTCATGGGTATAACCCGCCCATGCTTCGAGCACCATCGGCCTTAGATCCCCGTAATCATAACGTACTTCGCTCTCACGAAATTGCCCCTGCAAAAAGGCATTGTAGCCGCGGGCCTTAATCGCCATACCCGCCCAAAAGTAATTTTCGGGTGCGCGACTACGCTGGCTGGCCACAGACTCGGCGTAATTTTTTACCTCAGGTTTAAAGCTGTGCCATTCGGTGCTAATACGGCCCGTTCGAACTCCCAAGCTCCAGGAGACTTCCGTCACATACCCAATTGATGCAGCCAGGGTATGTTTAAATTCGACATGGTCAAGACTGGTGGCAATGCGTTGTTGTCTCGCCAGGCTGTAGCGGAACGTAGGTTCTCCCCCATTAGAAATCTGATGACTCCAACCCTGTGCCTCGGCGCCGCCAACCATTCGGTGACTGAAATTTTGTACGTCTCCAACAAGATCCAGCCCGAGCACACCAAGGGTGAGCTGAGAGCGCAATACAATCTGATTTTCCCAATCCATGCTTTCACTGGTAGTGGAAAAATAAACCAGACTGGCGTAGGGCCTGTCGTCGTAGTCCGGCAGCGGCGATTCAACATTTGCCGGAGTAAAACCGTATAAGCCAAATTCCAATGTCTTGGCCCGCCGATCACCATCGAGACCCAATTGACGGTCGATATTGCCCAACAAACGGCTGAAAATGTGGCCCGCTAACTCATCCGCAGCATACGCAAAGTTAATCCCGTAGGTGTAATCCTGATCCCGGTTTTTAGGGGCAAAAAAGTCATTATCAAAAGACACATACCAACGCGCATCTCGCTTAATTTCGCTGGTATCCAGTAATTTCAAGCGCGAGTATTTTTCTTCACCGGATAAAACAGCGTTGTCACTTGCCGCATACACCTGAAATGAAACAAGCACTATCATGCCGACGACGAGGCTTTGCCACACCCGACTTGGGGACTTTTTCCAAAAAAATAAGAATGTCATAACTACTCCTTTAAACACTCTATATGACCGGTCGTCTTATTTTTCAAGGTGACCGGTCGTCTATTTAATAATCACAGAACTTATGGGTTACTTAATTGGTACTTCGCCAATGTGTTTTAGGAAAACAAAAGCGCTGATTTGGCTCTTGTTGGGGGGAACCGCTTCGAACAAGAAACGCCTGAGTAGGCACCTATTCGTTAAATCAGCTTACGTCACGCTTCGTAGCTGAAATGAATTCCCTGTGATATCGCTCCTGGGGAGTTGGAACACGACCGTAAAACTCAGTACGCGTTAAATGGGAGCGAATTGTTTTGAGTAAGGCTATTAAACCAAAACCCAGTTCAACATTAGGTGAGAACAGCACTTCAGCAGTTTCCTCAAGAACGTTGGGCTAGATCTGAATTGCATACAGCAAGTGCCGCTCAGGCAGCAATTAATTTTGGCAATGTGTTGAGGAACGCATCCAGTGGATCGCGGCATCGCGAGGACTTCATACGCATTAATGCGCCTTCCCAGGCATTAAACAAGAATTCTGCGGTGATCTTTGCGGTGTCTGAATCCTGACCACATTCAACCAGAGCATCCTGAATAAGTGACGTATGCTTGCGCAGCACCGCACGCAATCCGTTACGGATTGTTTCACTGGAGTCCGACATTTCCTGGCACATGTTGCCAAGGAAACAGCCCATTTTAAAATTGTGATCGCAAGCGCTTGCCGCGCCCTGCTGGAAATACGCCAAGAGGCGCTGTTGGGGCTCACAGGAGGATTGTAAAACTTGAGCAGCCGTTGTATAGCTGAGTTCACCTACGTACTGAATAGCTGCAAGAGCAAAGGCTTCCTTACTTTCAAAATAATTGTAAAACGACCCCTTAGGCACCTCAGCCGCTTCAACAATGTGTTTGACGCTCGTACCGTTGTAACCCTGGCGTTTCATCACTTCGATTCCGGCACGCAGAATTTCGAGTTTTTTGGATTCTCTCTTACTCATAGGTATACAGTATGACCGGTCATCTTATTTTTTCAACTTTGTTTTATTTAATCTCGATAAACACTGCCTGCCCACCGGAAACTTCGCTGAGCCAACGCTCAAAATTTGTAACTATTGCAGCTGGTAATTTCACTTCGAAATGAACAGTTGCGCTGTGCCTGACTGTCACAATCGATCCAGGTTCGCTCTCCAGCCAATGTCGCACCTGGCCTTCAAGGTGATACGGCACCGCAACAGTTAAGTATTTGCAAAGTGTCACCTGCTCAAACACAGCAAGCTCTATTGCTTGGTTGGTGGCACCGGCATAAGCCCTTACCAAGCCACCCGCACCCAATTTCACACCACCAAAATAGCGCACAACGACTGCTAAGGCATCGCCAATATTCTTGTGGTGTAAGACGTTTAGAATGGGCTTTCCTGCGGTTCCAGCGGGTTCGCCATCGTCATTCCAGGCAATGGATTCGGGGTTTTGGGGATCTCCCAACACCATTGCCCAACAACAGTGTCTGGCGTCCGAAAATTTTTCCTGTAATTTGGCAAGTGCAGTATCTGCACACTGTCGAGTGCGGCACGGTATAATATGGCACAAAAAACGACTCTTCTTTTCCGTCAGCTCGAAAAGAGTGCTGCATGTGGGGCGAACATACATGGTTAAACGCCAGCTTTGACTCGGCTTGCGCTTATGTCTGAGGCATCGCCAATGTGTTGCTCACCGCGTTGTTTCGCAAGAGCCAACTGTTTTTGGCGCTCGGTGAATCGGGCCCGCTGCTGAGGTGTTTGCCGAGCGTAACAGCGTGGACACGCAACCCCTTCGAGGTAGTTTGGAGATGCTTTATCCGCTTCACTGATGGGGAACCTGCAACCATGGCAGAGCTCAAATTTCCCTTGTCGCAATCCGTGCCTCACGGAAACTCGGTTATCAAATACGAAGCACTCACCCTGCCACAGGCTCTCGTGCTCAGGTACTTCTTCCAAATACTTTAAAATGCCACCTTGCAGATGATAAACCTCATCAAAGCCCATTTTTTTCAGTAAAGCCGTGGATTTTTCACAGCGGATTCCGCCAGTGCAGAACATCGCTACTTTTTTATGTTTGCTGGGATCGAGATTATCAACAACGAACTGCGGCAATTGTCGAAAGGAATCTGTTTTTGGATTGACCGCACCGCTAAAACTACCGATTTGGTACTCATAGTCATTGCGGGTATCGATGACTGTTACATCTGGGTCCGAAATCAGCGCATTCCATTGTTGAGGTGGCACGTAGGTACCAACCGTTGTGTTCGGGTCAAGACCTTCTACACCTAGTGTGACGATTTCCTTTTTCAGCTTGATTTTGAGTCGATAGAACGGTTGAGAATCGCAAAAACTCTCTTTATGTTCGAGGTTTTCAAAGCGATGGTCAGCTTTCAGATACGCTAAAAGCGCATCAAGATCGACGCGACTCCCAGCAATCGTGCCGTTTATGCCCTCTTGCGCCAATAGCAATGTCCCTTTGATACTATGCTGCTTACAGAAGTCATATAAGGGCTTTTGTAGGGCTTCATAGTCAGGCAAGGCAACAAACTTATACAATGCAGCAACAACAATCTCAGACATAACAGCACGGCCCCACAAGCAGCGAACGAAAAGTGCGCAATTCTAGCGGGCGAAAGTCGTAATCACAAATATAAAATCTGCCCCTATTTCCCCGCGCATTGCGGAGAGGCCGGTGCTGCGGCTCCACGATCTGCCCACTCCGACTCCGTATACAGGTGAAGCGCCAGTGCATGCACACCGTTTGCCAGTTCGGTCTTAAGAGCTTCGTAGGCGAGCTGGTGCCGCTTAACTCGGGAAACTCCTTCGAACGCCTGACCGACAAGGGTAACTTTGAAGTGGGTTTGCGCTCCCTTCGGAACACTGTGGCCGTGACTCTCGTTTTCTACATCAATAAATACAGGGCTGAAAGTGGAAATCAGCTTGTTTCGGATAACCTGTTCGAAATCCATGATAAAAACCTCTATAAAAGTGTGACATAGATCACAATTCGTTCTAAACTTATAACACAACAGACTAAAAATTAACCGTCTTTAACTACGGTTAATCCTCTCGCGGTAAGCTCCCCCCGAATTTATTCGGAATACGGAGGTGGTTTACCGTGGTGGGAATGACTAGCAAAACGTCTTGTTGCGCCAATTTGATGTGAATCTATTGGCTTGAATGGAAACTCTGCAATGCAAGGCTATGATTAGTCCTGGGGGAGCCGAGCATAACTGGCTTGGCGACAGAGTTTACCACGCAATTTGCAGTAACTTTGGGTTGAATAATGAAAGACAACAAATTCATCTTTGTTAACAGAAGGAAGGGGGATGACCGTAGACAGGATGCCGATCCGTGTAGCAACATGCCACTCGACCTTTATCACCGCAAACGCCGCAAATCAGCAGAACGACGCGACACCAGTCGCAGCTTGAGTGATGACTACTACGCTTATATGCAGAAAATCATGACAGAGATTCAAGCGAAATCAAAACAGACTGATCAGGCCTGAAGATCCAGATTTCACAGAAATAAACGCACAACGCGCTGTGCTTTTGATTTCGCGATCACCTTTTCAATGCTGAACCCAACACAGCAAAATTGCACCTATACTTTCTAAGGACGCCTGACGCTCAGAGAAATAGACCCCAGCCCTGTAATAAGAATTCCATGGTGCCTTAATGCTTTCTGCCGCAGAAACAAAAGTTGTATTGGCTACGCTAAGTAAACGCCGTTCCTGGCTTAGGAAAACAATGGATGATCCCAACTTGGATCAGTCGGCCCGTAACGAGCATTTGGAAACACTCAAATTGCTCGACAGCTCCATTAAGAAATTGGCCAGCACACAAGCGGCTTCTCCCATGGCTGTAAAAAATTCACAAAAGCCCGCAGCGAAAGAAGCTGCACGTCGCACAAACATTACAATGGAAAACTTACGAGTTTTGGTGGCAGAAGATAACGCCGATTCCGCGAATTTACTGATGGATGTGCTGGAAGATTTTGGGATTAAGAATGTCGCGCTTGCCGACGATGGTGTTGCTGCTTTCGATAAGATAAAAGCCGCTCAAGACGCTTTCGATCTGGTGCTATGCGACTGGGACATGCCGCTGCTAAATGGTTTGGAAGTGTACGCCAAGGCGAAAGCTTCCAACACACTACGCAATGCACATTTCATGATGGTAACTGCAGTTTCTGAAGCCGCTAGGATTAAAGAGGCCATCCAGCTTGGGGTAAATGACTATATTGTTAAGCCCATTGATATAGACGTATTGGAAGCGAAAATCCGAGCTGCTTTCAGCATGGATACAAAAAAAGAAGACTCGAATGCGAGCTAAACATACATCAGTTAATAAAAAGGTGGCCAAAGCCACCTTTTTATTTGCGATTAAGCATACCGGCCAATCAAGCGATTGGCTGGCCAACCTTGACCACCTTCATGGTGTTGGTGCCGCCGTGTACATTGGCATAATCACCCTTTGAGATCAGAATCATATCCCCATCTTCCAACTGTTCCTGCTCCCGAAGAATTTCAACGGCGCGAATATTGGTTTCTGCATGAGGGATGGTATCACTGTCGAATAACATCGGCTGCACACCACGGAATAACGCAGCGCGGCGCAAGGTTTTCGGGTTTCGCGAAAAAGCGAAAATCGGCAAACGCGCCCCGTAGCGAGACATTAATAGAGGTGTGGAACCCGATTCTGTCATCGCCGCGATGCACTTCACGCGCTGTAATTCATGGGCCGCATACATAGTCGACATGGCAATAGCCTGATCGATTGCTGTGTAGCCACCTTTGGGCTTAGCGGGGGGGGATTCGGCTTGAGGGTGTTTTTCAGCACCGCGAATCACTCGCACCATTGCTTCAACGGTTTGAACCGGGTATTTGCCGGCAGCAGTTTCGGCAGAAAGCATAACAGCATCGGTGCCATCAAGTACCGCGTTAGCAACGTCAAATACTTCAGCTCGGGTGGGCAGCGGGCTGCTAATCATGGTTTCCATCATCTGTGTGGCAGTGATAACACAACGGTTGAGCGCTCGGGCACGTTCAATAATATGCTTCTGAACACCGATTAATTGAGCGTCGCCAATTTCAACCCCCAGATCACCACGAGCCACCATGACCGCATCAGAGGCGAGAATAATATCGTCGAGAATCTGATTGTCTGCGACAGTTTCGGCACGCTCAATTTTAGCGACCATATACATGGTACCACCGGCGTCGCGCGCAAGTTGACGCGCCAAATTCATGTCATCTGCAGTGCGCGGGAAGGAAACCGCGAGGTAATCAACGCCGATTTCAACAGCCGTTTTGATGTCGCCACGGTCTTTGTCGGTCAGTGCTGGAGCAGATAAACCACCGCCCTGTCGATTGATACCCTTGTTGTTGCTCAGCTTCCCGCCAACAACCACTTCGGTTTGAATACGAGCGCCATCGACGGATACCACTTTAAGTACCACTCGACCATCATCCAGCAATAACATGTCACCAGGATTTACATCGCGGGGAAGCTCTTTGTAGTCGATACCGACCTGTTCCTGATTACCAGCATCGCGTTCTAACTCAGCATCCAGTATAAATTTCGCACCGATTTCCAACTGAATCGGGCCTTCAGCAAAGCGCGCTACGCGAATTTTAGGACCTTGAAGGTCTCCCAAAATGGCGACGTAGGTATTGTGCTTTGCGGAGATCTCGCGAACCTGCTCTGCACGGCGCTTGTGATCTTCCGGGCTGCCGTGGGAAAAATTCATACGTACAACGTTCACACCCGCGACAATCAGCTTCTCCAGAATTCCGGGTTCATCCGTCGCTGGGCCAAGGGTTGCGACAATCTTCGTACGTCTATACATAGATTACTCCGTGGGGGTAGGTATAAAAATGCGCGCATTCTACTATATGGGCGCGCGAAGTTGAAAAAGAATATCGGTGAGATTGCAATACATTGGTTACTTGACGAGCAAAAATAACCGGTATAAACCCGAGAAATAACCGAATGGGATTACAGAGTTTCTGTAGGGAATAGATTGCGAGTATAAACGAAAAACGGGCGCCAAGCGCCCGTTTATATTCCCGCAAGGAATGTTACATCGACGAGACCATGGAGATCATGACGCCTGCAGCAACTGCGGAGCCAATCACTCCCGCCACGTTTGGCCCCATGGCATGCATCAACAAGAAGTTGTGAGGGTTGGCCTCCTGACCTACTTTATTGGACACCCGCGCTGCCATAGGCACCGCAGATACCCCCGCAGAACCAATAAGCGGGTTTATCTTTTGCTTAGTCAACACATTCATTAGTTTCGCCATAAGAACGCCCATCGCTGTACCAATAGCAAAAGCAACAATACCCAACACCAGAATACCGAGAGTTTTAGGGTCGAGGAACTTGTCTGCGGCTAACTTTGAGCCTACAGAGAGCCCCAGGAAAATCGTTGTAATGTTGATCAGGGCATTTTGCGTCGTTTCAGACAGACGATCCACAACACCACATTCACGCATCAAGTTTCCGAAGCAGAACATGCCGAGAAGTGGTGCCGCATCTGGCAGTACCAATGCAACTAGGATAAGTAATAATATTGGGAAAGCGATTTTTTCACGACGCCCAACATTGCGCAGTTGCGTCATGACGATGCGCCGTTCTTCCTTGCTGGTAAGTGCGCGCATAATGGGCGGTTGAATCAAAGGGACCAATGCCATGTAAGAATACGCTGCAACGGCTATTGCGCCCAATAGGTCCGGGGCAAGCTTACTGGAGACGTAGATTGCTGTCGGACCGTCTGCGCCACCGATAATACCAATGGCAGCGGCATCTGCAATGGAAAAGTCCATCAAGCCACTCGCTGATAACCCAACTGCACCCATAATTGTTGCAAAAATGCCGAATTGCGCTGCAGCTCCAAGGAATAGCGTTTTGGGGTTCGCAAGAAGTGGGCCGAAGTCGGTCATGGCACCGACACCCATAAAGATAATAAGAGGTGCAGCGCCGGAGGCGACCGCTACCGTATAGAAGTTATACAACATGCCATTGGCGTAACCGGATGCTGCGGCCACTTGTGCAGCAGCCACATGTACCGCCGGGGCAGAAGCCTCATAAGCATGTGCCAGATCTTTAACCGACTCCCAGCTCGTTAACCCTAAAACGGCTGCAAGATCAGCAAGCACCTTGGGGTCACCAGCAGCGATTGCATTTTCAACCGCAGGCAATGCCAGACCAGCGCCGGGAATATTGGCGAGGATTCCCCCAAAGCCAATTGGCACCAGTAGCAAGGGCTCAAAGCCTTTTCGAATTGCCAGGAAGAGCAACAACAGGCAGATAAGCATCATGACAAATTGCCCGGCTACCATGTGGTGTAAACCGGACGACTGCCAAAGCCCTAACAAATTCCCCATGAATGACCCCTATTTTTATTAGACGATTGTTAACAAGGTGTCGCCAACAGCAACTTTGTCGCCGTCTTTCACGCTAATCGTGCCTATGGTTCCAGCTTTTGGCGCAACAACCTGGGTTTCCATTTTCATGGCTTCAAGAATCAGCAAAGTGGTGCCTTCTTCGACCTGCTGACCCGGACTAACCATGACGCGGAAAATATTACCTGCCAACGGAGCTGGCACGGGATCACCACCGGCCGGCGCAGGCACTGCATCTGGCGCAGCCGCAGCGCTTGAAATTGCGGAATTTACATCGCCGCCGCTACTGACTGACACCGTATAGGCTTTGCCTTCCACCTTAACGGTATAAATTTCTTCTCCACCAGAGGACGCCTGAGCCGCTGGCGCAGCAGCCGGTTTAGCCGCTGGCTCTTCAACGCTGGGTGCCGCTTCGAAGGCATCCGGATTACCGCGGTTTTTCAGGAATTTAAGGCCAACCTGGGGAAATAGCGAGTAGATGAGAACATCATCCACTTCCTGCTCACCTGTGTGCAATTTAATATTTTCAGCAGCAGCTTTTTCTTTCAATTCTTTCGATAGTGCGTCGAGTTCAGGCTTTAGGAGATCGGCGGGTCGACAGGTAACAGGCTCTTCGCCTTCTTCCAGTACACGTGACTGTAATTCTTTGTTAATGGGCGCGGGGGATAAACCGTATTCGCCGCGTAATATGCCCCGCGTTTCCTTGGATATATTTTTATAACGCTCCCCAGACAAGACATTGAGTACTGCTTGCGTGCCAACGATTTGCGAAGTAGGTGTTACCAAAGGGATATAGCCCAAGTCTTCCCGAACGCGCGGAATTTCCTCCAGTACTTCGTCGATACGATCAGAAGCGCCCTGCTCTTTCAACTGATTCTCCATATTGGTGAGCATGCCACCAGGAACCTGCGCCGTGAGAATTCTCACGTCCACGCCTTTAAGCGCACCTTCCCATTTTTTGTACTTGGGTCGTACATCGCGGAAGTACAGAGCAATTTTTTCAAGGCGGGCCAGATCGAGTCCAGTATCGCGTTCTGTGTCTTGCAACGCAGCAACAAGAGTCTCGGTGGGACTGTGTCCGTATGTGGTCGACATAGATGAAATCGCGGTATCAACATTATCGACACCCGCTTCAGCCATTTTTATCAAGGTAGCGTGAGCCAAGCCAGTCGTTGCGTGGCAGTGAAAGTGAATGGGGATATCACAAGCCGCTTTGAGTTGCTTCACCAGTTCGTAGCCTTCATAAGGCTTCATAAGGCCAGCCATATCCTTAATTACAATGGAGTCGGCCCCCATATCTTCAATGATCTTACCTTGCTCAACCCACTTATCAACGGTATGTACTGGGCTCAGCGTATAAGAAATCGTTCCCTGCGCATGCTTGCCAACCTTTTTAACCGCTTTTAGCGCAGTCTCGATGTTGCGCATATCGTTCATCGCATCGAATACACGGAAAACGTCAACACCGTTAATTGCACATCGCTCTACAAATTTAGTGACCACATCATCGGCGTAGTGACGATACCCCAAAATATTCTGGCCACGGAATAACATTTGGTGCGGAGTCTTCGGCATGGCTTTTTTGAGTTCGCGAATACGATCCCAAGGGTCTTCTCCCAGAAAACGAATACAAGAATCGAATGTTGCACCACCCCATGTCTCAACCGACCAGTAACCAATTTCATCAAGCTCAGCTGCTATCGGCAGCATATCGTCGATTCGCATGCGCGTTGCGAACAGGGATTGGTGGGCGTCGCGCAGAACCACCTCGGTTATACCTAGTTTCTTTTTAGTTTCGCTCATTTACAGCAGCCCCCATTTAATCGGTGGTTGTTCGTAGGAATGGATTCTATTTTCGGTGTTTTGCGCGGTGCGCGTGAATTGCAGCCTGAATAATTGCTATGGTTTTTGGACTAAGAGCACCAGCATCGGTTATACCTGCCAAAGCGGTCTCGGCTTCTTCCGGCAAAAACCGATTGACCACCGCAGACATAAGCATGGTGCAAATTACCAATAGGGTAAGAAATACAAATACAGTTCCCATGCCGTATAGCATGAGGTCAAAGCCTTGTTCCCAAAGAGTATTTTGCATAGTGAATATCTTACCCCTGTTATAAATCTGTAAGTTGTCCGGCGTCAAACTCGGCTTGTAATGGTTGAGCTGCCGTGGGAATGAAACTCGATCTTACCGGCGAAAGTCACGCAAGGCGCGTAACAATTTTTGTTATCGTGTTACCGGGAAGCCCAAGCCACTGATAGTTTGACCAAGCTGGCAAACCAGTTATTGAGCTAGATCAGAGAGATTCGACTCTGTGAAGTCGTTGTTTATGCTTGCCCCTCTGTATGAATCACCACCCAAGCCCACATTTAATTTGCAGTTATAACTCTTTTTCTGAGCGGCGCCATAAGATAATGAACTTTCTCTCTCGGGGGAAGTGCGTTGCAGCATTAATTCGCATATTCGTACAGAATTCGCTCGTCGCAAGCCCAATTATGCTTCTTAGATGATCCACTCAATGCTAGACTCGCGCTCCAATTTCGTACAGCTCTGCAGTTTAACCCGATGAGAATATTACTGGCCCCCATGGAGGGAGTGGTAGACCACCACATGCGTGCCATTCTAAATCGCATAGCTAACGCAGGCCATTGCGCCGGTATTGATGTATCCGTGACAGAATTTATTCGCGTCACCGATCACACGCTGCCTCGCAGGGTATTCACACGCACCTGTCCTGAGCTGGTCAATCAGGCAAGCTACCCCGTGCGAATACAACTCCTGGGAAGCAATCCTCAGACTCTTGCCAACAATGCCCGTAAAGCTGCTCTGTTAGGTGCGCCTGCAGTGGATTTAAACTTTGGCTGCCCGGCAAAAACAGTAAATAAGAATCGCGGTGGTGCCTGCTTACTCAATGAAACTGCGCTGATATTCGATATTGTGAGCGCAGTTCGTAGCGCTGTACCGGCCGCCACCCCTGTGACAGTAAAAATACGTTTGGGCTACCAAAATCACGATCCGTTTCTCAAAAATGCCGTCGCCATTGAAGCCGCCGGAGCCAACGAGCTAGTGGTGCATGCCCGCTCAAAAAATGATGGCTATCGTCCTCCCGCTTATTGGGAATACATCGCTACTATTCGTGAAACCGTAAAAATCCCTGTAATCGCAAACGGTGAAATATGGAGCCTTGCAGACTATCAGCGTTGTTTGGCGGTAACAGGGTGTCAAGACGTCATGTTAGGACGTGGACTCCTGGCTCGCCCCGACCTGGCGCTTCAAATAAAAGCGGCAAATACTAACCAGGCCTACACACCCATGACATGGCAACAGATCGTCACTTACGTTTATCAGTTTTTTTTAGACACCTGCGATGCGTACCCCATGAAATACATGGGGAATCGCTTAAAACAGTGGTTGCATTATTTGCAAAGAAATTATCCGGAAGCGCAACAGCTATTTAATGACATTAAGCAAACCCGAGATAAAACCCATATTTTGGTGCGTTTACAACGGGAAATTTAACCAAATTAGGCCGCGCTACTTCTACATACGCGACTTGAGACGAGGTTCTGCGACGCTAATAAATTTACCTGACTGCCAGGCAATGGCCTGTGTGGCGCCAAATGGCGGCCAGTCACTCAAAACATGGCCGCGCGCTTCTAGATCTTTCCGTAAATTTTCATCTAAAAAACTATCGACAAACGCCCGGTCTGGCTTCCACTGATGATGCACACGCGCTGTTGCCACCGCATCGTATAAGTCCATATCCAATGCCAGGCGGTTAATAAGCACCTGCGCGACTTGATTGATTATAGTAGGCCCGCCTGCCGCTCCGACCGCTAACACTGGTTTGCCCTCTTTCAGAACAATTGTTGGGCTCATACTGGAGAGAGGTCGCTTACGAGGTTCTACTTTGTTAGCCTCTGCGCTAATCAAGCCAAAATCATTTGGCTTGCCAGGCTGCGCCGCAAAATCGTCCATTTGGTTATTCATAAGCACACCAGTTCCAGGAATGGTGACCTTACTTCCAAATCCGGTATTTAAAGTGGTGGTTATGGAAACCCATATCCCGCTGCTATCTGCGACCGTGATATGCGTGGTGTGTCGATTAAATAAATCGCTGTCGCTGCGCGGTGGCGTGTTGTACTGGGGAACTAACGATGTTTTCTTAAGAGATATTTTTTGCTGTAATTGCTTTGCATAGCCTTTATCGAGTAACCCACGCGGCACAGGCGCAAAATCAGCATCGCCCATCCAGTGGGCGCGATCCGCAAACACCAGCTTCATCGCTTCGATAAGCACGTGATAGCGATCTGCCTGAGACATTTTTTTTAAATCAAAATATTCCAATATATTTAGCAATTGCGCCACGTGGGTTCCACCAGAACTCGGCGGAGGAAACCCAATAATGTCGTACCCTTTAAATTCAGAAACAATCGGGTCCCGCAAACGCATTTCATAGTTGCTAAAATCCTGCGCTGTTATCAAACCATGATTTTTCTTCATCCAAGTCTCAACAGCTTTTGCAAAATCACCTTTGTAAAAATAAGCACTTCCCTGCTTTGCCAAAGCACGATAAGTTTTTGCCAAATCTTTTTGCTCCAACACGCTACCGGACGAATACGGATTGCCCTTGGCATCTAAAAATATTGCAGCGCTAGCTGCAAATAATTTCAGTCGGTCTGCACTACGTGCCAGTCGGTTCGCATAGTAGTTTTCGATCACGAAACCTTTTTCAGCTATTTCCGCTCCAGGCAAAATGGCATCCTGCCACCGTAACTTACCGCCTTTTTTTACCAAATATTCGAGCGCTGCAACGGAACCAGGAACGCCAATAGCGAGTGCGCCGGTGCGACTTAATGCAGAGTTATATTCGCCGTTTTCCAAAAACATATCGCGATAGGCTTTTGCCGGCGCCATCTCGCGCCCATCAATGGCTTCAAATTTTCCGTTCGGCCACCGAACCACAATAAAACAACCACCGCCAATCCCAGAATTGGGGCTGTCAACCACGCCTAAAGCGAAGGCCACCGCAGCTGCAGCATCTACCGCATTACCGCCGTGCTTAAAAGCATCAAGGCCCACACGAGTGGCAATGCTATTTACTGAGGCAATAGCGCCCTTGCCATCGGCGGTGACTTGCGCCATTTTGCTGTATTCGTTTTTTTCAGGCTGGTACGCAGCAACGTTTGTCGAAAACGTAACAACAACCCAAATAAAGAGACTGCAATATTGTTGCAATATGCGCTTCATAAATATTCCACGATGACCGGAGGCACTACCCTAACAGCTGTATGCAGGGATTGCACGTAATCTGAAACAACAAACAATATACAAAAAAAGCGCGGATATCCGCGCTTTTTTACTTTGTTAACAAGAGTCTGTTAACGCTAGAACCAGTAATCGCCCGCTCGTGGACCATCCAGGTTCATTTTTCCACACAATTTCGCACGTGTGACGATTTTGTGTTGGAGCAGTAGTAAAAATAGAATACTCAATGTTTACCTCACCATCCAAAACTGCGATTCGATGTTGCTGAATCATTCGAAAAGGAGATCGTACTTGGGGTATTAGCCAACAGCGAAAACTGCCACAGCATTTTCCAAACAACAACCTCACTGCGACAAAACGCACGCGTTTTCTCGGGATTGCCTTTGATTGGGTTTTTATAATAGGAAGGCAGGACTTACCTGTGGCGCGAATTCTAAAGATTGTGGTGAGGCAAGGCAAGCAAAACCCCACCTATTAAGTGGATTTATTGCGTACGTGCTGCGATGTATGCATCATAGTCGGGTACCTGCCGTTCATATTCCTCCGCTATATATTGGGACGAGATAATAAAGTCGGCAGACGCCGGGTTACACGCCACTGGAATATTCCAAACGGCAGCAATGCGGAGTAGTGCTTTCACGTCAGGGTCGTGCGGCATGGGCTCAAATGGGTCCCAGAAGAAGATGAGAATATCGATTTCTCCCTCTGAAATCTTTGCCCCAATCTGCTGATCCCCCCCCAATGGGCCACTCACACATTTGTGAATATCGAGCCCGGTGGCTTCTTCCAGCTTGTAGCCAGTGGTACCGGTCGCAAACAGTCGATGAGCTGACAGCTTAAACTTGTGCTTCACCGCCCACTTGCACAATGGATCTTTCATGTTGTCGTGTGCCACAAGCGCGATATTCTTTTTATCGTGCAATTTTTGAGCTTTGGTTTCCAAGATACACCCTCTGTTTACAAACGAAATCTTTGTTCAACAGTTTAACGTAAAAGCACTACTTTGGTGTGTATCGGAAGCACCAGAGTTTGATTTAGAGGCACAGACTTGGGATTTGAATACTAAAAACGCTTATATCGTTCGTTTCGAAGAGGCGTCTTTTCGCTAGCCAATTCGGATAGAGATGCGCAACGTGCACTCGTGTGGATAATCTCAGTTGGTGTAAGGCACCCCCCTATCCAGTTGACTACGGCGGACCAAATTGCTCCTGGCAATTTGTCGAACCGCGGAATTTCTCAAACTCCCGAGCGCGCCATATAAAAAAAGGCTCACCCTTTCGGGTGAGCCTTTTTTTATATGGCGCACTTCGAAGGAGAAACTTCGAACCGCCTTTTCGAGACTTTGCAGGAGTGGGATGAGTTTTTGAGGAAGTATGCGCCATACTTCAAGGAGGTGGCGTAAATGACACACCCTCCTGTAAATACAAGTAAAAACAACAAGATACCGCCTCCATTCTCACTACGCTTTACCTTTGAAGAACGCGCCGCCCTTGAAAAGGCCGCTGGTGACATGCCATTGGGGTCTTATATCAAACACAGGCTGTTTCATGGTGATAAGGCGATATCCCCAAGACTTAGCGAGAGCCTAAAAGACGAGTTTTCGGGTAAAAAACCGCCAAAACAGCAACGAGCGCCACGTTTAGATGAGGCTGAGCGCAAGCTCTTGGGCAAGGTTTTAGGCTATTTAGGCAAGTCACGGCTTTCCAGTAATGTTAATCAGCTAGCCAAGGCCGCGAATTCTGGTTCCCTGCCCGTCAATATCGACGTAGAAAAAGAGCTTATGGAAGCCTGTCAAAGTATCCGCTGGATGCGTGATGCGCTCATCAAGGCTATGGGTCTCAATCCATCTGGCGGTGGCGTCGATGCTCCTTAAGGGCAATCAACGCGGAGGTGGTCGCCAGATGGCGCTCCACCTTCTCAACGCTGACCAAAATGAACACGTCTCTGTACATGAGGTAAGCGGCTTTGTGGCTGATGACGTGCAAGGCGCACTGAAAGAAGCCTATGCATTGTCCAAGGCCACCAAGTGCAAGCAGTTCATGTACTCACTCAGCCTGAACCCGCCTCAAGATGCCAAAGTTCCGATTAAAACCTTCGAAAGCGCAATCGAGGAAGCTGAAAACCGCCTAGGGCTGGAAGGCCAGCCCCGTGTTGTGGTCTTCCACGAGAAAGAAGGTCGCCGCCATGCCCACTGTGTTTGGTCGAGGATTAACACAGACGAGATGAAGGCAATCAATATGAGCCACGACCATAAGAAGCTCAATGCACTCTCAAAACAGCTCTATTTGGAAAACGACTGGAAGCTACCCGAAGGCTTTATCGACAAATCCAAGAAAAGCCCTTTGAACTTCACAAGGGCGGAATGGCAGCAAGCCCTTCGCACTGGTCAGAAGGCCGGAGAGATAAAAGAGGCCTTGCAGGAATGCTGGGCTATCTCGGATAGCAGAAAAGCCTTTGAGCAAGCCTTGGGCGATAAGGGTTACACCCTAGCCAGAGGTGATCGGCGCGGCTATGTCGCCGTGGATGTTTACGGCGAGGTCTATTCGCTGCCACGGCAGCTTTCCAAAAAAGCAAAAGACCTCAAGGCTAGATTGGGCGACCCAAAATCCCTGCCATCGGTTCAAGAAGCCAAAACTACGATTGCGGGACGTATGGGCAAGGTCTTTTCTCATTACGGCGACGAGATGAACCTCAAACATGAGAAGGAAAAGCAGCCCCTGCTCACGCAAAAAGAAGCTATAACGCTGGAGCATCGAAAGCAGCGAGCCGCACAGCAAGAGCGTCAAGAAAAGCGCTGGCTGCAAGAAGAGCAGCGCCGCGCTGCTCGGCTTCGTAAAGGTTTCAAGGGGCTTTGGGATAGGCTAACGGGGTCTTACTCCCGAACCCGCAAGCGCAATGAGACGGAAACGGAAAAAGCGCGGCTTCGCGATCGCTTAGAGCATGAAAAGCTCATTCATGCGCAGCTTGAAAAGCGCCAAGAATTACAGCGTCAAATGCTGGCTTTGCGCAAATCGCAAATTCAAGAACGTTTCCAGCTCTATCGCGGTATGAATAAACATTACAAAAAGCTGGATAGACAGGACGAGCTTAAGAAGCTGCTACATAAGCAGCGCATGGAAAAAGCCAAACGCAAAGACCACGGCTTTGATTTTGATCCTGAGATTTAGCACTCAGGTTTACAGTTCCTTCGATCTGACATACCTTGGGGTTACGACAATACGGAATAAAAGGTAAGAACATTGGATAAACCATTTCAAAGGCTTGGCTCTATATCAAATGCTCAAGCTGGGAAAGATTTCGAGAAGATAGCGCAAGAATTCTTTAAGAAGGAAGGGCTTATACTCGATTTTAATTTGAAAATTCCGGTTGGCATCGGAGAGATAACCAAGCTTCATGCTTTTGATCTGGGGTGTCTTGAACAAAGAGTTCTTGTCGAATGTAAGTCTCACAAATGGACGTCTGGAGACAATGTACCAAGCGCCAAACTGACAGTTTGGAATGAGGCTATGTATTATTTTTTTGCTGCCCCTGATAACTATAGAAAAATCATGTTCGTACTTTGTGATTTTAGCGAAAAACGGCAGGAATCTTTAGCCGAATATTATCTGCGCACTTATCAACATCTTGTCCCTAGTGGTGTAGAGTTCTGGGAATATGACGAAGAAGAAGCAACAGCCAGAAAGCTCTTGCCTTAAAAAAGAGCGGTTCAATTACGCTCTTTTTTGAAGAATAAAAAGCTGTGCATATGCATTTTTATGCACATTCCTTATTGGCGGCGATTTCAGGCGAAGAGATCAAGTTGCTCTTCATCGGGATTTGCAATACTGAAAACCTCGCGAGCCATTTTTAGTGTGGCCTCCCCTTGTAATATCGGCTTGTCGGATACTACGCAGTTTCGACCTGCGCGGGATGCCCATATTTTAAGGCCAGCGCCTTGGTAGGATACGTTTAGCTTATCTCTACAGCCAGAGCGCCCGCCGGCTATACCGATTTCATAGCGCAGAGCTTCAAGAAGCTCCGCGTTGTTTAGGCCTGTTTGTGCGCGGCTTTCCCACCGCGCTTCAGAACCTTGAAAGCTGGTAACAGCTAAGTAAAACGCTTTTCTTTTATCTTCCATTGATAATGTGCTCATGGTTTCCTCCTTACCTGCTCCAGAAGATGTGAACTTCTTCGAATGCTAATTCGAGCGTAAAAATATCGCCGCTGACTTCTAGGTCATAAGCCATCGCTTTATAGTCGATGTAGCGGGCAAGGCTTTCGGGGATCTCCGTTGTGCCTTCGGTTAACTCCTCGGCAAAGTCCGCAACTGACTTGTGGCAACCTGCATATTGTTCTTCTATGGCTTTTCTTGCCTCTTCAATATCTCCGCAGAAATGCGAGATAAGTTCTGCGCCTAGTTCTTCATGCTCTTCAATAAATTGGGCAAGCTCACTTACGCGCTCGAAGCTGTCATATTCTGATAAACGGTGAGAGCCAAAGCCTTCGAAATCATGTATTGCCCATTCTTCTGCATCAGGTTCGGGGGAGCTTTTCAGCATCTTTAAAACCGCGTCTTGAATATCTTCAAGATCAAGCGAGGCATCAATCCATACACCGTGAAGTTTGCCGTTGTTATAGGCCGCAAGATCAGCAACATAAATTCTTGGTTCGCACATAGTATTCACCTTTTTCCTTTGTCTTTTAAAAAATAAGCGCAGCGCACATGCGCCATGCGCTTCTGGCGACTAGGCCGACTAGGCGGGGGTGAAAAAATCAAAAAAAATTGCGGAGGCTCCGCTTTGTGTCGAAGACGCGTTCTTAAAAAGTGGAAACCGTCATTTTTATTGATTTTGAGGGGGCGCAGCGCCCTTGATCATTTACAACCAAAAGTAACGGGGCGTTGCGGGGTGTCCCCGCTAGAAAGGGGGGGCGAAAAACGCGCTCAGCGCGGTTGAAGGCAGGGGAAAGACTTTTCCCCTCATGCGATATTTAGAAAACGTTTATGCAATTCAGGATTTAGTTTTCGGGTTGCCATTGTGTGCAATGTCGGGTACGAATTTATAGGTGTGATTCAAACGGGGAACGTTCCTGTGAAAAACTTCATGGATGAATTCAATAGAAGGTACAAAAAGGAAAAGGAATCTCCTTCCTACAATAAACGAATGTTTGCAAGAAGGTTGGGAGGAATTCTTACTTTGTTATTCGGTATTCCATTGATCTTAATATCAATGAAG
The DNA here is from genome assembly GCA_007827375.1 of Alteromonadaceae bacterium 2753L.S.0a.02. Lineage (NCBI taxonomy): Bacteria > Pseudomonadati > Pseudomonadota > Gammaproteobacteria > Alteromonadales > Alteromonadaceae > Alteromonadaceae bacterium 2753L.S.0a.02. The sequence goes on from VISH01000002.1 coordinate 3,189,051, forward strand.
CTTGGTCAGTATACCAACGTATCAGAATACTTACTTTCAACTACGGCTGTTCTTGTAGCAATCACCGCTGCGTTTCTCATTTCAAATAAAATAGCCAACGATAAATACGGAGAATAAATAATGTCGGTTTTTAATTACGCTTTTGATTTTGGCGCAAGATCCGCAGCTCAGGCAATTGCATCGCTCCCAGTAACAGGCGCAGGGACTCTATCCACTCAGGTAAAAATATTTGGCTGGGGGGCAACAACAATTGGTGCAGAAGCACAAGCTGCCGCACATGGAAATAGCCCAGCAGCTGCAGCTCTCGCAGTTCTTGCCGGTGTGGCTATCGTTGCATTGCTGCCAGAAGCGGCAATTGTGGCAGGAGCGGGTACAGTTGCGTCATACGTTCTACCAGCCTTGGGCGGTATCATAACAGAGGCTGCACTTACTTCTATTCTTGCAGGAGTTTTTGAAGTCGGCTTAGCGGGAATATTGGGTACAGTTTTACAGCCTCAAATAGAAAGTATGCTCGAATATGCTTTTCCTCAGGATAATATTGTTCAATTGCTACCACCATATCCTTTAGAGGTTATGGATGGATTTGAGACCGCAGTAACTCAAGGTAGCCCGCTCGTTCTTGACCTTGATGGTAATGGAATTGAACTCGCTGCTCTAAACGGTACAGGTTCGGTATATTGGGATATAGATGTTGATGACTTTGCGGAAGCCTCAGGCTGGATTTCAGGTGGGGACGGTCTACTCGCAATTGACATTAACCAAGACGGAATTATCAATAACCATACTGAATTATTCGGCGATCAAACAGGTAGTGCAAACGGTTTTGCTGCTCTTGCGGCCTATGATTCAAATTCCGATGGATATATTACGAGTGCAGATACTCAATTCAGTGACCTTCTTGTTTGGGTGGATATAAACGCTGATGGCTACAGCCAAGCTGATGAACTTCATACGCTTAATGATCTGAATATCACTTCAATTGATCTTGGGTACTCAAATGTAAATTACCAAATCAGCGGCAATGATATTTTACAAGAAAGTACCTTCACCATTGATGGGCAAACACGAACGATAGTTGATGCATGGTTTGCTTACGACAATGTAAACACCGAATATATTGGTGATTACACGTTGGATGTTCGTACATTGTTTTTGCCAACGCTTCGCGGTTATGGTGAGCTTCCAGACCTCCATATATCAATGAGCCTTGATAACGAGGGAGAAAATAGTCTTCTTTCACTTGTTCAGGAGTTAGCGGTTCAAGATTCAGAAACGATATTCAGTAGCGATTTTAATATCTATAACACCGTCAAGGAAATATTATTTAAGTGGGCTGGCGTTGACGTTGTTGATCCGATCAGTCGTGGGGATTACATCGACGCGCGGAATTTAGAGTTTATTGAAAAGCTTGCCGCAACCAATTATTTACAGCAAGGCATTTTTCCTAATCCGAACATGGCCGCCTCTTCTGTCCTGATGAATGTATGGGATGATGCATATGACGCATTATCAGTACGCTTGCTCATGCAAACGTCAATGGCAGATATTTTTGCCGAAAAACCAACATACAATTTCCTAAGTGATGATTTTGATGGGAGCTATGAAATTGATATCGACAAAATAGAAGATATCGTGGGGGCTAACTCCACAAATCAACTAGAACTTGCTCTCGTATGGAAAAATATCTTCAATTTTATTGACGTTACTCAAGGTTTAGACAACTTAACAAGTTCGGAAGAAACTGCATTAGATACAGCTGTTCAAGCCAGCGATACCAGCAATAGTTTTAACTTTGATTACTTTTATGATGCAGTTACCTCTTCGACATCTGTCGGCACGACAAGTAACGATTATCTCTTTGTAAATGAACAACGTGATAATTTACAAGGTGGGCAAGGTAACGATGTCTTGGTGACTGGTCAGAATTCTCAGCAAGACCTAGCGGGCGGCGAAGGTAATGACACATTTATTGTTACAGATAACTTTGGAAATGGTGTCGGTGCTTCAGTAACGACCATAAGAGAGTATGCCAATGAAGGAACCGACACGATCAAATTCATCAATGGCTTAACGTCCGAGGATATTTTCACGTGGATTGATGGCGATGGCCTAAATATACAATTTGGTGAAGGTGAGAGAAATGAAATCTTATCAGTATATGGCTTTTTAGATACGTCTGGAACAGGTTCTGATATTGGAGAGCGTATAGAGTTAATCGAGTTTGCAGACAGTGTAACTTGGGATATTACGCAAGGCGTATCCCAATATGACAGCGATGAATCCCACCTTTTACACGGAACGAAGTTCGGTGAAACAATGGAAGGCCGTGGTGGAGCTGATGCGCTTTATGGTTGGGACGGTGATGATATTTTAGATGGTGGTACTGGTAACGATTATGTTCTCGGAGGTTCTGGAAATGACCATATCATAGTTAGTGCAGGTTCGGACTACCTATTTGGAGAAGCCGGATCAGATGTATTTGTTTTTAACGCAGACACTGCTTTCAACGGAATTGATAATATTTATGGTTTTAGCTTAGGTGAAGGAGATGCAATTGATGTAACTGGCCTCTTGGGCAGTGCCTTCAATCCGTCAACTGATAACATATCAGATTTCATAAAGCTGACCTACAACGTACATTCGAGTGATCTGGAAGTCGACTTGGACGGCGGTGCAAATAGCTTTGTGAAAGTCGCGGTTCTACATTCACCAGAAGATTTGTCAGATGAACAAGGTCTGCTTAATAGTGGATATATTATTTATCAGGAAAGTAGCAACACTGATCCGAGCGCAAATGACGATAGTTTTAGTGTGAATGAAGACCAACAAATTACAGGTAATCTGTTAACCGACAATGGCAATGGTGCGGATAGTGATAGTGACGCTCACACTCTGTTTGTGCAGGCAAGAACTTTCATCAATGCTCTAGGAGCAAATGTATCCGTATCAGCAAACGGAGATTTCAGCTATACACCTGTGTCAGATTTTAGCGGAGAAGATAGCTTTGAGTATATTCTTCTTGATGGTCATGGTGGTCGTTCCATCGGCACAGTGACAGTAAATTTATCTGCAGTAAATGACGCCCCAATTGCACAAAATGACAATGTTTACGGTATTGAAGATCAGCAATTGACTGGAAATCTCTTTGCGGACAATGGCAATGGTGTAGATAGCGATGCAGAAAATGATACGCTCTCTTTAACCGCCGGAACATACTCTACAGTTCAGGGTGGTTCTATTACACTTTATGCTAATGGCGATTTTATATACACGCCGCTCACTTCTTTTTTGGGAACCGACAGTTATACATACACGGTTTATGATGGTCAGGGCGGGAGCGATACAGCTCTTCTAAATTTAAATATTGTTGAGGCTAAATATAATAGTTACTCGGGGACTGGTGGCGACGAAACCATATATGGTACGGCTCACTTTGACACCATCAGCGGGTTGGGCGGAGCAGATTCACTATACGGTTATGGCGGTGATGACACGTACCTCTGGAGTACAGGACATGGCAATGACATTATTTATGATGATGGAGGTCAAGGAGATACATTAGAGTTCGGTTCCGGTATTGAACTGGACGATATTCGCATGATGAAAAGCGGTAGCAATCTCAAGCTTTTCATAGGAAGTGAATCGATTGAGATTACCAACCAATTTTTGAGTAGCAATCCTGAATACAAATTGGAAACTCTCAAGTTTTCAGACAATAGTACTTTTAGTCTCTCATCCGAACTTACCTTTACTGGTTCAAATACTGGTGAATATGTTTACGGGTTGGAGAACGCAAACGATACGATAATTGGGAATGAGGGTTCTGATTATCTCTACGGTTACGGCGGAAATGATACATATTGCTGGAGCGTCGGAGATGGTAACGACTACATATATGATGATGGCGGTACTGATATATTGGTGTTTTCTGCAGGCATAACATCGGATGATGTGGCGCTATTTAAAAGTGGAAACTCTCTGTTAGTTTCCGTTGGTGGCGAAACTATCACTATCGACAATCAATTTTATACTTCCGGCAATAATTATAAAATTGAAGCCCTTAAGTTCTCAGACAATACAACAATTGATCTTCTCAACAATATCACGTTCACAGGAACAAGCGCCGGAGATTATGTATATGGTCTGGAGAACTCGAATGATATTTTGGTTGGGCAGGAATCTATAGATTACCTATATGGCTATAGTGGCGATGATATATATTCGTGGAACGTTGGTGATGGTGATGATTATATTAATGATTACGGTGGAAGTTTTGATGTACTGAGATTTGAAGGAGATGTTCAAATTGATGACGTGCGTCTCATAAAAAGCGGCAATGATTTAAAGCTGCATATTGGCAGTGAAACAATTACTATTTCCAATCAATTTTATACCAGTGATGAAGAATATAGGGTCGAAACAGCAACCTTTGAAGACGGATCAGTTTCCACTCTTGACCTTTACAATAACCTAACTTTCACTGGAACCAATACCGGAGAGTATATATACGGTCTGAGCAATAGCGATGAGACCATAATCGGTATGGGCGGAGCAGATTACCTATATGGTGATACGGGTAATGATACCTACATCTGGAACATCGGTGATGATAATGATGTATTCAACGATTATGGTGGAATAGACCAAATTGCATTTGGTGCTGGAATCACTGTAGAGGATGTCCGGTTGTGGAAATCGGGTAATGATCTAGAGCTACATATCGGCTCGGAAAAGCTAAATCTACAATATCAATTCCAAGGCTATGACTATGAAATCGAAAGCGCTGTCTTTGAAGATGGATTAGCACTTGATCTATTAAACAATCTCACTTTCACAGGAACAAGCGCGGGCGAGTATGTTTATGGAATGGCAGGCGCATCAGACACGATCATTGGCGGTGAAGGTGCAGATTATCTTTATGGTGATACGGGTAATGATACCTACATCTGGAACATCGGAGATGGAAACGATGTATTCAACGATTATGGTGGAGTAGACCAAATTGTATTTGGTGCTGGAATTACTGCGGATGATGTGCGTTTGTGGATGTCTGGTAATGATTTGGAGCTATACGTTGGTTCGGAAAAACTAATTCTACAATATCAATTCCAAAGCTATGGTTATGAGATTGAGAGTGCCGTCTTTGAGGATGATACGACGATTGACCTTATGGACAACCTCACTTTGAGCGGCACATCTTCAAGCGAATATATGTATGGTACATCCGGAGATGACGTGCTTTACGGAATGGAAGGTAGCGACTATCTCTACGGTCAAGGAGGTGAGGACACCTTTGCTTTTAGAGCACAAGACGTAAGTAACGGCATTGATACGATTAGCGACTTTTCCAGCTCACAAGATAGTATTGACGTGTCGGACATTCTGAGCGCTTATGACCCTATTAATGATGCAATTACAGACTTTGTCTGGATGGTGAATGAAGGAAGCAATACGGCTGTTTATGTCGATACTGACGGTCAAGGCACCAATGAAAGCTGGACAAAAATTGCATCTATTACGAACGTAATCGGACTTACAGATGAAGATGCTCTTGTTACCAACGGAACTCTTCTAGTCGCGTAAGCAACCAATTCAAAACTCAAAACTAACTCTTTAAAGAAAGCCTGATGATATTCATCGGGCTTTTTTCTTATCCAAAACTCGAAAGCTTCCAGCTCAAGCTACCTCTCATGAGCAGCAGGTAGCCCCCTGCTCGCGGCTCTTTCATGAACGCAATGTAAATCACCAGGCAAACGAAATGAGCAAGCAGCGCTAGTGCGGTGCTTCTCCACTTAAGTGTTTCGACCAAGAAATGGTGCTCTTGTTTGTCTTAAAGCGCTTTTCACCCAGCGGCCAAGAAAGGTCGCGAATAGGCGCGGCCTCCAATTAACGGAGGTCATTATGAGACTGATAACGAGATTTGAACTGGCATCAAAAAGCGAGGTTGAACTTCAAGGCTTACTGAAAGAAGCATTTAATGAATTGGTTCGCAGCAAGCCGCACAGCCCCGAGCGTAGAAACGCTCTTGCTAGCATTGAAAACATTCAGTTCTCTCTAGCAATGTCGGGCTTAGTTAAAGCCCCTTGACACCATCTTACTAGATGGTAAGATATTCTTACCATCTAGTAAGATTGTGGAGGTTGTAATGACAAATGAAGCGCTAGAGCAAGTGGTGATAGATTGCCTGAAGGAGAACCTTGAGCTTTCAGGTGAACCTGTTCCACCAATTACACGTGACACCAAGCCAGCTTTAGACCTTGGCGGCTTTGATAGCTTGAGGACATTGGAAGTCGTAGTCTCTTTGGAGGAGAAGCTCGAATGCGACCTTCCACCCGAAAAGCTATTCGAAAACAAGAAGCTTGAGGATGTATCTGTTAAAGGTATTGCCCATGCGATAGATGAAATCATCAAGGCGAAGAAGAAATGAGCAGCAAGATTGATATTGCCACCAGACTACGTGAATCCAGAGAGTTGGCGGGTCTTTCTCAGGGACAAGCCGCTAAGAAACTCGGCCTCCATAGGCCAACAATTAGCGAAATCGAAGCTGGCAGAAGGAATGTAAGGCCAGAGGAACTTGTTGAATTTTCCAAATTATATGGTGTGGAGCTTAACTGGATTACGACAGGAGAGGTTGGGCAAGAAAAAGTAGATCAATCAATACTCGCTGCGGCCAGAGAGTTAAGCTCTATGAGTGATAAGGATATCGAGACCCTAATTAACACGATCAGAATGATTAAGGGCTCGGGGGGCGAGAATGGAAAAGATTAGGGCAACGCAAGTTACGCTGAGTGCACTGAAAGCTCGCAAGAATTTTCTTGGCGTTGCTGCCCATCTGCCTATTTGCCCCTACTCTCTAGCAGAAGCGATGGGCTTCGATGTACGGTTTATCAATATCCCATCTTTCGAGGGGATGTATGTTGCAAATCAAAATCTTATCTTGATTTCAGCCGAGCGGCCAGAGGGGCGAAAGCGGTTTACATGTGCCCATGAAATCGGGCACCACGTTTTGAAGCATGGAACTGTTATCGACGAAATTGTAGAGAACGGCTCTAACAAACAAGAAGAAGTTGAGGCAGATTATTTTGCCAGCATTTTGCTTATGCCGCCTTCGGCAGTAAATCGAGCTCTGCTCCAGTTCGGCAAAGCAGCTCAAGAACTTTCAAAGCAAGATGTTTACGTACTTTCGAAGTATTTTGGGGTTTCGTACCAAGCCTTTCTCACTCACATATATTCCAATCTTAAACTCATTCCCTATAGGGGCTATCAATACCTACGGAATGTAAAGCTGCCGGAAATACGGGAAGCTCTTTGCGGGCAAAGGCTGAACAATCAGGTCTTTCTGGTGGGGGATTGGTGGGTTGAAAAAGCGATTGATATGGAGGTTGGAGATTTCCTAATTTCCAAAGCAGAGCTGGATATAGACGGTTTACATGTCGTTTGTAGCTTGCCATGCGAAAACGGGTTCTTGTATGAAGCCACAACCACCGGAATTGCTCGGGTGTATAGCGAAACATGGAGTAGTTTCGTAAAGGTGAGCAGAAAAAAATTTACGGGACTGTATCAATTCAAATACGAAGAAGAGGTAGATGAATGATTTTCGAGGGAAAGAGCCTTACCGAGGGTTGGTTAAAAGTTTTAATTCACATGTCAGAAAACAAGACTTGGGAAGTTTCACCTGCGATCACTAAATTTCCTGCATCTGCAGAGCCGCCTGAATATCAGCTCGAGCTTGAAAACGACCTGAATCTGTATCTAGAAAGTGTGGATCAACCACAAATTCATACTACTGCCGGTACGATATTTCCTCACTCTCTAGCAGGTGGTAACGCTTCGGTATTCGATCGCTTCAATAAAACATGGAAATACATTAAAAAGGATCACCGCAATAACAAAGGCCATTATTTCAGGCGCATGGTGGCCTACAATGAAAAAAACGGCGAGCCTGTCAATCAGTTGAAGCATATCATTGAGACATATAACGGCATAGAGGGGCAGCGGCAGCCCGTTCACAGACGCTCGGCATTAATTGCGCTGACATTTGACCCAACCTTGGATCATACTGCTCAGCCCCAAAGGGGCTTTCCATGCTTACAGCAGGTTTGTTTTGTTCCTAAAAAAAATGGAACCATGGCAATGAACGCAATCTATGCGACACAGCACCTTGATGACAGAGCATACGGCAATTATGTGGGCTTACTTAACCTTGGGAGGTTTATGGCTGGGGAAATGAACCTAGAACTATCAGAAATTAACTGCATCGCTAGCATTTTAAGGGTAGGAACTATGAGCAAAGCGAGAGCACATGAATTAGCAAATAAGTATAAAAAATATGTCTAAAAAAAGAAGTTTCATATTAAACCTTGATCCGGCAAAACCAACAAAAGCATACGACACATACTGGAAATTTGCATGCGAGAGACAAAACGTTTTTTTTAATAGAATTAAAAAGTCGGATGGTGAATACACAATCGACCCAATTTTGCAGGAATATAAGTTTACGAACGTTTACCGCGCCTGTGACCGTGTGAGCCAATTTCTAATCAAGAATGTAATTTATTCAGGGGGAGAAGACTTCTCGGCGCGAGATATTTTCTTGCGCATCATGTTGTTCAAGCTCTTCAACAAAATAGAAACTTGGCAACTTCTAGAGCATAAGTTTGGGGAGATTAGAGAAAGCAATTTCAGTGTTACCAAATACCGCAATTTTCTTGATAGAGAGATGAATCAGGGGAGAACTCTATACTCAAATGCCTACATGATGGCATCGGGCTGTAAAGAATTTGATGTAACTAGAAAACATCACGCCCACCTACTCCTGCTAGAGTTAATGCTTAAAGATGCTCTGCCTGAAAGGATCAGTGAATGTAAGAGAATGAGTGAAGCTTACTCCCTGCTCCTTGATTATCCTTTGATTGGAAGGTTTCTCGCATACCAGTATGTGACGGACATTAACTATAGTGAGCTTACAAACTTCAAGGAAACTGAATTTACCATACCCGGCCCCGGCGCCCGCGACGGAATTAGAAAGTGTTTCACTAGTCTTGGGGGGCTGACGGAAACCGATATCATCAAGATGATGGCAGATAGGCAGGGACATGAATTCGAGAGGTTAAACCTGCCTTTTAAGAGGATTGGCAGAAGACCGCTTCAATATATCGATATTCAAAATATATTTTGTGAGGTCGATAAATATTGTCGAGTTGCGCATCCTGACATTTCGGGGCTGTCGGGTAGAACACGAATTAAGCAAAAGTTCAAAGAAAACCCTGCAAAGATTGACTACTTCTTTCCGCCAAAATGGAAGGTGAAAATAGGAGCAAAGTGATGAATATTGATGACTATCAGGCCGAGGCTGCCGAAACTATGCAGTTTGAGAAAAGTGCAGAAGAAGCTCTTTCGATCGTAATGCTAGGTTTAAATGGAGAGGTTGGTAGTCTTTCAACCGAGTACAAGAAGAAGCTCAGAGATGGAGATAATTATGCTCTATTTAAGGATAAGCTTGTTGAAGAACTTGGCGATATTATTTGGTATCTCACAGCAATCGCCACCATTGAAAATATCCCTTTGTCAGAGATACTTAAATCCAACCTGAAGAAAACACGAGATAGATGGGCTGATCTTCAAGGCGTTAAACAATTAGAACTAGAGGGAGAATTTCTAGATGATGAATATGAAGAGCATGAACAGTTCCCTAGAGAGTTTGTGGCCGAATTCAGAGAAGGTGTAGATAAAAAGGGAAAGGAATGTATTGATATCTTTGTGAATGGTGAAGAGTTTGGTGACCCGATTAGAGATAACCATTATGAAGATGATTACTATCGTTACCATGATATTTTTCACTTTTCCTATGTGACCGTTCTTGGCTGGTCACCGACGTCTCGTGGGCTGATGCACAGAAAGAGAAAGAGCAATGAAACTGTTAATGAGGTCGAAGATGGCGGCAGAGCCATCGTAATTGATGAAGCTATATCTGCACTGATTTTTGAGCACGCTAAAATACACAACTATTATGAAGGAGTGACAACACTTGATGAAAAGCTGTTACAGACAATCCGACTGTTGACTGGTCACTTGGAAGTGAAAAGAGCGACACTTAAAGAATGGGAGCAAGCCATTCTAACTGGATTTGAGGTCTGGCGAAAAATGAGAGATGCCAAGCAAGGTCGCGTCATTTGTAATTTACAGGAGCGTACCATGATGTTTGAACCTCTTTGATCCAAAACGTTGAACATCGTATAACTTGTAAGTTTTATTAGAAAGCGGTCATGCAAAAAGCGGTTCTCTGTAAATAGGGCTAGTGGTGATCAATCAGTTTTCCCTTAAATGTTTTATAGATTTTTCAGGGATTATAAAAAGGCGGCCACGAGTTCTTGTCAAAGCTACATATAACTTGTTTTTTGTTAATCCCGCAATTGAAGCTTGTTCGTTTTTCTCAAACTTCTTAAGAGTGCTGTCATTTAGTACAACGCAAACATCAACATAGTGGTCTTCACCCTTGCAGTCCCCCCAATTTCTCGAAAAAAAGGGATATTTTTTACTGTTCTGGTAAAAAAGTTTGATAATAGAATCGTCTTGTAAAATTGGTTCAATATCGTCCCATCCAGATAATTCGTAAATTTCTGTTATATCATCACGATGAGATTCAATCGAAATATCTAAGTTGTCTTGTACGTATTTACATACGCTCGGGCTACACCGATAGCTATGACTTAAGGTATCTTCATCGGGATCAAAGCCCATTGATATAAAATTGCGCTTGTAATCACTAAACTCGTTGTGAAGATTCTTGTTAACGTTCGCATCTCTACTTGTATCGAATGTATGCTGGAAAAAATCACCCACAAAATGCATATCCAGTTTGCTTCGGGCAATTTGGGCGAGAAAGTTAAAATCATGACCCCCAAAATCTTGAACTTCGTCAATCATTAGCACGTCATAGTATTTTTCCAGCCTAGATCGTACATCGCCCAAAATCTTTTTTTCTTCAATAAATTTAGCTAGTCTGTTGGCGTAAATCCAACCTTTCGGTGATATATATCTGGAGTTCCCTGTTGCTCGTCGGTTGGGGTTTTCTTGAAAAACAACCCCTTTTGCTCCTAATTTCATGAGCAGAAATGGTTTAAAGCAGAAAGAGTATAAAAATGAAAAATAGGAGCATACTTTTATGTTATCTGGTATGTAGCCGAATTTTTCAATTACCTTTCTTCTCAGGTTTCTCGAGTTGTTTATTGTGTAGGTGATTAATAAAAATCGCTTTTCAAGATCAAGATTGCTTATGAGGTATGAAGTTTTCCCTGATCCCGCAACGGCGAATATTAAGCGCTTATCCACTGTATGGCATCCCTGATATATTTAGGTGTTTGAAAATCATCCTTTATATTTTCGAGGATTTTAAGTGCAGCTTCCGCTTTGTTCTTTAGCATCCATTCTTGAGCGGTCAAAGTCCTTCGGCCTTCACTAAACAGCCCGTTGCAAAAATCTGTATTGTCTTCATATAGGCAAACTTCGAGAGTGTGGCGCTCATCATTTGGGTCTGCGAAGATTTTATTGCTGTCATTTAAGCATCCTTCATATAGTTGAACGCAGTTTGCATCATGATCACCATCGTTATCGCGAATAACGGCAGTTTTGATGTTTAACAGCGCCGACACTTCAAGGTATCGCTTAAAACTGGTGCCACCTACAGAAAAAATGTGTACATTATCATGATCGGCTTTATGCCCCATATGCATCTCGTAGAGCTTGTCCATCAGAATGTATTCTGAATCCCCCTCTACAAGTATGACCTTACTGGATAATACGAAATCCAAGATTTCGTGATACGGGGCTTTAATAAAAAATTCTGCTGTTTCATCTGATAGATCATTAAGTCTTACTGGATCGCTCGATGCTGGGTGGAGAAGTATGGTATTTCTTAAATCAAGTCTTGAACTAATCATATTGCTGTGTGTTGCAATGATCAGTTGCTTGTCATTAGATGCTCCGATTAGCGAAACTAGTTTTTTCATATTGACGTGGCTTAAATGGTTTTCCGGTTCCTCTATTAAAGCAATATCAATCTTATGTTTAATTCCTTCACTTTTTTTCAGGGCGAATTCAGTTTTGATGAAACACTGCTTTCCCTTACCCTTATTCTCAATTCCAATATCTCCTTCTATTATCGTCAAGTCGGTTTTCAGATTTGACTTACTATCACTCTTTAGTGCGAACGAATAGTCAGCTACTCTATCGTTCAAAATATTTAAGTTCTCCAGTTCGAAGCGGGACTTTGCTTGTCGATATTCGAATTGATGTTTCGCGATTTCAATGTCGGTTGCCCAAGTGTTATACATGTCGCCTACATACTCCCTGACAGCATATTCATTTCCAATTTGGGAGGTGTCAATTAGGATGTGCCTAAGGAATTTTTTGTAGCCTGAATAAGCATCACCTTGAAATGTACTAAACTTGACTTGGTAAAATTCAAATGGAAAATTAACTTCCTCTTCATTTAAAATTTCGATTATTTCTCTGCTGTATTCGTCGCGAGGACAGATATCCATTCTGAGTCCATCGCAGTCAGTTGTTTCTGAATTGTTACGTCCAAATAATGCTTCGTCGTTTTGCTCATTCAGCCATAATTCTATATGCGTAGTCGGCAAATCTTCATATCGCTTATCTGTTTGTAGAAAAGCATCTACGACGTCTTTATTGATAAGCCTTTCAAAACCAAGTTTTTCGATTTGTAATCTGTTTCCACTCAGAACTAAGGCAATAGCCGTGAGGATCGAACTTTTACCGGATTCATTTTCACCCACCAGAATGTTAAGTTTTTCATCCAGCGGTATTTCGAATTTTTGAAATTTTTTAAAGTTGTGTAGTTTTACTCTTTTAATTGTTCTCATGTGACCTTCCATGTAGCTCGGTTTTTATACGTTAGCGATTGTTACTCGAACGAACGCTTTTGGTGCACGCGTTACAAACCATACAACATAATCTTCCCATACCATAGGTTTTAAGGCTGGGTTTTCACACGTGTAATCTTGGCTACACAATAGCATCCAAGGGCTCGCCTTGGTCGTCATCCACTGGCGAAACAGTGGTCATGGTTAAACTGTGATCAGTTTACGGTATCCAAACGGCGGACGGTTGGTCGATGGGGGATCAAAGGGGGAGAGCGAAATCTACGCCTTTGCCATGGGGTCTTGGGGTAGCTCGGAGGCTCCCCAAGTGGTGATCAAACGGCCAATCGTTTGCTGGTGCGGGAATGGCTCGATGCCTTGAAAGCGCCACATCAGCTCTTGCCTGAGAACGCAGGTCGAGGCTTAGAGCGGTCAAGAGGGATGCAACGGGAGAGCGACAGCAATCTCCCTTGCCAAGATGTGCTTGTGGTTCATTTCGACAGAAATGTACTACATGCACACATCTTGCAGTCATCCTTATCCGGCATTTTCGCTATGTAATACCTATCTCAGCCCAATCACCAAAGGCATTTGGGACAGGCTTATGCCAGACGGATGACAGGTAATGACTTTGCTATCCGCAAAGACTTTGTTTATTTCGGAGCCAGCCTCTCGACGCTGGCACGTACCCCACGGGGCGGGCTGGGCGGAACGAAGAAAGCCGCGCCAATGGCGCGTCAATCATCATTTTTTTCTTGCCTTTCCATGGTATTTGACATATTGAATACACAGAAAGGACAACTTCATGGATGAAAGAGAGTCGAATATTGCTGAACGCTTCAACTGTTCTCCAGGACAGTTCAAGAGGAACGAGCAAGGAGAGCTTGTTTATGAGCCAAGCGAAAACAACCAGCAAACGGAAATTACAGCTGGACAGTTTGTAAGAAGCAAGAACGGTGAGCTTCAATACATTCCCAATAATTAGTAACGGTCACCCATTTTGAATTTGACCATTGACGCTCGCTCTAAGCTTTCTGGCACAAAAATCCTATAGTCCATATAAACTTCACCGCCTAGGAGCTTGTGTACAACTACGTACCTATCATCGACCTGCTCCATATAGCGGCTTTCAATAGTAGAAAAGTTCAGGGGGTATTGCTCAAAATCACCACTTAACCACTCGAAAGATTTTCTGCGGTGTTTATCTTCAAAACCCCATAAATAAAAGACTCTTCCTAAATGAGAGGTAAAGCGCTTAAGAGGAATCCCCTTGGAGGAAATTGATTGTTTTCTAACACGCCGAAAGATGGGAAAAAAATCGCTAGAGATGTAATAAGCTTGATGATCTAGCAAGACTTCTTTAAAGATCGAGTCTTCATGCTGTGGATCAACATGAACGTAGTACCAAATCGTCCATGCCCAAGCATCCCAAACTAACCCTAGATTTTTTTCTACAGGCTCCCAGAGCCGATCACCAAGCGCTATGAAATATCTTGATATGGATTGCCTGCTTATTGTTGGTTGAGAAAAAAGAGATGACCACCTCTTCGCAAGATTTGTCGCTTTTGATACAGAATAGTTCCTGCACCATAGCTTGATAACAAATAGAAACTGCTCTTCATTTAAGTTCGAGTTAATACAATAGCGATTTCTCAAATAACTCCCCTCTAAGCCAGTCTTTACAAGAAAAATGCACCTCTTTACAAGCAATGTCGCTTGTTGCTGCATTCTAAAAAGTATTCCATAAAATAGGTATCCACATCAGCAAAACACTGGAGTGGATACATGATCAACCCAGAAACATTCATGCTGCCCGGCCTGTGGGCTTTAAAGTTCATATTGTGGCTATTCGGGATTGGATGGATTGATCCAGGTCTTTCGAGCGTCTTTGCGTTCCTGCTCTCCCTTATCTTCTGGGCGGCTGTTTTAAAAGCCGTCCTGAACATAATTGCCCGCATTATGGGCATTCACCAGCAAGGCGGTCGATAGCCATGACGCTGCGCTGGCTGGTTGAAGCCAAGAACGAACTGCTGGTTCAGCTCTCCCAGATCGAGCCTGAAATGGTGCTTGAGGGAGCAGGATACATTGCGGGCGCTTGGCTCACCATGTTTGCCACCAAGACCCTTGTCACGGCTATCGCTCGCTCTCTTGGGCTATCACATCCGGCTCATTACCGTCTCTGGCCTCGCCTTCCTTGGCGAGCGCCCTACAAATTCTGGTTAATTCTTAAGCAATGGCATGAGCGAATTGTGCTCATGAACCGCCAGTCCACAGGCGGACTGGCCGGAATGCTCACCACGCTCACCCAGCTTTATAAGCCGCATATGCTCTTTCTTGGGAGAGCTTACGCGTTTGGTATCCCCCTGCTCCAGCCGATTGGCGGCGTAATCCGTACGCATTGCATGATTTATGCGCAATCTGGGGCTGGCAAGTCAGTGCTGCTTATCACCATGATTGCGTGCTGGCTAGGCTCGGTCTTCGTAATTGATCCTAAAGGGCAAATCGTTCAAGCCTTGGCTGATTACGATAAGCGGCGCACATGGTATGTGTTTGACCCGCACGATATAACAGGGCGCAAAAGCGTTTCTATTAATGTCATGGACATCATGGTCATGGCGATGGAAGAGCAAGGCGAAGATGCTGGCGTTCTTTGGGCTTTTCGTATCGCTGAAGCCTTAATCGTAACGCCTGAAGGTACAAAAACCCCTTTCTTCTATAACACGCCTCGCGGGCTGCTCGTTGCCGTTATCCTGCACACTTACACCTACCACGAAAAAGAATGCTGGAACCTGCCCTTTGTTTACGACCTTCTCACAAACGGATACCGCGTTTTCAATTCTGAAACGGGCGAAGAAGAAACAAATGCGGAAGAAGCCTTTGCGTATCTCCTTCTTGCTCTTAGAAATAATACGGCCTTTAACGGGCTTATTTCCACATTAGCTGCGGCCTTTGAATCTGCGGGCAAGGAAACGCTCGGCAATCTTAAAGCTACGCTCTACGAGTCAATCAAATGGCTTGCCATTCCATCGGTTCGCGCAAAGCTCTTAAAAAGCGATTTTGACTTTAGGGATTTAAAACGCCAAAACGATATTGTCTTTGCGTGTGTCGCCAGCGTGTTTTCTATTCGAGAAGAACTCTCCCGCCTGTTTCGCCTCGTCATCAATATGAGCGCGTACTGCTTCGAATACGAGAAAAAGAAAAACGGTCAGTGTTTATACGTTGTCGATGAGCTGCCATCGATGGGCTATAACCCGACCATCGAAATATTGCTTGCGGTATTTCGCTCGATGGGGATTAGCTTTGTCGGTATTTCACAGGACTTGGAATTACACCAAAAAGCCTACCCTAAAAGCTGGCGAGCTTTTTCAGGCAATGCGGATTTCGTTTTGTGGATGGCAACAAACGAAAAACAAACCTCGCAATATTGCTCTGATCTTTTAGGCAAGAAAACAATTGTCGAAACCGACAATCAAACAGGCCGTAAATTCTACCGTGAGATTTCAACGCTCGATGATGATCAGGTGCGTAGATTTCTCTCCCCTGAAAGCGGACGCATAATTTTAACGAGCGCGGGCAAGCGCGCAAAAGTTCTTGTAAACGACCCTTACTTTCGCGCTCTTTCCATTTTTAATTACGCTCCCGATCCCGATCACAAAGAAGCTTTCCTTCGCGCGTTTATGCGAAAGATTTTACGTGTGCGCCCGATAGAGCGGCGCATTGAGCAAGAGCCACAAGAAACCAAATTCGATTTTGAACAAGACCCTGTAAACACGCCCAAAACGAAAACTCAACCTTCGGAGAAGAACTATGAAACTCAAAGACCTGCCGGAAGTAACGTCATCCCATTCAGAAGACCTGAAACTGATTGAGGACACAGTTTCTCATTTGAATGTTCCAAAGCCGTTTATTTATCGGCGCATTTTTTCTGCTCGCTCTCAGGAGGTCGAGATGATGCGCAGCGAGCTTCGCAAAGAACTTTCGAAAAAGCTCGATGAAGCGCAGCGCTGCCTTGATGAAATCCTTTCATCCGAGCGCGGAAAACCTGAAAAGCAATCACGCTCATTTTTAAAACTCATTAATTCAAGAGGATTAGACCAATGAATTACCTTGACCAGCTTTGCGCCGAGAAAATTGCTTACGCAGAAGCGATTGTTTATGAATCCAACAAAGCTTTAAACGGAAGAACTCTGTACATCATTGCCACGATCCTTCGCGGCATTCTATTACTCGGAATTCTAATTCTTGAATTCCATTTCCTGCATTACGTCTTTGATTACATCAAGGCCGAAGACGGCGAAGGCCTATCCCCTACCCTCATGTCTTTTACGGCTGGCGTGATGGTGCTCGCCTTTCACATTCTGGCCTTGCAGGATAAGAATAATATCGCCGTTCGTTTTGTGAATACGGCAACCAAGTTCCTGCTTCCCTTTTATCTGATAGGCCTTGGGCTTCTTCTTGCCGGTATCATTGCCTATGGCGGCGGACTATTTAGCTTGTTTGATGGTGAGATCGTCTTCACACCCGACATGCTGATGGAAGAAGACACAAATTGGGTTGAGGAATTTATTACGCTCTTCAATAACCCAATTGCCGTTCTTGCATTCAGCTTTGGAATTGGCGGCCTAGCAATTTCAAATCTATTCTGCGCGAACTTTCTCATCCACTCTTTGAAAGAGGCGCATGAAGCCCGTTCAGCCAATCAAGAAAAAGCAGCCAAGCTCAACGCTTCGCTAAAAAGCTTCTACGCAGGTAAAGAAGATATGCGCGAGCGGGAATTTGACTTGGCTGATCTTGATCGCTTCGATGAAAGATCGATTGCAGAAGAGTGCGCAAGCACGGTTTTACTCACCATTCAAAACGCGCTGACATCCAAGAAGGAATTTGAATTCAGCCGCATTGATTTTGCCAGCGAGCCTACGCCTTACCAACACCCTAAAAAGCCGTTTGATGCCAAACAGCTAAAGTCACGAATTGCCGCCATTGATGCGCTCGATTTAGAGCATGTCATGAGCGCAATGCTTCCCTCTACAAATTCAAAGGTATCCTGATATGAAGACTTCACTTCTCTCAATTGCACTCGCTTCTGCGATAGCAGCGAGCGCCCACGCTAAAACGCTCACCGTTGGCACTGATCTTAGTCAGTCCAATTTACTGCTCACCAATGAGCTATTTGCAAGGCAGGCTGCATCCTATGCAGCCAACAAAGTTCTAAATTTAGAAAACGGCGATACGGTGCGCGTTCTTTCCTTTGGCGCACTTGATGCGCCAGAAAATATCGAAAGTCAGCCCTTTGTTATTTCCAAGCGTCACCGCGCCAAGAAAGTTGCTGGCGCTACGGGCGGAAAAATCCTGCACATGATTAAAAGCGCAGGCGAAGGACAACCCAACACCAATATTGTTGCGTTCTTTGAGATTAATCGTTCCTTTGGCTGCGATCAGGGCGGAGAAATTCTCATCCTCTCCGATGGCCTTGAAGCCAGCGTTTATATCTCGCCGGAAAAATTTAAAAACGGCAAGCAATCACTTCCCAAACCCGATGTGGATTTAACAGGCTGCACAGTGACCTTTTACGGTTTAGGTGCAGGCTGGAGCGATCCACGTCAAATCAAATACGTCACTGCGCAGTGGAAGAGCTACATCGAAGCTGCTGGCGGCGTTTTTAAACTCTACAAAGACCAATAGAGGTATTAGAGCTATGAGTAATGAAAACAACAACGATCCTAAAACTCCTGCTTACAAAGCATCTTTAGTAAAAGAAGTAACAATCAGACAAGGGAACACGGAAACGAAGAAGGATAAATTTTATCCCTTTGGTGATGCATGGAACCGAAAAAATGGGCGCATCGCATTGGATAGTCCAATGGGAACTATTTTACTTACCCCGCCAAAAGAGCTTGAACGATTGCGTAACGAGAAAAAAGAAAACTCCGAAGAACAGGAGCACGAAGTGGAGCCGTAGCGTGAGCGCGGCTTTCACACGAGTTGTTAAGAAATTATTAAGAGCTTACATATACGATAGAAGTAGAAGAAGGTAATTTTTTGGATAGGTTTATCCAAGTTTTGAAACTTTATTACCTTGCATGTTTATCTATCGAGGGCTCTTCGAATTAGGAGGATGTCCTTTGTCAGATTGCAAAGATGTAGACGAAATAAAGCGGCAACACTCTGAACCTCAAGAAGGTTTGGTGCCGCTTGAATGCGATACCGATAAATATAGTCATCATATAGACAATTTTGACCTATCCGAGCAGGAGAAAATCGAGTGCATGAAAATGTACTGGAATCTAATGATTTCTTTTGTCGAGCTAGGTTTTGCGGTAGATTCAATAGGAATACTGGCTTCTCAATCGCAAGATGGTAAGGATGGCGTGCTCGCTATACCACCAGCGATTGAGGGGGAATTCTCAAGGGTAAAGGAGACTTCCAATGACGAATAACCAAACAATGGCTGTTATCTACTGCCGAGTTTCGAACAAAACGCAGACAACACGGGGTGATGGTCTGGGTTCACAGGAAACGCGTTGCCGCGAATACGCCAAGTACAAGGGCTATGAGGTAGAGGCCGTGTTTACGGATGATGTATCAGGGAGCCTGATTAAGCGACCCGGAATGCAAGCCATGCTCAAACATTTGAGCAAGCATCGTAAAAACCCGCGTGTCGCCATCATCGACGATATATCAAGGCTGGCGCGGGGACTGGATGCTCATCTTCAATTACGCGGTGCTATCGCAAAAGCTGGTGCTACGCTCGAATCCCCATCAATCGAGTTTGGCGAGGATTCCGACTCTGTGCTGGTTGAAAACCTGCTCGCAAGCGTTTCACAGCACCAAAGGCAAAAGAACTCAGAGCAAACCCTTAACCGTATGAAATCACGGATGATAAACGGCTATTGGGTTCATCAAGCTCCAATTGGCTACCGATACAAGAGAACAAGCGGGCAAGGCAAAGTCTTGGTAAAAGACGAGCCTGTAGCCAGCATCGTTAAAGAAGCATTAGAAGGTTATGCCTCTGGTCGTTTCGAGTTACAGGTCGAGGTGAAACGCTTCCTAGAAAGCTTCCCTGAATACCCGAAAGACCGCAAAGGTAATGTCCATCCTCAACGCGTCTACAACCTTCTTACTCGTTCTATATATGCAGGATATATAGAGTCCGAAGAATGGGGCATTAGTCTTAGGCCTGCTCAACACGAGGGACTAATCACTCTTGAGAAGTTCAAGGCTATTCAAGATCGTTTGAATGGCAATGCTAAAGTGCCTGCTCGCAAAGATTTGAGCCAAGACTTTCCTTTGCGCGGGTTTGTGTCCTGCGCGGAGTGTGGTCACAACTTGACCGCTTGCTGGTCTAAGGGACGCACTGCGCCACATCCTTACTATATGTGTTTCAAGAAAGGATGCTCTCACTATCGTAAGTCCATTCGCCGTGAAGTTATAGAAGGACAGTTTGAGGAATTTCTGCGTTCTCTCAAGCCTCGGCATGAACTGTTTAGTTTGGCAAAAGCCATGTTCACAGACCTTTGGAATCATCGTCTGGAATATGAGAAAAGCAGAAGTAAATCACTCAAGTTGGAAGTGCTAAAGACAGAGAAGAAGATCGAGCAGCTTCTTGATCGCATTGTAGATGCAGAATCTGACGCAGTGATAAGCGCCTATGAAAAGCGTATAGGTGAATTACAGTTAGATAAGCAAATTAAACAGGAAAAAGTGTCTCAATGCGGGAGACCCTTAAGGGACTTCGACGGAACTTTTCGAACCGCAATGGATTTTCTCGCAAACCCGCATAATCTCTGGGCTTCCGAAGATGCCAGTAACCGTCATGCAGTGCTAAAACTCACTTTTGCGGACAGATTGGAGTATATGAGGGGAGAGGGTTTTCGAACCCCGAAAACCACCTTACCTTTCAAGGCTTTACGTGGTTTTTTGGGGTCTGAAAATGATATGGCGCGCTCGGGAGGATTCGAACCTCCGACCGCCTGGTTCGTAGCCAGGTACTCTATCCAGCTGAGCTACGAGCGCGTGTCTTTTTGCGCCGGTTTACCCGGCGACTTGAGGGCGCGTATATTAGGTAGTTGATATGCCTGAGTCAAGGGGGAATCGGCACTTTTTACAGGAATTTCATCCACCGAGCGGAGTTAGCGCAAAACCCCACAGGCGGCGTTCCCTAACGTGGCAGAAAGCACTAACATACCCGCCCGATCAATCAAGAGTTTCGCAGCCACTGGCATGTTCTTCACTTCTGAGCGTCAGCATTTCTTCAAGCCGCTAACCAGCAAGTACCGGGAACAGGTGGTTCAGTGCCTGTGCCTGTTGTACCAGCGTTTGTACAGTTCCAATGCCGACTACGGTACCTCGCTGTCGCGGGATCAGATCGTCGAAATCCTTGAAGAGGCACTAGCTCGTGCACCGGTATTGGATGGCGACGACGGTGAGGAAGAAACCCGCTTTAAGAACACGCGTGAACAAGCTAATTGGATTCTTAAACAATTGCTGGATTTTGGTTGGCTGGAGAAACAGGTAGACCCTGCTACGATGCAATCCACTTTCCCCTTCAGCCGCATGGGCCGCCAGTTTACTCAGCCACTGGTTGAAGCGGACAACACACAGATTCGCACTCGACACCGCAACACCCGCAACACCCTTAACGCCCTAGAAGCATTTTTACTTCGCGGCGAAGTGCATGACCTCCTCGATGCCTTCGAGTATTCCGAGCGTATCGTCACCGACTTCACCGATATTATTTCAGAACTGGAAGAGCGCAAACGGCAGTTGGTTCGTGAAGTTGAGTCGCAACAGCTTGTGCAACAGGCTACCGATCAGTTTTTCGAGTTTATGGAGAAACGCTTCCAACCTGACGTTTCTGTGCGGCTCTCCGCCGATAGTGTTGAAAAACATCGCGACCAAATACAAAAAGCGCTTAATAAAATTCGCCGTAAACAGACTGAAAACAAGCGCGAAATCGAACTGCAGTTGCGTCGACTGGTTCCTGAGCTCGTCCATAAAAATCAGTCGGTGTTATGGTTTATTCTGGAAACGATTGAAAGACGCATGGGTAACGCTGCCGACATCATGCTGCCGGCACTGCGTCGGGCCTTGCACAGCTTTACCAAACGTGCAGATATTATCATTCGCCAACTAAGCTATCTTAACACTCAAAAAAATAATGATTTGTTGCAGCTTTGCAACAAACTACAAGCGCTACCAGATCATGCCTTTGACACAAAAATGGCAATTGTTGCGGAGCAACTTGCAGGCGTTAGGTTACAATTCATTGATCCTGCACAAATAAAACTCCATGACCGTAAACGTACGGAGCCAATCAACACAAGTGTCGAAGAAAATTATCTGGTAGATACCGACGCACAGCGTGAGATTTTTATCCAACAATTGCTGGACCAAGCGTTTACCATCAACAACAATCAAGTCAGAGAATACATTATTAGAGCACTTCGCGCTGGCCGAAAAATATCTACTCGAAATCTACCAGTGAACAGTGCCAGTGATTTACTGGCGGTCGCTCATATCATTGAGCTTGCCACAATTAACAATTTAAGTAGCGATCAGCTATTTAGTGTGGAACCAACCGGAACCACTATCAGTTCAGAATTTTACATGCAGCAAGATGAATTTATTATCGAACTGCTAAATAAGCACTAAATACACTATGTTAGAAGAATATTTAACAGAACAACTTCAAACAAGCGGCTTACAAAACGCAGAATTTTCTGAACTATTAATCCGCTTATTAGATTTCGGAGTGATTTGCCGAGACGAAAGTCAAATTGAAGCCTCCCTCTACGATCGCTACCTCCAGTGTTCTGAATTAGTTGAAGATTATCTCAGAGTCTTGGGCATTCGAGTACAACACGACCGAAAATTCGCATTTGTTCGACTATATCCACCGGGCTCGGAAATCCCAGGAATGATCGACGAAGAAAACTCGCCGTTTAACAGTGGTTTCAGAGTTCGTCCGAGCCAGCAGGAAATCGCCGTTATTTTAGTATTACGTGCCGAATATGAAAAATCCCTTCGCGAAGGACAAATCGACGAAAATGGTCAGGTATTACTGCCCCTTGAAGGTCTAGCAATTGCCATGAACAATCTATTAAAACGAAATCTTCCCGAAGGACTCATCGAACGAAAAAAGCTATTTACCCGATTGCGACAACTACGCCTGATTCAATATAACATGGAAGACGAGTTTGACAGTGACGAAAGCTGGTTAAGCATTCAACCCACTATAACCAGCTTCGTAACAGATCAAGTGTTAAACAGTCTTGGCGATGGTATTAGTGAACCAGAACCGGTCATTGCTAGCACACTCTTCAACAGTGAAGGTAGCCAGTAATGTTTCTTAAAAAAGGTATCTTCGTAAATTGGGGCAACATACCCCAGCTTGAATTCGAATTTGGACCCATTAATTTATTTTCGGGAGGCAATGGCTCTGGTAAAACTACGGCGGCAGACGCCATACAAACCTTAATGACGGCTGCCCACGAAAATTTATTTAATTTTAACCCCGGCCAGGATGAGACAACACAAAAAGGGCGCGGTGGCAAACAGGTTCGTACTCTGGCTTCATATGTGTTGGGCTGTGACGATGGTAGTTATGCACGGCCAGGTGCCAGTGACGGTTATGTTGCGGGTGTATTTCACCCCACTCAGGGCGAAAATGTTGAAGCATTCACCGCAATAATGTGCATGCGTGCCCACGTGGATAATGCGGGTCAGCTGAAGCAGGCAAGGCTCGACGATTTAATTTTTATTATTCTTCCGGGTGAGCAGCTGGCGCTTTCACACTTGATCCGCAGTTATCCCGACGGCAAGCATATTGTGCCAATCACTGAAATTAGCACACTGTTAAAAAAGGAATTTGGTGCAAAATCTGTAGAAATTTATGATAAGAAAGGCGCTTACTTGCGCCGGCTCTATGGTGCCCTGAGGGGACGACGCGAAGCTGTTTCTGATCGGGAAGCAAAGCATGCAGCACGCACTTTTTCGAATTTTATGGCTTATAAACCTGTTAAAAGCATCACAGAATTTGTGGCACGGGAAGTTCTTGAACCCAAGGATTTGGGTGACGCCATTAAAAATGTATCAGAATTGATGAAAACCATTCATCATATGGAATCCGATACCCGTGCGCTGCGAAATTCAATTGATGTACTGAGCAACACACAAGATTACACGCTACGTTACATTGATAGCTGGATTGAGCGCAAACTGGCCGAATATACTGAAGCCGCACGGCGTATGACTGTAAATCACAACGCCTATCTCTCAGCTAAAAACCAGCAGCAGGAAACCCGTGAAGCGATTACACAAAATGAAAAACAATTACAACAATGTGAGCAGAGCAAGCGCCTAGCTCATGAAGAGGTAATCGCCCTAGAAGCACAAAGACAAGGTATAAAGGCATTAAAAGACAAAGACACCCTTGAAAAGCAGATTGCCGACGCAAATCAGTCGCTTGTTGAACATGCCCGCCCTTTACTGGAGCAACATCAGAAACTCGAAAAAAATATTCGAGCCAGCCAAATACTTTTACGTCTGCTGAATGAATGTTCCTTGGCGATTGAGATACCGGCATTGGACAGCAAAAATTTCCGCACACTAGTAAAAAATGTTTCGGGCCACACAGAACTTTGTAATTTTGATCTCACTAAACTGCTAGGTAACGACTGGATAGATATCGCACCACTGGAGGATTACCTCGAAAAAGTGCTGCTAGCTGAGATCGACCACCGCCACCTCGCAGAAACACTCCGTAATACTGAATGCAATATAAGAGACCTGGTGGCACTACAAATGTCTGCGGCAAACCGCAAACGTGAAGAGCTACAGCAAAAACTCAAACTAAAACATAAAGAAATTCAAATTCTGGAAGCTCGCAAAGTTAGTTATCCGAGTCATGTGGAAACAGCGCTTGTCGCTATCAATAAAGCCTGCCCGGCTGCAGATCCACGCGTGTTGTGTGATTATATTGAAATACTGGACCCCCAATGGCAAATGGCCATCGAGGGATACCTGGGTGGAGCACGTTTTTCCATTATCGTTGAGTCAGAATTCGAAGCGCAGGCTATTAATATCGTACGCAGCCTCCCCGACGTACGTCGCAATCGTGCCCGGGTAATTCAGGGCTACAAAGCACAACGTGATTCAGAACGGCTGAGCCTACCAGCAAACTCGATTATTGAGGTTATGACATTTAACCACAAAACCGCTGAACACTATGTGCGAGCCTCTTACGGCAGTGTGTTATGTGTTACAGATGCTGAAGCATTGCGGACCACCGCGCGCGGTATCACTAGTGACGGCTTGGGGAGCGGCAACTACAGCATGTGGCGATGTGACCTGCCCGATAGCGAATTGGTATTTGGGCAAGCTGCCAGGGAGAGAGCTTTAATCGCTAAACAACGAGAGAGCGAAACTCTCGCGCAAAGTGCTAACTCTGCCGAACAGGAATATCAAAGCATTACTCGGATATTTGATCAGATTGAAATAATTCAGCCAGCACACTGCGGCACTGTGGTAGATAAAATACTCGAGTTGCATCGCCAAATTGCAACATCGCAAGCTGCGCTTGAGCGCCTCGATTTAAGTGATTTCGCAGCCCTCGAACAACAACTGAATTCACTCAAAGCCAGTTATCATGCATTAGACACTGAACACCGCGAACTCAGTAAAGAAACCGGTAGGCTTCACGAACGAGAACGTCAAAATTCACGCAAAGTGGATGAACTAGCCGATGCCATGGAAATATTCCAGGAAGCCAGAGACGCGGCGGAAGTAACGCTTGAGCGAATAGAAGAATGGTATCCATTGTTCAACAGCGAACAAGCTTTGGAAACCGCAGATCGTATCACCGCACAGACAGCAGGTGATTTTAATTTTGAGCAAGAAGCAAACGCACTCCTAGATCGACTCGAAAAAATCGAACGAGAGCTCTACCAAAGTGTGATACAGCACAACCAACAGTGCCAAACACACGACGCCATCGTTTACGATACCGGGTATGGTGACCGCCACGGCGATGATTTCTTTAAACGGGTGATCAAACTTCACGAAGAAGTCGCACTCATTCACAATCGATTAAAAAACAACGTCCTAATCGATAAATTTGAGCAGCTCACCAGCTTGAGAGACAGTTTCAATACGGCATTTGTCACCAATCTATGCCACTCCATCTATCAAGCGATTGGCGATGGTAAGCGTGTCTTGGAAGATTTGAATCGAGAGCTTGAACATCACCGATTTGGTGCTGACCGAGAGCGCTTTCGCTTCGACTACCAGTGGGTTCCGGAGTACTACGAATACTGGCGCTTTTTCAAGGAACTTATCGATCTCCCCAATTTGGGTGACGGCGCCAGTTTGTTCAATGCAGATCTGTCACCCAAAGCGTGCAAAGTGCGCGATAAATTACTGGAAATGCTCCTCGCCCCGGATGAACAGATCGCTCTTCGGGAATTGCATCGCATAAGCGACTACCGCAACTACCGCCAATACGAAATCTACAAAGAGCCCGAGGGCAAAGCACCGATCGCTCTCAGCCAATATGGCACTGGTTCAGGTGGCCAATTGGAAACCCCTGCGTATATTATTCGTTCTGCGGCAGTGACTTCGGCATTCCGGTTTAACGAAGGCAATTCACACCTCCGTATGGTATTGGTGGACGAAGCCTTCTCCAAAATGGATGAAACCCGCTCTCGCGAGGTTATTAACTACCTTACTCAAACCCTTGGGTTGCAGCTGGTATTCATAATGCCAACCAGTAAATCCGGACCATTCATGGATTTGATCAGCAACCAGTTCGTGTTCAGTAAGTGTCCTATTGCACCGAAAATAGGTGAACTCAATACGCGAGTACTAGTCGATAGAAAAGTGTGTAATCAAGAAAAAATAAGGGAACTCTGGGCGAACCATCGACGAACTGTACGTCATCAAGGTATGCTCGATTTCATGGAAGGGCTGTAGCAAGAAACTGCTGCTCGTCGCAGTGTAAGAATTAGACAATCTGACCCCCCGTGGGGTAGTGTTATGAATGTAGAAGAAAAGGTATTTCGGGCGCGTCCGCGCTGGGTGGACGAAGAACCCATGGTCGCAGGGTTGTTAGACACCTTTCTGCACAAGCTCGAAAAGGGTCACCGCCTTACAATGCGGGTGAATGAGAAGAATCTGCCCGAGCTATTCGATTTCGACTCTGGTGAGACCAAGTACCTCTGGTCACTGGTCAAATCCCTGAACAACGAATATCACATTCTCTCCATTCGATATGGGCGTACCAAACCCTATCAGGAAGCGTATGACAACGCTCAGTTGGTTTTCAATGACGAGAAAGAGGAGCTTGTTCGCGACTGGCTAAACCGACCAGCACTCGACCCTTATGCCCTACTCTGGCACGATGCCTTACACAAACTCGCAAACCGCTTTGAAGACCACGGCCAAACCTTTAACGAACAGATGGTTCGCTTAGCGGATCGCGGCGCCGAACAGACATTGCGAGCGTTTGCGCGTATTGGTGGTGAACTGCAAAAGCCCATCACTCTCCGCGCGCTGTCAGCGCGTTGTTTCTGGGGGGATTCCAAGTTTCTGGACCACCGCGAAGAGCTGGTACGCGCGCTCTACCCCCACTCTTGCCATAACCTGCTTCCACGCCCGGTACTTATGACTGTGCACCTGGCCAGCAACTTCAAGCGAGTACTTTTCGTTGAAAATCAAGACACCTTCCTCGCCCTTTCAGAAATTGAGCTACCCGAAGTGAGCTTGGTGTACAGTGCTGGCTTTCGGGGTTCTGCATCCCGAATTCGCACGACGGGCAATGTCATCTTCAGCTACCTCGGCACACACGAAGGCAAGGTTCGGGATATTTTTGAAAGCTGGTGGTTGGGCGCGATAAACAACGAACGTGCAAAGGTGTATTTCTGGGGAGATCTGGATTTTACCGGGCTCGCCATTTTGAAATCTTTAAAAACCCCTTTCCCCACCATTGCCGCTTGGAAAACCGGTTACTACCCCTTGCTCGAACGACTACAGCAAGGCCTAGGCCACGATCAGGAGAGCAGCGGTAAAGAGCGCCAAAAAGACCCTGAATCTACAGGGTGTGAGATTGCAGACCTTGAACTGTTACCAGCAATACGTGAGCAGGGCGAGTTTATTGATCAGGAAGCTGTGCTGATACGTGAGTTGCAAATTTAGCCCATTGCATTTTGGTTATTCGCCGTTTCGTATGCTGTTTTATACAAGCGTTTACACAATAACATGCGCAAAAGATTACAACAACTAAGTGGTTTTTCTAAATAAAGCCTGTAAATCGCTCAAACATTCAATGCAAAAAAGGCCACCCTAAGGTGGCTCGAGAAGTAAAGCAGCGAGAAATTAGATTGTGGAATTATCATTCAAAAAAAATAAAATCTGCTAATAATCCATGACAAGGATTGCGTTCATAGCAAGCTCGTTAGTACAAGCATTAATTCATCAATCGAGCTCAGATATCCGTTAAGAAAAGTTTTACATTTTGTTCTACATTGAGAATTTGCTTTTATCAGCAGCTCAATTCTTAGCGTTAAATTATTGAATTTCTCAAACCCTGAAAGCCACCCAGCCGAGCTGGGCGGCGCTCTTCGCTTTAGAAGCTTGCCCGAACACCTAGCGCATAACGAGGGCTATTGGTTTGCGCATACAAGAACTGGTCACTAAAGCGACTGTACTTGTAAGTTTCTTCTCCGGTAATATTAATCCCTTCCAAAAACAGAGTTATAGCGTCGGTTAAGTCGTAACTGGCTGACAGGTCGATCTGACCGTAGGCATCCACCTGAGTTGGCTCCCCGGTGGTTGTTGTAAAAGTATGGCCAAATTTTTCGACGAACTTATCTCGCCAATTGTAAGCAACTCGAGCCTGAATACCATGCTTGTCATAAAACCCCACCAAGTTAGCGGAGTCGCCCAACCCAAGCACCGCTGATGAATCTATCTGGTCGGTTTCAAACGGAGAATCCGTTTCGACCATGGTTGCGTTCGCAATAAACCCAAAGCCACTTTCGCCAAAGGTATATTGTGCCGCCAGCTCAACACCCTGAATTTTCTTGGTATCCTGGTTTTGTGGGCGATTAATATTAAACACTACGTCCTCACCCGTGCTTGGGTCAGTCACTCCCGCAATAGTTTCAGCGGTTCCATACTTGACAACAAAGTTGTCGACGGTTTTTTTGAAGAAACCAGCAGAAATTGCACTGACATCATTCAAATACCATTCGAAAGATAAATCGATATTGTCGGCGATATAGGGCTTGAGATCCGGGTTACCTGCAGACCCATCACCTGCCTGGCCCTCACGAATGTTACCGAAACTCCGAGCAGAGCGCATGTCGGCCAATTCTGGGCGAGCTATTGATCTCGAAGAGGCAAAACGCACAATAACGTCATCTGTAACCTCGTATTTGACGGTCATACTCGGCAGGAAAACTTCGTATTCGTCGCCATCGGTATAGTTGGCCGCATCACCGAAGTAACGCCGCATATTCTCTGCCACACCAGAACCGCTATCGACTAACTCAAGACCAATTAGAGTTGTTTCCAATGAAGTGGAATCAATCGAAGTACTCTCAACACGGGTGCCCGCAACAATTTCCAATGGCCTGTCGGCAAGTTCCACCTCAGCGGTAAATTCAACATAGGCCGCGATTGTTTTTTCATTAATAATAAACCAGTCGTCCTGCTTCACCAGGTCCAAGCCATTGACATCTGGACTCTGTTGCAGGGTCGACAACCAACTGGAAGCTGCGTTTGGGTCGAAAGTGATAAATGCGATATCACCAACAAATGCGTGGTCAATCGTTTCTACTTTATAACCTGCAGCTTGCGCATCAGCTACAGTCTCAAACAATCCATGATATGTTTCCAGATCATAATCTGTACCATCTTCACCATCCCAATCGTACTCAAAATCACCTACGAGCGGAAAAATACCCCGGAAGTTATAGGCTTGAGAGTTGTCACCATTATTATTGTTATAGTTATAGGCCGTTTTTGTTTGGTCGGTGTACATAATCCCGGCCTTAAATGAAGCATTATCGCCTTCAAACACGTAATCCATTCGGTATTGATCAACTTCATCAAGACGATAATTTGAGTAGACATCCTGCTGATGTAATTTGGCTGCAGCCAAACTGATATCCGCGTTATCGTAATAATGGCTGGCAATACCGCTGCGTGTGTCAAACATGAGACTGAGCGGAACCGCCTGAATATCGGATGCGTTAACGTTTCGCTCCTGATCAGGGTTTCGCTCAGCGTCTGCCGTGGAAAAATCGAAGCCTAGCGACTGCGTGTCGCTAATGGCCCACTCAATATTGAGGCCGACTTGAGTGCCTATTTGACGACTTTCGGGCGCCCTCATAAACATATCCAAGCCTATATTATTCAAACCAAGACTGGTTAATGTCTCTGTAGAGCTCATCGATGCCGGCGTGTCATACTGGAAACCAAACCAGTACGCGCTCTCCATTTTGTTACCCTTTACCTTCAGGTCAGAGTAATTAGCATCCAGTGTAGCGGTGAGAGATTCAGTGGGAGCATACTGCAGCGCAGCACTGGCATTCACCCGCTCGCGGTTCCATTCAGCGCGCCCTTGGACTGTCTGAGTAGGATAAAAGTTTGCCTGCACTTCGCCATCCTGAAACGGTAGACGCTCACTACCCCAGCCCCGTTCTTTAACGATTTCTTCACGATTGTTCCAGCGAGTAACTTCAACATAATCCGTCAGAGTTTCTCGCTCCTGATAATTGGCAGCAACCAGTACACCGAACTTATCATTGAAATTTTTACTGTAAAGCGCAGAAACTGCAGGCGTAGTACTATCAGCATCCAAATCGGTCAGCGCTTTTGCTGAACCCATAATTTTGTCGCCAATTTCTAGCGGACGAGCAGTTTTCACATTTACCGTAGCACCAATACCCCCAGATTGAAGCCCAGCCGGATTTGTTTTAGTAACTTCAACAGCGCTCACTAATTCAGCAGCCAGAGTTTCAAAATTAAACCCACGCCCTGTATTTGCATTGGGCATTGAGCGACCATTAAGAGTCACCAAATTAAATTGAGGCCCAAGACCACGAACCGTTATTTGACTACCCTCGCCACCGCTTCGGCTAATGGAAACACCCGTGATCCGCTGAAGAGATTCTGCGAGGTTTGTATCTGGAAATTTACCGATGTCCTCGGCGGAGATCGCATCCACCACTCCGTTGGCTTGGCGCTTGATATCCATGGCCTGTTCGAGGCTAGCACGAATACCTGTTACAACTACCTCCTCCAGCGGTTGATTGTTTTCGTCTACTTGAGCATTGGCCAGACTCGCCGAAACACATAAACTCAATAGTCCTGCTTTACTAATTCCTAAAACGTTGTTGTTCACCGATTCACCCTCTTGTATTAATTTGTGCAATCTAAGAAAGCACCTATCGTTTTTTCATCCTTGGTAGTTCTTTGTGGCTTACCCCCAGGTAGCCAACTTACAGGTGAAATAAGGAAACACACTAACATACATGTATACATTCCTAATTTCGACACCAATGCTATGCCTCCCGCTTGTGGGTCGTCAATCCCAGTCAGAGGGTCTCTGCACCACAGACATCAATAGTATTAATACAAGACAAATAAACCCCAAATAATGAATTCGGGGGTACGGATTTCTGTCAACCAAGCGCTGTTCAAACCCCGCCACCAGTACCTAAATAGAAAAATTACGGACCCCTTTTAAGACGTAAAATTTGACGTTTGGATTCAATGATTACGTACAGCTGAAAGGAAAATCACTTTTTAAGCAGTTATTTTTGTGGAATATCAACGGTGCAGGCTTCCATAAACCACCAGCTGGTCTCGCACCCATAAACTTTGCTTCGAGGTCATTAATAAATATTGAAATTGCTCACATTTCAGCTGATAAGGCCTCGTGAACGTAATTAAATGGCTTAGTGTAGCGAGGGTTTTGCTTGTAACGCTAAAGCTTGGGCTAAAGCTGCGGAGGTTTTCTAACGCTTAATTTCTCTCCGTCACGGTAATGACCATTAATTTATTGAGGTTTTTTAAGGTTTAGGGAGGGATTGACTGGGGCCTTTCCTCGCCCCCACGCTGAATTCGCCAGCGAGGCCGGGGCTCTAAATCGCTACTGGCAATTTGCCGAACGGCGCACATGAAACCGCTGGCATCTGGGCATTTGGATGCGGTGGAGTATTCTTATCAAATCCTCCCTCTCCGCCATACAAAAAAGCCCCGCAGTTTCGTGCGGGGCTTTTTTGTATGGCGGAGAGGGAGGGATTCGAACCCTCGATACCGGTCAAGGTATACTCCCTTAGCAGGGGAGCGCCTTCGGCCACTCGGCCACCTCTCCGAAATCGATATGTGTGTTTTGGTCGGACTTTCGTGCTCTATTATTCTGTTTTTGGGCCCCGTTTTGTCAAGTCGCTTTTGTGGGGGCGCGATAATAGCAATTTAATCAGAGAAATCAAAGGTTTAGTTAGAAATTTCTCAAAAATAAAAGCCAAAGCGCAAACATGCCGCTTTGGCTTCTAATTTTGCGGCGTGGCGGCCGCTCGATGTAATCGTTAACTGTTGCCCAGTTCGCCCTGTTCCTGTTTTTCACGTTGTATACGTTGATATATTTCTTCTCGGTGTACCGCGATTTCTTTGGGGGCATTTACGCCGATACGAACTTGGTTACCCTTCACACCCAGCACGGTTACGGTTACATCATCGCCTACCATTAGGGTTTCGCCAATTCGGCGGGTCAAAATTAACATTTATTGTCTCCTTAAATTCTTCCTGCTCTGCCAGCGAATGGTGTTGTTAACACCAGTCGCCGCTGGTGGTTATCTTAACCAGTCCTGCTATTTTTTTATAAAGCTATAGTGTACATGACAGTTTTAGCACGGACAGCAGTTTTAAACCAGCCAACTTTTTGATTTGATAGCAAATATCGAAAGCGTGCAACGGAGTATGCCACGCTTGTCACTCATATCAACAATTGTAACACTAATTTGCGGGGTTAATAGCAATTACTTATCAAGCTCAAAGGCTGAATGCAGTGCGCGAACCGCAAGCTCCAGGTATTTCTCTCCAATTATCACGGTAATTTTGATTTCGGAGGTGGTTATCATCTGGATGTTAATATTTTCGTTGGCAAGCGCCGTGAACATGGTTGACGCAACCCCTGCGTGGGAACGCATGCCTACTCCCACAATCGATATTTTAGCGATTTTGTCGTCGCCGATAACCTCCCTGGCACCCAATTCCTGAGCGACAGCTTCAAGTACCTGCTGCGCTTTTTTATGGTCATTTCGGTGCACGGTAAAGGTAATATCATTTGTGTTGTCTGCTGCAATATTTTGCACAATGACATCTATTTCAATGTTTGCTTCGCCGAGCGGTGCAAGCACTTTCGAGGCAACACCGGGCGCATCTGGCACACCAAGAATGGATATTTTCGCTTCATCCCTGTTAAAGGCTATCCCTGACACAACAGGTTGTTCCATCTTATCGTCTTCCTCATCGAGTGTAATTAGAGTGCCGGGACCATCCTGAAAACTGGATAACACCCGCAGCGGAACCTTGTATTTACCTGCAAATTCAACCGAACGAATTTGCAAAACCTTTGAGCCCTGACTGGCCATCTCCAACATTTCTTCAAATGTTATCTTATCGAGGCGCTTGGCGCTGTCGACCACTCGTGGATCGGTGGTGTAAACACCATCTACGTCGGTGTATATTTGACATTCATCCGCTTGTAAAGCTGCGGCCAAGGCAACGCCGGTGGTGTCTGAACCGCCACGACCCAAAGTAGTAATGTTGCCCTGTTCATCAACCCCCTGAAAACCCGCAACCACGACGACCCGGCCAGCGCTAAGATCTGCCTTCATGTTGGCCACATCGATATCCTGAATACGCGCTTTGGTATGGGCATTGTCGGTTAGAATACGAACCTGAGTGCCAGTATACGAACGCGCATCGTAGCCGTTTTCCTTTAGGGCCATACATAACAGAGCAATGGTCACCTGCTCTCCTGTTGCGACCAACACATCCATTTCTCGCGGATCAGGGGTGGCTTGAATATCGTTGGCCAACGCAATCAGGCGATTAGTCTCACCGCTCATTGCGGAAACCACTATCACCATGTCGTGACCGTTGTCTCGAAAGCCTGCAATTTTTGCGGCTATCGCTTTGATTTTGTCGGTGGTACCTACCGAGGTACCACCAAATTTTTGAACGATTAAACTCATCGAGGTTTATGCCTCTTTCCTGAGAGCTGTATTTAGCCGGGTAATATTGATTCCAGCTGTTAGAAAATCCATATCGACAAATCGGACTTATCGATTTAACTGGAAATGTTCGCCTCAACCCAAGGTACAACGCTTGCCATAGCCTCAGGCAAGGCAGACACCTCAGAGCCTGCACCCTGCGCCATATCAGGTCTTCCACCACCTTTACCGCCAACTTGTTGCGCGACCATTTTAAGAATATCCCCGGCCTTGATACGGTTGGTTGAATCAGCACTTACGCCAACAGCAAATGCGATCTTGTCGTCATTCACGGCCGCGAGCACTATGGCACAACTGCCGAGTTTGTTCTTAAGCTGGTCGAGGGTATCTCTTAGTGATTTACCGTCAACACCTTGCAGCGTCTTGGTCAGCACTTTGATACCCTTGACGTCCACCGATTCGCCGAGCCACTCATCCGCAGATGCGGCAGCGAGCTTGCTCTTGAGTGCTGCCAATTCCTTCTCGAGTTGCTTGTTATGGTGTAAAACCTGTTCCAGCTTGTCGGTTACGGTTTCGGGTGTCGACTTAAGGGTGGCGTTAATGCTATTCAAAATCGAGGTTTGATGTTCTATCACATCCAAGGCTTTTTGCCCGGTGTAAGCTTCAATGCGACGTACACCGGCCGCGATACCACTTTCGGAGATCACGCGGAGTAATCCAATATCCCCGGTTCGGTTAACATGTGTACCGCCACACAGCTCCACTGAAAAACCGTCGCCCATGGTAAGTACACGTACTTCGTCTCCGTATTTCTCGCCAAATAACATCATTGCGCCTTTATTTTTGGCGCTCTCCATATCGCACAACTCAGTTGTAACTGCGGTATTTTTTCGAATTTCGGCGTTAACAATACGTTCTATTTCTAACAGTTCTACGGGCTTTACCGCTTCAAAATGAGAAAAATCAAATCTCAGACGTTGCGAGTCGACCAAAGAACCCTTCTGAGAGACGTGCTCTCCCAAAACCTGTCGTAAGGCGGCATGCAAAAGGTGAGTGGCGGAGTGATTTAACGCCGTAGCGTTACGAACTTCTGCATCGACAGTCGCGAGCACTTCATTGTCTTCAGCGATGCTGCCACTCAACATCACCCCAATATGCAAGTGATTACTGCCACTTTTCAGGCAGTCTCTCACTTCAAAACGACCTGCGACGGTAGATATAAAACCGGTATCACCCACCTGGCCTCCAGACTCCCCATAAAATGGCGTTTGAGCCAAAACTATGACGCCCTCGTCACCTTCGTTTAACTGGTTAACCTTTTCTTCGCCTTTATAAAGCGCGACTACTTTACCCGACTCCTCCAGCTGGGAGTAGCCTAAAAATTTTGTACTGCCCTCAAGATTCAAATGCGCGGTGTAATCCACTTTGAACGAACCAGATGCACGTGCTCGCGCTTTTTGTGCTTCCATTAAACGCTCATAACCAGGCATATCGAGCGTTAATTCCCGCTCGCGGGCGATGTCATTAGTCAGGTCTACCGGGAAACCATAAGTATCGTAGAGGGTAAATACGGTTTCACCGGGAATTTCACAGCCTTGCAACTGTGCCAAACTGTCTTCAAGAATCGCCATACCTTTGTCAAGTGTTTTAGCGAACTGCTCCTCTTCACCCAAAAGCACCTTGGCAATTTGCAGTTGTTTTTCTTTTAATTCAGGGTATGCCCTCCCCATCTGAGCAACAAGCGCTGGCACCAATTTGTAGAAAAACGCATCATTTTGACCTAATTTATGGCCGTGACGAATGGCTCGGCGCATGATACGTCGCAATACATAGCCACGCCCCTCGTTGGAAGGTAATACGCCATCGCACACCAGAAAAGCGCACGAGCGAATATGGTCAGCAATGACCCGCAACGATTTATTTTCGAGATCTTCACAATGGGTTTCAGCGGCAGCAGCATTTAGCAGTGCCTGAAAAAGATCAATCTCATAATTACTGTGTACGCCCTGCATAACAGCAGCAATGCGCTCGAGCCCCATACCAGTATCTACAGAAGGCTTCGGCAAAGGGATCAACGAGCCGTCTTGTTGGCGCTCGTACTGCATAAACACCAGATTCCAGATTTCAATGTAGCGATCAAGATCATCATTTTCGCTTCCGGGCGGCCCACCGGGAACATTTGCCCCATGATCATAAAAAATCTCTGAGCTGGGGCCACATGGGCCTGTGTCTCCCATCTGCCAAAAATTATCTTCATCCAGGCGAGAAAATCGATCGGCACTGACTCCCACTTCCTTCAGCCAGATGTCAGCGGCTTCATCATCGCTGATGTGCACGGTTACCCAAAGTCGCTCCGGAGGCAGCCCAAGCACCTCTGTGAGAAACTGCCACCCGAACCGAATTGCGTCTCGTTTAAAATAATCACCAAAACTGAAATTTCCGAGCATTTCGAAAAAGGTGTGGTGCCGCGCTGTGTAGCCGACATTTTCTAGATCGTTATGCTTTCCCCCAGCGCGAACACAACGTTGCGAACTGGTGGCGCGACTGTATGTGCGTTTTTCAGCGCCAAGAAAAACGTCTTTAAACTGAACCATTCCAGCATTGGTAAACAATAATGTTGGATCATTCCCAGGTACCAGCGAACTGCTTGGTACGATCTCATGGCCCTGCTCGGCAAAATAGTTTAAAAACGCATCGCGTATTTCAGCACTTTTCATAATGTTCAGAAAATTAACTCTTGGCAGATAATTAAAAAATAAAGTAGATGTTTAAGGGGCTATTTCATACCCAGGGAGCCTTCGGCAAATGTTTTATTACCTAAAATATGGAGATGTAGGTGGAATACTGTTTGCCCGGCAGCTTCGCCATTGTTGATGACTACACGGAATGCTTCATCGACCCCAAGGTGGCGGGCGATCTCTCCAACAGAGAGCATTAAATGCCCCAACAGGGCCTTATCGTCTTCTGTTGCATCCACAAGGCGCGGAATGGGTTTGCGAGGAATCACCAATACATGAGTAGGCGCCTGGGGATGAATGTCCTTGATACAGATACATTGGTCATCCTGGTAGACGATGTCTGCTGGAATTTCGCCATTGATAATTCGCGTAAACAGGGTTGGTTCGCTCATGCGGCTGAATCCTCGATTCTTATTGACGGGTGTACTGTTCCTTTTCTTCCAACGTAAGTTCGCGTGCTTCAGTCTCCAGCATCACGGGTATGCCATCTCGAATTGGGTAGGCGAGCGCGCTTGTTGCACACACCAGTTCCTGCTTGTCTTCAACATACTCCAGAGGAGCCTTACTCACAGGACAGACAAGAATGCTGAGCAATTTTTGATCAATCATATTAACCCTCTTCGCTTTTTATGACGAGCTACCCGCAAGCGGGTATTTTTGGAGGGCGAATGTTACACCGGACCGGCCGCAATGTCTCTAATACCCCACCGGTCGCACCAGTTTCCATTCGTTGCGTTGAAACGTATCAATCATGCGCGGTTGGTCGCTCGGGCAGCACGAGCGCGGGGTCAAGGCGTTGTTCAAACCAGTTAATACGCCAATCGAGGTGCGAACCGGTAGCGCGGCCAGTTGCCCCCATCTTGGCGATTAACTCGCCCTGCTTGAGGCGCTGCCCCGGTTTGACCAGGATTTCGCTGAGGTGAATAAACGTGGACGAGATACCATAGCCATGGTCGACAATCAGAGTACCACCGGAATAGTACATATCGTTTACAGCCAATGTGACGACTCCGCCGGCTGGCGCATAAATTGGCGTACCCACAGGCCCAGCGATATCCAAGCCATAGTGCGGCCGTTTAGGGACACCATTGAATACCCGCTGGCTACCGTAGACACCGGTAACCGGGCCGTTTGCTGGCCAAATAAAAGACTCTCTAAAATTTAATTCTTGAGACAGTGTCTCCCTTGCAGCACGAACTTGCGCTGCATCGGCACTAATTCGCGCCAGTACCTCCTTGGGAGGACTGACATATTTCTTTTCAACACCGTTAATACGCTGGACCTTGTACTCTCTGGATTCAACCATAAAAGTGAATTCATGAGCTTGCCCCTCACTGTTGATGAGAATCCTGACGTTGCCCGTAACATCGCGACCCAAACCGAACACGAACTCCCCGTGGGAATCGGCGATTAATTCGCGATTTAAAATTTTAAGCTGTGCGCCTGGAGCCGTTTTACCAAACAACATGCCCCCTGGCACCCAATTCCCCTGAATTTCTAAAGGAAATGCCGGTGCATCGTTCGCAAGACTAAGCTCGCAAAAGCAAGCAAAACTTGCCAGAAGCGACAACAACACAAAGTTTTTGAGATAATTTGTTCCAGTCATACCAACCAATTTTAACAGCAGATGCACCGTGCCGCATAAACACCATAAATCACAGATGTATACTCCGCCCTGGCATCTCCGAAACCCACATATCCAAGCCATTTTATCCAGCTCACAAATTCGTCGTTCTGTTTTATCACAGCAGCATCAATCATTCCTAAATCAAGCAAGCTGGCAGGAGCTTGACGCCGGAGAGGGTATTACACTCGCAGGCGAACGCAACATCGCAAACAGCACGAAACCTTCAGATACGCTGGTGGTATTATTCCATGGCTGGGAAGGCTCCAGTAAGTCGAACTATATTGTTTCGGCAGCTTACCAGCTCTGCAACGCAGATTTCGATGTATTTCGGTTAAATTTTCGCGACCACGGCGATACTTATGCGCTTAATCGAGGAATTTTCAACTCGTCGTTGATCGATGAAGTTGTCGGCGCTGTAAACAATCTGCAGGAAACCACAAACTACACCCGCTACGCCATCATGGGTTTTTCTCTGGGAGGAAATTTCGCACTACGTGTTGGCTTGCACACAGAAAAACTCGCTAAACCACTACTAGGAATATTTGCTGTTTCACCGGTCATTGATCCTGCAAACACTATGAATGTTTTGCGTAGTGGTGCATTTTGGTATGAACGCTATTTTGCTAAAAAATGGGCGACGTCTTTGCGTAAAAAACAGGAGGTTTTTCCGGAATACGACTATGGCAACACCCTTAATACACTAAAAACACTGGATGAAATGAACGAGTATTTCATCCCGAAATATACAAATTTCGATACTGTCGCGAACTACTTTCAAAGCTACACGTTAAGTGGTAACACCCTAGCCAATCTGCGCTGCCCGACATTAATACTGGCAGCTGAGGACGACCCGGTAATTCCAGTCTCCGATTTCGCCACTATTGCCCGGCCAACTCAATTGTCTGTTCAAATAACGTCTAAGGGGTCGCATTGTGCTTATCTGGAATCCTTGACAAAAGCGAGCTACGCAGACAGAACCGCTATCGAATACTTCATAAAGCTAATTGGCAAAGATTAAAGGTGGAATATCTCAGAGAATACCGGTGCAAGAACAGAAGCGCTCAAAGTGGGTAAGAAGTTATTTCACCAATAATCAACATTGATTTTGCAGTATCGAATCTAATTCACGAAATAAATAATCTATGTCTTGGTTACGATAACCGCGATATCTTAAAAAACTCTGCTGCTTGGCCTTTTGGTGATAATCGACAGGAGGCATACCGAATTTTTTCTGCCAAGTGCTCA
Organism: Alteromonadaceae bacterium 2753L.S.0a.02; assembly: GCA_007827375.1. Classification (NCBI taxonomy): domain Bacteria; kingdom Pseudomonadati; phylum Pseudomonadota; class Gammaproteobacteria; order Alteromonadales; family Alteromonadaceae; species Alteromonadaceae bacterium 2753L.S.0a.02. Next base: position 3,228,784 of record VISH01000002.1, read on the forward strand.
GAACATGATCGCACCACTGGTCTTCCAACGGAGCTAGGGCGATTTCGATGAGCGATGCATCTATGCCTTTTTCAACCAGTTCCATCTTAATACGGTCTGCACCAAAGCCTTTACGGCATCGGGCACGTGCATAGGCCTCAGCAAATCGTTGGTCGGATAAATAACCATCATCGAGGAGTTTTTCAATTATTGTATTTACAGCTGTGGTAAGTGACTGGTGTTGGCTATCTTGCTTGCTGGCGAGCTTCGCACACAGTTTGGATCGCAACTCTGTAACTGAATGTTCTCTACGAGCGAGAAGCCCGACAGCAAGGTTATAACCTTGTGACGTGAGTTGCGTTATCGCTTGATTGTTTGTTCCTATATCCATGGTAATTAGTACGCTGGGCGCAAACAGACGCTAAGCCTATTTGCGCACTCACTTCGGTTTATCAGAAATTATGCGTCTTCCACAGCAGTCTCAGCCTCAGTGGCCGCTTCAACAGCGGTTTCCCCCAACAATTCTGCTTTGATTTTTTGCTCGAGAAATTCGGCAATATCTTTATGCTCGCGCAAATATTGCATAGCATTATTCTTACCCTGACCAATTTTATCGCCGTTGTAGCTATACCATGCACCCGCTTTATCAATCAAACCCAATTTAACGCCATAATCAATAATTTCGCCCAGACGGTTGATTCCCTGGCCATAGAGAATCTGAAACTCAGTTTGTTTAAACGGCGGCGCTACCTTGTTCTTAACCACTTTTACCCGGGTTTCCGAACCAATAACTTCATCACCATCTTTTACTGAACCAATACGTCGAATATCCAGGCGCACCGATGAATAAAATTTCAGGGCGTTACCACCAGTTGTGGTTTCGGGGTTACCGAACATGACGCCAATTTTCATGCGGATTTGGTTGATAAAAATGGCAAGACAATTGGCATGTTTAATATTGCCGGTAATTTTGCGAAGTGCCTGAGACATCAAGCGCGCCTGCAGGCCAACGTGGTGATCCCCCATCTCACCTTCAATTTCTGCCTTCGGAGTTAGTGCAGCAACGGAATCCACGACCAACACATCGATAGCGCCTGAACGTACCAACATGTCCGCGACTTCCAGTGCCTGTTCACCGGTATCTGGCTGCGATACGATGAGGTCATCCACATTCACACCCAGCTTGGCGGCATAGATAGGGTCGAGGGCGTGCTCAGCATCAACAAATGCGCAAGTACCGCCTTTTTTTTGCGCTTCGGCGATCACTTGCAGTGTAAGCGTTGTTTTACCGGATGATTCTGGACCATAAATTTCTACAATACGCCCCTTAGGTAAGCCGCCAATACCAAGCGCTACATCCAGCCCGAGCGAACCTGTTGAAATTGAGGGAATCGCTTCCAATTCTTTGTCGCCCATACGCATGACCGTACCCTTGCCAAATTGACGGTCGATTTGCTGTAGCGCAGCAGCAAGCGCTTTTTCTTTATTGGCATCCATTATTCGTATACCCCGTATCGATTTCGAGTGTCTTATTCAAAGTCGCTTGCCGAAGCAAGCCGTGAGGAAATCGCTCCTCGCCATAGTAGATCTCAGAATACGCCATTTTACTGTATGTGTAAACAGTAATATATGCTTATACAGTACTTTTACAAGAAGCCGTTTCTATGTATTCCTGAATGCGAATAAGAGCACTCAGTATTGCCTGCTGTCGCACCTGCTCACGATTACCTTGAAACCGCTCTGTCGCCGTATAAATTTCATTCGCTGCACCCCAACCGAAACACACCGTACCGACCGGTTTACCCTCTGTGGCGCCACCTGGCCCAGCGATTCCACTGGTGCTAATGCCAAAATCTGCTTGGGACTGTCGAATGGCGCCTTGCACCATTTCGCGCACCACGGCTTCACTGACGGCGCCATGTTCATTGAGAGTGGATTCCGCAACCCCCAGCAGAGCCCGCTTCATGGCATTGCTGTATGTAACCACGCCCATATCAAACCACCCCGAACTCCCGGGAATTTCGGTAATCGCGTAGGCAAGGCCGCCACCTGTGCAGCTTTCGGCGCAAGCAATGCGGCAGCCGCACCGCTGCAGCAACGCGCCCAAACGCTGTGCGGCTGATGAAATGGAGTAAGGAGAAGGAGCTTGCATGGGAGAGCAACATAGGTGAAGCATCGCGAAGATGCAACGAACTTTTTTGTATAATGGCGCGTTAATCCTAAACTAAAATTACTGCACAAACAAAAAACAATAGGAGCCTAGGATGGTATCTAAACTGGTCATCAAACTGATAGTCATGGTGATTGTGATGTTGGGCATCTCCAACTATGTGCTTTACATCATGACAGGAAAAACCCCCTTTTCCAGTGACAGTTTACCCTCCATCAGCGCCCCAAAACTCAGTGACCTGAAACCAAAGCTGCCAGCGGGCAAAGACAAGGTGTACAAATGGACCGACGATAAGGGTGTGGTGCACTACAGTTCAGAAGCCCCACAACAAACTACCGAAGCGACGGAAACTCTGGAGGTCGACCCTAACACCAACGTGATCCAGGGCATTGAGGTTCCCACTGAAGAAAAGACAGAAACGGTTCAAGCACCTCCTCCACAACCTTCTTTGCACAACCCTTACAGCCAGGAAGGTGTTCAAAAACTCATGGACGACGCACGCAACGTGCAAAAGTTGCTGGATGACCGTTACGAGCAACAAAAGAAAATCATGGGCGATAAATAAGCCGCCCCCTGCTCCCGACACGGCATTGAGCCGAGCTAGATAGGAGCAAGCAACACAAATTCTCCGTGCATTTCGCGCCAAATTGATTACACTTTAGCCCGCGCAACCCCAAAAATACTATTAAAACCAAAAATTTACAGAATTAAAGGCGCGCTCAACTGGATCCTTAAGCTACTCGCTCCTGCGGATACGGGCTTAAAAGGTTTATTGGAAGATCTCTTTCACTGCCAATATTTGAAGCCGTTGTGATTAACCAGGTCAGTTTCGCAGGTAGCTTTGTGAGATGTAGCTCGATTGCCTATGACAATAACAATTCAAACCTTGGGAGAATTCACACTGTACCGCAATGGCGAATCAGTGGGCTTACCAAAATCCAAACGCACACGTGCCCTACTGGCTTACCTGGCGGTTACCAATAAACCCCATCGACGGGAACGCTTGTGCGATCTACTTTGGGAAATGCCAGACGATCCCCGTGGTTCGCTACGCTGGTCTCTCAGTAAAATTCGCCCCTTGGTCAACGAACCATCGATGGAGCGCCTGGTCGCCAACCGCGACAATGTTGGCCTGGAAAAATCGGATGTCGTTGTCGACATCAATACGCTGGAAAAGAAGATCAACAATAACAATTTGTCTCTGGTTTTGTTGGTCGCGAGACATAGAAAATTATGTGCAGACATGAATTCGGCATTTGCCACTGCGACACGCTGCAAGTACATCCGAGTATGTTCTGCGCCATTCCATGAGAAAAACATGACGCAGGGGAAAGCCAACTCCCACGGCGATGTAGCCTTCGACCCGGTGTTTTGCAAATCGACAACGCACAAACTCAGATTAACACGTTAATTGGTTTCTTTCTGTAATTGTTCGCCTAACAGGGTCTATTTACAAGACTGGGTGTACTGGCACCCTTGCATCGAGTCACCCGGGAAAAAGACTTGCAGGGCAGCCCTACCGGCACCAAGCTCCAGGGTTTTGGCAACCCAAGATTGCAGCGCTTCGTGAACCTCGCAGAGGCTCCCGCTACACGGGGTGCGCTCGCCATGCGATAAAATCGCAATTGCATCGCTCTCTCAGGGAATAGTGGTTTCTCGCGAGAAGGCACATTTTAATCGCGTGTTCAACGCGAGCATGAAAAAAACATCTGGGCAGTACCGCCTTTTCACCAAAATCGAGATGCCGCACTTTTAACACCCACGCAACAACTCTCTCAGGTTTTGAAGCCTGTGGGAATTCAAGTTATTTATTACGTCGTCAAGAGTGCATAGAGACGTTAAAAATAAATTTTGACATGCTCTTTATATTAATAACATGTTTAACATAAAAATACCCACAACCAATCATTGGCAACCACATGGCGCATCTCGAACCAATGCAATAAACGCCAACGGAAGGTGATTTTACAAAAATTACTATAAGACTACCGACAGCGATAAAAAAATAATGTCACTTTAACAAACCAGAAATCCGCTTAAAAATACGGCACTATATTCGCTATCGGGCCGTTTTTATAAACAGAAAATTTGATTCGAGCGTCCAATAAAATAATAAAACGACAATTTTACAAAGTTGGCGTCGTTTAAATAGTTAAATGTATTTAGTGGCGCACAACACTTTTAATTTATGTATTTTTTAGCAACGAAATAACGAGACGTTTCAGCGATTCTCACTGGACTAATGCACATTCATGCTGGTGAAATAGCCGCGCTCGTATTTCGGATATTCGCGAGCAATTTTATTTCTGAAGAATTATTCATGGAGAATAAATTATGAAAAAGCTAATAACTTCAGCACTTGTGGTAGCTCTATCCAGCGTTGCAAGCCTGTCTCCTGCTGCTGACAACCGTCAAAATTTCCAAGGCAGTGTATGTGACAATTTCTACGCGTCAGATTCAGGCAGTTTTGATCACCAACACAATGGTCTCCGCAACACTTCCGGTACCGGTAAAATGGTTCATTGTCCTCTTACCATAGATGAATCCGTAAATACCGGTGGCACCAATTGGGTTTGGGTGCGCTGGTCTGGTACTGGTACTATGAGTTGTACCATGTTGAGTCATGATGTGAACAACAACGTCGCCAGCAGTGCTGCCGGATATGGCGGCCCAGGTTGGTTCTCAATTCCTGCTGTTTCAGATGCAGATACATGGGGTAACTACTCCCTGTACTGTTCTTTACCAGGGCTTGCAACTTTGCAAACCATTGTTATGAGCGAATCGGATTAATATACATTCAGCCTGGGTTTTACCCAGGCTATCTGCGATGCATATAGAATATTTGGAAATTCGACCATGAAAATAAAAATTAATAACCTTTGGGGGCCACTCGCAGTTTTAATAAGCTTCGGTGCGCTGTTTTTTTCAATTACCAACTCTCGTAAAACGGAAGTTGTTCAGCAACAACAACCAGTCATGCCTGTTGCACAACGCGCAACGCACACAAACGACTCCAGCACTATCACCGAGCAGTTGCAGGAACTTTACGCGTCTCTTGAGCAAACTCGTGAACTCCTGGCCGCGCTGCATAGCCGTCAGCTTAAATTGGAACAATTCACAAAGAACAATGTTCAAACCGATGAGGGCCGTCTCGAAAACCAGCAACCAGATCAACCCTTGGCCAAATCACCATTCGACGCCAGTGTCGATAGTGAAGCCTTAATGAAGCGTGACCAACATCGAAATTATTTGGAAGATACACTATACGAGCAGGAACTCGACCCAGTATGGTCGTCGGAAATGTCGAGTAAAATTAATGACGTTCTCTCCGCAATACCAGGCAACCTTTCAGACAGTTCTTTTATACAGTGTCAATCGACCTTATGCATGGTTGAACTCACGGTTAGTAATGAAGAAATTAATGAATTTATGATTCAATTTAATACACAAATAGCCGGTGCTACGAAACACATTCGCTCGTTTGTGCAAAATCGGGGTGATGGTAAATCGACCATGAACATGTATTTAACCAAAGTCGGGCACGACCTACCCAGTTATTCACCCAACCAAGCAATGCCTACGAACTAGGTACTCAGTGCAGTGCAAGGCCCCATTAGGTCGATGCCGGGAGTTTATCTATATTGTGGTAGCTACCCTTGCGATAGCAGGGCATCTGTTTGTCGCTGCCAAAACCCCACACGATGAGCAAAAACATTTGCAGTAAACACTAAAGATTTTTTAATGGAATAGACAACAATCGTACTTCATGAAATATACTGCTATAAAACGAGATGCCGGCTTAGCCACTACCCGACAGCCGGCCCTACTCGGCTCTCTACTATTGCCCAATATTATAAATTCACATGTTGCTTCGAATTGTTTGTCACATAACTCTGCCAGTATTCTGCGGTATTTGCCAATCTCAGGAAATCGAACTGCGCCCCTGGACACCACTGCCATTGGGCACTCAGGTTGTGGCACTGGGGTATGCCCGTTCCTCAGGCGATGTGGCCTTTGACCCATTATTGCAAATCAAAAATACTCAAACTCAGATTGATACCGCAGCTACAGGGTGTGGGCAAAACATCCCTGCATATCGCCAGATATTCTCTTCTACCTTTGTGCCGAGCGCCAACAAGGAAGAACTGGACTGGTTTAATGAATTTCAACACTTAACCACATCTGCGGAAAATGCTGTGCGCTTTTTATCGGCTTTTGGGGGTATTGACGTACGCGAACAATTAGCAAAGGTATCTGTACCGACACTGGTTATCCACTCTTTGGGAGACCAGCGTATTCCTATCAAAGTTGCCTGAGATCTGGCCGCAAGCATTCCCAATGCCGAATTTCTCGGGATGGAAAGTGACGGTCATTTGTTACTCGGGCGCGAACCGGCGTCTAAAGTATTTGTCAATGCGGTGCGTTCTTTTATTGCCAGTCACCAATAGTGCGAATAGCCACGGGCGCTTCGGTTCCGCGATAATGGCTTTCTTTGCACCGCCATTAAAACCGAAGCTATAATGCAGCTTCGTATTGGACAGAAAATTTAAAAACGAGCGGAGAAAATCAGCATTAAGTGTCGACCGCGATCCGGGATCGCTACCGCACCACTGGAATCTTCATAAGTGGTAATTTTTTCATCAAATAGGTTAACTAGTTTAAGCGTTAATTCATGCCCAAAAAAAACACTGTTATACCAGCTTACATCAACGCGGCTCCAGGCTCCAATATCCGGAAAACCTTCCATTGCGCCCACATAATTGTATTTAAGTGTTAGGATTTGGTCATTGAACAATACCGTGCGTAAGCCTGCATTGATTGTTGTACTGGTTACTCCCGGCAAACGGTGGGTAGCCTTATCTTCTGGATTTGCTTTTGCATCGACATAGCTGGCATTAAAAAGCAGCGATGATTTACTGGAAAGTCTTACATCGTTCGACCACTCAACACCCCAAAAATATTCCTCGTCTCCGGAGTTGTAGAGCTCAACCGGAGTATTTACGTTATAAACAATTTTAATGTTATCTACTTGTTTGGATTGGTAGAGCGAAATGTTTGTGGCGTAGCTTTCGAACTGCTGATAAAAGCTCAACTCCACCGATTCAAACTTCTCTGATGCCGGCGTTTGTGTTTCCACGAAATCAGCGGTCTGACGAATCCAGGTACTCGGTGCAATAAACCCTTTTCCGTAAGCCAGGTTAATGTGGCTGTGCGGCGTTAGATGATAAAACATACCCAGTTGCGGCAAAATTTCATAGTCGTCGTAATAGGAATATTTTTCTGCCCTTGCGCCTACCTCTAACTCCAAATCGTTATTTAATCGGAATTCAGCTAGGCCAAACAGCGATATATTGTCGAAATTGTCGACATAATCGATAGAACGTATATCTTTATTTTGTGTGTACTCCAGTCCGCTAATAATAGAGGCCTCCTCACTGGCTTGATATTCCAATTTGTACTCCAGACCATAGTATTTGCCGCTGTATTCTTCCCCATCAGGCGCCAAATATAATTCGCCTTCATACACACCCTTCCACAGACCCTCGGAATCATTGTAGTAAACCCGCGTATCGGCCATCAAGGTTTGCAAATATTCCTGATGGTATTTTAACTGCAGTGAGGTTTGGTTAATGTCGTAACGGTTACCGTGGTCATTAAAGTCGGTACCGAATAAGCTGTTCGGCCAACCAATACTGCTGCGACTCAATTGAGCACGAAATTCGAGCTGTTCATCTTTTAATTTAACAGATGCTCGATTCGCTGTTAGCGTGTTAAAACCATCTGCACTTACATTAAACTCATCGTAAACTGGTGGCGTACCATCTGGAAAATACATTGACAGCGATTCACCGTTTGAATTCATGCTACTAGCAGATAGGCTGAGCTTATAGCTACTTATGCGTGCGCCATAAGCAAAGTGCAACCCTTTTTCATCAGGGCTCGCGGCTCGTGCAGTTAAGCGTACACCTTCGGTATTATCGCGTGTTTTGACATTGATAACACCAACAAAGGCGCCGCTGCCATAAAGCGTAGAACTGGGCCCCATCAGTACTTCAATGTTTTCAATATCTTCAATTTCTACAGGCGCTGCACCATTTAGAATATTGTAGTTGTCCGATTTCATCGCCATGGTCTGGCCATCGACGAGTAACAATATCTTATCCAACGATAATCTTTGCCCGCGAACCACCAAGCGATCCAGATACCAGTTTTTCTGTAACTGAAACCCGGGTTGATCGGCTAAAGCTTCCATAATATTGCGATAGCCGTTTTCCCTGATCTGTTGACGGGTAATGACATGAACGGTTTGGGGTATTTGGTACAAGCGTTGTTTCTTCTTGCCTGCAACCTCGACCTCCACCTGCATCAGCTCTTCGAGACTGAGCGAAAACAAATCCGGTCCATTACCACTACTGTATGACGGGTTAGAAGCAACACACATAAACAGAGCTAGCCCTACGGCATTGCGTTTTAGCAAGCGAATTCGCGTCAACAGTAAGCTACCTGTAAAGTTCTTAAGGGTCGGCTAAAAATGTATATCCCTAACCTGATCACTTTTGTAAGCCAAGGCACGGGATCTCGGAGAGATGGCAGGGCTCTTCAGCGCGATCTGCTCTGCCCCTGACTCAATTCAGTGACCGTAAGGCGCGCAGAACAACATTAAGGACAGTCGCGTAATTACCCCCTCCATAAAGCGTAGTAAACTCTGGCATTAATACAATTTTGATGGACAAAAGAAAGCAACTTGAGTAAGGGTGCACAGAGATGAATCAAGAATTGAGTTTTTCTTATAAATCCATATTGTTAGTAGTCGAGCGACTAAGGGATGTCATATATGCTAACCTGGAAGAAGTTTGCTCAAGCAGGAATTTTGTCCTAATTATGCTTAGGCATTGCAACAAAGGCCGTCTTTTCTCTCTCGTTGAAACCGAAGCTATTATAAAAATTTAAGATTTTTTCGTCCTTACACCCTGTCAGCAACATTACTTTGTAGCAAGCTCTCATCCAAGCTCAATCTAAAACACGGTTCAACAGTGACTTACCAAAACCTTTATTGCGATAGTCTCGAAGGCTTTTCGCATATTTTTCACTTTCGACACATCCCACTGACTAATATCGGAATTGAACACCGAAGCACCTTGAAACATTTCTTCCAAACTCGCGTTACTGGAAAGTTTCCAGGTGCTAATGTCACCGTTAAAGTTAGATGCTCCCCGAAACATGCTTTTCGTCGTTGTTACTTTGGAGACATCCCAGGTATCCAGGTTTTGATTGAAGGCCTTGGCATTTTGAAAAGTACTTTGCATGGTGGTCACATTACCGACGTCCCAGCCACCCAGGTTCTGATCGAACCTTCCGGCGTTATTGAACATGTTCGACATATCCGTCACTGCCGACACATCCCAGGCACTGATATCGGAATCAAAAAAATCCGAACCCGCAAACATAGAGCTCATGTTGGTAACCGCCGATACATCCCAGTCGTTCAGCTCCCCGGCCAGGTTATCTGCGTTGTGGAACATACTTCCCATATTCAGCACTTGCGCTAAATCGGGGTTTTCCAGGTCGTTGATGACCAGGTTCACACAATTGAAGAAGGCGCGTCGCATCGATAGCCAGGGGCGCTGCCCCCATTGCTCAACCGATAAAAGTTTGGCCGAATCCGTGAGGCTGCTATCAAAGGTGTTTGTAAAATAGGGCTGGGGGAAAATCCCTGTAATCGATACCTGGTACTCGCTGGGCACCGCATAGGTATGGACGATATCTCCCGTCACGTTTTCATCGACACTGCCATCACCCCAATCAACGCGGTAGTTGTAAGAAAAATCGGGCGCCGTCGAAATTGCAATTTGGTTGTCGTCAGTCACGCCTGGATTATCGGTTTTCCAAGTGGTGATAAATGCCGTTTCCTCCAGTATGGTAATGTCGACGCTCGAATCGCTGCTGCCCAATACGTTGCTGGCGCTAATCGTGATCGTTGTTGTCGCTTGTGTGCTCGTGGGCGTCCCCGTGATATCACAACTGGTGCCATCGTCAGAGACGGTTACGCTAAGCCCAACCGGTAAATCAAGCGAACTACAGTCCGTTGGTTCGCCGCCGCTATTGTTTAAACCGAACGTGGAAGCGAGGCCTTGGTAATAAGTAATCGCCTTTGTCTTGAGTTGTGGCGCAGTAAAGAGTCCGCCATCGCTGATGGACCATGAGAACACATCCGTTAATACGTTCCTGGCTTCTTGTGCTGCGTTGGTAAATCGTACTGCTCCCACATCTAGCTGCAGACCTTCTTGCACACTCTGAATAGCCCAGCCATTCAGCAAGGCGTTATAGTTTTCGAAGCTTAACGCGGTATCTACCAGCATGTTGGACATTTGAGCGACATTCGAAATGTTCCAGCTTCCGAGGTTTTGATCAAAGGATGAGGCTCCAAAAAACATCTGCTCCATGGTCGTTACCGCAGAGACATCCCAAGCACGGATGTCTTGATTAAAAAGCTCGGCGTTTCTGAATAGCACTTTCATATTGGTAACCGCCGCCACATTCCAAATACCAATGTTTTGATTGAAGGCATCGGCACCATCAAACATGCCTTGCATTGTTGTAACGGCTGAAACGTCCCAGGAGCCGATATCCTGATTGAAGGCATCGGCATCGCCAAACATCCGCGTCATATCGGTAACCGATGACACATCCCAGGTGCTGATGTCCTGATTAAAACCGTCTGCCCCGTTATACAGTTCACGCATGTTGGTTACGGCGGAAACATCCCAATGACCGATATCCGAATTGAAGCCCGAAGCAAAGGTAAACATTCCGGCCATACTGGCCACACGAGACAGGTTTGGCGCCAAGGGGTCATTGATGACCAGGTTGCCGCAAACAGCGAAAGCCTTCTCCATGGATAACCAAGGGCGGTTACCCCATTGCTCTACAGACAGCAGTTTGAAAGCGTCGGATGCGAATTCCTCGTCCAGATCGAACACAATATAGGGCTGAGGATACGTACCGGTAATGCTCACCGTGTACACCCCTGGCTCGGCATAAGTGTGGGTAATATCTCCAGTCACACCGGTATCTTCACTACCATCCCCCCAATCGACATTGAAGTTGTATTCGAAGTCTGGCGAGGTATTGAGCGTGAGTTGATTGTCGGCACTGGAACCAAAATTGTCGGTTCTCCAGGTGGTGATGTAAGGCGATGGTGCTTCGATCTCAATCGCGACAAGCGCGGAGGAGTTACCCGTGGAATTCACCGCCGTGACCGTGAAGTCGGTAAGCACCTGTAAGGAAGTCGCTTCGCCGAGAATCTCGCAAGTTGCTCCATCGAGTGAAGGCTGCACAATCATGCCCTGTGGCAAATCTGAATTGCACTCGCTGATATCACCGCCCCCGAGATTATCCAGTTGTATATCTATCAGCTCACCTTCTACAAAGCTTACTTCTCCGGGGCTTTTCAAGTCTGGCGCGGAAACCGCCACGCTGATTTCAATGTTTACTGTGCTGGAACCGGTCGCATTCCTACCTGTTATGGCATGTACTGTCGCCGCTTGGATTTGTGTCGGAGTACCACTCAGCTCGCAGCTGCTGGAGTCTGCCGATACGGCTAACTGCAAGCCCTGCGGTAGAGAATCTGCCGTACACGCACTCAAATCCCCTCCACCGGAATTTTGTAATTCAAGAGTGCCAATATTCACATTGCTAAAAAATTGCTGAGCGGCCAGGTCCTCAAATGAGGGCGCCTGCAGCATTAATCCGCCGCTGCTGGAACTGCTGAAACTGCTGGAACTGCTGGAACTGCTGGAACTGCTGGAACTGCTGGAACTGCTGGAACTGCTGGAACTGCTGGAACTGCTGGAACTGCTGGAACTGCTGGAACTGCTGGAACTGCTGGAACTGCTACCAGTATTATTATTTCCGCTGCCTTCGCCACTGCCACTACCACCACAAGCGGCAAGCGTGGATAAGCAAAGAAAAACTACGAACCGGCCAAAGCTACAAGCTTGCTTCATAAAAACCCCGAAAATCATAAATATCAAAATTCCGGTGGGTGCATGCCACCGGCAATCAAACTATCAACAAGCCGAATTGTTCAGACTCGAGATACATAGCGGAGAAAATAAACAACAAGCGTTTGTAAAAGCGTGGTTATGAGCGTGGTATTTGTGGCTTAGTAATAAGTAGGCGATAGTTTTTTGATAAGAAACGAAATGAAAGTACAACGGCCCAAAGAAGCTCTGCCATTTTTGGGTTTTTTATTTATTTGGGAGCCGCTTACATTTCAGTTAACATACCCCGCTTTCCAAGCCGCGTGTGTTCAAACAATAATGCCTTATGAATCAAGACGTTAAACCCTCACAAGTACAGCTCGAAACCCACACACCCATGATGCAACAATACCTGAGCATCAAAGCTGAACACCCCAATGAATTGGTGTTCTACCGCATGGGCGATTTTTATGAGTTGTTTTATGACGATGCCCGCAAGGCAGCAAAACTATTAGATGTAACCCTAACCGCCCGCGGTAAATCAAACGGCGAACCCATACCCATGGCAGGTGTGCCCTACCATGCTGCTGAGAATTATCTTGCGAAACTGGTGAGGCTCGGTGTTTCAGTAGCAATTTGCGAGCAGGTGGGTGACCCTGCAACATCAAAAGGCCCGGTAGAACGCAAAGTTATGCGCATCGTTACTCCGGGTACAGTGAGTGACGAAGCCCTGCTGGACGAGCATCGCGATAATTTGTTAGTTGCGGTCTGCTGTCGTGAAGAGCATTGGGGAATATCAAGCCTTGATATGGGAAGCGGACGCTTCACCGTGTTTGAGGTCATCGGTGAAGAGGCGTTGGTTGCAGAAATTGAAAGGCTTAAGCCTGCTGAGTTACTTGCACCTGATCTGCTAACGCTGCCAGCGGCAGTCAGCAGCCGTGCCGGTTACCGCAGTCGCCCCGAATGGGAGTTTGACAGAGAAAACGCGCTACGAGCCCTGTGTGCGCATTTCGAAACAAAAGATTTAAATGGCTATGGTTGCGAGGAACTCAACGTTGCCATCGCTGCCGCAGGTTGTCTGTACAGCTACGCACGGGAAACACAACGCACCGAACTTAGCCACATTTCCAGCCTTGTCGTTGAGAACCCTAATAAAACCGTGGGCTTGGATGCTGCCACGCGTCGGAATCTGGAACTGGATATCAATCTTGCCGGTGGCGAGGAAAATACGCTGTTCAGCGTGTTAAATACATCCTCAACGGCGATGGGTGGCCGTTTATTGCGCCGTTGGTTGAACATGCCGTTACGCGACCAGGAAATTCTCGTCGCGAGGCAATCCGCTATTGCCGACCTGCAGCAGCACTTCCTGTTCGAATCTCTCAGCGAAATTCTGAAACACGTCGGTGATCTGGAGCGTATTTTAGGGCGTGTCGCACTGCGCTCAGCGAGACCCAGAGACTTATCCCGTTTGCTCAGTTCGCTTGCTCTTTATCCGGAAATTCACAATCTCTTACGGGGCTGCGATGCTCCTAAAATACAGCAGTTACTCAGAGATATCAGTGAATTCCCGGAGCTTGTCGAAGTACTCGATTGCGCACTCGTCGAAAATCCACCAGTTGTGATCCGCGAGGGCGGTGTCATCGCCGAAGGTTACGATGCAGAACTGGATGAATTGCGGGGCATCAGTAGCAATGCTGGCGATTTTCTCGTAAAGCTCGAAACTCAGGAACGTGAACGCACCGGATTGAGCACTCTAAAAGTCGGCTATAACCGCGTACACGGTTACTACATCGAGATCAGCAAATCGCAGGCTGACCAGGCTCCAGCGGAATACATTCGCCGACAAACGCTAAAAAACGCCGAACGTTTTATCACACCGGAATTAAAGACCTTCGAAGACAAAGCGCTATCGGCCAAAAGTCGCGCGCTCAGTCGCGAAAAAGGCTTGTACGACGCTCTTATTGAACACCTCAACGAACACTTAAGGGAACTGCAAATATCCGCTGCTGCCGTTTCTGAACTGGATGTTCTCAACACCCTGGCTGAGCGAGCAAGTCAGTTAAATTTCGTATCACCGCATTTCTCAGACGACGGAATTCACATTGAGCAGGGTCGCCACCCTGTTGTCGAGCAGGTACTCGAAACTCCGTTCATCCCCAATGATTTAACGCTGGATTCCCAACAGCGTATGCTGATTATTACCGGCCCTAATATGGGCGGTAAATCCACCTATATGCGTCAAACTGCATTGATTGTTTTGCTGGCGCAAATTGGAAGTTATGTACCGGCGCACGCTTGTAGGCTGAGCCTGGTGGATCGTATATTCACCCGCATCGGTTCGTCTGACGATCTCGCGGGCGGGCGCTCCACCTTTATGGTGGAAATGACTGAAACGGCCAATATTCTCAACAATGCCACCGCGCACAGCCTGGTATTAATGGATGAAATCGGACGGGGCACATCCACCTATGATGGTCTCTCACTCGCTTGGGCCTGTGTGGAACATCTCGCCGAAAAGCTCAAAGCATACACACTGTTTGCAACCCATTACTTCGAAATCACTGCACTGCCCGAGCAACTAAAAGGCGTGAGCAATGTGCACCTGGATGCCACGGAGCATCACGACAACATTGTGTTCTTGCACAACATCCAGACCGGGCCGGCAAATAAAAGCTACGGCCTGCAAGTTGCCAAGCTAGCAGGCATTCCAACGCCCGTACTGCAGCAAGCCAAGGCCGTACTGGCAAAGCTGGAGTCGGGTAACCCCAAGCAGCAAGTAGCACCCCGCCAACAGCCCAGCCCTCAGGTGGATATGTTCGCAACACCGGAGCCCAGCCCGGTTGAACGTGAACTGGAAGCTATAAATCCTGATGACTATAGCCCCCGGCAAGCCCTGGAATTACTGTATAGATTGAAAGATTTGCTGTGAAACCGTAACACTCAAATAAGCCTGATCGCAGCGTGCACAGGGCATTTCGAGACTATGCCAATCCGCCGCTACCTGTTAGAATGCCGCCCTTTTCGAACACAGCCCCGAGGTTAATGCAATGACATTCGTAGTTGGTGAAAACTGCATAAAATGTAAGCACACAGATTGTGTGGAGGTGTGCCCGGTTGACTGCTTCTATGAAGGCCCCAACTTCCTGGTGATCCACCCCGATGAATGCATCGACTGCGCGCTTTGCGAACCTGAATGTCCGGTTGATGCCATCTTCTCCGAAGATGAGCTGCCAAGCGATCAAGAGGCATTTCTTGAGTTAAACGCCGAACTGGCGGAAGTTTGGCCCAACATTACCGAAAAGAAAGATGCTCCCGAAGATGCCGAAGAGTGGGATGGTGTTGAAGGCAAGCTGCAGTACCTCGAGCGCTAAACTGCTCGCCCCTACCCACTCAACAATTGAAGGCCGCGTTCAGCGGCCTTAATTCAATATAAACACCCGAAAACATACAGGTTCCGATACCGATGCGGCTAGTTTCCTGGAATGTCAACGGCTTGCGCGCCGTCGTCAAAAAAGATTTTTTCGAATCACTGGTGAGCATGAACCCCGATGTACTGTGCCTTCAGGAAACCAAAGCACAGGACGACCAAGTTATCGCTGCGCTTGCGGAACTCGAGGGCTACCATGTTTTCAGCAATTCGGCGGTAAAAAAAGGCTACTCCGGTACAGCGATCCTGACACGGCACGAGCCTCTCGCTATCCGTTGCGATATTGGCGTTGACGAGCACGATCAGGAAGGGCGTGTGATCTGCGCTGAATACGAAAAGTATTTTCTGATAACGGTGTATGTGCCCAACAGTGGCAGCGAATTGAAACGCCTAGACTACCGCCAAACCTGGGACACAGACTTCCTGGCTTATCTTAAAAATCTGGAACAAACCAAACCTGTGATAGTGTGTGGCGATTTTAACGTTGCGCATACCGAAATCGATTTGGCACGCCCCAAACCAAACTACAATAAATCCGCCGGTTTCATGCAAGAAGAAATTGATGGCATGGACAATTATATCGCCGGCGGTTTTGTGGATTCCTACCGGCACTTTTATCCGGCGGAACAAAAATATTCCTGGTGGAGTTATCGCGCTGGCGCGCGCGCCAAGAATGTTGGGTGGAGAATTGATTATTTTTTGTGTTCCCCAACTTTGCTCGACAACATTGTTGATGCCGGAATTGACAACGATATATTTGGTTCCGATCATTGCCCGGTGTGGTTGGATATTGTTTAGCCGGTCGACAAATCTAGGTTACCGCCATCTTTTAAAAACCTCCTAAATTTAAAACGGAATTTAGCAACCAATTGTGTTACCAGTTGAACGTGGCAGCGCAGCTATGGCGCGACACAAAGCCGAAACCACTAGTAGTACGAAGCAAACCCCTCTCGTTAATAAAATGTCCTTTGTTAAACTGGATCCCAGCCTCAGTTGCATCGATGCAATTAGGCAGATTGGAATGGGTGGCGGCTACGTTTACCTTGTCGGTCGATGTGTTATCTATTGCTAGGTGATGGCGATGAATGGATGAGACAGGCTCTTAAACTCATAAACCAAGCCAGAACATCGCCAATAAATTACCCTCCAACAGCGCAGGCCGCCAAGCTACTCTGGTTACGAACCTCATAATTTTCAGAAGCCGGCGCGCCAAACAAAAAAAGGCTGCCTAATCGGCAGCCTCTTTTCATTAGAAGGATTGCAGGGTTTACGGAATTACATCGCTCCGAAGAGTGCGCTGGCATCCAGACCCTGCTTTTCGAGAATATCGCGCAAACGGCGTAAAGCTTCAACCTGAATCTGGCGCACACGTTCTCTTGTTAAACCAATTTCGCGACCAACCTCTTCAAGTGTGCTGGTTTCATGGCCACGCAAGCCAAAGCGACGAGCGACCACTTCTCTCTGCTTTTCGCTCAATTCGTCTAACCAGCCATTCAAGCTCGTGCTTAAATCGCTGTCTTCGAGCAGCTCAACAGGGTCAGAAACCTGCTGATCCGGCACTGTGTCGACCACGGTTTTTTCTGAACTCGGACCAATGGGCGCATCCATGGATGTAACGCGTTCGTTTAAAGCCAACATACGCTCAACATCTTCAACTGGCTTTTCGAGAAGTACGGCGATTTCTTCGGGTGAAGGTTCGTGATCGAGTTTTTGTGAAAGTTCCCGCGCCGCGCGCAGGTAAACATTTAATTCTTTAACAACGTGAATAGGCAGACGAATAGTGCGGGTCTGGTTCATAATTGCACGTTCTATGGTCTGGCGAATCCACCAGGTGGCATAGGTTGAGAAGCGGAAGCCGCGCTCTGGGTCAAACTTTTCAACAGCGCGTATAAGACCCAGGTTACCCTCTTCTATGAGGTCTAACAGTGCCAGGCCGCGATTGACGTAACGACGAGAAATCTTAACAACGAGGCGCAAATTACTCTCGATCATGCGCTTGCGGGCAGCTTCATCGCCCTTCAAGGCACGACGTGCAAAGTACACTTCTTCTTCAGCACTTAACAGCGGTGAAAAGCCGATTTCGTTGAGGTAAAGTTGCGTCGCATCGAGATTGCGTTGATAGGCATCGTCAACATCCGACTGTGATGTTTTAGAGCCACGATTTCGCTGTTTAACGGATGAACTGTCGGAATCGCTGTATTCATCCATATCAAAATCGGAACCCTGTTGGATGAGCGTTTCCTGCTCAAGAGAAGCGTAAGACAATACTGTATCGAGTTCTTGAATTGCCATGACCTGACCCCTGTGACGTAGGTTATCCTCGCGAGGCTTTATTTATCTCTCGCACGTTATTTATAAGCATCGCCAGAAAACACCTTGATTAGATTTCTTGTTTTGCCGCCGAGTACCACATAATGTCGGCCGACAATGAAAATCTTTAATCTTTCCGACTTTCTCCTGCTACTTTCTCATTAGCCCTGTTTGCGAGGCAAATAACGCATTGGGTCAACTGGATTTCCGTCAAAACGAATTTCAAAGTGCAGTTTGACAGAATCTGTACCGGTAGAGCCCATTTCTGCAATCTTGTCGCCGCTATTCACTTTATCGCCCTCTTTCACCAGTAATCGCTGGTTATGGGCATATGCGCTAAGGTACTTTGCGCTGTGTTTAACGATGATCAGCTTGCCGTAGCCTCGCAAACCGCTCCCGGAATAAACCACTGTTCCAGCAGCAGCCGCACGCACAGGCTCTCCTAATTTCCCCTGAATATCAATACCTTTGTTTAGGCCTCCATTTGAGCTGAAAGTAGCAATTAATTTTCCTGTAGCGGGCCAGCGCCAGGTTTGAGTTTGATTTAAGTCTTTTTTGATGGGTGTGGAAGTTTGAACAACTGATCGATTTTTTGAACGGCCGGTGTCCTTATTTGTCGCCGTTGCAGTTTGCGCCTTAGGTTTAGCGGGAGCGGGGGTTGGTGCCACAGGGGGCATTCTGGAAGTATCGAGCGACAGTTTTTGGCCAGGGTAGATAGCATAGCTTGTGCTCACACCGTTTGCGCGTGCCAGCTCACGATAATCAAGGTTATAACGCCAAGCGATGGAATACAGAGTTTCTCCTTTGGAGACAATATGATAGCGGATACGCTCCCCTGGCGGCGTTCCCCTATCGCTCACTGGGGCGCGATAGTTACCACTAGAGCAAGCGGTTTGCAGCAGCACGATCGGGATAAAAGCGATCAATATTTTGAACATTACACTTTCGTGGCTACCCTGTTTAGTGAGAGTCGTGGCATCTATTGCGTCACTCTTTTATGGTTAAATAGTGCACAAAACTAGAATTTTTTGAAATTAATACGAAAAATTTATTAGAAATAAGTCTATACTGCCTAAGCATATTTTTAACATTTTTTAAATAAATCCGAACTATACCCAGCCTTTCGCTCGGAAACTGGTCATTCTTTTAACTGGTTAAAAGATACTCTACGCGACACGCATTCAACCATAAGTACCAATAATAACCCTAAAGCACAGAATATTAATGCTGCAAATAAATCTGAGCTCTGTCCATTCAATTGCGTATAAGTGTGGGGCAATACATTCTGTTGAACTAAAGGCACCACCTCGCCATGGCGATTAGTTGTGGTTTCGAGTGTATGCTTCCAGGGCCAGGTTACATTTAGTGAACCTATTAAAAACCCAATTAACGTGGCAAGTGTTACCTGGTGAAAGTTATCGAGTAACCAGGAAAGAAACCTCGAGAACACCAACAGCCCCGCAACACAGCCCATGGCAATACTTGCCAAAGCAACAATATCGAGCTCCGAAATAGCAGCGAGAACTACAGGGTAAAGGCCTACCAACAACAAGATAAAACTGCCGGATATCCCCGGTAGAATCATCGCGCAAATCGCGACGAATCCCCCCGCGAACAATATCCACCAATGTCCTGGCAGTTGAGTTGGCGTCGCAATAGATACTCCAAACACGAACAAAGCTCCAAGTGCACAAGCAAGCAGATCTTGCCCGCGCCAACCAGGTTGACGTTTAACAAGCAAAACAATGGAAGCGGCGATTAAGCCCGAGAAAAACGCCCAAACCAGCAAGGGGTGATGGTGAAGCGCATAGCCAATGAGAGCTGCGAACGTTTTAAGGCTAATAAGAATTCCCCCAAACACGGCCAGTAGGAAGAAGCCGTTTATGTGACTCCATGCCGCACCAAAACCTTCTTTAAAAAGAATTTTTATCGCTTGTGGCCCGATTTGCTTCAAGGAATGCAGCAGTTCATCATAAATGCCGGTGATGAGCGCGATAGTGCCACCTGAAACGCCTGGAACAATATCCGCAGCGCCCATGGCCATACCTTTCATTACCAGGGGGAAGTAGTCACGGGCTGAGCGCGACCGATTAATAGGGTCTGTCATTCTGGTAGAGATCCTTATGCTTTTTTTTGTAAACAGGTTCAATAAAACTAGTAACCCAGTAATCAACTAGGTCTTTTTTCGAAGACTTTCGGTTTGGAAGCTCTCAGCGAACTTTAATCTATGAGGAAACCTCCACGCATCACACGATACTGGTAATTCGATTTGGGAACGTTGAATTTTAACGGGTTACCCCGGAGAGTAAGGGGACGAAGCGCACCGGTTCCAACTCCTGGGTTTTGTACTCGGTGCTGTCTTCTATACGCACCACGAGCGTGAGTATCTGCTCGTTGGCACCCACCGGAATCACTAACACTCCGTTTGGGGCAAGCTGAGCAAGCAAACTCTCGGGGATTTCCCGTGGCGCGGCGGCAGAGAGAATACCGTCGAATTGTGCGTCTTCCGGCCAACCCAAAGCACCATCGGCATGGCGAAACTGCACATTGCGTACGTTTAAGCGACGCAAGCGTTCTTTGGCCTGCAGTTGCAGTGGCTGAATACGCTCTACACTGAACACTTCCGGTACCAACTGCGCCAAGATTGCGGTTTGATACCCACAACCTGTGCCGATTTCGAGTACGCGCGAAATAGCGCCGCCGGCACCCAAAAGTACCTCAGTCATACGGGCAACGATGTAAGGCTGTGAGATGGTTTGACCGTGCCCAATGGGAAGCGCCGTATCTTCATACGCACGATGAGCAAGCGCTTCTTCGAGAAAAATATGCCTTGGGGTGTTCGCCATCACGTCAAGTACCAACGGATCGCTTACCCCTTGATCAATCAGCCGCTGAATCAGCCGATCTCTTGTGCGTTTGGACGTCATGCCCACGCCTTCTAATTCAAGTCGATTCACTGTTCACCCAACCACTTTTCAGAGTGCGCAAACTATATCACATGAGAATGGCAGCACCCGCCAATTATTGGGGTAATGCCGGGGCCGATTGGTTGTCTAAAACACAGAGTTCGCGCAGCACGGCCGTAGCAAAGGTACCGGGCGGTAGGGCGAACCCGAGGACGAGTTTGTCGCCTTCGATTTCCCAGGTCATTTTTTGTGGTAGCAGTACCAGTGCACGTCGCTCCTGCGACAGACCAGCGTGTTCGAGCACATGTTGCCAATTACTCCACTCTTGTAGGATGCCCTGCTCAAATTCTGCAAGCTGAGCGGACACGACGGGTCTACCCCGCCCCCATAACGGACCCGTCGCCGGTTCATCGAATCGCTCCAACGCCCATGTTGCGTCGGCGACGCGGGCCGACAACACCCGGTTAAATAACCAGGATCGCGCGGCCGATTGCGCCATGACCTTTTTGCCGCGGTTGCGAATCGTTTCGCCCAGGCTCATCCAGCGATACGCCCAATAAAGATTGCTGCCCTGATTGCCAAAACGCTGTTCCCCGAAATAATTAGGAACACCCATCGCACTTATTTGTTCCAGTTTGGGCTTTTGCGCTTCGACATCAGCAACATCACGAAGGGTAATCACAAAACGATTGGCTTGATGACCACCGCGTCTTAATTTTTTGTTATGACGCGTCACCTCCAAGACCTCAACTTGAGCGTCTAAACGCTCTGCCAAATTGCCCAGAAAGTGCTCGTGTTCATCACTCGGCTTGGGCAGATGCAGGCTAAACCATTGGGTGGTTTTAGCATGGCGGTCTTTCAAACCACAGAAACCCACATCCACAGGGCGAATGCCAAACAGCTTCGCCAACTGCTCGGCAACCCAACCGGTATTTTCACCTCGTTTCAATATTTTGAGACAGAGATGCTCACCGGAACCACTTAATGGCGCAGGCAAATCTTCATCCACGACAAAGTCGTCGACTTCACTGCGAAACTTGGCGTGAAAGCTTGGAGCGCCGTAGGCAAAATTAAAATTCAAATCGAAGTCCGGTACCTCTGGAGCAACAACAGAGCTCGATTTTTCAGCGGAATGGGATTCAGTAGTCATGTTTAATAAGCACGGTGGAAAAAGCAGCAAGACCATCAGCAACTTGTGCTATCGGTCCGCAGCTTGCGTCATTTAATTTGAGGTTTACGGAGCCAGTATCAATCGCCAGATCTTCAGCGATGCCCTGCTTTATGACCGACAGATAAGTTTGCAGTTGAATATCTCGTGTGATTACGGATGCATCGATGTTACAAATTTCATGGCCCAATTTTTTAAGCCGCGCGCCAATCATGCGTAACAACGAACGGCTATCCGCAAAGCGAAAATCGGGATTCGACCTCGGAAATTCCGTCGCGCAGCTTCCCAAGCCCACTGCACCTAACAGTGCATCACCAATAGATAATAACAGCACATCGCCATCGCCTGGCCCAGAAAGACCACAGTGATATGCGATTACGACACCGCCGAGCATGATTTTTTCGCCCGGCTGAAAAGGAAGTGCGCTGAAGCCGTGGCCAATCCTCACTCGAGCTCGCTCAATTCAGCCTGTTGTTGCACAATAAATTCTGCGAGGGGTAGATCATCTTCTGATGTAATGCGGATATTATCGCGACGATCAGAAACAATCTTGACTCTGCCTCCAACCTTTTCGATGGCGGCAGCTTCGTCGATTGTGCTGTAGCCTTTGTCTTTGCAGAACTCCAATGCAGCGCGCAGCTTATTTAAATTAAAAAGTTGCGGCGAACGCGCCATCCAGAACTTGCTGGCATCTTCGCTACAGGCAATCTCACCGCGGCTATTGACGCGTTTAATCGATTCTTTGTGAGGTACCGCCAAAATGCCTCCAGCACCCTCCAAGGTGCACAAACTAATAAGCGCTTCCATTTTTTCCAGCGACACGCAGGGCCTAAGCGCTTCGTGCACCAACACCCAGGTTTGCTGGTTGTTTTCGGAGTAATTGTCGACCAACTTCAAGGCATTAAGCACAGAATCTCGCCGCTCGCCGGCCCCCAAACAAATGTACACGCGCGGGTGGTTCACTAGCGATGTTTTTTGCCAGTGGATGTCTGAAGCAGCAATAGCGACCACTACACCTTCAATCTGATCCAACTGGAGCAAGCGCTCCAGCGTGGTTTCCAACACGGTTTTGCCCGCGAGAGGCAAATACTGTTTGGGCTTTTCTCCAGGCGGACCAGCCTGGCTTGCTGCAGCGGGAACCACAGCCCATATCCTATGGTTTTTCTCCATCGATAACGCTCTCTATTTGTCTTCGACAATCATATAGAAGGTTTCACCTTCTTTTATCATTCCCATTTCACTGCGAGCCCGCTCTTCAACTGCATCATAACCGTTCTTCAGGGCTTCCACTTCCGCAGCCAGTAACTTATTGCGTTCGCGTAAACGCTCATTTTCAGCCTGCTGCCGCGCTATTTCTCGCTGCAGTCGCACGACGTCAGCAATACTTCCTTCACCAATCCAAAGGCGGTACTGAAAAACTGCGAGTAGCACCAGTAACACGGCGACCAACCATTTCATAAGCGGCTCATTAAATGTACTAATTTTGCGCGACAAAGTATCACACTGCTAGCCTGCTGTTAATAGAAATGGCGATTGCTAGAGCGGTAGACTTTGATCCTATCAACTGTTTCTGACGTAAAATCGGCATAACTAGCTGGTGAGGATACCCTTTTGTACAACCTTATGTGGTTTCGGGCTGATTTGCGCATCGACGACAACCCTGCCTTTCATCACGCAATGACTGCCGGGCCAACCATTGCGATTTACGCGCTCAATCCTAAAACCTGGCAAGCCCACCACCTGTCCACCGCAAAAATCAGCTTGATTGTGCGGCAGTTATTTACCCTGGAAAAATCTTTACGCAAGCTCAATGTGCCGCTGTTTGTGATTAACACTCGTGAATTCAAACAGGTTCCCAGGGCTCTGCAAAAATTCATCGCAGAAAAAAAAGTGACGTCCCTCTATTTCAATCACGAATTTGAGATCAATGAACGCCAGCTCAGCAGAGCGGTGCAACAACGCTTAATACCCAACACAGAAATTCAAAGTTTCAACGATCAATGCGCGATAGCGCCCGGCAAAATCACAACCGCAACGGGCGACTGGTACAAAGTGTTTACCCCATTTAAGCGTCGCTATCTCGCAGACTTCCACGCTCAAGGACGCCGACTTTATACCTGCCCCAAGCCACAGGCACCCCTTGCCGAAAACTCAGATATCCGCGCACTTTCACAATTCGAAATTGCCGGACAGTGGCAAAAACTTTGGCCTGCCGGTGAGCAGATTGCGCACCAACGCCTGACGCGATTCGCCAATGACACCATTAAAGATTACGCCCGCTTACGAGATTTTCCATCTGAGCCAGCTACAAGCACCCTTTCCCCCTATTTAGCCATAGGCGCTCTGAGCACGCGCCAGTGCCTAGAAGCAGCAATAGCCATGGGAGGTTTGGAGGCTGCGTCGCCTGCCAACGAAGGTGCGGCGACATGGGTGAGCGAACTCATCTGGCGGGATTTCTACCGACATCTCATCTATGCATTTCCCGATTTGTGCAAACACAGGGCCTTCCAGGCAAACACCGAAGCCCTACCCTGGCGCCACGACACCGCTTTGCTCGATGCCTGGCAACAGGGCCGAACCGGTTACCCCATCGTTGATGCGGCCATGAAACAGCTGATGGCCACGGGCTGGATGCACAACCGATTGCGCATGATTACAGCAATGTTTCTCACGAAGCACTTGTTCGTAGACTGGCGCTTAGGCGAAGACTTTTTTATGAGAAACCTGGTAGACGGTGATTTGGCGTCAAATAACGGCGGCTGGCAGTGGTCGGCCTCCACAGGTGTAGATGCCGCGCCCTACTTTCGTATCTTTAACCCGGCTCGGCAATCGGAGCGTTTCGATCCCGACGGTCGCTTTATAAAAACACACCTGCCTGAGCTACAAGCTCTCACCGGCAAGCACATTCACAATCCCACTCCGGCGCAAGCAGACGCCTGTGGTTACGCCCGAGCCATCGTCGAGCACCAGGAGGCTGTGGCACAAACAAAGGCATGGTTTAAAGCAGTTAAGTAATAGCTATATCACGCCATAAATCCCTCATTACTTGATAAACTAACTCCCGTGCGCAACCCTTTGTAGCCGATAATATTAGTGTCGTACATTATCAATAATGTACTCCCTGCAATTATATTTGTGCGCAGACGCACACCTTCCCTTCCCCCAATAAAAGTAACCACTATGGCAACCGTATTTTTACGTCCGTTACTCGTTATTACAGTGATAATCCTTGGCGCATGTGCCGTATTTGTGAGCTCCGACCTGGAACAGAAATTTGGAAAACCAAATCCCCACAGTCGCCAGATAGCACAACTGGAGGCCGAACAAATTGACTACTGGCACTCCGTAAAACCTGTACTGGATAAACGATGTGTTGTTTGTCACGCTTGTTACGATGCCCCCTGCCAATTGAAATTGACGGCGCCCGAAGGTGTCGAGCGCGGGGCTAGTAAGGCAAAGGTTTATCTCCCTGAAAGATTGGTCGCAGCAAGCCCAACGCGTTTGTTCGAAGATGCTTTTACAGTTTCTGAGTGGCGTGCACGAGACTTTAAGCCGGTTCTGAATGAATATCCGGAATCACTGGCGGCGAATCGCCAAGCGAGCGTGATGTATCAACTGCTCACTTTAAAAACAACACATCCCCTTTCTGAAAATCAGCGGGTGCCCGATAGCCTTACACTGGGGATAAATCGTGAGCAGTCCTGCCCAGCAGCTGAAGATTTTAATGATTTTGCGGAAAAAAACCCTCAATGGGGCATGCCCTATGCCATGGCAACCCTGCCACAATCTGAATATCAAACCCTCACCCGTTGGGTAGAACAAGGTGGTAAATATCTCCCAGAAAACTTTGATCTCACAAACTATCAGGAAGAGATTGACACCTGGGAGCGCTTTTTTAATCGCCCGGGCAACAAAGCCAAACTGGTCGCGCGCTACATTTATGAGCACTTGTTTCTCGCCCATATTTATTTTAATGATATTAACGAACAAACTTTTTTTAAGCTGGTGAGATCAGAAACACCGCCAGGCCAACCGATAAAATTACTCCCTACGCGCCGGCCTATCGATGCTCCCCCAACAGAAAACTTCTATTATCGGCTAGCCCACGAACAGGAAACAATTGTGTCCAAAACACATATGCCTTACGCGCTAAATCAAAAACGGTTGCAGCGCTGGGACTCACTGTTTTTCACAGAAACCTACGAGGTTAATGAGCTTCCCGGCTATCAAAAAAAATATCAGCAGAATCCTTTCTTCACCTTTGCCCAACTACCTGTGAAATCCCGCTACAAATTTATGTTGGACGAAGCGCAATTTTCAATTATGAATTTTATAAAGGGGCCAGTTTGCCGTGGTCAGGCAGCATTAAATGTGATTAAAGACCATTTTTGGGTATTTTTTGTCGACCCGGAAGTGATCGAAGAGCACGAGGTTGCCAAGTTTCTGGAAGACAACTCCAGTAATTACAAACTTCCTACCGGTAAAGGTGACATATACCTGCCCTTGTCAACATGGATTAAATATTCGAACAAACAGAAAAAATTATTGGACGCCAAAGAAGAGTTTTTAACGAACGCCCTCACGCAATCGAATCGTGAAATAAATCTGGATTGGATCTGGAATGGCGACGGCAACAACAATAACGCTGCACTCACTGTATTTCGCCATTTCGATAGCGCCTCGGTCGAAAAAGGCATGCTTGGAGAAGCACCACAAACAGCCTGGCTCATGGGCTATACACTATTAGAACGAATCCATTATCTCCTGGTAGCAAACTACGATGTTTTCGGTAACGTGGGCCACCAGCTTGTTTCACGTCTGTTTATGGACTTTTTACGCATGGAGGGTGAGTCTTCATTTTTACTGCTGTTGCCACCGGAAACCCGGAAGCGCGAGCGACAACTCTGGTATCGCGATGCACCCGATAAAATTCTAGACTACCTGCGACATCCATCATTGGATAACAAAGTTCCGCCTGCAATTACCTACACATCGGATGACCCAAAAGCCGAGCTCTATACCAAAATCCAAGAGCGCCTGCGTGCGGTACTGGCTAAACAAAAAATGCTTGAGTCTCTCGAGAACAAGCAGGTACGCTCAGAGCTACTAAGGCTCACCAAATTCAAAGGCACAAATACGGCGTTCCTGGCACAAAACAGTTTTATGTTTATCCGCGACAAACAGCAGCAGACGTGGTATCCCGTATCGATTCTCCGAAACGACGCGCACCTCAATATCACATCGGTTTTCAATGAGAAGAAAAACCTAATCCCCGATGAAAATACTCTCACAATAACCAACGGCTTTGTGGGTGCCTACCCCATCGCCATGTTCGATGTGGATGCGGATAAGCTGGGAGACTTTGTTGACGAAGTATTAGCGCTCAGCAGTGATGCCGATTACAGCCGTCTGGTTGATGCTTATGGCGTGCGCAGAACCAGCGCGCAATTCTGGCAACACAGCGACAAACTGCATCGTGCCCTGAAAAAACAAAGTGCTATAGAATATGGCGTTTTGGATTACAACCGCCTGGAAAACCGGTAGTTTGCTTGCCACTAGTGATGATAGGCACGAATTGTGCTGTTGTTCGGTGGTTCATCGGCACACTCATCCGCTTTTTGGGGATTTTGGATAATAGAAAAATATGAGCAGTAAAGAAGAAAGCCTGGAAAAACTCTATCGCGAAGTCAGTACTGTGATTCTCTCGCGCCAAAACCCCGTAACCGGGTTACTCCCTGCGAGCACCGCCGTTAATGCCCACGGAAATTACACAGATGCCTGGGTAAGGGATAATGTGTATTCCATCATTGCGCCCTGGGCGCTGAGCATGGCACTGAAGAAATCGGGCGATTACCACTGGGCCGATGAACTCGAGCAGGCAACTTTAAAGCTGATGCGCGGGCTGCTACAAGCGATGATGCGCCAGGCAAACAAAGTTGAGGCTTTTAAACACACCCTCAACCCGATTGATTCTCTGCACGCTAAATACGATACCCAAACGGGCCTGACTGTGGTAGCCGATAACGCATGGGGACACTTGCAAATTGACGCCACATCAATTTACCTGTTAATGATTGCGCAAATGACCGCAGGCGGCATGCGTATTATTCAAACCTATGACGAAGTGGATTTTGTCCAGAACTTAATTTATTACATCGCCAGCGCATTCCGTACGCCCGACTATGGCATCTGGGAGCGCGGCAACAAAATCAACAACGGTAAACCGGAAATTAACGCGAGTTCACTGGGCATGGCCAAAGCGGCGATGCAAGCGCTCGACGGTCTTAATTTATATGGGCAGCAGGGTCCAACCCGTGCCATTGTGCATTCGGTGCCCGATGCGCTATCTATGGCCCGCACTAATTTGGCGTCACTCCTACCACGCGAATCGCTGTCCAAAGAAGTCGATAGTGCACTGCTTAGCATTATTGGCTATCCAGCATTTGCTGTAGGTGATTCTGAACTGGCCAACAAAACCCGTGATGAAATTCTTAAAAAACTGGGCGGTAATTATGGTTTGAAGCGTTTTCTGTGGGACGGCCACCAAACCGAGATTGAAGACCCGAGCCGACTCTATTACGAGCACTCTGAACTTGCGACTTTCCAACATATAGAATCGGAATGGCCGCTATTTTTCTGCTATCTCTATCTCAATGCATTATTTACTGGTAGTAAACAAACCGCAGAACATTACTATCAAAAAATAAAAAATCTGATGATCGAAAAAGACGGAATTGGTCTAATTCCAGAACTCTACTACGTACCCAATGAAGCCATTATTGAAGAGAAACGCAACCCTAAAAGCCAGCCTCGCAAACCAAATGAAAACCTGCCCCTGGTATGGGCGCAAAGCCTTTATTACACAGCCAGATTACTCGATTTGGGCTATTTAAAACCCAACGACCTAGACCCGCTAAAACTACGCAGTAAAACCACGCAGCACACTAAAGCCCAGGTTGCCTTGGTTGTACTCGCCGAAAATGACGACGTTAAGCAGATCTTAGCTAAAAATGGAGTGATCGCTGAGAGCATTAGCGATATTGCACCGCTTAAAGTAATATCAGCTCCTCATCTGGTTGAAGCCTATGCGCAAGTTGGTGCAAACGCCAAACTCGGTTTAACCGGGCGCCCCAAACGACGCTTGCTCAGTCTTGCGAGTTCGCAAACCTACACCATTAATAATCAGCAATTTCTTTGCTTATCCTGGATTCAGGGCGATACCGATGACGATTATGTACATCACGATATTGCCCGGGTCGCCACAATGGTGCGCAAGGAAATATCTCATATCCGCAAGCACTGGCTGAATTCAGAGGTTGCAGTGTTTACCTTAATGGTTAATGAGACTCTTTGTAATTCACCCGATGCAGAAATACTCTATAAATGCTTGCAAGGTTATCAGCTGCGTACTGAAGACGAAAATATTGGCTACGCTTCCGCCAACCTGGCATTTCGAGCTTCCCGTGAAAATGTATTGTTAGCTCCAGAAATTTGTTTAACGCCAATTAGCGAAAAAGAAAGCGAAGCCAAACCTGTCATCTATTGGGATAGTGCCAGTAAAGAATTATTAGACGACTTAAGCGGCGATCAAGCACTACAAGCCGCGCTGATAATACAGTTTTTTAAAGGCAAGTCTTTAAACGATTCGGCCAGCGAATCCGATAAGCATATCACCCTGCAAACACTTATCGACACGATCTATAACAATGCCATGCAAAAACATGAATGGTTGGTGGTTCGGTTGGCATATGAACTTTCTGGGCGATATAAAGACGATTTATCGGATTACTTGAGTGTACTCACCTCGCGTCATTTTTCAGTTATTGTGGGTTATGATAAAAATACCGAATTCGGTTTAAACCACTCACTCCACAATCATCAAATTGTGGACGTACTGCGCGATGCCAGCAGCCATCCGGTAGAACACTGTCTGCTCCAGGAACTTATGGAAGCCATCGGTATTTTCCAGCGGACCTTACCGCAACTTTTCGAAGGCGTAAGATCAATTCAACTGAACAACCTGCTTAACCTCTGCGCAAATGGTGCTAAAAGTGACGACCATCTCGAAAGTCTTCTTGATCTCGCGAAACAGAGCCCCAACGCGTTACTCACAAGGCTCACAAAAATTCTCGACTCACAACGCAGCTCATACGCCAAAGGATTGAAACGTAGCCTTTCCGCGAAAAATATGAGCGATGCCGATCTCGAAGCCGTAGATACCGACTGGTTCGAGTGGCGTTTCGAACGCGGTTTGATTCTCAGTTTAAGTCGCGAATTTCTCGAAAAAATATGGAACTCGCTGTCGCTAACCCCTCGCATGATTTTTTCACAAAGCCATAATCCTGCGTGCGTTCTTGAAAGCGAACTGGTGCAAAGCTCTATGACGCCTGGCGAAGAAATTTTTGCACAGCTCATAAACGATGCGCTCGCTCAAATTCACCCACCGTATTTCCGCAGTGCTATTGTAGAAGTACTACTCGCGCTCACCGAATACCAAGAAAAAAATCCAGACGACAAAAGTGCCTTGGATTTAAACCTCGAAGCCATCCTTGAAAGTGCAGCGGATAACTATTGCAAATTAGAATATCGCAATACAGCTGATATCAGTAAAATTGATTTGTTGCTAGAGGAATCTCCAAGGAAATTAAATAAATATCTGCTCGAAAGTATTGCGAGCCAATTTACCGAAGAACAAGCACCTAAAACAGCGTAGCGACATTGCCACGATATAACTAAAAAAAATCATTCGCCTGAAAATCAGGCGAATTGCGTCCCATTCTTACCTCATCACCCACAACTGCTCAACAAATAAACTATACCGATTGAGATTAAACAAAAGTTTACATTTCGGTGGCTGGCGTAGCTATCCACCGTCATGACTTTATGTTACAAACCACTACCGGACGAAAAATTACAACAGCACATCGGAGGTTATGCATGCCATCGCGCTTTCGCTTCTCATTATTACAAAATATAGTCGGCACCTTTTTACTCCTCTCTCCTTTCGCAACTCAGGCAGCTCTGCAAACAACGGATTTGGATTCCGACGGCATGCCTGATGAATGGGAAATGGCGTATGGCCTGAGTAGTTTTGACCCATCAGACGCCAGCAGCGACTTTGATCTCGATAGTGTCAACAACCTCGACGAATACCTAAACGGCACTAGCCCGCAGATCGTCGATAGCGATTTCGATGGCGTCCCTGACGCTGAAGACAAATTCCCCGCAGATTCAACACAAGCGTACGATACCGATAACGATGGTCTGCCCGACCTCTGGGAAATTCGCTACGGCTTGGATTTATACATGGAGCTTGATGCATCCTCCGACAACGACGGCGACACATTAACCGCGTTACAGGAATATCAACTTGGCACCAACCCAAATAAATTCGACAGTGACCACGATGGCTTAGCGGACAACGACGACGCCTTCCCCACAAACAGTCAATACAAACTCGATACCGATAGCGATGGTCTGCCCGATGCCTATGAAATGGCAAACTTTTTCGACCCCAATTTCTCGTTAGATGCCAACGAAGATTTCGATGGTGACAGCCTCAGTAATTTGCAGGAATTCGAATTAGGTACCAACCCGCGAGAACAAGACAGTGACGGTGATTTCAGTTTCGACTTTGAAGACCCAGCACCAACTAACCCTCTATATGTCTTCGATAGCGACAACGACGGCTTGCCCGATTACTGGGAAAACATTCACGGTTTAAATCCGTACATGTTCGATCGATGGGATGATTTTGATGGGGATTTTCTCACAAACCTCCAAGAGTATGAAAAAGGTACCGATCCACAGCAACCTGATAGCGACGGTGATGGCCTGTTTGATGCTGAAGATCTCTACCCAACGAATATTGCTTATCGCTCGGACTACGATAAAGATGGTTTACCCGACTATTATGAGGATGCGCTGGGATTAAATTCCGGTGACCAAATGGATGGCGCGTTGGATTCCGATTACGATCACCTGAGCAATTCGTTGGAATTCTTCTTGGGAACCAACCCCCAAGAACTGGATAGCGATTTTGACGGTGTTGATGACAAGTTTGACCTGTTCCCAACAGATCGCACCAAGGCGCTCGACATGGACTTTGACGGTCTCCCCGATAGCTGGGAGGTAATTTATGCCCTCGACTATGCAATACCAGAAAATGCAGATTGGGATGACGACGACGACCAACTCAGCAACCGCCAGGAGTACCTACTCGGCACCAACCCACGCGATGACGACAGCGACAACGACGGCACTATTGACGGTCAAGATGCCTACCCGCTTGACAGCCGTTACCAAAACGATAGCGATAACGACGGCCTACCGGATAAATACGAGATAGCCAAGCAGTTAAATCCCCAATTTGCTGACCCTGTTAACGACGACTGGGATACCGATGGACTTAGTCTACTTCAGGAATTTCTTGCTGGAACTGATTTTAACAATCCAGATAGCGATGGCGATTATACTCCCGATGGAGATGACATTGATCCGACAAACCCGCAATACCGCGATGATTTTAACGGAAACAGGATCCCCGACGAGTGGGAGATCGAATACGGAATCTATAATCCGTTCCCGCCCGGACCACAAATACCGAGCTATATCTACGGAGATTTCGATACCGACGGGCTCGCAGATTACGACGAATTTATTCTGGGAACTGACCCGACAAAGCAAGATACCGATTTAGATGGCGAATGGGACGGCTCAGATCACTACCCCCTTAATACTGCGTATCGTAAAGACGGTGATCGCGACGGCATGCCGGATACCTTCGAAGACTTTTTTGGGTTTTACTCCTGGGACACCTTCGATGGCGCACTGGATATCGACGGAGACCAGCTGAACAACTCGCGTGAATTTCTTGCCGGCACTAATCCTCAGATACCGGATACCGATTTTGATGGTGTACTCGACGGTTTCGATTTATATCCGACAGACCCGACCAAGGCGCTGGACACTGATCACGACGGACTACCAGATAGCTGGGAAGTCATCAATCGTCTGGACTATACGTTTCCCGAAGATGCCGAATGGGACATGGAGCCCGATGGTCTCTCGAATATAGAAGAGTACCAACTGGGCACAAACCCCTGGGCTGCCGATAGCGACAAGGACGGCGTAGATGACATTGAAGATTTCGATCCACTGAATTCGGAATACGGTTTAGATTCAGATGGGGATGGTTTACCTGATGCCTACGAAAATCTGTACCCCCAATATTTGTCTGTCACCTTTCCAGACCCTGTCAATGAAGACCTCGATAGCGATGGTCTCACCCTGTTGGAAGAATTCCGCGCGGGGACTGATTTTATGGAACCGGATACCGACGGCGATACCGTTTGGGATGGCGAAGATGCCGCCCCCCTCAATCCTGCCTACGCATTCGATTATGACAGCGATGGTATGCCCGATGAGTATGAATATGAAAACGGCCTGTCGTCCGCCTTCCCCGACTCTGGTCTAGATTCAGACCAGGATGGACTAACCAATTACCAGGAATTCCTCTTAGGCACAGACCCACAAAACCGCGATACCGATGGCGATGGTTTCTGGGATGGGCAGGAACATTTCCCGCTTAATCCGAGTTTTGGATTTGATAGCGATCGTGATGGCATGCCCGATGAGTATGAAATTAAAAATGGCTTGGACCCCTATAATCTTTACGATGGTGGAGAAGACCTTGATGGCGATATGCTGAACAACTCCCAAGAGTTTTTAGCAGGCACCCGCCCGGATTCCCCCGACACCGATTTTGACGGCGTATTGGATGGTGACGACCTCTGGCCACTGGACCGCACCAAAGCCCTTGATTCCGATAAGGATGGCTTACCGGATGCTTGGGAAATCGTAAATCAGCTGGATTATCTGTATGCAGAAGATGCCAATTACGATATGGAACCCGACGGTTTGACCAACCTTCAGGAATTCCAGCTCGGCACCAATCCCTGGAAAGCGGATACCGATAACGACGGGGTGAATGACGATATCGACTTTGATCCACTCAACCCGGAATACGGCTTGGATACGGATGGCGACGGCTTGCCCGACGCCTACGAGCTGAAGTATCCGCAATATCTTTCGGTTGATTTTCCTGATCCGGTCGACGACGACTTTGATACCGACGGCCTCACCCTGCTGGAAGAATTCCAAGCCGGTAGCGACTTTATGGAACGCGATACCGACAACGATGGTCTGCTGGATGGCGACGATATCGCGCCGACCAATCCGCTGTACACCTTCGATGAAGACAACGACGGAATACCAAACGAGTACGAATACGAACACGGTCTTGCTCCATTTGAGGACGACAGTCAAGACGATCTTGATGGCGACTGGTTGAGCAATCTTCAGGAATTCCTCTTAGGCACAGACCCACAAAACCGCGATACCGATGGCGATGGTTTCTGGGATGGGCAGGAACATTTCCCGCTTAATCCGAGTTTTGGATTTGATAGCGATCGTGATGGCATGCCCGATGAGTATGAAATTAAAAATGGCTTGGACCCCTATAATCTTTACGATGGTGGAGAAGACCTTGATGGCGATATGCTGAACAACTCCCAAGAGTTTTTAGCAGGCACCCGCCCGGATTCCCCCGACACCGATTTTGACGGCGTATTGGATGGTGACGACCTCTGGCCACTGGACCGCACCAAAGCCCTTGATTCCGATAAGGATGGCTTACCGGATGCTTGGGAAATCGTAAATCAGCTGGATTATCTGTATGCAGAAGATGCCAATTACGATATGGAACCCGACGGTTTGACCAACCTTCAGGAATTCCAGCTCGGCACCAATCCCTGGAAAGCGGATACCGATAACGACGGGGTGAATGACGATATCGACTTTGATCCACTCAACCCGGAATACGGCTTGGATACGGATGGCGACGGCTTGCCCGACGCCTACGAGCTGAAGTATCCGCAATATCTTTCGGTTGATTTTCCTGATCCGGTCGACGACGACTTTGATACCGACGGCCTCACCCTGCTGGAAGAATTCCAAGCCGGTAGCGACTTTATGGAACGCGATACCGACAACGATGGTCTGCTGGATGGCGACGATATCGCGCCGACCAATCCGCTGTACACCTTCGATGAAGACAACGACGGAATACCAAACGAGTACGAATACGAACACGGTCTTGCTCCATTTGAGGACGACAGTCAAGACGATCTTGATGGCGACTGGTTGAGCAATCTTCAGGAATTCCTCTTAGGCACAGACCCACAAAACCGCGATACCGATGGCGATGGTTTCTGGGATGGGCAGGAACATTTCCCGCTTAATCCGAGTTTTGGATTTGATAGCGATCGTGATGGCATGCCCGATGAGTATGAAATTAAAAATGGCTTGGACCCCTATAATCTTTACGATGGTGGAGAAGACCTTGATGGCGATATGCTGAACAACTCCCAAGAGTTTTTAGCAGGCACCCGCCCGGATTCCCCCGACACCGATTTTGACGGCGTATTGGATGGTGACGACCTCTGGCCACTGGACCGCACCAAAGCCCTTGATTCCGATAAGGATGGCTTACCGGATGCTTGGGAAATCGTAAATCAGCTGGATTATCTGTATGCAGAAGATGCCAATTACGATATGGAACCCGACGGTTTGACCAACCTTCAGGAATTCCAGCTCGGCACCAATCCCTGGAAAGCGGATACCGATAACGACGGGGTGAATGACGATATCGACTTTGATCCACTCAACCCGGAATACGGCTTGGATACGGATGGCGACGGCTTGCCCGACGCCTACGAGCTGAAGTATCCGCAATATCTTTCGGTTGATTTTCCTGATCCGGTCGACGACGACTTTGATACCGACGGCCTCACCCTGCTGGAAGAATTCCAAGCCGGTAGCGACTTTATGGAACGCGATACCGACAACGATGGTCTGCTGGATGGCGACGATATCGCGCCGACCAATCCGCTGTACACCTTCGATGAAGACAACGACGGAATACCAAACGAGTACGAATACGAACACGGTCTTGCTCCATTTGAGGACGACAGTCAAGACGATCTTGATGGCGACTGGTTGAGCAATCTTCAGGAATTCCTCTTAGGCACAGACCCACAAAACCGCGATACCGATGGCGATGGTTTCTGGGATGGGCAGGAACATTTCCCATTATTGGCCGTCTACAGCTTCGACATGGACCGAGACGGCATACCTGCAGAGTGGGAAACGGACCATGGCAGCAGCGACTACAACACTGAAGATGCCCTTTTTGATAACGATGGTAATGGTTTGTCGAATCTTGACGAGTTTCTCGCAGCGGGCAGTCAGGGTTTAGACAGCGACTTGGATGGGATCCCTGATGATTATGAAATCAACAACGGCCTTGACCCTCAAGACCCGTATGATTCGGAACTGGATCTTGATGGCGACAACCTGACGAATCTGGAGGAATATTCGCTTGGCACCTCAGCGAACAACCCAGATTCCGATGGAGATCAGTTGGATGATTATTTCGAGGCCACTCATGAGCTTGACCCAACGGTCGATGGGGGCGAAGCCATGCAAGATAATGATTCAGATGGCCTAACGAATCTCCAAGAATATTTAGTTGGAACCAGTATTTCCAATCCTGACACGGACGGAGACCTAGTTCTCGATGGGGAGGACGACCTTCCGCTGGACCCAACTGAAACTGTTGATACTGATGGCGACGGCATCGGAAACATCACCGATACGGATGACGACAACGATGGTCTTTCGGACGAGACCGAGTCGAACCTGGGTGCTAACCCATTGCTCGCGGATATGGACGAGGATGGCGTAATCGACGGAGAAGATCCCGATTTTTACAACCCCAATGTGCCATTCATGAGGATCTACTTCGGAACTGAAGTTGAAGAAACACTCGGCTACGACATTAAAAATGTAGGCGATGTGAATATGGATGGCATCGTGGATTACGCAATATCTCGTATAGATGCTGCCTCCGAGGCACCTCACAAAGGTGAAGTTGATGTGTATTCAGGGTCGAGTGGTAACTTGCTTTACACGATTATTAACACGGTCTTCCAGGAGGGAACGTCAGTACTCGGAACGGTAATTGAACCTGCTGGTGATCTGAACGGTGACGGCTACGCAGACTTACTTTTAGGCGTTGAATACAGCGATACTAACGGAATCCGAAGTGGCACGCTACTGTTCTACTCTGGGTACGACGGTTCTCTTTTGAGAAAAGTTTATGGTGATGCTGCGAAAGCGAAATTGGGCAACAATATAGTAAAAGTAGGAGATCTTGATGAGGATGGTCTACCTGAATTTGTTGCAGGGCAATCCTTACTTACCGCTGATGGATCGTACGACAACTATGTGCGGATTTATTCAGGGAACGATGGCTCGATGCTGTTAAATTTGTTCGTGGCAGACTACGCTCCCACACCTCCTGTTAGCTTCAGTTTAGGCGATATAAACTCTGATGGAGTACCCGATTTCGGAGTTGTTGCTGCAGTATATACCGACACTTCAACAATCATAGCGTACTCTGGACGTGACCATTCTGTGATCTACCAATCCGACCTTGGAGACGTTAGGAGTATAAAACGGCATCAAGTGGCGACTATTGCCGATAACAACGGCGATGGCATCAGTGACCTGTTGATCGGATTTCCAAATAGTTCTGATCCCAACCTGAAAAACGGAGCGGTTAAAATAATTTCAGGTTCTGATGGCAGCATTTTAAAGACGCTAAGCGTGCCGATCGATAAAATCTATCTTGGCCAAAGTGTCGCCGATGTCGGCGACGTGGATGGAGACGGCGTTTCAGATGTTGCTGCAGGCACAACAGACAGCCCTTGGGGTCAACGCAATATTATTTTCGTCTTGTCTGGAAAAACAGGAGAAATTTTAGCCGAATTTCACACTCCTTCGGGCAGTGAAGATTGCGCTCGAATGTCAAGTCTAGACAACATAGACAATCAAATAGGTTCCGAATTTCTCATCAGTTTCTGTGCTGAAGGGGAAAATGATTCACAGTTGGGACGTGTGGCATTGGTCTCTTTATATGGCGACAACGACAACGACCTTATGCCCCATGCATGGGAGCTAAATTACGGTCTCGATCCCTTCGACCCCAGCGATGCCGATGGCGATCTGGATGGCGATGGATTTACCAACGTGGAGGAATACTTAAATGGAACACCACCCAATGAAGCCGCAGAAGTATTCTCATTGAATATTTCGACACTCACCCCTGCTCCCGTTACCCGTGTTAACTTTCTGGATTATCCCCCCATGAGCTACGGCTGGAGTCAAGATAAAGAACGCGATGGTACGGTCACTGTACTGGACGATGGTGCTACGCTCTATATGGAAGGTAATCGCTGGCAGCGAATTGCGTTACAATATGAAATGACGCCCAACACAGTTATCGAATTCGATTTCAGAAGTGATTTAGCCGGCGAAATCCAAGGATTGGGTTTCGATGTAGATGATGGCATTGATGCCAGTATTACATTTGCAGTTTATGGAACTCAAAACTGGGGCATAAGGGACTACCGGTACAACCAACCTGGTGAATACCAACACATGGCTATCGATGCGGGGCAATTCTATACAATTGATGCGAATTATCTAATCTTCAGTGGGGACGATGATCGAAATAAAGCTGGTATTAGCTATTTTAGTAACATACTGGTTTATGAAAGTGATCAACCAACCGAACCCTATTTTGAAGTGAGCTCAGAAACATCATGGAGTGATCTCGCTGTTTCACTTTACGGTGATGTTCGCATAGGTAGCCAGCTCGAAGACTTATTGGGATTAAATTATGCCTTGGTGCCCGGCACAATTATTCCGCAAAGTTCGCTTCCGACAAGCGTTGCAATTCACTATTGAAACCAAGCTCGATTAAAACTAAGCAGTAACCAAATAACGAAGCCCGGTTTTTACCGGGCTTTTTTTATTACTTTCTCTGAAACTCCGCATGAATTTCTAATTCAATAAGATCACCCACTGCGGGGATATAATTATCCAACCCGAAATCCGAACGTTTAAATTCACCGCTGGCGGAAAATCCCAGTGTGTAACGGCCAGTTAACATATTCATTGCACCGCCTCGAAAAGTAACCCAGATAACAACCGGATTGGTTTTGCCCAAAAAGGTTAACTCACCAATATACTCCACTCGATTACCATCAACTTTTCCCACTGACTGGGTGCGGTAAATGGCTTGTGGGTAGCTCTCTATATTAAACCAGTCACCCCCTTTTATTGTGCTGGCAAATTCAGGATTGTTCACGTTAATGCTCGCCATATCAACAACCGCCTCCAAACGCGAGGCACTCATATTTTCTGGGTCAAAATCCAAGGTTGCGTCAAATTTTTCAAAGCGCCCCACAAATGTTGATAAGCCTAGATGATCGACTTTAAACAAGAGTGCTGCATGATCACTGTCGAGTTCATACTGACCTTCACGAATTTCCACCAACTCTGTTTTGACGCGTGGCGTAATTAAACTAACGCACCCAGACATCAATAACAGAAATATACCGGCCACAACTATTCGCATAACTCCCCCAAAATTATCTCGTAAAGAAAGACTCGCTCACTGCACAACAAATAATGAGCTTCGCGTGTCGCTTGCATTTGCTTAGCTATACTTGATTCCAAACACGTTCTACTTAACCAACAAAGTTGACGCTTGTCGTTATTGATTCACAGTTCACCACTGCAGGGCACAGCGATGCATCACACCATAAAACCAACACGCAACCCTTTGACCATACTCCTTATTACCGGTTGTATGTTAGCCTGTGATAAAACTGTAGAGGAATCGCCGCAACACACTAAATCAGCGCCTCACACACCCGCGTACCTGAATGCAGAACTCGACATTGACACTCGCGTAGAAGACCTTGTAGCACGCATGGATATCGCAGAGAAAATATCGCAGATGTACAACGAATCACCCGCTATAGAGCGGCTTGGAGTACTCCCCTACGACTGGTGGAATGAAGCGCTCCACGGTGTCGCAAGAGCTGGAAAAGCGACAGTTTTCCCTCAAGCAATAGGCATGGCGGCGATGTGGAGTGACAAACTCATGTTAGAAATTGCAACAGCAATTTCAGATGAAGCGCGAGCAAAGCACCACTATTTTCTCCAAAACCATGTCATATTCCGGTACACCGGTCTCACTTTCTGGTCACCCAACATTAACATTTTCCGCGACCCGAGGTGGGGTCGTGGCCAGGAAACCTACGGCGAAGACCCCTTTCTAACCGCGACCCTGGCCGTACCGTTCATTCGCGGTCTGCAAGGGAATGACCCCAAATACCTGAAGACCGCTGCCATGGCGAAACATTATGCAGTACACAGCGGGCCTGAAAAATCACGACATTCGGATAATTACATCGCAAGCTCAAAAGACTTATACGAAACCTACCTGCCCGCATTTGAAAAAGCGGTTGTTGATGCCAATGTTGAATCCGTAATGTGTGCCTACAACCGCGTTAACGGTGAACCTGCTTGCGGTAACGATCAACTGCTCAAAGACATACTGCGCGGCAAGTGGCAATTTCAGGGGCATGTGGTTTCCGATTGTGGTGCAATCGCCGATTTTTATGCTCCCGAGGCCCACGCAGTGGTCCTGGCGCCAGCTCAGGCTGCAGCGTGGGCAGTGCGCAGCGGTACGGATCTGAATTGCGGTACCGGACGCCTCAGTACATTTGCCAATCTGCATTTTGCCTTGCAACGCGGATTAATTACCGAAGCCGAAATCGATACAGCGGTAAAACATCTCTTTAAAACACGCTTCAAACTGGGTATGTTCGATCCCCCCGAACAAGTAACCTATGCACAAATACCCATGGATGTCGTTGGTTCAGAGA
This sequence comes from Alteromonadaceae bacterium 2753L.S.0a.02, assembly GCA_007827375.1. Classification (NCBI taxonomy): domain Bacteria; kingdom Pseudomonadati; phylum Pseudomonadota; class Gammaproteobacteria; order Alteromonadales; family Alteromonadaceae; species Alteromonadaceae bacterium 2753L.S.0a.02. The sequence goes on from VISH01000002.1 coordinate 3,269,590, forward strand.
AGCATCTGGCACTTACACAAAAAGCGGCAGAAAAATCATTTGTGTTACTAAAAAACGACGGCATATTACCGTTAAAAAAAGATATCACAGTCGCTGTTATAGGCCCTAACGCAACCAACCCTACTGTACTGGTGGGGAATTATCACGGTGAGCCAATAAAACCCGTGACACCCCTGCAGGGGATTCGAGATTACCACGGTGAAAAACGCGTGAGTTACGCGCCTGGTTCGGCGCTAGCGGCCAATCAATTTGGACATTTCGAAACCATCGAACCGAAATTTTTCTTTCATAAAAATATACAAGGTGAATTGCAACCTGGCTTAGAGGCGGCGTACTACCATGCCGATAAAAACAATGGCCGCGACACGAATCCGGTATTTAAGCGCATCGATGCCAACATCGATTTTTATTGGGCTCGCTCCCCCATAGATCAGACAGTTCGCGACGAATATAGTGTTGTATGGCAAGGGTATTTAAAACCTCTAGCCTCCGGAATTTACATGTTTGATAGCCGCGAGAAAATATATATTGATGGCGAAATCATCGAAGATGAAATTTACTTAAATGCTGATCAGCTATACAACTTCAAAGCGGAACAAACCTTTTTACATGCGTTTTGGGGCCAACCATTAGAACCTTTTGCAAAGGTGCGTTGGATCAACCGTTCCGAAAATTTAATTGGCGCGGCGGTTTCTGTAGCGAAACACGCAGATGTTATTATTTTTACCGGCGGTATTTCCGCAGATTTGGAAGGTGAGGAAATGGATGTGGTAGTCGATGGCTTTGATCACGGAGATCGCACACAAATCAAGCTACCCAAATCCCAGGGAGAGCTACTTAAAATACTTTACAAGCTCAACAAACCGATAGTGTTGGTTAATTTCAGTGGTAGCGCAATGGCTCTGAATTGGGAAAACGACCACGTGAATGCAATACTTCAGGGCTTTTACCCAGGTGAAGCAAGCGGTAGCGCGCTAGCCCGCATATTATGGGGAGAAGTGTCTCCCTCTGGCAGGCTACCAATTACCTTTTATAAAGGAACAGAGGATTTACCCGAATTTAAAGATTATAGTATGAACAACCGCACTTATAAATATTACCAAGGCGAAGTACTCTATCCCTTTGGCCACGGTCTAAGCTATACGCAATTTAGCTACAGTGAGTTACGCGTACCTCAACAGATCGCACCCGATACCCCCCTATCAATTGAGGCTACAATTAGTAATACTGGTACCATACACAGTGATGAAGTTGTTCAGCTTTATGTAGCAATGAAGCAGGCTCCTGTAAAAGTCCCTCAAATCGAGCTCAAAGGGTTTCAGCGTGTCAATCTCGCGCCCGGTGAACAGCAAACAATTCTGTTTAACTTGAGGGGAGGCGATCTTACTTATATCGATGAGGATGGAACAAAAAAACCTTATGAGGGAAATCTCTACATCAGTGTTGGCAGCGGACAACCCAAGTATTTAAAAACACCTCAATTTGTTGAAACAACATTAAACATAAAAAAATAACCGCGAAAAAAATGGAACTCCATCATGCTTAAAAAACTAAATTATTTTAGTTTCATAATAGTCTCACTCGCATTGATATTGCCGGCTCAGGCACAGAAAATTTTCGAAGGGGAAGACGGCTATCGTTTGTGGCTAAAATACGACCTTATCAGCAACGATAAATTGCTCAAGCACTACCGAAAGCAGCTAGCATCGTTGTTTGTTACAGGCAACTCCGCAACCAGCGCTATTATTCGTGAAGAGCTCAGCCATGGAATCAAAGGCTTACTCGGTGAGGCTCTTAGAAGTACCAGTACAGCCAGTGAGTACATGTTACTGGTCGGCACGCCCACCTCATCACCTTTAATACACGATGCTAAGCTCGCCGAGCTGGAAAACTTAGGGGATGAAGGTTATGTCATCAAAACTCTCAAAATTGCCGGTAAGCCTGCTACCGTAATCGCTGCAAACACTGATATTGGTGCCCTGTACGGAAGCTACCACTTTCTGAGATTACTGCAAACGCAACAATCCCTTAAGCAATTAAATATTTCTGAAACACCAAAAATAAAAATTCGCACTCTAAATCATTGGGATAATCTCAATAGACACGTTGAGCGTGGTTATGCAGGCTCATCGATCTGGGATTGGCACAAGTTACCCGAATACAAATACCAACGCTACTACGACTACGCACGAGCCAACGCCAGCGTAGGCATTAATGGCACGGTACTAAATAATGTGAATGCCAACGCACTCATTCTTACCCCCTTCTATATTGAAAAAGTTTCAGCACTCGCCGATATTTTCCGACCCTATGGCATAAAAGTTTATCTCTCCGTTAAATTCAGTTCCCCACAGTTAATTGGTGGTATGGAAACATCAGATCCGCTCAAACCAGAGGTTCAAGCCTGGTGGCAAAACAAGGTCGCAGAAATTTATAAGAAAATTCCCGATTTTGGCGGCTTTCTGGTAAAGGCCAATTCCGAAGGGCAACCCGGCCCAGGTGATTTCGGCCGTAGCCACGCTGAAGGAGCCAACATGTTGGCCGAAGCACTCGAGCCTTATGGTGGAGTGGTTATGTGGCGGGCGTTTGTATACGCCAACGAAAAAAATGAAGAGCGTTCAAAACAGGCATACTCGGAGTTTAAACCGCTCGATGGAAAATTTCGCAGCAATGTTTTGGTTCAAGTTAAAAACGGCCCTATCGATTTCCAACCCCGGGAACCATTCAGCCCACTATTTGGAGCAACACCGAAAACCCCGATGATGATGGAGTTTCAAATAACCATGGAATACCTGGGTTTCAGTACGCACTTTGTATATTTGGGCCCACTCTATAAGGAAGCTCTGGAAGCCGATAGCTATGCCAAAGGCGAAGGTTCAAGTGTGGCCAAGGTAGTTGATGGTTCGTTGTTCGACAACCCGATTTCCGGTATCGCAGGCGTTGCCAATATCGGCACGGATCGGAATTGGACCGGCCATATTATTTTACAAGCTAACTGGTATGTATTCGGCCGCCTCGCTTGGAATCACGAACTCAGTGCGCAACAAATTGCCGATGAATGGATTCGTATGACCTTAAGTAACGACAATACAGTGGTAGCTCCCATTAAAAATATGATGATGACCTCGCGAGAAACCACCGTTAACTATATGACCCCCTTAGGCTTACACCACATTATGGGCGTTGGTCATCATTACGGACCAGGTCCCTGGGTAAAAGATTTGGGCCGCGATGATTGGACGTCTGTCTACTATCACCGCGCTGACGAAGACGGAATTGGATTTGATCGCTCTCCCAGCGGTGTTAACTCCGTCGAACAATATTATTCTCCATTACGCGAACAATTATCAAAACCTGAAACCACTCCCGAAAAATATTTGCTTTGGTTCCACCACCTACCCTGGGATTACACCATTAAATCAAGCGGGCGCACCCTATGGAATGAGCTGGTACATCGCTACTATGAAGGGGCGACTGCAGTGAGCGGCATGCGTCAGACATGGAATGGCCTGCAGATAAAACTCGACCCGCTGCAATTCACGCAGGTTCAGATGGCACTGGAAATTCAGGAAAAAGAAGCCTATTGGTGGCGCGATGCCTGCGTACAGTATTTTCAAAGCTTCTCGAAACGCCCCCTACCCGATGGTTTGCAGCACCCACAAAAAAACCTTGGAGAATATAAGGCCATGAAGTTTCCGTACGCTCCGGGCCAGGGCTAGCATAAATGGATAACTCTTGACGGGTGCACGACACGCGTCAAGAGTCTTTGATTAGAAACAAACTCGCCGCGAATAATCTAAAGCAGCTGATACTCAGCAAACTTTTACTATAATCGCGATGATAAGATGATTTCGGCCTATGCCCAAAAAACCACAAGCCCATACCGGGAGGAACTCGTCATGCCTGTTGCATATTATGTAGTTTTCGCCGCGGTGGTTGTCGCCTTGCTTTACGGAATTTTTGCGACCCGCTGGATTTTATCGTCGCCCACTGGAACCGCCAAAATGGTAGAAATATCCAGTGCTGTACAAGAAGGGGCTCGCGCATACTTAAACCGTCAATACAGTACTATCGCTGTAGTGGGTGTTATTGTCGGTATTATTCTCGCGTTCTTGCTAAATATCTGGGTTGCTATTGGTTATTTTATTGGCGCCGTACTTTCGGGTGTGGCGGGATACATTGGCATGAACATATCCGTTCGTGCCAATGTCAGAACAGCTGAAGCCGCGCGAAGTAAAGGATTAAAAACTGCGCTCGATATGGCGTTTCGTTCGGGATCTATTACCGGCATGCTGGTTGTCGCATTGGCGCTACTCGGTATTGCGGTCTACTACAGCATCTTGCAGTCACAATTTGATTTAGCCACGGCGGAAGGCTCCCGGCGAATTCTGGAAGCCCTTGTTGGTTTAGGTTTTGGAGCTTCCTTAATTTCAATATTTGCCCGTCTTGGCGGGGGTATATTTACCAAAGGCGCAGACGTGGGCGCAGACCTGTCCGGTAAAATCGAAGCGGGTATTCCCGAAGATGATCCCCGCAACCCCGCAGTGATCGCCGATAATGTCGGCGATAATGTCGGCGATTGCGCTGGTATGGCAGCAGACCTGTTTGAAACATACGTGGTCACCATCGTTGCAGCGATGCTGCTGGGCGCATTGTTTTTTACAGGGGAAACCCGTGAAACTCTCATGCTCTACCCCTTATTGATTGGAGCAGTTTGTATTCTGGCCTCGGTTGTCGCCACATTATTCGTGCGTTTGGGTAAAAGCCAAAATATCATGAACGCGCTCTACAAAGGCTTTATCGCGAGCGCGCTACTCTCCGCTGTGCTTGTCACGATTACCACAGAATTTCAAATCGGACTGTCGCATACAATCGCGGGTACAGAGCTCACGGGTTGGTCTTTAGTGATCTGTGCAATGACAGGCCTCGGGGTTACCGGCTTAATCGTTTGGATTACCGAGTACTACACCAGCACCACCCACCGTCCCGTGAAAATGATTGCCGATGCTTCCACCACTGGGCATGCCACTAACATTATTCAGGGCCTGGCGATTTCCATGGAATCGACAGCGTTGCCTGTGTTAGTGATTTGTGCGGGTATTATAGTTTCCTATATTGCAGGCGACCTTTTCGGTATTGCAATTGCCGCGACCACCATGCTGGCACTCGCCGGTATTGTTGTTGCGCTCGATGCCTTTGGACCGGTTACCGATAATGCCGGCGGAATCGCTGAAATGGCCGAGTTACCCGAAGAAGTTCGTAAAACTACCGACGCTCTCGATGCCGTTGGAAATACCACCAAAGCCATCACCAAAGGTTATGCCATTGGCTCTGCGGGTTTAGCCGCGTTGGTATTGTTTACGGCTTATACCGCCGATTTGGAGCACTATTTTCCCCAACTGAATGTGAGCTTTAAATTATCAGACCCCTATGTCGTGATCGGATTATTTATAGGCGGTCTGCTGCCCTATTTATTCGGCTCAATAGCAATGCAGGCTGTGGGTAGAGCAGGTGGCAAAGTGGTGAATGAAGTACGTCGCCAATTCCACGATATTCCAGGCGTACTGGAGGGTACAACCAAACCGGAATACGGTGTGTGTGTTGATATGTTAACCAAAAGCGCGATTCGGGAAATGTTAGTTCCATCGCTGCTACCAGTACTTGCCCCTGTGGTTATCTATTTTGTGATTTCGTGGGTTGCAGACACCGCAGCAGCGTTTTCTGCATTGGGGGCAATGCTCTTGGGAACCATTGTTACCGGTTTATTCGTAGCAATATCAATGACTTCCGGCGGCGGTGCCTGGGATAACACTAAAAAAACCATAGAAGACGGCTTGCACGGCGGCAAAGGTTCTGAAGCCCATCAAGCATCGGTGACTGGAGACACCGTTGGAGACCCCTACAAAGACACAGCCGGACCCGCAGTAAACCCAATGATCAAAATTACCAATATTGTGGCCATTTTGTTGCTCGCCGTATTGGCTTAGCTGTACCGCAAACAAAAAGCCCGGTTTTGCAGCCGGGCTTTTTTAATCAACAATTATTCAACCAAATTTTATCGACACGGAAAGCGTCGTTTTTCACGGAGATTACTCCGTAAAACCACGCCAGAAACTTAGCCAAGCCCGAACACAATTAAGCCGGTTCGTTTTTATATATTTCCTAAAGGCTTTCGCTTTGCTCCGCCTGAATTGCGGTAAGTGCAATGGTATACACGATATCATCCACCAACGCCCCGCGACTTAAATCGTTCACCGGTTTTTTCAGGCCCTGCAATACCGGCCCAATGCTCACCACATTCGCACTACGCTGCACAGCTTTGTACGTGGTGTTACCGGTATTCAACTCAGGGAATACAAAGACTGTCGCCTTACCAGCCACCGGACTCTGCGGTGCCTTGCTGGCAGCAACGCTCGCTATTGCAGCAGCGTCGTATTGTAAAGGCCCATCAATAATTAAATCGGGTCGCATTTTTTTTGCAATTTCCGTAGCTGCACGAACCTTGTCTACGTCGGTTCCTCGTCCAGACTCGCCCGTGGAATAACTAATCATGGCAACACGTGGCTCTATACCAAACGCCACTGCCGATTGCGCCGATTGAATTGCGATTTCTGCAAGTTGCTGCGCATTGGGATTCGGGTTAACAGCACAGTCGCCATACACCAATACCTGGTCGGGCATGAGCATAAAGAAAATTGAAGAAACAAGACTGCAATCAGAACGCGATTTAATTAATTGCAGCGCCGGTCGAATGGTATTTCCCGTGGTATGCTCTGCACCGCTCACCAAGCCGTCCACTTCATTTTCGGCGAGCATCATGGTACCGAGAATGACCGAATCTTCCAATAAAGCTTCGGCTTGTGGCGGGCTCACGCCCTTGTGTTTACGCAATTCAACCATAGGGGCAACATAGCGCTTACGAATCGAGTCTGGGTCGAGGATTTCGAGTTGTTCCGGCAGCTCCAAACCGTTAGCCTCTGCCACGCTTTGAATTTCATCGGCTTTACCGAGCAGAACGCATTTGGCAATTTGACGGGTGTGACAGATAATCGCGGCCTGAATGGTGCGCGGTTCGTTGCCCTCAGGAAGCACAATACGTTTTAAACTCTTTTGCGCCTGACGTACTAAAAAGTGGCGAAAAGCGGGCGGAGACATACGCACATCCTGGGGTAGTGAAGCGCGATCAGCAAGCCATTCGGTTTCCAGTGAATGTGCGACTTCATCCATCACATCCAGCATACGCTGTACATCCTCAGCAGGGACTTCCTCACTCATAGTATCTAGCAGTTGCACCGTTGCCAATGAATCCTGCTCGGTTACCAATACCGGTAAACCGGTATTCACGGCGGTTTTACACAAAGTCATCACACGCTCGTCGGGCAGCATGTCACCGGTAAATAAAATACCGGCCAAAGGCACCCCATTGAGCACCGCTTGCGACACGGCCAACATAATGTCGGAGCGATCACCAGGTGTAACTATAAGGGTACCGGGTTTTAACGCGAATACCATGTTGGGAACAGTACGCGCACAAAGCACCACAGAAGACATACGGCGCTGCACAATATTGCCAGCGTGAATCACACGAGCATTAAGATGTTTTGCGACATCCAAAGTACGCGGGGCTACAAACGATGGGTTCCAGTGAATAATTCCTAGGCAGCGAAAATCTTTATGTTTAAAAATGGGAAGCTTTTTCTTAACATATTCAATATCTTGTTCGGCAATTTCCCATTCATCCACGGAATCGTCTGCTTTAACACGCTGCACCCCCTGTGGTGGCGCACCAACCTTATTGAGAATGCAACCGAGCAGTCGGGGATTATCAAGGCCGCCGAAAATACTCGCTGTAATACTGATGCGCTCATTGAGTTTTGCGGAGGAATAATGTTTTTTGGCTGACACCAAAATAATGTCACTTCCCAGAGTGGTCGCAATTCGCGTATTGAGGCGCACGATGTAATCTTCGTTGGGACGTGGTACCAGGCCCTCAACCACCATTACGTCGGCACCACCTGCAGACGCCTGAAAATTGGAAATAACTTCTTCCATCAAATCATCCAGCTCACCCGAAGCAACTTTGTGCTGTGCGTAAGACAGACTGATTGAAGGCGACGGCTGCAAACCGACAGTTTCACGAATTAAGGTATTGGAGCGACCTGGTCCGGTATCCGTTCCAAAAATTTGCGCTATGGGTTTAAAAAAAGCAACACGCACACCGAGTTGGTCCAAGGCGCGAACCAAACCCAAACAAACAGAGGTAAGTCCTGTACCCGAGGAAGTTGGTGCAAGATAAAAGCTATGCATACTACGTCAGCCCTCTAAGGCAAGTTTTTTAGCGTCGCGGGCAATCATGGCCTCTTCGTTAGTTTTTATAACCAACGCACGAGTCGCGCCCGGCGCACTGATTAAACCTTCGCTGTTTTTACCGTTATCGGCATTCGCAGAAGGTTCTACTTTAAATCCAAAAATTGACAATTGTTCGAGCACGGTGGCTCGTAAACCTGGGTTGTTTTCTCCGATACCACCGGTAAACACCAGGGCGTCGATGCGGCTCAACGACGCAGCAAGCCCCGCGAGCTGGCGCGCCAGTCTGAAACAGAAAACCTCAATGGCGAGTGCTGCGTCCTGGTTGCCTTCAGATGATTTCTCCACCAGTGTTCGCATATCATTGCTAATTTGCGAAAGGCCTAAGAGGCCTGATTCCCGATTTAACACATCGGTGATTTTTTCAAGTGACCAACCGAGTTTGTCTTGCAGAAATTGGTGCAGACTGGGATCGACGTCACCAGAGCGGGTTCCCATCACCAAGCCCTCAAGGGGCGTCAAACCCATGGTCGTATCGATGCTACAACCATTTAATACCGCCGTGGCACTACAGCCATTGCCTAGATGTGCAATGAGAATCTGGTTGTCATTTTCAGGCAGGTTCAAACGGCGAATGGTCTCACCAGCGACATAGCGATGGCTGGTGCCATGAAATCCATAACGCCTAACACCGTGCTCTTTATACAAGCTATAAGGTATCGCATAGAGGTAGGCTTTTTTAGGCAAAGTTTGGTGAAACGCGGTGTCGAACACGGCGACTTGCGGCAGTTCAGGATAAAGCTCACGTATCAGCCAAATACCCAATAAATTCGCAGGGTTATGCAGTGGCGCGAGATCTGAACACGCTTCCATTTTTTTCAGGGAATCTTCGTCGACAATAACGGATTCTGAGAACGACTCTCCCCCGTGCACCACGCGGTGCCCTACCACTGCCACATCCGAGAAATTAACATCGAATTCCGGTAATTTTTCCACCAGAATGGCAATAGCTTCTTGATGATCGGCATCAATATGGAATTGCTGCACTTCGCCATTACTGGCTTTAATTTTCATATTGGCTTCCGGAGTGCTCAGATTTTCAGCGACACCATCCAGTACGGGGGTTTCTGAATCAATCGGAAAGAGAGAAAATTTGAATGAAGAACTGCCGCTATTGAACACAAGCACAAACTGCATAGACGCTCGCTCTATTGAAGGATTTGAGGAATGTAGAAACTGAGGTTGCTACTTTAGGCAAGATAGATTGTACCGGCCCAACAAACACCACTCAGCCACACCATTCACAGGTTCAAACACTATTTTAGCGGGTTTTTGGTCATTGGCATTTGATCGAAGTGGGCAATCCCAATGCCAGGGCAGTTATTCTTTTCTCGCTAGGGCAAAAATTGAACGGGCAATAGCCGGAAAGAATATGAAATGATCGACGTTGTTATCCCCAGCGAGCCGAAACGCCGAGATCCACCTGAGTTGAGAGCGTACGATACGGGTGAAGAAGAGTTCTCCTGAGCTTCCTGTTTAAGACATTCTCTCCGATTCCAATACGGTGTAGAGCGATTGCAGTTCCCGCTCAAGGCGGTGATGGCTCCATACCAGCACGAGGGTTTTAACAATAAGCCCAACCCCTAGCGCCACCAGAAAGGCCAGCAGAACCGAGGTAAACGAAAGCCCCGCTTCGCTGTTTACCATTAACAAAACCTGGAACAGAAACAATAAGGAAAATACCGGCGCTGCAAAAGCATTACCGCCCTCGTTAAACAAGCCAACAATACGTTTTTTACGGGGGCAGAGTTTGGTCGCCTGATCGCCGTTGAGTTTTTGGCCATCTGGGCTTATCACTAAATTACGCACTGCCGGGCGACGCAAAACCCGGTTCATATTTCGTAACTGGGCTACATCGTCGGCAGACTTCACGATTATCATCTTGCCGTTAGACATTTGGGCTCTCCATTGCGTTGTCATGCTGGCTAGATTACGGGTCTGCGCTGAGAGCGTCTGTGAAATAATCACGTCCGATCCGTTAAATACTGCAGTCGAAGCCAAGGCCTCCCTCGGTGAGTGGTTTCCTTCATCGTAAAGTAACACCACTGGGTTTCAATGAGCGGTTAGTCCCTATGGGAGATATAAGATGACAGGACTCATAGTAATGCGTGTGGATATACCTATAATGTTCCCAATGCATCAGGAAATGGATTCAAATTCAGTTTGTTTAAATAACATTCACCACGGAGTACAAAAATGAAAAATCTCTCTCGCAGCTTGCTCGTGTTAGCGACCCCTTTTGTCTTGCTGTTTGCTGGTACCGCCAGTGCGGATTTTACTGTCACCTACACCAGACCAAACACCGACTTCGGCAGCTACAACCAGTTTTTGATCAGCCCACTCGACATGTCAGATATGAAAATTGTGCCACCCGCATGGGTTACCGACAGTAAACCCCATAAATGGCAACTTAGCGAGAAAGATGTTGAATACATTCGCAGCCTTTACCAGGAATATATCGCCAACGGGATTCACAGCGGTAAAAAATATAATGTAGTAAGCGAGCAGGCCCCCAACACTCTGGAAGTTGATGTGGAGATCATTCGTCTGACCCCCTGGGCCAAAAAAGGTGACAAATCAGCCAAAACTAAAGGCTCTGGTGAAATGAAATTCGAAGTGGTATTTCGCGATGCGCTCAGTGGCGACTTGTTGGCTATAGGAGAAGGTCTGCAGAACGTCGGCGAGAACTACCAGGAAAATGTGCCCATTAATCACGAGCACAATTTGAAGGAACACTTTTTTACCTGGGGTCAGTCCCTGAGCGACGCACTCGCCAAACAGAAAAAATAAAAGTGGCTAAGATTAACTCTAAGTAATAACAACCTTACAGCCAGCGGGCTACTGAGACTCTCGCCCGTTGGCCCTTCTCTAAAAAACCACAATTTGCGTATTGGCGCGAAAAGCCAATGCTTTGTCTGCCACAGTCAATTATGCAATCCGGCCCTTCCTTAGTATTGGAGTTGAGAGATCAACCTTTATGGAGGAGCCAAACAATGAAAGACATCTGGTTAGATACCCCTGAAATGCGCGTTAGCCGTGAGAAATTAGGCGATTTCATCATCACGCTGAAAGCGAACCAACTGCTGAAAAAAGCCAACATGGTACAGAGCCACCATTTTGCACGAGTATTGGCTGCCATGAAAAAATTGAACCTGAGCAATTCTGGGCAGGCATTGCGATCAGCTATTGAAGACTTCGCAGCAGCTGTTCTCGCTGATAAAAACTACTTTATCCGTCGAATGTACTTCTACACCCAGCCCGAGATGATTGCACGCTGGTATATGCAACCGGCTTACGCCACAGTGTCAGTATAAAAGGGCTTGCTGCCCTTTAATGACGGAATTGATAAATGCCGCCTACAAAAAAAGCCGGCAACTGCCGGCTTTTGATTTTAATGAATTGCGTGAATTACGCTTTGAATTCCGCACGACCACGGTAGGGAGCTTTGTCACCAAGTTCAGCTTCGATACGCAATAAGCGGTTGTATTTGGCAATACGGTCAGAGCGAGACAGCGAACCGGTTTTGATCTGACCAGCAGCAGTAGCAACAGCCAAATCAGCGATCGTGGTATCTTCAGTTTCACCCGAACGGTGTGAAATAACGGCGGTATAACCGGCGTCTTTCGCCATTTTAATGGCATCCAGAGTTTCGCTCAACGAGCCGATCTGGTTGAACTTAATGAGGATGGAGTTACCAATACCCTTCTCGATACCTTCTTTAAGAATTTTGGTGTTAGTTACGAAAAGATCGTCACCGACCAGCTGCACACGATCACCGATTTTCTTGGTGAGCACGTCCCAACCGTCCCAATCACTTTCGTCCATACCGTCTTCGATAGACAAAATGGGGTATTTGGAAGACAACTCATCCAGGTAAGCAGCAAATTCTTCCGCCGAGAATTTCTTCCCTTCACCCGACATGTCGTAAACACCGTCTTTGTAGAATTCGGATGATGCACAGTCAAGCGCCAGGGTGATGTCTTCACCCAACTTATAGCCGGCATTGCCAACAGCTTCGGCGATAGCTTCCAGGGCTCCTTCATTAGAAGGCAGATTAGGTGCGAAACCACCCTCATCACCCACCGCAGTGTTCAAGCCGCGACCGGAAAGTACTTTTTTAAGTGCGTGAAATACTTCCGCACCCATACGCAAAGCTTCGGTGAAATTAGGTGCAGAGACGGGCTGAACCATAAATTCCTGGATATCGACATTGTTATCGGCGTGTTCACCACCGTTGACAATATTCATCATGGGAACTGGCATGCTGTACTGGCCAGGGGTGCCATTAATTTCTGCGATGTGCGCATATAGGGGAACGCCTTTGTCAGCAGCGGCAGCTTTAGCAGCAGCGAGTGAAACCGCGAGAATGGCATTCGCGCCGAGATTGGCTTTGTTATCGGTGCCATCAGCGTCGATCATGGTGGTGTCGAGTTCGCGCTGTTCTGCGGCATCTTTACCCAGCAGCAAAGGCTTAATGGTTTCGTTAATATTAGCAACCGCTTTCAATACACCTTTACCCAAGTAACGGCTTTTATCGCCATCACGCAGTTCCAAGGCTTCGCGTGAACCGGTGGAGGCTCCTGAAGGCGCGCATGCACTGCCTACAACACCAGATTCCAAAACCACTTCCGCCATTACGGTGGGGTTCCCACGGGAATCCATTACCTCAAAACCAACTACGTCTACAATCTTACTCATAGTGACTGTCTCTCTTTGTTTAACTAACTGTGTACAGGAAATTACTCGATTTCCAGCGGTGGCAACACCTTCACGAGGTTGTCCACGGCCTTCATTTGACCAAGAAACGGCTCCAGTTTATCGAGCGGCAGTGCGCTGGGGCCATCGCATTTTGCCTCTGAAGGGTTGGGGTGCGCCTCAATAAACAAACCTGCCAGACCTACGGCCAAACCGGACCTCGCCAACTCGGCAGTCTGCTGACGGCGCCCGCCAGATGCAGCACCCAGCGGATCACGCATTTGAAGTGAATGGGTAACATCAAAAATAACAGGCAACCCATTGCCCACTTCTTTCATAGTGCGGAAGCCCAGCATATCGACAACCAAATTGTCGTAACCCATGCATGACCCGCGTTCGCAGAGGATGAGCTTGTGATTGCCACACTCCGCAAATTTTTCAACGATATTCTTCATTTGACCCGGGCTTAAAAACTGAGGTTTTTTCACGTTAATTACCGCGCCGGTTTTTGCCATGGCTTCCACCAGATCCGTTTGGCGCGCTAAAAATGCCGGTAGCTGAATAATATCCACTACCTCAGCGACCGGTGCGGCCTGCATTGGCTCGTGCACATCGGTAATGACCGGTACACCAAACTCCTTTTTTACGGCTTCGAAAATCTGCAGCCCCTTTTCCATACCTGGGCCACGGTAAGAGTGGATGGAGGAACGGTTGGCCTTATCAAATGATGCCTTAAAAACGTACGGAATGCCCAATTTTTGGGTAACCTTTACATACTTTTCGGCGATTTTAAGTGCCAAATCTTTCGATTCGAGCACATTCATGCCACCAAACAGGGTAAAGGGTTTGTCGTTGGCAATCTCGAGATTGCCAACTTTAATGACTTTGTGTTGCAAAAGGTGTTCTCCTTGGGCGCGAATTTTACCTGCGCGCCGCCATTGCGGCTTTGATGTAACTTAAAAATAACGGATGCCCGTCCCTTGGGGTGGACGTAAACTCCGGGTGGAACTGGCTGGCAACAAACCAGGGGTGGTCGGGCAATTCCACAGTTTCAACCAGCGTATCGTCTGCAGACCAGCCTCCAATGCGCAATCCCGCCTGCCGCAATTGATCGAGGAAGGTATTGTTTACCTCAAATCGGTGACGATGACGCTCGACAATCATGTCTTTGCCGTAGATCGCAGCCATTTTAGAGCCTTTTTCAAGATGGCACTCCTGCGCCCCCAAACGCATTGTGCCACCAAGGTCAGATGACTCATCGCGTTTTTCGGTGTCGCCATCGGCTGTCACCCATTCGGTAATCAGTGCGATAACCGGGTGAGGCGTTTTCGGATCGAATTCAGTACTGTTCGCTTTATCGAGCTTGAGCACATTGCGCGCGAATTCAATCACCGCACACTGCATTCCAAGGCAGATTCCTAGGTAGGGTACATTGTTTTCGCGGGCGTACTGCACCGACATCAATTTGCCTTCGAGACCGCGCGCTCCGAAACCACCAGGAACCAGAATCGCATCGGCGTCGGCAAGAATTCCGGTGCCCTGCTCTTCAATATCTTCGGCGTTGATGTAATTAATATTCACTTCGGCACCAGCGTGCATTCCGGCATGGCTCAAGGCTTCATTCAGCGACTTGTAAGCATCGAGCAAATCCATGTATTTGCCCACCATCGCAATGGTGATTTCTTCGGTGGCGTTTTGCTCCAGCTCGAGCACTTTGTCCCATTCGCTAAGATCGGCTTCAGGCGCTTCCAAGCCAAATTTTTCCATGACGAAATTATCGAGGTTAAAGCCTTTAAGTAATTTCGGAATGGCATAAATGGAATCGGCGTCGGCAAGCGGCACCACTGCTCTTTCTTCAACGTTGGTGAACAATGCGATTTTACGTCGCTGCTCCAGCTCAATTTCGGTTTCCGAACGACACAACAGCACATCGGGTTGCAAACCAATAGAACGCAGTTCTTTAACCGAGTGTTGGGTGGGCTTGGTTTTGGTTTCGCCTGCAGTAGCGATATAGGGCACCAGCGTTAGATGAATCAGCATAGCGCGCTGGCTGCCCATTTCCACTTTGAGCTGACGCACCGCTTCCAAAAATGGCTGTGATTCGATATCGCCCACGGTACCACCGATTTCAACCAGCGCGATATCGTAGCCATCGCCACCACTTAAAATACGACGTTTGATTTCGTCGGTAATGTGGGGAATCACTTGCACAGTGCCCCCAAGATAATCGCCGCGGCGCTCTTTGCGCAGTACGGTTTCGTACACTCGACCGGTGGTGAAATTATTGCGCTTGGTCATTTTGGAACGGATAAAGCGCTCGTAGTGGCCAAGATCCAAATCAGTTTCAGCCCCATCCTCGGTAACAAACACCTCACCGTGTTGAAACGGGCTCATGGTGCCGGGGTCAACGTTAATATAGGGGTCGAGTTTTAATATGGTGACTTTTAAATTGCGAGCTTCCAGCACGGCAGCCAGAGATGCTGACGCTATACCCTTCCCTAAGGACGATACAACGCCTCCCGTAACAAAAATAAATCGAGTCATTGGAACCCTTAAATCAGACTAAATTAATAAAAACGTTGCAGCCAGCCTCAAGGTACCTGTGTACTGATAATTCGCAGCACGACTAAAACCATATTTGAGGATGCCTAAATTCTTGAATCGGGAGTTTACGGGGCAGCTTTTTGTGGTGTTCAACAGATGGAAATTCAACCAATTTTGAAGTTTTAGTTCTGCCCTTAAGATGGGACGCCAGAATACCAGAAAGCCCTTTCTTACTCAATGCGCCAGACGGGTTGGAAGCCGCCCTCGGCGACAAAACCATCGCAAATCCACAGATCGCCAACGGCGGCCAATTGCTGGCCCCGAAAGATCAGCGGCACGCTATCGCGCAGCCAGGGTTCCAGACGGTATTCCTGCAATAATTTCTTGAGTGTTTGCGAATTGTCGCGTTGCGCCGGCTGGCAGCGCTCGCCACCCTCGCGAAACAAAATGTGATAATCCGCTTGTTGTAAGCCCTGTTTGGCGGCTTTTCCTGCGAGCGAAAAGTTACCTAAAGTGAGTTTCGAAACACCATCCCACTTTTGATAGATTGCGTCCTGATCCAGGGCGTAATTCAGGCGGCACCCCAAATACAGGCGGTTCTGATAGCGAAAAAAACTGCCTCCACCCACACATTTACCAACAGGGCCCCAGCTTACCTCGGGTTTGGCATCCGGTGCGGAATTCAAGAGTTTGTGGATTTCTACCAGGTGTTGTTGTGCTGGTAGCAGGAGTTCCCGACGCGCGATCCAGTAGCGCAGCAGGTGGTTTTGCCGGATTGCATCGAAATTGAGAAACACATTTAAAGTAATACTTTCGCCAACTCTTTCGCGCCGTAGTTTACAGGCTTTCAGATCTTCCTCGAGGTAGGCATCCAGTAGCTGTTGGCTATCGGCTAGAAGGCTCGCCGAATTGGCAATCTGATCAATGGCGTTGGGCCAGCGCGAGAGCAGGTTGGGAATCACCTGATGGCGAATGTAGTTACGATCGATGCCAGTATCGTCGTTACTTTCATCCTCTACCCAGGAGATTTTGTGCTTGCTGGCCCAGATTTCGAGCTCGGCCCTGGAAACCCCTAAAAACGGGCGTAATAATTGTGTTTTGCGACCAATTAGCCGTGTCGCAGGTACGCCGCACAACCCCTTGAGGCCAGCGCCTCGCATCAATCGGAAAAGAAGTGTTTCAGCTTGATCATTCGCATGGTGCGCGGAAAGCATTACATCACCGATACTGAGATGTTTGGCGAATACCTGATAACGTTGGTTGCGGGCAGCCTCTTCAAGCCCTTTGCCGGTGTCTTCCACGGATACGGTTTCAACCACCAACTCAATTCCCAAAGCTTTAGCTGTTTGCTCGCAATGGCGCTGCCAATTATTTGCGTTGGGTGAAATCTGATGGTTAACATGCATGGCTCGCAAATCAGGTAACTCTAATTGTGCGACCTGATGCAGCAACACAGTGGAATCCAAGCCGCCACTGTAGGCCACCCACACGCGCTTCGCAGCACGTAATTCGGGGGCAAGCGCCATTAACCGGGGAAACACTGCCATAGGTTATCCTCATGCAACCATTATGTGGGCAAGGTTATACAGGAAAATTCATGCACGAGCGAGATACCACAAAAAAAATCCTGCCATTTGGACGTTGGCTTTCAACCCTGGATACACACGCAGTAGCCACAAGCAGCCCACGTTTCGCAGAACCCAGCATCGTGGACGGTCAGTTGTACTGGCTACAAAGTGTACCGGATGAAAAAGGCCGTACGACGATAATGCATCGTCCGCTGGAGGGCCAGACAAGCCCCGGAAGTCTGCTGCCACGCCCGCTCAGCGCTAAATCCAAAGTCCATGAATACGGCGGCGGAAGCTATTTAGTGATCGACAATACCCTTTTTTTTGTGTTGGGCGACGATCAACAGATCTATCGTGCTGACTTGTTTACAAAGGCGACATTTTCACCGAAATGCCTCACCCGACATGGGCCTGAGAGCGCCCGATACGCAGATTTAAGCTGGGATCCGCAGCAAAATGGGCTCATCGCAGTTTGCGAAGACCACAACGAAAGTTTTCCCGAGCCACAAACCCGATTGGTGTGTGTGCATCTCGACGGTACAGTGAGCACCATTGCCAGCGGCGCCGACTTCTATGCCAGCCCCGCATTATCGCCCTGCGGAACACAGCTCGCCTGGCTTTGCTGGAACCACCCCAACATGCCATGGGACGCAACTGAATTGTGGCTGGCTACGCGGGATGAAAATGGCGGATTCAGCGAGCTCAATGCCAGAAAAATTGCCGGCAATGGCAACGAAAGTTTATTTTTACCGAGATTTCATGCCACCGGCGATTTGTATTTCGTTTCAGACCTTAGCGATTGGTGGAACCTTTATAAATTCGATAAACAACAGCTTGAGGTACAACAACCGCAAGCGATCCCGATACTGGAAAAGAAAGCGGAATTCGCAACGCCACAATGGACATTTCGCATGTCCACCTATCACTTCCTTGATGAAAACACTTTAATAGCCTGCTGCAGTAGTAAGGGACAATGGCAGTTATTTAGTATCGATTTAAGCCCATCCGACGTCAAAGTCGCCGCGCTCAACCACCGCTCGCGAATACTTACCAGTTTTTCCGATGTGGTTGCAAACGCACAGGGTATCGGGGTTTGCATAGCAGCTTCGGCAGCCAATACGCCGGATCTTTATGTCACCGAAAATAAATCGCCACTGCATGCCGTATTGCAAAACAAAGCACCGCTAACACAGCAGGATATTTCAGTGCCGCAATCCGTTTCATTTACCACCAGCAACGGAGACCAAGCTTATGGGTTTTACTATGCACCACAAAATGCAAATTACGAGGCACAAGCAACCCGAGCTCCCCTAATTGTTATTTGTCATGGCGGGCCTACCGGGGCGACGGATACAGCGTTTAACCCAAAAATTCAGTTCTGGACCAACCGGGGTTTTGCGGTGATGGATGTTAATTATCGAGGCAGCACGGGATTTGGGAGGCAATATCGTCAGGCACTGCACGCCAATTGGGGGATCTACGACGTAGCCGATGTGTGTGCTGCGGCGAATTTTGCGGTAGCGCAAGGTTGGGCCGACCCTGAAAAACTCATCATTAAAGGAAGCAGCGCCGGCGGTTATACCGTATTGGCCGCACTTACGTTCACGAACACATTTAAGGCGGGCGTGAGTCTATATGGCATTGGTGATTTGGAAACCTTAGTGCGCGATACCCATAAATTTGAGGCGCGCTATCTCGACACCCTAATCGGGAGCTATCCGCAGGAGCGCGATATTTACCAACAGCGCTCCCCGATTCATCGGGTAGAAAATATCAGTTGCCCCTTGCTTGTATTTCAAGGCCTGCAAGATAAGGTTGTACCGCCGAATCAGGCACAGGCGATGGTTGACGCCGTACGCGCAAAAGGTTTGGCCGTGGACTATGTGACCTTCGAGGACGAGGGCCACGGCTTTCGTAATGCGGAAAACATCTCAACCATGCTACACGCGGAATTGGCGTTTTATCAGAAGGTATTTAATTTGTAAGACGGCTGCTAGGCACTAACGCACGGTGAGCCTCACAGCAATCCACGTTAACCGAACTTAAGGTGAAAAGTTTACCTAAGCGACACTTTCTGAACTAAAAACATTGTTAACCAGCGAGAAAAATAAACTGTCTAGATACGGTTGTCGCCTTGGTTCCACACCACTACGTCGCTGTGCATAAATATGCTGGTACATTGGAAAATCCTTCAGCAGTAAATAGGGTAGCCGGTATGAAATCGCGAGCGAACGCGGCACGACGGCTATACCGCCATCGCCCTCTACGAAATTTGGTATCCAGTCATCCCTTCGGCTGTAACAAATACCTCGAGGTTCATCACCACTGGAGTTTAACTGTTCCAGCACAAGGTTCGATGATTCGCAGTGTTCACGCAGTAAGAGTTTTTCTCTGCCTAAGTCTTTTAAATAGAGAATGTCGCGATTTACAAAAGCATGTTTGGAACTGAACACCACTACAAATTTTTCGCTACAGATATCATTTTTACGATATTCACCAGAACCAGATACGCGACTGCCAAATAACAAATCAACCTCGTGGTGTTTCAGCTTATCATCGAGTTCTTCTGGCCCGCACTCCAAATAGGCAATATCGACATCCCGCTGCTGGCCGCGGAATTTTTCCAGCATTTGGCATATTAGATCAAACGCAATGCTACATTGAAATCCTATTTTAATAAGCAGCGCATCACAACTCAGTATACGCTGAGCTTGTTCTTTGGTGTGCTTGGCATTCCAATATATATCTTTAAAGTTGGGCAGAAGCAAGCGCCCAAGCTCCGAAAGCTCTACAGAGTTTTTAGTGCGGTAAAGCAACTCTCCGCCAATAATGCTTTCCAGCTTCTTAATGCCCTTGGTAAGAGCAGGTTGGGAAATGCAGCATTGCTCGGCTGCTCGTGTAAAATTTAGCGTTTCGCTAACGGCAATAAAATACCGAATTTGAGACATCTCCATAACACAATCCTTGGCTGATTCTCGTGTAATTTTTATGCCTAACAAAACATGGAACGGCATAGCCAGCACTAGTCGCCCTACTCTTTGTTATGGCGCTTATTATAACTTCTTAATTTCATCTAAACCATTTATACCGTTAATTAAAATACGGCTTTCTTGAGTTGCCAGAGCCATGACACGCGTTTACATCCCATAAAAAACTAGATAACCCACAAAAAGCCCGCAAATGCGCTGCCGGGTTTCTTTATCTATTGCTCATTTAATACGTTAAACCGCACTCCAACAGGAGGGGAGCTTGGTTTTATCAAGCACCTACTGCTTGTTTATACCGTCAAATTAGAAACCAATAAATTTATTTACGCATTCGTTGTCGTTTAAACATCTCACCCGTTCAGCTTCGAGAATGATAAACGCTCAGTTTGGGGAGAAAGGTAATGGATTATGTGCCATCCCTACTAATGGTAGAACTGAATTATAGTCATTGCCTCATAAGAGATAGTTATCAGGCAATAAAATTATTTGGGGAAGGTACAAAGCTTATATCGCTGGAACACAGTAATTATCAACAACGCCCTCGCCTGCAACACGCTACTCAACATGGCAATGTTTGCCACACAGCGTTAGCGCGCAAACACAACAATGCATTTATTCCCGGTATATAGACTTGAGTTTTATTCGGATGCGGTGTCATGAATCTTTGAAATATTTGCGGCAGTGAGCACGCCATTGGGTATCGATACCACGGTGTCATCTGATACTCTAATTTGTGTAGCACGCCAACTCATATTAATCACCTTACCACACACATCAGAAGACTCGGAGCTCACCGAAATACGGTCTCCAATACGAAAAGGCTTTTCAATATTAAGCACCACACCAGAAAAAAGGTCTGCCAGATTCGGCTGGAGCGCTAAACCTACAATTAAAGTAATTAAGCCTGATGTCGCCAATAAATGGGTGATATTGAGTTGGAACACAAAATGGATAACGGCTAAAACGCCAAGGCCATAACAAACCACCCCGCTTAGGGTTCGTAAAATCGTGGGCGTAAAACCAGTAACACCCGCATCCCGGTTACGCTGCATAGCTGCGCGATCCAAGGTATCCCACAGGTATACATTAATGGCTTGATTAACCGTTGTAAAAAATAACAGCCACCAGAGAACCGAAAAGCTTTTAGATAGCATAAGCGAATATTGACTGAGCTCCCAACGCTCCGATAGCGCCATCAAAATCGGTTCCGCCGTTAACAAAGCAAACGCATGTACGATACTACGTACCAGCAAAAGTTTGCGTTGCGGCAACCAACTAAGTAAAAACGCCACCAAAACCCACCCGAGTAAACTTACGCCAAAAATAATTCTCTCCAGGTTGGGAGGAATGGCACCTCGAAGTGAGAAACTCTTCTCGCGCAAGAGTAAGGCACTTCGATATTTGGAAACGGTTAAATCGCGTTCACGGGCATTAAGTAGTTTTGGTTCACCCAGTGAAGGTCTTCTTTCACTGGTTTGGAATGCTGCCATGGGCTGCACTCGCCAAATTGAGATATCCAGACCAGCATTCGAGCGCAGTAACGCAGGGCCATCGTCACCGCGCAAATCGGTTGCATAAAGAATTTGGTAACGGGGTGCAGACGCATGCTGAAAATCTATTCCCGCAATATACTCCCCAAATATACTGCGCCCACGTCGCTGACTGAGACTAAAAGTGCGCGTGGCGTTGTAGCGACGGTACGCCATATCGAGGGGATTTACCCTGTGTGTTACGCCATCTTGCACGGACGGTGTATTCTGCTCTACCAGTTCTTCAGGCTTTAATGTCGCCTCATCTAAGGCATTGCTAAACACCACGTCATCTATAGCTGCCTCACTAGCGCCTCTAAACCAAATGCTAAAGGTCGCAGTGAAAGCGTTTTCCTCAACTGAAACGTGTGAAATATCTAGGAATTTAAGCGCTGTATAAACCACCTGGGTACGTACTGGCCTGCCGTGAAAATAGCCAACCTGCACTGGCGCCGAAACCAAACGATCACCAACAAATTCGGCCACTTTCAAAGGTCTGACCACATTACCGCTTACGTCGAAGTAGAACTCGCTGGCAAGCCCTTGCAAAGTATTTTCCGGAGAGTTATAGCGAGCAAGTGCATCTCTTAGCGCCGAGCGTTGTTTATGAATATCTAACGCCTCTGAATGAGGAATCGATTGATACGCAGTTGCCACCGCATGTATGGCATCGTAATAACTCGCGGCTGAAGAATCGGGGAGAACACCATAAACTCTCTTATAAGACGCGTAAAACTCCTGAGCAGCTTCACCGCCAATATCAAAGAGGACCGGGCTCAACGCTAACAGATTCTCTGTGTAGCGCTGAACTTGCGCTGAACCTCGCGGTAACAATTGCTGTAAATACGCCGGAAAACCTTGTTTACCAATAGAAGAACTACCGATAATCGGTACATCCTGAGTCGCCGTGCGGTCACGCAGAGCCTTTATAAGAAAGCGGCCTTCCTGATCGTGTGCAGCGAGAAAAATAATATCGAAATCGACGCCCGACAATTCCATCTCACGTAACACGCTCACAGCATCACCGTCATCATAGTCTCTATTTCGCGGCAAACTTGCGGCGAATGAAATTACTTGTAGGGGCGCAAGCGACGAATTCTCGCTCGCTGCTCCCTCTACCGCTAAGGACTCCGCTGTAAACGCCGTACTCATCTCCCGACCGTATTCGTCGTCGCTGTAGAGGACCGCCACGTTTTGAACGCCCTGAAACAATCCGGAACTCCGAATATAGCCTAAAGCCATTTTTGCCTGGAGATGGTTGTCTGGCACCACCCGAAACGACCAGGGATTATTTTCGGTAATACCCGGCCCTGTCGCTGAACCTCCGATCAGCGGAATACCTAATTCGGCATAGAGTGCTGCTGCTGGTTCACTGATTCTGGAAGAACGATGTCCAATAACAGCAATATTGCCATCGGCAGCAATACGCTTCGCCAGATGTCTTAGAAATGCACGCTCAGACGAATTTTTATCGTTATAAACGTTTATTTTTATGGGGCGCTGACCTTCGCGAAGCGAGCTGTTATAACGTTGTTCGTAGAGCAATACACTCTGTCGCATGATGCTACCCTTCACTACATCATCAGACTGCTTCGCGCCCTGGCCACTCAATCGCATTGGACCAACTAATGCAATAGGAATCACCTCGCCATGGTGTAACAGCCTCGATGTAAAAAATTCGGTAAACAAATAATCTGCCAACATCATTGCCAAAATCAACAACCAAAAATATTGCAGTAGCGTGATCCTCCGCAATAGCTTATTCATAGTAATTATCGGTGGCACGCGCAAAAACTTTGAGCATATTGGGAATACGTAAACCACGATTGTTCATGGCAGATTCGTTTACAGCGACAATATACTGGTTGGATATATCAATGGGCTTATCAATCAGTTTTTGTGAGTAACCAAATAATGTTTGAGTACTCTTATCAAACGCTTTCATTCCCAACGCAATGGGTGAAACCCCAACGGATAACATAAAGCCATCTTCACTGGAAAACGCATTCAAGCCCACAATCGGTATTTTAGTGTGTTGCTCCGTCCATTCAGCTACGGCTCTGGGGTTGGCGTAAAGGATTTCGTTGGGCGGCTGATCTGCCATTGGTGGCATTTTCAGTTTGCGATAGCCATCAACCAACAGAAAGCCAATTTGGTTTTCGTCAAGTAATTGAATGTGATTTTTCCATGCATCAAATGTTTCCAAAACTTCGGAGCTTTCGAAGTGGTACTCTTGCCAGTCCTGATTTTTAAGAAAGTTAGCATCCTGGCCGGCAGTGGTTGATGAATCTAGCAGAAAATGCACCCTTCCACCTTGTAAAGAAGGGTTTTCGGCCTGTAATAAATGCATTATATCGATCACACTTTCTACTGGAATACGTTCAAGCGTACCAAATACATTTTTAGCGGTATCGTAGCAAGCTCGGGATTTCGGCGAAGCACAGTAGGATGTTTCATCACCATTGACCCCTGAAAAAACAACGCTAATACCAGGCTTGTTGATATAGCGCGGTGCAATCACATATTGCTGAGCAACGTCATCAAAGGCAATTATGGTATCTGGCTTGTATTGCATTATTGCCTGGACTGCCTGTCGCGCCGGCCCTCGGGCATCTTGTTCTGTTTCAAAAGGAATATTTTTGGCATTCATGTAATAAAAGCGCACATCGTAATTGATATGTGCTTCGGAGAATTTTTGCATCGCTTTTTCGATGCCCTTGTTTAATTCCCGTGTCCAGGCATAATCAGTATTATAGCTGTGTAATATAAAAATACGTTTTTGGCGAGCACTGTTCAATACGACCAGCAAAACTGTTACAATTAAAAATATTAACATCGAAGTGCGGTACAACAGCGATCTCATTTTAACAGCCCCAAACTTATCCAGTAGGGAAAACTAATATATACCGCAAGCAACTTAATAAATAATAGTGTAATATTAAGCAGCAACATCTTCCGCTCCCCGCCAACTACAGTTCCTTTTGTCAATTCGACAAACAAAGAATAGTAAGAGGCCTGATAAGGCAAATAAAAACTTTCAGAGAACAGCAAGATAAGAAAACCGATAATCCAGGGATTAAGGCTAACATTAGCCGCAAGTGGAATTAGCAAGGTTGCAAATATAATCACGGTAGCATTGATAGGCAGCACCACTCGTACAGCCGATATAGTTATCGCCAAAACGAGTACAAATAGCTCCGGACTGTGATCCATGAGTACCACTAAAAAATCCATTTGTTGGGCCAACCAAACATTAATGCCTGTTTCTCGGATTACATTAACCATACCAATTAACGCGCCCAAAAAAACCAAAAAACTCCAATCAATAGACGCCCGAAACTGCCTTTGCCCTAAAAACCCAAACATCATCAAATAGAACAATATCGCCATGGATACCCAGGCGATATCAAGCTTATGTACCGAAGAAAAAGTAAGCCCGAGCAATAATACCAACAAGCCAATAAGACCAGACCACTCAGAACCATTAATGCGTCCCAATAACTTATCCTGCTCTCGTACTACAGATTTCGGAAGCTTAAAATCGTATGAATTTCGAAATAAGACTATATTTACCAGCGCATACAACGCTACCATCACAGCACCGGTGATTGCAGCAGCCATAAACCAACTAACCCACTGAAACGACTCCTGAACCTGTAAGGGAAGCATACCCAGTACGATGAAATTCACCGACTTGCTACTGACAAAAAGTGGCGACAGAAGCGATGTTCCGTGCAACAAACTCATCTTAAGCCGCGGCCCTTCACTGAGCTTTACGCGTTCGCTGGCAGTGGTCAAAATTTCCGGAAGCAGATTAGCCACTAGAGTGATGCGACCGTTGGTCGTGGGAATAAAAGGGGTCAACAAACCACCAATCGTAAAAAAGCTTAGGTTGTACCAAATTTTACTCGCAGGCCCGATACGCAGTAATTTAATAAAAATTCGATAACTTAATCCTGACGTTTTAATAACTACGCTCAACCCTAGAATGCCCATCGCCAGAAAAAAACTATCGCTGGAAAACCCACTGAAAGCGATATCTGCTGGCGCTATGCCCATAAGCACTGCGCTTAAAATTGAATAAAGCGCGGTAATGTAATCAGGTAACAGGCGGAAAACCCACATTACCGCGCAAGTTCCCAAAATAGCGGAATAAGTGATTGCGTTGTCATTAAGATTTAAACCATCTTGTGAGCTCAGCGCATGTAGCCCAAAAAATACCAGCAAGGGTACTAGCAACGCGAGTAGCCAACCAGCGACTGTAGAATTTCTTAAAGTTAGTTCGGATTCCGCAGGCTCTACATTAATTGGTATCGTCGAGCCAGATAAGCGCTGATGGAAATTATCAACAATTCCAGTCTTAAACAGTTCGTAGCAAGAATGCATTCGGATAAATGCACGCGGCATAACCACAACCCGCGATATTTTAGTAGCACGTATATCGGTGAGATAAGTCCGCATACCCATTACCGCTTCCTCACCGCAAAAACCACAATTAATGGATTGTGAAAATTTCGTAGCTTGCAGCTCAAGCTCACCATCTAGCAAATAAAACAACTCGGCAGCCGGTTCACCTCGCTTTACGATTACTTCTCCAACTTGGTACTGGTGTACACTTGCCAGAGAGATACTACGGGCTTTGTCCTCTCTACGACATCGACTGAACAATGGGCAGGCAGTCATAAAGTTAATAATACAAGTGGTATTGTCTAGATTAGTTGAAACCCCATATTGAGTATCATCCATCGATAGTATGGTGTTATTTTCCAAAGTCTAAGCCTCTTCCGGCCCCTAACGGTACATGAGTATTGTGAAGTCATCATCTAAATAACTACGATCCACACTGACTTTTGGAGTCAGAGTTGAACAAAAGAACACGATATCCTCAAGATCGTAGCCACAAAGAACAGAGTCGTGCATATAAGCCTGCTTTTGCAAAAGATTAAATGCCATTCCTTTACCAGCTGATTGCCACAGTTTTTGTAACAGATTAAACAGGTAAACCTGGTTTTGACTGCGATAATTAAAGCTCCCACAAGCAAAAACCACATCAACAGCAGGTAATTTTGTGGAATGAAAATCGGCATGAAC
Organism: Alteromonadaceae bacterium 2753L.S.0a.02; assembly: GCA_007827375.1. Lineage (NCBI taxonomy): Bacteria > Pseudomonadati > Pseudomonadota > Gammaproteobacteria > Alteromonadales > Alteromonadaceae > Alteromonadaceae bacterium 2753L.S.0a.02. The sequence goes on from VISH01000002.1 coordinate 3,296,371, forward strand.
AAAATGGGTGTGTGCATCGTTCTTATGGTTTAATCTAGCCTGCCTTATAAAAGGCAGCATAAAATCCACACCCAAGTAACACACATTTCTGTTACAAGTGTCTAATACCGCTTTAAAATCGCCATAACCGCAACCTAAATCCATAACGGTTAAACCACTAAGATTTCCCCAGCGCAGCAATGCCTGCATCCTTGATTGCTGAGATCTAATATCTTTATACGCTAATGCGTGAACGCGATCATCTCCCAATCGATCTTGGTGATACTTCATGACCACGGCCTTTTCTATGGCCTCCATAAATTAACCCTCGCTGCATTTTAAACACTACAGAAAAAACAATGTAATTACATTTAATGCCAACATGATCGACGGCCAGTAGCAGATCTTAGGAATTAAATTATCTTTGTAAACAATAAGCCTTTCCAGCGCTTTGGGCCGTATGGCAAACAAATAGGTATTTACCGTACACGCCACAAGTACTGCGTACATAAGAATGTAATAGTATTCTAGATATACGACGCTGGCTCCGGCAAATTGTTCTCGCAACTGAATATGTGCTATTAAAACCACAAAAAACAATGCCGAACACATACCCAAAAATCCAGAAATATTAAACCCAAGAAGTTCGCTTTTTTCATGGGTTTCACTAATTGTTAGTAGTGCGGCAAATAACAGAACCGAAACAAGAAACAAGGGTAAGAGATAAACTGTAAACGCATTATCAAAACGGCGTTTTATTACAAAGTTATAATGCAGCTCAGGAAAATTACTTTGACCCACATAATGTGGAATACCAAAATTAGTATCATAGCTGCTATTTTTGTAATCGAAATAGGTGTTTTCTCGCGTCCAAGCGCCGAGTACAATCTGCTCTTCAATTCCGAATATCGCATCTTCCGATGTCGATTTATACGCTGTAAAATCAGGCACTAGAATTATGTTTTTCGAAAACGCTTTCGGCCATAACCTTATCCATACCGTTTTATGATCAAACGGATAATGAGAATAATCAAAACCTTGTTTTAAGGTAGCTTCAACATACCATCCCAAAACTTCTCCATAGGGCGAATCCTCTCTATAGGTAAGCTCCGGTGATATATCACTTCCTGAATTGACTTGCTCTGGTAGAATAAACCCAGGTTCGATTTCGTTGCTGGGCACCCCTTTATAAACTTCTTTCGGAAAATGTTGCCAAATGTAACCGGTGATATTGACTTCGCTGGAATCGAAAAACTTTAAAGATTGTATAAAAATTCCCGTAGGTATTTGACGCCCGTTTTTGTCCGCAATTAAATCCCCGTGCTCTTTTTGCAAATAGGACTCAACTTCGTGAATATTTGTTAATTGTTGAACCTGATTCACTTCGTAGTGATCCAGTTTTTTCCATTGCAATACCAATAAAACGGTAAGTAACAGAGTTGCTGCTATTGAAAGCGGCCAAAGCTTCATGGCATTTACACTCATACGAATAGATAATACGGTCAGACTTAATAGTAGACTTAGATAAGGAAATGTTGTGGGATTAGAGACTAGAGCGGAAATGAAATTTGATTATGGCGAAATAACACACGTTCATTGCGAAAATTATTGATTTCTTTACAACAGACACCTATTTAATATCTTTTTAAGATAAAAAATAACATAATCACGTATTTCAAATATTACTAAAACTTATTTTAGGGCATTTGTGAAAAATGACAATATTTTCGTGTCGTTAGGAGTACCGCCCACAAGTCCGCAGTTTACTCAAATTAATCTAGATATACCGGGCTGGCGATCCAGGACGGAACTGACGTCGCCACGCGGAAAACAGGTCATTTTACAGAGACTGCTTCACATAATTTATTAGCCCCATAACACAAGGAACAGATGTTCATTGAGATGTTAGTCAATAGGCTTGATTTATTTGACAAGTGAAGTTAATGAACCAAGCCACCTCCTCCGCCATTGGGGTCATGATCTTTGCGCCATTTATCCCACAAATCAGGGCTTTTACAAAACTCCGGTACTGAATCTATACTCAGTCTTGAAAGAACTTCCTGTATCTTAGAGCTCATATCGCCCTTAAGTTGATTTGAAGAAACTTTCCTTCCCTTTTTGCCAGATCCTTTGGTGTTTGTATGGTGATCAGATCCTTTTACGCCGCTTTGCGGCGGTCGCTGTAATTGATCTTTGTAGGAAACATAATTGCCATCAGGCTGTGGATCATTTTGGGGGTAGACATCGTCTAACAACTGGAGAAAATTTTGTAATAGAAACAACCATTCATACTGATTAAATTGCAGCGGGTTCAATTGACCAACATCTTGTTCAAGCTCTTGTTGCTGCTCCTCTTGTACGTGGGCAGTATCAACCGTTTCCCAATCGTAGGTACCGTTTCTGTTGGGTGCGGGCGTTTGTGGGTCATCATTGTCTTGCCTTACCCATTGCCCACCAACCCAGGACCAAGAGGTTCGTTGAATTGGATTTTCCGAACCACTATTTCCTTTTTCAGCGGTTTGCATAGAGGTGACGTAATTCCGATTATCTTTTAGCTTTTGAAGAATTGTATTATCACGCTTGTTTAAAAATAACGCAGTATTATTTGTTACTTGTTTAGATTTATCGTGCGTTTCAAAACTTTTACTAGCAACCGGCTTGCGTTGTTTGTACTTTTTCGATTCCATAACACGCCACCTATTTACCTTCTTTGAGCGCCTTTTCACCCATATTATCCGCTTCCGCTTCCAATGCAGGATTATCATTTACCGGCATACCTGCTACTTCGGTTGTAACCGGTACCCTACCCTGTGCCTGTTGCACCACATGCCAGGCTTCGTGGGGTAGGTGCTTCATTTGACCCGGTGCTACATGAATATCAGTACCCTGAGTATAGGCATGTGCCCCAACTTCAGCAGGCTTGCTGGAATTCTGGTGTACTTTTACGGAATCCATAGTCATTCCCGAAAGATTTTCTATACCACTTTTTAGGTTATCAGGTAAGCCTGCGTTATTTTGCTGCTTTTGTAAGATAGAGCTATTACTGCCAAATTTTCCCTGCATCAATTCCTCATCTTCCAGTTCAGCTTTTTGTACAATATCAAATTTCCCTTGCATCGGCTCTTTATCTTCCAATTCTACTCTTTGTATAGATTGGAATTTACCTTGCATGAGCTCTTCGTCTTCCAAAGTTTCGCGTTGCAGCGTATCGGCATTACTAAACCGATTATCCTTAAACTGTGCGCCCCCCATTCCGTATTCTCTAGGAACACGGGCATTTTCTTTTTTCGATAAGAATTCTTTGGTCATAACTCGCCTCCAGTTATTGGTATTTAAACCCTGTTATGTGTTGCTACCCATCAAGCACCAATGTCCTGTTATCTTAGCTGTTCAGACGATCGGAAAGCCGTACAAAGCTGCGATACAAAGGAATTGCCAGCATCAGCCCGAGCACCAATAACAACACTTTATTCGAGTATGGATATAAGTCGGGATTACACCCAAAGGTGGCAATTAGTAATAATATAGGGCTCCAACGCAATAGCAAAAAACTACCATAATGTGCTTTGATAAACATACGAGAGGGACAATGGCTGCGATACAGCACGTAAACCATGCCATTCCCCAGCAACAAAGCCAGCAACAGGGGTAGTGTCCAGGCCCGATTGGGGCATGCAAAGGCGCATACTGAAAAGTATTGGGTTACACTGGGTTGATGTAAGGCCGCGCCGAGCCAGCCCATTTTTTCCGTGTCAACATAGCCATTGTCACGATTAGCAAAAGCCAATTTTAAGGTATGCGATAATATTTGCATCTCAGTATTGGTTACATTTAGCTCGCCTTTTTCATCTTCTGTAGTAAACGGTAGTTTCCAAAAACCAATACCCCCAAAGTTATATTTTAAATATGCAAGGTCATCAACAAACTGGCGATGGGGAGCATTGCTTTCTTCGTTCAGGGCGAGGCGGCCCAGTACCGGAATGATTTTTTCCTGGGCATCTACCCGGGCTTCACCTTTAAATTCGTTCTCCAATTGCATACGCAATTGCTTTTTATGTTCACTGGTCGATTCATTCAGGAACACCAAAATATTGGCGACCGTGGTTTGGGGTGAACTTTCGCCTAGCTGTGCCTTTACCTCGTTGAGTTTAGGCGCACTGCCCTGTTCAATTTCCTTCACACTATTATCGAGAAGATTATCTTTTTTTGAATTTAAAAATAGAGGTGCAAGTTTCGAAAAATAGCTCTGCTCTACAGGTACGCTGGCGCCCACGTGGGTTTTTAGATCATCTAAACCGACGAGATTTAACAGTAGGTTGATGTCCAGCCACGGCCTGTCTGCCGATGAGTCTTTAAGAATCTCCTGATGTAAACGCGTTACATAGGTAATGATAGAGCTGGCATTACTACTGCGTTCATAGTTATCAAAATACAAAGTAACACCATTGATACCTCCATATTTCTCGGTAGCTTTGTTCAGCTTTACCAGTTCTTTATAGTGATCTTCAGCATATTTTTTTATATCGTCTGTACTTTTCCAATTTTGCCATTGGCTCGCATAGAGCACTATATCGCGCTTCACATTTAGACGGCTTAGCTGCTTTACAAACCCCTCTAGTAAACGCGGATTTTGCCAATGCAATAGATCTTTAATTTTACCCGAAGTATCTATAGGTATAGCAAAATACGCCATTCGAGTAAAAACGCTGAAATTTAGATAACCGGGGTTTGGATTAGCGACCCCAATATCGCGATAATTATTTGAGGCGAGCCAATACGGGTAAAAGCCATAAGTCACCCCCTGCAAAGGTAAAGCGCATTCACGGCATTCGGGAAGCGGTGCTGTATCAATGGCATGGAGATCACTGCGAAAATAAGGCTTGCCAGCCAGTTTGCTCACCGAAGACACAACAGCGTCGATATAGTTTTTATAGCTTCGACAATTACCAGCGACACAGGCCTGACATTGCTCAGGTTCGAGTGATACAAGTAGCGCGGGGTCAAGCAGTGGTTTTTGCATCACGGCACACTGATTTATGCGAATCGATTCTGCCGTAACGGGGGTTTCGTTTCCAGCTGCTCGTAGTCCACTTATAATATCCTCGCTTAAAGCACATGCAAAACCTGGAGATGGCGGAGTGTCTGACTGCAAAAGCTGTAAACCTGCTACACGCATCTGTAGCAACAGGTGATTCAAAGCATCCGCAAAGCCTATCGCCGACGGGTACACATAATTCGCCAAATATTTCATACACTCAGCAACCGATACTTCAATCGAAGGAAATTCAGATTCAATCGCCACAGGGTCATATACCAGCTCATAGCGCAAAGCTGTACTAGCAGTACTTCGTACAATCTCCATCACACTTTTTAATTCGGTAAGTGTTGCCTCAGAAAGCATAGGTTTTACACCCACAGGTTCATTATCAGTTTCACCTCCGGATTTAACGCCGGTTTCGCTTTCATTTGAAATTACCGACGACGTTTGTACTTGCACACTTGATCGCAGGGCCTGCTGCAATATGTCACGTACCGAAAATTCAAATAGTGTGGCCGGCATTAATCGACCCTGGTAGGGGTTTAGCACTACAGCTGCCCATGATGCGCTGGTATTTTGCAGTTTCTCCAATGTTTGCAAAGTGATGAACTGGTAATTCTCCTTGCTGAAAAAGCTACTCAATTTTTTCTGATAGATCTCGACCAGCTCAGGAGTGATACCGTCTAAGCTACCGATATTGGCAGCGATATATGTTAGCCCAGCGTCTAAGGTAACGAATTGGTTTACTTCGGGGTTTGCTACGATGGCTTGGAGAATTTCACGTACTGCTTGGTTTAATTTTAACGTGGCAATATCGTCATCAAACAGCACATAGGGCTGCATACCTGCGTAGTAGGGGTGTGTTACGACAGGGTCCACCAAGTTAACTCCGCCAATCTCTGCGGGAGTTGTAGCGCTGGCTGCAGGCTGAGCCAGTACTGAAGAACGATAGGTGTTAGCACTCCCTACCTGAGCCTCCAGCGGAAGGGACATGGGTGAAGCAGCGTAAACTGTTGATATACCAGCAGGAAGCTGGCCGTGCGATGATTCATTTTCTGACTTCTCGAGCGCAGAAGCTATCCACTGCCGGGTGACTGGTCCTATAACACCGTCATTTAGTGCGGTGCTATTCTGTAGTTTCTGTTCGAAGCAGCTATTACCTGCATGTACAGGTTGTAGTTTTTTTTGTACATCTAGCCCGCTTACTGCTGGCAGCTTACTGCACTCTTCTACTGAATCCTTACTTTCAGCAAGACATGATCCAACCGTATAAAAAAGGCAAAGCGCGACTATAACTTGCCACCGGAAAGCGTGTGCGCGCTTCATGCCAACACCCGTCCCTGCTTTTTCTTTTCCTTCAAGATACCAGCGGTTAAATCTTCATTGTAGACTCGGGTATTACCTCGCTTAATCATGTTAATCGCTGCAAATCGCACCACATTGATAATAGCACCTCCGGCAATTTCATATTGCTTTGCGAAATGCATGAGGTCAACGGTGGTATCAAGGCACTGTGACTCTTTAAAAGCTTTTTGCCAGAGATAAAAACGATGATTGGCGCCTGGCATTGGAAAGTACACTATAGACTGAAAGCGGCGCGCAAAGGCATCATCGATATTACCCCGCAAGTTCGTAGCAAGAATAATAACGCCGGGGAAGGTTTCAATACGCTGCAGTAAATAGGCGACTTCCTGATTAGCGTGGCGATCGTTAGAACTGGTGGTTTCGGTGCGCTTCCCAAATAGGGCATCAGCTTCATCAAAAAATAATATCCAGTTGCGGTTTTCAGCCTGGATAAATATGGATTCGAGATTCTTTTCAGTTTCGCCTATGTATTTAGATACCACTGAAGAAAGATCGACACGATAAACGTCTGCCGCCATCGATTTACCCAGCAAGCTGGCCGTAAGGGTTTTACCAGTACCAGGCGGCCCGTAAAATAAGGCACGGTAACCCGGTTTGATGGACTTGCGCAAACCCAGATCGTTCATAATTTGGTGTTGATTCACCAACCAGGTACGTAAATGTTCGATTTCGTCTAAAGTCTTTTCCGGCAATACCAAATCATCCCAATCGAGATTGGTTTCCAACAATTTTGCTGGGAAATTCATACTGAAATCGGGCTTTTGAGATTCCCCCGTGGTAATACGATGAAAATATTCGTGTGTTAAGGTTATTGCAGTGGTGAGATAAGCTTCATCAAATTCGCCAGTGTGAAATCGCAAAATCCCTGCTTTGGAAAAATAATGATCTCGATCAAACAAAGTAAATACTTGCATACGCTGTTGTAAATTTTCACCAGCTATTAAAAATACTGCCGTTTCACCCGTCGGCAAAAAACCTCCGTGAGTTTTACCTCTCCAGCCACCAAATTCAACATAGGGCCGGTCGATGTGTGGGTCGCGAATGAGAAATAAATTGAGTAACTGTGGTTTTAAATGTGGAATAGCCGCAAGAATAAAAATCAAACGCTCCATAGGCGACATACCAAATTCCTGAACAACAGCAGCATAGGCCGAGCTATCATTCGATAAATCCGGTGGGGGAATTTCTTCAATAGCGCTATAAACACATTCATTTTCGAAATAAAGTGCCAAGCGCGTTTCCAGTACACGTGAAAACCAATGCAACTCCTTTTCCAATGCTCGCGCATTGCAATCCAATTCAGATCGGCCGATATACCCAGCACGGGCTGAGTCTCGATAGGTTTGTGGGTTGAGGCGAATGTAGCCTGTGTCTTCTACTAACACTGCTTAACACTCCAAATAGCTAATTTATCGGTGCTATTTACGCCACTGCACATGTACAGCCTCCTTCATAAAGGGATATTTAATCACTGAGAAACTCCACGGCAGACGATCCAACAACACATCCAGCGCATGGGTATCGACCATTAACGACCAACCTTTTTCCTCGTCCTTTCGCAATGTACCTCCACGTTGCAAAAACGTTTCCTGCAAACCTTCTATACTGGTTGAGCCCAAAACGCGCCAATGTTGAATAACGGCTGTGAGCAAATCAGTACATAGCGTTTGTTCACCTGTATAGAGAGTCTCGGGTTCCACCAGTGAATCAGGTGCTAGGCCGCAAAGTAATTTAAAAAAACACCATAAGCTAGATTCGAAATTATGTTGCGCAAGAGTGCCCATGCAGAGGAAGTGCAATAACTGTAGCGCCTTTCCGCTAGCATTTTTCTTAAGGTTATTGTGGTCAAGCAGGTTCATACGCTCGAAAAGAACACCTGCATAAGGCGCTAGAATAACAATTCCAGCTGCTGCAACATTCAGAATACCTTCCGTTTGACCACTGAAGGACGATTGTGGAATAGGATATTCTGGCCTAGGAAGCTTAGTAACAGACCGCTTGTTTGAAACAGGTGCCATGTTTAGCACAGGTGCGTTATCAATCTCCATACCAACATCCGATGCCGTTAAAGATTGCAGGATGTTTTGTAGTTCACTATTAAATATCTTATGCGGTGAATATCTGCCACTGTAAAGCTGTTTAACACACAAACGGGAGAAACCCTGCATATCGAAATGTTGTTTATTTAGTTGCCAGTATTTGAAAACCGTCTGCAGTACGAGCTGTACGAACCGGTCTGTACTCGCGCCCCCCGAAACCAACAATTGCGACGCCAAATGATGGAAAATAGTTGCCAGCCACTGTTGCTCGCTCATACGGTTGTGTGAGAGCAAACGACTAGACCATTCTTGTTCTCCTACAAGCAACCGCCGCTCACAATTGCTCAATAGTAATCGCAACACCTGGGCAACTGGATAGAATAGCTGCACTTTTGTTTCACTGAAGGTGTAACACTGGTCCCACAACCATGCTTCGCCCCGAACCACAAGCTTCATTGCAGTAGACAATGATTCAGCTAATTTAGCAATTGGTTTATCGTCAATTCCATATGAAGAGAGTTTACTCTGTGATAATTCTTCAACTCCATTGGAGTTTTTTTCTTTTTCAGAAGAGTTTATTACCTTATCAGACAGGGATTTGTTGGAGAGTGGCAAACAAAAATCGCACACCTCCAAAGCCGATGAAGAAGAATTTCTAGGCTGCTCCCATAAATCTTTTACCGGCTGTTGAGTGAATTTTTCAATTCCGCTTCCGGAGTTATGTTGGGCTCGCTCGAGATCGATTAATTTACCTTGTAGAACATCCAGTATTAGTTGCAAATAAAAAGAACGCTTGTCAGTACATTCTGCCAGAGCGGATTGCAGCGATTTTCGCAACAATGTAAATCGACTTCTATTGTACCCCATTAACATGAATAACTGCTCGAACAGGTGAGCAAATGTAGACACACTTAAGCGCTGATATAACTGATTTCGGGAAATTCTCTGCTCGTTTATTAAATCTGTTAATCGTTGAAAATAAAACCGATGTTGCTCCCCTAAAAACTGAATAAGTCCGCTAATTCTCTGTTGCGGAGGGTCGTCTTGCACAGTCAGCATCTGTAGTAGTTCAACATAGGCTCGCGCTCCAGTAACAGCACTGAGACTCTGACGTTGCCAGCGCCTTACATTCACATCATCTTCGTTATATATATATTCATCGTTTAATCTAATCTCACAACCGGAAATCGCAAGCCATTGTTTTCTAAGGGCAGTCGGAATTCGACTACGACTAAGATGCTGTTGGAAGCTTACAAGTAATGCCTGATAATTAAGATTATAATGGGCACTTAACTGCCGCAAAAGACTACGCGCATAGCTACGTTGATTAAATTCGCTGCCTCGCTCTACCGCTAAATACGTAAACGTAAATTCGCGAATGGCTGCGTAAACATTCTGCGCATTGTCGTTTTGGCTGTTTTTCTGGGGTAAGTTTAGCTGCGATTTTTTTTCCGTTAGCATAAGTCTTTTAATATGTCCTGCACCACGCCACACTTCCAATATTGACTGGTGTGAACCAGGCTCCATAACGGTCACTAAATCACATTGAATCGCCTCGGGAATATTTACCACCAGTGTCTGGCGATAGCGAAGATCCTGTAATAGAAGCCGGGTAAGAGAACGTAAATAAGGGATATTTAAGCATTGCAGTCTTTTCCAGGTGCTCTGATCGAGATCCCATACCCCTCGCTGGATCGCGTGAATGAAGGGCGTGTACAACTCTTTATTTAGCGCATAGTTATCGGTTTCTACTGATGGATTATTCTTTGAACATTCTAACGCATCATAGTCTACCTGCATTCGATTAAGGGTGCTCTTTATATCCCAACACAGATAACGAGGGTCAGATTTCCTATCTAGTAATATTTGCAACTCTTGTTGTACAATCTGCGGTGCCTGTTTGCTCTGAAACGCTAGCGTTCGAATATAATACTCGAGAAAATTCAATAGACATTCACGCGTATTATCCGCAGCCTTCGGGTTTAAAAAAAAACCTGTAATCATACTGCTGAATTCGCCTGGATGACTCCGTAATGCGATACGACTCTCCATCCACAGAGTCTCAATTAATGGAAAAATATTTTCCAGGTTCTGGTACAAAGAACGATTTAAGGTACTGCAAAGCTCTCGTCGCAAGGGGTCCGGCAATGCTCCAAGCTGAGTTGCTAGAGCCATCCCCCCTTGATCCCTACTGAATGAACGCAATATTTTAACCAGTCTTGTTCTATCATGACGTAATAAATACGAGATTTGCTTATGAAGCTCCCGTGGTAACCTAAGATCACTCCCAAAACTTAGCAATGAACGCTGTAGCGCCTTGGCGACTCGATGTGTTTCTAATTCATTGGATGAGCTATTTTTTTCATAATGAAGATACGACACTTCTCCTCTATCGGGTTCAGCAGTAACTAAAATAGGAGCGTGTTGCTCAGAACCGTCTAATGTGGAGGCATATTGTTCAGGTTGCAATATGTCCAGAAAATCTGCTTTCAGGTTTAAAGGCATCTCAATAAGAGGAATAATCGTTTTCAGCGTATGTGTGAGTACTTGAACGCTTAAATTATTATGGTGCGCCAATTGTCGTACTACACTGCGCATGTACATTTTCCTATTAAAGCGACTACCACGTTCGCAGGTAATATAAGCCAGACTGAATTCCACAAGGCAGGGTCGTGCTACCGCATCCAGGACTCGATGCACACTACATTCTTCAGTTAGTAGCAGCGCCGCTGTATCACTTTGTTGTTTTTTATTATTCAGTGCTTTAGATTCTCGAGGGGATAAAGCTGCTAAAGGTTTTTGACTGGTGTCTTCAAGAACGTTAATAAAACTAAGAATATATACAGCATGCAGCGGTTCCAGCAAGGTAATTAAATCATTTTGAACCACGGTGGAAAAGCGTTCTGCTACCAATGACCTGTTTCCCCGGTTACGTAAATGGCGAAATAATTCCGCACGTAGTTGCGGCGCCTGTTCTTTGCTCCACAATTGCCAATGCACCTGCAACACCTTAAAGGTGTCCGCATCGAAACTACCGCTTTCCGGTCGAGCAAACAAGCTTTGGAGTACAGCAATAAAACTATTATTACTAGCATTATTGATAGCTGCTTTAACTCTTTTTTCAGAGAACTCTGCTCGGCGCTGCTTATTGCAAAGAAAAGCATAACGTATTGCAGCTCTTAACTCCTGCTGCAAACTATCAACAAATTTACGTTTAAAATCTAACGGGTTATCAGCTTCAATACGCAACTGAATGTGATGGATGTAAATAACTGACGGGACTTCATCATCTGTTTGCCAATCCCGTGTGAGCGTACTAGACAATTCCTGTTCCAAAAGTGTATCTACTAGGGGCATCAAATCGTTACGTGTCCAAGTCGATATATCCCTCTCTTCGGCGCAAAATAGGCGGTGCGGTGCTACGTTAAATTCCAGCTTATGAATGCGATTCACGGTGTCGCCTTTTTTTCTCGATTCATAAGGAATCCTACCAACTTGCGCGATAGACGATTAATTTTGTCCGGGTTTTTAGACAACAGTTTTTCGTCACACCAATTTTTAAAAAGTACTTCAAACTTCTCCATTTGCGCGTAACCCAGCCAATAAATACGAATGTACAAATGAGCTGGAGCCTCCTGTAAAATGATGTCACCCACATAGTGTTGAAAATCTATATCTCGAAATCTCGCCGACCACGCTGGTAGCAACACGCTCACTTGATTGGTGTATGCCTTAATATGGGCAAGTCCTTCGAGAGTGGGACGCAGATGTCTATCCAATGGAAGTAATAGATTGTGCTCTATAAGGTGCACCCCCTCCATACTCATGTTCAGGTGCTGGATACAATAGCGCAGCTGATTGGCTGCCAATACAGCTTCCTTTTTGCTTTTAAAGCTGAGGAGGTACAACCAATTTTCCTGACCCGAAGAGCACAAATTAATAAACAGTTCTAACTGCTTTTTATTTTTTACCTGGCCCAATCGATAATTGTCCAAGTTTGCGCCACATTGAAATAGCAGATCTTGTAGATTCTTCAGGTTTCCAAATGCGCATTGCTGCACATAGTGAAATGTTTTCCAACTCGCTTCATCTTTTACCTTACGCTGCGGCACAGGAACAAAATGTCGCGAAAATTGTGCATAGCTAACGTGCTCGATGTTTTGATAAAAGGCGGTGGCCAGCGGACTATCCGGGTTAGCATTCTTACCATTAAAGTGATACCCCAGGGTTTCTTCGCTATGTGTAAAACCACGTTTTACCATGGGATATACGGTTGAAAGCCTGCGATCAGAGACACCCAATATCAGCCGCACGCGTTTTTCCAAGAAGGATAGATTAGTTTTACCCCAGCTAGAGACGGTATAATCAAAAGCTCCCGCGCGATTTTTTCCATATTCATGAAGTAACTGTAAATGCCGACGCTTGTCGTCGAGAAGCCTCTTCTGCTTTTCATCCTGAGAAAAATAGGGGTTGCGAAATTCCCAACCGAATACCTCGCGATCTCTGCCGTTCATAGCACACAGATAATCAAACACCCTTAATTTACGCTGCGGGTAATTATCGTAAGCTTCAAGCCCTAATAAAAATTTATTGTCTGGATTTTTCTGGTAGAGACTGCCGTTGCCAGATATCGTCGCTTCGTTTGATAAACCTGTTGGATAGGAGCACATCTGTGAAAGATCATCGGAAAAGAAATTCTTCACATTGTCCAGCATGGCGAGGTGATCCAGCATCAATTGATCAAACAACAGTAAATAACCTTTTAATTGCTTTGCTTGCGCTCTTCTTGCTGCTGGGGCGTGAGCAGGTACGCCAAAACGGTTTATACCGTAATTGCTCGGAAAATGCTCCTTTACAGACACATATGAAAGTAAATCTTTTCGTTGAACCGGCCGCTTAGCTGCTGCGATATTTTGCGACGCAGTTTTACGTTTTAGGCGACGCGTTTCTACCATCGCCTTATATTGGGCCTGTACTTGCGAAACGTCATGTGCCAATTTGCGGTGACTACACACCAAACTTAATGCGTAATCCGTTTCCAATTCTGGAATAACCAAACGTAAAGTGTCATCCTGGGCGACACTCTCGGTGAAACTTAAAGATTTAAATTCACCATCAGTCTGAATCCAAAGCCCGAGATTATCCACTTCCCTGACGCCATCAACATCATTCAGCGCAGCGATTAACCCGGCCATAGTGCGAGGCTCACAAGCAAGCGCCAATGCTTCGTCTGTGAAATGTAAACTCTCTAGGAGAGGCCCCTCCACATTACCTGGCTCCTCGGCAGTTTCAACCTCCCCCAATAAGTATGACTGTGCCCGCATGTACACCTTCGCCAATGTTTGCGATTCAATTGCCGACTCTACGATTGATTCGTCCACGTAAATATGCCCCTCCAGATATACGTGTTTATCTGGTGCAATTTCTACCTGATAGAGATCTTCTCCAAGATTACGAACACAATGAAAACAACGTATAACCTTTTTTCGCAAATAGGCGTGATGGGTACGGCTGGCAACAGGTTCCCGGCTATGAACGCGTATGCTATACAACCAGGGAAATTCAATTGTGCGTCCGGCTTTTTCCCAATGTAAGTGCGTTCCTTTAATGCTTACCCTGGAGAGATCGGGCACTTTGTCCAGGATATATTTGAGGATGTCGTCACGCGTTACGGGTCGACAACTTAGAGCTTCCTGAGGCGTAAATAAGCCATGCTTGTGCAACGCTAAACACTGATGGAAATCAGCAAGTATTTCATCAATATCATAACTGGTGCGGTGGTTAATATCGGTGAGTACATAACACAACTGCTCGAGAATAGTGACACCAGGGTCGTGTAAGTTGTAGTCTGTCCAAGCGTGTGATGCCAAGCGTTGCACTGCGCTTAACATCGCCTCACGAAATTTTTCGAATTCACCAGGGGCACGACGTCTTGCAATAGTTAACGTAGATTCTGGTAATCCGCCGTTCATCGATGTTAGTGCTGGCGATTTCAATGGCAGTGCGGCTTCAGTCATCACCTAAGCCCTCTTTTGCCTGGTCTGCTAGGGTAACGAATGTATCTTCGTCGCTCCACAAACGAGTGATATGAAAGTCGATTACGCAGGGTTCCGTAGTGGTAAATCCGTCGCTGCTATTTAGCTCGGTACCGTAATCACAATTAGTGCGAATTTGCAATTTGTAGCCATTTTTTGCGTCTTTATCTTCCCACTGAAGCTTGATTTTATGCAGCAGTGAGTCGTGAAAAACTTGGGTGTACTTAATGCGGTTACGAATCCCCAACCACGACAACAAGTCGTTACTCTTGGGTTTCCAGGGGCAGTGGAGCGCAATTGCATGAATCAAGGCGTAACGTCGTTTCACTAGGTTTTGCGCACGGGCTACTACCTCAAATGCACTACCGCCCTGTATATCGTCAACAATCGTTTTCCATTGTCCATCGGCCGGAACGGATTCAAAGGAGCGTCCATAACTTCCGCGACGTTCAAGGGAGTGAATACAGCCGTTTACATCCAGCGTGGTTTGCGGTTTTTGAGTTCCAACACCAACACGCAACTGATTATCTCTACGAGACAAGCATAACGCCTCTTGAAGCTTGGCAGACTCCTTTTTATTAATTTCGATCCCAGACTGTATCTGGGCTTGCGTAGACCAAAGCAAATTACTGTGTTCACCCTCAAAAGCAACACGCCAAACTGCGAGGTCACGCTGCTGCTGGTGATAATACGAAGTTAGTGCGCGGGAGTCTGAATGACAGAATATTTTTACGCCATCGCGATTGTTTTTTTCAAAGCCATCGTCATGTAGATTTATTGTAGAATCCACAAGATCGCGGAACATGGATGAGGTTGGAACAGCACCATCACCAAAAAAGGATTTTAAGGTACTACGATTTTGTTTAGCCATGAGGATTACCCTCACGCAAAATAAATGTACCACCTATTTCCATGGAATTTATTCCGACTGGTGTAGCAGCAATTTCCTGGGCATCTCCCTGTAGCAATAGAATATCGTGTTTTTGCGAAGGAAGTGGCAGCGTCCAGGGAAAAGAAGCATCTATAAAAAAACGATCAATATCGGATAAAGGGGTATTCTGCTGAAATTGCGCGGTATCTTCCAAACAAAAATATTGCTGTTTTTCTTCATCCCTATAGACCTTCAGCAATGACACCTGCGTAACGAACCTAACATACGATAATTGGCGGATAAAACTTTCTACGTCTTTGGTTCGTATGCGCCAGCCCAAGCCCGGAGATAATCCTGCGGGATTCCAGGGAGACAGGAATTGGCACAAATCATTGTTAAGCTGCTGAATACGCAAACCACTTCCTACGGGATCATTAAATATTACAGCGCAACGCACTCGAACAATTTCGTAACGGGCGTTGTGAACCTCAATTTTCACATTAGGAGAGCAAAGCGAAATCAAGTGCTCACGTATCTCAGCGAGTACCACAGCGTTTACGTGATGCCCTTGTGCATGAATATTTTGTGAATCTATCAGTTTGGGAGAGACCACTAACGAAAGCGTTCCTGGAACCGGTCTCGGCTCCCCCAACTTGCAGGCTGATAAACATTTTGCACGATCAATTTGAACATATTTCTCTAGCACGATTCGCTCGATATCCCAAGGGGTTATCGCCCGGTTTTTATGACGCAATTGTTCATTAATACGCAATGTAGCGCGGGCAACGGTTTCTTCATTACTTTGGTTTACTGCGGCTTCATACTGAAGGAAAGATTGCACCCCTGGGATTGTTGGCATCGCCTGCCATTTACTACTAATACCGGGTTTGTCGAATAGCGACGGAAAACGATTTAGTTTTAGCTGAGAATCAATTGAACGTACCGTGATAGCGTCAAACAGAATATTGCTCAACCCACCATAACGCGTTAAATTATCTGAAGTAGATATTCGAAACCAGAACTGATCGCCATGACCAAACCCTGTGTGACGTGCCTTGTCTGGCATAAGCTCTAAGACCACAATGCCGGAACGTCTAAAACCATTGGTAGAATCAGAAAGTATCGCCGACTGTGGTAATTTTTTCCAACCGTTACGACTGTAGTAACACCAATCGATTTGCAAATGTTGAAATTCGCTTTGCGGGGTACTGCCAATAGTTTTTATTTGAAAATAAATATTTAGGCTATCTGCGCCATCAATGATCTCGTACGAAATAAATAGATTACCATCTTCCGGCCATTCCGGAAGTAAGGTAAAGCCCCCTTCCCTGTTTTTGGTATAACTGGTTTCAGCTCCAAGTGGGGTGATGTAATAAGCGATAGACTGAGGCGTATCCTCACTATCTGATTGTGTTCTTTCCGAAATATTGTCGATAAAACACACCTCATCATGAGCGATATAATCTAATTCCAGCGCGTCTATTTCAGGGGTGTAGGGGGGCTCGGGTAGTGGTTTTTTGCGTTTGCTGCGAGCGTTATGAACCAAAACTTTACTTAATATCTGATTGTATTCCCGATGACCAAACAATTTACCTTTGGATACCAATTTTAGATTTATATAGCCGGTATCGCCCCGAATATTCTGAGCAAATGCTTTTTTTGAAATTTCATCATCCAGGCGGGGTGGTTTCGCTAAGATTGGGAAGTCAATGTTAGTAATCGGAAGTAACTTATCAGTGCCCTGTTCGTATTCAAAAAGTGGCGATAGCTGTATCTGTTGAGGGTCCTGCGGAATCAGTTCGCCACCCGCGAGCATTTGTACTCGAACCAGATAATTACTGTTGTCGTAGCCCTCACCATAAGCGCGGTAGTACTCTGTGAAGCCACCAAAATTTCCTGGTAAATTTTTCCAACGAATATGCAAACGAAGACTATCAATTCGCTTACGCGCGTACTCATAACCACCAATGCGCATTCGACTACTTGCAGAGGGCGCCGCTGAAAATGCAAGAAAGGATTGCGTCACATCCACCAATCCGTATTCATTTTGAACTGAGAGATCACGAACACCATTGACCTGAATTCTCAAGTGGCACCGGGTGACAGCGACACCCCGTAAAAAAGAGTAAGGAAATACGCCGGCAGCATTATTGTTCAACAGCTGTAACACAGGATACCGGCTTTCAATCTGGTGCGTCTCTAGCTTCGCTGCGATAACGGCTGGGTCGGTTTTTGACAATTTTAAGTTAAAACATATACCACCGTGGCGCTCTGTACGATTAACGCTGTACTCGCCGGGGTAAACCCAACCTGATTCGCCACTTAACTTTATAAGAAAGCAATCGCTCAGATAGTGGTATAAAATACCTGTGTCACTGAAGGACAGATCCTGTAAGATATCTCGGAACATCAATTGCATCTGGGAAAGCGCCATGCGATTGCTTCGCGCCAAAGATTCTTCGTCATTCTGCAGCCGTTTAATCTTTCGGCGCATCTTATGTAACGCTGAATCGCTTAGGTAATTTTTGAAAAATATTCGCCTTATATTAATTTCTCGATGTATCAAACCAAGAAATCGAATATCATCACTACGCGTATACATCGCTAGTAAACACTGACGGAGCAAACTTTCGAAATCATATGTCTTAAACGATTCGATATTTTCATCGAAATCATCACTCATAAATAAGTTAATTTGTTGGAATAAGACTTCCTGTTTTTGAAGTTTTTCAGAAAACGCATAAAATATATCATTAGCCAGCTTGCATTTCTTTTCTGAAAGCCACATAAACTCCGTACAAGGTAGTTCAGTATCGCTTTGCGAGTTCACCCGTAAACGTTGCAAGGTTCTATCGGCGACTTCGAAATTCAGACTAATAATACGCTCACCCTGCTTCGCAAAAAGATGATCTGACTGAATACACAATCCGAATATAGCCTCACTATCTTGAGAGGTATGACCCGGCACTTCATCGTAACCAAATATACTGGGAGATGCTTGCAAGGTCGTTTTGCCTTCAGGTTTTAGATCCCTGTGTTTTATACGGGTAACCGCATGGGTGGCATTCTCCGGAAATATTTTCGGGTGCCTTTGTAAGTACAGCGTCTGTACACTGCTTAACCTGGCACCGGTAATTAAATTGGCTTGTTCCGACTCATAGATGATATTTTTCTTATCGGGGCTCTTCCCTGCGAGAAATTGCCAGCCTTGAGCGATGAGCACGGGTTTCTCGAGAACTGATTTGCAATGTAAAAATATACGCTCTTGACGCCCCTGATGAGGCATATTTCCTAACACCCTACTGTAATAATATTCACTCAGTCTGGTGGGAATCGTATTTATATTCTGCTGTGCAATATGGTATGCCTCTAAAAATGCGATCAGCATAGTGACAGCAGGTTCGTGGCCATCTGACACCAGCAATATTGAGAGCAAGTGGCGACATTCTGCTGCCATAAATTCCCTGATATTTCTCGATTTCTCAAACATTCTATCGAGTATATCCTGCTCTTGTTGTCTGGTTTTAATTGGTTGCAAAACCCGAAGCTTGTCAGTATTTAAGAGTTCACGGCACAAAAGCTTTATGCTTTTCCGATACTTTGGGCTTAGATCTAAGGCAAGTTGTGCGTAGCTCCCCATTAGATCGAGCAAAGACTGCTGTACGTAATTTTGTATTTTTAAAGCAATCAACTTTGATTCGTCGTGTACAAAGTTTTTACTCACGCTGAGCCATTTTGCAATTCCGGATAAAACGCTTAGGGTGAAATCAATAGTTTCCTGGTTACCGACACTTGCAATGTGATGATATTGTTGTTTTAAATGTTGCAAATCAATTTCCGCAGCTTCAGCGACTAAAACTATTTCGCTCTCCGCAAACAATTTCCCCCAGGTACCTGCGGGTTTATTGTCGATATCATAAAATTGAATAATATCTGCGTAGGCGGCTAACGCCCGAATAAGATCTGATAGCGTTCGATCGTCTATAGGAATATAGCCCTCCCGCAGGGCTTTTGGTGCCCTGGCCGACTGTACCGAACCCTTCAGCCGGTTAACACGCTTAAAATATTCCTTGTTCACTCTTGCAATTCACTCCCGCTAAATATTATCGGCTTCATAAAAATAAAAAGGATAAACTAAATTGCTACGTGTATTGGTTTGCCGTATTCGGTAGTGAACGTTAATTTCGATATAGCCGTTATAGACACTCAACGCATTGTTAGGGTCTGAATCAACATTGACTTCAACCTTTAGTAACTCGATGCGTGGTTCAAAAAAAAGGATTGCACGCCGCACTGAATCTTTAATTTTTGTAATCGTTCCTTGACTGATATTTTCAAAAACTAATTTCTTAAGATTACAACCGAACTGTGGATGCATGACCCGCTCTCCAGGAGAAGTAGAAAACAGAATGTGTAAACTCTGTTTAATGTCTTCTTCCTGGGAGACCAGAGTAATCGCAGCATTATTCCCAAGGAACGTTGGAGGAAAACTCCAACCTGTCCCGAGGAACGCGCTATTATCATTTGAGTGCATATTATCCTCCAATCATCACATTGACAGAACCCAAAACAATACTGCCACCATGTGCAGTTTGGTCACCCATTCGAGCAGCTGGTTTATTACAGATCAATACAGTTGAC
Source organism: Alteromonadaceae bacterium 2753L.S.0a.02 (assembly GCA_007827375.1). Lineage (NCBI taxonomy): Bacteria > Pseudomonadati > Pseudomonadota > Gammaproteobacteria > Alteromonadales > Alteromonadaceae > Alteromonadaceae bacterium 2753L.S.0a.02. The sequence goes on from VISH01000002.1 coordinate 3,316,339, forward strand.
GAACCTTTAATAATGGTCGCAGGAGGGCCAACACAAGTAACACTATCGCCAAGGATCGCCGCCGGTAAATTATTTATAAGCACTGTGGCTGCGCCCGGTCCAATTACAGGGCCTCCTACATGTGGTACGGGGCCAGTTGCTGCTGGGCAGGTGTGCATATCCGTAATTCGTGCTGCGAAAGGCATGCTGCCTTCTCCTCATTTTTGAGTTCGATTAATTGATCATTACCATACTACCTTTCACGGTAGTTGTTCCCGATGATGTCACCTCAGAGGATGCATTACCCGATGCGCTAAAACCTGTATCTGCCGTAGCTGACACATTCATACCGCTTATCGTCGCATCGCCGGTCGCTGAAGCTTCAACGTTCTGACCCGCCGTAAGGGATATATTTCCGTCTGCGCTTAAACTGATATCTTTAGGGCTTTGTAAGCTAATACCCGATGAATTCATTGTTACGGAATTGTCATTTGAATCTTTCAAAGTGACACTTTGTTGATCATCGTCCAGGGTGATGCTATGCCCGCCAGGAGTTTCAAATAAGAGAATTTTTTTGTCGTCGTCGAATTGGATTTTTAGTTTGCTTTTGGTAACTAGCGTTTTTATATAGTTTTCGGCGGTGTGTTCAAGCGGCGCGGTGTTTTTCTGACTGTACAAACTACCAATAATAAGGGGATAAGCCGGATCACTATTGAAGTAGCCCAAAACGACTTCGTCACCAATCTCCGGTATAAAGAACGAACCAAACCCAGCCGATGCATAGGGGTGGCTGAGGCGAGCCCAGATACCTTCGGTTTCTGCCTGATGTACCGGTATGTTAACTTGAACACGGTACTGTCCATCTGGATCTTCATCGAGCTTTTGCACGATGCCAATTTGCAAACCTTGAAATGCTGCTGAAAGTCCAGCAGCGGGGGGACTACTGACATTTTCGGTTTCACCAAACCAGTGTGGTGCGCACCCAAATTCTACTTGCGTACTCCACGAACCATTTTCAATACGATGTTCTATACCACTGCAAAATAGTATGCCATTAAAGCGTTCTCCAACACCAACAACTTCAATTTGACTACCCAATTTAGGCGAGGCATTGCCCTGGAATTTCATCTGACCACGCAAATAGGACAGGCGCGATTTTGTAAGCTGCCCTTGAGCCCAGACTTTAAGACTTTGCTGAACCTGGGTCGTACTAGATTTTTGAGAAAAGTCAACGATTCCCAAAACCGAACTAAGATCACCATTTTTAGTTGCCTGGGAAGAACTGTCTGATTCAGGTGAAACGGTTTCCTCGAGTACCTGCAAGGTTGTAGGATCCCAGGCGACACTGCGAACCTGAGACAACTGATAACGCGAATCTACCTGCGCCCGAAATTCCATGAGATCTGTTCCATAAGTCACCGTAAGTAAAGGTGCAGTGGAAAAATCGGGTTTTTTCACCGAGAAGTTGCCGTCCTCACAGTACACCAACATCCCGTTAACTTCGGCACGGCTGACGATAAAATCCCAATCGGTAGCGCTGTACTGAACGAGGCTCGTAAGTGAGGGCTCGGTTGCATCGATATCGGTTGTTAAACCTGAATAATTACCTGTAATTGTTGTAAAAACATCGCTATCTTTGATTTCATCACCGGAAGCTAATACAACGTAATTGGCGTGTTTGCGAGCAAAGGTCATTTTTATGGCTTCGTCGGCGCATTCTATCACCAAACGACAACCGCCACTTGTTGTCATTTGTATACCGTGTCTAACAATTATGCCCGCATATATTAATGACGTTTGATCACCATACCCAGCTTCCACCTCTATCGTTTTTCCTGGCGAAAGATCGTCGGAATCACTTGAAGGAAAGGTCTGAGAAGCAATATCACCATCAATTAGATACAGCCACGCTTTGGCAACTCGGTTAACAGACTTCGATACACGAATGGAGTCAATCTTGAAATTAGCGGTCGCATCGCTACCGTCTATCTTGATAATGAGCTTAAGTACGTCGCTGCTATTATTGTGAGGTGAATCAGCCATAGGGATTCAAACACTATTTCAAAGGAGGAAATAACAATTTATCGCCTACAGTCAAGGCGCGAAAATTATCGATACGATTAACGCGTGCAACCTCAATGTAGTACTGCGAATCTTTATAGATTCGGTGACACAATAACGGTAAGGTATCCCCCTGCTTTACCTCTACTATATGACTCAAATCCGGAGAGGAACGATTGGCTTCCCTATTTTCTTCCTGATCAGTCATAAATCGAACGAACTTCAGATTCACCTTGGCTCGCAAGGGCTCACCGCTGGGCTTAAACAACGTAAAATCCACTTTCATATTTTCCATTCTGCCGAAAAATATAAAGGTACCCCAGACCAGACGAGAATGCTTTGGTTCGTGCATGTCTCCGTCATAGCAAAACATTTTCGAAAGCGCGTCTAATTCGGATTCAACTGTAATCCCACTATTCCCCGTAACAACACCGGTACCATCTATAATGATTTCGATATCGACTTTTTCGTCGTCCTTATTGGAATAACGTTTCCGGTTACCGATTTCCCCCAACGCTTTTTCATCACTAAATCGCACACTTTCCTGACGCCCATACTTCGTTGGATTAAGCATTACGTAGTATTTGTCGTTTTCGTCGATCACCAAACTGCCGCTCTCATCAACCGAGCAGGCGGTTATCTCCAACTTTTCCAGTTCAGCTCCGCTAGTGGCCGTCATTATCGATCCCTTTGTTCTTCCATATAGCTGGCAAATAGTCTTCGAAATTCAATGACCAACTCTTCTTTTAACTTCTCGGTATCCGCAGCAACGCTAGCGGAAGTCTCGCTGAGTTCCGGCGCGCCAGTTCCATCATTACATTTTTCTGGCGCTACGGCATTTATTGTTAGCTGATGTATTTCAATAGCCATTGCTGCAACCCTTTTACAAGGTTCGAGAAAACCGGGAATAGGTCAGCTCAACCGTTTCCAAAGCGACCTTATTTTCCGTTGAGTTAAAATCATCAACACTCCATTTTACCGGTAACGCATCATGTATTTCCCATACTTTACTGGGGTTACCGGTTTCATCCAACAACATAACGTTAAGCATTTTGGGGCACAATGGTTCATAAAAGTTTGACTCCATAATTTTTTTAAGCCATTTGTACAATCCGGAATCTGTATTGGTTAATCCCCGCTTCAACACAAGATTGCTGGAATGGGATATTTTGGTAGGCAATTTATAGACTCGTTCATTAACACCGCCTTCCGCCAAATCCTCGTAACTGATTTCAACACTTATTCCGCCGACACTTTGAAACGAAGTATCCGAACTTAAGTCATTGTCGGTAAAATTGACTGTAAAATAAAACCCGGGAATAGGATATTCGTCAGACATAAGGTGCCCCAGAATAATTTTGCGAAGTCCCTTTCGCTCAACTAATAGCGTTTAACTAGCCATTAGCTATGGTTAATCCTTCGTGCGCGATTTCAATCGTTTCGATAGCGGCCTCGTTTCCATCGGATTTTAGATCTGTTCCTGTGATTTTTGTTGGCCATGCATTCGCAAGGGTCCATACCATCGTGCCCTCCCCTGCTTCGTCGAGCAAACTGATTGTTACTGGTACGCGGGCGATGGTATTCATTTTAATTTTATTAAACCAATCCCAGAACTTGTTATCAGACTTGAAAACACCCTTCTTCATGGTGACGTTTCCGCTCTTCTGAATACCTGGCATTTTTACTGTTGAAAAAACCGGGTTGTCGCCGCTACGATACTCAATGATCTGCGCCTCCACATCCAATCCGGATACTTCCTGAAAGGAAAGCACTTCTGAATCCCATTTCACCTGAAAATAAAACTTTGGAATGGGCCATACGCTAGTTGATTGGGCCGAACCGTCATCTGCCATGATATGCTCCTTAATTTAAAATATAGGGTGTTTAGGACTTCTGCATCTGCTGTGTAAAAGTAATTTCAATAAATTCTGCGGGTCGTGTGACAGCTACCAGAACAGATACTCTGAGTATTCCCTCAAGTATATCTTCCGGCGTCATGGTTTCTCCGAGACCCACGTAGACACTAAAAGCATCATCGGGACTGGCGCCAGCCAATCCTCCGCGCTTCCAAATACCGGTTAGAAAATTGCGAATCATACTTTTAATGGTGATCCAGGTTTGCGCATTATTCGCTTCGAAGACATACGCTTTGGTACCCAAGCGTATCGATTCCTCCATCATAATCATTGTGCGTCGTACGCTGATGTATCGCCAATCCAAACTGTTGCCGTCTAAAGTACGGGCTCCCCACACCAAGGTTCCTTCACCAATAAAACTACGAATGGCATTAATTGATTTACCCTGGGTGGTAACGTTTAGATCTTCCTGGTCGTCGTGAGTAATATTTACTGCAGGTGCAGAAACCGAAGCCAGGCTCACATTGGCGGGCGCTTTCCAAACGCCGCGTGTAGTATCGACCGCAGTGTAAATGCCAGCCATTGCAGCGGCTGGAGGTAATAGGTTAAGCCTGGCACTAATTGCTTTTAATACCTGAACATACAGAGGACTTACAGCCATCAGCGTTTTGTTCAACAATGCACGTTCTGATAACACCAACGACTCTATATCTGCGTCAGTTTTGCCTTTCAACTGTTCATCACCACCGTCGCGCAATGCAATTTTTGCAGCAACGGCATCGGCAAATTCAATAACGTTATCCAATTCCTTTGCCAGATTAGCTCTCTGATCCAAAATCATCTGACCTTCTTTTGATGGTTTGGGCTCGCCCGCCGGTGAACCGTCATCACCTGCCTCAGGAGTTTCCATGGGAACATCATCGGTTACTGCAACTTTCAGTTCTGTTTTTAACAGTTCAACCAGAGCTGCCTTACCCGCTTTATTTAAATAATTGAATGTTATTTCGGAATCAGGAATAATCGTCGTCTGCACCCAAGGGTAGTAAGCCGTCGCAAAATCCAGATAGTTAATACCAAGGGAATCGCGGAAAGCTGCAATACAATCGCCATCCGGATCCTGACGATCTTTGTAGCCATCGAACACGTCGAGAATAGCCACGCGATTACGCATTTTATTACCACAGTGTAGTAATGCCGCTTGCTGTACCGAAGTACAGGTTTTTAAATCGGCCAGCGATGTCACTTCGGGTATTATAACCATTGTAGGTTCTGGCTCTTTTATTAGCGTTGCAATACCCTTACGAAGCTCGTCTGCTTTAATTTCCCCCTTACCATCACCACTCGCATCGCCATCGTAATCGCCCACAGAGACGATATAACAAGCGCCACCGCCATTTTGAAAAAACAAGCGCATAGAGTAGTACAAAATAAAACGTGAATTGTCCTGGGCTAAGCCTTTACCTTTACCACGAGTATCGCCACCGAGACGCACTTTAAAATCTGCGTCCTCGATCTTGGCTACGTCGGAAATGGTAAATTTAGGACTGGGCGCGCCACCATAATATTTTTCATACTCCTTCATGGATGTTATGCGCCAGGGTTTATTGAGTAGTGATTTATCGCCATTTTCCGCTTTTTGGGTATAACCAATAAACGCAGGGACGGCAGTTGCCACCTCTACGACGGAATTGGGAAAGGCGCTTTTTTCGACGATATAAACGCCTGGGGTCTTCATTGCTGGCATAGCTCTGTCCTTTTAATCTCTAGTTAATAAATGACTCCGCTAAAATAGCAGGGTTGTTTTCCACATCGTATTGCTTGATGAGATTGTCTGGTCTAGGCAATGGCAAACTATCAATCAATATATTCTCCCGCCCATGGTAGGTTTCAATTAGCGAGGGATAGCTGGTAAGTTTTTGTTTTAACACGATGGGTCGAGTAGAAGTAAAGGTTTGCACCGGTTTTTCAGTCTCAAGTTGCTCCACGCCAGACTTAAAGGAAGCACCATCAAAAGTAACGCTGAGTCTTTCACTCGGTGCGAGTTTCCTGAGGTAGTATTTAATGTAATAATTTACGGAATTAAAACATAATCTTTTTTTTGGCGGCGCTTCAGAATCTATTAAGTCAACAATAGGTATTGCACATACTATGGTTGATATTTTTCGTGAATAATTGTAAAGCTCCCATATATGCTGCGACCCTTCAAGCCATTCATCGGCCGGATTCACTGTTGCAAGCGAATTAATTTCAGAGACAGCAGTAATACACCGCAGCGCATCGACAGGAAGGCTTTTGACTGTAAGTTCTGTTTCAGTTTTATTCCAGGTAAATAGTTGTAACGCTGCACACACTACTTCAACTTTTCGTTGCTCCTCAGCCAAGTCTTCCATGCGTTGATATTGGATGTTCTGCACTAAACCACCCGTAATACGATAGAAAAAATCTCTGTCCTCTGGTTGAAGTATGAAAATCAGAACATCCTCTGAAAACTGCTCCCGTAACTCGTTATAGCTCCACCGCTCGGGATTCCACATTAGGTAAAAACCACTTGCCTGCGGAATCAAAATCCAATCCAAGGCATCCAGTAGTTTTTGGGTACTGCTCAGTACCAGGGGGCTCAAACGGCAGTGCTCCGCACCGTCAAAGTATTCATGTTCAAAATGAAATTCCGCCAACGCCCGGTACATACTAGTTACTCAGAGAGGGTTGAGGTGTGGATGCAGGGTGAATCCGCGAAACAACCCCTTCCGTTTGTAGAGTTAACATTCGCACTTTGTAAAATACTGAGGGCAGGTATTTACCACCTAATATTCCCCACAAATTACTGACCTCATTCAGATCCGTATTTTCAATATCGAGCACAAGTTTATCCAAGCCCTTTGGCATATCCGCAACAACCGACCGATCGATAATGGGGCATTCCTGCAAGCACTGAATCGCAAGCGATAAAAAAGATAGCGCTTCGCTGTATCTGGCAGGATGAAAGTTTGCTGCAATATAGATATACAGATTCAGATGAAGCGGTTCACGATGCCGTACACTACCACTTTGCACCGTTTTATAATGCTGCGCTTTAGTGAGCGTATCTTTGGAAATATTGGCAACAAAGAGCAAAACTTTATCGTTGGCTTCTACCGGCATAACACCATCTGGCGAAACAGGCGAGGCTACTTCCACAATCGACTCATCAAGATCCACACGCTTGTGTATAAAATCGTTAAGTCTTGCGGCTATAAGTATTAATGCTTTATCCAACATCTCCGTGCGCCCAGTGGCTTATCAGGTGTTGGAGGAGGATCTCAGCTTATGTGATCAGTTTGAAATGAAATATAGGCATTTCGCAATAACGGCCTGTTATGAGATTAGCTAAGGTTAGATTTCATATAATGAAGCACTAAAAATACAAAATATTTTGGGGCCACCTACCAATCGAAAGTCGATAATTTACTGGAGTAGATAGCGCGCTGAGCGGGGAATTAACGCAGTCTGGAGAAAAACCAATAACGTTTCTGAGCTTCTTCAGGTTTCGTAACGGATTTCATTAATGAACCAGATTGCTGGGCCAGAGGGGGTTTGCACCGTTGCTTCATCATCCACTTCTTTTTTTAGCAATGCACGCGCCATGGGAGAATCGATAGAAATGAAATCTTTGCGATCGTATATTTCGTCGCCACCTACAATACGAAACTGGAGTCTTTCGCCAATTTCATTTTCCACCGTAACCCAGGCGCCGAAAAAGACTTTACCTGCTTGTTGAGGAGAGTAATCAATAATTTTGAGAGCTTCGAGACGCTTACGTAAAAAGCGAACCCGGCGATCAATTTCTCTAAGACGTTTTTTGTTGTAGATATAATCAGCATTTTCGCTACGATCACCCAATGATGCCGCCCAGGAAACTTTTTTGGTGACTTCCGGGCGTTCCGCGCGCCACAGGTAATCCAGTTCCTTCTCTAATTTTTGATAGCCTTCACGGGTGATGAGATCAGATTTCACGGGAAGTACTCAAGGATGACGAGGCAACCATTTTCTGCGAAAAGTCATTATAGATGCAAGAGCAAACCTTTTTCGAAACATTCTCGCAGGTATATTCCACAATAACCATCACTGTGCACACTTTTAATATGGTAATGGGTACTGAGCTCACCAGTCAGCGTAAGGGATAAATCAACGGTACGGTTTTTACACGCTTGCTGCTCTTCATCGCGCATAATAAGCACTTTTGGCAAATGGCGACTGCGATCGTTGGTTGCCACAACCAAGCCCACACAGCCATTTCGCAGTTCCACCACACTACCCGGCGGATATAAGCCAATCGTCTGGATAAAGGCAAGCACAAGTTTTTCGTCGAATTGTGTCCCGCGACATTCATACAGAATGCGCAATGCTTCTGTTGTGGGTCTGGCTTTTGCGTACACTCTGTCGCAAGTCATGGCATCGTAGGCATCGACTATTGCGATCATCTTGCTAAATAAGGAAATTTCCGAATCTTGTAACCCCTGCGGATAGCCCTTACCATCGGGTCGTTCGTGATGACAAAACGCAACATCAATCGCCCCTTCGTACATATTGGGACTCGCAGCAAGCAACTTCCTGCCGTGAGCCGAATGGGCTTTCATTACTGCCATTTCTTTATCGCTAAGCTTGCCCGGCTTATTAAGTATTTCATCGGGAATACGTATTTTACCGACGTCATGCAACAAGCCACATAAACCAAGATTATTTAACTGCTCTTCAGGTAAACCCAAAGCACGGCCAAAAACCAATGCCAGAATGCATACGTGCATCGAATGCTCTGCAGTATATCTGTCTTCATCACGCATACGGGTCATCCACGAAAGTGCATCGGGATTGCGGATAACAGATTCGGCATTTTTACGTACTATTTTGCGAACTTTTTTCTCTTCTACAGACCGACCCAGGCGAATATCATCGAACAAGCTGGAAATAAATTTGTAGGTATCTACTGTGAGTTTACGGGCAATCGCATGCTCTTCTTCTACCGGTGTTGCTACAGCAAATAATTTTGCTGTACGTCGCCGGGAGGGCTTATTGTCAAGCAACGCACCCTCTTTCGCAAAAGGCATTTCAGTATTATGAACCCATACATGCTCACAGTACTGGGCGAGCTCCTCGATATCTTTGGCAGACTCAACCTCCAAGCCCTGAATTAGAAATGGTGTTTCAAGCCAGTCCCTATCCAATTTGGTAACGTACATACCAACATGGAGATCACGCACGTTAATTTTTTTGTCGAACCGGCTGTGAACTCCAATCAGGTTTTCAAATTCATCAGACATAAATCTGCCTTTGCTAATGCTTGATAATGAGTCCTTTTTTCTGATATTCCCGTAAACGAATATCAAAGCTGCCATCGCGCCACACTTGCTTGATTAAAAAGCGACGTGGTAGTTCACCGCTTTCGATGTGCGATAAATCTTTTACAACTTCTTTTTCCCGCACGGATTTCGTTTCATCGAGCAATAAAATAACCTTGGGTAAATGTCTTAACTTTGGATTTGACTCAATGACGATTCCAACATCGCCGCTATACAGTTCTACAATACTGCCCGCAGGGTACAAGCCAATAGTTTCGATAAATTTTATTGCTAACGCTTCGTCAAACTGCTTCCCTTTTTCGTTGTAAATAATTTTCAAAGCTTCAGTTGATGTTTTCGCCGGTGCATAGCACCGGTCGGCAGTCATTGCATCGTAGGCATCGACCAGCGCGACGATACGGGAATAGCGGGAAATTCCGTGGCCAGGCAGTTTTCTGGGGTATCCTGTGCCATCGATGCGTTCATGGTGACTGTAGGCTACGTCGATCGCGCCATTGAAAATATTGCTGCTTGCTAATAAAAGATTGCGGCCGTGCACCGTGTGGGCTTTCATCAAACGCATTTCTTTAGGGGTAAGGCTCGCAGGCTTGTCAACGATTTCCTGTGGCACACGCATTTTGCCAACGTCGTGTAACAGCCCACAAAACCCAAGATTATGGAGCTCCTGCTCGTCCATGCCTAGCTGGCGTCCAAACGCAATCGACATTATGCAAACATTGAGACAATGCTCCGCGGTGTATTCACGCTCATCACGAATTTTTGACATCCACAACAGCGCATCGGGATGACGAATAACTGATTGCACACAATCGTTCACCATGTCTCGGGCACTGCTGCCATCGAGCGCTCCGCCGAGGCGGATATCATCAAGTAAGGATTTGGTAAGGCTGCGCGCCTCCCTGAATGTTTTATAGGTTTTTCGGTGTTCTTCCTGGATAGATACAGACGGCCCGGCGAAAGCAGTGCCCGCGCGCGCCTGACTTGCGGTACCCACGCCGGAGCTGGGGCCACTCACTTTCGAACTGTAATCTGTATCCACCCAAACGTATTCGCAGAACTCCGCTACAATTTCGATGTCATCCTGTTCTTCAAGTAGGAAACCTTGCATGATGAAAGGGGTATCTAACCAATCTCGGTCGAGTTTGGATACAAACATCCCTACACGCAGTTCTCCCACATGCATTTTTACAGTTTTCGGCATTTGCGACACGGCCTGCAAACGGTTAGACGGGAATTAAACCAGCAGAGCTAACTGCCCTGCAGGTTTAAGTATAGAAGCACCACCGGGAGGGACAGAAGAATTTACATAACGCTGAGGAGCGCCTGGCAGAATGGCTGAATATTCGCTTCAGAAAGCCCGGCAAGGTTTATACGGCTGGACTCAACCATGTACACGGCGTGATTTTGAGCAAGATCCTGAACCTGAGACGCACTCAGCCCAAGGAAAGAAAACATACCTCGCTGATGCTGAATATGATCAAAGCGGCCACCAGCACCGTCACTTCGAAGTTGATCTACCAACCGGGTGCGCATCTCAAGAATTCGCTCGCGCATGCAGCCCAATTCCGAGAGCCATTGCTCAAACAAAACCTTATTAGCAAGAATATGTGCAACAATGGCTGCACCGTGTGCTGGCGGCATGGAGTAAATGCCTCGCACAATACTCGCAAAATGCGAATTTGCAATTTGAGGCGCTGCGCTCTTCAGGGCCACAGCGCCCACGCGCTCACGGTATAGACCAAAATTTTTCGAACAGGAAACCGCTAGTAGGACTTCCGGCAGATGCTCACAAAGCAGACGTAAGCCGTAGGCATCGCTTGCGACGTCTTCACCAAATCCTTGATAGGCCATGTCCACAAAAGGTACAAAGCCCTTGAGTTGTGCCAAATCAGAAATTGCATGCCACTGTTCCCGTGTTAAATCGGCACCACTAGGATTGTGGCAGCACGCGTGAAGCAGCACCAAATCGCCTTTTTTAACCTCTACCAGGCCAGCCATCATGGCATCGAATCTTAATTGATGTGTTTCGAAGTCATAATAAGGGTAGGTTTTAAGTTGAATACCTGCATCGCCCAACAAGGGCATATGATTGCCCCATGTGGGGTCACTCACCCAAATTGTCGCACCCGCATAGGCTCGCTTGATAAGCTCCGCAGCAACACGCAGTGCCCCACAGCCACCGGGGGTTTGCACTAACGCCATTTCCGACTTGGCACTGTGATCAGCCCCCAAAGCCAAATCGATCATCAATGCGTTGAACTGAGAATTACCTACTGGGCCGATATAGGCTTTGGAAGTTTCGCTCGCCAAGAGAAATTCCTCAGCTTGTTTAACGCTCGACAGCACGGGTGTTTGCAAGTGCTCGTCGCGATAAACGCCAACACCTAAATCAATTTTGTGATCACGGGGGTCACTATTAAATTGCGCGATAACCCCAAGAATCGGGTCGGCGGGAATCGGTTTCAGAGATTCGAACATAAGATTGTGTGACTCTGGTTGAGCGTTTAAAGTGAGCGCTTCGATTATTAGAAAAGCCGCCGATTCTACCCTGCATAAACGGACTACGCCATGGCCAGCGAAGAGCTCGATAATTACGATCACAAAATTTTAAAGCTATTGCAAACCGACGCCAGCATTTCCATGAATGATTTGGGAGATAAAGTAGGCTTATCGCACACACCTTGTTGGCGTCGCGTGAAGCGCCTAGAGGAGATGGGTTATATTCGAGGTAATGTGATGTTATTAAATGCCTCGCAACTGAATCTGGGAGTGGCGGTTCATGCCTACATAACCATTAAGAGTCACGACGAAGATTCTCTGGTCGCGTTTGAAAGTTCAGTGCAGCCTATTCCAGAAATCGTGGAATGTTACTCGATCACTGGTGACAAAGATTACTTGCTACGCGTCGTTGTCGCTAGTGTTGATCATTATGAGAAGCTGCTTAAGAGTACGATTGTTCATTTACCAAATGTCGCTTCGGTAAATTCTGTGTTTGCTTTAAAGCAGGTTAAATATACAACGGCTTTACCGTTGTGAGACAACGGTAAAGCCGTTGTGGAACGGCGGCGTAGCCGCCTGCTGGGCACGTTCGCTTTGCTCACTACGGGAACGCCCGCCTCGCGGGCTTCTGGGGTTTTTGGGCGCTTTGCTTCGCTCGCGTATGAAGACTACGGGAAATGAGCCAACAGTGAGCGATGGCGAATGTCCCACGCGCCCCACCAGCGCGTATTTACCTGCTTTGCAGGCAAAAAAAAGCCCACCAAAGGTGGGCTGGGACTAGTTACACATAATACATTAATAAGAAAAAGCTAATTAGCGAATAACAACACAACCGCTAATAAAAACACCACACAAAACAACAACTAAGCACATGCAATGCGGGTAAAACCTCGTACACCAAGCAACAATATCGCGTTACTAAGTTAAATATAGCACATACGTATTAGTTTGCAAAATAAATGCGATTAATAATTAGAAATAAATCTAGAAATATCTAATACTTTAGAATCGCTTTTAAAGCGAATTGGCGTAATCTAAGCGAATTTGGGACGATTATCAACTATTATCCCTTTGTATTGTGTGGATATGGCCGCCAAAGCCTCTCAGCAATACGTACTAGCATACAAGCAATGAGGTATGGATTATATATTGCGGCTAATCGAAGAAAAGTATGCCCACCCACACGAATAACCACAGCAAAAGACTCAGAGACACTGCTGCAGAGCCCATATCCTTTGCTCGACCAGCTAATTCGTGGTGTTCATAGCCAACGCGATCAACCACCGATTCAATGCCACTGTTAAGAAGCTCTATGATCAACACAATCAACACAGTTGCCACCATGACTATGCGCTCGAGCTTAGAGACGTTCAACCAGAAGGCTAAGGGCACCAACACAACAGCTGCAATGAGCTCTTGCCGAAATGCGGCTTCGTATCGTATCGCTGCGAGTATACCTTTGTACGAATAGCGTGATGCTTTAATCAACCGAGTAAATCCGCGGTTTTTTTGGATCATACGGTTCTTCCTATTGGGCCGTTGGATTTGCGGGCAAGCCTATTGCAAATATATGACGAAAACGTGACTCCTTTATGTCATACCTCTATGGGGCCAGGCGCGATATCTGCCAGTGAGCTCCCTCTTTTATATACTGGAAGCGATCATGCAACCGGCTCCCTCCACCCTGCCAGAATTCAAATAGGTGGGGACGCACTAAAAACCCGCCCCAAAAATCGGGTATCGGCACTTCGCCATTAGCAAATTTCGCCTTCATAGATTCGTATTGCATTAATAAAAATTTTCGAGAGCTTATCTTATGGCTCTGCTGCGATGCCCATGCCGCAAGCTGACTGTCTCTCGGTCGAGACAGGAAATACTTGAGCGAATCCGCTTTGGTGATTTTTTCTGCCACACCTTCAACTTTCACCTGACGCTCCATGCCATGCCACGGAAAATGCAAACATACTTTGGGGTTGTTAGCGATTTGCAGGGCTTTATTACTCTTATAATTGGTGTAGAAAATAAAACCCGAGCTGTCGAGATGTTTCAGCAACACGATACGCTGGCTGGGTTGCCCTTGATCATCGACGGTCGCCAAAGTCATTGCCGTGGGGTCGGGAATTTCGGTGGTGATGGCTTGTTTAAGCCACAAGCTGAACTGTTCGTAAGGGTTATCTTGCAGATTTTCCCGTCGCAAGCCTCCCATGAGGTATTCACGACGAATGTCTTCGAGTTTCATAGGCAGAAAGGCTACTATTAGTTTTCAAAAGCGGCAAATGCTAATGCCATCAACATACATAAGCAATCGTTACTTCTATGACAACATCTGTTTCAGTGGTTGCCGCACTCATCGCCGGAGGCGAGGCACGCCGTTTTCAAGGAACCTTTAAGCCCCTGCTCGAGATCAACAATAAAACCCTGCTCGCTCGCTTGATCGACGCACTTCAAACACAGGTTAATGAAATTGTGGTTAATGTTAACGAGCGCTTGACCCTTATTAACAAGCTCGGAATCACCTGCATTAACGATAGTGAAGCCGGGTTGGAGTTGCAATATGCAGGTCCCTTATTGGGGGTCGCCAGTTGTCTGAGCTGGTTAAAATCCACACGTCCACAATCACCTTGGTTAATCACCGTGCCGGGAGATACACTGCAGCTTCCTGAGAATTTTGTGGAGAAATTATTTTTAGAGCGCAGCACACAACAGCTAAGTTACGCTACCTGTAACGGCCAGCACCACTATCTTGCGGCGCTTTGGCACACGGATGTTTTAGATGACCTGCTAAACTTCATTACATCGGGTAATCGTGCGGTCAAACAATTCCAACAACAACTGGGCGCTAGGCCTGTGGCTTTTGACAACGAAGGAATTTCCACAAAACCCTATTTTTTTAATATCAATACCCCCAAAGACTATGAGTTCGCCAAAGAGCACTATACGTAACCATATTTCAATTCAGAGTATTTACCCGCTTGCCCTTAACACTGTTCGTAGAGGTTTTTTGCTTCTAATGCTACAAGCTTCAACAGCGTATAGCGCAACGAACTGCCTCGAGCTGGCGCGAACGAAAATGGAAGAGGCCTACTGTAAGGTTAAGGCCAGCGGGCACGGTAAAACCCTACCCAGCCTGCAGGACTTTCGCAATAATCCCGAGCAAATGCAGCGCTTACTGCTGAAAAACCCGGCAAAGAAAGCGAAAATAACACTGCCCGAAATAAGCCACCCATCAAAAAAAACCACGCGTGATGTCCAGCACCAGCAACCAACCAAAGACAGCATTCCCATGCCTAAAACTCGACAAAATACCGTTATCGTCGATGGCACCCAAGGAATTTCTCGGTGTATTTTGCAAAAAAACCAGATTCAGTGTGGGCCAGATTATTATTTATTAAGAACCAACCTACCCAATCACGAACTGGAGCCCGGTGTACTCGAACGCGGTAATCAGTTGCACTTTCCAGATTCGCTTTCGCCGCCTTACAGCGAGGAAAGCAGCATGCAATATCTGAGTGATTGCTACCCGCTTTACATTAAGAAAATGCTTTCCATCGGGCTGGGTGACTCAACAATGTCATTTACGCAGTTTGTAACTATGCACGAAGAGATACAGAAAACCGATGCAGATTTTGCAAAACGATTTTCTGAAATGTTTGAATTACTAAAAATGGAAAAATCCAACAACGCAGTGCGCAGACGATACAACGACACTTACCCAGCCAATATCGAGCAATGCATGTTTTTATCGGGAGACATTATCGCTTGCGACAATGTGAAGAAAAATTGGGTTTATCAAAGGTAAAAATGCGCTCTAAAAGCGCATTTTTACCAGCTCGTTTTAAATTTCTTCAACAACAAAGTATTGTGTATCTGCCCCAGACGCCGCTTTTATCACAACGAGGTTTTCATTAGAGGAGACGCCCTCGCTGTCTAATACACTCCTGACATTGTACCCCTTGTTGGCAAAACTGACCCCTTTTTGAGAATAGAGCACCTGCCAACGGAACACGAAGCCATTAGCGTTATCACCTTCTGGAATCAGATCAATCTCGACAGCCGTGTTCGAATTACCTGAATAGTAACCACTACCATCCGGCCGCATTACACGTCCATCCAGGCCGTCTTTAGTAATGTAGACATAGCCGTTCTCTTCGTTTAACACCAACCACTGCTGATCATTCGAATTACTACAGGCGGCCACTTCAAGCAGACCAAATGTCGCGTTTTCCAGGTCAGTATCTGTTAGACAGGTGTCTGACAGTGTTTTTATCACTATTTTTGGCGTGCTGAACGATTCATCAATACCCATTCCCACATAGCTAACCTCAACACCATCCAGCCGCGTGTTATCCGTAACTGACGCATTGATGACATCGGTGCTGTTTAGCATCGGAATTTGTGCAGCACCGAGGCTTGCGGAGTTTTGGAACATGCGAGCGTCTTCGCCCCAGGGAATTGAAAGCCAATCCCGCTGCACGTTTTTAAGGGTAATCAGCTGCGTCAACCCAGTACCAGGGTCGTTGAAAAAGCTGTTGTAGGCAATATCGACATTATTACCTTTAACAACGATGGCACTGCCATCTTCTGCAATCGAAGTAATGCCCTTGAGATCAATAATGTTGTGTCGAATTTGCGTGCGTAAGGTGCCCTCTTTAACGTCAATCGCTTCTGCTCGAACATCGGTTCCTATCAGATTATTCGCAATAATATTGTCGTAATCTTTTTCATCTAGAGAGCCTTCAGGTGCGCTACTCCAATCTTCTGCGTCTGAACCTACAACAATTGCTTCGGCGAAATCATCATGCCCTTCAGCAGGATTGAGACCAGTGTTTACAATAACAGAGCGTTGCACAATATTGTTGGAGCTGCCATTACGGATGTGAATACCTCGTTCATTCACATCATCAACAACAACTCCATTGATGGTATTGTGGTTTCCGCCATCAATCACCACACCAGTTTGGCTACCTGTGAGCTCCAGGTTTTGTACAACCCAATAATCGCCTTCAATTCTCAGTACAGCGTTGGACGCGGTCGCATCACCAATCAGCTGCGGTTTAAAACCGGAAATTCCGCTGCGTAAAATAATGGGTTGCTCGAGAGTACCACTTGCCGCCGCGTAGAAGTGCGCCTTTGGATGACCACTGGTTTCTTCTGAAGCAACGCCATTGTAACTCGCTGCAGTCAGAAAAATTTCATCGTTAGGTTGTGCATTGCGCATCGCTTCCTGTAATTCTTCTGCCGTTTCCACAGTGATGCGATTCGTGCTTAATCGCAAGAAGCTTAGAAGATAATATTTTACAACGTCACCGCTGGTGCTGGTCACTTCAATGGCTTTTTGAGTGGTGTTACCGACTTCCAAATCGAGATTAAATGCTTCACCAGGAGTGTATTCAACCGGGAAAGTAATACCAACAACCTCACCATTCAAATTGAATAAGGGGTTACCGATTCTTAAAACGGCCCCATCAACAATCGGCGTGGCAGCAAACTGCACTGATTCTGTTACATTGTTTATTGCGGCGCTGTACGAGTTGACCAGACAACGGAACTCCCTGGAAAACTCTCCGCCGGTAAGTTCGAGGCTGGCCAGGGTTGCGTCAGCGGCCAAGTCCTCTTCAGTTGCAGCAGCACGGGTTACGGTAATGGTATAGCTTTGTTCGCCATCCCCCAACTCTGGTGTGGAGACATAATTAAACGTGGTCTCACCGATATCAATATCAAACGCTTTTGTTGTGAGGTTTTCAAGCGTGACACCGTTTACCGTCACTGAAGTATGACGCTCAGGCGTGCGAACATATGTATCTACAGTGCAGGCATGATAGGGTGCGCTTGCGGTATAACTTGAAACCGTAGGGTCGAATTCTGGAGTGAGAGCTAATATAGGGCTGCCATCGCCTTCATAGCCCCGATCCAACACTCTCACATCCAGTAATTGCGCCGCTGTACTGGGACGATGCACAAAAATTTTGTACACCAAATAAACGTTGCTATCAGGAGGTGATATGCGAATTTCTAAGTAGTTGTCACCCTCGCGTATGGTTTTGGTATCCACAGCTCCGGAGGCGACAATTGCCTTCTCTCCAAAACTGGTAATTATAAAATTGCCGTATTCGTCTGTCTTGGGTTCGCCATCTTCGTAAACAATTTCGTTTTTCGCGATTTCGATAAGATTAAAATCATCAAACAAGGTCGGCTTTAAAGTGATGGATTCAATATCCGCCGCGACCTCAATACTGTAAGGCCCGATGAAATCTTTTGAAAAGCTGGGAACCAACTCTACCACCTCGCCTCCCACGGTGACCTCTAGGCTACTGAGGTGCAATTCCCGGTAGTTCTCAAAATCGGTAACCGGTTTCTTGGAGCGATCACTATCGTCTCCACAGGCTTGAAGTATGAGCGTTATAAAAGAAAGGATGAGAAATTGCGAAAAGGACCTACTGCGAAGCATTCTGAGATTTATCCACTATCTATTATTAAGTCTTGCGACAAATTGCACGGTGTTGGCAACTTATTATCCGAGCCTGAGAGGCCCAAAATCAGGGCGACCAAGGTACTAGCATTCGAGGGCCGAGTAAAGTAGCGCTTTGTAATCGTTATGCAGGCTCTTTGAACCCCAATAAATCAAATAGTTCAGTGTCGAGCCCCCACAACAAGCTGTTTAAAAACAACAACTTATGGACTGCCATAATTCGCCACAATTGGCCCCTTTTGATCACACGAATACCCCTTGCCGGGCACTTTTGCCCCTTAATCTATTGATCAGAGGCTTCTACAGGCATTAACGCCTGAGGAGGCTGACTATAAATCAATCAATTAAACGCAGAGGTGCAACAATGTTTTCTCTAGACCCACAAACACTGTTGGGCAACTGGGCCAGTTTTCTGGTGCTGTTAATTGGCGGCACCCTCATTTTATATCTGGCCCGGCAACCCGCTCACAAAGCCCTAAAAGGTTTATTCGATGGCTTGCAAGGGGCATTGCGCCTTGCAGCACGCGCACTGCAACGCAGTCGTGTTCTGCTGGCAGCCCGCAACCGCGATGTGTTACTCGCTCAAGGGCGCGAACAAGCCGAACGCGATCTTGAAAAAGAGTTTTTTGAAATCAACAAATTCGTGCAAAGGGATTTGGGTGGTTACCCCCAACTTCAACGCCAGATTCAGGAGCAGGTAACCCGTATACAGGATGACTACGAAAACAGTCGCGACGTACCACTAGCCTCCCCTGAATGGGTGGATGCCGTGGATTCCATTGCGAAGATAAAAAACAGTGATGCTGCCGCTTCTGTAAACGGCAAGATTCTCGAGCAGATTCACCGCTCTGCTGAAGCGCAGCATAAAGAGAACCTTACGGCGTACCGTAAAAACACCTCAGTTCGCCATGGGATTCTCAAAACGATGACACCCTACTGGCGCAAACTGGCTTACAGCGTTGATGAAGTTGGTGAACGCCTCAAGGAGATCATCACGCGCAGTCAAAATATCGATACTCACATGAATCGATTTAACGAGATTGTGGCGGGC
Source organism: Alteromonadaceae bacterium 2753L.S.0a.02 (assembly GCA_007827375.1). Lineage (NCBI taxonomy): Bacteria > Pseudomonadati > Pseudomonadota > Gammaproteobacteria > Alteromonadales > Alteromonadaceae > Alteromonadaceae bacterium 2753L.S.0a.02. The sequence goes on from VISH01000002.1 coordinate 3,335,590, forward strand.
ACCGATAAAGCCGAGCGCGCCTTAAGAGCGTCATCTCTCACACAGTTTTTAATCGCCCTTTTAGTGATTGCTGTCGCGGTAGGTGGTGCCTTTTTTAACTTCCATCTTATTGCGCTTCCCATGTCGGAAATGGTGGGCTCAGTGCAACGTATCGGTGGGGTCAAAGTTGCTGATCTGGCAGCGCTGGTGATCATTTGTATGGAGGTAACAGCAGGTATCTTTTTGCTGGAAAGCTTGCGTATCACTAAGTTGTTCCCGTTGATTGGCGCAATGGATGACCGTATTCGTCGCACCATAATGATTACAGCCGGAGTTGTGCTGGTTGTTCTGGCATCCACCGAATCTGCGCTGGCATTTATGCGCGACCAGATCGCGCTGGACCTAGCAAATTTGCGGGCATCTTTATCTGGTGTGGAGAGTCAACACAAGGCTGGTGGCATCAACGAATGGATTCCATTAGCGGCGAACATGATTCTGGGTTTTATTCTGCCGCTGGCATTAACCATGGTAGCGATTCCCCTGGAATACCTGCTGCAAACCGGTCGCACTGTGTTTGGCAACGCACTGGAAATCGTACTTGGCCTACTGGCTACTGGCTTGAGGATGCTGGCAGCCGTAACACGGCAACTGGGTAAAACCTTGGTGAGTCTTTACGACCTGTTGATCGCAGCACCACTATGGATTGAAAGCGTCGTTCAGACAAACCGTGCATCGCGCCGGGAAGAGCGGGAATTAGAACTCGACACGGTTCATCAATCACACGACATATAGGAGGCTGAAGATGAACACACCATTGAAAACACTATTGATCAGTTCATTGCTACTCCCGCTGCTGTTTGCGGCGGGGTGTGGAGAAGGTAATAGCGCAAATCCGAACGCTCGAGGCATTTATCTGCTGTTGGATACGTCGGGTACCTACACCAAGGAGCTTACCAAGGCGCAACAGCTCATTAACTACATGTTGGCGATGCTGGAACCGGGCGACACTTTTGCGGTAGCGCGTATCGACAGTGGCAGCTTCAGCGAAAAGGATATCGTTGCCAAAGTGGTACTGGATACCCGCCCCTCCATGGCGAACAAACAGAAGAGGGATTTTGCTACGTCTATCGATAATTTCGTGCGTAGCGTTAAAAGCAGCGCCTTTACAGATATTTCGGGCGGCCTGCTGCAAGGGGTGGAGTACCTCAATGAGGCGAAAGTGGGCACCAAGACCATCATGATCTACTCAGACCTTAAAGAAGATCTTCCCAAAGGTTTTGTACGGGAATTCGATTTGGTGCTGGATGGCTTTACTGTTAAAGCATTGAATGTTACTAAACTGCGCGCCGACAACCAGAATCCACAAGAATATCTGGACCGGCTAACCTTCTGGAGCGACAAAATCGTGGAGGGCGGTGGTAACTGGCAGGTAATAAACGATCTGGACAAACCTGAAGCACTAACACTTTAGATTCTGGAAAACACCGGCAAACGCCGGTGTTTTTGTATACATGTACACTTCTAGTTCACACTTTGTGCATATTGTTTTGTTAGACTCCCAACGCTTACAACCAAAACACAACTCTTAAAAAAGCACACCATTTCTACCTACTAACAAACCATAACGATTTACCACACCATAACTATAAAGAGGTGAATTATGATCCGTCTACACGCCACCACGCCAGTGTATATGCGCCTCGCCGCGCTTGTTACCATAGGGTTGTTGGCACTCAGCGCTAACGCGCAGCAGCAGTGTAATTGGTGGGGCACCATCTACCCACTATGCGTAACCACCAGCGATGGCTGGGGCTGGGAAAACAACCAAAACTGCATTTCCACAAATACCTGCAACACCCTTCCCTACCCTTACGGAATTGAGGGTGAGAGTGCTTCGACGTCCAGTAGCAGTTCTTCTTCCAGCTCCAGCAACAGTTCATCGTCATCCAGTTCCTCCACTAGCTCGACCACCAGTAGCTCATCCAGCTCGTCAAGCAGCTCCTCCGGCCAGGCCAGCGCGGGCGGCCAGTGCAACTGGTATGGCACCTTGTATCCGCTTTGCCAAACCATGGACTCCGGCTGGGGTTGGGAAAATTCTAAAAGCTGTATCGGTAGTAACACCTGCAGCGGGCAACCAGCGCCGTGGGGAATTGTAAGCGGCGGAAGCTCGAGTTCATCCAGCAGCAGCTCATCATCGAGTTCGTCCTCGAGCAACTCGTCTTCATCCAGCAGTTCAGGAGGATGTGCTGCCACCGCTATCACCCCCTACGTTCAAGTGAACGGTGGCAGCTGGCAGCAAACCGGCAGCGCTTCCATTAGCAATGGCGACTCCGTGAAATTTGGCCCACAACCGCGCACTGAGGGGTGGGGATGGTCTGGATGTGGCACCTCTGGAAGCAGCCGGGAACAAACAGTCTCCCCGAACGCCAGTTGTAATGCGGTTGCAAGTTACACCAATAACTGCGGCACAACCAGCCAATACACCTTTAATGTGTCCGTAGCCGGGGGCAGCTCTTCGAGCTCCAGCAGCAGTGGCGGCGCTGCCTGCGGTGGTGGTAACCCAGAAGCCACTGTGACTGGTTCTCCCGGAAACTATCAGGTCAATGGCAACGCAGCTGGCAGCAATTACCTGAACGCAATTCTGTCGGCGATCAACAATGTTGGTTACGGTCAGCGAGTTTCTGTAATGGCCAGTGGTTCTATCGGTGATAACTACATCGATCTGCCCAGCGGCATCACATTTGAAGTATGCGGCACCATGGATGTCGGCAACCGCGCCAGTCGCGGAGCTGTTCAGGTAATTGGTAAGCAAGACGTTTCCATCCCCTACATGAAAATGACGGGCAGCCCCTATTTTGCAATGCGCTTTGGTGATGTTTCTAACTTACATCTCGGTCAAATCGATTTGCGCATGAGTGGTGGTTTGGGAATACGCTTTGAACGCGATCTACCTGGCAGCAGCAACGTAACTATCGATGACGTTTATGTATCGGGAACCGGCAATCACGGCGTTGAAACCTGGAACATAGATGGTTTGGAAATTGGTAGCGTTACAGCGCGCAATGTGGGTTACGCTGGCCTTCTACTGAACAATACCCGCAATGCTAATATTGGGCTTGTTGACGGTGACAATGTCGCCACAGACACTGGCTACGCAACCTTGCGCTTCGCCAATGAAAACGGCCTGGTCAATGGCAGCTACCCCGCCAATATTTATGTTGATAAAGTGATTTCGCGCGGTGGCGGCCGGGGTATATTTTGTGTATCCAATTCTGGCGGTGCGGTTATCAATAGTATCGATCTTGCCAACAATGGCAACAACTCGATCCTCATCGAAAACTGTCACAACGTAAGAATAAACGGCGGTACTATTAATGGTGGTGGAGAAGTACGCATTTCAGCGCGAACGGAGTTCCCTAACACCAGCGACGTGACTATCTCCAACCTTAGTATTACTGGCACCAGCGTTCGCGAAAGTCCCTGTGGAGACAATATTAACTGGGATAATGTCTCTGTATCCGGTGGATCATACAATGTATGTAACTAACGGCATTGATATTCGGATTTAGATAAACAAAATCCGCTCGATTAAAAGCCCCGGTTTCCACCGGGGCTTTTAATTTCGAAAACCCAAACCAAGGTATCAATTAGAGACTTCGCTTTAGTGTGATTCTTTAAATTCTTACACGCAATTATTTCACACCTTTAGATTAAGTCCCCACCATTTCCAATCTTTAAAATCAGCATTATTTATCATGCCATTCTTCTATCCAGTGGTTTACGATTCCACTAGCTAAAACTGAATTCAAAAACTGCAAATTTCGGGCAGAAAACAATAAAAATCGCGAGCTTGTTATTTTTAATTCGACTATAAGTCGTACTTAAAAAACAACGCTGAGTTTGATTTAAAACCAGTTTTTGCAAGTCTTGCTTGCGTACTATTAGAAGTTGAAAAACATAAATAAAAATAACGAAAAGTTCCATTAACCGCAGAATCGAACGTGATTTATTAACGCCACTTACCACAAAATTAAAATGTTAATACGTTCACACTGATTGTTTACCTGGCCTGCGCAGTGCTCAATCAAACTTAACTGAAGCCCTAACCACAGATATAAATAGAGTACCGGAGAAAATAATGTTTAAGAAACTGGCACTTGCTGCTGGAATTACTGCTGCAACACTAGCAGCAACCGGCGTACACGCGCAGAGTTTCGCCTACGGCGAAGCACTGCAGAAATCCCTATATTTTTACGAAGCACAACAGGCCGGACCTCTGCCTGACTGGAATCGTGTCGCTTGGCGCAGTGACTCTGTTCCCGACGATGGAGCCGACGTGGGCCTCGATTTACGCGGCGGCTGGTTTGATGCGGGTGACCATGTAAAATTTGGTTTTCCCATGGCTGCATCAACAACTCTGATTGCCTGGGGCGGCGTCGATTACGCCAGCGCTTATGAGCAAAGCGGACAAATGGTGCACTTGCGCAATAACCTGCGTTTTGTAAACGATTATTTTATCAATGCCCACCCATCGCCCAATGTGTTTTACGGTCAGGTGGGTGAAGGCAGTGCGGATCACACCTTCTGGGGGCCTGCAGAAGTTCTGCATTATAAAATTCCCGGCTCTCGCGTTTCTATGAAAATCGACAGCAGTTGCCCAGGTACCGATTTAGCAGCCGAAACCGCTGCAGCAATGGCCGCTTCTGCCATGGTGTTTAAAGGTAACGACGATGCCTATGCAAACACGCTGATTCAACACGCCGAACAGCTGTGGAATTTTGCCCACACCACCCATGGAAGCGACGGCAAAGATACCAACTACTCAAACTGCATTACTGACGCACAAGGGTTTTACAACGCAATTCACGGTGTTTACTGGGATGAACTCGCCTGGGGCGCCCTTTGGCTTTGGCGCGCAACAGGTGATGACACCTACCTCGATCATGCAAAAACTTACTACACCAAAATGGGCTTTGAAAACCAGAGCACCACTCCGGTGTACACTTGGTCTCTTGGCTGGAACGATAAAGCCTATGCTGTTTATGTAATGATGGCCGCGCTTGTGGGTGACGAGCAATATCACACCGATGCACAACGTTACCTCGACCATTGGAGCATTGGTGAAGGCTCAAGAACACCCAACGGATTGATTTTGGTGGATTCCTGGGGGGTCAACCGCTATGCCGCTAATGCCGCGTATTTGGCACTGTTCTATGCAGACGCACTCGGAAGCGATCATCCACTTTACAATCGTTATCATAACTTCGGTAAAAAACAGATTGATCACATCCTGGGCGATAACCCCGATCACCAAAGTTACGTTGTCGGTTTTGGAGAAAACTTCCCTATTAATGTCCACCATCGTGGGTCTCATGGCTCCTGGTCAGATAGCCTGCAAAACCCCGAAAACCAACGCCATATTCTCTATGGCGCGGTGGCCGGTGGTCCGCAGGGAGATACCGGTTACGAAGAAGATCGCAGTGATTACGTGCAAAACGAAGTGGCTACCGATTATAACTCTGGCTTCACCAGCGCAACTGCAGCACTATTTGGACACTACGGTGGCACCCCTCTGGAAAACTTCCCACCACCCGAACCAGAAACGGTGGAATATTTGGTAGGCGCAAAAGTGAATGCCTCGGGCAATCGCTTCGTTGAGTTGAAGGCTGTAGTGCAAAATCACAGCACCACACCTGCGCGCGGCAACGATGATCTTTATTTACGCTACTTTTACGATCTGTCTGAGGTGTTCGCAGCAGGTTATAGCGTGAGTGATCTTGAAGTAGGTTCCGGGTACAGCCAAGCATCCAATATTACCGGTTTAACGCAATGGTCCAATAATATTTACTACGTTGAAGCTCAATTCTTCGACGAAGTTATTTTCCCTGGTGGACAGTCAGAACACCGCAGAGAAGTTCAATTCCGCGTCTCACTACCAACCACCTCCAACGCTGCCGAGTGGGACAACAGTAACGACCCGTCTTACGACCCGAGTTATGAATCCGCTGGCGATGCAACCTACGGTGTTGATGCACCCAAAATAGCGCTGTACGATTCCAACGGCTTGGTCTGGGGACTTGAGCCTAGCAGCAGCGGCACCAGTTCAGGAGGCTCGTCTTCATCCAGCAGTTCGTCGTCAAGCAGTTCGTCGTCAACCAGCTCTTCTTCATCTAACAGCACAAGTTCCAGTAGCTCATCCAGCAGCACGAGTTCCAGTAGCTCATCCAGCAGTACAGGTTCCACCAGTTCTTCCAGTTCATCGAGCAGCAGTTCCAGCTCATCCGGCTCAACCTGCACCAGCGACAGTGTTAATGTGTACCCGAACTGGACAGCCAAAGACTGGGAAGGCGGTGAATACAACCACGCAAATGCCGGTGACCAGATGATCTATCAAACCACGCTTTATCAGGCAAACTGGTACACCAACTCTGTGCCGGGCAGTGATGCCTCGTGGACCAACCTGGGCTCAGCCGCTGTGCCTTGTGGCGTTATCTCATCCTCATCCAGTAGCTCATCCTCTTCGAGCAGCTCTTCGTCGAGTAATTCTTCATCAAGCAGCTCATCGAGCAGCAGTTCAAGCACCAGTACCACGTCAACAAGCTCATCCAGTTCGAGCAGTTCATCAAGCAGCTCCAGCTCTTCCAGCAGTTCTTCCTCTGGCGGCAGCGGTAGCATGTGCAACTGGTACGGTTGGCAAGTTGCAATTTGTGAAAACACCGACTCAGGCTGGAGTAACGAAAATAACACCACCTGTATTGGCAGAAGCACCTGTCAGAATATCGTTAACTAAACATCGCGTAACGAAGTTTTAACTCACCGCTCAGCCAGCCTCCCCCAATTCAGGGGAGGCTTTTCCACAATTAATAGGTCATGTAATTAAAGTTTTTTCAGTTAAAAATGTAACCGTTTACATCCATATCCTTTTGCAAATTAATAATAACGAGGCCCGAATATGTTTAGATGGCAACAATCTCTCAAACCGCTGGCGTTTTGCACCATGGTGGCAACGCTAGGCATATCTCAGTCGGCACTAGCCGGCTTTTATATAAAAAACGGACTGCTCTACGATAGTTTCGACAAGCCTTTTTTAATGCGTGGTGTAAACCATGCACACACTTGGTATGAAACCCGAACGCCCCAGGCCTTAATTGATATCGAGAGCGTTGGCGCCAACGCGGTGCGCATTGTATTAAGTAACGGCGCTCACCAAGAAGGCTGGGGTAAAGATTCTCAAGCCGCTGTTGCCAATATCATTGCGCAAATGAAAGAACTTAACATGATATCTGTTCTGGAGATTCACGACTCCACGGGTTACCCGGAAAAAGCCGGTGCGGCACCTATGTCCACTGCAGTGGACTACTGGATTGAAATTAAAGATGCGCTTATTGGCGAAGAAGATTATGTTCTAATCAATATCGCCAACGAACCCTTTGGTAATACAGCCAGCGCTGACGATTGGATAGATGCTCACAAAAACGCGATCACCCGTTTGCGCGCCGCAGGTCTTCAGCACACATTGGTCGTTGATGCGGCTAATTGGGGGCAAGATTGGGAATTTGTAATGCGTGACAACGCTCCGCAAATCTTCAACCACGACCCGCTGAAAAATGTCTTGTTCAGCATTCATATGTACCAGATTTTCAACAACCGCCAAGCCATCGACAGTTATTTACGCAGCTTTGTGTACGATCATCAGCTACCACTAATTGTGGGTGAGTTCGGTGCCGATCATGCTGGAGAAGATGTGGACGAAGCCTCTATTCTGGAGCTATGCGACCAATATAACCTCGGTTATCTCGGGTGGTCGTGGTCTGGGAATAGCGGTGGTGTTGAGTCGCTCGATATTACCCTTAATTACGATGTTAACAATTTAAGTGAGTGGGGTGACTTTCTCATCAACAGCGAATACGGCATTCGCAATACCGCACAATCGGCATCTGTATTTACCAATGGCGTTGTCGCCTACCCACCGAAGGCGGTTTCCTTTAACCACACTACACTCGCGGGCACGTCTACCACATTCGCCTTACAGGGCAGCGATCTAGATGGCAGTCTTGAAAACAGCACTATCGTAACCAGCCCCAGCAACGGTACCCTCAGCGGCTCAGGCGTTGAACTCACCTATTCCCCAGGCAGCGGCTTTACGGGTCTGGATACCTTCGAATACACCTTGGCAGACGACGACAGTCTGGTTTCGAACACAGCCGAAGCTACCATGATAGTCGCCAGTGCCAGCGGGCAACCTGGAACTCCCTATTGCGATGTTGAATTTGTGCGTTACGAGGAATGGGACAAAGGCTCCCACTTGCAGCTCAACGTAACCAACAACAGTGACAACACGATTGCAGGTTACGACCTCAGCTGGCCAGTTGCCCCCAGCGAAACACTAACCAGTGGTTACAACGCAACCAACTACAGCCAAACCGGTAATACTATTACGGCACACGTAGATGCAACGCACTTTAACGGCACCCTAACACCCGGCAGAACCGTGACCCTGGAGTACCAAATTGGCAAATTGGGCGGACTGGCGGCACAACCCGCTTATTACAAGTTGAATGATTTGATTTGTGTGGATTCGGAATTTGATGGATCTGGTTCAAGCGGCAGTTCCTCAAGCTCAAGCTCTTCTTCCAGCAGCAGTTCTTCCAGTTCCACGACCTCGAGCAGTTCGTCAAGCAGTTCCAGTTCCTCTTCATCAAACAGTTCCACAAGTAGTTCATCAAGCAGCAGTTCATCGAGTAGCAGTTCAAGCAGCAGCTCAGGCTCCAGTAGCAACTGTGGCAACCTGGCTGAATATCCCAACTGGACTGCGCGAGATTGGTCTGGCGGGCCATTCAATCACGCGGAAGCCGGCGACCAAATGGTCTATCAGGATGCTATTTACCAAGCTAATTGGTACACCAACTCCTTACCTGGAAGCGATGCCTCGTGGGTGTATGTCGAACAATGTGGCGCTGGTAGCTCGTCGAGCAGTAGCTCCTCAAGTAGTAGTTCTTCAAGTAGCAGCTCATCAAACTCGAGTTCGTCGTCGAGCAGTTCATCGTCTACAAGTAGTACTTCCAGCAGCAACTCTTCCAGTTCAAGCAGCAACTCGTCAAGCTCATCAAGCAGCAGCTCTTCCAGTTCGAGCAGTAGCTCATCAGGATCTGGGGGCAGCCTCTGCAACTGGTACGGCTGGCAGGTTGCAATCTGCGAGTTTACTGATAGCGGTTGGAGCAACGAAAATTCACAAACCTGCGTAGGACGAAACACCTGCAACGAAATCATTCAGTAACCAATTTGAACGCTCCCACAATCAGTACTGGGAGCGTTCATTAATTTCTGCAAAGCATTTATAACGGTCCAAAAGCTCCCAGATAAACTGCCTATTGGCGCTTCGGGCTTGTGAAAGTTTTGGATTAAGTTCTCAAAAGAAAAAATTTCTTAGACCATCTTCCTCCTAAAAAAAGCCTGGTTTGCTCGTTTTTTAATCTCCCACAATAAAAAGTCGTATTAATTCTCGCAATTAAAGTTAAATTACATGCAGAGTATTAATTTTATTTGTTTTTTTCTTATTTTCATCTGATGATTTTTTATTAATTTTTGACACCACCAAAAACGATTAAACGAAAGTACCACGCCCACACTTTTTCGCGATTACAAAGTGCTCATTTAGCCAAACAATTCATACTTTGTTAGCAAAACAAATCATGGTGCATTCAATTTTTTCGTTCTCAGCACCGCCTCAATCAAAGTACAAACATTTGCAATGCATGAAAGAGCGTAGTTTTACAAATATGTCTCTAGCACGAAACTCCAAAAAACACATTTTCGTTAACTGCTTCCTACTTAGGTAAAACCGCGCAAAATTCCTTAAAAATCAATACTTTCATTCAAAATTTACATCTCCTAGAATGAGCGGCGCTTTGTGGTAGAAAAGCGTTTTTTATTGACCAATAAAAATCTACTTAACAACCCAAAAATATAACTTTAATAAGTCATGGGAATCTCACTATGCTAAAAAACCAAGTGAAAGGTCTACTTGCCGTTGCTGCCGCTGCGGTATTTACGACCTCCGCTGCCATGGCGGATGTGCCGCCGCTAACGGTAAGCGGGAACCAGGTACTAAGTGGAGGCCAGGCGAAAAGCTTTGCCGGTAACAGCTTCTTCTGGAGCAACACCGGCTGGGGGCAAGAACGTTTCTACAATGCAGAAACTGTTCGCTGGCTCAAAAATGATTGGAATGCAACAGTAGTACGTGCCGCCATGGGCGTTGACGCAGACGGAAGTTATATCCCGTCCCACGAAGATGCCGATCCGGAAGGAAACGTGGAGCGCGTTAAAGCTATTGTTGACGCGGCAATCGCCGAAGACATGTACGTTATCATCGACTTCCATACACACCATGCGGAAGACTACCAGGCAGAAGCCATTGAGTTTTTTGAAGAAATGGCAACCCTGTACGGCGGTTACAATAACGTAATTTATGAACCCTACAACGAACCTTTGCAAATCAGTTGGGACAACGTTGTTAAACCTTACGCCGAGTCAGTTATCAGCGCGATTCGCGCAATTGACCCCGACAACCTGATTGTCGTCGGCACTCCAAGCTGGTCACAAGACGTTGACGCAGCAGCCAACAACCCCATCACCGGCTATAGCAATATTGCCTACACCCTGCACTTCTACGCAGGTACTCACGGTCAGTGGTTACGCGACAAAGCTCGTAACGCCATGAACGCCGGCATCGCACTGTTTGTAACAGAGTGGGGCTCGGTGAACGCCGATGGTGATGGCGCTCCTAACGTGAGCGAAACACAATCGTGGATGAATTTCCTCAAGCAGAATAATATTTCACATCTGAACTGGGCCGTTAGCGACAAGGAAGAAGGTTCTTCTATCGTCAAGCCTGGGACACCCATCAGCGGCTGGAACTCTTCAGACCTCACTGCTGCGGGCACACTGGTGAAAGATATTGTTTCCAATTGGGGAACCACTATCGATACCGGAAGTTCAACCAGCTCGACGTCCAGCTCAAGCAGCTCAAGTTCGTCCAGCAGCTCTTCCAGCAGTTCGAACTCCTCCAGCAGCTCTAGCTCTTCGAGCTCCAGCAGTTCTTCTTCGAGCAGCAGCTCTGGTTCAAGCACTGGCAGCTGTAATGGTTTGAATGAATACCCCAACTGGACTGCGCGTGATTGGTCCGGTGGCCCCTACAACCACGCCAACCCTGGCGATAAATTGGTTTATCAGGGAACCATCTACCAAGCCAACTGGTACACCACAACTGTACCTGGTAGCGATGCTTCCTGGACCAACGTAGGCTCTTGCGGAACATCTAGTTCCACAAGTTCCACCAGCAGCTCCAGTTCCTCAAGCAGCAGCTCTAGCTCTTCATCAAGCAGCAGCTCGAATTCAACAAGCAGCTCAAGTTCAAGCAGTTCTTCCAGCAGCAGCTCAAACTCATCCAGCAGCTCTAGCTCTTCGAGCAGTTCTTCATCAAGCTCTAGCTCCAGCAGCTCTGGCCCAGTAAGCAGCTGTACAGGCGTAAACGAGTACCCCAATTGGACCTCGCGCGACTGGTCTGGTGGCCCGTACAACCACGCCAACCCAGGCGATAAAATGGTTTACCAAAACACCCTTTATCAGGCGAATTGGTACACCACTACAATTCCTGGCGGAGACTCTTCCTGGACCAATCTTGGCTCTTGTTCCGGTGGCAGCAGCACTACCAGCTCTACCTCCTCATCAAGCAGCTCCTCCAGCAGTAGCTCGTCCAGTTCCAGCAGCTCCTCTACCGGCGGCTCCACCAGCTCATCGTCTTCCAGCAGCTCTTCAAGCTCAAGCAGCTCTTCCACCACTGGAAGCAGCGGCAGCGCAGCTAACCTGGATAACCCATTTGCTGGCGCCACTTGGTACGTCGATCCCGTTTGGTCTGCCAAAGCAGCTGGTGAGCCTGGCGGTTCCGCGATTGCCAACTACAACACAGCTGTGTGGATGGACCGAATCGGTGCGATTGCCGGCCCAGAAGATGGCGACGGTATGGGCTTGCGCGATCACCTGGATGCAGCACTGGACCAGGGCGCTAACCTGTTCATGTTCGTGTTCTACGATCTGCCAAACCGCGACTGTGCGGCTCTAGCTTCCAACGGTGAACTGCGTATTTCCGAAAACGGCTACCAACGCTATGTTGACGAGTACACCGCCGGCATTATGGAAGTTATCAGCGATCCTAAATACAGTGTGCTTCGCATCGTTGCCGTTGTTGAGGTGGACTCACTGCCCAACTTGGTAACCAACCTCAACGAGCCAGACTGTGCGGAAGCCGACGGCCCTGGCGGTTACCGAGATGGTATCCGATACGCGCTCAACCAACTGAGCAGCCTGCCTAACGTGTATCCCTATCTCGATATCGCACACTCAGGTTGGTTGGGATGGAGCGATAACTTCAGCCAAGGCGTTGCCCTGATTGGCGATGTTATTGAGAGTACCGATCGCGGTTGGGGAAGTATCGCCGGTTTCGCCAGTAACTCTGCGAACTACACTCCGGTAGAAGAACCCTACATGCCAGATCCAAATGCGCAGGTCGGCGGCCAGCCCATACGATCTTCGGATTTCTACGAGTGGAATAGCTACCTGGAAGAACTGAGTTACGTGCAAGATTGGCGTCAGGCCATGATTAGCCGAGGCGCTCCTTCCACTATCGGTATGTTGATCGATACAGCCCGAAACGGCTGGGGTGGTCCGGGACGTCCAACTGCCGCTTCCAGCAGCAGTAATTTGAACACCTATGTGGAAGAATCCAAGATCGACCGTCGCGAACACCGTGGTAACTGGTGTAACCAGCCTGGTGGTGTTGGCTACCGCCCAACGGCTGCACCACATGCCGGTGTTGATGCATTCGTCTGGATCAAGCCGCAAGGTGAATCGGATGGTATCAGCGATCCGAACTTCCCGATCGATCCTAACGATCCCAACAAGCAGCATGATCCGATGTGTGATCCGAACGCGTCTAATTCGTCAAACAGCGCATACGGTACTGGCGCAATGGACAACGCACCGCATGCGGGTCGTTGGTTCCCTGAGGCCTTCCAGACTCTGCTTAACAACGCGTACCCACCTTTGTAAGTGTTAGAACTTTAGTTTGTCCTAACAAAAACCGCGATCAGAAATGATCGCGGTTTTTTATATTTGGACATGCGCAGATGATTAATAACAAAAGAAACGGTATGATTTGCGCCTCTTTGGCCTCGGCCCAATGCTCAAACCAAAAAAACAATAAAGAATTGAAAAAATGAACATTGCAAAAGTACTCAGCATAATTTCTCAGAAAAAAAACCGTTTTATCTCAACTATGGTGCTAATCAGCTGCTTTTGTATGGCTGCATCTTGCACCGTAAAAACTCCGCCATCGCGCATTTACTTTTCTGTAAAAACGATTGGCCCTTCGGTAAATATTTATTCTATCGATCAACTTGGCGTGCTCACCAAGCACACCGATGACGATCGTTGGCGCGACTTGGAAGTGGATGTTGCCAAAAATGGCACGATGGTATTTGCGTCTAACCGAAAAGAAGACGCTAAAATAGATTTGACTAAACGCTCTGACAGCTTTGATATCTTTCTGTTGAAAAAATCAGCCAGTGAACCTGAGCGCTTGATACAAGACGATCCCACAGACGTTACACCAAAACTCAGCCCAAATGCTGATGCGGTTGCTTTCATTCAAAAACTCGACAAGCATGAGCAGCTTCAGCTTATGGTATTGTCTGGCTCGCAACCAAAAGTCTTGCTGGAAAATCATCAAATCGATGCATACGCCTGGTCTGGTGATGGTCGCCGAATGCTGGTTGCCCACAGCAATGACGAACAATCGATTGTGGAAATTATTGAGATTGAAAGTGGCAAACATCAGCAATTATTCTCGTTACCCCTGAAACCACCGATTGATCAACCCAATTTCAGGCCGAACGACACCGACGAATATATGAAAATGGTCGCCTATATCCGCTGGTCACCAGACGAAAAAATAGTTGCGTACGTTCGCCACCCCGTCTTCAGAGGCGTGCGCCAACTACGTCTGTACGATATCGAAACGGGTAAAGACACTTTAATATCGCCGCCCAAGTTACAAGTGCAAGACCACGTTGACTGGAATAAGACAAGTGACAAATTACTTTATTCGGGTTTAGTGGACTATCACTTCTATTTTGATGAACAAACACAAAGTAAAGTCTACGACGGAAGTATGCAGATTTTTGAGTATTCTCTTGCAACTGAAAATGCTCAGCTTACATCAGGGAATCATATGTATAAAAACCCGGTATATTCCCCCGATGAGCAATACATTGCCTACCTCTACTCTGAAAAACTGGGGTCGCGAACATATCAGTTGTACACCATGAAAAAAGACGGCAGCGAAAATCATCAACTGTACGACATGGTAGCGCCGGTATCCGATCTCACATGGCAACTTGATAAAGCTGAATAAACGGCACGTGTTTAGGTAAACGCATTAACACAATGTTTGGCGGCAGATTAAATTAAAGCCCAGTGCGTCATTGATTTATAACAATACTCGTTATAACAAAACTGGACATGTTTTAAATTAATACCAAAGGATGGGTTTTATTCAGCTTAACCTATTAACTGTTGCAATCAAAATATGAGCTGAGATTCCATTTTGCGACGCTTCTGGTATTTGAGATAAAAAAATATTTAAAAATAAGAAAATCGACTAAAACTGTGCGCTCATACCGCAGAAACTGTGAATTTATGGCTGGCAGAAAAATGCGAATCACTTCAAAATACGGTTGCAGCAAAAGATATTATTGAAGCAATAATAATTGCTTGATCGGGTGGTGTATAATAAAAATAATTCACTACTATCAAAAGGGTTGGCACTGTCTGAAATCCGATAAAAACTTTAAACGGATTCAGCACAACAGTATTTCTGCAATGCATACCTACTGCCCGCCAATTCCGCCCTTGGATACAAAATCTGTCTGACAACAGAGACTGCGTAACCGATAAGCAAAAGTTTTTGCCAGTATGAGATTGGCATCTGGCGGCTAACGATTTTTCATCAAGCCTCAACACGCCATGCTCAAGCCAGCAATGCAGGCCACAGGTAACTTGCTGTGTTCGGCATTGACCAAGATTTTCTGCAGCTGCAAATTTTCTGCAGATTTGGTTTGGTTCCAGATGTATCTTTAGTGCAAACGCTTCTCTGGCGAAACCAGATCATCTGGTTTCCCAGATGAACACACTAAAGTATTGAATCAAACCCCTCACACGAATTCTCGATGTGGCATCGAGACCGCAGTAACCATCACCCTGAACGAATTTCGCAGGCGCAAAGTGGGAGACACCTCTAACACAACCCCCTGTGATAATCGTCGCAAACACGGCGAACTGAGTGCGGCTTTGGAAATTTACACAACCTGTCGAATTGTCTGCCGACCACTTTACAGTTTGCACCGGATATGGACTCCCGACTCACCCTTTGGGGTTAAACAATAAAATTTATTTTGGAGATACATCCCTATGACAACCAGAAAGCTCAAGGCTCTGTTTTTAGCTGTCGCATCGACGGTTCTGGTGGCGCCCACAGCTAACGCTGCAGTGTGTAACTGGTACGGCTGGCGCGTCAACATCTGTGAAACATTCGACAGCGGTTGGCACAACGAGAACAATGAAACCTGTATCGGCGCCAATTCCTGCCAGAATATTGAAGGCGGTAGCACAACCAGCAGCAGTTCAAGCTCCTCATCTTCCAGCAGCAGCTCAAGCACCTCTTCAACAAGCAGTTCCAGTTCATCGTCTTCAAGCAGTAACTCTAGCTCCAGCAGCAGCTCAAGTTCTTCTAGCTCGGGGTCAGGCACTGGCTCATGCGCTGGTATTAACGTCTACCCCAACTGGACTGCACGCGATTGGTCTGGCGGTGCTTACAACCATGCCAACGCTGGCGACCAAATGGTCTACCAAAACACCCTGTACACAGCGAATTGGTACACCAATACAACTCCCGGAAGTGATGCTTCATGGACTAGCTTAGGTTCATGCTCAGGCTCCGGTAGCACAACCAGCTCATCAAGCAGCTCAAGTTCAAGCAGTTCTTCCAGCTCCAGCTCCAGCTCCAGCTCTTCAAGCGGTAGCACAACCAGCAGTAGTTCGAGCTCTAGTTCTTCCAGCAGCTCTTCATCTTCGACTGGTTCTACCACTTCCAGCTCCAGCAGCTCTTCCAGTTCTAGCAGCTCTTCCAGCTCTTCATCAAGCGGTGTGATCACGCACCTGGATAACCCCTTCGTGGGAGCAACTTGGTATGTAGACCCCGTTTGGTCAGGAAAAGCCGCTGGCGAACCTGGTGGTTCCGCAATTGCCAACTACAACACAGCTGTGTGGATGGACCGCATTGGCGCAATCGCCGGACCTGAAGATGGCGACGGCATGGGCCTTCGTGATCACCTAGATGCCGCTCTGGATCAAGGTGCCAACCTGTTCATGTTCGTGTTCTACGACCTGCCAAACCGCGACTGTGCCGCTTTGGCATCTAACGGTGAACTGCGTATCTCTGAAAATGGCTATCAGCGTTATGTCGACGAATACACAGCCGGCATTATGGAAGTCATCAGCGATCCTAAGTACAGCGGTCTTCGCATCGTAACCATCGTTGAAGTGGATTCATTGCCTAACCTAGTAACCAACAGCGATTTGGCTGATTGTGCTGAAGCTGCTGGCCCTGGTGGATACCGCGACGGTATTACTTATGCACTCAACCAATTGAGCAGCTTGCCTAACGTATATCCATATCTGGATATTGCACACTCTGGCTGGCTCGGTTGGAGTGATAACTTCAGTCAAGCCGTAACGCTGATTGGTGACGTGGTAGCGGGTACTGACCGTGGCTGGGATTCTATCTCTGGTTTCGCCAGTAACTCTGCCAACTACACGCCTGTTGAAGAACCTTACCTGCCAGATCCTAACTCACAGGTTGGTGGTCAACAGCTGAAGTCCGCTGATTTCTATGAGTGGAACGGTTATATCGAAGAACTCACTTTCGTACAGGATTGGCGTCAAGCCATGATTAACCGCGGCGCACCTTCATCCCTCGGTATGCTGATCGATACCGGCCGTAATGGTTGGGGTGGTCCAGGTCGTCCATCAGGTGCGTCCAGCAGCACCGACTTAAATACCTTTGTTAATCAGTCTAAGATCGACCGTCGTCAACATCGCGGAAACTGGTGTAACCAGCCTGGTGGTGTGGGCTACCGTCCTACAGCAGCTCCACACACTGGTGTAGATGCGTATGTTTGGATCAAGCCCCAAGGTGAATCGGATGGTATTAGCGATCCGAACTTCCCGATCGATCCTAACGATCCCAACAAGCAACACGATCCGATGTGTGACCCGAATGCTCAGAACCGTTATGCAGACGATCCCAGTATCTTGACTGGCGCTATGGACAATGCACCTCACGCAGGTCGTTGGTTCCCTGAAGCCTTCCAGACTCTGGTCAACAACGCTTACCCTCCACTGTAAGTAATCCCAGAAAGTAAGCAATCAACCGCAGCCAGAAATGGCTGCGGTTTTTTTGTGTGGAACAAACAAGAGAAAGTAAATTAGCTATAGAAATTGGGTTAGCCCTTTCGAGAGCTAAGCCAGAACATCGAAAAGTAACCGTTAATTAATGAAATTAAACGGCCAGTATCTTTTTCGAAGCACTTTGAGGGGCAAAAGTCAGTAGAATGTCAACTTGGATACGGACGCACTTGCTGACTGAATCAAATCATTTAGAAAAAATAAATAATCCGAAACCAAGTGACTACAACCTCGCAATCAGCCGGTTTCGCTACTCTACAAAACTTCTATCTTTTCTATACTCAATACCAATAATAAGTCGAGAACGGGCATTTGATGTTGAATTCTGAACATCAGCTTCTTACACCAAGCGGTTTAAAATTTATTTTTTTATATTCCCGAGGTGTCATACCTTCCATTTTCTTGAAAAAATTATTAAAGGTGGCCTTACTATTGAAGCCAACCTCATACATAATATCGAGCATGGTAGCATCCTGACGTTGTTCACTTACCAAGAGCTTCTTGGCATCCTCAATTCGAAATGTGTTAATAAATTCAAAGAAATTACAGCCATAATGTTTATTTAAAATGGTAGAAAGCGTTCTGGGAGAAACCGAAAGCTGAGTTGCTAAACTTTCTAGGGTTATTGCAGAATCCAAATAAATTTTCTTGTCTCTCATCAATTCGTCCAAACGCCGAATATATTCAGGGTTTACAGACGGACCGGTATTTTGAGATTTTTGCGAACCCGCTACAGGTGGTACAGACTGAGTGATTGCCGCCCTTAGCTCCAGCTTGGGCCAGGCGTTGTCTGCATAGGTGCGACGCCCTAACACCACCAATATCCCCCCCAGGAGAATACAGGTACCATAATTTGAAATTAACCCCATCTCATCTACGGGAAGTCTTGTGGCGAATTCGCGATTAATCACCAGCATCAACGCAATTAAACACGACCAACCCCAAAAAGCGACAAATCCATAGATACCAAATTTCAGAGATCGCACCAAGTAGCCGTGACTTTGGAGCATTTTTTTATCGAGGCTTTGAAGATAAAAGCGCAACTCAAGTGCACAGAGCACCCCAAAATACAGCCGCAATACCTCTCTCGCAAACGTAACGAAATAAATAGTAAACGACGCTGAATAAGCCCCCAGACCCCGTTGAATATCTGCTTTAACATCGGTGGGTAAAATGTGATATGCAAGTACTTGATGCAATAAAAACAGTAGAAAAGGCGCAAAATAAAAGAAATCGACGGCACGTAATCGGTATTTTTTATAAAATTTAGCGCGTAAAAATAACAATAGGAATGGCCCCTGGAGCCAATAGCCTGTTTCAAAAACATAAAACCAGTTGGGTAAATTTTCTATTGCCCAGCCCCGAAAAGCGGCACCAAAACTGATGAGATTATCCAATGGCACGATTGCCATCGATACTAAAAAGCCCACCAGTAAAATATTAGACAAGCGGTGTTTGCGCCCGCGCAACAATAGCACGGCAACCAGCAGCAAACATTGATACACGGTTAGAAGTAGCACAACATCGTGTGTATTAAAGAGAACAATATCCACGTAGGAAGCCCCATACTTTGTACTTTCAACGTTTCGTTGATAGCTATTATTATTTTAGAGCCCGTTCACGCCATTCGGTAAGCTTCGCGGCTGTCACTCTCGCAGCAATTTAATCACCAATAAACCAATTGTACTGCACTAGAACACATGAGCTGGCTCTTGATCGGTACTCCGCCCGAGTTTCCTCACTAGCATCCACTGCTCAACTTTCAGTATTGTAATGCATACTGTCTCAGCTTGGGGTCACCAAAGGCAAGAAAATTTTGGGATATTTTCAGACGGTTTAATACTTAAGAATT